>JAYRXC010000033.1:0-300789 GCA_041917655.1 Ignavibacteria bacterium | reverse complement strand
GTTTCAGCATCTTCTTGCATACACTATATTTTTAATTTAATAAATTCTGCAAAAATTCTAATTTCCTAAGTCATAACCTACGTATATTCAAGCAGACCCTGAAACGAGTTCAGGGTGACAATTTTTAACAACTTCATTATTAAGGGCTGAATTTTTCAGCCCTTTTTGTTTTATTTACCTGCTATTTTAGAATTGTGAATACAGCACTTTCTAAAACCAAACAATACCTCGGGCTCAAGCGCAATATTGTGCTTGTGCTTGGATTAACCGTGCTTATGTACACAGGCGAGAAGCTGTGGGAGCGGTTCATTCCGAAATACCTCGATGGGCTTGGCGCATCGATACTTATTATCGGTGCATTTGGATTCCTGCAGAACTTTCTAGGCGCTGTATGGGCATTGCCGGGCGGTTATATTTCCGACCATTTAGGAAACCGCAAGGCATTCCTTGTATTCAGTATAATGGCGATTTTCGGCTATACTATTGCTATAATATTCAATAGCTGGATAGCAGTGTTCATCGGCATGCTGTTTTTCTTCGGATGGTCGAATGTTGCCCTGCCGGGCTCAATGAGCCTGATTACAAAAACTCTCGGCAAGGGTAAAACCGTGATGGGGATATCCATGCATTCCCTTATCCGCCGCCTGCCTATGGCGTTGGGTCCGGTTATTGGCGGTATCCTGATCGGTACATTCGGTTTGCTGCAGGGAATAAAGATAGCATTTGGTGTGTCAATAGTACTTTCTCTTGTGGGAATGATATTCATAAATAAGCTCACCAGTGATACCAAAGAAGAGAAGCCGGAGAAAGTTCACCCAATAGAGTTATGGAAAACATTCGATAAGAAGCTAAAGAACCTGCTGGTATCGGATATACTGGTTCGATTCTGCGAACAGATACCTTACGTGTTCGTTGTTATCTGGTGCATGAATGTTGTGAAAATTTCCGCAAGCGAGTTTGGTTACTTGACGGCTATCGAAATGGCAACATCTGCGCTGATATTCATTCCCGTTGCCAGTTATTCAGACCGGCTTGAAAAGAAGCCTTTTGTGGTGATCACATTTATATTCTTCACAATATTTCCATTCATGCTGTATTTCAGCAATACTTTCTGGATGCTGGCTATCGCATTTTTCATACGCGGGCTAAAAGAGTTCGGCGAGCCAACAAGGAAAGCATTGATATTGGAGCTCTCTAAAAAAGGACTCGAAGCAAGAAGCTTCGGTATGTACTACTTTATCCGCGATGGCATTGTAGCTTTCGCAGGATTCTTAGGCGGCGTACTTTGGAAAGTCTCACCTGAACTGAATCTTTTCCTTGCAACCGGATTCGGAGTTCTGGGTACTATGTACTTTGCATTTTTCGGCAGGGGAACAGAAACAAATAGTGAGATAACCAAATAGTGAAATGGTGAGTAGGTTAGTGGGTGAGTTGGTGATTAGGCTGCTTTCACTGATATCTTTCGTGCCTCGAGACCAATAGTACGAATCACTATCTCCCTATTTCAGTTTTTCACTAAAGTAATTGGTGGCACGAGTATCTTCTGAAGTAAAATTTTCTTTCATTTCCCTTCATTCTTTTTCCCTAAATGTAGTTAAAATATAGCTTTACAAAAACTTTCAGGTTTTGCGCTGAATTCCCTTACCCGCTGCATTTCTTGCAGTATTTTTGCAACCTTAGTCCTTATTATTAAGTCATAATTAACAGATATCTTAATGAGGGAAAACAACAAAAAAACAATAAAATCGCCAAAAACAGCCCAAAAGCGGGCATTGGCATTCAAAGGAGCATAATATTATGAACAGTGTAGCTGAAGCATTTATACCGATAATAGCAATCATCTTCACATTCGGAATTCCCGGAGCGCTTATCTTCTGGTATCTATACATAAAACACAAAGAACGCACAAAGCTCATGGATATGGGCTTAACACCCCAGGAAGCAAGGGACTATTTCCGCGAAAAGGAAAGAAGGCCTAAGAATCCGCTTAGCTCGCTCAAATGGGGAATACTGCTTTCCATGATAGGTATTGGCCTTTTCTTCGGTATTCTGCTTGATGAAGCCGGCTTTAAGGATGAATTGAGCGGTGTGATGGTTCTGTTGTTCGGCGGACTTGGATTCATCATCTATTACTTTGTGGCAAGCTCGAAGATCAAAAAAGAAGCACAGATCCAGCAGAGCACGGGGCAAAATTCATAACCCGGGCATTATAAACACAATATAAACTCAATTAAAATGAACTTGAAAAACATAATAATAGCTGCAGTCATAAGCACGATGCTTATCGGGTTTAACGGCTGCAGCCTGCTGAAGAAGAGAGTTGAGAAGAAGGAAAACGTTAAATACACTCTTAACGGCAGCGGCAAGACTTCAATTCACATCGAAAATGTTAACGGAAGGATAAATGTATCTAACAGCGGCGATACTACAGGCGAGATCAAAATTGATGCCGAGATAATTGCGGACGTGAAACATGATGAACAGGATAAGAAGATAGAGAATGTGAATATCAAAATCGATTCATCAGGCAGTGAGATAAAGATCGAAACCGAGATCAACAGATCAAATTCCGGTATGTTCAGGAAGAACAGCAACGCGGAAGTGAACTATGATATTAAAGTCCCAAGGAATATGAAGGTTTATACTGAAACCGTAAATGGTACTACTACTATCACAAGAATAACGGGTGATGTAAAAGCTGAGACCGTGAACGGGAAGGTTAATGTTCTGAATTGCCAGGGCAAAGTAGATGTTGACGGAGTGAACGGGACTGTTTTGTGCAACGTAGATTCAGTTACAGCAGGCATTAATATAAACATCGTTAACGGAGACGTGAAGATAGGCGGGCTCAAAAATATCGATGCGGATGTAAACGCTTCAACCATTCACGGCAGGGTTAAATTCAAGAACTTAACGTTTAATGAAGTAAACTCAGAGAAGAAGTCACTATCAGGCACCCTTGGAAAAGGCGGCAGTATGGTAAAAGTCGAAAGCACCAATGGCAGCATTTCCCTTGATGCAGATAAGATACTCCCTAAAAAGGACGATTCATTTGAGTTTAAGATCGATTTCGATGATGAAGAGCCAATAAGGATTGAAGGAAATAAGAATAAAGACGGAGATATTGATATCAGGATAGACAAAGATGATAGTGGTGAAAAAGATGATAAACAGGCTGATTCAGTAAAGAGGCCGCAAAGTAAGTGATCCATCAGTTATAACCTGATAAGTGCAATTAAATAATAAGTTCAAACATTTTTGTTTATATTTAGCCAAAATAGTAAAGCATTGTCCAAACAGCAGGTAGAATCATGTATGAACGATCTTGAGCTGAATATAATCAGGAAGATTCAGGCCGGAAACATCGGTGAGTTCGAAGAGATCGTGAACAGGTATAAGGATAAAGCCATGACACTTGCTATGCGGATACTGAAGAACACTGAAGATGCCGAAGATGCCCTGCAGGAAGCTTTTATCAAAACCTTCAGGGCAATTGCAGATAAGCAGTTTGAAGAAAGGGCAAAGTTTTCAACCTACTTCTACAGGATAGTTTACAATACAGCGATAGATTTCTACAAGAAACACAGGTCGAAAACATACAACCTGATAAACATTGATGAGAAGTCTGTTAATGAAGAAGGTGAAGTTACGGATATCGCGGCATTTGAGCTTAAAATAGACAACAATAACTACCAGCAAAGCAGGGTTTTCGATACAGAGCGGCTGGCTTCGGAAGGGGAGCTTCAGGATACCATAAACAGGTACCTCGAGCAGATCCCGGAGAAGTATTCCACTATATTAACACTTTTTTATGTTAATGATCTTTCACATGAAGAGATATCAGAAACGCTGAAGCTGCCGTTAGGCACAGTTAAGAACAGGATATTCAGGGCCAAAGACAAGCTTAAGGAGATCATGCTGCAGAATCACTCAGAAGCGGAACTTCTTGAAATGGCGTAACATTTAAATTACAAAACGCAGAATTACAAGTTTAGAGTAATATAAGTTTAATAGAATACAAGTTTACAATGAGAGATAAAAATAAAATACTTGATGAGGCAATAGAGGCCGGGCTGAGAAAAAGCCGGAATTACAGGGCTTCGGGGGATTTTACCCAGCACCTCATGAAGAGAATTGCGGCAGAGAATAAATCAATACTTGAAGAACGCAGAAGCGACAGGATCGTAAAATATGTTATAGCTTCATTCAGCTTCCTGATGTTGGGCTTTACGTTCATGCTGGGTATGATGTCGAAATCAGCTTCCGTGAATGCAGATGATAACGGCGGACTTGCTTTCAACACGATGCAGCGTTCCAATTCCATAGTTGAAACATTAGTAGGCTATATACAGGGTATTTTTACTACAGTGCTTTCCTTCTTCGGGCTCTCTTTAAGCTCAGGTTCTATAAACATAATCCTTGTAGTAGTGCTTGTAGCAATAGTTTACCTTGTTGGTGAAAGGCTCTTCCTCAGGGGGAAATTCAAATCAAGCATGCAGGTTAAATAGATCATAAATTAAAGTTACAAAGAAGCCGGGCTAAGTTCCGGCTTTTTTTGTGCCTGATTGAATCTAAAGTACTTTTAAAAAGTTATATAAAAAGAAAAGGCATCCAAATTGGATGCCTTTTGCATTGAATCTATAAATTAGAAATGCTGTTTACTTTATCTCCCATGTGTTGCCGGTAAAGAGCAGTTTTTCAAGGCTGCCTTTGCCAAGCTTCTCAATGGATTCTTCGATTTGCTCCTCCATCTGTACTTCATAGATGGGTTTTTGTACCTTATACAATACACCAAATGGAACCGGATAGTTCTCAATTTCAGACATCTGAGCAACTATCATCGCGAGCTCTTTTGAAGTTTCATCGTAAACAATTACATCATTGATAGAATTATTTCCTTCATTGATGTTTATGATCTCGGGCCTGAAGCCATTGAGCTTAATCCCTTTATCTTTTTTAGCGCCGAAAAGAAGAGGCTTTCCGTTTTCAACAAAGATAGTATGGTCAGGCTTTGTGTCTTTTTCAGTATAAAGCTCGTGCGCGCCGTCATTATAGATATTACAGTTCTGGAATATCTCTATGAAGGCAGTTCCTCTGTGAGCTTTGCCTTTTGCAATTGTATCCTGCATATGTTTCGGGTCACGATCCATTGATCTTGCTACGAACGATCCGCCTGAGCCAAGTGCCAGTGTTAACGGATTGAACGGTTCCTCAAGCGTTCCGAACGGTGAAGACTTGGTTATCTTTCCGTGTTCGGAAGTGGGGGAATATTGACCCTTAGTTAACCCGTAGATCTTGTTCTCAAACATCAGGATAACAATGTCGAGGTTCCTTCGTAATGTATGAATAAAATGATTACCGCCAATGCTGAGCAGGTCACCGTCGCCGGAAGTTACCCATACATCGAGGTCAGGCCTTGCCATTTTCAATCCGGATGCGATTGAAGTAGCCCTGCCGTGGATACCATGAAAACCATAAGTATTCATGTAATAGGGGAAACGGCTTGAGCATCCGATACCTGCAACAAACACGGTTTTTTCCTTCGGCAGATTAAATGTCGGCATAACGCGCTGCACCTGGGCGAGGATAGAATAATCACCGCAGCCCGGGCACCATCTTACATCCTGGTCCGAAGCGTAATCTTTTGCAGTCAGCTTAACCGCCGCGGCTTCTGCTGTTCCGTTAGTGGTTGATTCTGTTTCCATATTATTTGTCAGTTAACAATTCAATTACTTTTTTCTCGATCTCGCTTGCCTTAAATGGCAGGCCCTGTACTTTATTGTAGCCGGTCACATTCTTAAGGTACTTTGCCTTCAGCAGCATACTAAGCTGGCCGAGGTTCATTTCCGGAACAAGTACTTTTTTGAACCTGTTCAGGATGTCACCGAGATTCTTAGGCATCGGATTGAGATATTTAAGATGTACACGTGAAACATTGTAACCTTTTGCAAGAAGCCTCTCGCGGGCTGATGTGATCGAGCCGTAAGTGCTTCCCCAGCCGAGAATAAGAAGCTCGCCTTCCTGGTCGCCTTCAACTTCTGCCAGTGGAATGTGATTTTCTATGTTCTTTACTTTCTCTGCTCTCAGATTAACCATGAACTCATGGTTGGCTGTATCATAGCTGACATTTCCGGTGATATGCTGTTTCTCAAGTCCGCCTATCCTGTGTTCAAGGCCGGGTGTACCGGGTTTTACCCAGGGGCGCGCAAGGAATTCATCTCTCATATACGGGAAATATCCTTCTTTTTCAGTTCTGAAATCACCTTCAATGATCGGAAGTTCATTTTCATGAGGGATCCTCCACGGCTCAGCGCCGTTTGCAAGGTATCCATCTGATAGGAATATTACAGGTGTCATGAACTTGCAGGCTAAACGCGCTGCTTCAAACATCATCATGAAGCAGTCAGCTGGTGATGAAGCCGCAACAACCGGAAGCGGACACTCACCATTTCTTCCGAGTATTGCCTGGAATAGGTCAGCCTGCTCGGTTTTTGTCGGTAGCCCTGTGCTGGGTCCGCCGCGCTGAATATTTGCAATAACGAGCGGAAGCTCAACCATTACTGCGAGTCCGATAGCCTCCTGTTTCAGCGCCATTCCCGGTCCGCTTGTGCTTGTGAAAGCAAGCGAGCCGCCGAAGGCTGCGCCTATTGATGCGCAAATTGCCGCGATCTCATCTTCAGCCTGGAATGTTTTTACACCGAAATTTTTGTAGCTTGAAAGGTCATGCAGAATATCACTTGCCGGGGTAATCGGGTATGAGCCGAGGAACAGCGGCAAGCCGCTTTTCAGCGATGCGGCAAGAATGCCTAATGCTGCAGCATGGTTGCCGGTTATATTTCTGTAAATTCCCTTCGGTAGCTTTGCAGGGGCGACCTTATATCTGGTAGTAAATATTTCAGCGGTCTCACCGAAATAGTATCCTGCTTTAAGCGCCTTAACGTTTGCTTCTGCAATAACTTTGTTCTTGCTGAACTTGCTTTCAAGCCATTGCATGGTGATCTCAAGCGGCCTGTCATAAAGCCAGTATGTGATACCGAGGGCATAGAAATTTTTGCAGCGGTTGGCGTCTTTTGCTGTTAAGCCAAGATCCTTAACCGCGTTGTTTGTAGCCCTTGTAATAGGTACCTTGATAAGCTTATAGCCGGCAAGCGAACCGTCTTCGAGCGGGTTTGATTTATAGCCGGCAAGATTGAGGTTCTTTTCAATAAATGCATCCTCATTTGCAATGATTGTGCCGTGAGCCTTAAGGTCTTTCAGATTAACCTTCAGGGCAGCAGGGTTCATAGCAACAAGAACGTCCGGTTCATCACCGGGTGAATATACGTCCTGGCTTGAAAACTGTATCTGGAATCCGCTTACACCGAATAAAGTACCGGCAGGTGCTCTGATCTCCGCCGGGTAGTCAGGGAAAGTGCTTAAGTCATTGCCAAAAAAAGCTGATGTTTCTGTGAATCTTGATCCGACGATCTGCATACCATCGCCGGAATCTCCCGCGAATCTTACTGTCGCGCTTTTTAAAACCTCTACGGTTTTTTCCATTGTGTAGTTTTAGCTCCTAAAGAAACCAATAAGCTGTTGTGAAACGAAAACGGGCTTAAGAAAGCCCGTTTAGAAATAAATTTTAAGCTTCGTCTTTTACCACCGAAACGTTGATTTGCGCCATAACGTTCCCAGCAAGCTTTATATCAACCGTTCGCGAACCAATCTCTTTGATGGGTTCATCCAGCAATATGTTTCTTTTATCTATAGTGTAACCTTTATGAATAAGTGCTTCTGCAATAGTGCCATTGGTCACTGAACCGAAAAGCTTAATTTCATCGGCAGCTTTTGCTTTGATCTCAAGCTGAACACCTGATAGCTCGCCTGCAAGCTTCTGAGATTCGGCGATAACTTTTTCAAGTTTCTTAGCCTGCTGTTTCTTTATCTCGTCAAGCACTTTCATGTTACCGGTATTAGCCTTCATGGCAACACCGTTCGGGATAAGGTAATTCATCGCAAAGCCGTCTTTTACATTAACTACTTCACCGGTTTTACCTAGTTTGTCGTGGTCTTGTTTTAATATTATTTTCATTTGGTATTGTTACGAAACAACCGTGTCTTTAAATCGGCATCGGCTGCTGAGTTTATAAATTCTTAACTGTGTGCGGAAGAATCGCCGAGCAGGGCTGTATCTTCCGGTGACAAATGCTTCTCGAATGAATCATCTTCGAAGGTCGAAGGTTCATCATGATGTTCAGAAGAGCCCGGTCCTTTTTTGTTGAGGAACTGGATCCTTCTTGCCTTTATTTCTACTATGGTTTTGCTATCGCCTTTTTCTGTTTTGAATGTCCTTGACTGGAGTTCTCCTTCAACCAGGCAAGCATTACCTTTCTTGAGCTTATCGCGGCAGCTTTCCGCAAGTTTGTTCCATGCAACTATTCCTACATAACACACATCTTCCTGCCATTCATCCTTGCTGTCACGGTATCTTCTGTTGCTGGCTACCGAAAAATTAACAACCGGTGTTCCGTTAGTCGTTTGTCTGAAGATTGGGTCTTTTGTCAGATTCCCGGCAATAATTACCGAGTTTAATTCGGGCATCTTTAAATCAGCCATTTGTTCCTCCGATGGTTTCGGTTAGATTGATAGTTCTTGACTAAACTTGTTTATTCAGTGGCTTTAGCATCCGGCACTTTATCTGCTTCGGCTGACTGCGATTGCTGCTGCTGCTGAAGCTGAACTGCGGCTTCCCTTTCTTTCATTACCTGCTCTTTTTTTATGAGGTATGCGTTACGCTCGTCAAGAGTCTTCTTGTCAAAAGCTACCGTCAGGAACCTGAGGATATCGTCATCCAGGTGATATGCTCTTTCAAGCTTCGCAATTACGGATGGATCGGCTGTAAATTCAATGGATACATAAGAACCGGTCACTCTTTTCTTTATCGGATAAGCGAGCTTTCTTCTGCCCCATTTTTCGGTTTTTATCACTTCTCCTTCATTTTTCTTGAAGAAGTTTGAATACTTGTTTACTATCGAATCTACACGGTCGTCTTCGAATATCGAATCAACTATAAAAGTGGTTTCGTAGTATTTGTGCTCTTTTTTGCTCATTAAATTATAGTTAGAATTAGCTACTAATATACTTTTTGGCCAGCAAATATTCAAGGCAGTAAAACTGTGATTTGAGAGAGTTTTTGAGGATTTCGCCGGAACAATTGCCGCTGATTTATACTTAAATATGTATTATATTGCTCAAAATATGGTATTTATTCAATTTTGTGCTTTCAAAAACCATCTTTCTATATGATTAGACCTCTTTTTCTCCTTTTTTCATTAATCTTAGCAAATTCATGGATATTTTCGCAATGGAGTTTGACAAATGGGGTTGGATCGCAAAATGTTTGGGTTATAAAAAACCTCAATTCTGCGATCTATGCCGGAACTCAAACTGGCGCTTACATTTCTACGGATAATGGCGATAACTGGCAGCAAATCAATAACGGTTTACCTGTTTCTCCCAATGTAAAGGATTTTGCTGCAAACGGTTCAACCTTATATTGCGCAGTCTATCCCGAAAATAAGCTATACGCTACAACTAACTCCGGGCAAAACTGGCTCCCGACCAATACTTATCCCTCAAACTACTATACCCAGGCAGTGGCATATTCAGGGGGCTACCTGTTTGCGGGGTGTGACCAAATGACAGTTTCTTCCACTAATGGAGGAAGTAATTGGATGCAAATGAATTCAGGCTCCTACGCGCGCAACATAGTTAGCTTTGTGATAAACGGCAATATTCTTTACGCAGGTACAAGCTCATACGGCGTTTACTTTGCGTTCTTAAACGGCAATTCATGGACGCAAATAGGAAGCGGACTCGGTACAGCGATAATTCATGAAATGGCTTATGGCAATAATGCTTTATATGCGGCCTGCAATAGGGGGATTCAATCCACTACCAACAACGGCGCAAACTGGGTGCAGCTGAACAGCTCACTTGCAAATACACAGGTCCAGGCGCTGTCACTATTGGGTACCAACATTTTTATCAGCGCACAGAACAAGGTTCATTTCACAAGTAATAACGGAGCCAACTGGCAGGATATTACCGCCGGACTTCCTTCGAATCCGAATGTGTTTTCGCTGGCTTACAACGATACATATGTTTTTGCCGGACTCTCAACCGGGGCTGTGTACAGGCTTCTCTTAAGCTCGGTAATTGGAATTGAACCAATCTCTTCAAACATTCCGGCTGAATATTCTCTGAAACAAAACTATCCCAATCCGTTCAATCCCGAAACCACCTTCAGGTTTGATGTTAAACAGGCCGGATTGGTAAAGCTCATAGTGATTGATGCAGCAGGAAGGGAAATATCCACTTTGGTGAATTCGCAGCTAAAGGCAGGGGAATATGAATATAAATGGAATGCATTAAACCTGCCAAGCGGAGTTTACTTTTACATGCTTCAGGCATCGGGCTTCAGTGAAACGCGGAAGATGGTGCTGGTGAAGTAAAAACCCCCGATTAGAAAACATGATTTCGTTAGTATTTGATTAGCTACGGTCTTTAGACTGTGTATTGCAGGCATAAGAATAAGGGGCTTTAGCCCTGATTGATAACATCTGTTGTTGGTGAGAACACCAACAACGGGGGGGGGATATTGCAAAGTCGGTGCGCTCCGTAGGAGCGCTATGTTTGTAGAAGACAGGACAAATTATAATCAAGCTCCGTAGGAGCGGCATGTGCTGAAATGACGCCATTGATTATGATGAACAGAAGTTCTCATATGCATCAAATAAGACATGAATTACATTTGCTCTAGCTGATAACTCAAACAACTGAGATTGTGATTTTAAACCCCGCATTTCCACAACTTAGACTCTTACAACTCGTTTTCTTCATTTTTTATGTGGTTATAAATTACGATTTTTGCAGTTAAACCATTTCTGAATGCCGAGAAAAGCCGTAATAAAAGCAACCAAACCAGCAAAGAAAACTTCTTCCAAAATCAGCAGGAAAAGTGCTCCGAAAGATATAAATTCCCGCTTTGACGGGAAAATGATCGAAGTAAAGGGCGCGCGCGTAAACAACCTCAAGAATATCGATGTTGATATTCCGCACAACAAGTTTGTTGTTGTAACCGGGTTAAGCGGCTCAGGAAAAACATCGCTTGTGTTCGATACAATTTATGCCGAAGGCCAGAGGCGTTATATCGAAAGCATGTCATCCTATGCGCGTCAGTTTCTTGAGCGCATTAACAAGCCTGATGTTGATTCAATTACAGGACTCGCGCCTTCAATGGCAATAGAAGTGAAAACCTCTACACGCAATCCAAGAAGCACCGTTGGTACCACAACTGAAATATATGATTACTTCAGGCTTCTCTTCGCGCGCGCCGGGATTACATACAGCCCCATCTCAGGCAAAGAAGTTAAGCGTGATAATATCGAAGATATTTTAAAGTATGTTAACGGACTTGAAGACCGGACAAGACTTTTTATACTTTTCCCAATACATGCACACCAGTCAAAAACAGTTAAGCAGGAACTTGAAAACCTTGTACAAAAAGGATTCTTTAGAATATGGAACGGCAAAGAGATAATTGACCTTAATCAGGGTTACGATGCAAAAAAGATCAAGCTCCAGGACCTGAAAGTAGTTGTTGACAGGCTGGTGCTTAACAGGGAGGATGAAGAACAGCAGCAGCGTATCGCAGGCTCAATAGAGCAGGCATATACAGAAGGTGAAGGTTACCTGTTTGTTATGACAGAAAGGGACCTCACCCCCCAACCTCCTCTCCTTAAAGGAGAGGGGGCGAAAATTCCCGAAACCAAAAGGGAGTTCTTGTTAACTCCTTTCAATATGCATCTTGAAGCTGATGGTATCCGCTTTGAGGAACCGGAACCGCTGATGTTCTCATTCAATAATCCCATTGGTGCATGCCCAAAGTGCCAGGGATTTGGTGAAACGATCGATATAGATGAGAACCTTATAGTTCCTGACAGGAATAAGTCAATCTTCCAGAATGCTATCCACCCGTTTTCAACTCCGAAGCACAGCAAACATTTAAGCGACCTTATATTTGAAGGAAAGAAGAACAACGTCCGCGTACACGTTCCGTTCAAAGATCTTAATAAGGAAGAGCTGGAAAAAGTTTTTAAAGGGATGGGCGAGTATATCGGCATAAACAAATTTTTCAGAATGGTGGAGCGTGAAGCGGCGTATAAGATCCATTACCGTGTGCTGCTCAGCAGGTACAGGGCATATACAAAGTGCGCAGAGTGCGAAGGTTCACGCCTGAGAAAGGAAGCCCTGTACGTTAAAGTAGCCGGCAAAACCATTAAAGATCTTGTTCAAAGCAATATTGAAGAGCTTTACATGTTCTTCAAAACAGTGAAGCTGGATAAGACCCGCGAAGAGATCTCGGGTAGGATAATTGAAGAGATTCGCAACCGGCTTACATATCTTTACGAAGTTGGACTTGGTTACCTGACACTCGACAGGTTAACAAGTACGCTTTCAGGCGGCGAAAGCCAGAGGATAAATCTTGCTACATCGCTCGGCTCTTCGCTTGTGGGCTCAATTTATGTATTAGATGAGCCAAGTGTTGGATTGCATCCAAGGGATAATGACAGGCTGATCAGGATATTGAAATCACTAAGGGATATCGGAAATTCGGTAATAGTTGTTGAGCATGATCCCGATATGATAAACGCCAGCGATTATATGATAGATATCGGTCCAAAAGCAGGGGAGTTTGGCGGCGAAGTTGTTTATGCAGGTGACCTGAAGGATATCAAGAAATCCAATGACTCGCTTACCGCAAAGTATCTCACAGGCAAGCTAAAAATTGATCTTCCGGCAAGAAGGCGTGCTATAAATGGTCATGTCATATCGATCCGCGGCGCTTCAGAGAACAACCTGAAAGACCTTAATGTCGATATTCCCCTCGGAGTTTTTGTATGCATAACCGGCGTAAGCGGTTCCGGTAAATCTACTTTGATAAGCGATATTCTATACGGCGCTTTAAAAAAGCGGCTTGAAGGGATATACAATGAGAAGATAGGGCAATACAGGGAAATACTCGGGCATCAGCACATTAATGCTATTGAGCTTGTTGACCAAACACCAATTGGTCGCTCGCCGAGATCGAATCCCGTTACATACATGAAGATCTTTGACCTCATCAGGGATCTATACGGCTCGCTGCCCGCGTCAAAGCTGCGCGGATTCACAGCCGGCAATTTTTCGTTCAACGTGCCGGGCGGAAGGTGCGAAACCTGCGAAGGCTCAGGAGTGATCAAAATTGCGATGCAGTTCATGGCTGATATTTACCTTGAGTGCGATGTTTGCAAGGGCAAAAGATATAAAAGCGAGATACTGGAAGCTGAATATAAAGGAAAGAACATCAGCGATGTGCTTCAGCTTAGTGTGACCGAGGCTATCGCTTTCTTTAAGGAGTATCCAAGGATCACAGCGAAGCTGAAAATTCTTGATGAGGTGGGGCTTGGTTATCTGAGATTGGGACAATCGGCTACAACGCTCTCAGGCGGCGAAGCGCAGAGGATAAAGCTTGCATATCATTTGTCATTCCAAACGGCGGGAGAGAAAACGCTGTTCATATTTGATGAACCTACAACTGGTCTGCATTTATATGACATTTCAAAGCTTCTGAAGTGTTTTAATGAGCTGATCACAAAAGGAAATTCTGTAGTTGTGGTCGAGCATAATCTCGAAGTGATAAAATGCGCGGATTATATAATTGATATCGGCCCGGATTCCGGCAACAAGGGCGGCGAAGTTGTGGCGAAAGGCACACCGGAAGAAGTTGCGAAAAGCAACAAATCATTTACCGCAGGATTTTTGAAGAAGATGCTGAAGTAAGGTATCTAATATTCATAGTTTTAACTTATTTTTTTTCAGATAAAATTATAGTTATAACTGTGACTATTATTCTTTAATAATTTATTTGATCTTATTCAGCTCATCATTCAGCAGCCCAACTTCATGCCTGAGGAAATTCACATCGTCATCAAGGAAGTGCCTTGCAAGCTGGCGGGCGCGTTTGACTGAGTTCATATTTATCTCGCTTGTTATCAGATCCTCATCAAAAAACTTCGCAACTTTATCTACTGTGCCGAACGGATCAACAATTTCGCTGCCGCCCCAGAAATTTACTCCGTCTTCATACCCAACCCTGTTGCAGAAAACAAGGTATAGTGAAAGAAGTCTGGCATATGCTTTATGCTGCTCGGAATTTATCTCGTAATTCTTCAGCACTTTTGATTTGCTGTTCAACGCAAGCCTTGTAGGCGAAACAGCAATGCCAATGATTACCTTCGCGCCCTTTAGCGCCTGCAGGAGCGGCAATGACATGTGCCACAGGTCCTCGCAAACAAGCAGGCCAAGCCTTCCGAATTTTGTATCATGCACATCGGCTTCTTTACCGCGGGAAAAATACCTTATCTCTTCGAACATTCCGTAATCGGGCGGGTAAACCTTCTTGTGTGTGAATTTCACTGCGCCATCTTCGATATAAAAAGCTGAGTTGTAGATGCCGAAATTTTCGTCTTCTTCAATTCCCCCGCATACGATGGTGATCTTCTTTGATTTTTCTTTTAATGGTTTAAGCAGGGGAGAGGTGTATGGATTCAAAGCAAGCTCCAGGTTTAGGTCTTTTACTGAATAACCCGTTAGCGAAAGCTCAGGGAATACCACCATATCAGCTTTTCCGGCAATGGCTTTATCGATATATTTTAAATGCAGCTTGATATTTTTTTCAATATCACCAAGAGCGGGCGCTATTTGCGCGCAGGATACTTTGAATTTCATATTATCTTATTATATGTACAAATATAGTTATACGTAAAATCATTTAAAATAAACGTTCTTTAGCCACAGCCTAAATACCGGGACGCATAAATAATATATTATACTAGTTAGTATTATACTAAACGGTATAATGCTAATTAGTATAATATGTAAGGCACTGTATTAATTGTTGTTACATACAAAAGAGAGGGAAAAAAAGCGTTAATTTTTAGCCAAAAAAACACGGATAAATCCGGAAATCTTCAGATTAAACTTAAGCCACAAAAGCAGCGGTCCGCGCCCGAAATGTTTTTCGAAGTATAGAGCGCAGTCATCATTCCATATCCTTATCATATTAGCGCGGTCTTTTTTAATGCTGGCCCCGTGCTCATGTATCACAACTGAAGAGGGGATATGCTTTATCAGAAAGCCGGCATCATAAACTTTTTTGCACAGGTCAACATCATTGAAGAACATTCTGAAGCGCTCGTCCATGTTATCAACTTTCTTCAGCAATTCGCTTCGGATCATAAACGCTGCGGCCATTGGCTGCTCAATATCCTGCTCCGCACTATAATCCATGTACTTTGCCTTCCAGCTTCCGAACAGCTTGGATTTGGGGAAGATGTATGCAAGCAGGCTGAATTCACAAAACATTCGCCAGTATGTGGGGAAATTGCGGACTGAGTACTGTTGTGTGCCGTCGGGATTCAGCATAAGCGGCGCGCATGCGCCGTAAAGCCGGTTGCTTTCCATATAATTGAACATTTCACGGATACTGGATTCTTTGAGTACTGTATCCGGATTCAGCAGCAGAACATACCTGCCTTTGGCGAGACTTATGCCCTGGTTAACAGCCCTTGTATAGCCCAGATTTTCGGAGTTCTGTACAGTTGTTAGCTTGGGAAAATCTATTTTATTCACTAGAGCAAATGAGTCATCCATTGAGTTATTATCTATAATAATAAGCTCTGTATTAAGGCATTTTGCGGCAGCAGTAATTGACCTTACGCAATCAATTATTTCCCCAGCGCTGTTCCACGTTACGATTATTACAGAAATATCTGTCATTTATGATACTAACTTAATCTAAAAAGTGAAATAATGAAATGTGAAACGTGGAATGTGAAATGTCAAACGTGAAAGGTGAGACGTGAGATGTGAAACGTCAAACATGAAACATGTAATGTCAAACTTTTGATTTTTCATGATTAGATAAAAATCTTCCATTTTAGCAAATTCTCTATTTCGCCATTTCACTATCTCTCTATTTCACCATTTCACTATCTCACTCTTTCACCATTTCACTATTTTAAAAAATCTCCAGTTCACTATTTCAACAGTTCTATATTTCGCTATTTATTGAATTGTAACTGTATTTCAGAATGAATAATTTGCTGAAATTTAACAAATTTGGATAATAAACCGTGAAAAAGAAGAACATTTATTCGGGGAAATCACCCGCGAGCTTCAAATTTAAACACATTATTTACAGAAAGAAAGATTACAAGGCTACCATTACGATCAACCGGGAAAAAGTCCTGAACTGCCTTGATCTCACAACAATAACAGAACTTACAGCTGCGTTTAAGGATGCAAGCTGGGATGATAACATCGCTGTCATAATCCTGACGGGCGCAGGACGCCAGGCCTTTTCAACCGGCGCAGACCTGAATGAACAGCAGGATAGCTTTCTCGGCAGGCCGAACGATTATTATAAATGGATGTATGAGTTCATTCAGCTTCACGAAGTTATGCGTAATGTTGGCAAGCCAACCATCGCAAGGCTGAACGGTATAGTTGTTGGCGGCGGAAATGAGCTCAACATGAGCTGTGATCTTGCAATCGCTGCAGATAATATCTACATCCGCCAGGTTGGCGCTGCGCGCGGCAGCGTGGCTGCAGCAGGCGCAACACAGTTTCTTCCTATCTTGGTTGGAGATAGAAGAGCCCGGGAGATATTGTTCCTCTGCGAAGAGATTCCCGCAGCGAAAGCTTTGGAGTGGGGACTTGTTAACCAGGTGGTACCTTACAGCAAGCTTGATGAAGCAGTTGATTTAATGGCGGAAAAGCTGTTCAATAAACTGCCTGAGTGCCTTCGTTACACCAAGCAGCAGCTTAATTTCTGGCGCGACCTTTCATGGCATACTACAATAGGACATGCAAGGGAATGGCTTTCATTACATAATCTATCAGGCGAGGTATCAGAGGGTATAAGCGCGTTTAACCAGAAACGTAAGGTGAACTATAAAAAAGTCCGCAGTAAAAAGTAGCCGCAGATGAAGTTATACTGCAAAATATATTTAAGCTGCATAATGAAGATGCACGATAAAACAACTAAATGTGCCTTTAGGCACAACATCGCATGGAAATAGGATTATTAATTTCCATAATCGGACTTGTTTTATCTATCCTGGTATCCATGCTTGCTTTTTTCCGCAAGCGGAGAGAACTGTATAATTATTATTCTGTGATATGGAAAAATTCCCGCAAGCTTGCCCCTAAAGAAATACTTGGCGAGCGTCCCTGCGAGGAGTTTTATATGAAACGCACGGTTGATGATCTTCTGCTGAGCAGGCTTGAGAACAGGCAGAATATACTTATCATCGGTCAGCCCCTGAGCGGCAAAACCCGCGCGGTTTACAATGCATTTAAGACTTCTGCAAAAAAATACTATGTACTGGTTCCGAGATGTGTCCCGATGCCTGTTTTCCAGATACCAACGGACTATTTCTTCAGGAAGAACAAAGTAATTTTTATTGATGACCTGCAGCATTATATCGAAAAACAGGACAACTATCACCTGCTTTTCAGGCAGGCACATATCAAGAACATTCCAATAATTGCTGCATGCCATTCCGGGAAAGAATTCACTAAAGTAAAAAACAAGCTTACAGAGCAAAATCTGAATATAGATATAATTTTCGGTTCCGGGCTTGCAGAAGTTGAAAAGATAACTGCTGAAACCGGCAGGCATGTTGCTGAAAAGCTGGGAATGAAATGGGACAGCATAAAGTTCAACGGCACTATAGGCTCTATCTTCATGCGCCTTAGCGAAATGGAAAGACGTTTTGATAATTGCGATATTGTTGAAAAAACCGTCCTTCGGGTCCTGCGCAACCTGTACTTCGCCGGGATAACGGATGACAACAATGTTATAAGGACTGAATGGATAAAGAAGGCTTCGGCAAAATTTGAGCTTTCAGCAAAAGAGTTTGAATGGGCAGGCTGGCTGAAGTCTCTGGAAGAAAAGGAATTCTTCAAAGTGCTGCCGGGTTCAAAGGTGTGGGTAGAAGATGCATACCTTGAGCATGTAGTTAAGCCCGAAACGGATGAATCGATGTATGAAATATTCCGCAAGGCGATCGATATATTTTTTGATGATTACGAAGTCCTGCAATTTGTTGGCGAAACTATATATGACCATGCGCTTGATGACCCGCAGTTCCTAGAATACATGAACCTCGCCATCGAGGCTTTCAAACGTGAGCTGGAGCTTCTTGAAGGAAGCGGGCAGGTGAGCCAGCTTAAAAAAGTGAAGTATTCACTCGGCCGGGCGTATTGGAATCTCTCCCAGTCACTTGATACCCTCGAAAACTCTAAAGCGGCAATATCATATTACAACGAGATGCTTCAGCATGTTTCAAAAACGGGTGAGCCTTATGAATATGCCAATATTAAGATGAAGATCGGAGATGCTTACCAGTTCCTTTCATTTGTTGGCGGCATTAAGGAAAACTGCCTGAACGCAGTATCAGCATTCAATGAAGCAATTGATATCCTGTCTTCACTGCCTAAACCGCTCGATCTTTCTTTGGCATATAACAGCCTGGGCAGCACGTATTCGCTGCTTGCTGAATCAGGTGATGCAGTTGAAAACTGCAAAAGATCGCTGAAAGCGTTCAGCGATGCACGAAAAGTAAGGGATAGGACCGGCCATCCCGGCCACGGTTCATTTACAAAGTTCAATACCGCAAATACTTATACGTACTTGTCGGGGTTTGAAGAAAAGGAGAAGAACCTTACAGAGGCTATCAGGCTTTATAATGAATATCTCACTTTCGAAGAAGTCCGCAAGTCTGCAAGGAATACCGGCGGAACTTTGAACAACATGGGATACGCTTATATGCTGCTTGCAGGCGCAGTAAACAAAAAAGAAAACCTGCTGAAAGCCCTGGATATATTCCGTGAGGCTCTGACTATCAGGATCAGGGAGCAGATGCCTATTGACTATACTGAAACCATGTGTAATATCGGGGAGACCTACAGGTATCTCAGCGAAGTTGAAGATAAAGAAGAGAATCTTTTTAAGGCGAAAGAAGCGCTCCTTGAAGCTTTGCAGCTTGAGGAAATACATAAGCACCCGATGACGTATTCAACGATCAAGCTGAATCTCGGAAATGTTCTCCTTGACTTGGCTGATTTGAATGGCGCGGGTTCCGGCGGACCGGATCGGGAAAAGGGAATGAAGCACCTGCTTGAAGCTTCAGAGGCAGCAAGCGGGTATTCGGAATCTCATTACGACATGATACAGAAGGAAATTGATAAACGAAGGGCTGAATCCGGCAGATAGAAATAAGAGACTATTTGTAAGTTCAATTTTTGAGTTAAAGAATCACCCTGTTTTGTTTAATAAATAAAGTTTTTCAGGGTTTCCAAAGTACAGGCAAATGGATCTGACAGTATTACTGACAATTCTGGGCATATTAGCAACTATAGCTGCGCCTGCGGCAGGGTATATCCTGAAGCTGCGGAAGGAGTACAGAAATTACTACTCAGTTATCTGGAAGAGCTCTGCAAAGCTGAAAGCCAAGGACCTGCTGGGTGAAAGGCCGTTCGAGGATTATTATTATGAACGCAGCCTTGACCAGCAGCTATTCCGCTCTATCGAAAGGAACAGGAATACATTAATTGTCGGCCCGCCCTTAAGCGGAAAAACACGAGCAGTATTCAATGCACTCAAGTCTCTCAAAAAACCCGTTCGCGTACTGGTACCCAGAAGTGTACAGATGAACACTTTTATCTTTCCAAAAGATTTCAGCTTCAACAGGAAGCATTTAGTCTTTATAGATGACCTGCAGTATTACATCGAAAAACAAGACACTTACCCGCAGCTGTTCCGCGAAGCCAAGGAAAGAGGTATTCCAATAGTTGCAACTTGCCACTCCGGAAGGGAATTCAAAAAGGTAAAGAATAAAATGGTTGAACAGAATATGGATATTGATATCATATTCGGTGAAGATATTATTGAGCTTGATAAGATCTCTTCTGAAGAAGGCAGGCTTGTTGCTGAAAAACTTGGACTCAAATGGGATACGGTTAAGTTCAACGGTACCATAGGCTCTATTTTTATGCGGCTTAGCGAAATGGAGCGCAGGTTCGATAGCTGCGATACCGTGGAAAAAACGATCTTGCGTGTATTGCGGAATTTATACAAGAGCGGCGTTTATGAAGATAACAGTCACTTCAGGATAGACTGGATAAAGAAAGCCGCATCAATGTTCGAGCTTGAGGGCAGGGATTTTGAGTGGACAGGCTGGCTTAAAAGCCTTGAAGATAAGGAATTCGTTAAGATCGCAAGACGTAATAAGCTTTGGGCCGAAGATGCGTACCTTGAATTCGTAGTAAAGCCGGAAGTAGAGACTACCCAGCTTGAGATAATTGAAAACATGATAGATGTATTTAATACTGACGCTGATGTACTGCAGATGGCGGGCGAACGGTCTTACGACCTTGGGACTGTTGATACTCATATCGGCGACTATATGAAGGTCGTAATAGCATGTTTTGAAAAAGTGCTTGAACTGATTGGCGGTGATGAAAAAAGTCCCGAATATTTGAAAGCACAGAGTTATCTCGGCGCTGCTTATTGGTCACTTTCTTCTGTGCAGGATACATATGCCAACAGTGCGAAAGCCATTTCATATTTTAACGAAGTACTCAAATCTCTCAGTATCGAAAGCCATCCTTATGAAGCAGCCAAGATCAAAAATAAGGTGGGAAATGCATACACAATTTTCGCCCAGCTTGATAACATCGAATCAAACTGTAAAACAGCAATTGATGCGTATAATGAGTCACTCAGAGTTTTTTTACCACGCAAATACCCGGTTGATTACTCCCGTACCATGAACAACCTGGGAGGTGCATATCTATTGCTTGCAGAAGCAAAAGATAAAGCGGAAAATTATAAAAATGCCATTAACTCATTCAACGAGGCCATCAGGGTTACTACCGTTGAAGATAACCCGAAACTATATGCGCTCACTAAAAACAATATAGCAAACACCTACGCACGGCTATCAGACCTGGAAGATAGCGAGGCTAATTTGATGCTGGCAATTGAGGCACACAAGGATGTTCTTAAGATACAGACAATTGAAAGGTCACCGCTGCAGTACGGACTCACAATGAATAATATCGGGAATGCATATTCGATGCTTGCCCTGGTTAAAGATCAAAAGGTCAACATAGATAAGGCCATTTATTCATTTGAAGAAGCGCTGAAGGTCAGGCTGCCGGAACAGGTCCCTCTGCAATACGCAAACACCATGTTCAATATGGGTGATGCTTACCTTGCCCTGGGAACATCAGAAAATAACCCCGATCTTATCGCTAAATCGATAGATCACATGGAGGAATCGAAAAAATTCAGAACTGCTGCCGATTACCCGCTGCAGTACGCAGAGGTGTGTACGGGACTCGGAAAAGCTTATATTAAGCTGGCTGAATTTGAAGACAAGACCGATAACTATCACAAGTCAATTGCCGCATTTGATGAGGCGCTGAAAATATACACTGAAAAGGACTTCCCCGAAGACCATGCGTTTATTATGGAAGAGATATCCAAAGCCAAAAAGATCTTTTTCTAACCCCATTTTTTCCTGCCTCAAGAGCTCAGAGGACAACAATCATTCATTGAAATGACAACAGTCATATGTGCGCGTGATACACTGTGTTATATTTGCTTAGGGCATACTAACTAAATTGCCCGGTCAAATCTGAAAAGGAGGTATTCAAATATGGAATACAACAGGTTTGTTGATCTTAGCAAGTCTTATCTCTACTGCCAGCTTCAGCGGTCGGCTGGTTCGCCCTTCAAAACTTCAGGCAAACAATCAAAACTTCCGTTTATTACCATATCAAGGGAAGCCGGGACGGGCGAATCGGAAATCACGGCTTCAATACTGGATGAACTTACAAAAATTCAGGAGCCTGAAGAGTGCCCATGGACATTGTATGATAAGGAACTGGTGAAAAAAGTTGTGGAAGATTACAGTATTTCTGGAATCCAGTCTCTGCTGCCAGAGAAGAAATTCTCTGAGATACAAACAATGTTCGAAGAGCTTTTCGGACTTCATCCTACCAAAAGGGAGATGGTTCATAATATAAGCAAATCCATTCAGCGGCTGGCTGATATGGGAAATGCCATAGTTATTGGCAGGGGAGCTTTCTACATTACACGGCATCACACTAATGCGCTTCATATCAGGTTCATCGGTTCTATGGCCAGGCGGGTGAAGCATATGGTGCACGAGCACGGAATGCAGCTCAGGCGCGCTGAAGACTATATTATCAAGGAAGACCATGAGCGAAGGGAATACGTTAAGAAGCTATTTGGTGTTGATCTGAACGACCCGCATCATTATGACCTGGTGATTAATACTGATAAATTCAATTTGAAAGAAATCACTGAAATGGTTTGCCTTAGTGTTCTTGCATTGAAACAAAAACTTGCGCTTGATGAGCACCTTGAAGAACTGAGCCCGATCTGAAGCTTTTTTGCTGCAAAATTCACCTTTTGCCCCGTAAATACTGCAATGTTTTAGCATGTATTTACGGGGCTCTTTTTCAGTGATGTATGTCATCTAAATTATTGATGTATATCATAGTAAAACTATGCGAAAACTGATAATTTTGAGGTATAGGTTCATCAGTTTTTCAACAAAAAATATGAACGGAGAAAAATCAAATGTCAGATAAAAAAGCGGACCTTGCCGGCCCGGGAATCAGCACTTATCCTGAAGTTTCAAAGATTCTGCCTGATGGATATGAATCATTACTGAACAAGAAAGATACACAAAAAGCAATTTATGCTGTTAAGAGCTATATTGAGGAAAATCTAAACAAAGAGCTGGGGCTTATGATGGTTCAGGTTCCCTTAATAGTTGATAAAGCCAGCGGTGTTAATGATAACCTCGATAGAGACGGATCAAGAACTCCTGTTGAATTCCCATGCGGATTAGGATTACCGAAGAGGATGGAAGCACAGGTTGTTCAGGCTGCCACAAAATGGAAAAGAGTTGCATTGAAGCAGTTCGATCTTAAACCGGGCGAAGGTATCAATACGGATATGCGCGCAGTCAGGAAAGATTACTTCCTGGATCATGATCACAGCTCATATGTTGACCAGTGGGATTGGGAAAGAACGATCACTGCTGAAGACAGGAATCTCGACTTCCTGAAAATGATAGTAAAGAAAATATGGAAAGTATTCGTAGGTGCCGAAAAACATGTTCAGGCTATGTTCCCGCAGCTGAAAGATCCGCGTTACCCGAATTTGCCCGAAGAGCTTGTATTTATTCATGCTGAAGACCTGCTTGCTAAATATCCCGACCTACCGAGGAAACAAAGGGAAACCAAGATATTGCAGGAACATCCGGCTGTGTTTATAATCGGTATCGGCTGGGTATTAAAAGACGGATTCCCGCATGAAATGCGCGCAGCTGATTATGATGACTGGGTAACCCCAACCATCACCAAAGACGGCGAAACTTATCATGGTATCAATGGCGATATCCTGGTTTGGAACCACTTGACAAAACGCAGGCACGAGCTTTCTTCAATGGGTATCAGGGTAAACGCTGAGACATTAAAGCAGCAGCTTGAGCTCTCTAACCAGCTTGATCTGGTTTCAACTCCATACCACAGCGCAATTCTTAACAATGAGCTTCCGTTAAGTGTTGGCGGCGGTATAGGCCAATCCAGAACGCAGATGCTTCTTCTCAGAAAAGCTCATCTTGGCGAAGTTAGCGTAACAATTTGGCCGAAAGAGCTTAAAGATATCTGCGCAGCAAAGAATATTCACGTATTAGAATAGAGATCTTTTTTTGTTTTACCTTTCGGAAGCCCGGCTCAAACCGGGCTTTTTATTTGCTCTTTGTAAAATATTGTACCGGATTTTTAAGGGATAATCCCCCCTTTGCATCATAAACTGATTTAGAAAGATAAACTCTGTAAACAGCAGATTAACCGGTGCTGAATTTCATATCATTGTTGTTATTTAGGTCTGGATACCTGCTTAGATGAGCCTGCTACTCTGATGGTATGACAAGCTGAAGTCACCCCCTCCTTCGGAGGGGGCCGGGGGGAGGTCATTACATCGGGAGTTTGCTTCATTAAATCGAAACCGCATTTTTTAATTCTTTTACAACCGCTCTTCTTTACTTACTTTTCATAATTTGGGATCAGTTCGCTTGTGTTTTCTTTAAACCAAGATAAAAGCTATATTTGTAAAACTAAAATTTGAGTACATGAAAAATACCATAAAAGTAATAAGCGAAAAGCTTGAGGCGGAGCACAATATTGACCCGGCGAAAAAGGCTGAGCTTCTGGGCATGCTTAACGAGCTAAGCGAGGAATTGCATTCAGAAGAACTGGCAGAAAGCAAAGAAAAGATCTCAAAGCAATTAGAGCTTACGGCTGAAGAAATTACGAAAGAAGAGAAGAATAATGATATAATCGATAAAACGCTGGGTGAGCTGCGCGATTCTGTTACGGAGTTTGAGGTAAGCCACCCGAAGCTTTTTGAAAAGGTTAACAACATTTCCGCGATGCTTGCAAGTATGGGTATCTAGAAAAATCGTTATCAAGTGTACGTAAAGCAAAAGCCCGCCATTTTTGTGGCGGGCTTTTATTTAGCTTTTTAAAATAATATTCTACTTTACGAGTATCATTTTCTTTGTGCTTACAAATGAACCGGCAGTAAGCTTGTAAAAGTATATACCGCTTGAAAGCTCAGATGCATTGAAGTCAATAGTGTATTCACCTGGATTTCTTTCATCATTAATTAGTAAAGCCACCTCTTTCCCCATGACATCAAATACTTTTAGAGTTACTAAACCTTTAAATGGTACGCTGAATCGTATACTAGTCGATGGGTTGAAAGGATTGGGGAAGTTTTGTAATAGCGAAAATCTGTCTGGTAAGTTTTCGTATACATTGGCATACATATTTCTATCTTTGCTGTTAATATCATACATATAAACACCTTGCCCGCTTGTACTTATCCATATTCTATTTGAATTGTTTGGGTCCAATGTCAGATGGGATGTGCTTGGCAGTCGGTAAGTTGTGTTTGTAATAACACTCCAAGTTGAACCTGAATTAGTGGAGTAAAAGATCTCATTATAATCGTTTCCTCCATTTTCGTTGCCAAATACGACTATGTTATTATCTCTTGCATCTACTTGGGTAGCGCTGTTGAAATTCCCTAAAGAATTCCATGAATTTCCTCCGTTATTTGAAAAGAATAATCCTTCATTTAGAATTGCGATATATAACAATTCACTTGTGCTGTTATGTGCTTTTAGACACCCCTTGTCAAAATATGTATCTTGAGGCAATGGCTGCTGTGACATATATGTCCAGCTTCTCCCACTATTATTGCTGGAGTATACACCACCTTCATTGGAACCTCCTTCGAAATAAGCAAAAACCTGGCTATCATCATTTGGGTCGCGCGCCAGAATCCTCTGATGAGTAAATAGTTCATCAACTATTGCATTTGCGCTAATGCCACTTGCAAAGTCGAAACTAAATCCTCCGTCCGTACTTATGAAAATACCTCTATCTGTCCCGAAGCCAATTTCATGTGAGCTATATCCTCCTCCTACGACTACAAGTAAATTGTTAACATTTGTTTGGGAAACTGAACCATCAATTATAGAATGATCAGCCTCTAATAATGTCAGGTTCGTTGATAACTGAGAAAATGTATTACCATAATCGATGCTTCTAAACAAAGATCCGTAATAGTTGTTATATAAGTTTCCACCAGTAAAGTACACTATTGAAGGATCATTGGCACTCACAAGAATTCTGGTTGCATTTGAAACAAACTCATCGCTTCCCGTTTCAATTCTTGCGTAGTCTTTGATTCTAATTTGACCTTCTGGTGTCAATGGAAGGGGATTAGTATTTTCCACTCTTGCCAGTGTCCAGTCCGCTATTGGAATAAAGATTAACGAATTTTGACCAGTTCCCAGCCCAAAAGTGACATCATAGACAACGGGCATATTTAATCCGTGAGTCCTGTCGGGGTCGTCAACAATTAGATATTTCCAGTCACTATATATATCTGATGAAACGGCTTTATATGGTCCAGCGCCGCCACTGCAGTACCAATTTTCACCATCCAAAAGAAAGTTAGTCTTGCTATAGTATGCATGAAACTTATCATCTTGGGCATGCCTTGGATTTGGTACTTCTAATGTCATGTTTATGTTGTTGCCAAAAGTCTCTCCATTATCTGTTGAGATTCTTGTGCGTGGGTCTTTGTTTGCCCAACCAATTCTACTTACTAATAACTTGGAGTCATTGTCGAACAAATTAATAGCGGAGATTAAATTGTTTTGATTATTTGTTATTCCTGAATTATCAAAATTGGAAGTAAAATTTACCCATGATGCTCCATTATCGCTTGAACGGAAAACTTCTTCACCTTGTGCGACAAATATCATGCTTGCGTCTTGCTTAATTATGATTCTGTGAACAGGAGTATTATAGTCATTACCCGAGGGAGGGGTGGCACCCTTTTTATTGGTCCAACTCCAGTTACCATTATTGTTATTTCCGAGCCAGATTCCCTCGTCGGTACCAACCCAAATATTGCTAGAATTTGTTGGATCTGCAACAATCGTGCTCACATTGCCAGTAACGTAACTCCTCATTGCATCGTTGTTAACAAGTGACCATGTATCTCCATCATCTGTTGAATAATAGATTGGGCTAACATGATTCATACTGTTACTGAATCTGCCTCCAACGATGAGTTTCCAGTTAGGACTGTCGAAATAAACGATACACTCACCCCCTACTTTTGAATGAAACACGTTACCTCCAAAATTAATGTCGATATTGTTTGGTGACGGTGCTCCGGGACCTAAAACTTTCGTCCAAGTAAAATTATCGTATTTCCAAACCCCTCTATCAGGGTCAGTGTTCATATAATCTGTGCCACATGCTACCATGAGCTTAGGGGCTACCATTGGATTCTTGAATGCAAGTCCTTGTACATGCAAGCCGGCTGGGGAAGTTGCATAAGTACTAAGGAAAGTCCATTGAGTACTGGGGGGATTTAGACTCAAGCTATACACTCCGCCAATATCTGTTCTGCAATATAGTGTGTGTTCGTTTCTACCCCAACGTGAATACAATTCGGTAACATATCCTCCTGCTTCAAAGTCTACAGAAGTGAAAACTTGTGAAAACAGATTTATGTTGTTTGTGAAAAAGAATAGAATGGTTGTTAAAAGGCAAATACGGAAGAATAAAGTTGCTTTCATTTTAAGCTCCTCCTAGGGATTTTAGTTCTTAAGAATGTGGTTCCTATTTAGATGTGCTTCACAGTAATTTACTTTTTTAAAGTCATAATGATACTTTCAAATATAATGAAAAAAAACACTAATATCTAATAAAAACAACATTTTATACTTTTCTCAATATATCAAATCTATTCTTATAATTGGTATAAGTTGATTGGGGTAATCTCTATTCCTATTTTAAATAGAATTATTATTTACAATCATTGAATACCGCAGATTCAAAATTATCAATAGTTGCAACATAATTGCTTCATTTCTTGTTTATATAAATAGAAATAGTAAAACCATACAGAATCGATTATGAAAGAATTGAAAAAGAAGAAAACTAAGAATTCCGAAGAGCTGCCGGGCTATAAACCGTACCCGGATAGTGAAGATATCTATGCCAAGGATAAAGAAACAGCTATTGATCCTGAAAAGCTTGCTGAAAAAGCCGCACCGGTTGTGGATGATGAATCGCTGAAAAAGCAGGCCGCTATACTTTCGGGCGGACTTGACGTTCCGGGTGACGAGCTGGATGATGAAGCCGAAGCAAAGGGCGCAGAAGACGAGGAAAACAACTACTACAGCTTAGGCGGCGATAACCATGTTGATCTTGAAGAAGATAAGGGCAGCTAATCTGATATATAAAAAAAGGGGCTTAGCCCCTTTTTTTGCTGCACTAAATTCCGCTCATTAGTTGATCTTCTCGTCCTTCGGATTAACCGCCGGCTGGAATCCAAAGCCGCCCTGCGGCGGAAGCCCGACAAGCTGTATCTCGCCGAACTGGTTCTCAAACTTATCGATGTTATCCTTCAAAGCTCCAAGCAGCATTTTAGCATGCTGGGGAGTCATAATGATCCTGGCGCTGATCTTTGATTTTGGAATTCCCGGAAGAACCCTTGTGAAATCAAGTATAAACTCGGCAGGGGAGTGAGAGATGATGGCGAGGTTAGAATATATTCCTTCTGCTTCCTTTTCACCTATCTCAATATTTATCTGCTGCTGGACCTGCTGTTCGTCATTTGCCATAAGCTAACTCTGTTTTATATTAAAAAAGCCCAAATTGGGCTTTTTTGGCTCCGAAGGCAGGACTTGAACCTGCGACCCTCTGATTAACAGTCAGATGCTCTAACCAACTGAGCTACTTCGGAATAGAACTTTTGAAGAATACAAATATATTTAATCCTTAAAATAAAATCAATGAAAATCGGTAAAATCCGGCTTTATTGTGAAGAATTTAAGTTTTGCCCTGTTCAATAACTCTTAAAGTACAAATTTATCATGCCGAATCCCGCGAACACAATATTAGCCAGCCAGGCGGTGAAAAGGGGATTAAGGTCGCCGTTGTAGCCGAATGACTGCGATATCTTTACAAAGCCCAGATACACAAAACTCACCAAAATACTTATGCCAAACTGCAGCGCGAGACCTTTTCTTCTTTTGGAACCCGTTGAAATAGAAATGCCGAAGATTATCACAATGATGCTGCTGAATGAAAATGATATCTTTGAATAAAAATCAACCATCTGCCTGTCTGTATCCTGTCCGCCTTTTTTCAGGCTTACAATAAACTCCTCAAGCTCGCCGTAATTCATTTCATCAGGCTTCAGCTGCCGGCGTGTTATCTGGCTGGGCACCAGGTTTATCTTGTTGAATCCCTGAACATCAGCAGCCGGGATCTCTTTATAGGTCACCAGAGTTTCAGAACTGTCGTTAAATGTTCTTTCCGATGCATTTATAAGCTGCCAAGCCTTGCCGTCCCATTTCATTTGTTCTGCGTCGAGGCGTTTTATCATGTGGTTAAGTGAATCTGCGTCATAAAGCTGGATAGATACCTTTAGAGCCGTCAGATCGGTTTCCCTGAACTGGTCAATCAGTATAAGCTGGTTCTTGGTATCCTGGAAGTAAAGCCTGTTCAACCCTGCGACGGTTTTGTTCTTACCCAGTGAATTGCGTTCAATAAAAAAAAGCTTTTTGTTTGCTTCAGGAACTATCCAGTTATTGAAATAAAGCGCACCTGCGGTTATAAGCACACCCATAGCTAAGAAAGGCATCATAAACCTCACCAGGCTCACTCCGGCATTCTTTATCGCGATGGTTTCATTGAAGTTTACCATCCTGCCGGCAGTGAATAAAGTTGCAAGCAATGCTGAGATCGGGGTGATAAGGCGTATTATCTCGGGGATGAAGTAGAGGTAATAAGTAAGCACTGCCGTAAACGGCAGCTTATTATCTATAAATTTATCGAGGTTTTCAAAAAGGTTGACGAGGATAAAAATAAGGACAAAACAAAGAAGGGCGAACAGGAAGTTCTTTACAAACTGAATAATTATATACCTGTCAATTTGTTTAAACAACCTGTTTGCCCTTATAGTTCAAAGAATTATTTCTTTGGTGTCTTGCTGGTTTTCTTGGGTTTATCAAGATATATGTTTGCAGCAATATAAATTGTTCCCCAGTTGATATCTTTTTTCTTTGAAGCTACCTGCCTGCGTGTTGCAGTAAGCACAGGTTCATATAGTGTTGAGTAGAATGTTCCTTCATCGTCATTTAAAGAACCGTTTGATTTGCCCCATTCAAGCCCGTCAGCAATTCCGCTGTTCGTGTTCTTAAGCAGAAGGTTGCCCAAATCGTACTTAACGCCAAGCGCAAGCCCGAACTGTTTGTTGATCTTGAACTCAATTCCTGCGTCAAAGTTAACACCGATCCTGAAATCAGAGAAGCTTGTGGTAACGCTATCCACACGGTTTTCGGTACGTGAGAGTCTTCCGTTGAACATGTTGAATGACATGTTTGCGCCGAAATACGGGCTCACTTTGCTGGTGAATGAAGTAGGCGCAAGCTCAAACCCCAGGCCGAAAGAAAATGCGTTGAAGGAGTAACTGTAATTAACACTTGAGAGAACAGTATCAACTTGGTTGTTAATATTGATAACAGTTACGCCGATGTTGCCGCTTTTTGAAGGTTCAAAAGTATTAAATGTGTTGAAGCCTGCAAAAAGAACACCGCGGGTGATAGCGTATTTATCGAAGTTGAATTTTGCTTTACCGAAGAAATACAGCCCGGTCTTCAGTCCGTAGTTGTTCCGCATAAAATTGGAATCGATACCAAGAACAGTTGTTTGCCCAAGCGGCAGATTTGTATAGTAAGTACCCTTTGAAGTGTTTCCGAACGGTTCAAGCAGCCCAATACCAACCTGGAACTGGGTCTTATCAAACTGTGAGTAAGAAATTGAAGTGATAAAGAGAACAAAAAATAAGTATTTCAGTATTTTCATATAGTAGTATTAGTTTAGTTCAGAATCATCGCCCGAAATAGAAAGACATTCCGCCGTATAATTGCAGGAATGTAATGTTTCTTGAAGGATATGAAGTATTCCCAACAGTGAATGAATCATCGTTAAGTCCGTAAGTCTTTCGAGAATCTTCCAAATAACTTTTTCCGATCACGTTCGCTATAGAGTATTTTGCGCCAACGAGCACTCCAATATTGTTATGAAGCACGAAATCGACACCAGCGCTTAAATTGACTCCCATCCTGGTAGCGCCCTTCATGTCGTATGTTTCGGTTGAATCGATATAATCTTCCGTGTATTTGCCGGATAGAAAATTTGCTGAAAGCTCAACACCCGCAAAAGGCCGCACTTTCGACTTCCGGTCTGCGAAATCATACTCTCCGCCTATTGTTATCCCGAGAATGCTCTGTGAGAGATCAACAGTTACGCTGCCTGTCGATTCCGTATATTCTTTCGATTGCCCGAATGCATTAAATCCAACTCCCGCCTTGATGCTGAACGGGCTTTTATGAGCAACCGGAAACTTGAGGAATATGGCATAATTAACGCCGGATTTCATAAAGTAAGATGCTGAATCCGGATTGCCCCCGCCGGTGAAAGTTGCCCGGGTATCACCAAATGTACCGTGATAGTCTCCAAGAGGCATCGAATATCCGCCTACGAACTGGACAGTGGCCGTTGGCTGCGAGAATGTCATTTTTACTATTGAGATCGCTATCAGAATTAATATTGCTGTTTTATACTTCATTTAACTTTACCGGCCCTGTTGTGTTCCTCTGTTTACGAATATTTACAAATTTACTTTTAAAAACTCAAAAATAACATCTAAAAAGTGTAAATGAATGTTAAAAAAAAAGCTCAAAAACACATTCTATTGTGTACCTGAGCTTTGAAACAAGAATCTATCGAAGGTCTTATTTTATCACATCACCAAAATGGAATGTTATACCTGCATAAAATTGTACATAGTTCAATGATTTGGCTTTATTGGTATTGTAATCGGCATCGTTAAGCGATATTTCGTTCAGAGAGGAAGTGCCTCCTTCTTCATCAGCATCTGTTTGATTCGTAGTAGAGGTAGTCGTAACTTCGGTCTTTTTGCCGAAAAGATTAGTTAAAGCATATTTAACCCCGAAAACAGCCGAAACACTTTTGCTGAGCTTTAGCTCTGCGCCGCCGTTGGCTATAACTCCGAAACGTGATTCAGATTTCCTGTTGTATGTTTTTACCGTATCACCTGATGCTTCGATCTTTCCGCTGTAAAAATTTGCTGCCAGTTCCAGTCCTATAAACGGGCTGAGCTTTTTCTTAGGCATTAGATTGTATTCTGCTCCAAGTGCGATAGTGAAAATGTTTACCTTATTCTTATAGGTTAGCACTCCGCCCGACCTTTGGTAATCTTTTGAGCCGGAAAATGAACCATAGTTCAGCCCGGCAGTCAACTTAGCTTTGCCGAGAGTATCAACACAATATTTGCCAATCGCTCCGAAATTGAATCCGCTTGAGGTAAGCAGAGTTGATGCTTTGTTGAAATTCAGCAGTGAAGTGCCAAGAGTATCAGGGAAATCGCCTTTAAGATCTGCCACAGGCAGTGTGTAACCGCCGTAGAATGATACGCTGTACTTTGTTTGTGAGTTCAGCTGTGCTGAAAATACAAATACGAGGGCTGTTATTATGACTGTCAGTTTCTTCATTATTGAACAATAAGTTTTAATGATTGCTTACTAATTTAATCGAAATTTAATCAATAAAGATGCATTTTACAATTGTAATATTGGAAAATATTAAATCCGGCAGGAGATAAAAAAAGCGGGAGCTGATCCCGCTTCTGTAAACTTCATTGTATTGCCTTATTTAGCCTTCTTCATTTGGCCGATATAAAAGCTGACTCCAAGGTATATCTGGAAATACATTATGTTCTTTGCCTTCAGGCTGCCATTTTCTTTATCGTTAAGGTTGTATTCGCCGGCTGATGATGTCGCAAGGTATTCCTTACCTATGAGATTAGCAAAATTGTATTTGAAACCAAACAGCGCTCCTATGGATTTATTGAACTGGACATCGACACCGCCGCCTACTGCAATACCAAACCTTGTGGCTAATTTAAGTGTGGTGGTGGTTGTACCCAGCGTGCTATGGTCAGTTGTGGATGCAGCGGTAACAGTTTCTTCCGTCTTTCCGCTGAAAAAATTTCCGGTGATATCCAAACCTACAAACGGGGCAGTCTTCTCGCGGGGAGTAAATGAATATTCACCGCCCAGGCTTGCCGAAACTACTGTCATGTTGGTATGGAACTCAACATCGTTGGTATGCGAATATGCTTCTTCGCCGGTGAATTTATTGTAGCTTCCACCCAGCACTATCCTGATCCTGCCTTTTTTATCCAATGCATACTTACCGTTAAGCCCGAAGTTATAGCCGGTCTTGGTGAAGTAAGATTCTCCCAGCTCGCTGTTAGCGGAATCGATCGTACCCTTCAGCTGGGGAAGGGGAAGGCTGTATCCGCCTGTTACTCCAACAACGAATTTCGGCTGTGAGTAAACGCTGAATACTGAAACAACAAGTAATATCAGGATTATTTTAATTTTCATATACTGTTTTGTATTTAATAAATTTTTTAGAATTCCGAAAACAATGATTCAAGTACTTTTGCCACGGTTCACGACAGTAAAAAAACAATTCCCCAAAGACTATGCTCGAAGAAGTTCCTGACCTTAAATTCTCAATTTTCTTGACCTCACCCCCTCGCCCCCTCTCCTGACAGGAGTGGGGGAACAGAGAAATTTTTGTTTTCTTTCTCCCCTCTCCCGTTGGGTGAGGGGCTGGGGGGTGAGGGTCACCTGCAAAATTACTAAATAAGTGATTTGCTGACGTACACTAATTACTTCTGCGGTATAGATCAGAATCTAATCATATCCACCACAAAACCTATTCACTAAGCTTATAGCCGGCGCTTTTTATAGCCTCTTTTACCTGGTTGAGCGTGACCTTTTTGTCATCGAACTTAACTACAACAGTTTTCTTAACATGATCTGCTTTAACGGACTTGATCCCTTCGAGTTTCTTTATCTCTGTTTCGATAGTTTCCTCACAGCCGGTGCAGCTCATGCCGTAGGTGCTGATAGTGGCAGTACGGATCTTCTCAGAATCCCCGCTGCCAGCGAAAATGCCGGTAGAAAGAATGGTCAATATAAGTATTAAAGCGATTTTCATTTGCATTAGATATATTGTTTTGGCAAAATCGCCAATTTTAGGCAAACAAAAAAGGGAGTCTTTTCAGACTCCCTTTTTGAAATTCTTCATAACCTACAGGTTATTTTTTCATTTTCTTCGGTTCGTTGAAGTAGAATGAAACACCTGCGTAAACATTGATGTAGGAAATGTTCCTTGATTTCATTGTTGTTGTTCCAACTGTATATTCCTTATCGTTGAGGTTATACTCGTTTGAACCAAGAACAACTGTTGAATCATAAGCTTTTCCGATCAGGTTAGCCATGTTGTAATTGAAACCAAGAACTGCGCCAACTGATTTGCTTAACTTGAAGTCAAGACCGCCGCCAACTCTTAAGCCGAACCTTGAAGCTGACTTAAGTGTGGATTCAGTGTAACCTGTTAAAGCAGGATCAAGCTTTGATGAACCGCTGAAGAAATTGCCTGTGAAAGCAAGTCCTAAGAACGGCTGTGTTTTGCCTTTAGGCATGAAATTATATTCAACACCAAGAGCTGCCTGGAAGGTATTGATCTTGTTTTTCTGTGTGTATGATGTTCCGGCTAATGTTGTATCAACATTGTTTGAGAACATGTTATAATTTAAGCCTAATGTGATGCCAACATTTCTCTTCTTGCCGAGGAAGTACTTTACATCAATTCCAGCGTTGAAACCGCTTTTCATACCATAGGTGTCTTTTTCAATTGTGCTGAATGTCTGTTCGCCTTTTAAATCAGGTAACGGAAGATTGTAACCGCCTGTTACATGCAGTTTTAACTGAGGCTGTGAAAATGTACTGTTATTGATGCTTAAAAAAGCTGCCACTATTACAAATAATGCAACTAATTTTTTCAATTTATTATTCTCCTTTAAGTATTTTTAATTTTACTGCTTATCTTATTCAATACAAATATAATCATTTGAAACTAAATTTGCAGGTAACATTTTGTAATTTCTGTGGCTTGGCAGGCCATTTCACATTTTTATGCCTTTTTTTCTCCTTTTTTAAATTTAACCCGCAACTAATACGTAAATATAAACAAGTTTTCCTTAAGATTGTTCCCAAAAATAAGTATAACTACTCAAAAATAGCAATAATTATTTTATTTTCATATACTTAAGCCTCAGCGAATTAAGCAGTACCGTCACAACATCGCTTGATGCCATAAGCATCGAAGCCATAACAGGCGAGATACTTATCCCAAACGAAACCAGTGCACCCGCTGCCAATGGGATGGCTGCTGCATTGTAAAAAAATGCCCAAAAAATGTTCTGTTTTATTACACGTATGGTTTTACCGGATATTTTAAAAAGTGCAAGTATGTTTTCAAGGTCACCTCTCACAAGAATCACGTCTGCTGAGCTTATTGCAATATCCTGTCCGGTTCCGATGGCTATTCCCAGGTCAGCGGCTGAAAGGGCAGGGGCATCATTAATGCCGTCACCCACCATGGCAATTTTGTATCCCTGCTGTTGAAGCTCTTTCACATATTCCTGTTTACCGCCCGGCAGAACTTCTCCCTTGTAGTTGGTAATACCAAGTACACCTGCGATTCGGGATGCAGTTTGGCTGCTGTCTCCGGATATCATTGCAATCCTGTAACCATTTCCCTGCAGTTTCTGTACAATCTCTTTCGCATTCTGTTTAAGCCTATCGCTAAGGTCAAATTCAGCCGCAAGAGTGCCTTCTTCGAAAAGGAAAATACTTTGAGTGCCGGACTCATTTTTCCTGTTCGTAAGCTTTAGCAGGTTCGCCCCTCCTATTTCATATTTTATATTATTTATAGTACCTTCTACCCCGATACCGGAAGTCATCCTGAAATCCGTAACATTAAACAAATCCCCATTTGCCCTATCGTAGCCCGTTGTTATCGCCTTGGCAATTGGATGTTCAGAAAAGGCCTCAATTGAAGCAGCAATACGGTGTGCTTCAGCCGCTGAAAGTCCGGGTTTCTTTACCCGTGTTTCACTCAGGGTGAATTTAGCTTCAGTAAGAGTACCTGTTTTATCGAAGACAATCGTATTTATCTTGTTAACATTTTCAATTGCCTCGGCATTGTTGAACAGTATCTTGTTTTCGGCAGCTTTACCAACGCCAAGTACAATTGCAATTGGTGTCGCCAGCCCGAGTGCGCAGGGACAGGCGATTATCAGCACCGCAACTGCCTTTAGCAGGCTATAGCTCAGGCTTTGGTCAATTATACTGAACCAAATGAAGAATGTAGCAATTGCTATAACTATTACTATGGGCACAAAGATCGAAGACACTTTATCAGCAATTCGTTGAATTCGCGGCTTGGATTTTTGCGCATCCTTAACCATTGAAATGATCTTTGAGAGCATCGAGTCTTTTACTGAACGCTCTGTTTTTATCTTAAGATACCCGTTCAGATTCAGTGTGCCGCCTATGGCATCAAGGCCGGCGATCTTATCTGCAGGCAATGATTCACCCGTCATCATTGATTCATCCACGCTTGATGAACCTTCAACAATGGAGCCATCAACCGGGATCCTCTCCCCGGGCTTAACCAAAACAATATCGCCTACTTTAACCTTCTTGATGGGTAACTCCATCTCGGTACCGTTTCTCAACACAACGGCTTTTTTAGCCTGGAGATCCATGAGTGATCTTATAGCATAGTGCGTCTTGTTTTTAAGGTTGAACTCAAGATAATTGCCGAGAAGAATGAAGCTGATTATCATTGCCGCGCTTTCAAAGTAAACGGTATGATGATGTTCGCCTGAAATGGAAGGGTAAAGCAGTATGACGATGCTGTAAAAATATGCTGATAGTGTGCCGATGGCGATCAAAGAATCCATTCCCGCCGAGCGAGCTTTGATATCAGCAAGAAAGCCTTTCATGAATTTTGATCCGCACCAGAACACTACAATTGTTGAGAGCGGCAATGAAATCCAGTTCGCAGCATCCTGCGAAATAAATGAAAGGAACTCCAGATGCTCTTTCATTCCAAGTAAAACAATTATTACTGAAAGGCTGATGGCTGTAAATATCTTTTTCCTGAAAAGAGACTTTGCCTTCAGCTTTTCGGCTTCGGCTGTTTTATCCTCTTCATCGGTTTCCTGTTCAATAGCCTTATAACCAAGCTTGTCAATTTCATTTTTGATGAAATCCAGGTTAAGCTTAACATCTGTAAGCTCAAAATATGCTGTTTCATTGGCAAGGTCCACTTTTGCATTTTGGATGCCATCTATCTTGTTAAGCCTGCGCTCTATTTTCATTGCGCACGAGGGGCAGTCCATACCTTCAATATCAAGCTCAAACTTATCTAAAACTTCCGAATCCTTCTCTGATGCTTCTATCATTTATTTTTTGTCATTTTCTGTGAACAACTGTTGATGATGCCTGTTTGTTCGCAAGCAGAATCATTTCTGCGACAACAACATTCACGGGCCTCGAAGCGGCATAAATAACCGCATCTGCCACATCTTCAGCCGAAAGCGGCTGTATGCCTGTATAAACAGCTTTAGCCTTATTAACATCCCCTCTGAACCTGACCATGCTGAATTCAGTTTCGGCCAAGCCGGGATCAATAGTGGTAACCCTTACATCGGTATCAACAAGATCAAGCCGCATTCCTTTTGTAAGCGCATCAACGGCATGTTTGGTAGCGCAGTAAACATTTCCTTTTGGATAAACCTCATGTCCGGCTATTGAACCTATATTAATTATGTGGCCGGAGTTTCTTTCAACCATGCCCGGAATAACAGCGCGCGATACATACAGCAATCCCTTTACATTAGTATCGATCATTTCCTCCCAGTCCTGCATGCTTCCTTCGTGAAGCTTATCCAGTCCGCGGCTGAGACCCGCATTGTTAACCAGAATATCAATTTTCTGCCATTTGAGGGGGAGTGATTTGAAGGCGCGCTTTACAGCCGAGCTGTTCCTCACATCCAACTGTATTATGTGTGTGCTGCAGCCGTATTTTTTCTTAAGTTCGGAGGAGATCTTCTTCAGCCTGTCGAGCCTCCTTGCAGCGAGTATCAGCCGGGCTCCTTTCCGGGCAAATGCCATTGCAGTCGCCAGTCCGAATCCGCTTGAAGCTCCCGTGATGAAAACTGTTTTGTTTTTGATTTTAGCCATGATATACAAAAATAATCACATTAAATTTGATAAAGCACTTAATTTATCGGATAGAGCCTTGGGAAATAGAACTCAAGAATTTCTGCGGGGAAAGCCGGTTTTACTGCTGATTTTGGAGTATCGCTTTTCAACAGTCCTTTATCCAGTAGTTTTTTCAATTCTCTTCTTGCGGTTCTTTCGGGCATACCCGTTAATTTGGGAATGTCGCCTCTTCTAAGTTTTCCATATATCAGTGCTTCTTTCAAAATAGTAAATGAGGCAGGTTTCAAATCAGTTTCGTTCTCTATGTATTTCCTTATTCTATCAAACAAGTTCGTAAAATCAAATAAGTTCGACATAAATTCAACCTGGTCAATTGCCAGTTCAAGGAAATACATGCAAAACTCATACAGTCTTTTATCTGAGAGATTACCTCTGACGTCGTAATCATTTAGTCTCTTCTCATCAGCATTTGAAAGCATGGCATAGTATTTTTCCCGGTTCCTTGCAAATCCTCTCGAAATTGACCAAAGATCGTTATTACTCACTCCTGATTTCAAAAGATATGCATGGGTAAATAACCGCGCAGTTCTTCCATTTCCGTCCGGGAAAGGGTGGATCCATTCAAGCCTGTGATGTGAGGCGGCTGCTGCAATTAGTCTATCTGTTCCGCTTAGTTTATCCGTAGCATATTTAGCACAGAATTTATTAAGGAAGTCTACAATGTGTTTAGAAGAAGGAGGAATATGTCTTCCCACTATCACACCAGACTCCCTGAATTTACCAGGGATAATACTAAACGGATTTCCGTTTGGATCCTTAATTATTCTGTATTCTTCCGGAATATTTTCATAAAATTCTTTGTGAATGTTCCTGATAAATTCTATTGTACATATATCGAAATTTTTATCATCTAACAAAAGTTTATCTATTTTTTTCTGAACCTTTATATGGGCAATGTGTTCATATTCTTTACCTCTCAGAGCAGGGTCTTCAGAAAATCTCTCTGACATTGCTTTTTCAATTTCAAGAGGTGTTGTCCTGTTGCCTTCTATCAGGTTTGAGTAATAGCTATTCATATTAATTACCAGCCCTGATATCTCTTTTAAAATGTCTTTGTTCAGATTTACTCCAAGACCGCCTGCAAGACTCAAAAGGGTAATACATCTTTCCGCAAGCTTGTCTTTTCCGTATTCCGGTAATAGCGGTTCAATTTCTGTTATAAAGTTTTCCAAATTCTGTGGATATCTGTATTATGCAAAATAGTGATAATTTAATGGAAATGTAAGTCACTTTGGCCGATATGATGGCCGGTAATATGCACGAAAATGAACAATTTTCTAATATTTATGTAAAAAGTTTAAATTTGTGGCCGATAAATTGGCCGATTTATAATCGGTAATATTATCACATATTATTGAATATAAAACAGTTGTTTTGATTATATTACAGTTGGTCTTGCTTAATTTCAGTATATTACGGTACTGGTATTTTTAATCCTATGATTTATATCATCAAACTGTATGAGCGGTATCATTCTGTTAAAATTTCTTAACCGCTATATTTACATTAAGAAATTGAAATAGGGGAGCTTTACAATTGGAACAAATGTTAGTTTCCGAGCTTCAGCGTCAGAAGGAGCTGCTAAAAGAGAAAATCCGCAGGTCAACCGGACTTGACAGCATGAAGGTTGATACTGTGCTTGGGGATGTAGAAGCATGCCTTGGCGCCATGATGCAGCTGATGAAGGACGGCAAATCAGCTCACGAGAAATTTTTTTCGGATATCATTCTCAATTCCATCGATGCTATAATCGGTTTGGATAATAACTACAGGGTATTCTTATGGAATAAAGGAGCTGAAACACTTTTTGGATATAAAAAAGAAGAAGTAATGGGCAGGGAATTTGATTTCCTGATACCCGAATACCTGCTGAAAAAAGGTGAAAAGAAGTTCCTGATAGATGAAGTAAGCCGGAATGGTTTTCTGGCTAATTACGAAAGCGAAAGGCTTACTAAGTCCGGAGGTATTGTAAATGTCAGTATCTCAAGGTTTGCTATTTATAATGATAACGGATTAGATTCTATCGGAAGCGTTGGTATTCTGCGCGATATTACAACTGTGAAGAAACTTCAAAAGGAGCTGAGGGAAAAAGAAAACCTGGCGCTGATTGGCGAAGTTGTTTCAAGCATAGCGCACAGCCTTTCTAACCCGCTGAATATTATTTCCGGAAATGCTGACTATCTTCTTCTCAATAAGAAGGAAAGTGAACCTGATTACGAAGAGCTGAAGACCATAGTAGATGAAACCACCCGCATTACGAAGTCGTTAAGAGGTTTACTGAATTTCTCGAGGCCTCTGAATGTGGAAAAAACCCGGATCGACCTTAATAAACTTGCCGAAGGTGTTGTAAATAACTCCAGGTATGCGATAGGCAATAAAGATATTTCGATAAAGAAGATACTCGATAAAGATTTGCCGCATATTATGGCTGACAAAGCACAGATCGAAGATGCTTTGGCAAACCTGGTGATAAACTCAATCCAGGCATTTACCGCAAGCGGAGAAGTAGCGGTTCTTACAAGGGCCAATGCCCACTCAGTTTACATCGAAGTTAGCGATAACGGTCCGGGTATCCCGCCTGAAAACGCCGATAAGATATTCCGCCCATTTTTTTCTTCAAAAGGATACGGAAAAGGTACAGGATTGGGACTGCCCATCGTTAAGAGGATAGTAGAAGAACATAAAGGTACAGTACAGTTAAAGTCAATACCGGGCAAAGGCACAACTTTTATAATTTCCCTTCCGGTTAAGTAGAGTCCTTACATCATTGTTTGTTTTCCAATGTTATTGTTTCCCCATAGCCGGCAGCAAAATGCTGCCGGCATTTTTGTTTAGACTTTTGGGCACAAAAAAACCTGCATTTCTGCAGGTTTTTTAAAACTGTCATACTTGTAGAGTTCTATTTGATCAGTACAAGCTTTCTTGTTTCAATCTTACCGCCGATATCAAACTTCATGAAATATACACCGCTGTTCACTGCAGAGCCGGAATTATCGATGGCATTCCATTCAAATGTGTGGCTCCCCGCTGACAAATCGCCGGTGAAGATCTTATAAACTTCGCTGCCGTTGATATCAAAAATCCTGATGTCGGCATTTTTCACTGCAGAGAGTGATACATCAACCTTTGTTGATGGATTAAACGGGTTAGGATAGCTCCTGCTAATCGAATATACTACGGGTGCATTAACCGGATCTATTCCTGTCAGATTGCGAATTATGATCCTCTTGCTTGGAGCATGGTTCCATGCGTCACCGCCCGTGTTGCTTTGTGAATTGGTTCCAATGCCAACTGCCCATATTGTATCAGTACCCGGTGCTGCCGGGGCTGTATAACTGAATGTGATCGAAGCGGTTCCATTTGTCATGCTAATATTATCGTTATGGGTAATTTCTCCGCTTGCGAGGTGAGTTGTATTTGAAACTACGGCCAAAACCCCAAGCCTTGTGGCAATATCAAGCCCCATTCCGGTTTTCCCGGCGTTCGTTACGGTAAGTGTGTATTGTGAGTTTTGTCCGGGGTTGAGTGAATCAGGTCCTGCGATCGTTACGGTTACTCCCGAATTGATTGAACCGTGACAGGAACATCCGCTGGTGCTGGTTTTAAGTGTTCTGCCTGTCCTGCCGTCTATATCCCCGTAAAGCAGAACTGAAGATGCAAAGAAAATAATGATGACTGCTGCAAAGAATTTTTTGCTTAGAAGTAGTGATCTCATAGTTAAGCCTTTCAAAAAAATTTAGAGAAAATGTTATTAAATATTTCCTCTAATATCCGATACAAAAATATTGGGTAATCTAAGCCAATACAATGACTTAGAGCAATAAGAAACATGATATTGGTTATCTTTTTAAAGCATATTTATGACGATTGTATTCCAATAGATTCTAATTTATTGTGTCTAAGGCTTGTATAGGTTTATTAACCTGTATACGTTATTAAGGATGTAAGTGCAATAAAAAACCCCCGCTTTCGCGGGGGTTTTGAACATAGGAATAAAATGAATTTAACGTACAAGAATCATTTTTTTGGATTGAACAAAGTCACCGGCTGATAATCTGTAGAAATAGACACCTGATGCAACATCATCGCCGAAGTTATTAATACCAAGCCAGTCAACTTTATATGTTCCGGATGACATTTCCATATCTATCAGTTTATAAACTTCACGACCTGTAATGTCATAAATTCTCAATGAAACATTTTCTCTTGTTGGAATTGAAAATTCAATATTTGTTGATGGATTAAACGGATTAGGATAATTCTGATTCAAAATATATCTTTCAGGTACTTCTGATGAAATATTCTGAATTCCAATCACCCAGTTCTGATTATTGAACCATCTGTTCAAAGTATCTGCTAATGCTGAATCAGTAGGTTGTCTCCAATCTGTTAATGTCGGGTCATTACCTACCCCTAATGTTGGAACATTACCGGTCCCGGCACCACTGTTTGGATTCCTGTGGCAGCCGACTGCGCAAGTATTGAGCATACCTAATGTGGGGGTGCTTACACTTAATTTTTGAAGTGTTTTAACTGGTCTTATAACTCTCCAGCTATGTGAACTTATATCATAAGGTAAAGCTGTTACTGCTGTTTTAGACATATGGCAGGTAACGCAGCGGGAAGTACCACCGGTTTGATTCGCATTCAGCGGATCGTATGAATGTTTGGTATGCTGAGTAATTGCAGGGATATTCGGGTTACCCGGCGTTCCAAAATTAGTATGACACTGAATACAGATGCTGTTGCTATCTGAACTTAATTTTAACTGATGCGGATATGCCGTGTTTTTATGCGGATCGTGACATTTGTAGCAGTTCATAATATTGTTATGAGCTGAATAACTGATATCCATCCATTGCTGATGATGTTGTCTCGGAGTAATTGAATCAGGCCATACACCCGGACCCCCAACAGTGTTTAAATAATTTTGCCAGTTTGGAATAAATTGACTTAACGGCAAACCGGGTTGATAAGCGCTGTCAACTGATTCTTTCCATGCGTATTCATATGTGAAATTAGTGCTTGAGCTTCTCATATGGCATTGACCGCAAACTTCCTGCTGTCTTTGCATTCCACCCTGATTCATCCTTGTTGGACCATAGATATTAGATGTTGAAGGCGCTGCAATATGATCACTTGCAGGCCCGTGACATGATTCACAGCCCACTTTGTTGTTAGTTGTATCATTGCTGTTAGCCCAGGTACCTATCCATGATGTATCTGCTCCTGAAACATCTTTAGCAACTTTAAAACCAGTCATGTGACATCCGCCGCAGTTTTTATCGTAAGATTTTTTTCTGAAGGCATTATCTATCGGTTTTAAAGTACCTGATGCATTAAACCAGTTTCCCGCATTATATGATGCCCAGGTTCCTGAAGAATTATTCAGATATCCTGCAAGATTATATTGTATTGGGAGCATATAATAACTTACACCTATTTTGACAAGATACCTTTGTTTATATCCTCCTCCATATGTATATACTATATCATATGTAACCGGCGAACCCGATGAAGGATTAAGTGTAGCTTTGTATGTAGGTCCTACCAGACTTAAGGTTACTGTTGCATTACCAAATGATGCACCCATATTGACATTACCTGTCCAGTTGGGTCTTACAGTTGTAGGGCCAGGCTGCATATGTATCTGCGCATGCAGTGTATTTTTCCATTGGTTCACATGTGTACCGTTATGGCAAACACATGACTGTGTTCCGGAATATCCGGGTAATGCGTCTCCTGCTTCATCCATTGTAAATGAATATGAAATTAGAACCAGTGCAGTAGTAAATAATACAGTTAATAGTTTTTTCATTTTTCTAAAAATTAGCTTAGAATCAATTATAACAATATTAATAACAATTATTATGCCAAAAAAACTTTGTTTAAATGCTGTAATATATAGGTTAATTTAAATTTAGGGGTAATAGGCAACACTTATTGTGGAAATATTCCGCAAAAAATATATAAATCATAAATATTTATGATTTATATTGTTTTAATAAAAAACCCCCGCTTTGCGGGGGTTTTGAATACATCTGGGTCATATTCAATTAACCATTTTAACAGTCCAGACGCTAATAATAAGAGTTGTTATTTTACCATAACCATTTTCTTAACTTCTGTGAAGTTTCCGGCAATTATCCTGTAGAAGTACACGCCACTGGATACTTTTGCGTTAGCCATATTCATACCGTTCCAGTCAACTTCGTAGGTTCCCGGATTCAACTTTTCATTTACAAGTACATTTACTTCACGTCCCATAATATCGTAAACAATTATCTTAACATCGCCTTCTTTTGGAATTGCGAATTTGAATTTCGTGGTCGGGTTGAACGGATTCGGGTAGTTCTGTCCGAGTTCAAATCTAACTGGGATCTCATAAGATAAGTTTGTGATTCCAAGAACAGCGTTCCTTGAAGCTACGAGAGCATCAATTACATACTTAGCATTATGCATGCCGTACTCGCCGCCATCCCTTATAGAAAGATAATTAATGTAAGCTTTCTTCATATTGAGATGATTCGGGTTTAGTGTATCGGCTGCTATCAGCTGCCATGCAACAGAGTCAACGCCGTAAGGAGGTAATGCCATTGCAAGCCTTGTTAAGCTTCCTCTTACTTCAAGTCTCCATGCTTCAATTGTTCCGTCTGCATCGTAATCTGCATCAGCGATAAACTGGTCAAACCTGGTTTTGCCAAAGTGACATGACTGACATGCTTTCAGATGGTCGTAATCAGTAGCTTCGTTATGCAGGTAAAGCGCATGTCCGCCAACTTTGTCCCTGTTTGCTGCAGAAGTATCTGTAGCAGGCATATGACAAGTTACGCAGGCGTTCTGCAAGAATGCCCAGTGCTGTGTTTGCCTGTACGGTGCGCCGCCGAATGTCGCAAGGTTCTGTCCTAAATAAAGGTCGCCCTGGCTATTATGATGCGGTCCCCAGTTTCCGCTTGTAATTTTTGTCAAAACGTATGTAGCGGTATTCCTTCTTGATTTATGGCAATCAAGACAAACTGCGCCGTTTCCTACGTTTGTATAGTGATAACCGTTAGCAAGTGTATCGCTTCCGGCCGGTCTTGACCTTAGCTGATATGGATTTGAACTTCCATGAGGATCGTGGCATGTTGCGCAGCTAACCATTTCATGGCTGGCCTGTGTTTTTCCGTTGGTGTTTGTAGCAATGCTCTTTGTGAAGTTAACATAACCCTGCCCGTCGTGGCATCTTATACAGTTGCCCAAATCGTTCGGGGTTGCATAATTGTTCTGTGCAAACGATGAACTCCATACAACTTTCGAATGCCTTGCATTTTTCCACTGTGTGAAGATCGGGCCATTGGGCGGTGAATCATGACATGATCCGCAGGTACCTTCGTCAACTGACTTCATGATCTTGGTTGTATCGCCGCCGCCAAATACGTGTTCGCTTCCGGGTCCGTGGCAGCTTTCGCAGCCAACGCCTGCAAACTTGGTTAAATCAGTGAATCTGTTTTTTATTGTGTCCCAGTTTCCGGGTTTTGGGGGAGCGTATGTTGTCCAGTTCCATCCAAGATCTCTTGCTTTATCATCAAAGCCGCCGTTAACTGCAAAAATATCATGGTCATAACCCATGGTATGGCATTTGAAACATGACGGGCCAAAGCCGGAGTTCAATGTCGATATCCCGGTCTTGAATGAAGTTGCATGGCCTGTGGTTTTCCAGCGGTTAAATATGTCCTGGAATTTTGGTGTTGAACCATGACAGCTCATACAGTTGGGGAATGAAGCCGGCACATTATCGAATCCGCCTGTTCCAACGTATGTTGAAGCGAAAATATCAACGGTTGTATCTTTTGAGCCTGTTGATGTTGTTATAGAAACTTTAACCTGGTAAGCACCGGTCAAGTCTGCTTTGAATTTCTGCCACGTCGGCAATCCTGTTAATCCGGCAAGCGTTGCTGTAGAGCCTACAGGCTTAACCAGCATTGTCCATGTAGCTGTCTGGATAGCGGCAGTATCGCCGAAATTCCATGCTCTCATATAAACATAAGTACCTTTTGCTACGGAGCGAAGTCCGGTAGCTACGGTTGAATCGCCCGTAAATGCTGTATTTGTAGCCAGCATTTGCGGTGTAACATATTCGGTTACTATTTTTACTTTTGGTGCTGCAAATAATATACCGGCGCAGATAACCATTAACATCAAGATTGTCCCTGTCCGTTTCATTGTGATACCTCCTGAATAGTAGGTGTTTAACATATTAGTTTCAATTTTCTGTTTAATTATATCTCAAATTGTGTGCCAAAATAAATGACCTAAAAACCCCATATTTGCAGTCAATTTTCAGGCAAGGGGAATTTTTACACACACATGCACTGAATTTTGCACCAAAACGCACTTATTATGATGAACATCATTGCTCTATATGATTTCTATCATATAATTGTATGACTTTCATATTTATATTTGTACAAGTATTATATATTTATAATGGACTCAGGATCTATAAAAATACTGATTGTTGACGATGAACCGAATTCAACTATCCTGCTGAAGAAAGTGCTTGAGAAACGCGGTTTCCTCCCCGATACTGAAAATGACAGCCGAGCTGCACTGGAGAAGATTCAAAATGAAGATCTTGATATAATTGTTTCCGATCTTCAAATGCCTGATGTGAGCGGTTCTGATCTGCTGAAAGCAAAACAGGAACATACACTGTTCATCATGATTACCGGATATGGCTCCATCGATTCTGCTGTTGACTCGATGAAGCTTGGAGCATTTGATTATATCGGAAAGCCATTTAACCTGGATGAGTTCATTCTTAAGTTCGAAAAAGCAGTAGAAAATATCCGGCTCAGCAGACAGGTTGATGACCTAAGGACACAGCTGGATGATACTGCTTCTTTCAGCAGCATTATCGGCAGGAACAGGAAAATGCTGCGTGTTTTTGAGATGATAAAAAATGTTTCCAGGTCTGATGCAAATGTACTTATCGAGGGTCAAAGCGGTACAGGGAAAGAGCTTGTTGCCCGTGCCATTCATCATAACAGCCCAAGGAAAGACGGACCATTCATTGCAATAAATTGCAGCGCTATACCTGAAAACCTTCTTGAAAGCGAGCTGTTCGGTCACACCAAGGGCGCGTTCACAGGAGCTGTGGATGCTCAAAAAGGAGTGTTTGAGCTGGCTCACGGCGGCACATTGCTGCTGGATGAGATCGCAGAGATGCCTTATGTACTGCAGTCCAAGCTTCTGAGAGTTATCGAAACCTGGGAGATAAAACCATTGGGAAGCGATAAAGTGCACAAAGTAGATGTGCGCCTTGTATCAGCAACAAACAGGAATATCAGGGAAATGATAGAAGAGAAAAAATTTCGTGAAGACCTTTATTACCGCATAGGTACAATTACAATAGATCTGCCAACTCTTGATGAAAGAAAAGACGATATTCCGCTGCTTGCCGATCATTTCGTGAAAAAGATTTCTGCTAAAATGGGTAAGAATTTCTCCCTTAAAGTTGATGCCCTTGAAGTACTTACCAAACACCGCTGGAAGGGAAATGTGAGAGAACTTGAAAATGTGATAGAACGCGCCCTGGTATCTTCTGAAACTGATATGCTGGGCAGGCATAATTTCAAATTCATTTCTGGGGCAGATGATGTAATAGATAACATCGATATGGGAAGCAATATGGAACTTAAGGACCTTGAAAAGATACATATCAGGAAAGTTCTTGAAGAGAACGGCTGGAATAAACTGCAGACCGCGAAAATACTGGGTATTGACCGCAAAACGCTTTACAAGAAGATAAAGGAATATGATCTGGAGTGATATCTAAGCAAAAGGCAAGAAACGTGAATCGACAAACGTGAAATTTCAAACGTGAAATGTCAAAGCAAAATGCAAGAGTGAAAAGGTAAAATAGTGGATGGTGATAAATGAATTTGTTTTCTTGACAATAGACTTTTGTTGCGACTTAAAGACTCAGTTAACCCCGGCCTTTTTAGCCGGGGTTTTATGAACTTAACTTACCGGGGCTTTAGCCCTGACTTCAAAAAAAGAATTGGTACACTTTTGTTTGCCTCTGGAAAATGACACTAAAAACCTCTTGACCTGCTTCACTTTCTCAGATCAACCCCATACATTACCCAAGCTTTCATGCATAAGAGCATATCTTTCCATCCGGCATTGTTCATCAGTGAGCTGTTGATGCCGGCTTCATCATCTTTCCAGCCTTCTTCAGTAACAACCACTCTTGTTTTCCCGTCAACCGATTCAAATTCAAATGTGCAGTTCAGGTCATAATCAACTTTATAAGCAGGCCAGGTAAAAGATACTTTTTTGTTTTCTTCGAATTCAGTAACTGTAATATCTGTTTTATGTTCACCCCATGACCACGTTATTTTATCTCCAACATTTTTTATTGGTGCACTGGCAGCAGTAACAAAGTAACTGCTTAAAATCTCATTGTCCGTAAATGCTTTAAATACTTCTTCAATAGGTTTTGCGATCCTTACCGCTACTGTGAATTTGATCTTTTCCATTTTTGGTTTTTCCATTTTATTTTTGAAATCTATTAAATAGCTGCTCCATCCCGCTTCGTATTTTTTTACCCAACGTTCGTAAATTTCTCGTATGGGAAGCGGGTTAATGTAATTCCACCTGTTTTTCCCTTCGCGTTTTATTATGACTAGGTTCGCATCATGCAAAATGTTAAGGTGTTTCATTACGCCGTAACGCGTGAGCTGTTTGAAATGCCCGCACAGCTCACCTGTAGTCATTTCTTTTTCCCGAAGGAGATCCAGGATCTCTCTCCTTGTTTTATCCGATAAAGCCTTCCATATCAGTTCCATTTTTACATGTGACTATTTAGTCACATGTAAAAATAATATATTAAATTTCAAGTATCAAGTATCAAGTGGAAACAGGGATGACCATCTAATAAATCATTCCCCAAACATACCCCTAAGAAATAGCCGAATCTGTAGATATTTTCCACAGAATGTGTTGAGATTCACATAAAATCGCCGATTTTTGAGGAAAATTGTGGCATATTATTTGTATTATATACTATATATTGTATAATAATATGAATTACTACCACATACATATATTCAGTTACAAATCCGAGATCTGCTCGCTTATCAGAAAGACTCTTGATATGGAGCGGTATAAAGTCACTTGTACAAAGTCAGATGAGATCAACCAGGATTTCATCAACAATTTTGAAGAACCCATTAATTGCCTGATACTGGATAAAGATATTGATACCAGGCTCAAAAAGGTCATTAAACAGAAGTTCACGAACATACCGATCATTTGTCTGCCGTCACTGGGTTCAGAGCTTTGTGAAAACAACGGCGTAACTTATATGTCAGAGCCGTTCAAGCTCAGTGAGCTAAGAAAAGCGATCGATGAAGTTTCAGCTGAGCTGAAATAAGTATTGAAATGAAAAGCCATCTTAAAAATATTCTGGTCATAATTATCCCGGTAGTCCTCATTACCGCTCTTGTGATTATTGCAGATGGTTATTCGGGGATATCAACAGCAAGCACCGACGTTTGTCTTTCATGCCATGAAGATAAAGACCTTACCATGGAGGTGAACGGTAAAAAAGTTTCGGTGTTCGTGAATCCCGAAGGATACAAAAAATCAGTTCACCAGATGGCCGAGTGTGAAGACTGCCACGAGAACTACAACCCGGACGAACTGCCACATTCAAAATCAAAGCAGCAGGTAAACTGTTTGAACTGTCATAAGGAAGCAAAGAACATTGAAACAAATGTTCATGCAAAGTTGAAATGTTATGATTGCCATACCAAGCATGATGTTATGCCGGCTAAAGAATTCGCAAAAGAACAAACCAAAGCCTGCTTGAGCTGTCATAAGAAACAGAACATCCAGCATTACTCTGAAAGCGTCCACGCGAAGAACAATGTAACATGCGAAAGCTGCCATGGCGGCGGACATGTTGTAAAGAAGATCAGCAAACCGGAAGTTGCCTCAACCTGCGGCAAATGCCACGGCGGCCACCAAAAAGATTTCAACAACAGCATCCACATGCAGGTGATGAACAAAGGCAATAAGAACGCTCCTACCTGCACTGATTGCCATGGCTCGCATAAGATCATCCGCGGAAAGATCTCGGTTGAGTCTGAAGCCTGCCTCAAATGCCATCTTGATGAGAAGAAATTCCCCGGTGAGGAAAAAGGGTCCGCGAAATTTGTTCAGCATTACAAAACCAGTATCCATGCTTCCGTTGAGAAGGACGGATTGCTTGAAGCCGCAGGATGTGTTGATTGCCACGGTAACCACATGGTACAGGAACCCGATAATCCGAAAGCATCCACCAACCGGGCAAGGCTGATGGAAACATGCGGAAAATGTCATAAGGAAACAGTTGAACATTTCAAAAAATCAAAACACGGCAAAGAACTGCTGAAAGGAAGCGATAAAGCGCCAACATGTACTGATTGCCACGGTGAGCATGATATACAGTCCACACTGATTTCAAATGATTTTTCAAAAGTTAACCTGACTGATAAGTGTCTTAGCTGTCACAAGGATGGAAAGATACCCCACAAGAATTTTAAGGGCGAAGAAGAGCTTATTACAGGATACCAGAACAGTGTTCACTACACAGCGCTTAAGAACGGGAATTTTGATGCCCCAACCTGTTACCAGTGCCATGGCGCGCATGAAATGGAAAGCGCGGATAATCCGGAAAGCAAAATCAATAAAAAGAACATTGCAAGGACCTGCGGACAGTCAAGCTGCCACGTTAATCAGCTTAATGAGTATGACGGCAGCATACACCAGGTGGGAGTAAGTAAGGGCAACGTTGATGCTCCAACATGTAACAATTGTCATGGAAACCATGGCATACTGACGAAAAACGTTGAGAACAAGCTGGAAAAATCACGTGATCTTGTAAATCTATGTTCAAACTGCCATAACAAAGTTGAGCTGGTCGAAAGAAACGAGCTTCCCGTAGTGGGCGAAACATACAGCGAGAGCTTCCATGGCCTGGCAATACGCGGCGGATCAAAAGAAGCTGCTAATTGTGAAAGCTGTCACGGAAACCACAATATCAGGCCATCGACCGATTCGCTTTCAACAACAAATAAAAGGAATCTGCCCATAACTTGCGGTAAATGCCACCCCGGCGCGACGGAAGTCCTGTTCACCAAGAAGATACATTTAACGAATCTTGAAGAAGATTCGCCATGGGTGTTCTGGACAAAGAGATTTTACCTGTTCATGATATTCGGTCTGATAAGCTTCATGATACTTCACAATATCTTAGACCTCAGAAGAAAGCTTGCAAAGAAAAAGCGATCTGCTTCAGGAAAGAGCAGTGAACACAGCAGCGATAAAAAAGGCAGTAGAAAGTAAATGTCAGCAAAAAAGGATAATACAGTATTAACAAAGGGCACCGGTGATAATGTAATGTATCTCAGGATGAGCTTTAATGAAAGGATACAGCATTTCCTGCTGCTATCAAGCTTTATTGTGCTGATATTGACCGGTTTCGGTTTGAAATTCCCTGAGGCTTTTTGGGTTAAATGGATCGTATGGATAATCGGTGAAAATGCTTTTGAAGCAAGAGGAATTGTCCACAGGATAGCTTCTCTGGTTATGATAGGGGCGTCAATTTACCACCTCTATTATATATTGTTTGTGCCCAGGGGCAAACAGCTTATACGCGATTTTCTGCCCACCAAAAAAGACCTTATTGATTTCAGGGATTCAATGCTTTACCTCATGGGAAGAAATGAAGAAAAGGTAAGGTTTGGCAGATTTGGGTATATGGAAAAGATGGAATACTGGGCAGTGGTTTGGGGTACTGTGATCATGGGTGCCACGGGCTTCATTCTCTGGTTCGAAAATTTATTCCTCAAATATGTGGGTACTACCGGAATGGATATTTCCACTACAATCCACTACTACGAGGCAATACTGGCTTCTCTGGCAATACTTGTATGGCATTTCTATTTTATTTTCCTGAATCCTGATGTTTACCCGATGAACAAGGCATGGTCGAAAGGTTACCTTACCCGCCACCAGATGGAAAATGAACATCCTCTTGAGCTTGAAAAGATAGAAGCAGCGCAGAAGGGCGAAGAGCTAAAGGTAAATGATGAATCAGAGCCCGGGATAAAGAATGAAGAAGAGAAAATAGAGAACGAAAAGAACGATTCGGTGGACAACTCTGGTTCAGCTGAAAACGAAAACATAGTTTCCGGGAATAAACAAAACGATCCCGATAATACGGGTCTGGAAAAAAGCAGCAAGAAGGAAAATAAACAGAACAAGAAGGACAATAGATAGATAGTGCAAAGTTTCCTGAATTTATGCCGGGATAGAAAACCAGCACTTCATTAACAAATTACTCAATATAATGAGCGAAGACCAAAATAAAGCAACAGAAAAAAAAGGAAAAGAACCCAAAGAGCTGAAACGCGTTCGTTTTTTTAAGACGATTAGGGGATACAAGAGGTTCTTACTTTTTACGGGAATATATTTAGGATTGTTCCTTCTTCTGCTTGCAGGTTCTGCTGAGTATACTTCAAGACCGGCATTTTGCCCCACATGCCATTACATGGAAACTTTTTATCAAAGCTGGCGGACTAGCGCGCATAACAAAGTTGATTGCGTTGAATGCCATTTTGAGCCCGGCATATCGGGTACCATTCGCGGAAAGTTAAATGGACTGGTTCAGATTGTAAGTTATGTATCACAGTCATACAAAAAGCGCAAGCCATGGGCAGAAATTCCCGATAATACATGTGACCGTTCAGGATGCCATGTTATGCAGAGTATAAAAGACTCCACTTATAATTTCAAGGGTGTGATGTTCAGCCACAAAAATCATCTGCAGGAACAGCGCAGGGGAAAAACGCTGAAATGTACAAGCTGCCATTCCCAGGTGGTACAAGGCTCGCATATTGAAGTCACTGAGGCAACATGCTTCACATGCCATTTCAAGAAATCTGATGACCCGGAACACAAATTTGATAAAATGGCGGATTGCAAAACCTGCCACAGCTGGGAAAATAAGACCAAAGAGCAGATGGCAAGCTACAGGTATGACCATACCAATGTGGTTGAAAATAAATTCAACTGCATGGATTGCCATTCAAATACTGTATCAGGAAACGGGACGGTTGGTAAAGAAAGGTGTTTCCAGTGTCATTTTGAAACAGAGAGGCTTGAGAAGTTTACCGATACAAAGCTGATGCATGAAACACACATCAAAAAACACAGTATGAAGTGTTTTACATGCCACAGTCAGATAGAGCATAAAGTGCAGAAGATGGATCCCACCGCTCCGCCGGATTGCCAGTCCTGCCACACAAATGCGCATACACAGATGGTGAGTTTGTACACAGGAGAGAACGGATTTAATGTAGAGAAATCTCCCAGCGCAATGTTCATGAACGGTATCAATTGCAGAGGCTGTCATGTGTTCCATGAAATGGACAGGATGGATATCAGTACGTCCAAATCCGGAGGTAAAGCCTGCGATAAATGCCACGGCAAGGGTTATGATAACCTTGTTGAACAATGGAAGGCAGGGACAACAAAAAGGGTTGCAACTATAAATTCTATTTATAAAACTGTAATCCCAATAATAGCAAAAAGTACAAGTGACAAAAAGCCGCAGGCTGAAGAGATGCTGAAGCAGGCGGAACATAACATAAAAATTGTGGAGATCGGCAAGAGTGTACATAATATCCAGTTCGCTGATAAGCTTTTGATAGGCGCATACGGGCTGATGAAAAACGCTCTTTCTACTATTGGCGCCGCTAACTCGCTGCCGGAATTCAGCTCAGCTTCTGAATTCATTCCGAATGAGTGCTACAGCTGCCACTCCGGAATACAGGAAATCAACGTGAAGAAGTTTGACATGAACTTCTCACACAACAAGCATATAGTTGATAACAAGATTTCGTGCAGCAAGTGCCATTCCAATGAACAGAAGCATGGTGTGCTTACAGTAACCAAACAAAACTGCAATAACTGTCATCATTCGCAAAGCAAGACCAATGAAAGCTGCGCCAAGTGCCATAAGTTCCAGGAACAGGTGTACAACGGCAACGTGTTTGGCAAGAATCAGCCTGATTTCATGAAAACTGCAGGCGCAGGATGCGGAGACTGTCATCTGGCAGCTGATAAAGTAGTGAAACCGGATAAAATGATATGTCTGAAGTGCCATGAAGCCGGTTATGATGAACAAATGGGCGAGTGGAAAACGGATGTCAAGAAAATTTCAGGCGAATTGAGTGATTTGATACAAAAATCAAAATCCATGGAGCTTAGCAATGAAGATAAGGCTGAGGTTGAAGATGCTAAGAAGGTACTTAATCAGATAAGCTCGCACCCGAGCATCTACGTTCATAATTACGATCTTATCACTACTGTTCTGAATGAAAAGAAAAAGAAACTGAAGAATTTTGTAAAATAGAATTTTAAACTAATCATATTCATATTAATACGAGGTAAAAAAATGAAAACAAAGATCTCAATCCTGCTGCTTGTTGTAGCAGCATTTGCAGCTTACAGCTTTAGCTTTGAAAGCTATGCACACAAGGCAGCAGCCGGAAAATACGTTGGCGTACAAACATGCGTTGGTGCATGCCATAAAACAGATGCACAGGGAAAACAGCTTGATATCTGGCAGAACAGCAAACATTCACAGGCTTTCAAAACCCTTCAGACCCCTGAAGCTGATAAGATAGCTAAAGATAAGGGCTTCACCACACCTGCAGCCGAAACACCTGCATGCTTAAAATGCCATGTGCTGGGCAAAGATATCGATCCAACTGAATTGGAATCAACATTCAGCAAAGAAGACGGCGTACAGTGCGAAACCTGCCACGGTGCAGGTTCTGAGTATAAAAAACTTTCGATCATGAAAGATAAAGAAAAAGCTAAAGAAAATGGATTAATTATCCATGATGACAAAGCTGCTTTCTGCACTGGATGCCATAACTCTGAAAGCCCGACATTCAAGAGCTTTAACTACGATGAGATGTGGGCAAAGATTCAGCACAAAAAACCGTAAGGCTAAATTTGATTTAGAACGATTCACTAAACTATAATGAAATGAAACCTAAACTGTTATTACTGCTTGCAGCAATGCTGGTTTCATCCGGGCTTAATGCTCAAACAGTAAATTTAAGGTTTAACAACTATTTTTATGGCTGGCAGAGAATTGACAGTCTTTCGAACGAGTCAAGCGCTAAAACAACACACTTAAGGGGATACCAAAACTATCTTCTTGAGTTCAGCAGCGGCCAGTGGAGCTTCAATACACTTGCCCAGACTGAAGAAGATGTTATCCACAAAGTGGGCAGGGGCTTTGCATACAGGTTCTACAATGCTTATATCAAAGGGTCAAACCTGTTTGGAGTGCTTGATGTAAAACTTGGAAGACAAAACATCTTTGCCGGAACAGGCCGGGGAACACTTGACGGATTAAACCTGAAGGTGAAAGCCGGAAAGAACAAAGAGTACCAATTCAGTTTATACGGAGGGGCCCTCGCTCCGTATAACTATGAATTCGGCAAGTACCCTGAAGTGAAAAAGAACTATCATTTCGGGGCTATGTTCAGTTATTATGGGGTCAAAGACCTGATGGCATCTCTCAGCTATTCAAATAAAAAGCGAACTCCGGAATCTTATACAACTTTCCGTGCAGATAGTCTGTATAACCTGGTTGAGAGAACGATCACTTTTGACGGCCCGGCTGAACAGCTTGCCGGTTTAGATGTAAACTATACATACCTTGTCAAACACAACTTCTTTGCCAAAGCGTACTTTGATATAGAGCAGAAAAAGCTCTACCGTGCCGAGGCAAATGTGAGAGTGCAGATAAATAAGGAACTGCGTGGCTTTGCAGAATATGTTTACCGTGAGCCGCATTTCAGCTACAACAGTATTTTCGGTGTTTTCAATTACAGGAAAAACCAGGAGATATCCGGCGGGCTGGATTATACTCTCAAGAACGGAATCAATATTTACGGCAGGGCAGGGGTTGTGCTGTACGAAAAAGATCCTGCTATAACATCAAGCACCAAAAATAATTCGGTGAAAATACAGGCAGGCTTCACACATCCGAATTATGGCTTAACTGTTACCCGCTACATGGGTTATTCAGGCGAGTCGGATGGTGTATCGGCATATTTCCAGAAGGATATATATAAAGATAAAGTATCTGCATCAGCTTCGGTCAATTATTCAAACTACAAGCTTGGCGACTATGAAGTTGATAAGGTAAACGCTTTAAGCGGACAACTTGGCGTTACCTTCAGGCCTATGCCGCAGTTTTCTGTTGATGTACAGGGACAGTTCTTAATTAACAGGATCTATAAATCTGACGCAAGATGCCTTGTAGGATTCAGCTACTGGCTTTTCAGGAAATTATAAAGGAAAAGTAAAATGAAAATAACCAAACTATATATTTTTCTTCTTGCCGGTATATTCATTTTCCTGAGCACTACGGCTTATCTTGTTAAAGATGTGAACAGCCTGAACAGGAATACAGTAACAAAGGTCTTTTCAGATTCAAAGAACGAAGCAGTAAGATACGATAACAGCAAGATCATTAAGTTCGATCATAAGCTTCATGTTAAAGATGCAGGTGTAAAATGCGAAGATTGCCATGCGGGCGCAGTAAGCTCGGTTTCTTCAAAGGATAATCTGAACCCGAAAAAAGCTAATTGCACAGGATGCCATGATGTTAATGACCAGAAAACATGTAACCTTTGTCATTATGACGGGGTATATAAGAAGCTGAAGACCTCTAAAACAGAGATCATATTTTCTCATAAGCAGCATATTGAATCAGAAAAAAAACAGTGTGTTGATTGCCACACAGGGCTTGATAATGTTAAGTTCTCGAAGGAAAGCGCGGCCGGTTTCCCTAAAATGGAAAACTGCTACAGCTGCCACAATACACAAAAAGCTTCGAACAATTGTGAAGGCTGCCACAGCAACCTCACAAATCTGACTCCGCAGGATCACCGCAGCCCTAATTTCCTGAACGAACATAAGGTTTCGGATATGACCAGCGGAAAGAACAACTGTATGATGTGCCACAGCGATAACTTCTGCCAGGCATGCCACTCACCGGTCAGCTTCAACGGTAATAATACAAAGGAAGGCTTCTATGCTCCATACTATACTAAAGAGACAGGTGTGAGGACGGACAGAACAGCATTGCAGAAACTTACCACTGCGCATACACTGAACTATAAATTCACGCACGGACTCGATGCAAACCAAAAGAGCTTTGAATGTAAAACTTGCCACGTTACCACTAATTTCTGCGCTGAGTGCCACCAGAACGGCGGTGAGCTTGTTACCGGAATTACTCCTACAAGCCACCAGATCGCCGGATTCACGACGTTTGGTGTAAACACCGGCGGCGGGCTTCATTCTGAGCTGGCTAAGAAAGATATAGAATCATGCGCATCATGTCATGATGTGGAAGGAAGAGACCCTGCCTGCGTTAAATGTCATTTTGATAATGACGGGGTGAAGGGGACAAATCCCAAGACTCATGAATCCGGATTTATGAGAGATGAAAAAGGTTTATGGCATGAAACAGAAGGCGCAAACTGCTACAGCTGCCATACAGATGCTAATGCTAAGCCAAACGGTGTGCCCGGAAGAGGTTTCTGCGGCTATTGCCACAGTAATTGATATTTCCGGAAATGTATGAGTTAATTACGGGAAACTAAAAAAATAATTTCACATGAAATGAAAAAGTTAATATTGTTTTACGGGTCTTTTGTAGCGCTTCTGGCCACGATCCTTGTATATCAGGGGTGCAGTGAGCTGGATAACAGTGTGACTTTGGCCCCGGAGATAAGGAACCATGCTGTTGGATGGAGCAATCCCGCTTCAGAGAACTTTCATGGCAAATATATTTCTAATAATAAATGGGATCTTTCCCAGTGTAAAACCTGCCACGGAGGAGATTACTCCGGCGGCACATCCGGCTCAAGCTGCCTGGGGTGCCACTCTAACAGCAACGGACCTGAAAATTGCAGAACCTGCCACGGTAATAGTGAACATGCTAATCCGCCCCAGGCGCTTAACGGTGATACTTTGACCACTTCGCTGGGTGTAGGTGTTCACATGAGCCACAGGTATTCTACCTATGGTGCAGCACTTAGCTGCGAAGACTGCCACAGGGATATTAACGGCTTCGATGATCCGAACCATATCGGCCCGAATCCGGATGGAATTGCCGAGATCTTTTTTGGCACCAGGGCTTATGATACGCTTGGCGGACCAATAAGGCCAAATCCAACATGGGACAGGAATACAGCTACATGCTCAAGCGTGTATTGTCATGGCACGTTTAAAGAAGGGAATGTAAACGCAGTTGGTATATGGACTGATGCAGGAAGCGTTTACTGCGGAACTTGTCATGGAGATCCAAATTCGGGTAATCCAACACCGCAAGTAAATGGTGTTTTCACAGCTCCTCATTTTGCTTTTATGAATGAGACGAACTGTTATATTTGCCACAGCACGGTGATTAGTCCGAATGGTTCTATAATAGATAAAGAACTTCACGTAAACGGCGTAATAGATTATTAGTCTTTTCGTACCCGGCCCCATTTTTTTGATGGCCGGGTTGTATTACCCGGGTTTGCATACGCGGCAGGTATAGTTTAGAGACCGTACCAGGCGTATGCATGAGCAACTCTGAATCATACTTTGAAAACGGGGTGATCCTTTGATAAAGGGGTCATCCTGTTTTGATTTTTTGGATTGTTTGATATTTAGCTCTCGCTAAACGAAAATTGTTTGACGTTATAGATTCTTAAATACAGTTAGATAAATAAAAAAGACCGGCTGAACGCCGGTCTTTTTTGTAACCAACAAATTAAATAAAAATTCCTATTTATTCCGGTTCATGCCCTTTGGGCCTGTTCCATCACATTTTCCGTTACCGTTTGGGCTGCTGCCGTCGCATTTATTGTTACTTTTCGGACCAGTTCCGTCACATTTTCCGTTGCCATTGCTTCCGCAAATACAATCACCGCACCTATAGCCGTTTGTTACATCACTTTTCAATATCTCGTCAAACTGGTTCTGTGTTAAGTGCACTGGTGTATATGTGTCACCATTTGCTTTCAGATTTCTCATAAATGCCTGGAGATGCCTGTATGAACCATCACGCAGGTTCATAAATGTCTGTTTTACGTCGGGTGATGTTGATTGTTCAATCCGGCTGTTCAAGTCGGCTATATCAAGCTCTTCAATTTCGGCACCGCATTTGAGGGCTTCAACAAAAGAAATACTGCCTTTTTCAATCAACCTGGTATAAACAGCCGCAAGATCACTGTTTACGAATTCGCCTTCTTTTTTCCCGTCAGATGGATCAGAGATCGAATACCTGTCAAGAAGCTCTTTTACAAAACCACCATGGCGGGTTTCTGCATTGGTGATGTTCCTGAATACTTTGTGGCCATATTTATCATTCATAAAGGTGTAAACGTCATGCGCAAGCTTTTCTTCTTCCCTCATATATGTGAGCGCCTGCTCTTCTTCAGGTGTAATCAGCCCCGAAGCTTTTAGCTGTACAAATCTACAAGTGTTACTGCTGCCCGGTAACGATGCTGCTATTATGGATGTAAGTGCCAAAAGAGCCGAGAAGATGATTATTTTGTTCTTCATAGCTGTCAATTTGGTTTCAGGAATAAATCCTTCTACAAAATTAGACAATTTTATTTTAAGATTGTTTAATTTACTCTGTAACAAATTGTAAACAGGAATTATGAAAAGTACTTTGGAAAGATATTTATCATAGATCGGGTTGACCTATGCCGTACAGATTTATTCCGTATTTACAAACATGATTTTTTCGTATTTTGAAAAATCAAGCATACAAAAGCAAAATGAAAAAGACATCCGAAGAGTACATTGCCTTACGAAACAAATTTAAACCCGGAAAGATAAGTTTTATCTTTTTGTATGAATCTCCCCAGGCCAATGGTGCATACTTTTATGATTTTAAAGATGTAAAAAAGGACCTTCTATTCAAACCTCTTATGAAGCTGATTGATTTTAGGTATAACTATCTTAACGAGCAGGTGAAGCTGAAAGGGATAAAGAGATTTCAGGAATTGGGCTATTTTATTGTTGATTCGGTTTATGAACCAGTCAATACAATTACGAACGCAGGTGTACGGGATAATATAATACTTAAAAATTTCCACGGCCTTGTTAATGATCTGAAAAGCATCTCAGCGGATACCGAAGAAACTCCTATCATTCTTGTAAAGACTTCCATGTTCAAGCTGCTTTATGAGAAACTCAGAAGTGAGGGATTTAATGTCATAAATGAATATATTTCTGTCCCTAATCTTACTGAAAGCAAGGAGGAGAGGTTTCTTAGAAAAATAATGGAAGTATTCATGTGCCAGCTGATACTTGCGAATGATAAGTTAAGTAAGTATTACCTTCCCAAAGGCATACCGAATGAGTATTCAGTTAAGAGTAAGAAAGTGAAAGCAATATTGCTCGGCGCCGACCCCAGCAATTTCGATAGCAGCGGGAAGACAAGAGTTTCAACTCATGTTTTTAATATCATGGGAAGTGGTTCAGCCTCTTTCAACAGAATTAGGGGAAATCTAACCCTCACAGGACTGAGTAAGGAAAATTTATACGCGCAAAATGTTGTAAGAAACTACATGACAGTCGAAGCTTCGCAAAACAGGCTGTGGCCTTCTTTTGCAGAACTCTGGAAACCCCTGTTAAAAGAAGATCTCGATAAACTGGATCCTCAAAAACAGCTGCCTGTTTTTGTGACTGAGGAGTGCGTAATGAATGTGATGCTGAACTCTGATATTGAGCGTCAGAAAGCTGCCGTTAACTACTATGTCCAAAATATCATAGTTAAGCCTGAGGATAATTATCTGGAACGGAACCTCATTCCTTGCTTCACAGGGAATTATGCTTATTCTGATTTTCCATCTTTCTTCAATGAAGTCAGAAAGTATGTTAAGCTGTAAGCTGTATTTTGCAGGAGAGTTGGATACTCATAATTCCATACAAGATTCAATTAAAAATCGAATAAAAAAAAAGGGAGCTGCCGGCTCCCTTTTAAAAACTGACTCTTTTAATCTTCTATATGCTCATGTTTTTTGTGATGAGCGTTTTTATTCGTATGGCCGTTAGAGCCGTTATGCCCGTTTTTATTCACTATCTCATGTTTACGGTTCTCAGATTTCATTCTTCTGTATCTTACCATCAGCGAGAAATAGAATCCGATTACCATGACTATTGTTCCGCCCCAAACCAGATTTATGAAAGGTTTTATGCTCGCGGTGAGTATCAAAGTTTCCGGTCCTGTTTCTTTCAGTTGGTCATCATTCATAACCGCAATATCCACTGCTGATTCACCCGCAACTGCGAGCTTAACAAGGTAGAATGTGAACTTATCATTTCCTGCGGCTTTTACAGGTATCGGATTCGAACCGTTTTCTGAAATTTCCTGTTCAGCGATAACTTTTTCAGTTTTCCCGTTGATGGTTACTTCAAGCTCAGCGCCCATTACGTTTGTTTTACCGGAAGTCATTTCATCACGGTTGAATTTGCTTCTGTCGAAATCTATGAATTTTACTTTCATCCCGTTAATATCCTTCTCTTCTCCTTTTTTAAAGCTGTGGATATCTTCAGGTGTGAACTGTCCGGGCTCTTCGAGCGCCATCGGAGAGAGATATAGGTCTTTTGTTACAAGGTTCGCTATATCCGGATTCTTCATTATACCTTCGGAATACTCGCTGTAATACATTATAGGCTGCAGAAGGAAAGCTTTATCATCCTTTTGTACAATAACATTAAAATGATACTTTTCTTCATCACCCGGGATAGAGGTTGCGCCTTTGTAAGTAAACTTGTACCCAAGCGCATCTTTGGTTTCACCAAGCGGAAGCGAAACATTTTCTTCTACCGAGTACCTTGCTGAGCCAATTATTCCGAGGAACAGCAGCATTAGGCCCATGTGCGCAATATACGCGCCGGCTTTGGCTTTATTCTTTCTGAAAATGGTGTAAGCAATTTCGGCATTAATAAATACTGCAAAGAAAGAAGATGCGGCAAGAAGGGCAATTAAGAGGTCGCGTACGCCAACAACTACCAATACTACTGTAACTGCTGCTGTGAAACCTAAGGGGAGGTAAAGGCTTTTGAAGAATGACTTTTCATCCGAGTGTTTCCAGCGCAGCAAAATACTTATTCCGTTTATTGCGGATATCAGAATCGCAAGAGGCAGGTTCATCCTGTTGTAAAAATCAGGCTCTACCGTACCTTTTGAAATTATCGGCCAGCTGGTTCCGACAGCGATTACGAGCGCGGTTGCGCAAATTGTTATGGCACCAACAAACAATGCAGATTCCCTTGAAAGCAGGTTAACCTGGCCTTCGGATTTTTCAGTTTTCAGACTCTTGAATCTGAAGAACATCAGCGCTATCCCGCCGCCTGCGAAAAGACTTAGGAATACCACGAGAAACAAATAAACTTCCTGCCCGGGGTCAACAAATGAATGAACTGATGCATCGCCAAGCACACCGCTTCTTGTTAAGAAGGTTGAATATAAAACCATTGCAAAAGCCAGGATGCAAAGCAGGAGACTAGTCTTTCTATACTTTCCAACCTTTTCTTCCGCAACCATTGTATGAATTGCGCCTATAATGAGGAGCCATGGGACAAAAGATGAATTCTCAACAGGATCCCAGGCCCAGTAACCGCCCCATCCTAAAACTCCGTATGCCCAATAGCCGCCGAGCATAATTCCGAGGCCTAAAACCATGCCTCCGAAAAGCGTCCACGGCAGGGCCAGTTTCATCCAGCGGTCATACCGGTTCTTTATCAGCGCAGCTATTGCGAAGCTGAAAGGAACTACAAGCGATGTGAAGCCGAGAAAGAGTATCGGAGGGTGAATGGTCATCCAGAAATTCTGCAGGAGCGGATTGAGTCCTCTGCCGTCTTCGGGCATGAATCCCATTTGTACATCTTTGGGGAATGATTCCCAAACAAAGAGGTATGGCGATTTGATAATTAATATAAATAACAGGAATGAAGAAACCAGGGTGAATATACCCATTACAAGGGGCTCATACTTTTCTTTTCCGCTGTTATCATGTATACTGTTATCCCTGTTCGCAAGATACGGGAGAAGAAAAACACCAAGTAATGCCATGAGGAAAGCCCAAAGATGAAAGCTTCCTTCCTGCCCGGCATAGAAAGTAGCTATCAGCAGGTTCCATGGAAGGTCTTTTGAGCTGTAGTTCCAAACGTATGTATATTGAAACTGGTGATTCACTATAAGATACATTAAGAACGCTGCCGAGGAGATCGTCAGGATCGCAGAGGCATGGAAAAGGAGCCTGGCCTGCTTAACGTACTTTGTTTCATTTCCGCTGGAAAGAAAATATAGTATGGAAGACAGTAACGCTGCCGCGAAACCGCCGTAAATTAAATATGGACCCATGTTATATATGTTTTTAATTCAATCATTTTGTCTTGCTGGTCAATCACGGCCTTTGTTGTCATTCAGCCTGTTGACTTTCTTCATTACATTCTGGAGATAAAGAAATATCCCGGCCCAAATAATCAGGATGATCGCCAGGAGTCCGTAATATGAATGAGTGTTCAGAAAATTGTATAAGCTATCCATGCCTGTTAGTTAGGTATTGGCATACCCATTGATTGATAAATATCTTCGATCTGCTTCTTGTTTTCCATAGCTTCTGCGTTTTTTGGATCGATCTCAAGCACCTTATTATATCTCTGCAGCGCCGGTTTATATTTCTTTTTAGGGGAGAGATTAGCCTCGAACATCAGGTAATTTGCTGCGCCCATTTGTTTTGTAATATACTCTTTCTTATCTGCATCAGATTTGGATTTCTGGTACTTCGCTTCTGCGTCATCTGCCGCTTTCATCATTTCTTCCGCTTTCGCGTCACCTTTTGTATCGGTTTGGCTGTTGTTGTTTCCAAGATTCCGGTGTATCGAATCATCCGGCATAACATTTTTATCCATCGGCTGCTGCTGCTGTTGCTGCTGCGTCTGAGGTTTCTGGTTATTGAGCAGTTCTTTTGGCACTTCTTTAGTACATGATGTGAACATGACTGCAAAACCAATAAATGCTGCTGCTATCATTAAATTTCTGAACATTTTCTGTATATATTGATTTATTTTGAGTTTTCTGAATTCATTGTTCTGTTAATATAAGCCAATTTTCTTTATCAAAATATGCTTTATCTAAGCGAAATAACAAAAAATCCGGCTTAGCGAAGATAAAAATCATATACAAACATAACTATTGGAAGCGTGTCCTCAAATGACTTATGTCATGTTTATGTGCATTGAGATCTTTTGGCCATAGAGAGCATTCTTAATTGACCTTTGCGCTTCCTATCATACTGTGATAATACAGTTTTAATGGATTGTTTAAAGTGTGCTTTGAGGCTATATTACAGTAGTCGGTAATGTCGGCTATGTTGTCCGCAGTAAGCATTTTTTTCCTTACTTCATTCATTCAAAAAAAGCAGCCCCTGAAATACTCTATTTGGCGAAACGCCATGTAGCACAAAGTTCATTAATCATCATATATTTACAGCGATATGAATGACAAAAAGAGTATTCTTATTGTGGAAGATGACAGCATCCTCGCCCTTGCAGCATCACGAATCATTAAAAAGAACGGTTATGAAGCCTTAATAGTTCACACCGGAGAAAAGGCAGTCAAAGCCGTATCGGAAGAAAAGAGAATTGATCTTGTTCTGATGGATATTGATCTGGGGCACGGGATAGACGGAACAGAGGCCGCAAGGCAGATCCTGAAGATAAGAGAAGTGCCTGTAATTTTCCTGACAAGTCACTGGGAAAAGGAGTTCGTTGATAAAGTAAAAAGCATTACCCGTTACGGTTATGTCGTGAAAGATTCAGGCGAGTTTGTATTAATTGAGTCTATTAATATGGCGTTTGAGCTTTTTGAGGTTAACAGGAAACTTAAAGATGATATTGCGAAAAGGATAAAGACAGAAAATGAGCTCAAGAAAAGTGAGAGCAGGTTATCAACAATTTTCTTTTCAAGCCCTGCCGGGATCTGTATAAACACCGCTGATAAAGGAGTATTCCTCGACGTAAACGATGCTTTCACCAGGATCACGGGTTACCGACGGGATGAGGTTCTGGGGAAAACACCTGACGAGATAGGCATTTGGGTTTATGACGATACAACAGAGAAAATGGAAGAGGCATTGAAAGCCCGGGGTAACCTTAGCAATGCGGAGTATTCTTACCTGAAAAAGAACCGGGATACAGGGTATGCAATGATTTCCAGCGAATACATCGAGTATAATGGTCTGAACTGTATTTTAACCATAATTAATGATATCACTGAGAACAAAAAGACTCTTTCTGCGCTTAGTGAAAGCAGGAAAATGCTGTTCAATACCCAGAAAGCAGCAAGGCTTGATACATGGACTGTAGAAATAAACACTAAAGACCAGAAAGTATCCAGCAAGGGAGATATTCGCTGGTTTGATACCGGAAATGGTTTCAATAATGATAAGATACTTGATGCTTCGCACCCGGAAGACAGGGACATGGTGAAAAAAGCATGGGATGGAGTACTTGAAGGCAATCCGTTTGAAATAGAGCACAGGGCACTGATCAATAACCAAAAAGTTTGGTTCTATGTTAAGGCTGAAGTAGAACTTGATGTTTATAATAGACCATGCAAAGTGATTGGCATTACTCTCGATATTACCGGGAGAAAAAAAGCTGAAGAGGATATTCTTAATTCAATATCGCTTTTGAAAGCTGCATTGGAATCGACTGCCGATGGAATTCTGGTAGTTGGGCTCGACGGGAAGATAAAAAGCTATAATCGCAGGTTCGCAGAGCTTTGGAAATTGCCGGCAGAGGCTTTTACCAGTGAATATGATAAAGATCTGCTTGAAACTGCAATTCTGCAGCTTGAAGACCAGGATGAGTTTCTGGAAAAAGTCATGTTTCTTTACGGAAATCCACAGCTGGAGAGCTTTGATAAGGTGCATTTCAAAGATGGCAGAGTTTTCGAGAGATATTCGATTCCCCAGAGAATCAATGACAAAGTGGTTGGCAGAGTTTGGAGCTTCAGAGATGTAAGCGAAAAACATGAATACGAAAGGGCACTTCTGAAAAGCGAGCAGAGATTGCGCGCCATGATCAATGCTGTGCCGGACCTTATGTTTACACTAGATAAAAACGGCCAATTCATTGAACACCATGCCCGCTATACGGGTGAGCTTTTCCTTCCTCCTGAGGAATTTCTTGGGCGAAATATTAAAGACGTTCTGCCGCCTGAAATTTATCAGCCTGCCTATGAAAAAATCCGCGAAGCTATCAAAAGTAACGCAGTTCAGACACTCGAGTATAAAATGAAAATTAGAGGTGAAGATAGATTTTATGAAGACAGGATCGTAAAGAGTTCAGAGCATGAAGTTTTATCAATTATAAGGGATGTTTCCGCCTCAAAAAAGATAAGCCATGACCTTACCAAGAGGGAAAAGATTTTCAGTATCATATCACAGTTCGCGGAGAAAATTTTCAGGAACGGAATAAATGAAGAAAATATCATGTTCATTCTTTCGGGTCTCGGAAACGCATTTGAACTCAGCAGGTCTTATATATTCAGGAAAACTTTGGAAAATGAAAGCGAATTCAGGGCAGAACAGATCTATGAGTGGTGTGCTGAAGGAATATTCAGCTCTTCGGAAGTTATCAATGTTAATCCGTTCGCAGTAAAAAAAGATACTGCCTATGGGAATAACATAAGGAAGATGGTGAATGAAGGTTTCCTGAAAGTCAAACTCTCGCAGCTGAATGACGAGTTTCAGATAGGTTTGATGGAACTGCAAAACCTCAAGTCGTTTTTATTTATCCCTGTAACGGTGAATGGCGAGGTTTGGGGAATGATCGGATTTGATGAGTGCAAGTTTGAAAGAGAATGGAGCCATCATGAGATAGATGCCCTCAAAACTGCCGCGAATATTCTCGGCGGTTCGCTTGAAAGGGATATGGCCGAAAAAAAGCTCGCCGATAGCATGCAGCTTTATTATACTCTCATAGATACTTCGCCGGATTCATATTCTGTTACCGATATCAACGGCAACCAGATCTTTGCCTCACGCAGGGCGCTTGAGCTGTTCGGTAATCCAAAACCTGAAGATGTTATCGGCAAAAGTGTATTCAATTGGGTAACCGAACCTTATACAGCCAAGGCTATTGAAAGATTTGCGGAACTGGTCCGGAATGGAGAAACTGAAACTGAAACATATGTGCTGAAGAAGAAAGACGGCACTGAATTTACTGCTGAGCTGACCGCCTGCAGATATAGTGATGCGGATGGTAAGCCTAAAGGAATAATTATTATTACAAGGGATATCAGCCAGAAGATGGCGGTGGAAAGAAAAATTGCTGAAGAGGCAGCAAGGAGAAAGATCTTGATCGATGAGTCGAGCGATGGTATAGTTATACTTGATCAAACAGGCAAGATAACCGAAATTAATAAAAAGTTCTGCGATATGCTCGGCTATTCTGAAAAAGAGGCAAAGAAACTGCATGTGTGGGATTGGGATGTGAAGCTTCACAGGAAAGACATACAGGCAATGATCAAAAATATAGATGAGTCCGGGGACCATTTTGAAACGCGGCACCGCAGAAAAGACGGAAGCGAGTATGACGCGGAAATAAGCTCAAATGGTACAGTAGTGAACGGGAACAAGATGATCTTCTGTGTTTGCAGGGATATAAGCGCACGCAAGGCAGCTGAAAGAAAGATAAAGGAGAGTGAGGAGAAATTCTCAAGAATTTTCCGTTCCAGCCCGGTTGGGATAAGTATAACAAGGCTTGCAGACGGCGTTTATATCGATGTAAACGACGCGCTGCTGAAGATCGGCGGTTACAGCCGCGATGAAGTAATAGGGCACTCCACTATTGAACTGAATGTTTACGATGAAGAATCAAGAAATGTCCATATCAGTGAATTCCTCAAAACAGGACGCCTGACAAATGCTGAACATTCATTCCCCAGAAAAGACGGAACGATGGCAAATGTGATTTTCTCATGGGAACTGATAGAATTGAATGGTGAGCAGTGTGTTCTTGGTATAGTTATCGATATTACAGAACGCAAAGCCGCAGAAAGGAAGATCAAGGAAAGCGAGGAGAGGTTTTCAAAGATATTTCACTCTAATCCGGTTGGTATTGCGATCACAAAAATTGAAACAGGTGAATACCTTGATGTTAACGATTCAATGCTGAAAATGCTTGGGTATTCCAGGGAAGAATTGATCGGGAAGAGTTCAGTAGAAATCGGAGTTTTTGAACCGGCTCAGAGGGAAGCAATTATCAGGGAGCTTATGAAAAACGGGAATGTTAGTAATGAAGAGATAACCTATAAAAGACGGGACGGAATTGTGCTGAACCTTCTTTACTCATTTGAAATTGTTGAGCTGAACAAGACCGGTTATTTGCTCGGTATAGTTCTGGATATTTCGGAAAAGAAAAAGTTTGAGACCCGTCTGATGAAATCTCTTGACGAAAAAGATGTGCTTCTCAAAGAGCTTCAGCACAGGGTTAAGAATAATCTCACGGTGATTTCCAGCCTGCTTCATTTAGAGCTTGAAAACCTGCGGGATGAGCACTCGAAAAATGTTTTTCAGAATTCCATTTCAAGGATAAACTCTCTGGCCGCTATTTACGAACAGCTGTACTCTTCAGAACTTATTTCAGAAATAAACCTGAATAGCTACCTTAACAGGCTGGTTGACTCACTTTCCAAAACATACAATATCAATCAAAAAGTGAAGATCAATTCTGAAATTAAAAAAGATGCTTTTATTGATCTTAAACGCTCTGTATTGATAGGCTTGATTTTTAATGAGCTTATATCAAACTCACTGAAATATGCTTATCCCGAAGGCTCAAGCGGAAACATCACAGCGGGGTTTGATACATCGAACGGCAAGGCTAAACTTTTTGTAGTGGATGAAGGTGTTGGGATGCCGGCTGATTTTGATATCAAAAGAAGCAAAAGCCTGGGCCTTAAGCTGGTTCACATGCTTACAGAACAGCTTGAAGGTGAACTGAAAATAAATTCAGGCAAAGGTACATCGGTCGAGATCAGCTTTAAGCTGTAAATGCAGTTTTTAGGTTCTTAAGCCGTTTCATTTAATTAAGAGCATTTTTCGGCTGAGTGTTATAGGGCCCGAGCTTAAGCTGCAAAAATAAACACCGCTTGGCAGATCGGCAGCATCAAATCTGATGTAGTGAGAACCGGCCGGGTAGTACGAATCAGCCAGAAGGCCGATCTCTCTGCCGGCAGCATCGAATAATTTTATTACCGCGTTTCCCGGTATGCTTAGTGTGAATCTAATTGTAGTTGAAGGATTGAACGGATTCGGATAGTTTTGGTTCAAATTGAACATAGCAGGCAGGTTATTGTAGTTCGCATTCACCGGCAAAATAATATCTGCGGCTACCTGCTGCAGCCAAAGGGCTGTATTCTGCGGCAATCCCGCATTGTAACTTAAGCCAACCGGAGAAGCCCCGTATATCTTCGAATAAAAAACACATGCCGCAAGATAGCTGCCTTCAAGGGAAGGATGCGAATTATCAGGATTGAACAGCTCGATTGTTGAGTCAAGCAATCTGGCTCTTTTCCACGCCAATCCAACCGGCGCCAATAAAGCGTTCAGCTGACCTGCAATCATATTGTATGCGGCCGAAAGTGAATCCTGCATATGAAAAAAATCCCTGAAACTCGTGCTGCAGTAACCGTTTATGCACTGGATCCCGCCATATTTTCTGCCCCATGTCATATAAAACACAGTTGAAGAGCCTCTTAATTTTATCAAACTGTCAAGTTTCCGGGCAGAAGGGTATGTACTATTATCCCTGTAGTAAGGAATAGATGGGTACTGGCTTTGTTCCTGAAGAACAACATAATTCCAATTGCGGCTACTGATTTTATCAAGTGTAGCTTGCAGCTGTGTATGCCCTTCAAAAGTGTAGCCGCCGGGAGCGCTCATTTCTGTGTAAACAATTTTACCGTCTGAAGCAGAAAGCTGTTTAAACAGCTCAGGAAGGTTGTTGAATTCAGTATAGCTGTTCCCGATGAACAGTATTTTTGTTGTATCACCGCAAAGGGTTTGAAAGCTAATTAAAAATAATATGACTGCAGCAGTTTTCCGCATGTTTCAAAATAGCATTTTGTGAAGTTAAATTGAATTCATTTTTTTAACTATAAAAAAACCCCGCTTTTCAGCGGGGTTTGGAAGCTTAGGAAAACTATGTCTCTATTACTTGATCAGAACCATTTTTTTGCTGTCGCTGAATGAGCCTGATGTTAACTTGTAAATATAGACGCCGCTTGCAAGTGAAGATGCGTCGAATGGAATAATATGCGATCCGGGATTCATATTCCCGTTTACAAGTGTTGCAACTTCTTTTCCAAGAATATCATATATCTTCAATTCAACATTTCCGGCAGCAGGCATATCAAAAGTTATGCTTGTTGTGGGGTTGAAAGGGTTAGGATAATTCTGTGCCAGCCTGTATTCTGTAGGAGTCAGTGACAAAGGATCATTAATGCCAACAACGGAACCGTTGAGTTTAACGAGAGTTCCGGTTGCTCCAACTGACCATCCTGTAAGACACGGTGTACCTGAAACTATTGAAGTACCCCACAATGGCTGTGTGCCTGTAAAACCTGCACCCGTCCAAGTTGCGCCAAAATCGGTGGAGCCATAAGTATTGTTGCCGCGTGTTAACCAGTAATTGTCGCCTATGCCGCCGATCGATGTCATGTTTCCTGATCCTCCAACTGTTCCGCCGTTAACCCAAGTTGCGCCGCCATCGGTAGTTTTCTGAACTATCGTACCAACACAGATACCGTTGGTCGGGCTTGTGAACCAAACACCGTATGTGTTCAGGTTTCCGGTAGTTGCAACGCCTGTCCATGAACCGGTTGCGCCGGCATTGGTTGAACGGTAAACTTTGGTATTATTCGTACCAAACCAGATATTGTTTCCTATAACGCACATAGCATTGTTCCAGCCTGCTTCTGTGGCAACCTGCGGAAGATACATTCCGGTTGAATCCCAGTTTACGCCGCCATTGGTTGTTTTCCATAAAGACCATCTTGCGCTCACAGGATCTCCGTATGCGTAACCGGTATTCGCATTTGCCATAACAATAGCGTCGATAAATCCGCCGGCCTGGGTAAACACTTGTGTCCAGTTTACACCTGCATTGGAGGTACGGTAAATGTATGTTGCAGATGGTGAAGTGGTAAGAAGAGCGGTGTTTCCATCAATAGCCCAGATATTAAAAATATCACCATTTATAACTCCGGGATTTGGATTTGCATTAACCCAGTTTATACCGCCGTTTGTTGTAAGTCTTACTGTTGCCGTGGCGCCGCCGATCCAGCAGACATTCTGGCTGGGTGCCGAAACTGCTTGCAGAAGAGCGGTTACTCCTGATGTCTGTGTGCCCCATGAAAAGCTGCAAATAGCGGCCGGAGAAATATCAACACCCATATGTGTTGAATAATTGTTTTGATTGCCAAATATATGCGGACAAGCTCCGGGTGTAAGCGGGCCTGTACTTCTCTTTGTTCCTGTTAATGCTGTATACCCTAATCCAATTGATGATCCTGTGTATCCGCATTGTGCAATTTCAACAACCAGGCTTTGTGTAGGGTTATATGCGAAAGGTACTTCGAGCGTTAATGCAATAAATTGACCTGTTGTGCCTGATATAAGCATATTTGTGGTATCAAGTACAGTAGTCATGGCCCCTGTGTACCATGCACCTGTAGGAAGATCAATATCTGTAGTTTGGCCAAGTTTAATTGTAAGAGTTGAGTATGTTGCGGATCCGGTACTTGAACACATTAAATATATCTTAGTAATATTGCCATTGGGTGCAGGCGAAGGCTGACTAAATGCTCCAGCCAGGTATAAAGACTGCGTGGTCTTGCCCGTAGATATACCCAAAGGAAAGTTGTTGTTTGTTCCCGGGGTGTTGTAGTTATAGTATTGCGGCTGTGCGAAAATATTTGCCGTTAATGATAAAACCACAAACATGATAACCGAAAATAATGCGAAGAAACGAGGACGTTTTGTTTTCATTGCTGTTTGTTTTGGTTTATGGAAAATTCACTTGAAATGAACTTTAACTTCAATTGATGCTGTTAAATGGTCATCTGTAATCAGTTTTGGGAAAATAATTTTTGAAAGTTTGCTGGAATTTAAATCTAAATATGAGCCTTAGATCTAAAATTCAGATGGAGTGGTTGTGGTATGAATTTAGGATCAATACGCGGGGCATGCAAAATATCATGCAGCCGGAATATTTATGTAGTGCTTTTCAAATTCGTAAATTTGAATTTTAAAATCAAGGGTTTAATCATTGTGCACAAAAAAACCCGCCGTTTTGACGGGCGGGTTTCAGCGTTCCGGCGAAAAAGATCAGTTCATGTTATCTAATACCTTCGCAGGGAACCATCCGTTTTGCAATGAAGTAACAAAAAGTTTTGATGAAACGACCTTTACCGGCGTCATTGGCACAAAGGTCTGGTACCATGGCATTTTTTCAACGAGCATTGCTCTTACATTGTCTTCTTCTTCAGCCGGAAGAACTTCAATTACCGCTTTCCCCTGCAAAAAATCTTTGGTGGCGTCATTCTGAGAAATCGAGTAGGCGACATTTTTGTTTTCCTTAATGTTCGCAAAGCTCTTTCCGCCCGCTTCAACTAGAAGGTATATATCAAGTCCCTTGCTTACATAGTATGCTCCAAGTATCCAGGGAGAATAATCCGAGCCTGTGGTTGCAAGCATAATCGCGTTGTTCCCTTTCAGGATCTCCTGAATCTTTTCTTCAACTTCGTTGTTTACTGTTTCGATCATTTGTGCTCCTCGTATTAATTAATTAATTGATTGCTGGATGATTTAATGGCAAATATATTCATATATCATTTCTAATTAAACTGAAAAAATGGGATAACTGTCATATGCCAATATGACGCATTTTATACACTTTCTCTTATTGGACCTTTATTATTGTCATAAATTTTATTGACCATAGTCATATTTTACGGAGTTAACGATATGCTATATTTGATTATTCCCCAGAAAAAATTTATGTGAACTTTAGTTATGTTAAATCTAAATCACCTCGATTATTACCGGCTGCCATGGAACCTTTCGGATAACATTATTTCATGGCTTGAACCCACAGCCAAATGCAACCTTGCCTGCCTGGGATGTTACAGGAAAAATGAAGTGAACAGCCATAAAACTCTTTCAGAAATAAGAGATGAGCTGAATGTGTTTATAAAATACCGCAGATCGGACAGCATCTCAATTGCTGGAGGAGAGCCGCTTCTTCATCCGCAGATCGATAAGATCGTCAAAATGGTTGCAGATCTTGGCTGCAAACCGATCGTGAATACCAACGGTATTGCTTTAACGCCCGGGCTGCTGCATGAGCTTAAGCTTGCCGGTGTGTTCGGTTTCACATTCCATATCGATAGCAGGCAGAACCGCCCCGGCTGGAAAGATGCCGATGAAATGAAGCTCAACGAGCTTAGGTATAAATATGCAAGAATGCTCGCTGATGAGGGCGGAATATCCTGCTCGTTCAATTCAACGGTTTATGAAAACACAATGAAGTATATCCCTGACATGCTAAGATGGGCGCAGCACAATATAGATATCGTCAATGTTATGGTTTTTATCCTGTACCGCGCTGTTAATAATGATTTGGTGGATTTTTATCTCGGGCCGAAAAAGATTGATATGACATCTCTTGTGTATAACGAGGATGTGCCCGATAGAACGGACCTTAAGGCTGAAGAAGCAGTGGAAATGATCAGAAGCCAGTACCCGGAGTTCGATCCGTGCGCTTACCTTAACGGTTCGGAAAAAGCTGATTCATTTAAATGGCTGTTAAGCGGAAGGATCGGGAACAGGAAAAAGATATACGGCTACATGGGCAGCAAGGCTATGGAATTCGTTCAGACGGGCTTTCACTTCCTGTACAATAAATACCTTTCGTATACTAGTCCTGAAATGAACCGTAAGGGAAAGTTGATGATCGCTTTTATGGGATTGTTTGACAGGAAACTCAGGAAAACATTCTTCCGTTTCTTCAAAAATCCGTTCCGTATATTTACAAAGCTTTATTATCAGTCTGTAATGATAATACAGCCGGTTGATTTCCTTGAAGACGGCTCACAGAGCATGTGCGATGGCTGCCCTGATATGACTGTATGGAACGGGAAACTGGTATATTCATGCCGTATGGAAGAACAGCTTAAGTATGGATATAATCTAAGAACGTATTCGAAAGATCTAACGGGGAAGGTCAAAAAGCTGGAAGCTGTTTGATAAAATAAAGATGTAAAAGTTACACTAAAAAAGCCTGTAATGTACCTGCATTACAGGCTTTGCTGCATTTAAAAAGCAGATTTGACTATTTTACTTTTTTCATCTGCTGGCTAACCGCGTAATAGAGCTTGTCTCCCTCTTCTTTCAAAGAGCGGGAAGTATTGGTTTCAGTCACTGATTTATCTTTTACTAGTTTTGAAAGGAACTCAATCCGCTTATTCATCCATGATGCCGCTTTTTTATTCAGCTCCATTGCTTCGGCGTCTTTCTCCTTTGCATTATAACTCATATTTTTCAGCTTCCCTGTGATACTGTTCATATTGGATATGAAATTTGATTTCGAATCAACCGGGGCCTTATAACCAGATTGATACAGATCTTCAAATTGTCCGATCAGGCTCTTTGTCTGCTTCACATACGCCGCAGTTATCTCGGCATCAGTCTTTGCTTTATCGGTTTCCTTCTCAGTTTCTTTTTCTCTTCCTTTCCCGGTTATCTCTTCTCTTATGATGACGGTATCGGTTCGGGGCGTTTCGGTTAGCTTACTCCTCTGAATTATTTTATCGAGCATAAGCTGCGCATCATGAAAATACTCGTCATCGGCTTCAACCTTTTGTAGCCTTAGTTCTGCCGCACGGAAAAGGCTGTCATCAAAAGCCATCACACCCTGGATATAATTTATCTTTGATTGCGCCAGCCTGAAATCTTTTTCCCCGGTTCCAACCTTCTGGAATTCCGCGATAGCCTCGGAATATTTCCTGGTCTTAAGCAGTTCGATACCGTTTTCGTAGCTTTTATTGCCTCCGCATCCAGCTGTAAGCAAACACAGCAATGCACAAGCTGCTAACCCTGGTTTCAAAAATCTGATTATGTATCTTTTATCCGGCATCACTTGCTCCTGTTTAGTTTTCTTTAACACCTGTTAATATCATAACATGATAAATGCTCCGAAGGTTTTGGTGTTAAATGTAAAATGCGTGTTTCTCTTTTCATAAAGAGGCAGTGAGTAGTGATAAAAGTCAACCGGCGGAGTAATTTTTAGCGCAGATTCTGATGCAGAGATCTGTAAGTAAAAAAAGATCTTGAACTATATATCATAACAAAGTCTGATAATAAATATCGGGATTTTTTTTTCTTTTGCATTGTATTCATTATGAGTGTAAAATAATTTTGTGACGTATCCAAACAATTCATCCACTCAGTTTATCATTCCGCTCAGATCGGCAGCCGGTTAATGAGCAAATGTTTCTGGCATGTAATAATTGATCGCTGCAATGATGAATCGAATAACTCACCCTGCATTACTTAATAACAAAACGGTTGTAGAATCCGCCTGTAAAATTTTTTGCCTCTTGAGTATTGAACAGAGATTCTACTGCGCAAAGACTTATCCTATTGATTCCATAAAAGTATCCGGTGTATTTCACCGGATTATTTGTTTATTCAATTCACTCACATTCTCTTTTAAACTAATCTAGAACAAAATGACAAAGAAAACGAAACTAATTGTATCCTTCGCTGTCATAATGATGCTGGGATTTGGTATTTTTACCTCAAAAGATCCTGCACCACAGAAAAATGACGCGACGAGTATCCCGGCTTCGATGGAGATGCTCAAAAATCAGGCTCCTTCTACGCATGACAGGGGAGGGTTAGTTCCTCCGTTATGGGCTGAAAGCTTCGATAACGCAACATTCCCGCCGACAGGCTGGCTGAATTTCCAGGAAAGCGGGACAGGGTTATGGACAAGAGTAACTGTTACTGCTTACCCCAGCGGATTCAATCCGCACAGCGGCGCAGGGATGACCTGCTTCAACAGTTATAACTATTCAACTGGTACTACGGCATCTTTGATATCCAGTGTATTCAGTCTTACTGCAGGCTCTGCAAAGCTTGGATTCTGGATGCTAAGGGACGCAGGCTATAATACTACAGCAGATAAAGTTGATTTTATGATCAACACAACTGCATCATCAACAGGCGCAACGCTGCTCGGAACAATTAACAGGGCAAAAGGCCTGGCACCTGTTGAAACCGGCGCAGACGGATGGTATTACTATGAATTCGCAATTCCTGCAGGCTTCAATACAGCTACAAACTATATCATTTTGAAGGCAAACAGCCAGTACGGAAATGATATGTATGTTGATGATGTATCTGTAATTCCTCTTCTGCTTCATGATGTAGGAACACTGTCAGTAGATGTGAATACTCCGCAAATGCCGGGTACTGTTATTCCAAAAGCTACAGTAAAGAATTATGGAACCAGTTCCGAAACTTTCCCGGTAACTATGACCATAACACCGGGCGGATATACTTCTACAATGAATGTTACCGGACTTGCATCAGGAACCACCAGCCAGGTTACTTTTGCAAACTGGACAGCAGCAAACGGAACTTATACCGTAAAAGTGATCACACAGTCTGCTGCAGATCTTAACAGGGCAAATGATACTCTTGTTAAAACCGTATTGATCTCAGACGCTGTTTGGACAACCGGAGCAGTTATTACTGCCGGCTCGTATTTAGGAAGCGGAGTAGGGTATAACAAAGCAGGAAGCGATACAGCATGGCTTTTTGCTTTAGGCGGCAACGCGCCAAACACAACAGCTCTTTATAAATATAATGTTACCACCAATGTCTGGTCATCAGGCGCAGCACTTCCTCTTGCCAGGGTCGTATTCGCAACAGCTATCGTAAAAGATACGCTTTATGCAATAGCAGGAAGCAACGGTTCTGCATATTCCAATACTCTGTATAAATATAATATCAACGCTAATACATGGACAACCGGAACGGTTCTGCCTGTTGCAACACTTGGATGGAACAAGGCAGTTTCTTACCAGGATAGTTTGATATATTGCGTAGCCGGAAATGACGGAACAAATCCTGTTGCAGCGGTTTATGTGTACAATGCCATCGCAGGTACATGGAGAACCGGAACTGCTTTGCCGCAGGGATGTTTCGGCGGCGGATGCGCCATTACAGGCAACACTATAGTTTATGTTGGCGGAATTCAGGGTGCTGTACCGGGCTCTGTTACCTATAAAGGTGTTATAAGCGCAAGCGATAGAAGCGTTATCACATGGACAACCGGCGCATCGTATCCCGGCGGAACAATGTGGAAAACTGATATGGCAACCTGGTGGTCATCTGAGGTTATTATCGCAACTGGAACAACAGGTACAACTTCAGCTACATGGTGGACCCCGGCAACTCCGAACCCATGCTATTCGTATAACCCGACTACAAACATCTGGACGGCAAAAACAAATCTTACTACACCGGTACTTGGTGCATATGTAGGAAGCGTAAAGATAGGAACAAATGGTTATAAACTGATAGTTGCTTCAGGATATACAGGAACTGCAGCAATTACAAATACCCAGATATTCAGCGAACAGCTTGTTGGGAATAATACTCCAACAACAGTTCCCGAAAACTATTCACTCAGCCAGAATTACCCGAACCCGTTTAACCCAAGCACTAAGATCGATTACAGTGTAAAGGCTAACGGTAATGTTTCTATCAAGGTTTACAACGTACTTGGTAAAGAAGTTGCAGCTCTGGTAAATGAATTCAGAAATGCAGGTACCTATACAGTAAACTTCGACGCTTCAAGCCTCTCGAGCGGTGTTTATTTCTATACCATTCAAACAGGCGGATTCACAGATACAAAGAAGATGATACTTATCAAATAGCTTGAACGCATAAAATAGAAAGCCGGTGAAGAAATTCACCGGCTTTTTTAATAGCAAGAAGTTCAAACCACTCATCAAAATTCCAGCCTTAAAACCTCACTTCCAAACTCAAGGGAGTGCTTCAAAAGTTTATTAACCCCAGCTTTTAAGCTGGGGATTTTGATACTCCGGCAATATAACGGGCTTTAGCCCTGATCAAAATACTGTTAAGATTGTTTTGTGATAAACTCTCCGGTTTTGGTGAGCAAAAGCCGCTACCCATCCTTCAGCATCACGAGCAGCATCCTGAAATCAGTAACTGCCTTCAGAGCATGCGGTTCATTTGCAGGCATAATAATTGCTTCGCCCGCTTTCAGAGAGTAGGGATTACCTGAGATAGTAACTTCCGCTTCGCCATCTGTCAAATGCACAAATGCATCAAAAGGGGCGGTATGTTCACTCAGCCCTTCGTCTTTTGAAAACGCGAACATTGTAATGTTACCGGATTGCTTTTTCAGCAGTACTTTGCTCACAATTGCGCCATTTTGGTAATTGAGCAATTCTCTAAGTCGTATTTTTTCAGTTTTTATTGTGCTGTCCTTCATTTCGTTTTATTTTATGCTGCTTTTACAATATTAACACTTTCTTTTCATTGTTTCTTTGACAAAAGTCAAGAATCCCAATATGAACAACTCTTATCAGCTTATTCCGCCGGCAGAGTGGTTGTGTTTCACTATTTTTACCTTTATTAATTTACCCGTAAATACTAATTTTGAACTCACAATTACATTAGAATACTAAAGGCGGAAAGGGAAATTAGTGTTTGCACATGCCCTTTTCTGAACTGCTTTACTGATTTTCGTGAAGGATATTCTTAAATTTATAACTACAGTACATTATGGAAAGTAATAATGGCAGCAAATGCCCCGTAACAAGGGCAAACGGATTCGCAGGAAGCGGCACCAGGAACAGTGACTGGTGGCCCAACCAGCTTAAGCTGGGCGTTCTGCGGCAGCATGACGACCTTTCAAACCCGATGGGAAAGGATTTCAACTACGCTGAGGAATTCAAAAGCCTCGATTACCGGGCTATTAAGGAAGACCTGAAGAAGCTGATGACGGATTCGCAGAGCTGGTGGCCGGCTGATTTCGGCAACTACGGCCCTCTGTTTATCCGTATGGCATGGCACTCTGCAGGTACTTACCGCACGGGCGATGGCCGCGGCGGGGCAGGCTCCGGGCAGCAGCGTTTTGCGCCGCTCAACAGCTGGCCTGATAACGCAAACCTCGATAAAGCGCGCCGCCTGCTTTGGCCTATAAAGCAGAAGTACGGCAAAAAGATATCCTGGGCTGACCTGATGATACTGACAGGCAACGTTGCGCTGGAATCAATGGGATTCAAAACCTTCGGCTTTGCCGGCGGAAGGGCAGACGTTTGGGAGCCTGATGAGAATGTTTACTGGGGCTCTGAAACAAAATGGCTTGAAGGCGATAAACGCTATACAGGTGAGCGTGATCTAGATAACCCGCTGGCAGCAGTGCAGATGGGTTTGATATACGTTAATCCCGAAGGACCCAACGGCAACCCTGATCCGGTTGCTGCGGCAAAAGATATCCGCGAAACTTTCGCGCGTATGGCTATGAATGATGAAGAGACCGTTGCGCTTATAGCTGGCGGACATACATTCGGTAAAACACATGGCGCAGGCGATGCGGCAAATGTGGGCGCTGAGCCTGAAGGCTGTGATATCACCGAGCAGGGCTTAGGCTGGAAAAGCAAGTTCAACTCAGGTATGGGAGCTGATACTATTACAAGCGGGCTTGAAGTTACATGGACCTCCACCCCGACAAAGTGGAGCAATAACTTTTTCTGGAATTTGTTTGGATATGACTGGGAGCTTACTAAAAGCCCCGCTGGCGCGAACCAGTGGATACCTAAGAACGGCGCAGGCGCAAACTCTGTTCCTGATGCTTTTGACCCGAACAAGAAACACGCGCCTTCTATGCTTACCACTGATTTGGCATTGAGGTTCGATCCGGCATACGAGAAAATTTCAAGGCGCTTCTTCGAAAACCCCGATGAGTTCGCGGAGGCGTTCGCAAGGGCATGGTTCAAGCTTACACACCGCGATATGGGTCCGCGCGCAAGGTACCTCGGTCCCGAAGTACCCGAAGAGGTACTGATTTGGCAGGATCCAATCCCTGTATGCGACCATGTTTTGATTGATGAAAACGATATCGCTGCGCTTAAGGCTAAAGTGCTTGCGAGCGGACTCTCGGTATCGCAGCTTGTTTTGGCAGCATGGGCATCGGCATCAACGTTCCGCGGCTCAGATAAGCGCGGCGGCGCCAATGGCGCGCGTGTAAGGCTTGCTCCCCAGAAGGATTGGGCTGTAAACAATCCGCCGCAGCTCAAAAAAGTGCTTGATACGCTTGAGGCTATTCAGAATGAATTCAACTCATCACAATCCGGCGGCAAAAAGGTTTCTCTTGCCGATATGATAGTGCTTGCAGGCAGCGCAGCAGTTGAAAAGGCCGCTGCTGATGCAGGATACAGCATAAAGGTGGATTTCATTCCCGGCAGAATGGACGCATCTCAGGAAGAGACCGATGTAGAGTCGTTCAGCTTCCTTGAGCCTGCCGCGGACGGATTCCGCAATTACCTGAAGAGCAAGTTCACTATTTCAACTGAAGAACTTTTGGTTGATAAGGCGCAGCTGCTTAATCTCTCAGTCCCCGAAATGACCGTGCTTGTTGGCGGTATGAGGGCAATGAGCGCGAACTGGGATGGCAGCAAGCACGGTGTGTTCACAAACCGTCCGCTTGTGCTTACCAATGACTTCTTCGTGAACCTGCTTGATATGTGCACAGTATGGAAGGCAACCGATGACACTAAAGAAGTGTTCGAAGGGCGTGACCGCACAACTGATGAGCTTAAATGGACAGCCACAAGGGTTGACCTCATTTTCGGCTCAAACAGCGAGCTCCGCGCTCTAGCCGAGGTCTATGCCAGCGATGACGCAAAGGAAAAATTCGTAAAGGATTTCGCCGCCGCCTGGAGCAAGGTAATGATGAATGATAGGTTTGATGTGAAGTAGGTAAATCCCGCCATGGCGGGACTTCAAAATTTACTTCCGTAAATTTTTTGGAAGGCAAAAATGTAAAAGGCACCTGGATGAGAATTCAGGTGCCTTTTACGATATATTTTTTGGGTTTTATGTAGGATGATTTTGTCCCAATTATTTACTATATTTGGGACAATAATTATTGCAATGTCATGAAACAATCAGTATATAAAATAATAAAACACAGAATATTAAAGTATCAGCGTGGCAGGATAATTTTTCCCGGAAATTTCAGAAAAATAGGAACTCAGGAATCAGTAAAAAAGGCGTTATTCAGATTAGAACGTGCCGCATTTCTCGTAAGACTTGCGCATGGAATTTATTTATATCCTAAAAAAGATAAAGAATTAGGGGTTCTGTACCCTTCGGTTGAAAGTATTGCAATGGCTATTGCAAAAAGAGACAAAGCCAGAATACTGCCAACTGGAATTCAGGCCATGAACATGCTCGGATTATCGACTCAGATTCCGTTAAATGTAATATATCTTACTGATGCCTCACCCAGAATAATAAAACTTGGAAGCAGAAAAATTACTTTTAAGAAAGCAAGTTCAAAAAGCTTGCAAGTTAAGGGGGAAATAAGTAGCCTGGTGATACAAGCACTGAGATCTATAGGGAAAAAAAATGTGAAGCCTGAAGATTTAGAAAGGATAAAGCAAATGCTCAAAAAAGAGAAAGTACAGAATATTAACCACGATGCCCAATTAGCTCCGGTTTGGATAAGTAGTATTCTGCTAAATAAACAGTAATAGATATGAAACCTGAATTTTTGAGCTTACCTGAAAAACGAAGAAGAGAAATTATAGAGCAGGTGAGCTATAATACATCTTTACCTTCGTATGCCATTGAAAAAGACTGGTGGGTGACTCAAACGCTGAAGGCGATATCACTATTAAATGACTCTTGTAAAATGGTATTTAAAGGTGGTACATCATTGAGTAAAGGATGGGATCTAATTAAAAGATTTTCTGAAGATATAGACATTGCGCTGGATCAATCACTCTTTGGGATAAGTAGAAATCCAACTAAGAAGGATATTACCAGACTACGCGTAAAGGCGGGTAAATATATTTCATCTGAATTTCTGGATGAGATTAAAATCAAATTCTCAGATTCAGGAATTAACGATGAAATTTTGATCAAGCTGATTGAAGCCGGATCCGATACCGATCCCAGAACAATTGAAATTGTCTATGAACCGCTTTTCCGGCATTCAGATTATCTTAAACCAATTGTAAAAATTGAAATAGGTGTCAGATCGTTAATTGAACCTAATGAAATGAGGGAATTGAATTCTATTGTCAGTTCTGAGATGAAAGATAAAATATCCTTGTGCTTGCCATTTGAATTTGCAACTGTGAGACCCGAGAAAACATTCTTAGAAAAGATTTTTTTGTTGCATGAAGAATTCAAGAAAGAAATAGGAAAAATAAGAACTGATAGACTATCAAGACATCTGTATGATCTTGAGAAAATGATGGATACGGTTTATGGGAATAATGCAATAAATGATGTCAGCCTCTATAGATCAATAGTCGAGCATAGGGAAATCTACAATAAACTGAGTTATCTGGAATACCCGATACATTCACCTCAAGGCATAACCATAATTCCTCCTGTAGAAGTAATGAATGCCTGGGAAAATGATTATAAAAGAATGCGTGAGAGTTTGATTCTGGGTGATTCAATAGAGTTTGCCGAGCTGATGTTCCGCATGGCAGAACTGCAGTTAAGAGTAAGAAACATTCAGCTTTAGCGCAGGCAGTCAACCCTTTATTATTCTCAAGAAGGTCATTACTTTCGCTTGAATGACTACCAAAAAATCACCGCAATCCTTATATTTGAAACCAAACAAAAAATAATGCATTAACACCATGAAAGCACCGGGAAGTACAGTAAAAGAGATCCTCGCGAATGTGCCCGAGGAAAGAAATGAGGCATTCAACAAGCTGCATAATGTAATAGTGAAGAATCTGCCGAAGGGATTTGAAGCCGCAATAAGTTACGGCGGCTTAGGCTACGTGATCCCACATGAGCTTTATCCCGCCGGATACCACTGCAAGCCGTCTGAGCCGCTGCCGTTTGCCGGCATCGCTTCGCAGAAGGGCTCGATTAATTTCTATCACATGGGTATGTATGCCGATCCGAAGCTGCTGAAATGGTTCGTGGGCGAGTTCCCCAAGCATACCAAACAAAAGCTCGATATGGGCAAAAGCTGCGTTCGCTTCAGGAAGATTGATGACATTCCCTATAAGCTGATAGGGGAGCTGATGAAAAAGATGAGCGCTAAGGACTGGATCGAAATGTATGAGAAAAACTATAATCCGAAGAAAAAAAAGAAATAAAATATCCTTTTGAAATAATATGATAGTATTATAATGCCGCCAACAGATCAACGTAACGTGCTGGATGAAGAGCCCTTTGAATACAGAGAGCTAAAGGATAGCAAGGTGCAGGTATTTTGGAATAACAAGCCTGTAATGCTGCTGAAAGGTTCGGAAGCGTTAAAGCTATTGAGAAAACTTGAAAATTCGGATAGTAAGCAAACTCAATTAATCCTTGCAAAAATTACCGGGAATTTCAAACGTGGTAATGAGAAATCCAATCGGGAAGGCTGACCATGGCTCAGCACTATACTTCAAAATTTCATGATATTAAGCTGGTGATCACCGGTACAGATGAGCCCAATAACGGCAGGGAACTGTGGATTGCCGATATTTACATAAATGGCATCAATCAAACCGAAAAGTACTTCGGCAGCTGGAACAGGCTGGATTGGAACCTGGAGAATTATGTTATGGATTCACCCGACGGAAATTTTGTTTTCATTCCTGCCGAAGGCGGCGGATTTTTAATAAATACTTCGACTCTTGATAAAATAAAATTGACATACAAAGAGCTTTCCACACTAAGATTCCGGAAAAATGAGTTTGTGAATAGTGAACTGGTTGTAACTTACTCAGACGAAGTTATGAAGGTTTCATTGGATAATCTCTAATAATCCTGATCGCACAATTCATTTCATGCTGCATTTTCCTTTTTGCCTGATCTCTTATAATCTTTAAGTCCCCATTCACTCATTTTGTCAATAACAGGAAGTAAAGTGCTTCCATAGGCTGTAATACCATACTCAACCCTGGGCGGTATTTCCGCGAAGATCTTTCTGCTGATGACTCCATCTGATTCAAGCTCTCTGAGCTGGTTAACAAGCATTTGCTTGCTTATGGAAGGTATTGCCTTCTGAAGCATTGAAAAGCGGTTACATCCTTTTCTGACGAGGTGAATTATTACTGCCTTCCACTTACCCCCGATCCTGTTAAGGCAATGTGTTACCGGGCAATAATTCGGATTAAAATCCTTGGTCTTTCTCGGCTTTCGCATTAGTCTAAAATATTATACTATGATTTATTTATATGACTACTTTACTCTAACAGACCAATATAGCAATTTTGTAATGTTAAATCAATAATCAAACATAAAACAAAATATGAAATCAACATCTGAAATTAAGAAGTTCATCGAAGGCGGAAAGTGGGAGTCGATATCTGTTGAGCTTCGGCCGTTTGAAGACAGGCTCGGATCGGGCAATATTCAGCCTTTTTATGTTAAAAGAGTTTTCAGCTATCTGCCTGGCAACAGGTTTGAAGGAACAATCTTTGGCTATGGTGATCCTTTTGGCACTATGCCCCTTGTGCAGTTTACATTTAAAGGGCACACGGTATGGGGAAAAGCGCACCCGATAGCCGATGGCGCATATGAAATTGACTATATACTTGACGAAGCTTTTGAAGTGACGCCGCTTCACCCGTTGTTTACGGAGCAGCTGAACAAGGTACCTGCAGTCGGCCTTAATAAATGGGAAACAAATGCAATGCAGGATATCAAAGGAAAAGAGTTTCCTTTATTCGGTATCAAAGAAGGCGAAACAGTAGGGGATTATGACCTGATCTATATATATAACAATATGCTCTTCATGGGCAGCAAACATGTTGATGGCAGGGGATTCGATAAACCTGAAAACAGGCCAACTAACCTGCAGGTGCCTTTGATCCGTAACTGATGCAGTAAAAGTATGAACAAATAATATTGTTATATGAATCAAACAGAATCAGGTATATAGCACTCTGCAGGGTTGTGCTCTATCTATTTCATGGTTTAATATTCCGGCGTTCATTAATTTTGAGCATAACAATTTTACAAATTATTGTGTTCGAAATATGAGCAGATTACCGGTTATACTTATTGCGCTGCTCCTTCTTCTCTGCAGTTTGAGAGCTCACGAGGAGCCGCCGAAAACTCTGAAGGAAAAGTCCGGGAAAGACAGGGCAAGAGCTGAGATACTTGAAAAAAATATTACCTCTTATACAGTATGGAAGCATAAAATAAAGGATAACAAGCCGGTTACTGATTCAAAGGAGAAATATTATTCAGTGTTTTATGACTCCCGCGGAAATATCACGGAAATTACCGAGTACGGCAGCGACGGCGCAGTAAAAGGGCAAACAGTCTTCGGATATGACCTGCAGGATAATATGGTTACGGATACTGATTACGGGCCGGATGCGGCGCTTAATGACATGATCAAATACAAGTACGATGAAATGGGCAGGGTTACCGAACAGACAAATTATCTGGCCGGGGGAAATGTGGATTCCAGATTCACATATACAATCGATAACGAAATAAAAAGTCTTGTATTCTGCAAGTATAACCCGATGGATAGCATCGAATACCGGATAGTTTATTCTTATGATGGTGAAGTTGATCATGGCAATAACATCCTTGCTTTGAAATTGGACCCGGCTGGCAATTTAGTGCTGAAGATAGAGAATGAGTACAACACTGATAATCACAGGACAAGAAAGAAGATATACGATGAAAATGGTGATCTTTCATATTACTTTGAATATGGGTACCATCCCGGAAGCGATGAGTTTCAATATATAAAAAAAATGTCCCCTGACGGCACGCTGATCACTGTTACGGAATACCCTGTTAACGAAAAGGAGCTTATAAGTTCAGCTAAAACTACCGATAGTATGGGGAATGTTCTTTCGTACATAAGTTACGAGTATTTTTATAACAAGTAAGCCTGAAAGTGATTTCCGCGATGTTCCGGGTAATAGTTATGACTGCAGCCCTGAAAAATGAAAACAGGCACCCGGAATTTCTTCCGAATGCCTGTTTGGTTTAATGCTGCTGAAAAATCAACTAAGCGCTGCGAAGCTTATTTTTTCGAAAACTCGCCGTCAGCTTTTATTCTTACTTCATCGCTTATAACAAATTCGGGAAACTTAGGCCCTATGTTGAAATCGCTTCTTTTCAATGTTCCGGTTACCTGCAGCCCGGCTACATCTGCATTGTTCGCCATCGGATTCTGAACAGTACCCCTGTAATTCAGATCCACGGTTATCTCTTTTGTTATGCCGTGCATGGTTAAATTGCCTTTAAGCTTATACTGCTTATCGCCGGATTTTTCTATTGATGAACTTTTAAATGTCATGGTTGGATACGTTGCCGCATCAAAAAAATCAGCGGTTTTAAGATGATTATCCCTGGCATCAATTCCGGTATTGATAGAATTAATATCAGCAGTCAGTTCAATAACGGCATCGCTAAAATCCGGCTGGGAGGCTGTTACGGTTACATCAAAGTTTGTGAAGTAACCGGTAATATCAGAGATTGAAAAATGTGTTACGGTGAATCCCAGCTTAGAGTGGTTCGGATCTTGTTTCCACACTGACTGTGAAAAAACGTTAACTGTTGTAAATAAAGCAATTAAAGCTGCAAATAGTGTGATTCTTTTCATGTCTGCCTGTATTATTTAGAAATTGAGGTTGGTTCTTATGTGTTGCAACACATATTATAACTAAAAGTTCCCGGCATTCTAAATAAAATGATATCAGAGGCAGCCACACGGAAAAAGATAATATCCTTTTATGAAGTTATTCCTCAAGCCTGCAAATGAATCCCCAGCCGCCGCCGGCAATTTCAGTTACTGCTAAGATAAGTTCATTTTCTCCTTTTTTTAACTGCAGGTAAACGGCTTCGCTTTCCGGATCTACAATACCCAGGTACTTGGTATCTCTGAAATTCTGCGAGCTTCTGCCGCGGTACAGAATTTGTCCGTTCAGGAATACGCTTACTTCATCGCTGTACCCGATATTAAGCTTCTTCAACCCGCCATTTTCCGAATTAATAATGCAGCGTGCATAAACCATCTTTGAGCCCGGCTGCGGCTCCAGCCGTTTGGAAAAATCATTAATAAATGATGCCCTTATTCCTGGTGCATTGCGATAGCGTAGGATCGCAACAAGACCGGGAGCCTCAGCTTCCACCATTTGCCAGGGGATAGTATCTATCTCGCCGGCAGTAAGCGGGCGCTCCGGATCAGTAGATACTGCGTCGTAAGATGGTGATAGACCCCATCCGGTTAATATTCCCGGGGGCATTGTCAGCTGATCTCTTTGCCATACAGCATCGGGAGTGGTTTCTATTTTGAAATTTGAAAAGTAGGTTGCTCCTGTTATCACTGCCAAAGCAAGCACACCTCTTTCAACGCCGCTTTTGAGGTCGCTCATATCTAGAGCGGGAGTATTCATATCAGTAACATATAGATACGCCTGCGCGCCCTTTACAACTATCCGCACGTGGAACCACTGGTTTTGCGGAATATCAACCGCGCCGGTAAAACCCGGTCCGTTATATAATTGCCAATTCAGGCCGGCGCCAAATAACGGAGTGTATTGTATAGCATCCGGCTGTCCGGAATAATGCTGCCTGAGGTAGATGTATTCGCCGCTCGTGCCTGTGCTGTCGATCCTGAACTGAACCCCGAAGAATCCCCGGTTAGCGGGAGTTGAAACATCAAAATCAATAATGGCATCCCGCATTTCAAAGTCCTTTAAGAATGCAGCGCCGCCATCAAGCATAATGCTTTTGCGTCCCTGGTAATCTGTGAAAGAAGCTTTGCCCAGCAGGTCCCAGAAGGTTGAATCAGCCGGCGCTGAAAGCGGGTTGGATGTGTATGTGTTTGTACCAATTTTACGATGGGCATTGGCATAAAGAAGGGCAGGCGTTATTGCGATGAAGAAAATGATGATTATCGATTTCCGCATCATGGGGATTTGTGTAAATGAAAGCATAGTGAAGACCTTTCCTGTAATAGTTAAAGCACAGACCGTATAGTTACACGTCTGGATAATTCATAGTTTTCGTTGCTTAGTCATAAGATGCATTATAATACATAAGGGTTTATATAATGGGGAATGGAATAATATTGAGGAATACCATAAATGGAGTTTTCTGAAATATTTGTTCTTACAAGAAAATATACCTGCCAACAAGCAAGAATCAAGATTGGAAATGTTAGTGTTTATGCAGCACCAAGACCATCATTAGGAAAATTGATTTGTTTACTTATCCAATCCAAAAATCACTATTTTGTAAATAATTAATAAATAGATACATTGATAAATGACAATAATAAGCAAATTGGCATCATCAATAAGAAGAAGGGATGAAGAACCCAACATTGAATTGGCAGATAAGATCAGCAAATCAAATGACAAGAAGGCAATAGCGGAACTGATTGAAAATCTCAATTCCGCTGACAAAGGGATCCAAAATGATTGTATTAAAGTTCTTTACGAGGTTGGTGAACGAAAACCTTCTTTGATAGCTGGCCATACTGAAGTTTTTATGAACTTGCTTGATCATAAAAATAACCGGCTGCAGTGGGGCGCCATGACAGCGATCAATTCAATCACACTTGAAAACCCGAAGCTGGTTTATTCTTCAATTTCCAGGATCATATCTGCGGCAGATAATGGTTCGGTTATCACTAAAGATTATGCAGTGAACATTTTGATCAAGTTGTGTTCACTAAAACAACACGCTGAGAGTGCATTTACACTGCTGAACGAGCAGCTTTTGAAGTGCCCAACTAATCAGCTGCCAATGTATGCTGAGAAGGCTATATCAATTATCACAGGGCGTAACAAGAGTACCTTCATCAAAACTCTTACCTCACGGCTTAGCCAAATAGAGAAAGAAACAAAACGAAAACGAGTTGAAAAGGTTATCAGGAAACTGGAATTAAAGTGAATAACTAAGAACAATAATGCCATATTGCCGCCCGACGTTATGGCCGTAGTATTTCCTGCATGAATCATTGTTTAAAAATATATCGACTGCGATTTCATAAGGAGAAGATCTCTTAAGAAAATGAGTGAAGCAGCTGGAAATGCCCATAAGCTGCATATTCAAATTAAGCTGCAGGAGAAATGTAATCTTTGGCATTGTACCGACCCATCTGAAGCGGCGCCTGTCTTGATTTTAGCAGGGCAGCCGTGACTTCCCGATTTAATCTTGACGACCTCTTGATTGATCGTAAAAAAGTAATAATAATCTCTTAGTTTTTTTCTAATCAATATACTATGTTAAACAATCCTCACATACACCAATCAATAATAGCTCAGCCGAATCTATCTTCCTGTTATGTAAAAAAGGAATAGAAATATCCAGACTTAAGCACTCTGTTTTACCACATTGCCGGCACTGAAAATGAGGGTGTAAATCTGTATGATTCGATGTAGAACAACCTTTGCACTTGCCGAACAATTTCAGCCCGCTTTTATCGGTAAAAGAATGAAGTATCCCATCTTCTTCCAATCTCTCAAGAATTCTATATACAGTAGTTTTGTTCATAAATTTCTGGAGACGTTCAACCAAAACAATTGCGGATAAAGCTTCGTCTGTTTTCTTAAAAACATCTAACACGGTTTTAACAGATTTTGTATTTCTAATGATTCCCATTACACAAATATAATGCAACCAAGTTGCAATTACAAAGAATTTAATTTATATTTGCAACATTGTTGCAATAAGGATGTCTTATCTTAATTTATTAGAACTGGTTCATAAACAAAATTTTAAATAATCTAATGAATCCAATATTAACTCAAAAGTTACCCGTTACGGTATTAAGCGGTTACCTTGGAGCGGGAAAAACCACAGTACTGAACCATATACTAAACAATAAGCAGGACCTGAAAGTTGCTGTTATTGTAAATGATATGAGTGAAATTAACATAGATGCCCGCCTTGTTAAAGATACCAAAACACTTTCCAGAACTGATGAAAAACTGGTAGAAATGTCCAATGGCTGCATTTGCTGTACGTTACGTGAAGACCTTCTTGTAGAAGTTGAGAAACTGGCTCAGGAAGGAAAGTTTGACTATTTACTTATAGAATCTACAGGAATTAGCGAACCGCTTCCCGTTGCGCAGACCTTTAGTTACAAAGATGAAGAAAACGGAATTGATCTGAGTAAATATTCAAAGCTGGATTGTATGGTGACAGTAGTTGACGCATATAATTTCTGGCATGACATTCAGTCAGGTGAAAGCCTTCTGGAAAGAAAACAAAGCCTTTCTGAAGATGATGACAGAGAAGTTTCAGACCTCATGATAGATCAAATAGAGTTCAGTAATGTAATTATTATTAATAAATGCGATCTGGTTTCGGAAGACAAACTGAAAGAAATTGAACATATTGTTAAGACATTGCAGCCGGAAGCAAAAATCATAAGGGTTACTAACGGAAAAGTTGAGCCAAAGGACATTCTGAATACAGGAATGTTTGATTTCAATAAAGCGTGTTATTCACCGGGATGGATAAAAGAACTTCAAAAAAGCTATCACACTCCCGAAACTGAAGAATACGGAATTTCCTCGTTTGTTTACAGAAACCGCAGGCCTTTTCATCCGGAAAGGCTGCAATTAGCAGTGCTGGAGTGGCCTGAAAATATCGTCCGCTCCAAAGGAATAATATGGCTTGCCAGCAGAGAACATTTTGCTACCAGGATCAGTCAGGCAGGAAAATCATTTGTATTTGAAAATGCCGGTAAATGGGCTGCTTACCTGGAACCAGATACCAGGAAGAAAATAATTGATGAAGCACCTGAAATGTTAAAGGATTGGGATGATATTTGGGGCGACTGCACTAATGAAATAGTTATTATAGGTATCAAGCTTGATAAAGAGGCTATGATTGAAATGCTTGATAAATGTTTACTTACAGATGAAGAAATGAAAATGGACTGGGAGAAATTTCCTGACCCCTTGCCTGAAACATTTTTACAATAAAATTTACGTTAAAATCTAAATTAATATTTAATGGCTAAAACAAAAGGTAACAGAGAGATTATCAAACTGAGAAGTACTGAAAGCGGTCATGTATATACTACTAAGAAGAATAAAGTTAACACAACTTCAAGGCTTGAATTGAAAAAATTTGACCCTGTTATCAGAAAACATGTGATATATAGAGAACAGAAGTAATTTTGGACATTGTAACTTTTTTTAAACAATCTAGTTAAACGCAACCATACTCATTCAGTTTATCGCGGGCCTATATAATTACCTCCGTGCCTGTGATGAACTGATAAATTTTTTATGCTAAAAGTTAAACAGATACCGGTAAGTATTATTACAGGATTTCTCGGCTCAGGCAAGACGACCCTTTTAAATGAAATTATTTCAGCCAACCCCGGCAAAAAATTTGCTATAATTGAAAATGAGTTCGGTGAGATACCGATTGATAATGAGCTGGTAGTTGACGCTGATGACGGGATATTCGAGTTTTCGAACGGATGTATATGCTGTTCACTTAATGATGACCTGGTAAAGATCTTCATGAAGCTGACGAGAAAAGCTAAAAAGATAGACAGAATAATAATTGAAACTACAGGTATAGCAGACCCGGCTCCTATTATAAGTTCATTAATGCAAAATCCTTTACTATATGCTTTTTTTGCCATAGACTCTGTAATATGCGTAATAGATACAAAGAATTTTGAAAGGGAAAACAAGCTTTGCATTGAAACAAAAAAACAGCTGGCTTACGCGGATTGCATAATTCTGAATAAAGTTTCCTTAACTGCTCCGGCAAATTTTAATTCAGTTTACGAGACTGTAACAAATATCAATCCCTACGCAGTAATTCATGAAACAAATTACTGCGATATCGATACCTCATCACTGTTCAATAAATTCAGCTTTTCCCTGAAAAATATTGAGGATAATTTGATAAGCCAGTTTAATAATGAAAAGAAATTTAATGAACAGCTATCCAATAAACACTCACACAACCAGGATTCAGCACATGGGGTGGATCAACACCACGATAAACATAATCATCATCTGGAAAATCATCTTGATCATGAACATCATTATCATACACACGGAGTAAATTCAGTCTCTTTTCAATTTCCAGGTTTCATTGATGAAATTAAATTCATAGACTGGATCAAAACCATCCTTGCCTTTAAAGGTGAAGATATTTACAGGGGTAAAGGAATTTTAAATGTAAATACTTACAATAAGAAAATTATCTTTCAGATTGTTCAGCAGGATTTTTTATCAAATACCGGCACAAAATGGGGCAATGGAGAGCGTTTTAACAAATGTGTTTTTATCGGCAAAGATCTACACAAAAAAATGTTTGAAGAAGGCCTTAGAAGTACTTTAACAGAAAATAAACGACCAATTTAAATAATATTTTGATAAAAGTTTTTTGTTTTTGCACCCTGCTTTTTTTGCAGCCCTGCAATCACAACCATGAAACATCATGTGAAAATGTTTGTCAGAAATCCACCAGGCATATACTAAGTAACATTTTGTAAAATTCAAGAATACATGATTAAATCCGAACTAAACTTAGAACATGTTTCGGCGGCTTCAAGCCTTAAAGAACTGAATGAGATCAATAATCCCCTCATTAATCTTTCTATAATGAATCGGAAGCCGCAAAAAAACATAGCAAAAATGCTAAAGGAAATTAAACCGGAACAGTTTCCGGAAATAGATGCTGTTATTGATGTATCGGAAATCAGGATACTTCTTGATTCTAAATTTCGCAAGTTGAAAGAGCTGTATCTTGATGCAGCTAACGACCTAATTAATGACCTTAGTGAAATAGCCCAAAGTTTTTCAGAAATATCCTCCTCTGACATTATAAAGCTTTCGGCTGAATGTATTACTGACTACAAATGCCCGTTGTTTCATTGTGACTATTATGCTTTAAGGCTGGTTTCAACTTATTACGGCAGGGGTACGGAATGGACATACAACGACAATGTTAACAGAAGCGGCTTGGGCAGCGGAAATAACAGGCTTATATTAAAAGATATGCGCAGGACTAGGAGAATGAAGCCTTTTGATGTTGCTATATTAAAAGGTGAAACATATAAAAATAATTCAGGACGCGGTATCGTTCACCGCTCACCCGATATGAAAAAAGGCGATCACAGAATTTTTATCCATATGGATGTTTAAAAGGTGCTTTTTTCTTGTTTTCTCAAAAACGAAATGAGGTGATATGATATGATATGATATGATATGATATGATATGATATGATATGATATGATATGATATGATATGATATGATATGTAGACTCTTAACAATTGTGAATGTCATATACCAAAGGAATAATGAATACATACGATCAAAATGATGAATAAAACAAAGTTTGATGTAATATTAGTCGGGGGAAGTTATGCAGGACTTTCGGCAGCGCTTTCGCTGGGCAGGTCTCTTAGAAAAGTTCTTGTTATAGATAGCGGAACACCCTGTAATAAACAAACTCCATATTCACACAATTTTCTAACACAAGACGGAAGACGGCCGCAGGATATTTCCGCTGAATCAAGAAGGCAGGTTGCGACCTATGAAACTGTGCAGTTTCACAGCGGACTTGCAGTTGAAGGTAAAAAGGTCATTGATGGATTCGAAATATACACTGAAAGCGGTGAAGTCTTTTTCGCGAGGAAACTGGTTTTTGCGACCGGGATAAAGGATATGCTTCCGCCCGTCGAAGGTATTTCTGAATGCTGGGGGATTTCGGTGATACACTGTCCTTACTGTCATGGATACGAGGTGAGAAATGAAACTACCGGAATTTTAGCAAACGGTGATGCAGCATTTGAGCTGGCGAGAATGGTCAGCAACCTGACCAAGCAGCTTACTATCTATACTAACGGTGGATCAGAGTTGAATTCCGAACAATTAAAGATGCTGGAGAAACAGTATATAAGGGTAGTGGAAAAAGAAGCTGCGCAATTAATCCACAATTCAGGTTACATAAATGAACTTGTGTTCAAGGACGGGTCAAGTGAAAAATTGAATGTTCTGTATGCGCGGGTACCATTTAAGCAGCAATGTGAAATTCCCATACAGCTTGGGTGTGAAGTTGGAAAATCCGGCCACATAACGGCGGATATGATGCAGAAAACCAATGTTAAGGGAGTATTTGTATGTGGAGATAGTGCTTTCCCGTTGCGCTCCATATCCGGCGCGGTCTATACAGGCACTATGGCAGGCGCAGCAGTAAACAGTGAATTGGTAATAGAAGAATTTTAGTTTTGAGGAACTTAACAATGTTTTGTTTATGGCTTATAGAAGATACTAGTACTCAGTTAAACACAAAAGGCACTTAGAATTTCATCTAAGTGCCTTATTTTATTGGCGGAACCGACGAGATTCGAACTCGCGACCTCTTGAGTGACAGTCAAGCGTTCTAACCAGCTGAACTACGGCTCCTTTACGATATTTACAAATTTAAGCAAAAATCGGAAATCTTACAAATCATAAATTTAACCCCCTAAACAAAAAAGGCACTGAAATTGCTTTCAGTGCCTTTGATCAAATCTTATTTAACCCGCTTAAGCTACAACAGCGCTTTCACGAATTTCTGATTTTTCATTCATCCGGCGCTCGGCTTCTATTCGTTCCTGCTCAATCCTCCGCAGACGCATTGAATCAGTTCTATACTTTTTGCTGAATAACCCCATAAAATAATTTCTGAAAATGTAGCCCCAGAAACTTCTTTCTTTCAGGACCGGATCAATATTGGCTTCAACTTTTTTGTGTTCCTCGGGTACCATGCTCCAGTGCAGGCCGGCCGTTTCATGATGGACTGTATGCAGCCCGTTATTGAACAGCATGAAGTTAAGAAAGCCGGTGAAGTTACGTGAATGGTTCCACTTTGATTCTTCATTGGCATGTACATGCTGCACGTAATTAAATATCAGCACGCTGAACAGAGATATCTGCTGAGGTATGATCACAAACCAAAGAGCCTTTCTCCAGTCAATGAACAACGCCGCGCCTACCCATAATATAAGAACTGCATACTGCGAAATGCTGAGGAAGAACCTGCTCTTCTTATTTTTATACAGATCTTTGAGGTAGTCCTTAATAGCTTTCTGCTGGTAGAACGCGCTTATGGTTGGATAAGATAATAATGTAAGCAGATTGTTCTTTTCGCTGACACGGTATGTAATAGTATAATCACCGGGGCGGTTGTTCATCTTGTGGTGGTTTTTGTTGTGGGTTGGTATCCACGCAAAAACCGGAAAGCCGTAAAATACCGTAAGCCACCAGTCCTGCAGCGTGTTCAGGAAATCCGATTTCCATATCCGCACGTGGTTATGGTTATGTGTGATAACCGCCACAGATACAGACAGGAAACAATATATGACATATGTTACAGGGTGCACGCCGATAGAAGTCCATTGTAAAACGAAAAGGGAGGTTGTTAGGAACATATAAATCAAGGTTTTTACATCCGCTTTGTATCTGAGCATAATTCTTGTTTTAGTTTACTGAAAAAATATTAGTTAATACAAATGCAAAGCTAAATATAGGCTCAGATTCTTAAATTCAGGGCTAAACATTAACCCTGCCGTGGAATGATTAAGATCATTCCGCGGGGTGAAAACTTTAATTTCGATAATAATTTTATCACTATTATCGCCTGCCAGTACTTGCCGCTGCCCTGGTATCACTGCCGGATTAGTACAAGTTAGAGTATTTAACGTGTAGTTTCAAGCTAAATAAAAAGTGTTGTCAATAAATATCTTACTCAAAACAGTACTTTTTGCGAGGAGCTGCCTGTACACGAAAATTAAACATATGCTTGTTCATGGGGGTTCCACGGGCTTTTTCCGCAAGTTCAGCTTTTCGGAGGAAAGTTTGGAAATCTACTGCTAATAATCTTTTTAATATCAATTTAATACATTATTTTAGGAAATCTAACAAATACACTAATCCACAAGAAAATGAACAGAAATCTTAGAGGTTTGCGCTTTGCGTTCATCTTTACAATGTTGTTTTCATCAGGTATTACTTTTTCAAGCGGCACGGTTTATATGCTTGCCGATTTTGAAAATACATCATTTCCGCCTGCAGGGTGGAGCCTTACGAATACATCTAACTATGACTGGATAAGAACATCTTATGCCAGCGGGTACGGAATTGGTTCTTCATGTGCCGTGGCAGATTTTTATGATTACCAAACAGGAGAATTCAACCTGTTTACCAGGAGCTTCCCGGTAACAACTTCCGGAGATTCCCTCAAGTTTGATCATGCATACGTTCCCACCGGCAATGAACCTGACAGGCTTGATATTTATACTTCAACTAACGGTGGTTCAACATGGACATTGCTTATCTCGCTTGCAGGCGGTTCCGGCGGCCCGTTAAAAACAGCTAATGCAACTTCCGATCTTTTTGTCCCAACTGCAGGGCAGTGGGCAACTAAAAGCTTTGCGCTTCCCACCGGAACAAATAAAGTAAAATTTACGGCTGTAACCGGTTATGGTAATAACCTCTATCTTGATAATATAAGAATTGGTGTACCATATACTAACGATGCAGGATTAAGCAGCATCATTTCTCCAAAATGGGCTATCACTCCTCAATCAGCAGCACCGCAGGTATCGGTGCGTAACTATGGGTCCACAACACAGAGCTTCCAGATCACAATGACCATCAACCCGGGCGGATATTCAAATACTCAAAATGTAACTAATTTAGCAGCCGGACAGGTTCAGACAGTGAACTTTGCTTCAAACAACTTTTCAACAAATGGTACTTATACTATGACCTGCTATACTTCGCTCGCAGGTGACCAAAATGTTTCAAATGATACAATTGTTAACACTCTTGTGGTGAGCAGCGCACCAAGGAATGTGGTATTGGAATTCTGCACAGGCACATGGTGCCAGTGGTGCCCATGCGGTGATGATGAAGCAAGGCATCTGGCGCAGACCTATCCAAACGCTGTGCTGCTTGCTTACCATGGCTCAGGAAATGATCCCTGGAGAGTATTTAACGGAAGCGGTATAATCGGGCAGCTTGGATTTTCAGGCTATCCATCAGGCCTGGTTGATAGAAGGCTTGGAGCAAATAACGGCTGGGGTTCAATGTTCACAGATGCCGAATACAGGATGGCACAGAGTCCGGCAGCAACTGTAAACATATCAGTTATAAGCTCAAACTATAATGCAGGCACTCGTCAGCTCACAGTTAACTGCAATGCAACCGCACTGACAACACTCACAGGTCAGTACAAAGTTAACTATGTGATAAAGGAAAACAATCTGGTGTATCCGCAGACCGGCAATTCCTACTGTCCCGGGAATTCAAATGCTGTTCATGACGATGTAGTAAGGAATATGGTTAACGGTTCAAGCGGTGAGAACGTAAATACGGGGACATGGAATGTAAATCAAACTTACCCGCTAACTTTCACTACAACACTTGATAACGCATGGATCGCAGGAAACTGTAAATTTGATATATTCATATACAAAGATAACGGTTCATTGAATGTATCAGAAGTTCAACAGGGACTTTCCTCCACATTCCAAATAGTTGGCATAAACCAGAATGGTACCACGATCCCGCAGAAGTATGAGCTTTCACAGAACTACCCGAATCCGTTCAACCCGGTAACCAATGTACATTTCTCGATACCGAAGAGCGGAAATATTTCATTTAAGATATATAACTCTGTTGGGCAGCTTGTTTCAACTTATTTTGAAGGATTTATAGAGGCAGGCAATTACAATGCAGATATTGATGCAAGCAAGTTTGCAAGCGGAATTTATTTCTACACATTAAGCTCAAGTGACTTTACAGAAACTAAAAAGATGATGCTGGTGAAATAAACCGGTATCTAATCAGGAATGTTTTACCCAAAGCCTCCGTTTTGTTACGGGGGCTTTTTTTGTTACTTAAAATATGATTTATGTTTCAATTTGTGTTGAGTAGAGTTATTTTTACGCCCTATGATAAAAATGAACAAACTGAACGGGCCTCTTTTTGTGGTTATGCTGTATTTTGCCATGGCCGCACTTTCAATCGGTGTATTTGCGCAGGAAAATGTGAAGATAATGTCTTACAACCTGCTCAACTATCCCGATATTGACTCTGCGATACGTAATCCGAATTTCCGGGTTGTAGTGCGCTCCGCAGCCCCCGATATACTTGTTGTGCAGGAAATGACAAGCCAGGCAGGTATGGATGGATTCCTCAGCAATGTTATGAATGCATACGGCAATGTTTACTCTGCAGGGGCATTTATAGATGGCACTGATACAGATAACGGTATCTTTTTCAAAACAGCGAAGTTCAGGTTCATCAGCAATACACGCATCAGAACTGCATTGAGAGATATCAATCTCTTTAAGATCGTACACGTCAGCTATCCTGCCGATACACTTAGAATTTTCTCTGTACATCTGAAATCCAGCAGCGGCGCAGCAAATGAACAGCTCCGCTCTGCGGAAGTTGACAGTTTGAGGAAATATACTTCATCTCTTGCACCCGGGCAGAGCTATATGGTGGTTGGTGATTTTAATATTTACGGTGATTATGAGCAGGCATACATTAAGCTGAAGCAAATTACTAACGGCAACGGCCATTTTGTTGATCCGATTACCGGTATGACAGGTTCGTGGAACCAGTTCGCGTACAGGCAGTATCACACACAGTCGCCGCGTGTACGCGGATTTGGAGGCGGCTCAACCGGGGGAATGGATGACCGCTTCGATATGATGCTTTTCTCGCCGGGCATAATGAACAGCGGTATGATTGCTTATGTTGCCGGCTCTATGACTGCATATGGCAATGACGGTAACCATTATAATGACTCTATAAACCAAAGGCCGAATACAGCAGTTGCGGATTCAGTAGCCGATGCGATACATTACGCTTCAGATCACATTCCTGTGTATGCTGTGTTTACTTTCGGAAATTCAATCGGTATATCAAATATCGGCAGTGGAATACCATCAGAATATTTGCTTTCGCAAAATTATCCTAACCCGTTCAATCCAGCAACGAAGATAAATTTTGATATCCCGGCAAGTGAGAATTCAATTGGAGTAATTACTAAGATGGTTGTTTATAATATGCTCGGCAGCAGAGTTGATGTATTGGTGAACCAATCGCTTAAGCCGGGCTCGTATAGCGTTGAGTGGAATGCTTCCGATTTTCCGAGCGGTGTGTATATTTATTCGATGAGTTCCGGCAATTACCGCGAGTCAAAGAAGATGATTCTTTTGAAGTGATCAGGAATACTTAAGGGATAGGTTAGTAGTACTCATAGTTGTACCTTACGAGTTTCTCCTTATGGTCATTTATATCGTATTTTATAGATTCAGATAAATCGCCTTTTTCATTATAAAAAAATTTTGTGCTGCCTTCCTTCTCGTTCTCGCCGCGATACTTTATTTCTTCGGTTAGCTTACCCTGGGAATAAACAAACACGTATCTCCCGTTAATTTCCCCGAACCTGTTGTACCATATCTTTTCCGATATATCACCATTCCCATCGTACTTTATGGATAGCCTGCCTGTTATACCGCCTCCGGGCTCAACTCCCGCAGATTCAACCAGCCTGCCTGACCCGTCATATGAGTATGTTTCCATGCTGATCGCTTTGCCGTTTTCGTTGTATTTGGTGTAAGATGTTCTTCTTCCGGCGGCGTCGTAACTGAAAGACTCTTTTTCTATGCTGCTGCCTGATGTATTGTAAACCTCGCGTTTAGTGAGATTCCCGCTCTTATCGTAAAAGAACTTCACTTCATTGATGAATTTGCTCACATATTCATGTTCTTTCCTGTTTGGCCCCTGGTAAGCAAGAAGCTCTTTTTGCGTACTCATGCTTAGCTGGCTCCACCAGTACCGGGGACTCGTTGGGTCGGTTTCATCACCTATCACTATGTATTGATTCTGCTCTTCCGGATCTGTAATATTTACAATAATGCTGTAGCTTTCAAGCCTTGGCTCTATGGCAAGCTCATCCTGCACTCTGCCGAACAGTTCGCTTTCCAATACACTCGCGAGTATCGTAAAATATACCCCAACCCTTACAGAATTGTAGTAAGCCTCATGCAGCTCACTTTTCAGCCTGCCACTACTCTTATTGTATTTGTAGCTTATCATTTCTATGATATCATTTTTGGAGTTGTAACGGTTGGTCTGTATGATCCTGTCATTCTTGCCGTACTGGTAGAACTCCTTCACCGTCAGATCGGTGAATACATGGAATTTTGAATATTCAGTCATGTTCCCGCGGTCATCGTAGGCATAGTAAAATGACTTATACCCGCTATCAGCCAGAACACCGTCCTGCTCTTTGGAATAGCGGTACTCCCAAACGCTTTTGGATTTGATCCTGTTAGTAAGAATGAATTCCTTTTCGGAATTTTTCGAGTTTATGTTGTAATTATCCTGTGAAAAGGTAAATGAAGCGGCTAATATCAGCAGAAACAATCTGGCAATGTTATTCAATAGAAATACCTGTCTGTTTATTTTGCTTGAAGTTCAGCTAATTTTAAACAAAATGCAATAGAAATCTGATTAAAGAACTAACTGAAAATATTAGTCATTTTACAGGTTATCTTTTTTGACAATCAAGTGAATGTTCTGCGGACTTATTTTACCAAAAGCATCTTCCTGGTTTGGGTAAACTCAGGAGTTTTCAAAGTGTAGAAGTAAATTCCGCTTGCTAGCTGCGCTGTATTGAATTTATATCTGTAGTTTCCAGCAGTAAGCTCACCATTTTGAAGCACTGAAACTTCATTCCCGGCAATATCAAACACTCTTAACTCAACATTTGTGCTTTTGGGAACATAAAACTCTATTGTGGTTTCAGGGTTAAACGGATTTGGAAAGTTCTGTTTGAGTTCATATGCAGCAGGGATCTCATTTTGATTTACCATTGAACCAACTATGTTTCCTGTCATCTTATAAATATTGCCGCCGTTGCCAACTGCCCACCCGGTTTGGCATTCCGAAAGATTATCGGGAAAATCCATGTGTACCAATGATTGTGCTGAAGTGAAAACAAGTTCCCACGAGCTGCCGGAATCAGTTGACCTGTAAATTCCGTTGCCGCGTATGAACCAGAAATTCTGGCCTTCGCCCTGGATTGCTTCTATATTGCCGGAACCGGGGGCAGGCAGTGATGCATAGTTTACCCCGCTGTTTGTTGATTTAGACATTGATGTACTGGAAGAGAATCCAACGCCTTCAGAATTATAATGTACTGCCAGAATATATATGCCTGTAACATTCGCGGCATGAGAAGTAAATGAAACGCCGCTGTTAGTTGAACGGTAAACCGTAGTTACACTGGTGCCCCACCATATATTAGGCAGTGAGACCTGGAAGCTGTTGGGAAGGCATGTTTCTATGTTTCCTGCGGCTGGGGCGTTTGGTGAGAGCTGCCAGTTGATGCCGCCATTAGTGGTTACAAGCATCTGCCAGATGTTTGAAATAGGGTCACCGAACGCGAAGCCGTTCGAAGCATCAGTCATCTTAAGGCCGAATATCCTGGTTTGGGAAGAAGAAAAAACCTGCTGCCAGTTTGTGCCGCCGTTGGTGGTTTTGTATATGAAAGTACTCCCTGAGTTCGTGGTCGATAGCCATGCTGTATTGCCGTCAAATGCGTCGATGCAGTTTACCATTCCTGCTATCACAACCGGGTTCGGATTGCCGTTTACCCATGTTGAGCCGCCATCAGTTGTGCGCCTTACTGTTGCATTTGCTCCGCCCGTCCAGCAGATCATACCGCTAACGGCCTTTACGACTGTTAACTGGTTGGCAACGCCTGAGTTTTGTGCATTCCACTGATAGGTGCAGTTCTGCGCGATCGCTGTATGAAACATAATGCAAAACAATAAGAAGGTGAATGTCAAAAGTACGTATTTTCTCATGATTTCTCCGGCTTATAACAGGCATTTCGGCCTGTTGAAATCTGCTGATTCTATAAGTTTGGCAATTTCAGTGGAAAATTTCAAGTGCAATGTTTGTAAATAAAAAGGGGCTGTATCAAAAGCCTTGACTTAGAGAAAATATGTTAAGAGTTTCTCAAGATTCCTGCCTCCGCAGGAATGACAAAGTACATTTGAGACAGCCCCTTTTGAATAAATGAAATTAGATCAACTTACCTCTCCCACTCCAAACAGTCATAGAACTTCTGTGCATAGCCCGCTATCAGATTTGCTTTATCCAAGCCATTTATGATTTTCCGGGCGCTTTTCCAGTTTGCTTTATCGCTTGATAGGGGAAAGAACTGACCCAGCTTATAGCCGGTGAACCAGCCTTCAAGCATTCCCCTGAAGGTAACCGAAAGATCACATGCTGCATCCCTCATTATCATATCCGGGTCCTTCAGCATCCTGTCATCACCGTAAATTTTCTCCGATGCCAGCCGGTAGTTAAAGCTGTGTGTAAGCTGTACAACCCTTCCGCGGCCATAATATGCATTACCGTCTCTGCCGTTTGGAAAAATGGTTTTTATGGCGCCCGGATTGTTCTTCCTGTAATAGTCATACAGTGCAGCTATACGCTTTGAATCAGGCTTTATCCAGTAGCCTTCAACCACTGGTGCAAATGTATCGTTTGATTCATGCATCGATGTTGCAAGTATATACGCCAGCCACCTAAGCGACTTCATTTCAGGGTCAGATTCGAATGCTCCTGTTATTACAAAAATATTCTGTTTCTTTTGCTCGCTCAGTGTTTTGCCGAACGCGCGCTTATATTCTGAGAGGAAAAATTCCTTATTTATTCTTTCCATTTTTATTTCATTTTAAAACGCTGCCCGGCAGGGCGGGGTTAATGGGGTAAAACAGGAGGTATTTTCAGTTTTACAGTTTTTTTTAGAATAGGGCAAAATGAAGTCTTCATTTGCTTTAGTAAGAGATGATATTTGCCCGCCGGGAACAGCTATAATTTTTTTGCAATTAACAATTGACAATGAACAATTTAGAGCTTTAAGTTACTCGCTACCAGCTTTAACCATCATCTGTCAACTATAAACTTTCAATTATCAACTGTTTTATTTGCTATTTGAATTGAACTATTTGTTATTTGATTCTTTGTCTTTTGCTTCGCTCACAAACTTCAATCCCGATGCTATTACAATTATTCCGGATATACCTCTTACCCATATTTCAGCAGCATCAGGGAGGAAGTCGATGATCGTTGGAGTCTGGTTTATTGCCAGGGCTATTAGCATTACAGAGCCCCACAGGCTTGTGCGCCAATCCGCGCCGAAAATTTCTTCCATAAATTTATGCATAAGTGTTTTTCTTTCCATTTAGATTATCAAATTATTTCTATTGTTTCCGGAAAACAAGTATCCGCATTTTTACTTAAATGTGAACAGTCCAAGAATCTGGCGGATAGTTTCAACAATCGATGCTATCCACGCTATGAATCCGGCCGGGTCCTTTACTTTTTTGAAATCGTTGATATGCCTGTTTATCCTTTCGCTGTACTTGTTTACCTGTTCGATCCAGTACATCAGGCGCTCTTCGGCAAACTCTGCGTTAGTTCCGGCAGGCGAGGGGAGAGTCCCATTTGATACTTTCTGCCAGTAGCCGCGTTTCTTTTCAGCTCTGGCAAGCGCAAGCAGGTCAGTTTCGCGGTGAATGTTAAGTGATAGGTTGTCCATGAAAGTTCCTTTCTATTTCAGTTTAGGTTCATTTTGCTGTTACTTTTGGTTTAGAAATTTGTCTGAGCTTAGCAGCTCGCGCAGTTTATGATCGCGGTGTAGGGCATAGCCGTTTGAAAGGCTTTTTTCCAGTGCATAATCCGCCGCGCGGAGCTTGTACTCTACCAGTGTCATTCGCTTTACCAGCTTTCTTACACTAGAAAGTATCATGCCTGCTACTGCCAGCAGCAGCCATTTGGCCGATTCAGATACGACCGGATTGCTGAGTATTTCCATCCCTAAAGTCCTTTCTGTAAAATTCTATAACTATGTACCCGGCGCAAACCAATTAAGATTCGGCTCCAGGTTTTTTGTTTTAAAAATCAGTACAGGCAAACGGTGCGCCTTTGCTTTTATTCCTCCTTTGTTAATCCCAAGCTCAAGCGTTTCGTTTGCCAGTATTACCTCAAACTCGCGCCACGGCGCGTCTGAGCGCGGCACAAGGACTATCCTCCAGCCTGCTTTTGATGCATCGAAGATGGTTTTAACCATTGTATAAAGCGTTTCGCCGGTTATAAATTCATTATAGTGGAGTGTGAATGTGATGGTGTAGCCCAAAATCTTTTGCTTTGTCGTTATTTCCGGGGCTTCGGCATTCAGGCCAATAAGCTCATGGGATATCTTCCTGAGCTGGTATGACTCCACCAGCCCGCCGCTGTTGGTGAGCGGCAGCTCCAGTGTTTCGCGCAGATTTTCCGGATCTCGCGGATCGTACAGCTTAACTAATGGATTCGAACAACCGTTAATTATTGACATGTTATTTTATATGCTGAGTTTAATATTGATACTTCAAAAGGTTAATATTATTTTTGAAAAGGGAAATATTGTGTTCCTTATATTCTAATGCTCAAAATCTATTACACCATACTATGAAAAACATACCTTTGTTACTTGGCTCACTTGTTTTGATCCTCTTTATAAGCTGCGGAAATGATACTGTTACAAATAATGATCCTGTTCCCGGCGAAGAAGTTATATTTTCAATGGATAGCTTCGCAATTAATTTGGAAAATGGAACTGTTGCTATTGATACTTCTATCAGAATTGCTGTTCCTAATATTAAACTAGTCTTCGATTGTTCAACTAATGTCGATTCAGTAAACTCAAATGCATATTTAAGAATTACTTCAATGGATAGTATCTCAATATATTTAGATACTATTGTAACAAATATTACAGACCTGAATCGACATCATATGTACAATATTTATGGCTCACCTAATTATTATACTTCGGTTTATCTACAACTTACTCAAACTTCCATAACATTTACATTTTTGAAACTAGCTAATCTGAAAGTATTTAAAATCTAGACAAGCGAACCTCGATGAAATGATTTTTAGTATCTACTCTCTCTACTGCATTTATGTATGAAGATTCTGATTCGTTGTTTCCTACATTATCCCAAACTTTGGGAATTGAGTTGTTTGAGTAAGATAACCTCAAGAACATTTCTTGATTAGAAGTATTTACTAAGCGAACATAACTACGCATAGTATTTTCTTGAATTGGGATAAAATCAAACAAGTCTATCTTTCCATTATTAACTCTAGCACAGTTGAAAATTCGTGAGTAAGCCATGCCCCCGCCTCTTGCTTCATTCAACGGATAAAGTTTGCCAATAATACCTCCCGAACTAAAATTATACCCATACTGCTTCAGCTCAAGCTCGCGGAAATCTGTTCCGCGAACTACAGTCTTTTCAGTATTGCCGTTTTCATTAATGAAACTCAATAGCCTGCTGCCCATTGTTAATGCGCAGGTTGGATAAAGTGTTTCGCCGTCCCCGTGATCCGTATCGCTTCCGTAATGTTCGGTACTGCTGAAAAATATCCCGTCGGTATACTCCGCTTCATTAAACGTGAAACTCCTGTATTTCAAGTACAGCCACTCAAGCTTTGGCGGCGAGATTATCTCCTTATGCTCTATTACCTCAAGCTGCAGGGGAGTCTCGAGCGCAAGATCAGTGAGAAAAAAAATATTGAAAATAAACTCCGGCTCGCTAAGCCCTTCGGTGCCCGGATTAACAAACATCTCAAAATTGAAGCCCAAACCTTTAGCAAGCTCTTTAAATGTTTCCCACCGGCTGAATCGTTCCTGCCCTGTGATGAAATTCCTGTAATCACCCAGCGCGTAACACCACTGGATATTACTGTATAATTCCCTCAGCCTTTCAACATACTTTTTGACCGGAGTTTTAACCGTCACTATTCCTTCCGTCAAACCCTCAAAATGCCGTTGAAAATAGCTTTCAAATGAAAGCTGTTCGCCGTTGGCAAATTGAATTGTTGAGTTTGGCACTGCGTCGCAGCGGCGGCTCCATTCTATCAAAATATCCTTACAGGTCAAAGTAATATCATACCTGTTCTGATTGTAAGTGTAATCGGCTGAGACCTGTGACTGCTTAGCTACTGCGCAAAAGCTGCTTTCACCGGGTTTCAGTATCACGAGGTAATAGAAGTTACCTTCTTCGCTTAAAAAGAAGTCCCTGATATTCAGCCCCCTGAGCAGCGAAGTTTCCTGCTGCAGAAGCGAGATCTTCAGGTCAAAATCACCGCTGCGGAAATTGCCCGGCTCTGACTGGTCCCCGGTTTCATACCTGAAAACAGGCAATCCGTCTGCAGGCAGTGAATCAAGTATAAGCCTGTCAACTATCTGCCTGTTCTGGAAATAATTGTTTCCTTCATATTTATTTATATACACGGGCATTACAGGTCAATTCCTCCGCGCGCTGCGCGAGTGCGCACTTCAACATCAAACGCACGCTGAAAAGTTACCGGATTTTTAATAATAACCTGGTTAATGATACCGCCTCCGTTTGATGCGGCTGCGGATTGTTCCCTCGCAGTACCAAGCACATTTTCAATCGAAGGTGAGTTCAAATTGCGCGGTGCCGTCAATCCGCCAAGACCGCCCAGAACAGTGCCAAGTATTGTTCCGGCCGGACCACCTAGTATTGTGCCAACTATTCCGCCGAAGATCCCTGCTATTCCGCCTCCTGAACTGCCGCCCTGTAAAGAACTCATCAGCTCTGCCAGAAGCTTCATTACACCGGCAAGGCCTGAATCCATAGTATTCATATTTGCGAGCATCTTTGCGGTGAATCCGGCCATAGCCTCGAAGTTCTCGAGCATCAGCGATGTGCTGTTCACGCCGCTTTCAGAAACATCACCGCCGGCTTCTGCCGGTGTACGGGCTAGCCGCGAAAGCCCGGCAAGTATTTCCTTCTCTTTTAGTTTATTGTTAGATGTGTTCATTGTTGGTATTGGTTACTTGTTAACTATCAGTGGCCAGGAGCTCCATCAGGTACTTTTGCCTCTTATGTTCAAGCTGTTCAAACATTACTGCGGTAATAAAATCACCCTGTGTCAATTTAAATGCTTCCGGGGGCGGAATTCCGTAAAGCTTAGAAATGTAATGCGCCATAAAACAATAGATCAATTCTTCTGGCACTTTAAGCTCATCAGGCAAAGGCAGTTCGTTGCCATGAACTGCCGCGGGAAAAATAGCGGCAAGCTGGCTTATTTCTTCATGATGCTTAAAGTAAGAGTAAAAAAATCTGTTACCGCATCCTTTACAAAATCCAGACTGTAAGTGCTTTCCAGGATATCTGCAGCTTCATTTACGGTCATTGCGTTTCCGGTAGTTTTTTCCAGAATAACGGGAAGCACTTTCCCTAGCAGCACTTTATCTGTAATGAGCGAATACAATACAAGCGCTTCCATATCATTCAAATATTTCTGCGCATTTTTCAGCTTTGTATCCGTATTCAAAGCCGCGTTGGTTTCATCCAGCTTTGTTGAAAGCCTTGCTATTTGTGCTTCGTCGGGTGTATCGGCCTCTTTTAACTGCTGCAATGCAAGTTCAAGCTCTTTAACCTGGTGCTGCATGCCTTCCAGCTCTGATGTATCAATTGCGCCTGTAAGTTCAAAATGCAGCTGCCTGTACTTCATGAAAATAGGCACTGCATGGTGTAATACACCGAGAGTTAAAGGTTTAAGCCTGTATTCCGTTTTTCCCGCTTCATAAATTCTGATGTTTGCTTTCATTTCTGTTATTGAAATTAGTTTCAGGTTCAGGCTAATTCAGTTTCTATTATTACATGTTCCTGGCCTGCCGGTATTGATATTGGCCCTTCAGTGTGGATCACTATCCCAAGAGCATTTTCAATTGCTGTCAGGCTTTCAGCAGGGAAAAACACCTCAAAGTCCTTTACTACTGAAAATGATTCATACTTCATTGCGCTGGTACCGCCGGGTGTTTTAAAATGCATTTGCGGTGTTACATCCGCCAGGCGGAAAACTTCCTGGTGCCTGCCGCCCTTAATGCCCTCATATTTGATCTCAAGATGAAGCTTATCCCTTACGGCGAATGCAAGGTAGTCTGCGATCAGTTTTGAAGTCTCCATTAGTACACCCGAAGTCCTGCCTTCGTAGGTTTCATCCTGGCTGTAAGTTTTACCGTCTTCTGCTTTGAACTTCTCGATCTTCGTATCTATATCAACCTGCGAGCCGAATATGAGTCCGCAATCCAGGGCGTTTACTCCATTTGCAATTCCATGGGGGATCGAAAGATTTTCATCAAGCTCAACAATTGTGAGCCTGTTGCCGCCTTTATCTCTTAATGATTTAGACATATTTTTTACTTTATTTTTGGTTGTAGTGAATGATAATAACAGCTCACATTATTGCAGCACGCAGTTTGATCTCGATCACAGGCTGGAGGAATTCGCCTGAACCTGTGATTCTATCCAGCATATTGAGCGTAACAGTGCTGAGGTCATAAATTGTAACTCCGCCTGTGCTGAACGGCAGACCGGATACTTTGTCATCCGTCAATATTCCCGCAATCCTGCCCAGGTAGTCATCGATGATTATCCGGTAGTATTCATTCGGCTGCCTGTACAGCCTGAACGTGAATTTGATCGCAGCCGTAATGGTATAAATTTCAGCTTCTGCGGCGGTTCTTTCCGCTGAATTCAGGATAAGTGTATAGTGCCGATCCTTTAATCCTGATGGCAGCGAATATGTATCAAGTGCAAGGGTTGATCTCAATAGCTTTTCTTCCTGCCTTAGAGGCCTGTTGAATTCAGCTATTTTTGCTTCAATCCAATTGTTAATTGCTGAGTATAACATGAGTGTATGGTTTACTTTAACATTCTAATGCTGCCGGGCTTGTTGAATTCATCCCTGCCGGCCTGGCCGTCGCTGTCACCATCAGTATAGATCCTGATACTTTCCGCAAGCTCATTGTATTCCTCTCTGAAATAGTTCATTTTAAGGTAATACATATCATTCTCATCGGTGTATTTATCCATGAGAATAAGCTCAAGCCATTTGTAAATGATGAGCTTTTCTATTCCTGTATCCACCAGGTACAAACTGAAATCAATTGCACCCGTTTCTATATTAGTAGCCGTGCGGTAATAAGAGAATAAGGCCGGGAGAACGCCGCTCATTACAGAATCAGACTGAACATTGATTGCCGCAGCGGTTTGCCAGGTCTGCTTATTAAATGAGCCTTCGATGCGGATAGAAGCCGACGAGCCGGGAATAAACTGAACAGGCCGCAAAACCCACCGTGAGCGCTGAATAAGCTCTTCATATTCAGCCATCCGCAGCTCTTTTATCTCAACTAGCTCGCCGCTTTTGCGGATCGTATATTGAGGCATAACTTCAGCCAGGTTGTGTCCGCGGTCTTTAAGCATCTGGCAAACATGTTCAACAGCGCGGCTTTTTTGTGCGCTGTAATCTGCCTGGCCGCTCCACAGCAGTTTTGAAAGCTCAGGAATGTAAGCCCTGATATCGTCTTCGGTTATATGTATTTCAAATGGCATGTTGATTATCCTGTTTAAGGTGAATCATTTCTTTGGGATCGTAAAGAAGTTCTTCCTGAAGTCGATCCGCTGCTTTTCGTTAAGCAGAATTACGCCTGCAGTTACAAGCTGGAATAACTGTTTATCATCAATTCCTTCCATTTTTCCTGAAGCTGTCTTTTCACCGTTAATAAGCACGTAGCCGGGTTCCTTCAATACATTTATTCGCTCGTTGAATGGGTTGAATCCTTCGCCGTATACATCCGGCACAACCATTATGTTATCTTCGCCTATCTTTGCGCTGTAACCAAGCTGTGAGCTTAGGATCGCCGGATTCACTTCGTAAACTTCGCTTGTTTGGGTGTTATGTTTTTCCATTTTTGATCTGTTTGAAAGAGATTTATAACTACTTCACCGTACTGATTGACCAGTTCGGACTTCCGCCTTCTGCCTCCCCAAACTAACGGGGAGGCTTCAGCAGGCCATAAGGGTTACCCTGCAAGGGTTAAATTCAGCTTAGCACGATATAAAACTAAGCTAGATAGTTTTGAGCTCGGCAACCCTGATAAGTTTATCCGGAGCGACCTTATCCCAGTTGCTTCCGGTTGCGAGCTGTGCAAGGGTTGGGTTTTCAGGAGCAGCGTCTTCCCATGCAACACCGGGAGTGTGTACCATGCATGATACTCTTGTAATGATCTCATCTGTTCCGCCTGCGGCTTTTGCGTCACGCGTAAGCTCCAGGTTAATACCTCCCGTTTTCACTACATTCCTGCTGCTCATCGAGCTTCCGGGCCTCTCCCTCAATTTGTAAACCATCGAGCCTCTGCCGCCCAGAAATGATGAGTATACACCTGCGGTAGCTGTAAGGTCGTCATCAGCGAAGGGCATGAGTCCCAGTATCTGTCCGGGATTCCCTGTTACGAATGTTGAGCTTCCAACGGGTCCGGATGAAAATGTTATCAGGTTGTTAGTTACAGCATCGGCGTGCACTTTTGAGTGCATCAGGATGAGGTTCAGCATCCTGTGCCAGTCACCCAGCTTGTATTTAGCTGCCAATACCCCTGCATTACTTATCACAGCGCCTGCATATGTGTTACCGGTTGAGTGGCTTGAGGCAAGTTCGGCGGAAAAGATACCTTTGAGTACATTGACTGCTCTTTTCTGCAGTGCGTAAGCCCAGTATTCACCGATATGAACTGCAATTTCTTCGATCATATCGCTGCCGCGGCCGGCGACCGTGTTGATAAGTTCCTGTGCGCCCCAGCCTTTTTCAAGCTCCATCCAGGCGAAGCGGTCTTTGTATTGCGAAAGCTTGTTGATCGGAGTAGTTGATGATGTAGTGATCTGGTCAGGGTCAGATGTATCCACATTCCACTGTGGCAGATTGCCGAATTTCCCGGTCTGTGAGGGATCGATGATATCATCAGGCGCTTCGGTCAGAAATCCCGAACCGAAAAAGCTGAGAGCCTTGGTGAATGTTCCCCTTAGTGTTGCCTTGAAAGTCTCACTCTGGAATTTCCCGGCAAGATCGTCTAAAGTAATTGATGACATAGTTTAAATTGATTAAGGTTATTGAGATTGCGTAAGTTAAAAGATGTTTAAGGAATTAGTCAGTTGTTTAGTTATTATTGCAGATATACGCGCTTGAATTTATCAGGGTTTCGTTCCGAATTTTTCCCTGTATAGTTTCTTCCAAAGCGCCGGGCGTTTTACACGCAGGTCTTCTTTTTCGTCATAGCTAAGGTCATCCCATTTTGCCCCGGGCATATCTCTGCCGCCGCTGCCGGGCCTTGTAGTATCGGCCCCTGCAGGAGGCTTCGCTTCGTTCAGCTTTACATATTTAGCCAGCCCTTCTATTGAAGGTATGAGTGCTGCTATTTTTCTGTGGTCTTCACTTAACCGTTCCAGGTATTCATTTTTTACAGTTAACTCAAGCCCGGCAAGGCTGCTCTCAGCGGTTTCTTTACCTTTTTTCAATGTTTCATTTTCTTCTTCAAGCAGCTTCACTTTAGCGCTGAGCTCTTCTTCGGATTTTTTCTTTTCCTGCACGGCAGCATTAAGCTTAGCAGAATTATCCAACAGCGTTTTGTGCTCTTCCGCGCTTATTGTTACCTGCGCTGAACCGCCTCCTCCTCCCGGTTCATCGGGATTAAAACTTATGTGAAATTGTTCCATTCTCATTTTCAAATATGTTTAGATTTATAAAGTGTTAGTGTGACCAAATGCTAATCAAGTTGTTTGATCCTCTCCTTACACATCTTCAGCTTTTCGATGGCCTCCTGTTCGCTTAGCTCAAGCTCTTCCATCGTAATATCAACCGCATCTTTGAATCCATACTTAACAGCCATATTGTAGCGCTTAATTTTATCATCCAGGCTTTCAAAGATATTCGAATCGCTGAACCTGATACTAAAAGCCGGATTTTCAGGCAGCTTCCGGGCGGGATTGTAACAGTTCCATACCATGACAATTTTATCCAGCAGTTCTATCATGAAGTGATATAATGTACTTTTGTATTCTTCCCTTTTTTCGAATAACTCCAGCTCGTCGATAGTTTTTGCAGCACCGGATTCCGCCTTAAGCTCGGTTGATGCACTTGAGCCGTTCAGCCCTTCACTGCCCAATACCAGCCTGTTATGCCAATCAATATTCTCACGAACAGAGCCGTAATCAGCGGCGGATGTTATGCTCTGTATAGCTGGTGTTTTGTCTTCTTCCTTTACGTTGTTGATTTGTTTAAAATCTCCCGCACGGAAAGTTTCATCCTTTGTGAAGTTGGTATTTATCCCGAAATAGATCTGGTGAAGTGTTTTCAGTTCTGTTTCATTCAGATCAGTGAGCCTGATATCCAGGTTTTTCTGATGCAGGAAAATGTTCCAGTTCGGTTCACCGAAGTAATCATCACCTTCATCAATCCTAAGCGCTGCAAATGGCAGGGGAGAGGCAGCAGGAGCCGTCCCGGCGTATGGATTCACCATTTCAGGGTTGCCTTCGGCTGGAATTTTACGTCCATTCTTTAAGAGGTAATGTTCACTATTACTCCAATAAGACCAGAATATCTCTCCTTCACTATCTGCCTTCCGAATAGCTATGGATGTCTTCTGCAGGTAATCATTGCCTGTTTCAACAACGTAATTGTTTGGGGTCAGTACATCTATCCGAAGCTTTCCGGTTTCGGGAACCCACACAACATGCACATCAATAGTGTTGAAATAAACAGCCTTACAGAAAGCATCTTTTGCTTTTTTTATGAACTGACAGTCAGCCAGTATGCGGTCAATGATTCCCTGTGAGCTTGTTTCATCTTTCAGGGCAATAACCGGATCCTTTGTGAATATTCCACTGGTGATCCTGTTCACTATCTTTTTAATTATATTTACATGCCTGAACCTGAGGTCTTTAAGTGTTTCTGCGGAAAATGGATTGTTAAGCGTTGCTTCACGCAGGTACCCGCAAATGCTTTCATAATCATTGTTATAAAATGCGGCAAACTCCTCATGCAGGCTCAGCCTGGCAGCTTCGCTGCGGAAAAGGGTATTTGCAAAAGCCCTGTTAAGTTCGTCAAAGATATTTCCTCTTAGTAACATTTCATTTCCGGTTTAAAGGTTTGATCAGTCAAAAATTTTCGTATTGGTGATTTTTTGCTCAAACAGTTCTGAAACTCTGGACTATTTGTTTACCTCTTATGGGGTATTCATACTCGTTGTAGTAATCTACTGCCCTCGAGCAGTGTGTACGCAATGGGTCGCGTTCATCAAGCTCTCTTCCGTTGTCCTTCCAGGAACAATATTCCCAGTCTTTAACAAGCTCCTTACAATTTTCGGGATCGACGTATTGTCTTATCTCACCGTTTGTGTTGTAAAGCTGACCGTTTGTTGCTGCAATGGAATCGCGGATAGATTTGCATGGACGGTACCGGAATTCAGCGTTCGTGCGGTTATTAAAGTAATTCTTTATTATATCCCAATCGCTTTTGCTGGCATTTGATGTATATTTGTTTCCCGCATAGTCGCCGTAGAAAAATACTTTTTCGGGATAGCCTGCTGAAAGCCGGCTGAAATAATCTTCGTCGAGTATCCTGCACATTGCGGCAGTATTTGTGAACTGGAACGAGAGTGATTTATGCCAATAGGTTATTTCGCCGGTTCCTTTGCTGATGCGCTGGCCAACAACCCAGCTCATTGGCTTTTCCTGCGCATTAAAATCACAGGAAACTATGAATGGTATGCCGGGTATAACACTGATCCTTTTGTTGTTCTTTTCGGAGTAGGAGTAATAGGGACGCTGCGATGCAGTTTCGAATGAAGCCTTGTACTCTCTTTCGTAGTCGCTTTTGGCCAGGTTCGCCTTTGCTTCTTCGATCTGCGCGGGCTCAAGTATGTCTTCGCTTGTCCAGTGGTAAGACTGCCATCCTTTCGCTTCCCGTTTACCCTTCAGAAAGTCATCATAGAAGTGGTTTTTTCCCATCGGCCTGCCTTCCTTTATACACCAGCCTCTTGTATCGTTTATCATTGGCTCTATTGATTCATTGTAAACGCCCGGTTCGCAGTCCTGGTACTCTGAGATGACTATGCCGTGCAGAAGCTGGCCCTGTACACGCCTGAACTCGTGAAGTCCGACAACTCTGATGATACTGCCGTTTCTATATTCTATGGTCATCTCAGTTTCATTTTTTCTTTTTACATCCCACGTATGTGAGAGTTTCTTAAGGTCATTCCAGAAGATCGATTTTGCCTGCATGATAGTAGGTGCTCCTGCAAAATATATCTTTCCCGCGTTCTCATTTTTAGTGACTAAGCTGATCAGGTGCCTTTTAGCGAACCTTTCGGTTTTGAATGATCTTCTGCCTGCTGCTATGATATAGTTTCGGAATTTTTTAGAATTAAGTTCTTTAAATAACTTGTGCTGAACTGGGTGCTTCATGGCTTTTGGGTTTATCAAAAACCATCTTGCCGTAATTACTGATTCTCTTTTTTTCTTCAATCATTGAACTGTGAACCTTAAGAGTTTTGTTCGATCTCTTCCGATGCTATTTTCCTGAGCCTTTCGAGTTCCTGCTGGTCAAGGTCGCCGCCGCCGGTTGGATTCTTGCTCTACCTTTCGCTTCGGCGGTTTATCAGCCAGGTGATACAACTTGATGTATCGGGCGGCAGGAACTTTTTAACAAACCGAACCTCTTTAAGTTTTACATCCAGTCCCGCTGCAATCATATTCCTTATCTCGCTTTTCATATCCGCTTCATTTCCGCAAAGGGTTTTGCTGTGGAGTATTAATTCCTGTGATACATCATCAAAGCCCTTATTTGAAGTTACGGCGTTATCTTTGTTTTCCGGGCCTTTACCTGCAATGGGTGAGTAAACATGGATAACTTCTATTGTCTGATAGCCGCAAGCCCTGCTGTGAAATGCAGCCTCCACTTCAAATTGCGCTTCAAGCTCTGCCTTTTTGTAATTTCTGCCGAATTCAGCATCCAGCTTCATCATCTTTTTCAATTCAGCTGCAGATATGTTTGCCAGAATTGCAGTATCGGACTCACTAAAACCGAACTTTGCTATTTTCAGTAATTTTTGTTTCACATCTTCTGAACTTACGTCGTTAACTGATCTCCTGGCCATTGTTCTTTCCTTTCTTGTTTGTTTTGCTGCGCATAATGTGAACAAGCTGCGGCCTGATGGCAAAACTATCTTTGCTATTTGCATGCTTTCTGCATTCCAGTTTCAGAAGGCTGAGCAGATACCTATTGCCAGAGGCCAGAAGGACAAGCTCATTCTTTCTGCCTGCATTTTTAACCAGTTCGAAGTTACTATTTGCTGTTTGCATATATAATGGAATTTATTCCGGTTTAACCGGTGTGTAAAGATGTATAAATCTGTTTATCTGCTGCAAGAGCTGGCGGTGTTTTCTGCCCGCAGTATTAATTTGAAACTTTAATCGCTATATTTGTATTGCAGCTTCAAACAACTTTACAAATATATATGTTATTATCATATATGTCAATGGCAATATATGGTATATGCATATTTATTTCTTTAAATCTTTGTTTAACAGGAGGTGGATATGGCCGTCAAAACATCAAAAGACCGCGCATTAACAAATAAAATAAACGAAAGGCTCTTCCCTATGCTTGCAGCAAAGGGTATTTCATCCATTTATGCGCTTTCTAAAAGCATTAATGAAAACGCCGGCTCTATCAGCAAGATCAAGCGGGGGCTAAGCGATTGGACTATCGAACAGCTTGATAAGATCAAGAACATACATGGCATATCTATTGATATGATCTTCGGGGCGGAGGCGCGCGGCAAAGCTGAATTCGATATGAAAGGCGTAAAGCTGCGTAAAGTGCCTGTACTGGGATATGCTGAATGCGGCTATCCTGCTGTAACATGGCTGGATTCAGCCTCTAAAGTTATGGATCTTACCGACGCTGCCGCTCTTGTTAACCCGTTCGTGCTTATCGCAAAAGGAGATTCAATGCGTCCCTATATCAATCCGGGTGATAAACTTCTATGCTCAGAGCATACTGAAAAGGTTAGGGATAATACTGCGGTTGTCGCGGTTTTCAAATCAATGCCTGATACCATCGAGGCGAACGCCAAGCTGATTTCGTGGGATAGAAAGAATAAGCTCATTACGCTGTATAGCATTAATACAAAGTATCCGCCTACGAACCACTTAGAAGATGAGTTTGTTAAGATATACAAGGTTAACCGCATTATCAGGGATGTGAAATAAGCCAGTGTATAAATTGAACTATAGCCAAGTAATCAGGACATGCAGCAAGCTGATACTGCTTGTAGCGGTTTTGTCCTGCGGAAGAGAGTCATCATCGCAAACCTTGTTTGGTATTGATATTTCCGATCCAAACAACACGAAGGGATATCAATACAATAACTCACTTGACGCTGCCGGGACAGAAGTTTATTTAAAAAATGATCCGGGAATGTTTGATCGTGTATTGCTTAATAAAGGGCTCGGATACGTTTGCACTATCAATCACCCCACGGCAAACAGGTTTGTTGCGGTTTATGATTCTTTAGTTGCTGTGTACGGATATGAAAATGAAAACAAAGATGTGATTCCTCCGGAAGCAACTGGAGATATTATCGAGCTTTGTTTGTTGGTTGCAGATGGCAAAGCGAGGATTGTCAGGTTTTGGTATGAGAACAGGTTCAATGTTAAGCTGGATTTTGGGCAAAAAGACCTGGAGGTATTTATTTCGTTTTTTTAACGGTTTTGCGCTTTTTCCCAGAGTTTACCAGAAAAAACTAACTTTTTGATTGTAAAATGGCTTTTTTTTGTTGTTTTTACATTTTATAATTGGTTAAATAAAATACGTAATAATGTATTATTTTCTTGTGATGATACGTAGATAATAAATACATAATTTCACTATGAAACCCCAATTTGAACATCCCGTTTGTGATGAATGCCGATCAAGGCTAGGAAATGTTTTTTGCAGCTTGACTGTTGCGCAGGTGAATGAAATGGATTCTGAAAAGAATTGCAGCATTTACAAAAAAGGGCAGATCATCTTCAATGAAGGCAATAAGCCTGCCGGCGTTTTTTGTGTTAACAGAGGCAAGATTAAAATTTATCAGACCGGAGAAGAAGGAAAAGAACAGATACTCAGGCTTGCCAAAGAAGGTGATGTTTTGGGCTACAGGTCACTCATCAGCGGAGAAGCTTATTCCGGAACTGCTGCTGTTATGGAAGACGCAACAGTTTGTTTCATTCCTAAGAGAACATTTTTTGACTTTCTGCATACCAACTCAGATCTTTCAACCAAAATGATGCAGCTTCTGTCTCATGATCTCAAAGAAGCCGAAAGCAGGCTCACAGGTCTTGCTCAAAAACCTGTGAGAGAAAGAATGGCTGAAGCCATTTTGATGCTGCTTGAATTTTACGGTACTGATGATGAAGGAGCTATTGATGCTTCAATTTCCCGTGAAGACATTGCTAATATCGTAGGAACTGCGACTGAGACCACGATTAGAATCCTTTCCGATTTCAAGAGCGAAAAGCTTATTGAGCTGATGGGAAAGAAGATAAAAGTGAATAACCACCAGGGACTTATCAAAACTGCACATATTTACGATTAACTAACATTCGTTAACCTACCCACGTCCATTGGTTCACAAACAATTGTGAGCTACATGTCATATTATTTGACTACATAAATCATGTTTTTCTATGATTCAAATCATTGTAAAGTGACTTGCAAAGTCGCTAATTTTGTTATGAATTTCGGAGAAAGTACAATGATGGTGGCAAATACTGGTTTAGAAGAAATCATAAGAAATCACAAAGAACTTACGCAGTTCATTTTCCATAAAGATGATGTCCTGTTCAAGGAAAATGAACACCCGGTAGGCATATACTGCATTGAGTCCGGGAGCGTTAAAATTTGCAAAGAGGAAGCACCCGGTCAGGAAAGGATCCTGCACCTGGCAACAGCAGGTGAGATACTTGGACTGCATTCTGTGGTAAACGGGCATGTTTATACTAATGGTGCAACAGCTATTACCGAAACCCGGGTTAGCTTCATTACTGCAAGCGACTTCATGGAACTGATAAACGATAACAATACATACAAGCTTCTTGTAATGAAAAGCCTTTGTTCAAGAATTGACTCCATGGAAGATCATATCGTAAGGATAAGCGAGAAGATGTCTGATGAGAGATTTGCTGATACTATATTGGTACTTGTCGAAAAGTATGGTTTGAACAAATCAAAGGATCTTAACATAAAACTCTCAATTGATGAGCTTGCAAGCTATACATGCACATCAAAAAGCTATATGAAAAAGATCATCACGGAATTCACTCATCGCGGGCTGATTACCTACTCAGGAGGTTCGATAAAAATTTTGAATTTACCGCTTTTGAGAACAACTGCTTTGTTTAATGCCGGAGCTTCTGTTAATTAACAAATTGGTTGTCATTTTAAGAAGCCTTCTGTGCTCCGCAGAAGGCTTTTTTTATTTCCCTTGAGCAAACTTAAAACCTGGAATATTCCCATTTTATCGGAGTTGTTCTGCCGGAAGAAATATTTTATCATGGAAAACTCAATGTCCGAAGGCTATCTTAGCTGCAAGTAACTATGAAGTTCTGCTAAACCACAAACATATTGAAAGATAGAAGAGAATTCACCACAGAGGAAGCTAAATGGGCGGGAGACCAGCTTGATATCGATTGGAATAGCATAGATATTGAACAGTTCCGCATGGGGCTTGAAGTTGAGCTGGAACACGGCACTATTGACCCCGTCACGAACGTAACAAATGACGATCTTACAATGACAGCCAAGATTGCGCTTGCGCATCTAAAAGAAATACCTGATTATTACACTAGGCTTAAAAAAATGGAAGAAGAAGCAGGGGCATAACCGGCACCTGTCTTCGTAAACTTAAATCAACGCCAGAATGAAAACAATACTTGTGCCTACCGACTTTTCGGAACCTTCATTGTATGGACTCGAGTTCGCAGCGGATCTTGCGCGCAGAAGCAAAGCCTCTGTTCACCTGTTCAACGCTGTACTAATAGCAGGATATTATTATACTGGTGATCCTTCTGCCATGAGCGGAACGCCGGCCGAATTTATGATGCAGGATTTTGGCGAAGAATATAAAAAAACGGCCCTATCAAGGTTAAAGAGCCTCTCTGCAAAAACTTACCTGAAAGGTATTAAGGTCACTTATTCGTGCGAATCCGCACTGAACATCCATAACTGTATCCTTGACGAAGCTAATAAAGTAAAGGCAGGGATTATTGTAATGGGCTCACGGGGTGCAGGCAACCTGAAAACAATTGTTCTTGGCAGTAATGCTGAACGCGTGGTTAGATTTTCTACAATCCCTGTTGTTGTTCTGCCTGCTCGTACAAAAGCTGCATCCATGAAAAAAATGGTTTTTGCTTCCGATTTCAAGGATGAGGCGAATGCGATATTCCCCTTCGTGAAACAGTTTGCAAAGCTTTTTAACTCTGAGCTGCACCTTCTGAAAGTAATTACAATGGACCAGTTCAGCAGGACACGAGATGATGAAAAGCTGCTGCAGGAGTTCAATAAAAAATACGGAGGCGGTTTTTTAACCTCTTTGTATAATGATTACATGAAAGAGGAAGGGATATTGAATTTTGCCGCAAGTCAGCATGCAGGGCTTATAGCCATTGGAACTCACGGAAAACGAGGCCTCAGCAGGTTCTTTTCTGAAGATGTTTCGGAAGGGATAGTAAGGCTCTCGCGTTTACCGCTGCTGGTTGTGAACCTTAAAAAATTTACTTCAAGAAACGGTATCTTCTGAGTTTTCCGGCTTGTTTTCTTATGAAAAATAAACCGCAGCCGCAAACTGCGGTTTTTGCTTATATGACATATATCATGTTCAATCTTGAGTTACGTCATAGGAAAAAGAGGGGTTTAGATGCTATTTTTGAATTGAACCTGAATATGGGCTCGTTCAGCAACTGGAATTATTAAGACGGGAGGTCTTAGAATGTCCGTCAAAATTACTGATGATTGTATCAATTGCAGCGCCTGTGAGACGGAGTGTCCCGCAGGGGCAGTGATGATGAAGCTGAAAGACCCGGGAAACCGCTCGCTTTTCATCAATAACGCGTACTTGACAAAAAGCTGGGCATCTTATGATCATTACTTCGTTAATCCGATACTTTGCAATAATTGCGCGGGGTACTTTTCGGCTCCAAGATGCAATGTTGTTTGCCCGGTTTCATGCTGCATCACTGAGGAGGAAAGTGAAGCGCAGGGAAACCAAATGGTGAAAATTAAGATTGATCCTGTTCACATCACCAAAATTAGCCTGAATTGAAATGAAAAAAGACGAACTCTTCAAACATAACGGCAAAGAGCCGGAGCAGCATTCCAACTTCTTTGAAGAAGAACTTAAGAGAATGTTTCATATGGCCGGCGCACTGGATGAACTTTATTGGGATATTGAAAAAGAAGGAATCAATACTCACGTAATCCGTTCCATAAACGATACTGTAAATGAGTACTATGAGCAGCTTTCATGGATATTCAGAAATGAAGAGGAATATTTATTCCCCGAGATCGAGAAGCTTATCCCAACACCGGAGATCGTGAAAGTCCTGAAAGAGGAGAATGCGCACATCATTGCGGTTCTGGAATCTATCAGAAGTATGTTCAACGGAAACGATGTGATCCGTAAGGAGAAGGATATGCTGCAGGCAGAGATGATCTCTCTCGCAGACCTGCTGAAACGGAACTCGCACAAAAAGTATCAGTTTCTGCTGACCGAGGTTAATAATAAGCTTCCGCAGGAAAAGATCAACGAAATGACAATTAAACTTAAGGAGAGCTTTTTCGCGCAGGCTTAACTGATAAATATCATGGCCGCATAAGCGGACCTTTAATTTCAAAGTAACATGAAAAAGGTGTTCTTGAATCACGCCTTAAATACTTTGGAGAAACAAGTATAGACAGTCTCTGTGTGCAGGGACTGTTTTTTTTTACATTCAATTCAAATAACTATTAACAGGAGGGCATCATGGGAGCAATAATAGCTTTAGAGAGTCTTCCTTCAAGTTTTACTGATGAATTAAAGACTCCTTACAGAAAAAACCTGAAGAAAGGACTTATATTCGCAATAATTCTTCACATCACAATTTTAGCTGCCTACGGCGGGGCGTATTACTATTCAAATTACATCAAAGAGCAGGAATCAAGAAATGTTCAGCAAAGAATCATAAATGTATCTATGACTGACCTGGAACCGCCGCCATCTGCGCTTGATGAAGAAGATATGCCGCCGCCTAAGGTCGAAGAAGTTACCAGCCCTGCAAAAGACCTTGAAGCGTTAACGCCGGAACCGGTTGCCAAAGAAAAGGCTGATGTACAAACCATAAAAACCCAGCAGCAGCTTGAGGAAATAAAAACTCCGGTTTCAAATGTTGGCGATACAGGTAAGTTTACCTTTTCGGGTCCTGTGAAGATTGAAGATAAAAAGATCGAAGAAAAAATTACAAAACGTGAGAATGTAGTTGAAGAAAAAGAAAAAACAGTTTACCAGTCATTTGAAGTTGAAAAAGCGCCGGAGGTTGTTAACCTTCAGCAGGTTAGAGCATCGATGGTATATCCTCCACTAGCTATAGAAGCACAGATCGAAGGCAAGGTGACTGTAAAAGTGCTTGTTGATGCTGATGGCCACGTGATAAAGATTGGCAGCATCAACGGACCGGAAGTGTTCAGGGATGAAGTAAGCTCGAAATCAATGCAGCTGGAATTCACTCCCGGACTGCAAAACGGAAAACCGGTAAAAGTATGGGTCTCTGTTCCATTTGTTTTCAAGCTGAAATAATGGCTGTAAGAGAGAGTGCGGTTGTATGACCAATATTTCTTGTGCATTTTAGAACCAAGCAACATAGTGTAGTTTGAGTCGATCCCGGCAGAAGGGCTGCATAGTCAAATAGGGCCCTTTTGTACAATTGAGGTACGTGCAAAAAAAAAGCAAGGCAGATTTACCGCCTCGCTTTTGAATGGCTCAATGCCACCTTCATCCATCCTTACCGAGGAGCAGCCCTCAATAAGTACCGTTACAAAGATAGCAGACGCCTATTTATCTAAATATGATTATGGTCAAAACAGTATATGATTTTTGTCGTAGTTTCAATATTTCATCAAAATTCGCGTCCCGGCAGACAAAAAACACAATATATGTTTTGAGATGACTCAAAAATTATGTTATATTAGTGAACTTACTCACTAAAATTCATTGTTTGGATAGTACTATTCGTTCAGGGGTTCCAAAGCGGTTTTCGAAACACAGACTTCAGTTTCCTGGAAGCGGAAAGGGTATTGGGTACATACTTCTTATCGTAGCGTATATTTACTTCTCATACTTGTTAGCCGGAATCACTTTACAGTATGTTCCATATAATACAGATGTGGCATTCCTGAGAATCAAACAGGATGTGATTGATATTCCCTTTTATAAGATCGCGTTTTTCACTCATGTTTACACTGCCATTCTCGTTTTGCCCGCCGGGCTGACTCAGTTCAGCTCATTTATCAGGAAAAAATATCCTGCAGTTCATAAATATTCAGGCTGGTTGTATGCCGTAACTGTGGTTTTGTTTGCGGGGCCGGGCGGCTTATTTATGGGGATTTACGCAAACGGAGGGCTGATTTCGCAAATTTCATTCTGCCTGCTAGCTGTGCTGTGGATAGCTTTTACTGCCTTTGCAGTGTTACGAGCGCTTCAGAATGATATCAAAGCGCACAGGGCTTTCCTTATACGCTCATTTGCTTTGACTTTATCGGCTGTTACCCTAAGGGCATGGAAGTATGTCCTGGTGTTTATGTTCCATCCAAGGCCGATGGATGTTTACCAGGTTGTCGCTTGGCTTGGTTGGATTCCTAATCTGATCATTGCGGAGCTTATTATCAGAAAGATCATAAAACTTAAAAAATAATAAATGATGAAATTACTAAGTGAAGTCTTACTGCTCGCTCTGGTTTTTATGGTGATTGGATGCGGCAAAAAATCTGAGCAAACAACTAATCAAACAGGAAGCACAAATTCCGGCACTACGACAGAACAGAAGAATAACGATCCGGGTGACAATAAATCAAGCACTAAGACCAAACTGCCGGTATTGGGTGCTTATACAGGCGCGTTTACAGCCTCTGTTTACGATAACAGCAAAGATTATGTTTATGAAAACCGCATAACTGTATTCATTGACTCTCTGGCCGGGGATATGATGTATGGCAGAAGCGTTGTAGCAGGCAACAACCGTCCTTTCAAAGGCAAATACACGAAAGAAGGAGATAACTATAAGGCTGAAGTAAATGAACCCGGAGATGATAAATATGACGGCAAGTTCAGCTTTACCGTAAAAATTGACCCTGCGCAAACCAATGAGATCTACATGGAAGGTACATGGAAATCAAATGATAAGAAGCTCGATGTTACAGAGAGAAAGTATAACCTCTACAAAAAGGATTTTGCATACGATCCTCACAACGAGCTGCCCGAAAATGTACAGTGGGCTGAGCTTTATGGGTCTAATCCAAAGTTTCCCGACCGGATTGAATCTTTAACATCAGAAGTTGTTAAATACAACGGCTCAACAATGGAGCTGAAAAAAGAGGACCTGCAGAATCTGTACAAAGGTGACCTTGAAATAATAAGGAATGCGATCTACGCCAGGCATGGGTATTCATTCAAAACCCGCAGGGTGAGATTTATATTCGATCAGTTCGTTCCCTGGTATATGCCTGTTTCTACTGATGTTAGGAATGAACTTACAGAGCTTGAGAAGAAGAACATCGAGCTTATCAAAAGATACGAAGAGCATGCGGAAAAATACTACGATGAATATGGAAGATAGAGAGTAATATCAAATGACAAAATCCAAATGACAAATATACATGAGCATTATTGAACAGATGGACAGATAATAAATGAAGCGGACTATATGCATCTTAAAATATAACTAATATGAAAAAACTAATACTAATCCCGTTTCTTGCGCTGGCATTTACTGCAGCAATTTGTACCAAAGGTACTGATAATTCCTCAAGTGATGAACTTAAGAAGAAAGAGCTTGACCTGAAGGAAAAAGAACTTAAGCTTAGGGAAAAAGAGCTTGATATGCAGAAGAACTCCCAGGGTTCGGTTAATAACGAAGGAAACAGTTCAGCAGGTAACTCGAGCATCTATCCGCAGGCATCTGAACGATACCTGACCGCTGATGATGTGAACAATCTGACTGGCTGGGAGCTTAAAATAATGCGCAACGAAATATTTGCGCGGCACGGCTACATGTTTAAGACTGAAGAAATGCGGAATTATTTTATGTACGAAAAATGGTATGTGCCGCGTTATGAAAATGTTGATGGGATGCTGAGCGATGTGGAGAAGAAAAATATCGAGCTGATAAAGCGCTATGAGAGCCGGCTGGGAAATAATGATTACAGCAGATAATCAGGTTCTTGGCAGTGAAAATTGCATAAAAGGCTGAAGAGTTTTGTCTTCAGCCTTCTATACTTATCAAAAAACAATCTAACCTTAATGGCAGATCACGTCCTGCGAGGTTGAATGCTTATGTTCCAGTTTCGGGCTAACATACGGAATTCCGAGATTTAAACCCCTTAAGATAAAAATTATAGCCAGTATAAGGGAAAAAGCAGGAAGGAGCTTCGAAAGCCTTTGGCGAAGATTCAGATTAATTGCGCCGCCGATAAGCGATGTGCCAAGCATCACCGGTATTGTGCCTAATCCAAACATTGCCATGAATAACATCCCGTTCACCGCGTCTCCAAGCGCTATAGCGCCCGTAATGCCTATATAAACGAACCCGCAGGGGAGCAAACCGTTCAAGATGCCTATTATAAGCATCGAAGCCTTTGAGTGCTGTTTGAACATCCTGCCAAAGTAAACTTTAAGAATTCCAACCAGCTTATACAATCCCAGTATATTTGATATTTTTAAACGGTAAGATGCAGGCGTTAGAACTGTTAGAAGTATAAGAACCCCCAATGAGATGGAAATTATCCGCTGCAGTCCGAACATTTCCAGCCTTGAACCAAGCAGGCCAAACAACAGCCCCAGCAATGAATACGTTATCACTCTGCCAATGTTGTAAAGCGAGCGCGATAGCAGCATAGAATTGCTTCTGGGCAATGCAAGCGCAATCGGGCCGCACATACCTATGCAGTGAAAGCTGCCCAATAATCCCACCAGAAACCCTGTTAACAATTCCATTCGCTGTTATTTAACCTCTATTTGTTATTTGCTCTTAGCTATTTGAAGTTGGATGTGTATTACTGAATCATCACTTTCTCTTCGTTGAAGTAGTCTTTTCCGCCGCTTTTCCAGTTTACCTGTACTTTCCACATACCTTTCTTCAGGCTTACTGTGCTTACGAACTGTTTACCGCCTACTTCGGGTTTTACAGGGAGCTTAAAATCACCCCGCGCATCAGAAGGCCTATAGAACGCTATTTCACCTGTTACATCGGCAGCTTCCTTTGGATACTGCAGGTATAATCCGCCTTCTGTAACTTCTACCTTCAGCGGTTCTTTCAAAGAATTGGAATTGTTGATCTTATTGATCTGGTCCTGGTACTTCAGTTCATTTTCATAATAATTGGAAGCAACAAGGTCAACGTTTTTTGTCATCGACTTATATACCATCACCCCGATACCCCCAACAAAGAGTATAAATACTATTATTATTCCTTTTCCCCAGCTCATTATTGTTTCCCTTTTATTGTTTTTGCTGAATAGGGCCTAGGAAGTTGATCCTGGCCGTTTCAAATTTAGAACCATTCTTGTAAACGCCAATTTCGATAGGGATGTTCATCGATTTCATCTGATCCTTTGCAAGAAGAACCAGAAACTTAGTTTCCGAAACATCTCCTGACGGAAGCATAATATCATTTCCTATGATTTTTAGCTCTCCATCAATGTTTTCAAGCTTAAGTGTTATAGGCTCATTATGGAATGTTTTGTTTGTCAGCTTCATGGTATATAGATTGCTGATCTTGTTATCTGGCTGTTCCTGGAATATCATTCCGGGCGCACGAAGTATGGTTACATCTATAGGCTTCCTTGTGCTGACAAGTATAGTAAGCACAGTCAACAGCACCAATAAAACGGTTGAGTATGCAATAACCCTGGCTGTCAACTTGAATTTTGTCCTGTTCTTTATGTTATTTTCTGAGGCGAACCGGATAAGCCCTTTAGGCTTATCTATCTTCACCATAATATTATCACAGGCATCAATACACGCTGTGCAGTTTACGCATTCAAGCTGCGTGCCGTTGCGTATATCTATCGCGGTCGGGCAAACAGCCATACATTCTTTACAATCTATGCAGTCGCCGTCAGTTCTAACTTCACCTTTTTTTAACTTGCCTCGCGGTTCACCCCTGACGTAATCATAAGCAATAACAGTAGAGTTCTTATCCAGCAGAACTCCCTGAAGTCTGCCGTATGGACATACATAAATGCAGGCGTACTCACGGAACCATGCGAATACAAAGTAGAATGCGCCTGAAAACAGGAGCATTGCTATAAATCCGCCCTTATGTAAAGCTATTGGTTCAGTAATAATCTTGTGCAGCTCATCAATTCCAATAATCCATGCCAAAAAAGTATTGGCTATCAGCACAGAAAGTGCGAAAAAAATCGTCCACTTCGTTAGCTTTTTGAATATCTTAGAACCGCCCCATGGACCCGCATTCAGGTTTTTCTGCCTAATGTAATCTCCTTCGATAAAAAACTCAATCTTCCTGAAAACCATTTCAAGAAAAACGGTTTGAGGGCACGCCCATCCGCAGAAAACCCTCCCGAACACTGCTGTAAACAAAATAATCGAAACTATCAGTGTTATGAAACTCAGGGCTAGTATAAAAAAATCATGGGTGCCAAATAGCTGCCCGAAAATGATGAACTTCCTGTCAACAATATTGAGCATCATGAATGGGTGTCCGTCAACTTTGATAAGCGGCATCCCGAACAGGAAAGCTAGCAGAACGAGACTGAACATAGTCCGGGCATTGTAGAATTTCCCATTCGGTTTTTTGGGATATACTACTTTTCTTTTCCCATCATCCGTAATTATTCCTAAGTGGTCCCTGAAAGAGTCGTGTTCAACAAATGTGTTTGAACTTTGCATGATTATAGTTTTTAGCTATAGCTGCTCTAAAAAAAGAACCTTCCCTGCCGTGGATGGCAGCAGGGAAGGGTAACTTGATTTATTTAGCTTTTAGGGTGTCCTTTTTCACCTTTGTAGTATCTATTTTAACTTTTGTAGAATCTATCTTAACTTTGGAAGAGTCAGTTACTTTAAGTGAATCCTGTCCTGCCGGCTTGTCTGTTTCGGTCCAAACCGGGCCTTCCGGTGCTTTGCCATTTGCCGGGTTTGTTCCCTGAAGGCTCAGCACATAACTGCCAACCTGCTGCATTTGCTTGGGAGTTAATGAAGTTTGCCATGAAATCATTCCTTTTGCCGGAACTCCATTTTTGATAGTTGTAAAGACGTTTTTGATGCCGCCTCCATGGATCCAGTTTTTATCTGTCAGGTTAGGTCCAACTGTACCGCCGCCATCTGGTCCGTGGCAGGGAGTACAGTTAACGGTGAATATTTGTTTGCCTTTTTCAAGCTCTGCAGCGTCTGTCAGTAGAACTACATTATTCTCGTTAATTAATGCGCCGGTCCTTATCAGCTCATCACGCTTCTCGTTTGCAATCTTAACTTCCTGTAAATATTCATCAACCATTACATTACCTGACCCCAGCACGTGGAAATCGATTAAGTATATTGCTGCAATTACAATTGTACCGTAGAATAGAATGTTAAACCATGGAGGAATTGTATTGTTAAGCTCTTTAATACCATCGAAGTCATGGTCAAGCATGATGTCCTTCTCTTTTTCAATAGGAACACCCCGATTGAGTATGCTTGAGAGCTTGGCGAGGAATGAAAATCTCTCACGCCTTCTTTCGTATGAGTATTTGTATTTTGGCGCAGAAAGTATAAAGAACAGAACGAACAGGAATGCAACGAGCAGGAATACCATTGCTCCTGCGAGCTTTGAGTATTCATCGGTTGCGCTATCTTTGCCGGGCGCTGTTTGCGCATATAACGCCGCATTCAGCATGAATAATGCCGCCGGCAGAATCCCTTTTTTCAGGAAATTTCTCATTTTACACCTCCTGCATTGGTATTATTTTCATTATCAAGCGGAATGTTTTCCATCCGTGTTATGTATTGTTTGTTTAGCGTGAATATCCATCCAAGTATCAGCAAAAAGAATACAAAGAATATTACCAGTGTTATTACCGGGTAGATCTCAACACCTGCAATATTTTCAAGTACCTGTTTATACATTTTACTTAACCTCCTTCATATCGGCTGTCTTTTCGCCTTTGATATCGGTCCCAAGCCTCTGTAGGTAAGCAATCAGAGCGATTATTTCTTTCTCAGGTGTTGCCGGCGCCCCGTTTTTCTGAAGATCTTCAGCTATCAACATTGCCTGTTTGTTAAGTTCATCGTTTGCAATTTTCTCATATCCTTCAGGATACGGTACTCCAAGCTTACGCATTGTATTGATCTTGTCTTCAGTTGTAGTTATATCCAGATCATTTTCAAGCATCCATGCATAATTCGGCATGAGCGAGCCGGGTGAAATCTGCCTTGGATCCTGCATATGCAAATAGTGCCATGTGTTGGGGTACTTTTTACCTTCACGGTGCAGATCCGGACCGGTACGTTTTGAACCCCAAAGGAATGGATGGTCATAAACGTATTCACCTGCCTTTGAATATTCGCCGTATCTTTCTGTTTCAGAGCGGAACGGCCTTACCATCTGTGAGTGGCAATTGTTACAGCCTTCCCTGATGTAAAGATCCCTGCCCTGAAGCTCAAGCGGGGTATACGGCTTAACGCTGGAAATTGTTGGAACATTTGATTTTACAAGGAAAGTCGGTATGATCTCGATCAAACCGCCGATCAATACTAATACAACAGCAACAAGAGTGAACTGCAGGGGCTTTCTTTCAAGCCACCTGTGTTTTGTTTCGCCTGCTGATTCCAGGTTGAAATCTGCTCTTGCCGGTGCTTCTGTCGGTTCGTCGGCTTCAAGTACACCCTGTTTCATAGTCTTAACCAGGTTATATACCCCAACTATTACGCCCACAAAATACATTGTACCGCCAATCGAACGGATCGCATACAATGGGATTAAATTTGTTACTGTTTCAAGGAAGTTAGGATACTGAAGTATTCCTTCAGGAGTGAACTGCTTCCACATTAACGACTGTGTAATGCCTGACCAATACATCGGTACTGCATAGAATACTATTCCCAATGTACCAATCCAGAAATGGAAATTAGCAAGCTTCTTTGAATACAGGCTGGTTTTATACATTCTGGGCATCAGCCAATAAAGGATACCAAATGACAAGAAGCCATTCCATCCAAGAGCTCCAACATGAACATGAGCTACGATCCAGTCAGTGTAGTGCGCTATAGCATTCACATTTTTTAACGAAAGCATCGGGCCCTCAAATGTCGCCATACCATAAGCAGTTACTGCAACTACCATAAATTTCAGTACCGGATCTTCGCGAACTTTATCCCATGCGCCGCGCAGTGTCAACAATCCGTTTATCATACCTCCCCATGAAGGCGCGATGAGCATTACTGAAAATACTGTGCCGAGTGATTGTGCCCAGTCCGGCAAAGCTGTATAAAGAAGGTGATGAGGCCCTGCCCATATGTAGATGAATATCAGCGACCAGAAGTGCACAATTGAAAGCTTATATGAATATACGGGCCTTCCCGCAGCTTTCGGCAGGAAGTAATACATGAGCCCGAGAAACGGTGTTGTAAGGAAGAACGCGACCGCGTTGTGCCCGTACCACCACTGAACAAGCGCATCCTGTACACCTGCGTACATTGAATAGCTTTTCAGGAAGTTAACGGGTAATTCTATAGAATTAACTATGTGCAGCACAGCAACCGTTACAACGGTTGCTATGTAGAACCAGATAGCAACGTACATATGCTTCTCACGGCGTTTAACTATTGTCCCGAACATGTTGATGGCAAATACCACCCACACGAGTGCGATCAGGATATCAATAGGCCACTCCAGTTCAGCATATTCCTTGCTAGTAGTTATACCTAAAGGAAGTGTTACGGCTGCACATAGAATTATTGTTTGCCAGCCCCAAAAATGGACTTTGCTCAGCAGGTCGCTGAACATCCTGGCTTTGGTTATTCTTTGCAATGAATAGTACAAACCCATGAACATCGCATTGCCAACGAATGCGAAAATGACTGCGTTTGTATGTAAAGGCCTGATACGGCTGAACGTGACATACGGTAAGCCGAAATTCAGTGCCGGGATGTAGATCTGAAATGCTATCAAAAGCCCAACAAGCATTCCAACTACGCCCCATAACATGGTCGCGATAGCGAAATTGCGGACTATCCGATTATCATAACTGAACTTTTCCATTTCCATCTTGTGGAATCTCCTTTTTGAATTAAGTTAAGTTCTCTTTATTGAATTATTTGTAACTCTTGTAAACACTTTTTTATTCTTTCAAAAGCTATGCTTATATCGCCGTCAAGGCCTATCGAAAATCTTATCAATCCTTCTGAGAGCCCCATTGCCTTCTGCTCTTCTTCCGGAATTTCCGAAGAAGTGCTGTGGCCGGGTGAACTGAAGAGGGTTTTGAAATACCCGAGGCTTACCGCAAGATATCCTACTTTTTCCTGCTGCATCATTTCCAGCAGCTTGGATGCTTTTTCATATGAGCCAACATCAATTGCAACCATTCCGCTGTAGCCGTAGCCTGAATTGCGCAGCTCATTCATAAGCTTGTTATGCCGGCTTGATCTTAATCCGGGATAATAAACCTTCAGCCCCAGCTTTTCGAAATGCTCTGCAAGGTACATGGCATTCTCTCCGTGTTTCTTCATCCTTATGTGAAGCGTGTGAATGTTCTTCAGTATGCTTGCTGCTCTTAAACTGTCTAAAACCGGACCGAGAAGCATCGTAGCGCCTGAGTTTACATCCGTTAAGCTGTTTATGAACTCGCTTGAGGAACAGATACAGCCTGCAACACAATCGCTGGTGCCGTTTATATACTTGGTCATGCTGTGAATAACTATATCAGCACCATGCCTTAAAGGTGATATTACCATCGGGCTGAAAGTGTTATCTACTACCAGCTTTATGCCATGTGTTTTTGCTATCCTGCTTATTGCTGGAATGTCAGTTATCTCCAGTAGCGGATTGCTAACTGATTCGGCATATATAACTTTTGTTTTTGCGCTAATTGCGGCTTCCACCAGCTCAGGCTTCTGCATGTCAACAAACTTTACATTTATGCCAAGCTTTGGCAGGAAATTCTTGAAGAACGCATAAGTGCCGCCGTATATTGTTCTTTCAGAAACAATTTCATCGCCTGTTGAGCAGAGCTGAAGTATCACAGAGCTTATTGCGCCCATGCCTGATGCTGTTACCTGTGCGGCTTCTGCATCTTCCAGCCTCGCAAGCGCATTGGAGAGGAACTTGTTTATCGGATTCCAATGCCTGGAATACAGGAAGCACCCTTCGGTTTCATGCTGAAATGATTCAGCCATGGTTTCGTTGCTTAGGAATGTAAAAGTTGATGAATCGGTTATCGATGGATTTACATCCCCGAATTCGCCGAATACCAGGTAATCATGTATACTTGTACTTGGATCGAACGGTTTCATTTTTCTTTTGTGGTTTCGTCATCAAACAATATCCTTACAGAAGGAGTGTACCTGTCTTCGTATTGGCCTGATCTTACTGCCCAAAGGAATGCTATTAAAAATCCGCCGGCTACAAGTACACTGAAGAATATCAATATTACTATAACGCTCATTTTGGTTTATAGTCCTTTCCTTTTTGCCATAAGGTTCGTTGAGAGTACTGTGAACAGTACAACTGTTATTGAGCTTGCAGGCATTAATATTGCCGCAAGCAGCGGTGATATCTCTGATTGAAATGCCAGCGATACACCAATGATATTATATATTACTGAGATCACAAAGCTCAGTATGATGACTTTTTTTGTTGTTTTGGTAAACTCTATCAATTTGTTCAGGCTGCTGAACTTGCCGGCATCAAGTATCGCGTCACATGCCGGGGAAAAATTCGTAATATCCTCTGAAATAGCTATGCCAACATCACTCTGTTTTAGCGCGCCGGCGTCATTCAGTCCATCGCCTATCATCAGAACCTTGCGTCCTGATTCCTGGAGCTTCTTTACATATTCCAGCTTATCCATTGGCGATTTGTTAAATTCTATTTTTGCGTTACTGCCAAAGTATCTCGCCAGGTTCTGTTTTTCGCCTTCGTTGTCGCCGGTCAAAACTATCAGGTCATAGTTCTGCTTTAATGAAGAAGTAATTTCTTCAAGCCCGCTTCTATAAATGTTATTTACTGTAAAGAATCCTTTAACTTTACCCGAAATCGAGAGGAATATCCTTGTATCCTGCCTGCCCTTCGGGCTAGATTCATTGTATGCGTTTGACCCGGCGTCTGTAAATGTTGCGGAACCTATTCGTACGATCTCTCCTTCAATCGTGCCTTCGATCCCCTTTCCTGAAAGCTCCCCAAATGAGGTCACCTCGTAAACATCAGCGGCGTGAAGGGCATCATAGATCCTGCTGCTTAGCGGGTGAGTTGAAGAACGAACAAGAGATTTTACCAGCTTCTGTTCATGGGCGCTTAAAACACTGCCGCTGAATGTGATGTTCGCGTCACCGGTTTGTGTTATCGTGCCTGTTTTATCAAACACTATAGTATCTATTTTTGAGAGGCGCTCTACGACAGCGGCATTTTTTGCGTAAAGCTTATTTCTGCCGAGTATTCGAACTGCATTGCCTAATGCAAATGGGTTAGTTAATGCTATCCCGCATGGGCATGCGATAATCAGTACCGCGGTGAATGCGTTTATCGCGGTACGCAGGCTGGTTGGATACCAGTAAATAAATGCCGCTGCCGCAACAAGCAGTATCAGTACTGTGAAGTATTTGCCTACTATGTTCACCAGCGAGTTGAACTTATCTTCATCCTTTTTGATGAAGGTATCCTTGTTCCAAAGCTGGGTTAAATAGCTTTGCGAAACCGTACGGATAACTTCCAGCTCTATTGCGCTGCCGCACTGCCTGCCGCCTGCATAAACTATTTCGCCAACAACCTTAGGTACAGGTATTGATTCACCGGTAACAAAACTGTAATCTATATTTGCATTTCCATTAAAAAGTATCGCATCGGCGGGGATAAGCTCGTTATTCCTGATTACGATCCTGTCAGTATGTTTCAGGTTTGTTACCGGTATGCTTGCTTCTTTGCCGGATTTTTTAACCGTTACCGAAACAGGGAAGTATGACTTATAATTTCTCTCAAAGTTGAGGGCATCATAAGTTTTGCTCTGGAAGATCTTACCCAGCAGCAGGAAAAAAATCAGTCCTGTCATGCTGTCGATGAATCCAACGCCGGAATTTGTCAGTATCTCGAAAGTGCTGCGGATAAAGAGGACAACCAATCCCAATACGATTGGAAAATCTATATTAATTGTACGCTGCTTTAAGCCGCTTATTGCGGATTTGAAATAATCGCTTGCAGAATAGAACAGAACGGGCGCGCCAAGCAGTAAATTCAGAAATGCAAAAAATTGCTTGAAGCTATGCTCAAGCGAGCCAACAGGCGCAAGATACTCGGGAAAACTGAGAAGCATAATGTTACCAAAACAAAAACCGGCTACTCCTATTTTGTAATACAGGCTTTTGTTTGACCTGTACTTAACCTTATTTTCAATATCATTAAGGCTTATCTGCGGCTCGTAGCCAACTGAAACAAGCAGCTCAACCAATTGGCGAAGGCTGATCTCCTGGACTTTGAACTTTACGTTCAGGGCCTTCTGCAGGAAATTAATTTCGGATTTGATTATTGCAGGGTTAAGCTTATGAAGGTTTTCCAGTAGCCAGATGCAGGATGAACAGTGAACCTGGGGAATGACAAAATTACAGACTGACATTGTGCCATCTGTATAACTTGTCAGCTGATTAACTACTCCCGGGTCATCAAGATAAGAGTATCTCGAACCGATCGCACTATCATGCTTCTTTTGTGATATTCCGGGCGTTTCATCAAGATCATAGTATTTGCAAAGGTTGTTTTCATGTAATATTTCATACACGGTTTTACAACCTGTGCAGCAGAATGTCTTTTCGCCGCTTTGAATATCCAGACTCGTGCATAAATCACCGCAGTGATAGCAGAGAGTCCCTTCCTTTAGGTTTACTACTTCTGAAATCTGCATATTCTGTTACAAAATTAGACTTAACGGTCATAAAGTAATATGATTTCAATCAATGGAAAACATGATTTTTGTCACTTTTCATGAAGATTTTGAAAAAAACGAAATTTTGAGCTAAATTCTCGATTTTTAGCTGTTTAATAAATAATTATTTGGTGAATTCAATAACTATTTTTCTTTAAATTTGTTATATTGATTTAAAGGGAGTCTGCAATTTATGCGAATAGGGTCATCTTATTTCAGAATATTAAGTGCCGCAGTTTTGCTGCTGATGGCAGGGCTATATTCCTGCGGATCAGGGAATTACTCTAAGCTTCAGGGCAAATGGGGCGCCTCCGGAAATTTGGGTGATTCTACCGAAATGCGTGCCTGGTTCATCAATTATGAGTTCACTGACCGCAGCTATAAAATGACCGGTTACCCGCCAATATCTGAAGAAGGTTCAATTGAAATTGTCGAGGAAAAGGGTGATAGCCTGCAGATCTACTTTAATGTAACCAAGTCGAGCCCGGAAACTAAGAGCCATAAAGATTGGGTAGTGCTGAAAAATGGAACCGTTACTATAGGAAGCCTGCAGTTAAATAAACAATAGGCCCTTGAAAAGAAAAAGGGTTCAGCCATCTGAATAGCCAAACCCCCTAAAACCTGTTATCCCTGCGGGTTATTTATTCTCACTTGCAAATATTTTATATACAAGCCCGGCCAGCACTGCGCCAGCTATTGGGGCTGCAATAAACATCCAAAGTTGTTCAACTGCCCAGCCGCCAACAAACAATGCCTGGCTGATGCTTCTTGCAGGGTTAACAGATGTGTTGGTAACCGGGATACTTATCAAATGTACAAGCGTTAACCCGAGTCCAATTGCGATTCCCGCAAATCCTTTAGGTGCGCGTTCATCAGTTGCGCCAAGAATAATTATGATGAACATAAATGTCATTACAATTTCACAAACAAGTGCGCTTATCATGTTGTAATGACCCGGCGAGTGTTCGCCATATCCATTAGCCGCAAAATTCCCTATCTGGCTGCCATTACCGGTTGCAATGATGTACAACACACCTGCGGCCGCGATAGCTCCTAAGATCTGTGAAATAATATATGGTGCCAGCTCCTTAGTACTGAACCTGCCTCCAACCCATAAGCCAATTGAAACAGCGGGATTCAGGTGAGCTCCCGAAATATGACCTAATGAATAAGCAATAGTTAGAACTGTTAATCCGAATGCAAGAGAAACCCCTACAAGCCCAATGCCAACATCCGGGAATCCTGCAGCAAGAACAGCGCTTCCGCAGCCCCCTAATACGAGCCAAAACGTTCCGATAAATTCAGCAATAAATTTCTTCATACAATAGCAATTTAATTTAACAATATCACAAAGTTATGACTAATATTTATTTTTTTCAATATAACATGATTGAATATCAGGCCCATATGCTTTTCGAAATGCGGTATGATGAGTAATTGTTTTCTCTTTCATGCTGCCCTTCTTAGTACACGACAGTGAAATAAATACTCAGTAATTTTGCATTCGACCCTCACCCCCAGCCCCTCTCCCAAAGGGAGAGGGGAGAAAAAACTCAAAAATTTCTCAGTTCCCCCTTTCCTGTCAGGAGAAGGAGGTAGGGGGGTGAGGTTAAGTATATTGAAATCCAGGGTAAAGAAACTTCTTTTAACATAATTTTAGAGTGTTATTTATTTACTGTCGTGTACTTAGGCTGCCCCTGTAACGTTTCCTTTTACTTTGAAACTGCCTCAAGTTTTGGGTATATTTGCATATTATATTAATATTGTGAGCGTCATCCCCGGAGATGGCGTATTTTTTAAAAGAAAGGTACATAATGCGCAGATACTTCGTTTTGAATATAATAATTGCTGTTATCTTTACGTTTGTTTATGGATGCGGCGACAAAAAGGATGATAAAACAGGCAATAACAATAATAATACCACTCTCGACCTGATCAAAAAAGACAGCGTAACAGGCAAAGAGATGGTACAGCTAAAATACGTAGTAAAGAAGGGCGAGAAGTTCTACTATAAAATGGTTGCAAAAACTTCCAATATGGAAAAATCACCTGCGACGGAAGACAAGGAAGTGAAACAGGATAACGAGATAAATTACTTCTATTCAAAGGAAGTGAGTGATGTAGATGCATCAGGTATTATCAGCTTCAGGATGAACTTTGATTCCATAACCATCAGTTCGTCAATGGGTGACCAAAGCATAAAGTATAATTCAAACCTTAACGATAGTATCCGCAATAATCCAGCATTCCTTCAGTACAACGCAGTTATCAATAATCCGTTTTTTATCAGGGTGAATCCGGCGGGTGAGATCACAGAAGTTTATGGTATGGAAAAGATATATGAAGTACTTTTTAAAGCTCTCGGCGACACTCTTAAAGAAGCTGATAAGCAGCAGATAAAAGAATCATTTGGCGAAGAGTCAATTAAAGAAATATTGCAGCAGGAATACCAGGTTTGTCCGCAAACGCCTGTGGCAGTTGATTCCAACTGGACAAAATCGTTTAACACAACCGTACTTTTCTTCGAAGTTGTTAACAATGCGAAATATACACTTAAATCCATTGAAGATAAGAACGGCCAGAAGATCGCAAATGTAGATGCCCTGCTCGTTGTAGAGTTCAAGACAAAGGAAGTTAAAGAAAAAGGTATGACCGTTAAGGTTGAAAATGCCGAGACTTCCGGAAACGGCAAAATATCTCTGAATCTCAACCGCGGCTGTATCACATTTAAAGAAACGAACACAAGCCTGAAGCTTGATATGAAGCTTTCAGCCCAGGGGCAGAGCGCAAATTCTTCACAGGCTGTGACCACAAATTTAACGGTAACTTTGCTGAATTAAGAATGTTCAAAGGTAGCTCTTATTATTTTCGGGTATATGTGCTTTTTCCGGCGCTTTTGTTAAGCGTTATTTGTCCGGGATTATTTTCTGGCACCACCGGTGATTCTAGTCACAATGTATTTATCTATGCGCCTCAGGCAGGCGAAGTTTACAGATATAGTATTGAAACACAAACTGATAACATAGATAAGAGCCCTGCTAATGATTATGCCAATGAAAAGACATTTGAAAAAAGGGTCATTCACTATACCAAAACAGTTAAAAACATTGAAAAAAATGGGGATATCATCTTCGAGTTAAAAATCGACTCTATCTCAGGCGAAGATGGAAGTGCCAGCAATTTCTTCAGGTTTTCATATAACAGGAGTAACTGCTATAGTAACAATCCCGCCAATATTGATACGAATGATTATCTGGGATATTTCGTGCTTATAGAAGAGCCATTCAATTTACGAGTCAGAAAAAATGGAGAAGTACTTGAAGCATATGGGTTACAAAAAATTCAGAGTAACTTGATCTCACTATATGCTGATACTTTAAATGAAGCTGAAAAGGAGGAAATAAAGCGATCAATAAGCTCATCTGCAATCAGCGAGATTTTCCAGGATGAGTATTTGATGCTTCCTGAAAGAGGTATAGATGATAATACTAAAGTGTGGACAAGGAAAGTAAGAAGTGAAATTGTTTATTGGGAAACTGAAAATAGCATTGAACATGCAGTAAAAGATAGAAATAGCAAAGAGATAGTTATTGAGTCAAAGCTAAAAGCAAAGATTCCCAAAAAGGATGTAATTGAAGATAATGGTTTTAAGATAAGTGTTGCAAGTTATTCATTTGAAGCAACCGGAGAGACATTACTTGATATGCTGAAGCAATGCGTAAAGCAAAGAAGTATCAGATCTAACACACAGCTCAAAATGGACTTGAGTAATGAGAGTGAATCTGGTTATTATCTTCAAAAGAAAAACTACAGTATAGTAGTCAAATTATTGAACTAATTACTAAATTGGGAATGGCATACAGGAATCTGGTTCAGCTTAATCACCCGCTTGTTCAAAGCTATATGACAAAGATACGGGATAAGAACAGGTCTTACTTCGAGTTCCGCCAGTATGTTGATAAGCTCTCGATGCTTCTTGCTTATGAAGCAGGCAAAGAGCTGAGCCTGAAGGGCTGTAAGATCAAAACACCGCTAGCGCCGTTTAACGGCACCATCATAAAAGATGAGATAGTGCTGATGCCTATATTAAGGGCAGGGCTCGGACTCGTAAACGGCTTTTCTCAAATATTCCCCGAAGCGCGTATCAGCCATCTCGGTGTTTACCGTAACGAAGTTACGCTGCAGCCTATCAGGTACTATTTCAAATTTCCCAGGCTCAAAGATAAAAAAAATTCTATAGTTTATATACTCGACCCGATGCTTGCCACCGGCGGCAGCATGTGTTCAGCAATTGATGAAGCCAAAAAAACAGGCGTAGGCAAAATTGTTGCCGCGTGCCTGGTTGCAGCTCCGGAAGGAATCAAAGAAGTCCGGAAGTACCACAATGATATCAAGATATTCACATGTTCAGTTGATAAGAAGCTCAACAATGTGGGCTACATAATACCCGGCCTCGGCGATGCCGGCGACAGGCTCTTTGGCACAATTTGAACTTCGCTTTCAGCCATTTTTAGCCCACGATTTCAGGCGTGGGGAACTAATGAAATTTCATTGAACCGTTTTAACGGTTTGGTTCATAGATTATAAAGGATTTATTTCTATTATTTTAGTGTTTAATCTTTTAGAAAGGCTATTTGCAAAATTACTTGTTTTAAGGGGCTGAAGTCCCTGTTTTTTTAGTAGTGTTATTCCTAATTCGCCTGACTGCAAAAGGCAGTTAATTCTTAATTGATTTGCTAAGCACACTATATAAAAAAAAGCTCGAAGACCTGCTGGCAATATGCAGGAAGAATTTGGGTGAGTTTAACGAAAAGCTCATCACAGATGCGTTTAAATTCAGCCTGAATGCACATAAGCTGGATAAACGTGCCTCCGGCGAGCCCTTTATTATACATCCCTACGAAGTTGCCTCCATAGTTGCGAAGGAAATTCCGCTCGATGATATCACAGTAGCTGCAGCGCTGCTGCATGATGTTGTTGAAGATACTAAGTTCACATACGAAGATGTTAAGGCAGAGTTCGGCGAGACCATCGCTGATGTTGTTGATGGCGCCACCAAGATCGAAGGCATGTTCGAGAACTATGAGGCAAAGCAGGTTGAGAACTACCGCAAGATGCTGCTCTCTATGTCAAATGACATCCGCGTGATACTTGTTAAGTTCGCCGACAGGCTCCATAACATGAAAACTCTTGAATACCTTAATCCCGAACGGCAGGTTAGAATGGCACGCGAAACCATGGAGATTTACGCCCCGCTTGCGCACAGGCTTGGTCTATCCCGAGTGAAAACAGAGTTCGAAGATATGGCATTCAAGTACCTTGACCGCCAGGCATATAAAGAGATTTCGAAAAAGGTTATCGCCAAAAAGCGAGAACGTGAGAACTACGTGGCTAAATTTATTCAGCCTATAAAAGCAGAGCTTGACCGCGAAGGCTTTAAGTATGAAATTTCTGGCAGAGCAAAACACCTTTACAGCATAGCTAAAAAGATGATTTCCCGTACCAAAACATTCGAAGAGATTTATGACCTGTTTGCAGTGAGGATCATTCTGGATACTACTGACAGGAATGATTGCTTTACAGTATACGGTATCGCTTCGGAAATTTATATCCCTGTGCCTGAAAGGTTTAAAGACTATATCTCGCTTCCCAAGCAGAACGGCTACCAATCAATTCACACAACACTTATCGGACCCGAAGGGAAAATGGTGGAAGTGCAGATCCGTACGCGCGACATGCATGAAGTTGCCGAAAAAGGTGTTGCCGCCCACTGGAAGTACAAAGAGAACATCAGCACTAACGACCGCCAGATGGAAGACTGGATCACCTGGATAAGGGAACTGTTCGACAGCACCTCGAAGGAATCCACCCCCAAGCAGATCATGGAAGGGCTGAAGCTGAATCTTTACCAGGATGAAATATATGTATTCACTCCGAAAGGCGATCTTAAGATCCTTCCGGTAAACTCCACACCGGTGGATTTTGCATTCGACATACACAGTGAAGTAGGATATAAATGCATAGGCGCTAAAGTGAACGGAAAAATTGTGCCGCTGGATTCGAAACTCAAAAGCGGCGACCAGGTTGAAGTTATTACTTCAAAGATCAAAAAGCCGCACCAGGATTGGGAGAAGTTCGTTGTTACTCATAAAGCAAAATCTGAGATCCACAAATACTTTAACAACGAGCGCAGGCTGAAGATCGATGAAGGCAAGGAAATGTGGTTCAAAAAGCTGAAGAAAATGAAGCTTGCCCTGAGTGAAGATGAAATGATAAAACTGCTTGCGAGGCTTAAGTTTGAAAGTATCCAGCACATGTATTTAAGCCTGGCAGAAGAGCGGCTATCCGCTGAAGAACTTTATGAGCTGGTAAAGGATAAAAACAAGCTTATCAGCGGAGATATTGTTTCTCCTTGGGTAAAGGCTATGGATAAGCCGCAGGCAGCAAAAGTTAAGGAAAATGAACTTAGCCTGTTTGAAACGTATATCAAAACAGCACGCTCGACTAAAAACAAAATTATCGCCGGTGGGGATGTGAAGGATATGCTTTTCAGCTATGCGAATTGCTGCAATCCAATACCCGGTGAGGATATAATAGGCTATATCTCAAAAACTGAAGGAATTAAGATTCATAAAAAGTCATGCAAGAACCTTTCTAACCTTTTTCTATCAGACCCGCAGCGAATAATTGATGTACAGTGGCCTGAACAGGTTGAAGACGAGTTTTTTGTCGGTATCCGGATCAGCGGCGAAGACAGGCCCGGAATGCTGAATTCGATAACCAATGTTATTTCAGGCTACAGCAATACCAACATCAAAAGTGTCAGTATAGCGTCAAAAGGATCGTTATTCGACGGTACCGTGATATTGATGGTACATAATATCAACCATTTCAACGAGCTGATAGGCAAGATCAAAAATATCGAGGGTGTTTTCGAAGTGAAGAGATTTGAAGAATAAAATTCATTAATTTGCAGTACCAACCCTTTGTATAGTAATATAAGCAGTCTAACTTAAATCAAACGGAGATTTTACAAAAGGTGAAAACAAAGTTTTTAGTTCTGTTCATGATTACAGCAGTATCAGCTTCTTTTTTAGCATTGGGATATTCATACCGAGGCAATAATACGGATGCTTCCGGCAATTCACTTGCCGGCGATACGCTTATTGTGGAAGGGGAAAAACATTTCAAAAATATGCGAATGCTTACCAACGGCGGCGAAAATGCAGAGGCGTATTTCTCGTTTGACGGAACCAAAATAATTTTCCAGTCAACCCGTGAACCATTTGAGTGCGACCAGATATTCACCATGAATATCGACGGATCAAATCAAACTCTCGTTAGTACCGGCAAAGGCAGAACAACCTGCTCGTACTTCTACCCGGACGGGAAAAATATACTTTTCGCATCAACCCACCAGGCAAGCGATGTTTGCCCGCAGAAACCTGATTTTTCCAAAGGCTATACATGGGCGCTGTATGCAGATTATGATATCTATAAAGCAGGCGTCGATGGTTCTAATCCGGTAAAGCTGACAGACGTAAAAGGGTATGATGCAGAGGCTACTATTTCACCCAAAGGCGATAAGATCATTTTTACTTCCACACGCAACGGTGATATTGATCTCTATTCTATGAACTTGGACGGAAGCGATGTTAAGCAGCTTACCGATATCGCAGGTTATGACGGCGGCGCTTATTATTCTTACGATGGCAGCATGATAGTTTTCCGCGCATCAAGATTTGATGATCCGGCTAAGCTTAAGGAATACCAGGACCTCCTTGCCGAAGGGCTCATCCGCCCCGGTATGCTCGAGATATACGTAATGAATGCAGACGGCACAAATATCCGCCAGGTTACAAGTAACGGCGCCGCAAACTTTGGGCCATATTTCTTTCCTGACGGCAAAAGGATAATTTACTGTTCTAACCAGGGCGACCCAAAAGGCAGGAATTTTGACCTGTACATGATAAATATCGACGGCACAGGAAATGAAAGAGTAACCTACGGCGATACATTTGACGGTTTCCCGATGTTCTCGCTGCACGATGGCGGCAAGAAGTTTGTTTTCTGCTCGAACCGCTTCAACGCAAAGCAGGGTGAAACAAATGTTTTCATCTGCGATTGGGTAGAATAAGTAAATGTCAAATGTCAAAATCCAAATGTCAAACGTATTTTTACAACAAGAGTATCTTTTATTGTTTCCTTTAGACTGCATGGATTGAGTTCATGTTTATTCGCTTTTCTTTGGAGTGCATTGACTGCGTCAATGCTTAATTACGATGACAATCTGGAATTTCTTTCCTAAATTCAGGTTTAGGAAAGTTTTAGTACAATTATTATCTCCCACTTTATGGGGGAGCGGGCTTTAGCCCGTAGGGGTTAAAAATCCCCACAATCAAAGTAACTAAATCAAAAATTAACATCATGAAAATTTATTCGAGAATTTTCTTCTCAGCTGCACTGCTTTTTGTTCTGGCAGCATTTTCAGCCTCTGATAACCAGCCTAAGATCACATCACAGGAAGTATCAGACCACATCAAATACCTGGCAAGCGACGAGCTTGCGGGCCGCTTCCCCGGTACGGATGGCGACAGGCTGACTGTAGAGTATATTTCCGCCGAATTCAAAAAATACGGCCTCGCTCCCGGCGGCACCGATGGTTACAAACAGCCGTTTGATTACATCAGCGAAATAAGGCTTGGCAAGGATAACTCAATAGCCATCAGCAATGGCGAGCAGATCGAAGGCGCCGGAGTAAACTATACTCCTGTATATCTTTCCTCGAATGGGACCGCACAGGGCCATGTGGCATTCGTCGGTTATGGTATCAATGCCCCCGAACTGAATTACAATGATTTTGCAGGAATTGATCTTAAAGGTAAAATTGCTCTTATGTTCATGTATTCACCGGGATACAATAATCCCCATGATAACCCATTCTCGAAATACGAAAGGCTCCGCATTAAATGCGGCGCAGCCAAAGAGCAGGGCGCTATTGGTGTAATTATCATTAAAGGACCCGAAACAGGCGAAGACGAGCTGGTTAAGCTTCGTATGTATGGACCGGGTGAGAACATGGATATTCCCGTAATGAGCATTAAACGCGAGTATTTTGATTACATGTTCACCAGCACGAAAAAGATGAGCATGGCTGATGTTCAGAAAGCCATTGACAGCTCAAGGACACCTATGTCTTTTGACTATACAGGCGGAATGAGCCAGATAATATGTGACCTTGACCATGTGAAGGCTGAAACGAACAATATGATCGGGCTGATTGAAGGCAGTGACCCGGTATTAAAAAATGAGTATATAGTAATAGGCGCGCATATGGATCACCTTGGGGACGGACTTAAATATGGTTCGCTCAGCGAAACTCATACTGCGGAAATTCACAACGGCGCCGATGATAACGCCTCCGGCGTTGCAGGTGTGCTTGAGCTGGCAGAGTATTATGCAGCAAACAAGAAAGATCTTAAGCGCAGTATTTTATTTATGACATTTAGCGGCGAAGAAGCCGGACTCATCGGTTCGGCATACTTCACCAAAAGCGACCTGATGAAGAAGTATAATATCGTATCAATGATAAACCTTGATATGGTTGGAAGGCTGACCGATAACAAATTAACTATTGGCGGAACCGGTACTTCAGCGATCTGGCAGGGGCTGCTGGATTCACTTAACAAGACCTACAGCTTTGCTGCAGCCTATAATAAAGACGGCTTCGGTCCGAGCGACCATGCAAGCTTTTATGCAAAAGAGGTCCCGGTGCTGTTCTTCTTTACGGGACTGCATAAAGATTACCACAAGCCAAGCGATGACTGGCAGTTCATCAACGCCGATGGCGAAGCTAAGATATTGAACATGGTAGTTTCTATAGTAAACTATGTGAATGGCTTAAGCGAAAAGCCCGGTTACATAAAGGTTGCCGAGGAAAAAAAGGAAACCAATATGGGTTTCCGAGTTACGCTTGGTGTGATCCCTGATTACAGCAGCACGAAGGAAGGACTTGAGCTATCGGGCGTAAAGAGCGGGGGAGTCGCAGAAAAAGCTGGACTAATGGCAGGTGACATTATAACAAAACTTGGCCAGTATGAGATTAAAAATATTTATGATTACACCGACGCGCTAACAAAATTTAAGCCCGGCGAAGAGACCGAAGTTACTTATCTTCGCGGAACAGAATCAAAAACTGTGAAGATAACATTTGGTAAGTAACTGAAAATTCCCGCGAAAGCGGGAATCCAAACATCTTTTAAAAAGGAATGTCACAACGGCATTCCTTTTTCAATTTTAGTGTACAATTAATTTTGTCCCCCCTTCGCTTTTTTGAAGGGGGGAGTATAGTATTAATTTTATGCAAGGTATCGATTCAACGTAGAGTGTTATACTGCGTTGACAAAAATGGGGGTTGCTTTTTAGAAGAGAACCCCCATCCTCAATTTAAGCAGGAATTTGATTTTGTATAAATTGATGCTTAATGATTACTGCAGCATTTCGTCCCCCCCTTTTAAGAAGCAAAGGGGGGATTTTCAATTGATCACGCAAGAAAAAAGGAGCCCTAAAGCTCCTTAGATTTGACCTCACCCTGCCCATCTAACTGCCGTAAATGACCCTACTGAAAGGAGATAAGTGGGGCTAGTAAGAACAACTTGCTATCAAAGAATTCTCATGTTTCACGTCTCACGTTTGACGTTTGACGTTTCACATTTCACTTCCGCCTTATTTCAGGATCTTTATTCCCGTCGCGGTAATCCTGTACATTTTCTGGGGACCTGAAATAGCCGAAGGATCTTTGCCTGATTCCTCTGCAAAATGTTTAGCCTGGTCTTCGGTAATTTCCTTCACGCTGAATACGCCTTCAACAACAGCCTTTTTGCCGGTAATATCCATTTCCTTAGGCATTATAAATTTATGCAGCGTCAATGCGCGGATGTAGCCTGTGCCGTCTGTTATGACTGTCCAGCAGCCGCCTGAGCGGCATAGCTCTGACATATCGCCCTGTACAACAACCGTTTTCCCTGAGAAACCGGCAGTGTCAGCAAGAATATCGCCGACAGTCAGGATCTTTGAATCGGCTGTTATATCTGCGCCGTAAAGAGTACCATCAGCAAGCTCTTTGGCAACAACTTTTTCGCCTTCGGTCTTCATATCATCAGTCTGCGCCAATGCTGTGAAAGCAAATAAGAAAAGAAAAACTGGTAAAATATATTTGAGGTTATTCATTTATATTGAGTTAATTAATTTTGTTGGAGTACAAAAATAGCACTTTAGGCCGATTTGTGAAATGATGAAATATGTGGCAAATCTCAAACTTAGAGACCTGTTTAAATGATCGAAATACTAGCCTTCGAATTAGTAGCCAATGTTTTAAAACCATGCAGCATGCTAGATTGGGCGTTTGAATAATTCTGTTTATGCTGACTCAGCTGATGCAAATTGTGTAGCCACGGTCTTTAGACCGTGGAACAAGTTACCATCGCACAAAGGGGCTTTAGCCCTGATTGAGAAATAAATTGTATTGTTCCAATATCAATGTGGGCTGAAGCCCAATTATTGGTAGTGCTTTTTCCAAAGGTCTAAAGACAGTGGCTAATAATAAATCCTATTTTTCCAAAAAGGTTAGAATAGCTTTCTCACCAAAATCATTTCTAAATAATTTAGAACAACTGCAATCCTAAAGTTATCATAGGATTATGGTAATATTTGCTTTCTCTCGGCTTTTGAATGGAAGGTAACTTTATTCCCCCCTTTACAGATATATACTTGTTAATCCTGTAAAGATAGCTTAGCTCTACAGTGGGAAATATCATTCCTATCTTATTATAGGAGTAATAGCTTAATCCTAAATGGATACTAACACTATGATGTTTATAGATAAAAGGTATCGCCGAACCGCCAAGAGATAAGTATGTAGCTGTGCCATTCAGATCTTCATTCATTTTTAATCCGCCATACTCTGTTGTTACAAAGAATCTTTTGTGGTAAAGGTTTACATTTGCATATACCCAGTAACCATAATAGAAGTAGTTTTCTCCCTTAAGCTTAACTGCTGAACCGTATACAAACCCGACTTGAAAATGCAGGTTATCCAGACTCTTTGATACTGCATTACTATGCTTCAGAAAATGAACAGGTTTTGATATATCCTGCTCAGTTTCAATTGCACTCGAAATTACACTGTTTTTAAGAATATGCTGCGATGGTATTTGAGACCAAAGTTGAAGAGTGTAAATTAAGATAAATGAAGAGAAAAGAAATAAGCTTAAGAGTTTGTTCTTCATGATATGAGATTTAGAGTAATATCAGTAATCTTATACAAGTAAAATAGCTTGTGCAAATCGATTCTTCAAGCCTAGTTCTTTTCAAAGCCTCCATTGTTAATTAGATAAACCTCTACTTCTTTTTAACATTTCAGCTTAACAACATTGCATTCTGACTATTTAAGAGCATAATTTCAATCACATAAGAATCACATAAAAATCAAGTAAAAAACAGCCAATATTGACGAAAAATGCAACTTTGAGTATTCATAACCTCGCTTAGTCACATAACTATCACATAAGAACTAAATGTCACTAATTTGTAAATTATGCCCAAAAAGGAACGTATTTTGCATATTTTTTTGACCTATTTTCTGGATCATAATCTTTAATCAATTCAGCACTAATAGTATCAGAAATGATTCGAGAAACAGTTGAATAATTCTTATCATCAATTTGGAATCTCTCCCTTAAAGATTGATTTGTCATAATTTCATTAGAGATGTATCTTAAGCAACAATGCTGATAGCAAGCCCTTATCTTATCGTTTTTGTCCATTTGCCGCAATGTTTTATAAGCATAAAGAGTGACTTTTGTAAAATTCTCACCTTCATAAAAATTAGGAGCAGGTAATTGGAATAATTCTGTATGAGTAATTACCTTATCAATTCCACTGCCTCTCTCTTCGCAAATATTTAGCCTTCTCATTGCAGAAGCTAATTTCTCATTCCTGGACTGAGGGTTGTGGTCAATGAATCTTAAGGTGCTAATTAAGGGCTTGCCAGGATTACTAATCTCAATCCTGTCTTCAAATATCTCAACCATTGGAGAAGTTCCAACTTCGGTAAAATCCTGATGTATAATTGCATTTGCAACTAATTCTCTAATTGCAAGTTCAGGATACATTTTAACTTCTTTCCTGAATGCCCTGCCAATTTCTTCATTTGAAGGTAAATGATCATTTATATAATTTATGAGGCCTCCAAAACCAATGGCATATCCTTTTTGTCCTAATTGCTCTTTTGAAGCATAAAGTTTGTCTTTCCCTTTATAGAATATTACTCTTACAGCTTTTCTAGATAATTTATCAAAATGTGTTAAATTTTTTGCAAACAAAATCGCTCCCAGATTAGTAATATGATAAAGAGGTGAATCACATACTATAAATTTTTCCTGAATAAATTTATTAATAATCGAATCGGGATTTTTTGGAAGAATACCTTGTGTTATGTCATAATAGCTGGGATAGTCAAGTAATTTTAATATCTCATTTTCATTAAGATTTTCAGAAGCAATATTAGCTTCAAATTCATTTTTACTTCCTTTAAGCCATATCTTTTTTTCTTTTTCAGGGAAATCCACTAATTTTCTTGTAACACTTCCAATTCTTATATAAGCTTCATTAAAAAACTTTACAGGGTTATTGATTATAGACTGTATTTCTGTAATGATAATTTTTTTACCATTATACTCCAATTGATGAAAATAGAAATCAATTCTTGGATTCAATCTTTGCGCAATCCAGTTCTTTATAGGCTCATTCCCTTTTTTAAAAGTGGATGGGTCAAATTCTGTTCCAATAACTTTTTTCGTAGCATCTTCTACGCCAAAAATCAAATAGCCACATTTCTTGTCGTTCAAGCAAGCTCCATTTGAAATAGCTGAAATGTTCTTTCCTATCTCAACCGGGTTAAAATTACCAGATTTGAACTCAAGCCATTCTGATTCTCCGCGCTGATTTAAAAGTTCGCCTAAAAGAGTATAGAGTTTCTTCTCGGTCATTTATTATTAAATTTTACTACTTGTAGATCTGCCTACTGATACAATATGAAAGTGCTAAAATCAAAAATAATAATTCATTAGTTATAAAATAAGGCACTTGTTTTTAGATAATATTTTTACGGTTCTTATCAATTGTAAACATATTTGTTAATTGATATGGAATCTTCCCATTAAAAAAGCCGGGGCATTTCTGCACCCGGCTTATACTGCAATTAGCATTCTTCCGAAAACTGTTTATTCCACTGTTACGCTCTTAGCGAGATTTCTCGGCTGATCAACATTGCATCCGCGCAGTACTGCCAAATGATATGCCAGCATCTGCAGCGGTATGGTTGTTAAGATAGGGGAAAGCATCTCAAGCGTATGCGGTATTCTAATTACATAATCTGAATATTCGTCAATGTGGCTGTCCGAATCGAAGTCGGTAATAGTTATTACTACACCCTTTCTCGCCTTCACTTCACGGATATTTGAAATAACTTTGTCATATGTTGAGTCTTTTGGAGCTATCACAATTACCGGCATGTTTTGGTCAATAAGTGCGATTGGCCCGTGTTTCATCTCTGCAGCGGGATAACCCTCTGCATGTATATATGAAATTTCCTTGAGCTTCAGCGCGCCTTCAAGCGCAACAGGGAAGTTGTAGCCCCTGCCCAGGTATAACATGTGCTGGCAGAATTTGAATACTTTTGCGATTTCAAGTATCTGGTCGTTCAGTTTCAGGATTTCCCTGATCTTTTCAGGGATCCTGAGCAGCTCATCTGTGATCATCTGTATTTCCTGATGCGGCAATGAATTCCTGTACTGCGCGATCATCAGCGAAATAAGTGCAAGTCCGGTAAGCTGCGATGTAAATGCTTTTGTTGAAGCCACACCGATCTCGGGTCCCGCATGTGTAAATATTCCCGCATGTGTTTCCCTTGAAATAGTGCTGCCTACAACATTCACAATACCATAAACATCTGCGCCTCTTGATTTAGCTTCCTTAAGAGCCGCAAGTGTATCAGCGGTTTCACCGCTCTGGCTGATCACGAACATTATATCGTTCGGGTAAATTACGGGATTCCTGTACCGGAACTCTGATGCGTATTCAACCTCAACGGGAATCTTACACATCTGCTCTATCATATACTCGCCAACCAGCCCGGCATGCCATGCCGTTCCGCAAGCGGAAATAATAATTCTCGGCGCGAATTTCAGCTTATCGGTAACATTCATAAGTCCGCCTAGCTTTACCAGCCCGTTATCCTTAATTATCCTTCCGCGCATGGTGTTGGTAATTGATTCCGGCTGCTCATTGATCTCCTTAAGCATAAAGTGATCGTAGCCGCCTTTTTCAATCTCTTCGAGATCGAATGTAATTACCTCAAGCTCGCGCTCAATTTTTTCGTCATGGATCGTTTTTATCTCAAACTTTTCTTTTGTAACTATAACCATCTCGCCATCCATCAGGTATAATACCTGGCGGGTATGGGGAATGATAGCAGTAGCGTCGCTTGCGATAATGAATTCGCCTTCGCCAACGCCAAGGACCAGGGGACTGCCCTTCCTGGCTGCGATAATTTTATCGGGATCAACTTTCGAAAGCACACACATTCCGTAAGTCCCGTCTACTTCAGCAAGGGCAAGCCTTACTGCAGTTTCAAAATCCATTACATTTTTATAATGCGAACGTATCAAATGAACGAGGCACTCGGTATCAGTTTCGGTTATGAACTGGTAGCCTTCGCGCTCAAGCCTTGTTTTGAGTACACTGTAGTTTTCTATAATTCCATTATGTATAACTACTATCTCATTGCCTTCATCAAAAATCGGGTGCGCATTGCGGTTATTCGGCTCACCGTGGGTTGCCCACCTTGTGTGGCCGAACCCTATGCTCGCATTTTTGTCATACCCGTTAGAACCTAAAAGATTCTCAAGATCAGATACTTTGCCCGCAGTTTTTCTAACTGCGATCTCATTATCGAACATAAGAGCAACGCCTGCAGAATCATACCCCCTGTATTCGAGCTTCTTCAATCCGCTCAAAATAATAGGAAGCGCCTGTTTATTACCAAGATAAGCTACTATACCGCACATTAATTTTTCGTTTAAATGTTATAAAAAATGGAATTATTTACCAATAAACATACTATAAACGGTGTATGTAAACAATACCACCTTTACGTTACAAAGATAATTAATTAAATGGGAATTAGCACCGAACAATATTTTGCCCAATTGTAAAAAGGCGCTGTGAATATTCCAGAGGCGAACATTATTAACATCAATAATAACAGTATTATTGATGTTATCGTTTCAGTCCTTACCGAAACAGAAACAGTACTTTTAGAATACATCGATCTCGCGAGCTTGAAAGCAAAATAGAACATGGGCAAAGATGAGAGGATAGAAATTTCGGCAAGCCAGCTCAAACCGCTATCGGCAAGAGCAGAGTAAGTTAGAAGTCTGCCTGTGAATCCGCCTGTCAATGGAAGTCCAATCGCTGAGGCAGTGAAGAACATAATTGCTGCAGCAATGTATGGTGATGATACAGCAAGTGATCTCAAGTCTTCAAGCCTGGTGAACCCGAACGTATGCTCTATGTAACTGAATAAATAAAGCATTGCCCCCGTGTTAACTGCAAAAATAATTGAATAGAATAACAGGGCAGCGGTGCCTTCAGGTGAATGAGCTGCGATAGCTGCACAAAGCAAGCCGCTTTGAGATATTGTGAAGAATACAAGGATCCTTTTCAGATCATGCTGCCACAATAATACAAAATTGCCGGTTATCACAGCAGCCGCTGAAATAATGGCAACGAACAGCTGCCGGTTAACGCCTTCGGTAAGCAGGTAGGAATTTGTTTCGGTTATAAATGAACTGTAATCATGGAATGCGGTTACATAGAATCTGGCCAATGTAAACAAAGCCGCCATAGAAGAGGTTATCAGCATGAAGCCTATTGTGCTGTAGGCTGAATCCTTTGCCGCATAAGACACTGAGAAATTGAAAAGCGGCAGTCCGGCTTTGAAAATGATGCCGCCTGTGATTAAAATCATCGCTGCTGCAAGAGTTAGAGTATTAACTCCACCCAATGAAATTGTTTTTGCTATTGCTGTGTAATCCATAGCGCCGCAAAGTCCATACAGAATTGAGATCCCAAATAGCAATAAGGCAGATGATACTGCTGAATAAATGAAATACTTTACGCGTATCCTGATGCTTCCTCCTGAAAGCATTAACAAAGGGATACTCATAACTTCAAGTGAAACGAACATCGCTACCAGGTTTGCCGAGCTTACTGCCGAAATTGCTCCAATTACAGATAGAAGCATTGCACTATACTGCGCACTATCGTTTTTGCCCGCTGCGAAGTACACCAAAAGGCTTGCGGAAAGGATTATCAGCTTTGCACCGTAAGAGAAGTGGTCGCTGATCCACAATCCGCCAAACATAAATTGAGGGGCGCTGTATGCCTGTATCGCAGCGGTAAAAATGGCGGCTGTGAATCCGCCAAGTACGATCCATTTCAATAAGCCTTTAAACTGACCAGGCTTAAGCTCCGAAATGTTCAGTATGATTATTGCAGCTGCAAGGGATAATTCCGGCAGGAAATTGAATAGAATGTTGGATATTTCGGTGTTCAATTTTCCGGAATAGAGAAAGTTTTTATTAAGTAAATGGGCAGAATATACCAATACTCACTTCAAAAGAGTAGATAAACCCTGCCCGAATAATAATTTGTACCGCCAAACGGACTCGAACCGTTACAATGTTGCCATTACTAGATTTTGAGTCTAGCGCGTCTACCAATTCCGCCATGGCGGCAAATACAGAACACAATAATAACTATTTTAGAAAATAGTTAAAATGAAATAAAATACCACAAATAAGATCGCGCTATATGACAATACTACAAATGGTTCAGGGGAATAGAGCTTTCTAATTAGAAGTGCGAAGATATCAAACACCTCTGCAAAGTTAAAGCCAGTGAGCTTTTTCTGCCTTCCGGCAAGTGCATTGCTTAGTTTTGATATAGTTCTAACCCCGGCGGCAAGACCATTCTTGAGCGGCTGCAGGATAGCCGTATCAGCTCTTTTCAGCTTAACGGTCAGCCCGCCGCTGCTATCCAGCTTAGAGAAGACTACTCTGCATTTCGTAAGGAAATTTTCCCTGAGCTTTGATTTGACAGAAAAAAACAGAACAATTGTAACCAACAGATATAACGCTGCTGAAAGGATGATATAAAATGTTCCGTTGAGTCCCGGAGTTTCCATTACTCTTCGGCCTCCTTTTCAAGTTCATAAGTGCCGTGAGTTTTGTGGTACATTATCATTAGTGATACACCATATGATAGCAGAATGAGTATCAATGCTGAAATTATAAAAAGCGCAATTTGAAATCCTGAATGGAAGGCATTAAAGCCTGATACGGCAGCTATATTCAACAACGGTGCGGCAAACATAAGGAAAAGACCTGCAAAGATCTTCCAAAGATGCCTGCCGGCAATGACTGCATACAAACCAAGCCCAATCATTACGGAAGATATGACTAGAAAGTGGTTTATTCCGACCGTCAAGATTGCGGCTCCTTTCTAAACGAAGCGATGACCAAACGTACCACTACAGATACAAGCAGCAGGATCAGGAAAATCAATGGTAGGTATGCCGAAAATATTATCGTATAGTCATAGGAGCTTTCACTTATTGTGAGCAATCTTGTTGAGGCATTCAGGCTGGTTATTATTGCTGATGCCGCGCTCAATGCTAATATCGGAAGCAGCATCAATTTAAACTTGCGGCTGAGTTCTTCGGCCGGCAAGGCTGCCTGATTTCTGAAATGGACCGCTATTGGTAAAACCGATAATCCGGTTACCGCTATTAAAACTAATGCCAAAAGCTGAGCCTTGAGCATGACAAGCATCGCGGCAAATGAGAAGATCATTGCGGCGGAGAAAAGCAGAATCCTCCGCAGGTCTAAGCTGAAAGCAACTACCATTGCGGAAATTACTATCAGTAATGCCGGTACGTAAAATAGAATTTCAAACAATTGTTTTATTTCATCAATTTTTGCTGTAAATACTGCCCGCAGCTAATTTCATTTCTTTTTTCTGCCTTTGGATTTGGCGGCGGTATTCTTTGGTTGTGTAGATTTTGCCGTACGCCTTTTTGTCTTTGTGGTCCTTTGAACCGGTTTGGATTTTTCAGGTTGATTTTCTGATGCCTTACTTAGCTCATCCGGTACAATCTTTTCTCCAGCTTCAACAACCGGAATGATCTCATTTTCGGCTTCAGATTGAACGCTATTATCAGCTTCATTTAATATATCTGTTTTCTCTTCTGCCGTTTGAATATTATTAGCATTTTCATCAACAGATATTATCGGCTCAGGCGATTGAATTTCAGCACTAATAATTGGTTCAGTCTTTTCAGAGGATATCTTTTCAGTTGGCTGATCCTTAATAATTGTAGTTGACTTCTTTGAAGGAACCTGTTGTACTGTGACGGTTGCTTTGCTTCGCTGTAATACAAGATTAAAAGGAACACTCTTGGCCGACTCCATCATCTTTAATATATATTGTGAAAAGGGCAGGATCAGAATTACTGCTGCTGCTAAAGATAACAATGCTGCATTGACTCCATAGCCCAGAATGAACTTAACATAGTAAATTGAATATACCGCTTCAGTAATAATTAACACCAGAAAGAGTGAAGATGCTGATACAAGAAATAATGGGGACGGTGCGGGGCGTTTTGTAGATTTGGGTCCGGCCAGAATAAAAACTGCTGCCGCAAATGCTGCCGCCAAGAGTATTAACTGAAGTATCTGTGTTGTTGAAAACATTGCTGTAAAATTAGCGAAAAATAAATAAAAAAGACAGGTTTTAGACCTGTCTTTTTCGGAATCGATGGATAAACTTTTTTGCTTATGCCGGCTGAAGCTGTGCATCAAGCTTCTGTGCAATTGCCTGCTTGGGCACTGCGCCGATGATCTGGTCAGCAATTTTGCCGTCCCTGAAGATCAAAATTGTGGGGATGCTTCTGATGCCGTAAGTCATTGAAATGTTGGGATTGTTATCAACATCAACTTTGCCGATCTTAACTTTGCCCTGGTATTCGCCTGCAAGCTCTTCTACGAATGGCGCGATCATTTTGCAGGGTCCGCACCATACAGCCCAAAAATCAACCAATACAGGAACATCTGATTTCAAAACTTCCTGGTCAAAATTAGCGTCTGTGAATTCGATTGGATGCATTTTCTCTCCTTTGTGAAATGTAATTACTGGATTTGTTATTGTAATATAATATTATCTTTGCCGAAAATCTCTGTTAAAAGTTTTTCTGTGTATTTGTCATAATGGATTTTGACATTTTCAAGTTCCATCATGCTTTCTTTATGCCCGTTTTTCAGGTGGATAAATATCGAAGTTTCGCCCTCATGGGCGCTCAAAACCGCCTTTGCACGGTATATTTTGGCAATTTCGAAGCTATTGGCGTCAATTTTTATTGTTATGATACTTATTGATTCCGTGCCGTTTGTAGCGGATTTAACCAGCGGCTTTATCTCGTCAACTATCAGTTTTACACTGTTCCCGTTTTCCTCGGCTTTGCCGATTATCGTGACAATTGAGTCATCCATCAGGATCTCGCGGTACTGCTCATAGGTTTTAGGAAACACTACACACTCTCCCTGCCCCGTAAAATCTTCAAGCGTGAACACCGCGAAGCGGTTTCCCTTTTTACTTTGTTTGATCTTAAGGTCAGTGATGATGCCGCACATCCTCACACGCTGCAGCTTATTGAAATCAACTTCTTCAATATCAACATCGCTTACGTCGCTGAACTTGAACGGATTCAGTTTCAATATTTCCTGCTCGTAATCACTTAGCGGGTGTGCGCTTATGTAAAGCCCCAGTACTGATTTTTCCAGCGAAAGCTTTTCGCGGTCTGACCAGTCGCTGTAATCGGGTCCCAAAGGCTCAAATATTACATCTTTAACTGCGGTTTTGGTCTTTTCTCCCCCAAAAAGTGATGACTGCCCTTTGTTTTCATTTTTCTTCTGTCCATACCTGTGCATAGCGGCTTCGTAATAATCATAAAGCTTCTTGCGGTTTGGTTCAAGTACATCAAATGCGCCGGCGTAGATCAACGATTCAAGAGTTTTTTTATTTACCACTCTTGGGTCAATACGTGAACAAAAATCTACAAAGCTCTCGTACGCTCCGTGCTCTGTTCTTTCTTTGATAATATTCTCCACCGCGGTTCTGCCCACATTTTTAATAGCAGTCAGGCCGAACAATATCTGATTCTTAACTTTATCATTAATTGTGAAAACGGGGAAACACTCGTTTATGTTCGGAAGGCTGAGCGTTATCTTCATGCGTTTGCATTCATTGATAAGCAGCACCATTTCATCCATATCTTCATAGCGGCAGTTGAGCTGCGCTGTCATAAACTCGAGCGGGTAATGGGTCTTCAAGTATGCTGTGTAGTACGCCAGCACGGAGTAAGCAACGCTGTGCGATTTGTTAAAGCCGTAATCAGCAAACTTGAGGATCAATTTAAAGATCTCTTTGGCAACTTTTTTGTTGTAACCCTTCTCATGCGCGCCCTTGATGAATTCTTCTTCCTGTTCCTTCATCAGCTTTTCATCTTTTTTACCCATTGCGCGCCTTACAAGGTCCGCTTTTGCAAGCGAGTAGCCCGCAATAACCCTCACGAGCTGCATTACCTGCTCCTGGTAAACAATAACGCCGTAAGTTTCCTTTAGCACTTGCTCCATATCAGGATGAAGGTATGAAACTTCCTTTTTGCCGTGTTTCCTTTCTATGAATTCAGGGATTAAGTCCATCGGCCCCGGCCTGTACAGCGCATTCATAGCAGCAAGGTCATTAATGTTTTTCGGCTTTAGCTTTGCGAGGTATTCACGCATCTTTGGCTTCGAGAACTGGAATATACCGATCGTATGTCCGTTTGCGAAAAGCTCGTAGGTTTTTGGATCGTCAAGCGGCAGACGGTCGAGATCAATATTCACATTCTGCCTGGTTTTTATCAGGTCAACTGCCTGTTGAAGAATTTTAAGCTCCTTTAGCCCGAGAAAGTCCATTTTGATAAGACCTGCTTCTTCCAGCATTTTCATGTCATACTGTGTCATGTACTGATTATCGGACTGCGGCGCTTTTGCCACCGGTACATAGTTGCTGATATCAGATGGCGCTATTACAACGCCGGAGGCGTGCATGCTGACATTTTTGTTGAGGTTTTCAAGAACTACTGAATAATCGAGCAGCTTCTTGCGTTCCTTTGCCTGGTCAAAATACTGTTTGAATTCCGGTATATCTTTGTAACAATCGGTAAGTGATTTGATCTTGCCAAAAATCGATGGTACGTGTTTGGTTATCTCATTAATGGTATCAAAAGGATAGTTCAGAACCCTGCCAACATCCTTAAGTACAGCTTTTGTCTTCAGCTTGTTGAATGTCACGATCTGGGAAACCGAGTTCGTACCGTATTTTTTGCGCGAGTATTCAATAACCTCATCGCGTTTATCGTCCTGGAAATCTATATCGATATCAGGCATCGATACACGTTCGGGATTCAGGAATCTTTCAAACAGCAGGTTATATTCCAGCGGATTAACATTAGTAATGCCCAAAGCATAACAAACCAGTGAACCCGCCGCACTTCCTCTGCCGGGGCCGACATAGATACCGCTTCTTTTTGCATGATTGACGAAATCGGCAACGATGAGAAAGTAACCCGAAAAATTCATGTTCTTGATAACTTCGAGCTCCAGGTCCAACCTGTCAATTTCTGCCTGTGTTACATTTGCGACCTTTTCCCTGAGTCCCTCGTGCGCAAGCTGTACAAAGTAATCATTGAGAGTTTTTGCGCCGGATTTTTCGGGAATAGGGAAGTCAGGCATGTGATAAACATTCTTCGGCAGCTCGAGATTGCATTTATCGGCAACTTCCAGGGTTGATTGTATTGCTTCGGGAAAATCTTTGAACAGCTTGCACATTTCTTCCGCAGATTTGAAATAAACCTGGTCAGTTTCATAACGCAGATCCTTTTCGAGATTTTTTCCTTCTTTATCTTTGGAAAGATCAGTGTTAATGTAAAGGTAAAGATTATGAGGAATGTGGTGCTCGTACTTTATATAATGAACATCATTTGTTGCTATAAGCTTTAAGCCAAGATCTTTTGCAATTGCCGGAGCGTGCTTGCGGATACGTTCCTCGATCTCCATGCCGTGGTTCTGTATCTCAATATAAAAATCCTCCGGGCCAAAAATATCCTTATATATAGTGGCAGCTTCCTTTGCCGCATCCATATCACCCCTGGCAATATGCGATGATACCACACCACCTGCGCATGCTGAAAGGCATACGAGACCTTTACTGTAACTCTTTAATATTTCGCTATCTATGCGGGGTTTATAATAGAATCCTTCGGTATGTCCAATTGAACAAAGCTTCACAAGGTTGTTGTATCCTTCGAAGTCTTTGGCAAGCAGCACCATATGGTCGTAATTGGATTTCCTCTTGGAAAGCTTGCCAATGGTTTTGCCGGATTTATCCTTACCGAGCATTGTATCGGTGGAGTCTTCTGCCTTACCGCGGTCAAAACGAGAGCCTTTTGTAACAATATAAACTTCGCAGCCGATTATAGGCTTAATGCCTTCCTTCTGTGCTTTTTTATAGAACTCCATAGCGCCATACATTACGCCATGATCTGTTAAAGCCAGCGCAGGCATTTGGTGTTCCTTCGCGGCTTTGACCAGTCCTTCAATTGTGCATATTGCATCTAGAAGAGAATAGTGCGAGTGGTTATGTAAATGTATGAATTTAGACAATTAGCTATGAAACCCCTTTCGGAGAATTCCGAATTATAACTTGAACAGTGATGTATTGTGAATTGTTGCTAATATACAAAAATTAATTTTTACAATGGTTGTAAGAATTTTTGCATTTTAGGGAATGAAGGTTAGTTTGTCAATGTATATTGTGTTTAGTCAAAGTCTTTTTAATTTTCTTGAATTTTTCTCCCTGGCCTTCGGCTTTGGCCCAACGTTCAACTTCCTTGATATTGATCTTTTGGTCTTTACATAGCATTTCGGCTTGTTCAAGCGATTGTTTATCTTCCCAATAAAAATATGCAGCAAGCCTGTCTTTCATAGAATCTGTCGGAGAAATTATGTTGAGAATCCCTGTATCAAACTCCATTTTATCTACAGTTTTTACCTTTTGAGAACCTATAGATAGTGGACCCGTTGGAAATTCAATAATATATTCGGAATCTTTATGTTTGAAATAACGATTCAGTTCGTAGAAGTCAATTTTTCCCAGTACCTCTTTTAGCTTCTTCTGAGAAGTGAAGTCATTATCAATGAAATCAATATCAAAAGATTGATATTTATTATGCGTATAGATAGTTATGCACGCACCCCCCGTGAGCACACAATTTATGTCATGAGCTCTGAGGTGAGAACACACGAAAGCAGCCAATTCGGCTATAGTCATTTCCTTTATACTTTTCAAAGTGGTTTGCCCTTTCTTCTCGGCCGTCTTCTAACCATGAGCAGTTTATCCCTCTCACTTGCGGGTAGGAAACTAATTGCTTTATTTAACAATTCAAGCAATTCATTGTAAAAAGGATATCTTGGATTCAACTGGAAGACGATTGTTTTCCCTATCTTCCGGCCGATAATTATCCCCCCTTCTTCCAGGATTTGCATTTGATCCTGTAGCGGGCTGAGTGCAATCTTAAAATACCTGGCAATCTCCCGTGAATAACCTTCTTTCCTGCCTGCCAGGTATAATAAGATGTTCTCTTTGTTCTTCGGTATAATTAATTTATCCAGCATATTTTATTGACCTATTTCTCAGGTTATATGACCTGTTTATCAGTTCAATATACAGATACACTTTCGAATTTTCAACTCATATACACGTACATTACAATAGATAAATCAATTCATTTTCAAATCCTTTCTGTAAAAATGAATTGAAACTAAGGTTTCCGATTGCTTTATTGCCGTTACAGATAAACTAAATATTTTAGGCAGAGGTAAAACATGTCTGAGAATACTGCTGTTTCAAACAAAATGCCCAAGGGAATCCCTTATATCATAGGCAATGAGCTTGCGGAGAGATTCAGTTATTACGGCATGAAAACCATACTGGTGGTTTTTATGACGCAGTATATCATGAACAGGCAGGGCACGGTTGATCCGATGACCGATGCTGATGCTACCACGTGGTACCATTACTTTTCGATGGCAAACTACTTCTTTCCAATTCTGGGAGCAATTCTTTCTGATGTCCTGTGGGGAAAATATAAGACTATTATCACGCTTTCGGTTGTATATGTACTCGGACATGTGGCTCTTGCTGTTGATGATACCAGGCTGGGTCTATCGATCGGATTAACGCTTATCGCAATGGGTTCCGGAGGAATTAAACCATGCGTATCTGCACATGTAGGCGATCAATTCACAAAGGCAAATAAACATCTTCTGGAAAAAATATTCGGGTACTTCTACTTTTCAGTAAACCTTGGTGCGGCTGCTTCTTCGCTTCTTACACCTGTACTGCTTGAGAAATATGGTCCGCATTTGGCATTCGGCGTTCCCGGGTTCCTCATGCTGGTTGCTACTATTGTGTTCTTCATGGGCAGAAAGGTCTTTGTTGCCGTACCTCCTGTAGGGTGGAAACAGTACAAAAATGATGTGTTTTCACGGCAGGGCAAGAAGGCCATTATAAACCTTGCGGTCATGTACATTTTTATAGCCGTATTCTGGTCACTTTTTGATCAGACAGGTTCAAGCTGGGTTCTGCAGGCCGAAAAGATGGATAAGTTTGTGAACCTTGGATTTGTAAAGTTTGAGCTCCTTGCCTCTCAAATACAGGCTATCAACCCGCTACTGATAATGATATTCATCCCTCTCTTCACATCAGTACTGTATCCTTTTGTGAACAGGTTCTTTAAGCTTACTGCGCTGAAAAAGATCATAATAGGTATGTTCATTGCGGGATTCAGCTTCGCGCTGCTTGCAATTGCACAGTACCAGATATCGGCAGGAGGTACACCAACTATTTTGTGGCAATTTTTCGCTTATGTGATTCTGACAGCAGCAGAAGTGATGGTTTCCATAACAGGGCTTGAATTTTCATACACACAGGCGCCTAACAGCATGAAGTCATTCATCATGGGCTTATGGCTGCTATCAGTCGCCCTCGGTAATTTTATTACTGCACAGGTAAGCTCTAATCTGCAGAATTACGTTACGATAGGTACACCAACTTATTTCTGGTTTTTTGCCGGCCTAATGTTTGTAACGGCAATTGTGTTTATGGTAATTGCTTCAAGGTACAGGGAAGAGAGTTATATACAAAACAGGGAAGAGAAGCCTAAACCGCTTGGGAATGAGATACCGGACCTCGAGGGAATTGACAATAAGTAGTATGAACATGATTGAAAACCCGGGCTAAATCCCGGGTTTTTTAGGTTTAAAACTTTAAACAAACACAAACTAGAGAACTGTATTTTCTTATTCTATCCCGCTTTGCTTCAATTCCTGTTGTGTTTCAATATTGTTCATTTTAACCAGTACTATTACCCCAAGCACAACGCTTGTTACGTTAAGAGATAAGATAACCATCAGATCAAGAACAGCAGCAATTTTGATCAACCTTGATGTTCCGGTACGGTTCATTTTATTCAGCCTGTTGTAACTGATAAAATCAAAAATGCAGGCGGCAGTAACAATAACAGTGACGATAAAACCACCGCATCCAAGTATTATAGTGGATATTGTTCCCAGCACAGTCAATAATGCCCATGAAATTGCCGTCAATAAATTCAAAATACCCGAAACAAGGAAAAGCACTTTTATTGAACCAAGGTTTTTATAATTTTGCAAATTTTTCTGACCCCTCTTCAATCATTTTGATATTTCTAAATTGAGACTAATAGATCCCTTTTGATCTCATATCTCTCTTAAACTCTTCGTTATTGATAAATACCAGCCCAACAATGCCAACTATCATGCTGAAAATGTTACCGGTCAGAATTGTAATGATATCAAATATCGAAGTAAACTGCAAAGTGCTGTAAGTACCGCTTCTATCCATTTTGCTCAGCCGGCTATAACTGATGAAATCCATCACACACGCAATGATGTTTATTACAGGCAGTGCTCCAAACAAACATCCCAAACCGCACGTAACCAGGCCGCCAATCAGGGTATAGCCAGACCATCCTAGCGCACATCCAACATTGAGTATGCCTGAAATAAGATAAAATATCCTTAACAGGTTAAGCTGATCGTTATTATTCATCCGCTAATTTTAGTTCTATAAAATGAATCCACCGGCTGCCCACCTGATGAACCCGAAAATCAAGGTTATCAAATTAAGTGCCAGCCCCACCCCGGCCAGGCTTCTTTGCTGCCGTGCGATATAATCATCACTGATAAGGCCGATGATGCTTAGAATTAGTCCCACAAAAGCAATCGGCAGCGTAACCCAAAATGTCCAGCCAAGGCACGGTATGAACCCGATAACCATTGCTGCTATTACTATAATTCCAATTATTAAACCTGCTTTAGCCATGATTTGTTTCGTTTAATTTTCAGGAATTCTTTCCTGTTTGACTTAATTTTTATTATCCCGAAAACAAGAAATATTGAGGTGTTTACAAAGAATATTGAGAAAACAGCTGCAGAGTACTCATTAAATGACTGAGCCTCATCAAACCTTCCTTCAGATATTGCAGTAAACCCGCGGGTCAATCCGCAGGCTGAACACTCTGTGTTATGTGTTGAAATGGCTGTGCATAAGGGAGTTTTATCTGTGAGAATCTGAGATGGAAGTGTGAATAGCAGGATCAGTAATACTAAGATCACTGTGCTGTAGAAAATCCATGCGGCCTTCAGAGCTGATAACATTGAATTATACCTGTATAGTTCAGCAGTAAAAAAAGCGCATTCTTTTCTAAAAAGAATGCGCTGCTTAAACATTCAAGAAATGATCTTTTTTACTTAACTAAATTGAATTTTTCTCCGTACTGTCCGATCATTGGAAGCGGTTTGCATTCTCCTTTTGATGCGTTCATAATGCCCATTATCAGGAATACGATCCAGGGAATATAAAGTATAAAACCTATTCCGCATGTAATAGTACCGATAATCCCGGCTATTATGTTTACGATCAAAAGCAATATTGACTGCTCTGTGTGGAACATTACGAAGTTATTTCTTTTCATATCGTCCATTAACAACGGAATAAAGAAAATGAGGTAGGCAAGTATTGCCATTGTTTTCCCGTTGTTCACATCTTCCTGTGTAAAGTTAACCTGTCTTGTCGATTCTGCCATTTAATTTCTCCTGTTGATCAATATTATTTTATTTTACTAAATTGAACTTTGCGCCCCATGCGCCAACAAGCGGAAGCTCTTTAACTTTTCCGCCTACGGCATTGAGTAAACCCATTATCCATAATACTACATATGCCAGCCATGGAAGTATCCCGAGTATTGAAACTACGCATCCGAGAGTACTGCTGATCTGGTTAACAATGATGGTAAGGATTGTCATTACTATGTATATAGCTATAAAAGCTATCCATAATGCAATAGCCTGTTCAGTGTGATACATTGCGAACTTTTTATCCCTTGCGGCAAATAACGGGACCAGGAAAAGGATGTAAGCTAAAATTGCCATCATTTTTCCGTCTTCAATATCTGCCTGTGTTATTGAAGCAACTGCCGGTCTGGTTGATGTAGTGTCAGTCATGACTCTCCTTTAGGTTAATTGATAAAAATAGAAACAATAAGCACTGTACTTTTTGTGATAACCTAAATAACGGCAAATAAGGATTAAATAGAATTTGGTGATTATATATTACAGGATTCTAACCGTATTTAACCGCTTTAGAAACCCGATCAGGAAGCGGTTGTTATCTGAAGATGGCTTTTATGCTGCCCCAGGTATCACGAACACTGGAGATAACATGTGTTACAGTTATAGTCTGTGAATATATGTAGTTTCCGCCGCTATCTACAAGTTTCAGCCTGTAATAGTATATCGGTGCCCTCGGTGTCTGCAAATTGGAAGTTTCATCCCTGAAATAATAATAGGAATTGCTGCCAATGGCTGTTACACTGCCGACGCTGACAAAATTATTTGGCTCAGATGCACTTCTTTCAACTTCAAACCTGGCGAGATTTTCCTCGCTGCCGGTTTTCCATTCCAAAAGAATTGAATCTGATTCATTCTTTGCAGTAAAGAACTGCAATTCAGACGCAGCGTAAACTAAGCCTGCCAAAACAACTACCAGCAGACAAGCGATGCTTGTTATTTTAAGTGGCTTTTTCATTGGAAATTACTCAAATATATATCTATTTGTCTATAAATGCAAGTATCTAAGGGCAAAAAAAAGTAATTTCTGGAGGAATAAATTCACTTTTTGTTTCAAAAATCAAATCTAAATGTTATTCTATTCAGATCAAAACACTAAACTAACCCGTATACATGTCAGCTTTGATTCCCGGCTACTCCAGCTTTTTACGGAATCTCAAAGAACTTAACGCCAATATTGCGATACCAAACAATAAAAGGGAGACGAATTGGCCATACAATTCATTGAAGCCAACGCCTTTGAGTATTATGCCGCGAACTATCGTTATGAAATATCTTAACGGGATCAGGTAAGTAATATATTGTATCCATTGCGGCATGTTTTCTATCGGAAAAGAAAATCCGCTTAAATATATCATTGGCATCATTACACCAAAAAACGATGTCATAGTAGCCTGCTGCTGCGTACGCGAAACCGTCGATACAAATAGCCCAAGCCCCAATGTGGATAACATAAAAAGGAATGCAGCGAAGTAAAGCAGGGGAACGCTGCCTTTCACCTCTATACCGAACCAGAAACGCATAACTGTGACTACGATTGTAATAGATACAAATCCAAGAATTGAAAACGGGACGAGCTTTCCTATAATTATCTGGTATGATTTTAAAGGAGTAACAATAAGCTGCTCAAATGTACCTATCTCTTTTTCCTTTACTATGGCAAGAGAAGTAAGATTAATTGTGACCACCATAATCAGCATACCCACAATCCCGGGCAGCATATAATTGCGTGTAACAAGGTCTGGATTATACCATGCCCTTGTTTCGGCTTCGATCACCGGCAGGCGTGTAACCGGCGAATTTTTTCTACCCGAACGCTCAAGGAACTCATTTATTATGTTTGAGGAAAAGCTGATAGTTATTCCCTGTGAATATCCTGCCGCGATCAATGCTTTATTACCGTCTGAACCGTCGAATATCGTTTGCAGCTTTGAGGTTCGCCCTCCCATAACATCCTTTTCAAAATCAGGAGGAATAATTATTGCCATAATAGCATCGCCGTTATCGATATACTGTGTGATCTCGTCATAGCTTGAAACATAGTATATTAGGGAGAAGTAACCTGATTTTTCATATTTCTCAAGGAACGACCTGCTGGTAACACTTTTGTCCTGGTCCCAAACAACAGTTTTCACATTCTTCACGTCAAGTGTAGCGGCATAGCCCAAAAAAATGAGCTGCACAACCGGGGCAAGAAGAATTATTCCGAACATACGCTTATCACGCTTGAACTGCAGGAATTCCTTCTTTATGAAATTTAATATCAGGTTCAATTTATATCAATTATCAAATATTAGAATTCATTTATTTTATTTCCCAATTCCATTTGCCTTCAGTTTTTAATCCGCAATCCGCAATCTGAAACGACAAAACTCATTTTGCTTTTCTGATCCTCAACGTTGCTATTCCAAGAAAAAATGCCGCAAAAATTAGCAAGCTCACAATTTGTTTCCAAAACGCTTCTATGCCCGCGCCTTTTAACATGATCGACCTGAGTATTATTATGTAGAACTTCGCCGGTGTAATATTCGTAAGTATCTGCACCGGCAACGGCATACTTTCTATCGGGAAAATGAACCCGGAAAGTATAAATGTAGGCAGCATTGTAGCTACCGAAGCGATCTGGAACGCGACCTGCTGCGAATCGGATATTGTTGAGATAAATATGCCCAGACTCAACGTTGCGATCAGGAAGATTACTGTTGTGAAAAACAGCATTATGTAACTGCCTTTTACTCCCATATCAAATGCAATATTGCTTATTACAAGGGTGAATGCTGCAACAAATAACGCTACTATAGTGTATGGAATAGTTTTTCCGATTATCATTTCAAACGAACCTAATGGCGAAACCCGCAGCTGTTCCATCGACCCCAGCTCTTTTTCACGCACGATGGAAAGACATGTCATTATTACGGCAGTTGTGATTAAGATCATACAAAACAATCCGGGGATAAGGAATTTGGTCGTATTTAGGTCCGGATTATACCAGAACAAGGGCTGCGGATCTATTGGAATGAAGCTCTTCATGCCGGTACGCGCAAGAAATTCCTGAGTGATCTTATTGTTGTAAAATCTTGTTGCTGAAGTAACATAATTCATAATAACTGTAGCCGTGTTTCCGTCAACTCCATCAACAAGGAACTGTAGTTTAACGTTTTTGCCTGCCTGCAATTCTGCGGCGAAATCAGTCGGAAAGACTATTACGCACTGGGCCAGCTTTTCATCAAGATAACTGTTTACTTCAGCCTGAGTATGAAGGTAACCTACCACCTTGAAGTAACTTGAGCTTTGAAGCATTTCGATGAAGTCCCGTGATTCTTCAGAGTTATCGTTGTTCTTGATTGCAATTTTTACATTCTTCACGTCCAGCGAGAGCGCGTAGCCAAACAAGATGAGCAGGAATACGGGAAATAAGAAAATGAGGTAGAGAGTGCGTGCATCACGTATTATCTGCCTGAACTCCTTCTTCACCATTGCGTATATTCTGAATATCATATTTTTTTTCTTTTCCCGCGAAAGCGGGAATCTCTATCTTCCTATTCCTTTGAAGATGGGGACTTCTTTATTCCCGCGATTTCTTTTCTTATTCCCGCGAAGGCGGTATTTCCATTCCCGCGAAGGTTGGAATCCATCAATCCTTAACTCTGCTTATCTTTTTCCAGCAGGTTCACAAAAACATCTTCCAGCGAGGGAGAGATACGTTCAATACGATTAACAGCCAAGCCGCCATGCTCCAGTATTTCTTTGATATCATTTCTCCGCTGCACGGAACTATCTGTTTCAGTATTCTTCAAAGTTACATGTATGTATTCACCGAAAAATGCCGTACTTTTTATCCAGCTAACTCTATCCAGCAGGTTTATAGCTTCATCCGGTTTGCTGCACTCGGTTTCGAAGATTGGGTTCGTAAGGTAATTCGTTTTCAGTTCACCAGGACTGCCTCCAGCAATGATCTTTCCTGCGTCTATCATCATTATCCTGTTGCAGAACTCAGCCTCATCAAGATAGTGTGTTGTGACAAAAACTGTTATACCCTGGGTGGAAAGCTCGTTTATCAGATCCCAGAAATTCTTCCGTGAGATTGGATCCACACCGCCAGTAGGCTCATCAAGGAACACTATCTTTGGTTCATGTATAACCGCCGTTCCAAGTGCAAGCCTCTGCTTGAAGCCGGTTGAAAGCGTACTGGTTAGCGAATGTTTCCTGTCCTCCAGCCCTGCAGTCCGCAGTACCCATTCTTTACGCTCTTTGAGCTTTTCGCCCTCGAGTCCGTATATGCTTGCAAAAAAGTTTATGTTCTCTTCAATGGTAAGATCGCTGTATAAAGAGAATTTCTGAGACATGTAACCGATATTTCTCTTAACATTATCGGGATCCTTTTTAATGCTGAATCCGCCCACCATCGCATCGCCGCCGGATGGCTCCAGTATGCCGCAAAGCATTTTTATGGTGGTCGATTTCCCCGCACCGTTCGCTCCCAAAAAGCCGAATACCTCTCCCTGCTTCACATCGAATGAGATATTATCTACAGATGTGAATTTGCCAAACTTCTTGGATAGGTTTTTAACTTCTATGGAATTCATTTCACGGTTTCTTTTTCGTTCTTGAAAGACGTATCTGCGTCTTTTAAAACATGTATGAAAACGTTTTCAAGCGAAACATGTTTTACACGGTGATCTTTCAGTATAATATCAGCGTTCTTCAGCAGCCCCTCAATGTTTGCGAGCGCTTTTTCGGGTTCATCAGCAGCCACATCTATCCTGTCACCAAATAACTGCGACTCGAAATGAGTATTTTCTGTGATCAAACGGTATGTAGTTCTCAGGTCAGTTGAAACTATCTCTATTATCGATTTTTTCATAGAAGCCTTTATGGCGGCAGGGGATTCACACATAAGAAGCTTACCCAAATTCATCATTGCGATCGTGTTGAAGCGTTCAGCTTCATCCATATAGGGGGTAGATATCACAATAGTAACCCCATCGTTGTGCAGATCCGAAAGTATCTTCCAGAAATCGCGCCTTGAGACCGGGTCAACGCCTGTTGTTGGTTCATCCAGGAAAATGATCTTTGGCTTGTGGATCAGCGTACAGGCAAGCGCAAGCTTCTGCTTCATGCCGCCCGATAGCTTTGCCGCAAGGAACTTGCGGAACTTTGTTAAACGTGTGAACTCAAGCAGCTCGTTGCGTCTTTCTTTGTACTTTTTTACGCCATGCAGCTCTGCAAAAAATTCGATGTTCTCATCTATTGTCAGATCTGAATACAGGCTGAACTTCTGCGAAAGGTAACCAATCTCATTTTTAATTTTGCCTGCTTGCTTCAGCAGGTCTAATCCAAGTATATCAGCCGTACCGCTATCAGGTTGAACAAGACCGCATAGCATACGTATAAGCGTGGTTTTCCCAGCTCCATCCGGTCCAACAATACCAAAAACCTCCTTTTTCTTTATGTTAAAGGATATCTGATCCACTGCAATTAGTGTATCAAATTTTTTGGTGAGGCCCTTTATTTCAATTGCCTGTTCGATTTTGTTTTCCCTGGATATAATTCTTTTATTGTCTTCTCATTTTTACTTCAATATCACCTCACCCCCGGCCCCTCTCCTAAAAGGAGAGGGGAGTGATCTGTTGAAAAGTGTTTTTTGCTTTTCCTTCATACTTTTTGAGCGCAGCGAAATCCCGTGGAATTTGATTCCCTCTGCATTCGAACATCACCTCACCCCCGGCCCCTCTCCTGAGAGGAGAGGGGAGTGATCTGTTGAATATTATTGCCTTTTCACTTTTTGTCTTTTGACTTACTGATAAACAATTGTTGCATCAGCCGGTAAACCCGGCTTTAGCTCAAACTGGGGATTTGGAATTTCTATCTTAACAGCAAAAACAAGCTTGGTGCGTTCTTCAGGTGTCTGGATATTTTTAGGAGTGAATTCTGCCTCAGGCGAAATAAACGTTATCTTGCCTGTATATACCTTATCTCTAAATGCATCGATCTTTATTTCCGCATTTTGGCCAAGCTTAACTTTTGCAAGGTCAGTCTCCGGAACATAGATCACAAGATTAACGGTCTCAAGAACACTTAGCCTTAAAAGCGAACCGCCCATGACAGCATTTTCGCCCTCTTCTATAAACTTCTTGGAAACAAATCCATCGGAAGGAGCAAATATCCTGCAATCTTCAATGTTCTGTTTAAGCAGGTCAACCATCGATATTGCTTTTTTCAGGTTTGCCTGTGCCTGCTCTATTTCTTCAGGGCGGATAATGGTTTTTACTTTTGCCAGATTTTCTTTAGTAGAGTTATATTGCGTAAGCGCAAGGTCATACCTTCCTTTTGCGTCATCAAACTGTTTGCGTGTTGTAGCATCCTGCCTGTACAATTCTTCGGCGCGGTCACGGTCAAGCTTTGCCAGGTCCAGATTTATCTTAGCCTGCTTCATCAGATCTTCTGATTGTTTGATATCTTCCTTGCGGGCGCCGCTTCTGAGCAGCTTAAGCTGCGCATTGGCGAGATCAACGCCGGCTTCGGATTGCCTTAACTGTATATCCAGCAGGTCATGGCTTATCTCCACCAGCAGGTCACCCTTCTTCACCCGGTCGCCTTCTTTAAAATTCAGCTTAACAATTGTTCCGCTTGTTTTGCTGCTAATGGTTACATTAACTGATTCAATGGTTCCTGAAGCCTCTATGGAATTACTCTCGCCATTCTTGCCGCAGGATGAAACCATAGCCGTTAATATAAATATTAGTAAAGCTCCTGATGTTCTTAAAATGAATTTATTTTTCATTTTTGTATTTTGTTTAAAATTTCCTGTCCTTTGTCGGTCAATATTCCGCCAAGCAGAATTGAAAAAGTATGCCTGACAGCTTCATCATAGCTGAGCCGTGTTGATGTCAGAAACTCGGGATTGACAACATTCCTGATTGCGCCGATAAATAGAGTTATGATAAGCTCAGGCGGATACTTTTTGATCAAATCCTCCTTCTGGCCCTGTTTGATGATCTTTGAAATATTCTCATATAGCAGAATTTTTCTTGTCTCATCAACTTTCATCCATATATGCGGAGCATGATGCCTGAGGTCGCTCAACCATTTATCCGAAAACCTGGTTATTGTAGCTGTAAGAAGCCTGATGACCTGCACGAACTTTTCAACAGCATTGTCCTCCGAGGCAAGTAATGTTTCAACCTGCGATTTCACACCGGAAATGAGTATCTTAATCGCGTCGTTTACAATGTCAAGCTTTGATGGGAAATGTTTATATAGGGTGCCTTTGCTTATCTGCATCTCGCGGGCAATTTCATCCATTGTGATCTTATGGAAACCCCCGCTGAAAAATTTATCCTGTGCATATAAGAGAATCTTCATCCGGTCTCCCGGATATTCAGGTTTAGCAGTATTGAAGATATGTTGATTAGTCATTGGAAACTAAAATCGTACTATGAGTTTCCAAAATAACTGTTAAAGTTTGTTTTGTCAAGCTAAATTTACATGAGTGAATACCACCGCCACAAATTTCACAAATTGCACTAATTGAATTATTCATGGAGTCAATTTTCAATTGTTTCTGCTTTGTTTTTCTTTGAGTCTTAGAGACTTCGTGTCTAATGTTCTCTTTTTTTGCTTTTTTGATTCGCAGAGTTTTTGTGCCTAATGTTCTCTGTTTTTGCTTTTCTTTAATTCATATATTTTATGTTATGCTGGTTTTAATATTCAATCAAATTCATGTTTCATGTTGTTTGTCAAAAGTTTATTTTTGTTCAAATCTGTTTAACTACAATTGGATAAATGAAAAGATTCCTTCTGCTAATAATTGCGATATTCATCGTATCATGTTCCAAAGAACAAAACACTGATAAAATTTTCAAATATAATGAATCACAGGGCATAGAGAACCTTGATCCTGTAATGTGCAGCAACTACCCCTCGGGATGGCCGCTTCAGCAAATGATGGAAGGGCTGCTGGAATATACGCAGGCAATGAACCTTGACCCATCCCTTGCTTCATCATATAAAATTTCGGAAGACGGATTGTTATACACATTCACAATCCGCAAAAATGTTTTCTTCCATGATAATGCCTGCTTCCCCGAAGGGAAGGGGAGAGAGCTTAAGGGATCTGACTTCAAGTATTGCTTCGAGCGCCTGTGCGATCCCCGTACTAAGACCCGCGGGGCGTGGCTTTTCCGAGATAAGGTTAAAGGCGCACTTGATTACATTAATTCAATAAAAGAAAACTACAATAACGTAAAGGAAATTACCGGCATCCAGGCGCCAAATGATACAACTCTAGAGATCACCCTGAATAAACCTTTCGCGCCGTTTTTAAGCATTCTCACAATGGCGTATGCGTTTGTCTATCCCAAAGAAGCAGTAGATTACTACAAGGATAACTTCGGATATAACCCTGTTGGCACAGGCCCTTTCAAGTTTGTTAAATGGGAAGTTGACCGCGAGCTTGAAATGGCTAAGAATCCGAATTACTGGAACCTCAATAAAGCCGGCAAACCCCTTGTTTATCTGGATGGCATAAAAGTCAGCTTCATCAAATCCAGTGAAACAGCTTTCCTTGACTTCCAGCAGGGCAAGTTTGATTACTATGACCCTTCTCCTGAAGTCCTTAGCCAGATAACCGATGAAACGGGCAAGCTGAAACCGGAATATGACTTCGAGCTGGTAAAGCAGCCCTGGCTCAACACTGTATATTTAGGAGTACAGCTTGATAAAAATGTACCCGGCGGAAAGAATAATCCGCTTACCGATAATAAAAAGCTCAGACAGGCTATCAACTATGCTGTTGACAGAGAAAAGATCATTAACTATGTCTTGAAATTCCGCGGAACCCCGGGTGTTAACGGACCAATACCTCCCGGAATGCCCGGCTACAACAAAGATCTTAAAGGTTACAGCTATGATATAACCAAGGCGAAACAGCTGCTTACAGAGGCTGGTTACCCCGATGGAAAAGGACTTAGCTTAAAGCTGACAGTAAGTAACGACGATACACAGAAACTGATCGGTGAATCAGTGCAGGCGCAGCTTAAAGATCTTGGAATAGATGCACAGCTTGATTTCATGCAGGCATCGACACTGCGTTCATCACAGGTTGGCGGCGAAATTGCTTTCTGGCGAGGCAACTGGGGCGCTGATTATTTCGACCCCGAAAATTTCATGGCGCTGTTTTACAGCAAAAACCATACCCCGATGGGTCCAAATTACACGCATTATACCAACGCTAAGGCAGATTCACTCTACGAGCTTGCAATGAAATTAACCGATTTCCCCGCCCGAGTAAAACTCTATAATGAAATGGAGCAAATCGTGCTGGAAGATTCACCACTCATCATACTATATTATAACCAGATAGTTTACCTAAAGAATAAAAAAGTAAGCAATATGTATATTGATGGATTGAATACTCTGATTTTGAAACGCGCCAGAATGGGGATGGAGTAAATTAAGAATTAGGAATTAAGAGTTCACTTCAATGTCATGTCACCCTGAACTTGTTTCAGGGTCTGTTACCAAACACATTGATTATAAAGTATAACAAAAGTCCGTAACAAACATCTTCAAAAGACTAGAACACAATGGCAAAGAAAAATAAAATTCAAAATGAAACTGATCCTCTTTATTATATTATTCATACTGTCCGGGACTCTGTTCTCCCAACAGGATTACATAAGTGATGCCAACGGGTTTAAGATCACTTTCCCTTCGGATTGGGAGCTGGAAAAGAACTCCGGCAGCATGGAAGTTAAAGGCAAGTCAGGTGTATCGGATGTATATGTTGTGGTGAAAGAGCATAAGGATTTTAAGAATAAAACAATCGGTGAAGTTGCCAGCGATGATTTCAAAAATGCGCTGCTTGAGCAGTACTCATCATTATTCGATAACCTTTCAGTAACAAACAGCGGACTCACCGCGTTTAACGGTTATGATGCATATAGGTTCAGCTACACATGTGACTTGTTCTCTGATATTAAGCTCGTTTCAACTCATTATTTCCTGGTTCATAACTCACGCTTGTTTGCTGTCACAACTTCCAGCACCTTAGACCAGTATCCGAAAGATGAGAAGATGATCAATGAAGTATTGAGCTCCTTTATTTTTACTGATTAGATAATCTGGAAATCACAACTCGTTAAAAAGTTTTACCATTTCACTATTTCACCATCTTACTATTTGAATTATGCCAAAATACTGCGAACATTTCGACCCGGCTCACATCAAAACTGCTAAAATACACGAGTGTGCAGAGTGCGTTAAGACCGGCTCTACATGGGTTCACCTGCGTACTTGTCAAACCTGCGGCGAAACATTATGCTGCAATGATTCAAAGAATCAGCACGCTAACAGACACTTCCGCGCTACTAAACACCCGGTCATCATTTCAGCCGAACCGGGCGAGAAATGGGCATGGTGTTACGCTGACGGTAAGTACATGAAGTATTAGGCGGTCAGGAGTTACCTGTTGACGGAATCAAAAAAAATGCCCGGCATTTAACGTACCGGACATTTTGTCATATCTTATTTGCTTCTTTTTTTGCCTTTTCACTTTTTGAGCGAAGCGATATCTCGTGAAGCGGGATGCCTTTTCATCTCACTATTTCACCACTTAACTATTTCACTATTTAAGCAAGACCATCTTCTTCGTCTCTTTAAATCCATTAGCCTCAACTGAATAAAAATACATCCCGCTGGCCAGATTTTCGCCGTCAAACCGAACTTCATAACTTCCGGCTTTTTTGAATTCATCCAATCCGAATACCTGCTTGCCTAGAATATCATAAACTTTAACCTTAACAACTGCATCTTTGGGTATATCATACTTAATCATTGTTGCAGGATTAAACGGGTTTGGATAATTCTGATAAAGTGTGAATCTGCGGGGTGATAATGTGTTATTATCTTCTGCTGATCTGTTTACCGAGTTAATTGTATTCACCAATCGGATATCCGATAAGAGCTTTTCCTTTAAGTCTTTATTGCTTATCGGATTATACTTTTCAATCCTGTTATTCAGCTCTGTTTTTTCTTCCTGTGTATATTTTCTTTGTGCCGACCGCTCATTTCCTGCCAATTCATTATCTTTTGCGGATTTGAATACATCTTTTGCTATTCTGTGAGAAGGTTTATTGTCAAGCAGCCTGTTTAGTGAATTTTGTTTGAAGTTGCTTGATACCGAGCCGCCTTGACCCATAAGTAAAACAACTGCGCTTCTATCCCAGCTTGCATTTAACCGGGTTATCTGGTCGGGGTGATTATTCATAATATTTTCATAACCAGCCAGCGCTTCGGTATAATTCTTTGATTTCACAAGGCACATAAGTATATATTTATATGCTTTTTCAACAAATACAGGATTATTTGCATACTGTGACATCTTCTGTTCGAGGTAAGTCTTCAGGTTATTGAAAAGTCCTGATGTAATGTTCTGATTATCTATTGTATCGCTTTGCTGGTAGTTCAGGTACAGCTCGCTCAAAGCTGAAATATAGTAATCACTTGTATCACTGCTGTTGATTATGTCTTTGCACTTCCCGATTGCGCCGGCATAATCATGCTGCCTGCGTTTGGTTAATGCCTCATAATACAGCCTGCCTTCACTGATTGTGCTCTCTTTGGATACACTTGATACAGATCCGCCCTCTCCGCCTTCACCGGGCGAGGTGTATACAGTATCATATATCCCATTGCCAGCATCTTCAACTACATAGCCCGTTGAGGTACCGCCTATTATCATCGGGCACTCAGTGTAATAAGGAGTATAGTTCACATACTGTGGTATTCCGCTGCATAAAATATTATATGTACCGGATGTTGGCGTTGGTTCCCAATAGTTCTCGTAAGCATTGTATGACCTTCCTCCGCAGAACTCCCCGGATATGAAGTAGTTAGGCATTGTTCCGAGATAGAAACAATTACTGCCGAATGGCGTTACGATCGGATTACTTCCAAGTGTAAAGCCAATGTTATTTGAAGAGTTTGAATTAAAGCTGTTATTGCCGCCTATCCACAGCCACTGCCCGTTCTCATCCTGAATTGGCGCCATTCTTGCTGTTGTGCCTGATTGCAGAAGCATAGTAGTTGAGCTGCCTGATAAGAATGAGTTATCGAACAGGTTTACATCTGATTGCTGCAATGCCAGGGAGTTTGCTGCCTGATTATTGCTGAATATATTGTTTTTTATATTACCTGAAATATTGTAAGCGAATATTCCGTAATTTGTGATACCTGTAAGCGGTGTAATTATGTTACCTTTTATCAGAAATGGCAGCCTGTTTGCTGTTAAACAGCTAATTGAAAGAGGATACGAGCCGCCGTTGATGAAATTATTGATAACATTTAACGCATATGTTGGCACACCGATGCCGCCTGCCAAACCATCGCCATCATAATTCAGCATATTAATACCTGTTGCCGAGGCATTGCTGCCGATGTTTATTGTATTATGCTGAATGGTAATACTTGTGACATTTGAAGTATTAATGCCAGCTGCGCCAAGCTCGGCAGGTGGTATATTAATTGTGTTATTTAGTAATGTACAGGAAGTATTTTGAACATCAATAGCGATATTGGCGTCATTAAAAGTACAGTTCTGAATTATGCTATTTGAACCTGCGCCGATGAGTTTTACACCCGAAGACACCTCACCGCTGTTCATTGATGTAAATGTACAGCCATTTGCATCAATGTAAGCGCCGTTGCGGAATTCGATTGATGCGCCTAAACCCAGGTTTATAGTAGTACCCGGTGATGTTTTGAGATATGAGCCTTGTCCGTCGAAAATTAGTTTACAGTTTGCTTCAATTGTTAAATTGCTGTTGTCATTCATTTCGATTGAAGACCCTTGGTTTACTTCCGATTCAAATGCATCAGTAAAGTCTTCGGGGCATTTATTAGAAATAATATATCTGCCATTATCAAACAAAGCAATTTGTGCTTGATTTGTAACTGTGAATATGGCACCGCAATTGTAGAGTAATGCATTGTTTCTGATATTTATTCTGCTCCCGGCATATTGCGCGACATAAGAAGCTCCTTTCAGCTTCATGTCAGCATTCCCGGTTAAGTCAATTAATGAATTCTCCCCCATTGTCAGATGGCCGCTTTGCCATATTAGAGAATGAGAGTAACTTTCAAAATACATGTGAGATCTTTCATTTGCAATTGAAGAACCCTCAAGTTCTAATGTACTATAAGGATGAACTTCTAACGGTGTGTTCGCTAAGTAGTTTTGGTATTTCTTAAAAATGAACGTCCGTTCCTGTCCATTAGTTCCTTTTGCAATTTTCATTGTAGCATCATTTGTAATTATGATAGGAGGAAACGAGTATAACTGTTCATCCCATGGATGTATTGGAGTTGTTACATTTTTTTCCACAGTCAAATTTAGAATGATCTTCCCTATATCATCGTTAACAAAGAAATGGTTTTCATTTTCACTGTATGATTGAGGAAAAAAATCGTCTGTGCAATAGTATCTCGGATCTAAAGGCATTACAGAATAGGGGTTAGGTGCAATAATATCTCTTCCATAATTGTATTTGAATTTCCCCATTGGTGCAATATCTTTTGGCCAGCTTTGCCCTTCGCAGCCGCGATCTCGCTCGTACAATTTCCGATTTAGAGGTAAATTCAGCAATGGTGAATTAGGATAAGCGCATTCGCAGGTTCGCCATTGATATTGTACGGTGGGTTGATTGTTAATCGTGTTAATATGCACCTCAATATCAGCAGGATTCTGTCCGCAAACGTTTCGATTCGCATTCATATACCCATAGTCAAATTCAATAGTAAAGAATTCGTCCGGATAACAAAAAGGCCATTCGTAAATATCTTCTGGATCATGACAGTTCCAGAAAAACTCAATCCTCCAAATTCCAAAGCCAATAGTACCAGCCGTTCCTTCATCAGACCCACCGACATCATCAAAGCCAAATGAAATTCTTCCATTTTCATTTTCTGGGTAGCCACTTGGAATTAGAAAATATCTTTGTCCCTGCAGATTACTATTGACACTCGTTCCGTTAATAAAATCTTTCGTCGGAGCCGATTGTACCCTATTAGTCATTACCAAATTATAATTACCATAGTAGCCATTGAGATCATGGTCATTGTTAAAAACTGCGCTAACCGGATATATCCGCACAGTCACATCTTGATTGGATGAATTGTAAAAAAACAATTCCCCGCCACCATTGTACTGTGAAAAAATCGAAAATTGAATAAGAAAGAAAAAGCAGAGTGTAAGTTTCATGTTAAGGTCTCCTTGTGATTAGTTTTTATTTCATAAGACACATTTTTTTTGTGTCCACTATATCTCCATCTATTGTTAATTGGTAAAAATAAATTCCACTTGATAATTTGCTACCATCAAAAATAAAATTATGCTTTCCTGGGCTATATATCTTTTTGGAACTTTTTTCTACAGTTCGCCCTTGTATGTCGTAAAACTCAAATATTACATTAGCACTTCTTTCTAATTCGAAACCTATAGTAGTCGAAGGATTGAATGGGTTTGGATAGTTTTGAAATAACGTGTAATCCGTCGTAACAAAGTTTGCATTATTAGGCATACCTATTGGTGGTGGCGGTGTCAGAGCGCTGTCAATTCTAATTGCATACGCTTCTTCATTGCCTGGTTCGATAGTAGCTATGCCTACAAAAATCATATCATCTGAACTTGAATTAGTAACTTTGTATGATGAACGAAGAGTAATGCCTTCAAAATTTTGAATTGTTAACTGCCTAACGATGTTCAAGTTCGAGTCCAAAATATGAATTCTGCTTTCCGAGGGACCATTTATATTAGCTACTGCGTACTTATTATCTGTTAATCTCGTAATATTAGGTCCGTAATATATTCCATTTGTATTGTTCTGCAGGAAACCAAGTATACTATCTCCATTAAGACCGACCTTAAGCAAAGCTAATTTATCATTACTCCTTCCTGTAAGCATATATCCATTATTGCATTTTTGAATTCCGGATATTAAGTCATTTGTATTAAATCTGTAGTTCTTCTGCCATGTAATAATTCCAATTTCATTTATTCTGCATAAAAATGCCAAAACTGGGCCGGCACTATTGTTCCTTTGACTGCCTCCTACCAGGTAACCTCCGTCAAGGGCCAATTCAATCCTTATCATGTCTAAGGTATAAACAGAAGGGTAAATCTTCTCCCAAATTAAGTTCCCATTGGAATCAATTTTGCATACATATCCATTATAATGTTCATTGGAGTAATTTGCACCGCATAAAATGTAATCATTATCTGGAGTTTTTTTAATGTCCTGAAAATTTATTGTATTGTACGTTTTCACCCAAAGTGTATCTCCATTCGAGTTAATTCTGCAGGCGAAGGCCTGGCCTGAATATCCTGCAAAAATACACCCGCCGTCACTAGTAGGTGCTGCTGTATAGATTTCACCATCAAAATATGTTCGAGTCCAAAGCGTGTCTCCAAATTCGTTGATCTTGATTACGTAAGCTTTCCTAAAAAAAGGAGCCGTTATACCAACGAGATAATAATTATTGTTATCAGCCGGGCATATGTCGTAAGCTTCTTCATCACCAAAAGCGGAATATGTCTTCTGCCAGTAAATCTGACTAAACAAATTTTGACATAGCAAAGACAAGAGAATAATCAGCAGAATTTTCCACATCATGTTTTCACTTATTGCGCGGGATTTAGTATTTAGAGTCATTTTTTGATTTTTTAGTTAATTTCAGCAGGTATAGGTATTATTTGCTTTAAATTAACAGAGATTTTTGCGAGTTGCAACAACAAAAACTCCAGGATTCGGGTTATGGCAATAGGTATCAATACAAAGATAATACACACTTCAGGCGAAAACAATGATGCGGGTCATAAATCCAAACTGTGTGCCGTCAGGAGTTACTTCCTAACGGGCATAAAAAAAGAGAGCCCACTTTGAGAATCTCTTGTAATATTTTTGCTGTGTTGAATACTCTAATCCGGTTGTAACATAAAAAGAGACGACCCACCGGGTCGTCTCTACAAAAGCTAACTCACAGTTCTCTGCCCTTCGGGGAACTGCCGAAGCAGTCCGGTGTTTTAGGGAGGGGTCAATTAATTCACATACACGCCGTCGAGCATCTGCCAGTACAGACCGGTTGATTTCTCCGCCGCATCAAGAACTTTTTTCCTGTCCTCTTCGGTTTTGCAAGCTGCTACAATTGCATCAAGCTCAGACTTGCTGTGATAAATATCAGCTTCATGATGAACTGCGAAGAACTCTAAAGCCTTTTCGCTGTCTATATTATAGAATTTTTTCAGGCCATCGATCTTTACAGAAGATACTTCGGGTATCTGTGCTTCATATCCGTATAAGCCGGCAAGCCCAACCCTGTAATCAGCATTCCTTGTAAGCTCGTAGAATCCTGCAATTGATCTCTTAACTTCATCGCAGACTTCAACATTCTCAGCTTCTTCTGCGCTTACGCCGAGTGAGTTTGCGAAGTTCATCCACAATGTGGGATGGTCGCTGATGCCTGTTTTATATCCGTCTTCATCGGCGATATTTTCAACCAGCATTTTGCGGGTTTCAGTATCCATACAGTTTGAGTGGACGGAGCTGACGAACATTGGGAAATGCTTTACAAAATGGTAATACTGCTTTGCGTAATCCTGCAGTTCGCCAATTGTAAGCTTTCCTTCGTTCCATTTCTGGTAGAACGGATGTTTTAAGATACTTTTTTCTTCAAGTACTTTTCCAAGTTCCTGAACAAGCTGCTCGTTTGATTTCATTTATTTTCTCCTGTTTAGGCTCGGTCAATCTCATCTTTCAATGTATTGAATTGTGCCATTATTTTTTTTGGTTTTACTTGTTTGTCATTTGGATTTTGACATTTGGCATTATGCTCTAAAGTCCTTTAACATACTTCGCGGCCGCATCGATCTCTTCATCAGTCAGCTTGCCTTTGAATGAAGGCATATCTTCATCGTCGTCAGTTTTACCTTTTTTGCCGTTTTCAATTATTTGTTTTAGCTGGTTCACGCTTTTGCTCTTTGATTCAGCGGTAAGATCAGGTACGCCTTCAACTTTGCCCTTGCCGTCTTTGCCATGGCATTTGGCGCATTTCTTGGGCCATATTGCTGCGAAATCTACATTGGAAGTCTGTTCATTCTTAACTTCTTCCTTCTTCTTCTCTTCCTCTTTTTTCTTCTCTTCTTCTTTCTTCTTTTCTTCTTCCTTCTTCTTATCGTCGGTCTTTACGGAATCTTTTTTAGTCTGCTGCTGCGTGTTTTGTTGTGTTTGCTGCTGGGTCTGCTGCTGAGTATTCTGCTGCTGCGTAGTTTTGTTTGTATCTGTAGTTGTGTTGGAGGATTCTTCTTTTTTGCCGCATGAAGGCAAGATGATGGAAGATGCCCAGAATGCAGCCAGTAAGATGAAGGTAAACAGTTTTGCTTTCATGAATTGTTTGCTAAAATTAATAAAAAGTCCGTTAATTTACTTATTGGTGTAATAAGATTCAATGCAAAGTTAATATTGGCAGATGGACTGAAGTTTTTAAAAGTATCATAAAATAATAGCCACCAATTACACTAGTTTCACAAATTCAAAAAGCATTCTCAAAAGCATTAAAAAAAGCAAATATAAAAGCATTATAAAAAGCTTAGATACGAATTACACTAATAACAAGGATTGAAGAATTTGTTTGAGGGTATTTCCCCCTCTCCTGTCAGGAGAGGGGGAAGGGGGTGAGGTGGTCAAAGCAGAAATTAAATAAAAAGCTTAGCCACCAATTACACTAATTTCACAAATTCAAAAAGCATTATAAAAAGCGATCATAAGAAGCTTTGATACGAATTACACTAATAACAAGGATTGAAGAATTTGTTTGAGGACATTTCCCCCTCTCCTCACAGGAGATGGGCAGGGTTGAGGTGATCAAAGCAGAAATTAAATAAGAAGCTCGGAGACGATACACTAAAGCCACCAATTGATAAATAATCAAGTGGCGGTTTATCTTCAAATGGCAGTAGAGGGGGCAGGTCCGAAGGACACCTTCGGATCGATGATTTAATCAATTTGTGTTTATTATAAAATAATCAATTTTAAAAGTCATAAAAAATTAAAATGAATTTTTAAACAGTTTCTTTTAATGTTTTTTTGACTAAATTTGAGTCTAATCCAAACAAATAATTAGTAAGTTACAACTTAACTATAAATGTACCTCATAATTCTTGGTCCACCGGGTGCGGGCAAAGGCACGCAGTCAATACTTGTTGCGGAAAAGCTGAAATTGAAACATTTATCAACCGGCGAGATACTCCGGCAGGCTGTCACAGAAGGAACAGAGCTCGGTCTAAAGGCAAAGGAAGTAATGGATTCCGGCAATCTCGTGTCAGATGAGATCATGATCGGCATTATCAAAGATGCTATTTCTAACGAAGATGCAAAAAAAGGTTTCATCCTTGACGGATTTCCCAGAACTTTAGAGCAGGCTCGTGAACTTGATAAGATGATGGCGTCTCTTGGATATGATGCAATAAAAGTTCTCAATATTACATTAGATGATGCAGAGCTTGTTAGGCGTATGCTGGGAAGAGGCAGAAAAGACGATACTGAAGAAACGATCAAGAACAGGCTGAAGGTTTACAAGGAGCAAACGGCCCCGGTAAGAGAGCATTATAGCTCAAAATCTGCTGTTTTTGATATTTACGGGATAGGGAGTATCAGTGAGATCAATGAAAGCATTCTGGCAGTTCTTAAATAGTCCTTTTTTTGGCTTGGAAGATAAGACCACTGGCTCTAAATTGGCTTCTATGGGTGTATTATTCTCTTTATAATTAAGTAATAAATGGCAATATTTGATTGCAAATATAAAAAAATCAGTTTATCTTTGCCGTGTAAACAATCCAAACTAATAATATCTACAATCATACAATATGAGTTCACACATTAAAGAGACATCTTTGCAGGATGGAAAAATCATAGTTTTAAAGCTTAAGGGTAATTTCGTAGGCGGAGATGAAACTGACGAACTGCAGAATACAATAAAAAAGCTTTCTGAAGATGGTAACCTGAAACTCGTAATTGATCTCGGTGAAGTATCATACCTCAACAGTTCCGCCCTTGGCGTTTTGATCTCAGCACATGCAAATTATACTAAAAGAGAAGGCAGGGTAAAGCTTTGCCAGCTCAATAAAAATCTTGAAAACCTGTTTGTAATAACAAAGCTCAGCTTGATATTCGATACCTATCCTTCCGAAATGGAAGCTGTAGCTGCATTTTCTGACTAAGTAAAAATAAAAAGAACTCAATAAATCTATTGGAGGAATAACTTAACTATGAAACAATCCGTTTTTATCACTATTGTCCTTGTTGTTGCTTTTGTGGTATCACTAAGCGTCTATATGTTTGTATTTGGCAGCCCGAATAATTTTAAGGGCGGTGATGTTGTTGCTGGAACACCTGTTAACGTTTTTGGCCAGATATACAAGGGCGGTCCGGTTGTTGTTGCGCTTATGACTATCAGTATCATGGTTATAACTTTTATCATCGAGCGTCAGCTTTCACTTGGCAAAGCCAAAGGTCGCGGCCCGATCGAGCCATTTGTAAAGAAAGTTCAGACACTTGTTCTGGATAACGATATAGATGGAGCTATTGCAGAGTGCAATAAGCAAAAGGGCTCGCTGGCCAATGTGCTCAGGCTGGCTCTTGAAAGATATAACGTAGTTAAGAATGACCCAATAGAAGGCGAAAAGAAAATGGCCGAAGTACAGAGGGCAATCGAAGAAGCAATGATGCTTGAAGTTCCCCTTCTCGAAAGGAACCTCGTTGCGCTTTCTACAATCGCTTCTATCTCAGTGCTTGTAGGTCTGTTCGGAACAGTTCTTGGTATGATACGTTCATTCCAGGCTCTTGCTACCGCAGGTACGCCTAACGCAACAGAGCTTTCAACAGGTATTTCTGAGGCGCTTATCAACACAGCTTTCGGTATTTTCGGCGCTATCGTTGCAATTATCGGTTATAACTACTTCTCAACAAGGGTAAGTAACTTTACCTATATGATCGACGAAGCTACTTATAACATCATGCAGATCCTGACTGTTAAAACGAAGTAAGGCATTACTTAATTAAGAAACTATTTTCAGAAAAATTTAGTAATAGAAATAAAAGAATATGCCAGCAGTCAAAAGACGCAAACGACCTTCGCAATCCATAGACATGACGCCGTATGTTGACGTTATCATGCTTATATTAACGTTCTTTATATTGACAGCACAGTTCAAAGCAGAGCTTGCTGAAGATATCCAGGTTAAGCTCCCGAACTCGGGTAACGATACAACCAAGCTGCCTGAAAGGAACGTAATGACCTTAGTTATCAACCGCTTTGGCGATATATTTGCCGATGTGGATAATATCAAAGTAAGGGAAGATGTGCTCGGCGATCCCATCGGGCTCGCTGCATACCACCCCGATAGCACCACCCAGCCGGGATGGAACAATCCGGCTAACCTGAACGATAAAGGCTCCATGAAACGTCCCATCATTGCATTTAATGACAGGGAGAAGTTCAAGAAGCTGCTTATCGATTTCCGATTGTCTTCAAAAAGCAATGTGGGTAAAGATCTCAGGATAGTGGTAAAAGGTGATAAGGAAGCAGATATAGGCGTTGTACAGGATCTCATGGAAATAATGAAGGAAACCAAAAATACCAGGTTCTCTTTCGTTACCGATCTTGAAACGGACGAAAAAGAGAAAAAGTAGCATCCGCCTGAGCATTTAACCCAGGTGTAGTTGCTTCTGTTTTGATATAAATATTAAACAGTTTTAGGAGAAATCTATAATGGCAAGTGTTGAACAAGCCGAAGGCGGCGGAGAAAAACGGGGCCGCAAACAGAATAAATGGCAGAACAGGAAACGCGTAGGCTTTCATATCGATATGACTCCCTATGTTGACGTTATCATGCTTCTGCTGACGTTCTTCATTATGACTTCAACATTGAACCAGCCGCAGGTAATGCAGATCAATCTGCCGAAAGGCGATGAGAACACTACCGTTAAAGTGGATATGGGTAATGTGGTATTCATAAGGATCTCTGAAAAAGGCAATATCGGGCTCTCGAAGGGTAAATCCGACGGAACTGAAGAACAGCCGATCAAGGTGAACCTGCAGCAGCTTAAGCAGTACCTCGAAGGCTGGGGAACAGCTAACAAGGATATGATCATGATCCTGAAATTCCACAGGAAAGCTAAGTATGATACTATGATAAGCGTGCTTGATGAGATCAACCGCGCAGCCATAGAAAAACGATACAGCTTTTCTAAGATGGAAGAGCCTGATTTCAAGGTTCTGGAAGCCATCGGCGGATAAAAAGATCATTATGCGTGCCTAAATATTTGATGGCGCGTTTTAAAACGGATAGTTTCATTTTCAAAGGACACTCAATTTTTTGGGTGTCCTTTCTTGTTTTTGGTAATTTTACTTTCATCTGATTGCTCTATATTTGCAGTATGGAACCTAAGGTTTTAATAATAGATGACGAACCGCAAATACGCTCGCTTCTGGAGAAGATACTTTCACTTGAAGGATTTCGCGTGGCGGCTGCCGAAGATATCACACACGGCCTTGAACTTATGGCAGGTAATGATTTTCATGTTGTTGTTACCGATGTTAAGCTGCCTGATGGCAGCGGTATTGAACTGACAAAAAGGATCAAAACCCTGTACCCCCAAACAGAAGTTATTGTTTTGACAGCATTCGGGCAGATCAAAGACGGAGTGGAAGCAATGAAGAACGGCGCCTTCGATTATATGATGAAGGGCGATGATGATGACAAAGTTCCGCTCACAGTAAGGCGTGCATCCGAAAAAGCAATGCTGAGCAGCGAGCTTAATGACCTTAGGAGAAGAATTGATAATAAATATGCTTTCAGTAAGATCATAGGGAGATCGCAGCCAATTGCAGAAGCAATTGAATTTGCAAAAAAAGCTGCTCCTACTGATACTACCATACTCCTTCTGGGTGAAACCGGTACAGGTAAAGAGCTGTTCGCTCAGGCTATCCATAATGCGAGTCCCCGCCGCAGCAGAAATTTTGTAGCGGTAAACTGCAGTGCGATAGCCAAAGACCTGCAGGAGTCAGAGTTTTTCGGCCATAAGAAAGGCGCTTTTACAGGCGCTGTGAGCGATAAAAAGGGCTATTTCGAAGAAGCAAACGGCGGAACAATATTGCTGGATGAAGTTGGTGAAATGTCTCTGCAAACTCAGGCTAAGCTGCTAAGGACAATTGAGGAGCGTTCATATATGCGGCTTGGCGATCCGAAGGAAAGAACTCTGGATATCAGGATAATTGCCGCGACTAACCGTGACCTGCGTGAGCTTATAAAGGAAGGTATGTTCCGCGAAGACCTGTTCTACAGGCTTAATGCATTCTCTATACATCTGCCTTCTCTTGCCGAAAGGATAGATGATATTGAAATACTCTCTAAGCATTTTGTAGGCTATTACAGCGATAAGCTTGGTAAGAATATCGAAGTTGTGACTACCGGATTTATTGAGAAGTTGAAAATGCATAAGTTTGGCGGAAACATTCGCGAGCTCAAAAATATCATCGAGCGGGCTGTTGTACTGGCACCTTCAGGTAAACTGGATGAATCATTATTGCCCGAAGAAACCTGCAGCCCGATCAATATGGCCGCAGATGAATCGCTTGAGCTGATCGAGAAGAAACACATCCTCAAAGTGCTGGAGCTTCATGGCGGGAATAAAACGCAGGCTGCAAGGTCACTTGGAATTGGAACGGTAACTCTGTACCGAAAGCTTAAGCAATTCGGCCTGGATTCGTGACCTGAACTGATATAACCCTTTCATATTGAAACACCTGTTTCATTTTGGTATAACATAGTATTCACAAGACCCCGAAAATTGCGAATTTTCGGGGTTTTTGTTTGGCATAGAACTTGCTTGATTATTAAGCAAATAATCAAATTTTATGCCTGAAATACTTTTAATTTTAATTATGCTAATGCTTGGATGCATAATGTTTCTGATCTTCTTCAGGCTGACTGAAAAAGGGGAGAATATTCTATGACCATTCTTTTTGTAGTCAGCATCCTGGTTTTCGCTTACCTGGTATATTCTCTCATTAAAGCGGAGAAATTTTAGTATGAATAGTGGCTTAATCATATCTGCTGTTATCATCTCAATTACTGTATTGATTGCAATTCCGTTAGGCAAATATATCTCGCGGGTATTTAAGGGTGAAAAAACGATATTCGATTTTCTGGAACCGCTCGAAAACCTGATCTACTGGATATGCGGCATTAACCCAAATTCAGAAATGGACTGGAAACAGAATCTGCGTGCTCTGTTAACTATTAATTTAGTTTGGTTCATCTGGATAATGTTCGTACTGCTCACCCAAACATGGCACCCGTTCTGGAATCCGGATAACATCATCTCAATGGAACCCACTCAGGCATTCAATACGGCTGTAAGCTTTGTAACAAACACAAACCTGCAGCATTATTCCGGAGAAACAGGTGCTTCATATTTTACGCAGCTTCTGGCTCTGGTATTCCTGCAGTTTGTATCCGCAGGAACTGGTATTGCAGCTTTGGCACTTTTGTTTAAAGGCTTTGCAAACAAGTCCTCTAAGAACCTTGGAAATTTCTATTATCATCTCGTAAGGGCTTGTACAAGGATACTTCTTCCTCTTGCAGTTGTATTAAGTATAATTCTGCTCGCAAACCAAACGCCTATGACTTTCAAGGGGGCAGAGAAAATTGTTACCATGCAGGGTGATACAGTTAGCGTAGCGAGGGGACCTGTCGCAGCGATGGTTGCTATCAAGCAGCTTGGAACCAATGGCGGCGGATTTTTCGGGCCAAACTCTACTCACCCATTCGAAAACCCGAATGGCATTACCAATGCTGCAGAAACAATCGCCATAATCCTTATTCCAATAGCAATGATATTCGCACTTGGTTACTATCTGAACAGGAAAAAGCTTGCATGGATGATCATGTCTGTAATGACAGCAGGTTACCTTATGCTTCTTATCCCAACAGTAATTCAGGAAGCCGGTGGAAATCCCATGATAACTCAAATGGGTATTATCCAGCCGGAAGGCAGCATGGAAGGCAAGGAAGTCAGGTTTGGTTCAGTACTATCCGCTTTATGGTCTATTACAACCACAGTTACATCAAATGGCTCTGTAAACTCAATGCATGATAGCTTCACAGCGCTATCCGGCGCCTTCCAGATGATGGGAATGCAGCTTAATGCATTCTATGGCGGAGTAGGCGTGGGATTTATTAACATGTTCATATTCATGATAATTGCCGTGTTCATATCAGGTCTCATGGTGGGCAGAACGCCGGAGTTCCTTGGCAAAAAGATCGAAATACGTGAAGTGAAAATAGCGGTACTTGTTGCACTATTGCATCCGCTATTGATACTTGGCGGTACTGCGCTTGCATCGCATACCTGGATGATTACGGAGAATCCCGGTGATACACTGAAATGGCTGAATAATCCGGGTTTTCACGGATTCAGTGAAATGCTTTACGAGTTTACTTCAGCGGCTGCGAATAATGGTTCCGGATTCGAAGGGCTGGGAGATAACACAGCCTTTTGGAATATCTCTACAGGAATTGTAATGCTGTTGGGAAGATATATTCCTATCATTGGCCCTATAATGATAGCAGGATTAATTTCGCGGAAAAAATACATTCCAGATTCTTCCGGCACTTTAAAGATAGATTCGCCAATGTTCGGGATAATGCTTTTTGCTGTAATACTCATAACAGGCGCATTGCTTTTCATTCCTGCACTTGTGCTCGGGCCCGTTTCGGAATACCTAACAATTGTAAGATAAAGGAATTTTAAAAATTTATGTCAAAACACCCGCGTGTATCTAAGCTGTTTCAGAAAGAACTTGTTGCAGAAGCATTAAAAGATTCGTTTAAAAAGCTGGATCCTGCAGCAATGATCAAAAATCCGGTAATGTTCGTAGTTGAGATCGGTACACTTATTATGCTGGTCTTAAGCATCTACTTGCTTTTTCGGCCTGACGCCGTGCAGGGTTCATTTATGTACAACTTCTCTATCACAATTATACTTTTTCTAACTGTACTATTCGCAAATTTTGCCGAAGCGCTGGCGGAAGCAAGAGGAAAAGCACAAGCCGAAACTCTCCGCAAAACCAGGCAGGAAACTCCCGCAAACCTGATACTGCCCAATGGCGATCTAAGGATCGTGATGTCATCTGAGCTGAAAAAAGGTGATGTGTTTGCAGCATCAGCAGGCGAGCTAATTGCCACGGATGGTGAAATTATAGAAGGTATCGCCACTATCGATGAATCCGCAATCACAGGTGAATCCGCGCCTGTGATACGCGAAGCCGGCGGCGATAGGTCCGGTGTAACAGGGGGCACCAGGGTACTGACTGATAGCATCAAAGTACTTGTTACTACAGAAAAAGGTGAATCATTTCTTGATAAAATGATCTCGCTGGTCGAAGGTGCCAAAAGGCAAAAGACGCCCAATGAGATTGCGTTAACTATCCTGCTTTCGGGGTTCACAATCATGTTCCTTATTGTTACAGTTACGCTTGAACCTTTCGGCCGATATGCAAATACTCCTATAGCAATTGCTTCACTGATTTCGCTTTTCGTATGCCTCATCCCAACAACCATTGGTGGATTGCTTTCGGCAATTGGTATAGCCGGTATGGATAGGGCTCTTCGTGCGAACATAATCGCCAAGTCCGGCCGTGCTGTAGAAACCGCCGGCGATATTGATACCCTACTGCTTGATAAAACCGGAACAATTACGATCGGCAACAGGAAGGCTACCAATTTTTATGACGTGAACGGAATTCCGGATAGCGATTTCATCAAGTACTGCGCAATCAGTTCTATAGCTGATGACACTCCGGAAGGTAAATCTATAATCGAGCTTGCAAAGAAAAACAATGTTGAAATCAAACTGGATGAGTATAAAAACGATACCTTTGTTAAGTTTACCGCACAAACCAGGATGAGCGGGTTGGATTCAGCCAATGGACTTTCCGTAAGAAAAGGCTCTATTGATACTATAAGGAATCTGGTGCAATCCAGCGGCGAAAGTATCCCTCCAAACATGTTGAAGATAGTTGAAGATATTGCCTCCAACGGCGGAACGCCGCTTGCCGTAGCTGTGAACGGAAAAGCAGCCGGTGTAATTCAGCTTGAAGATATTATCAAAACGGGAATACAGGAAAGATTCGAGCGGCTGCGCAAGATGGGTGTTAAAACCGTAATGGTAACGGGCGATAATCCGCTTACCGCGAAATATATCGCCGCAAAAGCAGGTGTTGATGATTTCATAGCCGAAGCAAAGCCCGAAGATAAAATGAACTATATTAAAGCCGAGCAGGTTTCAGGAAAGCTTGTCGCAATGATGGGCGATGGGACTAACGATGCGCCCGCTTTGGCTCAGGCTGATGTTGGCGTTGCTATGAACTCCGGCACCCAAGCAGCTAAAGAGGCGGGCAATATGGTTGATCTGGATAATGACCCAACCAAGCTTATCGAAGTTGTTGAGATAGGCAAACAGCTTCTTATAACAAGAGGAGCGTTGACTACATTTTCCATAGCCAACGATGTTGCAAAATATTTTGCGATCGTCCCCGCGCTTTTCATTGCTTCAATACCGCAGATGCAGGTGCTGAATGTAATGGGGCTTTCAAGTCCGCAATCAGCAATACTTTCTGCTGTGATCTTTAATGCTATCATAATCCCTTTACTAATACCACTGGCTTTGCGCGGGGTGGTTTACAGGCCGCTTGGAGCTGAATCCTTGCTCGCACGTAACCTGCTATTGTATGGCCTGGGCGGAGTGATAGTGCCTTTTATGGGTATAAAGCTTATAGACCTTCTCATTACATTTTTGAAATTAGTCTGATAATAAAATGATAAAGAATTTAAAAAGCTCAATGATTTTAACAGCAATCCTTATTGTCCTGTTCGGTGTAATTTACCCGCTTCTGATCTATACTGTTGGACTGGCATTCCCGTCTGGATCGGTTGGTTCGCCAATAGTTAAAGAGGAAAAGATAATAGGATTTGAAAACATAGGGCAGAACTTCACGGATGATAAATATTTCTGGGGCAGGCCTTCTGCTGTAGGGTATAACGCGGCTTCGACAGGGGGATCTAACAAAGGGCCATCAAACCCGGATTATCTTGCAGAAGTGCGGGCGCGTATAGATACGTTCCTGGTACATAACCCGGGAGTTAAAAGAGAACAGATCCCTTCCGACCTTGTGACCGCACCGGGTTCCGGAATAGATCCTAATATATCGCCTGAGTCTGCTTTTATTCAGGTGAAACGTGTGGCAGCATCCAGAAATCTGAGAGAATCGGCAGTAATGGAGCTTGTAGGGGCTTCGGTTGAAAATACCGTGCTCGGCAGGCCGGTAGTAAATGTTTTGAAGCTTAATTTAAAGCTTGATGAACTCAAATAATTTGTGCAATGCATATACTGAATATGAAAGATCACAGAAATGATCATGAACTGCTCGCAGTTTTGCTGCCTCCTGCAGTTACTGCAGCCGGAATTCTGATCATGTACATTTTGTATAAACTTTATTTTTAAATATGAAAAACAAACTTTTCATTTTTATGCTTTTAGTATCATGCTCAGCGCTGCATGCTCAGGATTTTACAAAATTCAGCCTTGGGGGCTACGTGGATACTTATTATAGCTGGGATAGTGACAAGAACGGAAATCCTGTAAGACAATTTTCCGCAACAGCACCGTACAGAGAGGAGTTCAGGCTGAACATTGCCCAGCTTTCACTGAAATACAACGACGAAAAAGTGCATGGAGCAATTACGCTTCAGTATGGCGATATACCCTCTGTAAACTGGCCGGCAAGCCAGCAGTTCGTGCAGGAAGCTTATGCAGGGTTTATGCCTGCAAAAGGACTTTGGATAGATGCTGGATATTTTCTGACTCATATCGGAGCTGAGGGTCTATTGCCTAAAAGTAATTTTCTAACCTCGCTTGCGCTTGCTACATATTATGAGCCATTTTACCAGAGCGGCGTGAGGGTTTCTTATGAGTTTTCCCCAAAACTCTACGGCGCTTTGCACCTGTTAAACGGTTACAATGTTTTTACAGATAATAATATGAACAAATCAATTGGCCTCACATTGGGATACAAACCGAAAGATAATATTGAGGTGATATATAATAATCTTGCTGGTAACGAAATGCCCTCAGAAACTGATGGGAAGACGAGGATTTATAACAATCTTGTGGTTAAGCTTTCACCTTCTAAAAAGATCGATGTACTTATAGGGGGTGATCTGGCTTTTCAGGAAAAATCCGGATTAACTGATACAACTGCTTCCGCCATCATGTATTCCGGACTTGCCGTTATAAGATTCAAACCGTCGCCCAAATTCTCTGTTTCAGTTAGAGGAGAGATGTTCAATGATAAAGATGGCTTTTTATCTGGCGTGATAACTCAAACCGATAGTACTCATTCTGGATTAAATGCTTATGGCATTACACTGGGTTTCGAGGTTCGCCCCGTCCAAAACGCATATTTCAGGATGGAAGGCAGGTACATAGAAGCTTCCGAAAAGCAGAAAATATTCTCGGATGGTAAAAACTCCAGAATTGAAGCAATTACAAATATTGGCGTAGAATTTTAGCTTTAAAACTACTCAAAATAGAGATATTATTGAACTCAACCTGCCGGAAACGCGGGCAGGGTTCATGCTTTTAATGAACTTATTATGGTAAATCCCCGTGATTTAAAAATAGAAGCTGCAGGTGAGAACTTCTTCAACCTTGTGCAAAGGGGCAGGCGGGGAAGCTTCAAGATTTATATTGGCCTCGCTGCGGGTGTTGGGAAAACATACCGTATGCTGCAGGATGCCCGCCAGCTTATGACCAAGGGCATTGATGTTATAATTGGTTATGCAGAGACTCATGGCAGGGAAGATACGGAAGCTCTGTTAAAAGGACTGCCGGTCACGCCACGCAAGCAAATTTACTACAGGGGCAGAGAGCTGGAAGAGATGGATCTTGATGCAATTCTGCTCAGGCGGCCCGAGGTGGCCGTTGTGGATGAGCTTGCCCACACCAATGCGCCGGGCAGCTTCCACACCAAAAGATACCAGGATGTTGAGGAACTGCTGAACAACGGCATCAATGTTATAAGCGCAATGAACATCCAGCATATCGAGAGCCTCAACACAATTGTTGAAAGCATAACAAAGGTGAAAGTTACCGAAACTGTACCCGATAAAATAATAGGTCTTGCGGATGAGGTTGTAAATATTGACCTCACTGCCGATGAGCTTATTCAAAGGCTTAAGGAAGGGAAGATATACAAGGCCGATAAGATCCAGGCAGCACTGACAAATTTCTTCAAACGTGAACACCTTTTGCAGCTTCGCGAGCTGGCATTGAGGGAAGTTGCCAACCAGGTGGAAAAAAAGATAAGCACTGAAGTAACCCAGCTCGATAAGGCAAAAGATGAGGTCATCCTGGTTTGCCTTGGAAGTGACCCCGAAAAGAATGAGAAGATAATCCGCCGCAGCTCAAGGCTTGCGGAAAGGTTCGACCTGAAGTGGTTTACCCTGTTTGTTGATACATCAGGTACTTTTCAGAACCTTGAGCTTAAGCAGCAGCGTTACCTGATAAACAATTTCAAAATGGCCACGGAGCTTGGAGCAGTGAGCGAGAAAATATACGCAGAGGATATCGTTGAGGGCATACTTTCCTTTGCTGCAGAAAAAGGGATCACTAAAATTATACTTGGAAAGCCTTCCAGGCAGGGGTATATAAAAAAATTTGTGTCATCATCAATTGTTGACAAACTTCTGGAAAAAGTTTCCGAAGGCGGCCGCGATATTGATATTGAAATTATAGCATAGCGAAAAAGCCACAACGAAAAATGAAAATTAAACTTAAAACACTCTTTCTGCTTGGATACCTGCTGCTTGGAATAATTGCAGTTATGCTCGGCACGGCAGGCGTCTATTTTATTGAAAAGCTTTCAAACACACCTGACAAGATACTCAAGGATAATTACGGCAGCATTCTTGCCGCGCAGAATATGATAGACGAACTGGATAACATGGATAATGCCATAATTACTTTTGTAGCAGGGCGGAAGGAAAAAGCGCTGGCTGAATCACTGTTCCGGGCAGCGAAATCTCGTTATTTCGAAAACCTTTCTAAATGTGAAAGTAATATTACCGAGCCTGGCGAAGAAGAACTGCTTGTGATACTGAAACAAAGGTCAATAGAATACGCTGCGTCATTCGAGAATGATCTAACTGGATTGAATACCATAGATCAATATGATGAGCGAATAGCGCCAAAGTATTCAGTGCTCAAAAAAGACTGCTATATGCTGCTTAACCTGAACCACAAAGGTATGCTCTCCCGCAGGGACGAAACGGTTAAGATATCTGAAAGCGCTGAGATTTACATGCTGGTTATTTCCGCGATTTCTCTTTTAATACTTGTAATTGCTGTTTTGAAAGTGCCGGCGCTCGTAGTTGGACCCCTGGAGCAGTTTGCTGCCAAAGTTGAGGAAATATCCGCAAAGAAATATTCAGCGAGGATGGAAGTTAACTCCTCAAACGAGCTTGGCAAGCTTGCTGTTTCATTTAACAGGATGGCTGAAAAGCTGGAAGAGTATGAAAGAACGAATATTGAGCTGCTGATCGCCGAAAAGAAGCGTGCTGAAGCTATCGTGAAAAGTATGATAGATGGCATTATTGTGCTTGATGAAAACATGAATGTGATCCTGGTAAACAACACCGGCGTTGAACTGACCGGTATGAGCGAAAAGGATATAATTGGCAGGGATATTAAGAGCATTTCACAATCGAACGGATTAGTAAGGAATTTGGCAGCGGAGCTGGTGAATCCCCCCGCGGACAAGAACAAGTTAAACTATCTGCGCATTGTGTTCCGTGAGAAGGAGGAGTTTTTCCTCAAGGAGATAGTTAATGTAAATGATGACTCTCTGCCGGGGAAAATACTAGGTTTTATAATTATCCTGAAAAATGTAACCGGATTTAAAGAACTTGATGAGCTAAAAAGCGGCTTTGTTGCAACTGTATCTCACGAGCTTAGGACTCCGCTTTCGGCAATGAATATGAGCCTCAGGCTGCTGCAGGATGAGCGCATAGGTGAAATGAATGACGAACAATTGCGCCTTACCGGGGCTATGAAAGAAGAAGTTAAACGCCTGCTTAAGCTGGTGAACGAGCTGCTTGACCTCTCTAAGATCGAATCCGGCGGCGATATGCTTAGTTTCCGCGAGGTGCGCGCCGAAGAGCTTATAGATGCAGCAATTACGCCCATGCTGATGCAGCTTGAGCAAAAGAACATTGAGCTTGAAACAAGAATTGAAGATAATACCCCGCCGGTAAAAGCCGATGCAAACAAAATTGCTTGGGTATTGATAAATCTTCTCAATAACGCGGTACGTTACTCTCCTGAAAATGCTAGAATAGTACTCAGTGTGAAAAAGGACTCTGATAAGATCGTATTTTCAGTGAAGGATCATGGTTCAGGTATTGAGCCGCAGTATTTGAGCCGCATTTTCGAAAAATTTGTACAGGTGAAGTCTAAAAATCTTGAAATCCTTAACCGGGGCGTTGGACTTGGCCTCGCAATTTCAAAAGAATTTGTTAATGCGCACGGCGGTGAAATATGGGTGAAAAGCGAAGTAGGTAAAGGCAGTGAATTCAGCTTTTCGCTTCCAATATGAAATTACTTCATATCCGCGGAAGCGGATAACCAATGGTAGTTTGTGGAAAATGAAAAATTAGTATTGACTGGCACAAATTAGATAGCCTGACGAAAGTGATTGGTGTTTTTGGGGAGCGCATCAACTGCGTTGATGCAAATCTTTTTGTCATGCCTGCGCAGGCAGGCATCTTGCTGCCATGTTGAAGTGGCTTCCAAGTTGAGTGTAAAACTGTTATCTCTTACTGTTTAAATATCTCTTCAGCCAGCTAAGGTCATATATCAGGGTTGTTAAATTCATCAATGAATCCCTGTTCATTGAGAGATATTTATGGCGAATAATTGTTTTGGTTTCATCATCAGCCTCAATTAACAGGTCGGCCAGGTAGTTTGAGAGTTTAAGCATGTTGGACTTGTATTCAGACATTACTTTCTCTCTTGCTTCTTCCGAAGAGGGAGGTGGTTCGCCATTTGAGCCCGGCTTTTTCTGAGTTGTTATGGCAACATTGCTTTGAAGTATCTTACCCAGCCCATTCAGGTATTTAGCGGTAAATTGTATATCGTAGAATAGCTTATCTTTGCCGGAATTCTTCGCCAGTTCGACCAGAAGCGATAGCTCAGGAATGTTCTTTAGCTTGCTGCCTGAATATTCGGACAGTTCTCCTATCAATTTATTGGTATCAGAAGAAATTTTCATGGAATAACGTACCCTTTAAACAGGGGATAGAGCATTAGTTAATTACAGTTGATCAGTAAGAGTATACTAAAGCGGATATGCATCCAGTGTTTCGTAAACATGGCGCATCATCTTTTCATAAGCTTCAGTCATTTCAACATTCCTGCGCTGCATTGATGTTCTTGCAGTGCTGATAGCTTTTTCAATTTCGTACGCAATATTCTCGTTATTTGATGCATCGTCCCATGAATACGATGGGATCTTCTTGTTATGGTAACCGGCACCGTAAAGATTAGACGATACTCCAACCATAGTGCCAGTATTCAGCATTGTATGAATTCCCATCTTGGTATGATCTCCAACGATGCTTCCCAGAAATATCGAATTGGTGTTAATTTTCTGATCATCAATGTTCAGTACAATCTTTGAATAATTGTTCTTCAGGTTGCTGGTTGTTGTTCCCGCGCCCAGGTTTACCCATTCGCATAAATATGAGTGTCCCAGAAATCCATAATGCTGCTTATTTACATACCAATGGAGGATAGAACAGGTGATCTCACCCGATACTTTGCATGAACCGCCGACTCTGACCGGTCCGTAAATTTGTGAACCTGATCGTACAGTACAGCCCTGTCCTATGTACACAGGGCCCTTAACATATGTAAATGGTTCAATAGTCGTGTTATCGTCGATATATATCCTGCCGGCTGAAGTATCAAATACGACATTTTTTCCAATGATGCATTTTTTCCCGATATGCAGCTTTTTCTTACTCTTCATTTCGCGGTTAAGATCATAATGAAGCTGCTCTTCGTTATAAAGTATCAGGTCAGAGGGATAGTTTATCAGCCTGTAACTGCTTACTTCATTGATCTTTAAACCAAGCCACTCTATATCAGCATAAGAAACGAGGTTATCATCTTCCGTGTTTATTACTTCTTTGTACTGCTTAGTATTGTCACCGGATAGATGAAATGCGATTACTGCCTTATCCTGCACAATTGCGGTGTTCTTTTCTTTCTTAAACAGATTAGTGATCTGCTTAAGCTCCTCGGCCTTGAACAAAACCCGTGAGTTAAAAAAGATACAATCGCCTTCAGGCAGATCGTTGATCCGGGCCTTCGGGAATTTTTCCGCAAGATATGCGGCCATGTATTTACGTGAATGAAGAGTGAGGGATGTTTTGGCAGGAAAGAAATTTGTGATCTTTTCCTGCAGTGTATCTGCACCGCAAATAAGCTTCGATGTATGCCTGAAATAATTTAGCGGTGCCAGGCGGGCAATAAAAAGATCCTCAAATATACAGATATTCATATTATGAATTGATATTTGAGGATCATTAAATAGTTCAGTTTTTGTGAAAGCCTGAATGCGGCTTCGTATAGATTATAGGACAAAAAGCGATTATGCTTTTACTTCCTCAGTCTTAACTTCTTCAGATTTAACTTCTTCTGCTGCTACAGGTTTCTTCTTAGCGTACTTCCTGTTAAACTTCTCAACGCGGCCTGCGCTATCTACAAGCTTCTGCTTCCCTGTAAAGAAAGGATGGCACATAGAGCATATTTCCACTTTAATCTGAGGTACAGTTGAGCGTGTGGTAAACAATACTCCGCGGTTTTCACCGCAGTTGCAGATCACGTCACATTTCATATATTTTGGGTGCGTTCCCTTTTTCATTTTTCTAGTCCTGTTCTTGGAATGTTGATATTAAGAACTACAAATATACACTTTTTGAACATTTTTTGCAATAAACTAATTCTGCCACCCGGGTAAGGTAAATTACATGTCTAATACCTGCAAACTATTGATTTCTATGTTATTAATAATAAAAGCCGGGAATTATCCCCGGCTTTGGCAAAATAGTTCATGCTTTTGGGACTCCTTATTACAGCTTGAAATCGACTCCGAGCTCAAGTGTATTGAAATCATTATTGCCCAATCCAAGCCTTACTGTACCTGCCACTGCCGGACTGAAGAAATACCGAAAGCCTGTCTGGCCCCAGATCCATGCGCCGCTGTTGTAAGATACATCGGTTTGATAAACACCATTTCGGGTAACATCAGTGTAAGTATTGTTTACGTAGTTGTACCCGGCAACCAAACCGAAAAACGGAACGAAAGTACCATTTCCTATCTGGTTAAAGTTATAGTTTGCCTGAAATCCCAATGAGCTGAATGAATACCTGCGGCTGTCTCCGTTATTGTAATTAAATCTGTATGTGTAGTACCTGAAAATACCGCCTACTCCAATTGTACCGATACCAGCCTGGGTTACATTGGATTCGAAATTAACGCCAAACATTGGCACTTCTCCTTTTGCCCAGAAACCAACTGAACCTCCCAGAAGGTTATCTTTCTCCTTAAGCTGTGAATATGAAGAGGAAGTTAGAGCAATTAAGGAAAGCATGAACAGGATTTTTGATAGTCTCATGATAGTTATATTATTTTAGAAATGACTATTTTTTAATAATTTCTTTCTGATATTAAATTCTCTAATTGAACTGTTTCAATTTTTTAAAGAATGAAATCAATCCAAGAGTGAGAGTGCAAGCAGAGCAGCAATATAGTACTCCGGATTTTGCAGCAAAATTTGAGTTAATATTTGATTCACAATTGATACATTTTACCTGGAATCTGTCTGTTGAATATAACTTTCTCGTAAACAAGTTTTCTGCAATACGATTGTCTGAACTAATATGTTTTATACTTGATTCCATACATTTAACCATTTCTTTTGTATTATTTGAATTCTTTGCATAGCAATGCATATAGCCACTACTTAATATAGTACAAAGTTCGTGCCAAAGTTTTATCGCGTTTTTATCAATTAAATAAGAGTTTAATTCAATGATTATGACAGGTTTGTCAGAAATATCTAAGCAGGGGAGAGTGTAATATTGATCAAAAAAATGCCCCTGGCAGACTCAGCTTTTATTTAGCCGAACATACCGGGGGCAAAAAGTACAAATGAAATTAAGGGGTTTACCCCTTGAACATCTTCACTATAAAAGCGACAACTGCAATTATAGCAATGATTATGACAATGCCAACCCAAATACCGGCTTTGAATACATCACCGATAAACTCACATCCGGGAAATGCTAAAAGTGCTATGAAAATTGCCGGCAGCAAAATGAATCTGCCCGTTCTGAATTTGCTCATTTTGATGTTACCTTTCTTTTGTGTCTGGATTCAGCTTCTTCTATTGAATGAGATACTTTAATGTTACTTTCTTCTTCAAACAGTTGTGCCAGCTTATGATAGTGTCTTTTGAGAGTAATCAAATCGCGCTCGCTGATATCTTCGATATCAACGAGCCTGTTGCTTGCTCCATCAATAGAAGCAATAATTTCGTTGAGTTTCAGCTGGATAGACAGAGAATCTTTATTTTGTGCCCGTTGTATCAGAAAAACCATCAGAAAAGTTACGATGGTTGTCCCGGTATTTATAACAAGCTGCCAAACTTCGGAAAAATCGAAAAACTTTCCGCTAGCAGCCCATAAAACTACTGTTGAAAGTGCTATTATGAATGCTGTAGTACTTCCGGAAAAACGGGATAGTTTAATGGCAAGCTGTTCAAAAAAATACTCTACCCCTGAATTGTTGTTTTTCTTAGCCATTTACTATTTCGCCTCCGTTTGGATGGAGTATTTGACCCGTCATATATGCTGAATCATCAGATGCCAGAAAAACGTAGCAGGGGGCAGTCTCGAAAGGCTGCCCCGCCCTGCCCAAGGGGACATCTGTTCCGAAAGTTGCGACGTCTTTAGGAGGAAATGTAGCTTGTATAAGAGGTGTCCAGATTGGGCCCGGTGCTACGCCGTTTACGCGTATACCTTTTTTTACCAGCGAGGCTGAAAGTGATCTTGTAAATGAAACGATCGCGCCTTTGGTAGCAGAATAATCTATCAAATGCCCGCTGCCCCTGTAGGCTGTTACTGATGATGTATTTATGATCGCTGAATTCTTCTTAAGATGTTTTAATGATGCCTTAACTAAGTAAAACTGGGAGAAAAGGTTGGTTTTGAAAGTCTTTTCAAGCTGCTGCGAAGTGATCTTGGTTATATCCTCGCGCGGGTATTGAACTGCCGCATTGTTCACAAGTATGCTAAGTGAACCAAACTTTTTAACGGTGCGCTCAACTGCCCGCCTGCAAAATGATTCACGTCCAATATCACCTGAAATAAGAAGGCATTGGCGGTTTTCTGCTTCGATAAGCTCTGCAGTTAATTTTGCATCTTTGTGCTCATTCAAATAAACAATTGCAACATTACACCCTTCTTTGGCAAAGAGCAGTGCCACTGCGCGGCCAATGCCGCTATCGCCGCCGGTGATAAGCGCGGTCTTTCCTTCAAGCTTGCCGGAACCTCTATAGGAATCAGATGAAAACTGGGGTTTGGGTGTCATGTTTGATTCCAATCCAGGCTGCGTTTTCTGCCTCAATGGCGCCCTGACCCTTTTTTTCTTTGAACCTTTCTGCATATTATGCTCTTTTCAGTTTCTTTGGCCTGCTTATGACCTTTTCATTTTGTTTAAAATGAAAATGCGCATCTATACACCTTAAACCTTTGAGAAGCTTTCCCAGAGCTTTGTTGCCGGTCTTCCGGAAGGTACTAAGATGCTCACCAGGAACGCCGGTATTGCAGAAGGAAATATTGAGCCTTTCAAAGTCATATTTCTTGTAGGTCTCAATATAGCTATCCAGTACTTTTGAAGCCGAAACTGCCTTGAAGTTCTCAAGGTGAAAATAGATGAAGATGTTGTTGTTCTCGCCTTCGATGAAAAGCTGGTTGCCTAAAGTTTCCATTGCTGCCTCCCCCACTAATTATTGGATGAATTTTAAATTCCTTCGATCAACACTTTTTTGAACTCTTTTCTTGCCCTGTGAAGCCTGCTTTTTACGGTTCCAAGCGGCCAGTTGAGCTGTTGTGATATTTCAATCAGTGAAAACTGTTTAAGGTGAAAAAGTATTATTACCTGGCGGTATTCATCTTTTACTTTTTCCATCAGCCTTGTTAGCTCATAGTGCCTTAACGTCGGATCCGGGTCATCAAAAACCGGCTCAGTAGTCAGGGTATCAAGGCTGTACTGCGGATGAGCCATTTTCTTCCTGCTGAAGTTTATGAACAGGTTTTTCATGATCCTGTAGATCCAGGCTTTTGAGTTTGTTCCGGTTTCAAATGAGTCGATGAATTTGAACGCCCTGATGTAAGTATCCTGTACCAGGTCTTCTGCATCAAAATCGTCCTGGGTCATTTTACGGGCTATCTTTATGAAGTAGTCATAATGAATGTAAACCTCGTTTAAGAAAACATCTTTCTTTTCCATATTTAGCTTTCTTTATATTTAGGAATGGTTAATGCGCTTTTATGGTTTTTTAGATCTGATTATCTGAATAATCGCAACAATTACGGCCGCTATAAGAAGTACGTGTATAAAACCTCCAAGCGGAGTTGTTGCTATTATTCCGATTATCCAAAGCAGTACGAGTACTGCGAAAATTATCCAGATCAATTATTTACCCCCGTAAATTAATGATCAGTTTACAGGAAGGAATTGTTTTGGATTTATCCTGAAACCTGATTTGTTTTAAAAAAAAGTTTAAAGAACAAACATGCATAATATCCAGATCATCAAAACGCCTATGCTAAGCCACTTGTATATTTCTTCATTATAATCCTCAACGTCAAAATCTTCATAGCTGCTTTCAGAATATTGTAATCTTTCATTGATTTTGTTCATGTTTTTAGTGTTTTATCTTATGCCCGAAGGCTCTAAAGCCGGCCTTCAAGGCTGAAATCAGGTTAATTGCATTGCCGTAAACTGCAGATGTGCTTTTTTCAACCACTGATAAAGTATTTACAAGATTCTGGCCCTTTTCCATGAAGTCGTTTGCAAGAGCTTCACCTTTGTTTGCCGTCCTCCTGGATGCTGCTGTAATATCGCTTATATCCTCCGCTATATCATAGAGCTTAGCCAGAACGGGAGGTATCTCTTCGGCAACTGAAGTAACTTTTGCAAGAACCGGGGTCACTTCGCTGTAAACTGAATTTACACTTTCTTCGATCCTGCTGATCTTTGTTGCAATACCTTTAAACCAGATGAAGGCATAGATGAAAAAAATTATAAGTAAAATATTCAATACTGCTGCCGATACCATGTTTATCAAACTAATTGTTTCCATTTTCTCTATGCCTTATCCTTTTGATAGATTATGCTCTTGATTTTGAATGTTGATTCTGCTGGTTCTGCTGATGTTTAGACCTTTCTTCTTTGTAAGAATCGACACCCGCTTTAAGAGCGTCTTTTACTTTCTGGCCTTCTGCATCAATAGTTTCTTTGCCCTGGGTGAATATTCCGCTGATGTTATCCTGGAGCACGCCTGCTTTTTCTTTTACATCGTCGTACAATTCGCCGGCTTTTTTCCTGCCCTCAGAGATAAGCTCTCCTGCACGGTCCCTTGCGGAGCCAATGTATTCACCTGTCTCGGTCAGCAATTCCTGGCTCTTCTTGCGAATATCGCCTCTTAACTCAACACCGCTTTTAGGTGCGTATAACAGTGCTAATAATCCGCCTGCTACGCCGCCCGCAAGCATCCCAAGCATAAAACCCTTTACTGATCTGTTGTCTTCCATGACTTTTTATTCTCCGCTCTTAATTAATTTATTTGTTATTGTGATTTGAAATTATTTCTTCCCTGTTTGTTTATCTTTACGTCAAACCTGAGCTTGAAACCTGTTGATTCGTTGAAAGCCTCATCGAGATAAAGCAATCCAAAAACCTGATTCGGTGTTACACTATTATCGTATTTTCCCTTCAGGTAGAATGCATATACGCTGTTGAAAACAAGAGGTGCCCTGAAAGAATTTGTATTATTCATCGTAAAATCGTTTTCTGTGAGTGTTGTATCTGAATCAGGAATAACCTTCATAGTATCAAACTGACTCTGGCTGGATATCAAGGAAACAAGCTTAAATCTGGTCTGATAGCCCGGAACTGAAACTGGGAAGTCTGAGAAATCTCCTGACCTGAAATAGTAAGATGAATCTCCTGCGAAAAGCGAATCAACCAGGTTTGCGTCTTTCATGCTGCTTGAGTCCTGTACTACTGTACCGGTGAAAAAGTTAATTCCGCTCATTGATTCGTCAAAGGGAATCGTTCTTTCTAAAATCAGAAGATTGTTATAGTTTACTGCATTTGTATCTGTTGTGCCGGGAGTTATCGGGTCTTCTGAGTCATCGCAGCCTAAATAAACTGTTGATGCAATTGCAAGGATGAAAAAGTATTTGATGAAGTTCTTCATGTAGTGTTTTTTTTGGTTTAAGAAAACTGCAGGAACCGTGGCTCCTGCAGCATACTATTTGTATGAATTGCGTAACTTGAGAGAATTTATCTGATCGTGAATTCAAGTCCGGCGTTTACAGTCATAAAGCCTACCGATCCGGTTTTTGTGAAAATATTGTGATACTTCGCTTTTGCAAGTATGTTTATTGCCGGTGTTAAGAAAAGGCTTGCACCGATTCCGCCGTTAATACCCGCATTTGTTGTAGAAACCTGATCAACTGTCTGTGTGTCATCTTCAGGATTGATATAACTGTTCTGTTTGAAATAATAAGCACCTGCACCGCCTTCAAAGTATACCTGGGATTTCAGCTTCGGATGTGTGAAATAATACCTTGGCCCTGCAGAAAATTCCATGTACTGTCCAATTGGCGCGCCTGTTTTCTTGGATGATAAGAACATGTATGAAAACTTACCATAAACTGCAACTTCTTTATTGAGCTTTAATCCCAGATCAAGGCCGGCGAGTCCACCCGGTTTAAAGTCATTTCTGAACTCTTTGGATGTGGGGAATATAGCACCGCCTGTTGGTGCAATAGAAAATTCGGGGAATGACTGCTTTTTTGTAGTCGATTTACTGATTGGTTTGGTGGTCTGCACCTGTGAGAAAGTTGTGAATGCAAAGATTAAACTTAAAGCAAAAAGTAATGTTGAATTTTTAACGGTACGCATATTTTCTCCTTTATGATTTCTTAAAAGTTGTTTCATTATTTAGCGTCTCAATTTGATGAAGCCGTTCTGGCGATATCATCTACAGAATCTACAAGGTCAGTAATGAGGAACGGCTTATCTATAAACTGGCTGATTCCCAATTTTGCAGCCTTATCTTTCAGCTCTTTATCTCTGCCATATGCAGAGATCATTATGGCTTTTACCTTTGGATTGACTTCCTTAGCAATTTGATATACGTCAAGTCCGGTTATACCCTGAAGAAATTGAAGATTGTAATCTAGAATCAATAGATGGTATTTTTTATCGCTATGCTTTAATTTGTTTATCGCATCAAGCGCGTTCATTGCAGATTCTACATTATAACCTTCAGATTCCAGTACTTCGCATAAAGTCTCGTTCATATATTTATCATCTTCTATCACTAGTATCAAAACATTCAGGTTCGGCATTTCTGGTCCTCTTACGCTTTTTAGTTCGGTATCTGTATATTGCATGTTATCCATGCTTGTTAGTTCTTTGATTTAACTGAAATTCCTTTAGTTTTCTTTTTTGAGTCTTTCAGCTCTACACTGGCAAGGTCAACCAAGAGTCTTAAATATCCAATATCTTCTGTTCTGATTGTTTGTTCTAACATTACATCCTCCATTTAAAATTTTGTTAGTTTTTAGTATCTTGTTACGCATACCAAAATAACAATTACCGTGCCAAATCTTTTTTGCTGTTTTCTTTGTTTTTAAGGTACATCCTAAAAACATTTCTGACAGATTTGTCGCAATTCATGAAGAAAATCGCAAACTTGGAAAACGCTAATAAACAAGGGTTTAAATCAATAGTTGAAAAACTGCCGCTTGAAAAATTTATTCCGGCAGCTTTTTTAGTATTTCTGCTATGCTTTATTATTCTAAGCCTTATTACCTATAACAATATAGAAATATATAAAAAATCGGTTGTTATGGTTGATCATACCAATGGCATACTAAGAAAAACCGATCAGATCAATCTCGTTTTGTCTAATATTCAGCTCCAAAGAAGGGGGTATATAGTGAGGCAGGATGAAAAATATCTTGAAGATTACAGAAATTCCAAGGCTTCGCTTGAACTCATGCTTGACGCGCTGGAAGCGACTACAGCAGACAATGAAGTACAACAACAGAACATAAAAAGACTAAGAGAAAATGCATTTTTAAGTGTCAATTTGCTGGATTCAACACTAATGCTCTTCGAAATCAAAAAGAAAATTGATGATGCTCAAACAAACCTGGCCCTTCAATCTCAAGATTACATGGATAAGTGTGTTGATGCTGCCAGTCTTATAAAACAGGAGGAGTTTAGCCTTCTCGAGCAAAGACAGAAGAGTTCGAAAAGCAGTTTGCTGAATACACAAATATTCATTGTCATTACCAGCGCTTTTGCATTCGGTCTGCTTGGATTATCACTTTTTGTATCCAGGAAGCTCATCATAAATAAAAATGAAGCGGAAAGATTGCTTAAGAAATCATATGAGGAGCTTGAGGATAAAGTTGAAGAAAGAACTGGAGAGCTTAAGGACGCAAACAATAACCTGGTCGCAGAAATCAACAGCAGGGTAAGAATTGAAAACTCTCTGCGTGAAAGTGAAAGCCGTTTCAGAGAATTGTCTGATTCTGCACCCGTACTGATATGGATGTCTGGCAGGAATAAGGGTTTTACTTATGTGAACAAAGTCTGGTGTGATACCACCGGAAAGAGCGAAAACGCAGCTTTCGGAAACGGCTGGATAGAAGATATTCATCCTGATGACCTGGAAAATTGCCTGAATACATACGCTGTTTCATTCGATGAAAGAGTCAGTTTTGAAATGGAACTCCGAATTAGAACCGCCGATGGAGGCTACCGCTGGTTCCTGAATAAGGGTATACCAAGATTTACAGGCGATGAATTCGAAGGATTTATTGGTATCTGCGCCGATATTCATCTTAAGAAAAGAAATGAAAGATATCTTAAGATCCAGTATGCGGTTTCCAAAACTCTGGCCGAGTCATCAAATACCGGCAAGGCGCTGAAGGGGGTTCTGGAAAATATTTGCGTAGGGGTAAATTGGAAATTTGGTATTGCATGGATAGTTAAGGATAATAAAGTTGTTCAGGAAGAGTTTTGGGGAGAAAATAAGCAGGACTTGAATAATTACCTGGAATATTATGACAGGGGCTATGAGCTTGAAGAAGGTAAAGGGATCGCCGGGATAGTACTGAAAGATAAAAAGCCAATTTGGATTGAAAATGTTTCACAGGATGAGCGAATTGTGCGCAGGAAAGGCTTAGGTGCCCTGGGGTGGAATTCCGCGTTCGGTATCCCTATCAGCGATAGCGGCAAAGTTATTGCCGTGGTTGAGTGTTTCAACAAAGACCTGTTAACACCAAAAGAAGACCTTCTGGCTGTTCTTGAATCAGTAGGCAGGCAGGTTGGAAACTTCCTTGAGCGTAAGAAAGCTGAAGAGAACCTGAAGCTGGCTTACGACGAATTGGAGACGCGAGTTAACGAGAGGACTATCGAGCTGGCAAATACTCTTAACAGGCTGCTGGATGAAATGGCAACAAAAGAAAAAGTTCAAAACAAGCTTAAGCTGTATGGACATGCTTTGAGAGGCATTAGGGAATGTGTTTTCATTACCGATCTTAAGAACCGCACTATCTTTGTTAACCCGGCCTTCGAATCATGTTACGGATACCTGGAAAGCGAGATTTTGGGCCAGCCCGTCCCGGTGTTGTATTCAGAAAGCGTTTCAGAAGAAAAAAGAAAAGAAATACTTTCAGCGGCTTTGAAATCCGGCTGGAAAGGTGATTTGATCAATAAGCGAAATGACGGATCTGAATTCTATATTCATCTTTCGGCGTCTGTAATCAGGAATGAAGACGGTAAGGTTGATTCCATTGTGGGAATTGTGCATGATATTACTGAGGAAAAAAATACTCAGGCGCTCCTTGAAAAAAGAAATGCCCTGCTCAACCTTCTTAATGACGTGGCGCTCGGTACCAACAAAATGGTGGACCTGGAAGAATGTATCCAGTTTATTACTGATAAAATATGCGAATATACCGGATGGAAGATTGGCCACTTTCTTAAATATCATGAAAGTATGTTCAAGGATTCAGGGATATGGAATAAACAGCTTCCTCCTGAATATGATGTATTCCGCGCTGCATCTGAAGGATATGGAATTCTTTCCGTTGAATCGCTGAAGTCCAGGCTTGTTGAACAAAACACCCCAATTTGGGACCTAACAGAAAACTTGAAAGAAACTGGTGAAGACCCCAGACTTACTATGTCCAAAGAGATTGGCCTAAGAACTTTTATTATTCTGCCGGTTTTTAGCACGGAGAAGCTAATTGGCGCTATGGAGTTCTTTAATGATGAAGCAGTAATATATGACGCCGAAACTGCGGACGGACTTAGAAATATTACGGCGGAGCTTGGTAGTTTCGCAGAACGTATCGGCTTTATTGAAATGATCCGTGAAAGAGAGAAGCACTTTAAAGCTATTGCCGATACCGCGAACGATGTAATATTAACCGTGAACAGCCGCGGAGAAATAGTCTACTCCAATAACCGCTTGCTCGATGTGTTTGGTTACACACCCGAAGAGATCAATAGCCAGCCAGTATCAGTATTGATGCCTGAAGAGTTCCGCCAAAAGCACAAAACTGCGTTCAGCAAGGTTGTTGAGTCCGGCAAGGCAAGTCTCATAGGTCAAACAGTGGAACTTACCGGAAAACATCAAAACGGGGAAGAATTCCCTATTGAACTTTCTCTGGCTAAGTGGGAAATGAATGATGAGCCGTTCTTTACCGGGATGATAAGGGATATAACCCGAAGGAAGCAGATCGAAACTGAGCTTATTGAAAGCCGCAATTCACTTCTGGAAGCACAAAGTATTGCCAGGATGGGCAATTGGGAATGGGATGTTAAATCCAATGCCATAAAATGGTCCGATGAAATGTACCGCATCTACGAAATGGAGCCTGCGGAATTTGACCATACTTTCCAGGGATTTGTATCCCGGCTTCACGAGGACAGCAGGGAGGAAGTGAAACATCATATTGATGCTTCTCTCAGGGAACGCGTACCGTTTGAATTTTACGAACGTATAGTTACCCCTGCCGGAAAAATCAAGATCCTGCGTTCCCAGGGCGGAGTAAAACTTAACCCGAACAACGAAGTGATAAAGCTGGTTGGCACCTGCCTGGATGTAACAGAGATCAGGGAAGCTGAAGAAAAGATCCGTGAGAACGAAGAGTGGCTCAGGCTTATCATGAGCAGTGTGAAAGATTATGCGATCATAACCATGGATGAAAAGGGTTATATTCAAAGCTGGAGCAAGGGTGCAGAGAAGATCAAAGGCTATAGTGAAGAGGAAATACTCGGGAAGCACGTTTCAGTCTTTTACACAAAGGATGACATTTACGATGACGAGCCGGCAATCAACATGCAGAAAGCGCTGGATATGGGCAGTTTTGAGCGGGAAGGATGGCGAGTACGGAAAGACGGTACAAGATTCCTCGCAGATGTTATTATTACTCCCTTATATGATGAGAAAGGAATTCATACCGGGTTTGTAAAAGTTACCCGCGATGTTACTGAAAGGAAACGTAACGAAGATGCTATTATAGCCAGTGAAAAGCAGCTGCGGCAGGCCCAAAGGATGGCAAAGCTTGGAAGCTGGGAGTGGGATGCGGAAACTGACAAAGTATTTTGGTCTGAAGAAATGTATAACCTTTTCGAAGTCGTTCCGGGTACTAAAATAACCAATGATATTTATCTAAGCCTGCTTGATGAGGAAAATAAAGAAACAAGAAGGATTGCAGTTGAAGCTTCACTTGCAACAGGTAAACCATACAACTACTTTTTGAATTATAAAACACCTAAAGGTAAAACAAAGATACTAAACTCACAGGGCGAAATTCAGATCTCAGGCGAGGGTAAAATAGCACGCATGGTGGGTACAGTAATGGATGTAACTCTTCTAAAGGAAGCTGAAGATAAAATACGCGAAAGTGAAAAGCTGCTTCGTACTGCGCAACAGATCGCCAAGCTGGGTACCTGGAAGCTGGATGTAAAGACTGATATCGTTGAGTGGTCGGAAGAGATGTATAAAATCTTCGAGATCAATAACGATGGCAGCAAGCTTGAGGGAGATTTTTTCCTGAAATATGTTATGGATGAAGACAGGGCAATGCTTAAAGAGGTTGCAGAAAAAGCTCTAAGTGAGAAAAAGCCTTACGGGTATGAATACAGGATACTTACTCCTTCCGGGCTGATAAAATGCCTGAAGGCGCACGGCGAGATCTTCCTTGATGCAGCTGGTAATGTGGAAACAATATTAGGTACTGTTTTTGACATTACAGATATAAAGCATGCACAGGAAAAGATCGAGCGCAGTGAGAAGCAGCTTAAGGAAGCGCAAAGTATCGCTAAAATAGGAAGCTGGGAAGCTGACTACAAAACCGGCTCAATTTCATGGTCAGACGAAATTTACAGGCTGCATGGACTTGATCCGAAGCAGGACGAGCTGAAATATGACCAGCTTATCGAATTTATTTACCCCGAGGACCAGCCTAAAATGCAGGCTATTATTGATAAGCTGAAAAGGGATCCGGAAAATGTTGAGGTCGACTACCGGCTTGTTACCCGTGAGGGAAGGATGAAATATGTAACGCTTGATATCAGGATAGATTTTGATGAAAAGAAACGGCCAAGGCGTATGTTCGGAAGTATCCAGGATATAACTGATATAAAGCTTGTGGAAGAAGAGCTGCGGAAGACCAACGCAAGGCTCATTGAGGCACAGAAAGAGCTTATACACAACGAAAAGCTTGCGGCTTTAGGCAGGTTTTCTTCCGGTATTGCACACGAGATACGCAATCCGCTTGCTAACATAAGTGCACTGGCACAGCTTCTTTCAAAAGCCAAGATCGAAGATGAAAAGATGAAAAAACATCTTAAGTATATTTTGGTTAACAGCGATATTGCCAATAAGATCATAAAGGATTTGCTGCATTTTGCCGCACCGGAAGACCTGGTTTATTCTGAAATAAATACGCATGATATGCTCGAGAATATCATAAACAGTATTGAAGCCAGATGTGAGGAAAGCAGAGTACATCTTTCGAAAAAGTTAAACTCTGACCTCCCGGTAATAAAGGCAGATAAAGTAAAGCTTGAAAATGCATTGATGAATTTCATCTCGAATGCTATTGATGCAATGCCGGGCGGCGGGAATCTGAGAATTAATGCGGAAACTAACAGGATTAACGATGAGATCGTAATTGATATAATTGATACTGGAATGGGGATTCCTGCAGAGAACCTGGATAAGATCTTCGAGCCTTTCTTTACAACCAAAGAGACCGGAACGGGGCTGGGTCTTGGTCTTGCATACCAAACAATAAAATCGCATCATGGTATATTAAATATAGAAAGTGAGCCGGGTAAGGGAACGCATGTCCAGATAAGGCTCCCGATTAATGATATAATAGTATAGTAATATGGAAAAAATTCTAATAATTGATGATAATGAATCAGTGCGTTATACACTGGAAAGTGTCCTTGAAGAAGCAGGATTCAATTCTATATCAGTTGAAGACGGATTCAAAGCAATCGATGAAGTAAAATCCAAAACGTATGATCTAGTTATCTGCGATATGAAGCTGCCTAAAATGGACGGTATGCAGATAATGGAAGAGATCATGAAAATATCCCCTGAAACTCCGCTTATTTTTCTTACAGCTTTTGGTGATATTAAAAATGCTGTTGAAGCAATGAGGAAAGGCGCATTTGACTATATTACAAAGCCTTTTGATAATGATGATATGATAATCACTATCAGAAAGGCTCTCGAGATCAAATATTTGAACAAAGAGCTGGAGATCCTCAGAAAGAAATCTGATGTATCCTATAAAGGCAGCGGGATAATTGGTTCAAGCCCTCAAATGAAGGAGATTTTTGAGCAGGTTAATATAGTAGCACCAACAAACCTGACAGTTCTTATACAGGGCGAAAGCGGTACAGGCAAAGAAGTTATTGCAAATATGATTCACCGTTCAAGCCAACGGGCTGCCCGTCCATTTGTGGCTGTTGATTGCGGCGCAATCCCGGAATCACTGATAGAAAGCGAGCTTTTTGGACATGAAAAAGGCGCATTCACAGATGCCAAAATGCAAAGAGAGGGCAAGTTCGAACAGGCCAATGGAGGCACGATCTTCCTGGATGAAATCACTAACCTTTCTGATTCGAACCAGATCAAGCTCTTAAGAGCGATACAGGAAAGAAAAATCACAAGAATAGGCGGCAAAAAACCACTTACACTTGATGTTCGGATACTGACTGCTACCAATGTCAGACTTGCAGACGCTGTGAACAACGGGAAGTTCAGGGCAGACCTCTATTACAGACTCAATGAATTCCACCTGGACCTTCCTGCACTTAGAGACCGAACCGGAGACCTTCCTTCATTGGTTGATCACTTTGTTAAAGACGCTAACCAGGAACTCAATAAGAATGTAGAAACAATATCCGATGAAGTTATGGAAAAGATCTCAAAACATCATTGGCCCGGAAATGTTAGGGAGCTGCGGAATACCATAAGGCGGGCTGTATTGCTCACACAGGGCAGAGTTATGGAGCGTATCAGCATAACTGATGAAGTAGCAAATGCTTACCGTAAAAATGAACCGGAATATAATGATGATGGCCAGAGCCTCGAAAACGTTACAAAGAAGGCAGAGAAAGATGCCATTTTAAAAGCAATTGAAGAATCTGACGGAAATAAATCTAAAGCAGCGAAGCTTTTGAATATGAATGAAAGAACCTTCTACAGAAAGCTGAAAAATCTTGGCATAAATTAAATACAGATTTCAAGATTTCCCGTAGGTTGTATCTTATTACTCTTACTACTTCACCCATGGCATAATATTTGTAACATTCTTCATTTAAATTATAATGGAGGACTTACACATGAAGAACAAATTTATTTTAATGACGCTGTTGGCGGCAGGAATCATATTAAGTTCCTGTTCAAAAGAGGACCGCAGGGAAATTAAGCAAACCATTGATTCTGCTTCAACTACATTAGGCCGGGATGTAGATACCCTCATTAATACTACATTAAGCAAAGATTCAATTTTCAGCGAAACCGCATTCGAACCGCTTGACCCGGGTAAACTGAAAGCCAAAGAGTTTAGAACCGTGCTCAATGACATTTTTGACAATTACGCTGATATTAAAGAAGAGCTAGAAGAAGATGATACCGCAGATGTAGTAAAGCAATCCGAAGAAATGAAAAAAATACTGAAGAGTGCCGAAACTTCCGCAGCTCAATATGAAAAGAGCATTGAATGGAAAAACTGGCTTACGACTTTTGAGAAAATAAATGCCGACCTGGCCGGAGCAAAAGATCTCATAACCCAGCGCAGGTTTTTTTCAGAAATGAGTGTTTCAATGGAAAACATGATAACAAAATTCGGTGTTAAAGGTAAAGATATCTATAAATTAACTTGTAGTTCACTTAAGGATAAGAACTTCTGGTTTACTGATAGCAAAGACACCGGTAATCCTTATTACGGTAAAGATAAAACAAATGAAAAAAGCGAAAAGTGCGTCCAGGTTATCAAAGGATGGAAGTTTGATTGATTAAAGTATGTTAAGTTTATAGCGTTCCGTTTAAGCAGGCCATTTGCCTGCTTTTTTATTGACACATTTGTCTGAATTGACGGAGTTTACATGTCAAATTATTCGAAAATCTGACAAAAACCTAAAAAGTCTTTGGCACACTTATTGTTATGTACATAAGCATAAAAACAATTCGATTAACGCTTTCAAAATAACAGAGGAGAGTATTACAATGGCTAACACACAGAATCCGCAGCAGACTAATAATCAGAATCAGAAACCTGAAAAAAATAATCAGGGAATCAACCAGGGCAACGACCGTTCGCAGGAAGTTGATCTTCCAACACCTGAAAAGAAAAACGATGATATTACAACTGGAAATCAGCCGGTTAAGCCGGAAAAATCACCTGAAACCGGTGATGGCGAATCTATTGAATACAATGAAGAAGAAAAGATAAAGAAGGATAATGCACAGCGAACCGGGTTCGATCCCGAAACGGGAAAAGAGCCGGATCAGCAGAAACGCGGAGATGGATCAGAAAGACTTGAAAGAGATAATACAACCGAGCAGAAAACAAAGGATGCTGAATGGACAAAAGATAAACTTAATGAAGGTTATAACGAGTCCACAACTGATAAAGAAGGGAACTTGAAAAATACCAGGGCAGGAAAACTGGATGAAGGCACGGAAAAAGAACGCGCCACTGCAGGCAGCAGCAAAAATGACTTTGATAAGTCAAATGATAAGAGAAGAGACTCTATTGTGGATAGACCGAAAACTGAAACATATGGCACAGGAAAAGACCAAACCGGTCAGAATATTAGACAGGATAATTACACTCATACTGCAGAAGAGGAAAAACGCGATAATACCAACAGAAAAAACAAAGAAAAGCTGCAGCGCGTTTAAGTAAACAATATTTTTAAAAATAATAAGAAAAATAAAGGATAGATATTAAATGGCTAAAATGAAATCTCTGGAAGATTTTTTAATGGATGAATTAAAAGATCTCTATAGCGCAGAAAAACAACTCACAAAAGCACTTCCTAAAATGGCTAAGGCAGCTAATTCCGACGAATAACGCCAGGCATTTGAAGATCATTTGAATGAAACCGAAGGGCAGATCGAAAGACTCGATAAAATATCAAAGCTTGCAGGAAAGACCTTGACCGGAAAAAAATGCAAGGCAATGGAAGGCTTGATCGAAGAAGGTAAAGAAGTTCTTGAAGAGGACTGTACACCTGAAGTAAGAGATGTTGCGCTTATTGCAGCTGCTCAGAGAGTAGAGCATTACGAAATAGCTGCTTATGGCTGCGCAAAAACATACGCAAGGCTGTGCGGCTATGATGAAATAATGCAGCTGCTCGAGGAATCTCAGGAAGAGGAAAGTGCTGCAGATGAAAAACTTACAGGGCTTGCTGAAGAGATCAATGCAGAAGCTTTAGAACCTGCAGATGAAGAGACAGAAAAGTAAGTTTTAAAGACCAATCTATTTTACCCCCAAAGGGCCTGCTGCCCGGGTCAAGATGGCGGCAGGCCTCTCTTCTTAAATAAAAGTGGAGCAGGGAGTGAAAGCTAAAACAGAAAAAAATCAATCCAGTTCGATATTATGGCAGAAAGAAAGAAATCGGCTTCAACTAAAAGAGCAAAGCGCTCTGCAGGTTCTGCAAAAAAGAGTTCAGGGAGAAGCAATAGCAGTATCGCAAGGTCAACAGGCAGTTCCTCCGGGGCTAGCCGTTCAGGCAGTAAAACTAATTCCCGCACTTCGGGTCTTAAAAAAACGTCCAGGAAAACGGGCACAAAAAGCTCCGGTTCATCTACAAAAGCTAAGAATCTTAAAAAGGGAGCCGAAAAGCGGTTGACAGAGCTTTCGGGCAAGAGGAAAAGACAGTATAAACATGTTTTGGATTCCGAAAAGAAAGAAGGCCGTCCCGTTAAAGCCGCAAAAAGAATAGCGATGGCTACGGTAAACAAAACTCGCAGCAAAAAAGGTGAAACAAAAAAAATAAAAGGTCGTGAGTATTTGGGAAGTAGCCGGCGCCAGCGCAGCTCTGTATGTTCTGATAATGATATGCCTGAGGCTGCTCGGCAAAAAGGGGCTTGGTGAGATCTCAATTCCTGACCTGGTGCTGATAATCCTGATAGGTGAAGCTCTAGGTTCTTTGATCCCGCAGGAAAATGCTTTCATTTCGGCAGTTGTTTGTATAGTTACTCTTGGGATCATAAATTTTGCACTGGAAAGAGCGGTGTTTTATTCCAAATCATTCAGGAAAGTAGTTGAAGGTGAGCCGGTCCTGCTGGTGAGAGATGGAAAGGTATTAAGATCAAATTTGAAAAATGAAAAGATGACAATGGAAAATTTAAAAGAGGCTATTCGAAGCAACGGCTTAACAAAAATTGAAGAAGTGAAAATTGCAGTATTGGAAACTGACGGCGAAATAAGCATTATCGAAAACAGTAAAAATAAAATTTGAAGAACTGCTAAACAGAATCAGGAGGGTTATAAAAATGAAAAATCTGGTAGTGTATTTGCTTACAATGATCTACGTTTTTGCTGCCATTGTGGTTCTGGCAGGATCTTAAATTTAATAAAGGAGAAAACTATGTATAAGCTGATGAAGACTGTAACCGAAATTACCGAATGCTTAAGGGAGGAAGGTTATATTCACGATTTTAGCATTAAAAATGACGGAATTAGCTGTGATGATTGTGAAGATAAAGATGCAAGGTATGAGCCCCAGGATCTCATTATTGAAAAAACTGAAAGATATGAAGGGGATTCCAATCCTTCCGATAATGCCATAGTTTACGCTATAACAGCGAAAGACGGGCAAAAAGGGGTTTTGGTTGATTCATACGGAGCATATTCCGATCCCTCGCTGGCAAAAATAATAGGCGCTATTCCTCTTAGAGAGCATCATAATCTGCAAGCGTAAAAATTAAAATTAGAATGTTATACCCGTTTGTTGAATATCAACTGGAAGAGTAAAAATGAATACAATCTCTGCTAATTTCCGTAAAACTCTGTTTCCTCTAAGTGCGGCATATGACCATGCATGGATAAAACAAAACTCACTTGGCGAAAATGTGCTTTATAATCTTGAAAGTCTTACAGAAGTAATGGAGTTTAAAGAGGGTATGCGCGTTCTGGATTTAGGCTGCGGCAATGTGGTTAGCGCTATTTTCCTCGCTAAGGAGTTTGGAGCTGAAGTTTGGGCAGTCGATCAATATATCCCGCCTTCTGAAAATTACAGACGCGTAAAAGAGATGAATTGTGAACACAGTGTATACCCAATGAAGCTCAACGCAAAGGAACTTCCTTTCCCGCCTTGTTTTTTTGATGCGATCGTTGCCGTTGATTCATACATGTATTTTGGTACTGATGAAAAATTTACGCCCTATATTTCACAATTTTTGAAGCCGGGCGGAATTATTGGGATAGTGGATATATGTTTCAGCAAAGAAATAAACTATTTATTCGAGCTGCCGGAGTTTATGCGGCAGCACTACCAGGATAAATGGTATTTCGTGCATTCGCTTGAATGGTGGACAAGGATGTGGAAAAAAACCGGTCACCTGAAAATACTTAACGCCGAAATTGCGCCTCAGAATGACTTTATCAAAGCTGAATATGTAAGAGATTTTTCTGATAACAGGAAAAAGGATGCAATAGCGGAAGCTTTGGAAAAAGATAAAGAAAACCTGATCAACATTTTCAGGATGACTGCCCAGCGATCCGAAAGAGCTATCGATATGGGCAATTACTGCATCGAAATCTAATAAATAGAAAAGAGGGCATATGGAATACATAATAATAGGAGTTCTTATAGCACTTGCTGCCTGGGGCGGATATGCATACTGGATATATATTACAGCGCGCCGATATGGCAAAAAGGGCGACGGCAGGCACTAATTTAAAATCTAACCAGGAGATTAAGGAATGGATAAAATAGCGGGTGTATATCAGGAAAATATATTATTCAAACGTTATGAAGGTAACCCGGTGCTTATGCCTTCCATGTGGCCTTATCGTGTTAATGCGGTATTTAATGCCGCTGCTACGCTGTTCGAAGATAAAGTACTTCTGCTTATCAGGGTTGAAGACATGAGAGGGTTTTCGCATTTATGTAAAGCTACCAGTGTTGATGGCTTTACCGATTTGGAAGATAGACCCGCATCCAACTATGCTGCCCCAGCCCGATGAGTATCCTGAAGAAAAATTCGGCATTGAAGATCCGCGTATAGTAAAATTAGAAGATGAAAATAAATTTGCGGTAGTATACACATCGTTTTCAGAAAGCGGCCCTTTGGTTTCGCTTGCCACTACTGAAGACTTCACTAACTTCCGCCGGTATGGTGTTGTAATGCCGCCTGATGATAAAGACGCGTCTCTTTTTCCCCGTAAATTTGGCGGCCGCTATGTACTGATTCACAGGCCTTCGCCAACAAGCTACCTTTGGGGCGCTCACATTTGGATGTCTTATTCTCCTGATCTTAAGCATTGGGGAGATAGTTCAATTCTTTTACCCGCCAGGAGAGGAAGCTGGTGGGATGCATATAAAGTTGGGCTTGGACCTCAGCCCATCGAAACATCAGAGGGCTGGCTCATCATTTATCACGGCGTTAAGACCACTGCGGCAGGCTCACTTTACAGGCTTGGCCTCGCACTTCTCGATCTTGAAGATCCGAGCAAAGTTATTAAAAGATGTGATGAATGGATATTCGGGCCAAATGAATATTACGAAAGAGTGGGCGATGTGCCTGATGTAACCTTTCCTTGCGGCGTTGTGCTGAAGGGCGATCAATTAATAATGTATTACGGAGCAGCAGATACTACCATGGCAATTGCTACTGCTTCATTAAAGGAAGTACTGGATTTTGTCAGAAAGCAGAAATAAAATTATGAGCAAAACATTCGGAGTTTCTTTCATTTCCTCTTATATACCCAGGCAATGCGGAATTGCCACATTTACAAATGACCTGGCAACCTCATTCAAAAAACTGCGCAATGGCGTTAACCTGAATGTTAGTGTTACAGCTCTTAACGATGTTCCTGAGGGCTATAAATACCCCTCAGAGGTTAAGTTTGAGATCAAAGATAAAAGCAGCAATGATTTCAAAGAAGCTGCATATTATCTTAATCTATCTGATAAAGATATTATAAACCTGCAGCATGAGTTCGGCCTTTATGGCGGAGAAGCAGGCTCTCATATTTTATACCTTTTGGAAAATCTCAAAAAGCCTGTTGTCACAACATTGCATACAGTTCTTGAGCATCCCGATGATGACCAGCTCAAAGTGATGCAGGAGATAAACCGATATTCTTCATATATGGTCGTTCAGTCAGAAAAAGCGCAGGGAATGCTGAGTAATGTCTATGCTGTACCCCGGGAGAAGATCAAATTCATACCTCATGGCGCGCATGATGTGCCTTTCCTGGATACTACTTATTATAAGGATAAATTCCAGCTTACAGAAAAGAAGGTAATACTTACTTTTGGTCTGCTTAGTCCCGGAAAAGGTATCGAAGATGTTATAAACGCCCTTGAGATCGTTGTAAAAACCAATCCTGATATTTCTTATATTATTTTGGGTGCAACTCATCCGCATGTTCGCAAGCAATATGGTGAATCATACCGAAACAACCTCGAAAATCTGGTTAAGAAAAAGGGTTTGGAAAACAATGTAATATTCATAAATCGTTTCGTGAACACCGAAGAGCTGCTGGAATTCCTTCTGATGAGCGATATCTATGTCTCACCATACCACAACATGGAACAAATCGTTTCAGGTACGCTCACATACGCTCTTGCCTCAGGGAAAGCTGTAGTATCAACCCCATATTGGTATGCACAGGAATTACTTCGTGATGAAAAGGGTGTTTTGTATTCGTTCCAGGAACCTGAATCTTTATCGAACTCCTTAACAGAACTGCTTGATGACGAGAACAAACGCAATCGCCTGCGAAGGAATGCCTATGAAGCAGGAAGAAAAATGATCTGGCCTGAAGTTGCAGGAAGATATTATGATATTTTTCAAAAGGCTGCTGCGGAATATACTATCAATACCACCAGCCTTATGAAATCGCCTAAATATAGGCATATGCCTTCGCTTCCGGAAGTAAACCTGTCACATCTGCGTAATATCACCGATACTACGGGTATATTGCAGCATTCAGTATTTTCAATCCCAAACAGGAATGAAGGTTATTGCATTGATGATAATTGCCGCGCTCTATTGGTCATTATTTTGAATAAGTATTTATTCCGCGATCCGTTGGCCGACCAGCTTCTGTATACATATCTTTCATTCATTCATTATGCCTATAACAGCGAAACGGGTCTTTTCAGGAATTTCATGAGTTATGACCGGAAATGGCTGGACGATAAAGGAACGGAAGATTCTAACGGGAGAACCATGTTTGTGCTTGGATACTTCATTAAGAATGCGGAAAACCATTCACATCTTGCTTTGTGCAAAATGCTGTTTGATGCATCACTGAAGAGTATGGAGAAATTCGGCTCGCTGCGTGCGATGGCGCATATTATAATGGGCTGCATATTTTATCTCCAGAAATTCTCAGGTGCCAGGGAAGTGAAAAGGATTTGTGAACGCATGCTCGAGTCACTTTATGAAAGATACATGGAGAACTCTACAGAAAGCTGGAAATGGTTCGAAGACAGCCTTACTTATGATAATGCAAGGCTTTCCCAGGCGCTTCTGATGGGAGGGATCTATTTTAAGAACAGCAATTACCTCTATTCGGGTCTCGAATCATTAACTTGGCTGTTTGATGTTATTTATGATAAAGAGAGGAACTTCGTCTCACTTGTTGGAAATGACGGGTGGTATAAAAAGAATGGCGAAAAGTCCAGGTTTGACCAGCAGCCGGTCGAGATACCCTCCATCATTGATGCCTGCTACCAGGCTTACCTTATCACCGAAGATATGGAATGGATCAACAAGATTGGAATAACATTCAGCTGGTTTTTGGGAAACAATGAGAGACAGGAGCCGATGTATGATTTCACCACCGGCGGATGTTATGACGGACTTACCGCAGCTTTAACAAATCAGAACCAGGGGGCGGAGTCTACAGTAAGCTGGTTAACTTCTTTACACAGGATGTACCGTATAAGGCAGGAGCTGCAGGTTGAGTAGAAAATTCACCATAAAAGAAGTTCCCTCGCTCATTGTTGAGGCGTATTATGAAATGCTGGATGATAAAGCATTCAAAATGGCGGCCGCGCTCTCTTATTATTCTGCCTTTTCAATGGGTCCTTTGCTGATTATAGTTATTGCAATCGCAGGTTTTATTTTTGGTGAAGAGGCCGCGCGAGGTCAGTTGTTCTTCGAGCTCAATAATCTAGTGGGAAACGACGGTGCTCAAATGATTGAAACAATTATCAAAGGCGCTTCGAACGCAGCAACAGGAATATTTGCTACCATCATGAGCATTGTTCTGCTGGTTTTGGGTTCTGTGGGAGTTTTCGTCGAATTGCAGGAATCTCTCAATATAGTGTGGGGGGTGGAGCCTAAACCCGGAAGGGGAGTTTGGGGTTTCCTGAAGAACAGGATTGTCTCATTCTCAATGGTTGTGGCCACCGGTTTCCTGCTGATGATATCATTAATAGTTAACTCTGCCATAGCCCTGTTCAATGAGTTTATGGGCGAAATGTTCCCGTCACTGATACCGCTGGCTTACATAATGAACAATGCAGCATCACTCGTTGTCATAACTTTGCTTTTTGCAATGATATATAAGGTTTTGCCGGATGTCAGGATATCGTGGAAATATGTTTGGCTGGGAGCAGGTATAACATCTTTGCTTTTTGCTATTGGTAAATACCTAATCGGCATTTACCTGGGCAGCAGTTCGTATAGCTCAACATATGGCGCAGCAGCTTCGCTTGTCGTAATATTTGTCTGGATATATTATTCGGGCTTGATACTGTTTTTTGGCGCTGAGCTGACGCAGGTTTACCGCAAAAGATACAGCACGAGCATTCTTACAGCAGATGGCGACGGGATCATAGTGCCGAAAGTCTCACAGTTAGTGAAGGCCGCAGCGGCCAAAAAATTAAGACGAAAAAGTCCTTCTTCCGGCAGGAAAAGAACTGGGATTGAAAAAGGCAGGGAAAAACAATAATGGCTCTTCCAAAATTCATCAGGATCGGCGGAAAAATATTTTTATGGTTAACGGGTTTTGTTATAGTATTAATTGCCGCATTATTGATTTTTATTCAAACGGATACATTCAATAAAATAGCGCTTGATTATACCCTTGATAAGCTAAACAGCTCTGAAGAAAAAAAAGGTAACCGCATAAATGCCGAATCGCTTACAGGAAATATCTTTGACGGAATTCGCCTTTCAGGCGGAAATGTTACCGTTAAGGAAGATACTCTGCTGCGATTTAACTACATGGAAGTTAAATATGATCTGTGGGGATTGCTTGATAAAAGAATAACCGTAAGCCAGCTTACTTTGAAGGAACCATATATTTCGGCAGGTAAGATCAAATCAGGGGATACACTTATTTGGAACTTTGAAAACCTGTTCTCGTCTGATGAAACTGATACCTCTGCAAGTTCGCCCTTTGAGTGGGATGTAAATGTTGAAAATCTTAAGATCGAAAACGGATTTATCCGTGTAGCGGGTGATTCAGTTTCGCCGGCACCTTGGTGGAAAGAAAAGCGCACTACTTTAACATCATTTGACTTCAACAATACCGATATATCGGAGTTTAACCTTGATATAAGCGCAAAGTATTATAAAGAGTTTAAGTCAGTAGCCCTGAATAACCTATCTTTCAAAACTAATTCCGATTTCAATTTAGAAAAGCTCAGATTTAATGCAAACCTGAACGAGAAAGATACTCTTACAGAGTTGTGGGGATTCGAACTCCTTACAAGCAGAAGTGATGTAAAAATATATAATTTGCGTGCAGAGAAATTTAATCCTTTTTATGAATTCGTTTACGAAGATCTGGGCAATAAAAAAGTAGATTTCAGCATCGACATTCTAAAATTCAACTTCGACGACCTGACTTTTTTCCTTCCGGAAATTGATTTCCTCGATAGCATTGCAGCGGTAAAGCTTGATGCAAGCGGTAAGTATGGCGATCTGAATGCTGAAAACATTACCGTTCGTATGCAGAATTCTGTGATAAGTTTAAAGGGCAACATAAAAAATCTCCAAAATCCCGATAGCCTGTATTTTGATGTAACAGGAAATAGTATAGTAATAAATTCTGCCGATGTGAACAATGTTTATACAGGCGGTATCCCTGACTTTTCGAATCTGGGTACAATTCATGCAGACCTGAAATATAAAGGTACAACTTCGGCATTCAATTCTGAATTTATGGTTAACACCGATGCGGGATACGCGGATGGATTTGCTAATCTTGATCTTGACAAAGAAATATATTCCGGGTACGTAAATACCCGTGCGATCGATCTGGGAAGAGTTCTAAAAAACAGGTCGCTTTCTGGCGGAATTAATCTTACAGCGAAATTTGATGGAAGCGGGTTTGATATTAATAAGATGCGCACGAATGTAACATACTCCATGTATAGCTCGAGGGTTGGAAAATATGATGTAAGGTCTTCAGCAGGTACGCTCAATGCAGTGAAGGGGGCTATCACTTTAAATATCCGCCATAAATCTTCGATGGGAAGTGCGGATATAGAAGGAATGGTTAATATCTCCAATATGAATAATCCCAGTTACAAGCTAAAAGGCAATGTCAGCAGCCTGGATATCTCTCGGGTGACCGGCAGCGCAGATAAAAGAAGCGATCTGAATTTTACATTTGACGTAAACGGAAAGGGAATATCGCCGGAAAATATTAGCGGTACCTACAGAGTTGATATTAGTAGATCCAGATTCGGTGATTATGAAATACCTCAAACACCGGTTGATGCAGTAGTAGTTAATAATAATTCTGAAGGGACGATCAATCTTGTCACAGATATGGCTGAATTCAATGCTGAAGGCAGCTTTAAGATCGACCGGATTATCGATGCATTAATGTTTAATATTGACCGTGCGCAGCAGCTTGTTGCAGAAGGCCTTGGAAATGACTCTCTGATCAATACTGTGAGCACTACATCATTTAATAATCCGGGTGATTTTACTTTTAAGTACAGACTGTTAACAAAAGATAGCGTTAAACTGAATAAGGTGCTTAGTCCTTTCGGTGTTAGTTTTACGGGTAATGTGAATGGCGAAATGAAAAACACGGCAGGTGAGTTTAGTTCGGTTTCATTTCTCGATGTTAAGGATTTTTCTTACGGCGATACAGTTATTATACTCAAAAATCTGACTAGTGATGTTCGTTTTTCCAACACCTATTCCGCAGGTACCGGGGGACCGGATATTGTCCTCAATACCACCGGTGACAAGCTTACTTTCGGTGCGAATTCGTTTGACTCACTGCTGCTGCAGTATAATATGAAGGGAAATTCCGCTGACCTGGTTCTTAAAGCCGGCATGGATTCTTCTGCTAAGGCAAATATATCCGGAAATCTCTTATTTTCTGCGGGAAGCATAAAGGCAGATCTTGATACTGTCCGTGCCGTTTACTCCGGCTATAAGTTCGAGAATAGCGGTAACTGGATCTTTAATGTACAGAATTCAAACAAGGTTAACTTTGAGCAGTTTAAAATAAAGAGCCGCAACGCCATTCTTGATGTGAACGGTTACCTCGCATTAAAAGATGAAAGTGACCTCAAAGTTGAGGGAAATAATATCAAGATAACTGATATTGCATCAATTGTGAACCAGGCTGATTCATCATATGTAATTTCTGCAGATGGCGATATTGAAGGAGAGCTTTCAAAGCTGCTTATAACATTCAAAGGTAACACCGAGGCGCCCGTACTATCGGCTGAATTGAATACCAATACTCTTAAGTACAGGGATTCAGATATTGGAGTGATAACAGCCAAAGTAAATTATGAAAATAATGAAGCCAAGGCAAATCTGAGCTTCAAGAATGCTGAAAACAAGGGCGATCTGGTACTGACGGGCACAATTCCGTATAAGAATCCGCTTTCCTCCGATACATCAGAAATTACCGGAATATCTTCAGCGCCCGTGGATATTAATCTCAAGGCAAACAACTTCCTGCTTGATTATTTCAGTGTGTTGGTTCCAGATATTGCAAGCCTGCGCGGAGTTTTGAATGCCGATCTTTCAGCTAAGGGAACATCTTCTGACCCGGCGCTAACCGGAAGCCTGAAAATTACCGATGGCGGCTACCTGTTGCCTCTCACTGGTATGGATTACAGCTTCGATGCCTCAATGAGTACTGATAATTTTAAGCTAATATTGAATAACCTGAAACTCTATAACGTTGATGATGATTCAAGACATATCGATCTATCCGGAAGCCTTGACTTTAAAGACCTGAAGATAACGGACATTGATTTACAGGCAACAGGTGATATGGTGTTGCTTGATAATTCGGTTGAGCAAAACGATCTCGGTGTGTACGGCTATATATTGGCGGGAATAGGTAATCCGCCTGTCAAAATACAGGGCAGCCTGGATAGCCTGTTTGTTACAGGTCAGCTTCTAATTAGGGATGCAACAATTTCTTCAATTCCGCTTGAAGGCTCGGGATACAATGCAGGAGATGATAATTTCATTTATATAGATGCAGGCAACGACTCAGTGAATATTATCCGTGATTCATCTATTGTATTATTGCCTGAAGAATATGCTTCTTTGAATCCATTCGAAAGGTCACGTTATATTATGGCAATTGATAGCTCAAAGCCAATGTCGGTCAATCTTGATATGAATGTAAAAACGGAAAATAATATTTATGCTTCTATTGATTTTAATAATCTTACGCGAGATAGGCTCTTTGGAGAGCTGAAAGCAGACCTGGATATCAAGACAGTTAACGGGCAAATGCAGGCTTTTGGAACAGTTGATGTGGCAGGGGACTCATATTACCGTTTTTACCGTGATTTTAAGCTTAATGAAAGCACAATCAAGTTTGACGGCGATATTGGAAATCCGGAGCTTGATATAATGGGAGTTTATTCCAGTCAGAAGAACAATGAGCAGTACGGCTCTGTTACCACAAGCGAAGTTCAGGTTGTTATTACAGTGAAAGGTACACCTAAGAATCCGGAGCTTACCCTTGGATTATACCAGGATGGCAGCGAAGTGGCCGGAAGCGATGCGCAGAGCGATGCAATAACTTACCTGTTGTTTGGCAGGTTCAAAAGCGAGCTGACAGCTTCGGAAAGAACTGCAGTTGCCTCTTCGCTTGGCGCATCGGTTGGCTCTCTGTATGCATCATCATATCTCTCACAGACAGTACGTGAGATACTGCCATTTATTGTAGATGCGCAGTTCAATTATTCCGAAGGCAATGTGAAAGATACTGATGTAGAACTTATATCTGAGCTGGGAGATGCAAGGGTCAAATTTGGCGGTAAACTGCTTAAGGAAGTCAAGAACTTTGAGCTGGTTGTCGATTATCCACTGAATAAGCTATTTAAGCTGAACCTGCCCGAAACGCTCTTACTGGAGTTTGCCCGCGAAGAGAAAAAACAAACTCTTACTACAAGTCAAAATGATATCCTCACCACGGAGATAAAGATCTTGTATAAGATCAAGTTTTGATTATTATCATCGGGCCCCTTCAAACTAAACATTTTTTCTTTTTTGGAGTGCACTGATTGTGTCAGTGCTTAATCTGCTCTAATTTCATGTGTGACCCCTACGGGGTCATTCTGTAAAGGGTAATTCAATCTATAAATGTGTGACCGCTACGCGGTCCATGTAACAAGTACTTCCACACCATCAATAGTGGATAATAACGACTCTCTTTACAAAAGTGTTGCTGTTGACTCCGTAGGAGTCAAACATTTATAAAAGATATGCTTAGATTTCCTCACGACTCCAGTGGAGTCGCACATAAGATCAATATTCTAAATCTCTTTTTATTGGAGTGCACTGACTGTGTCAGTGCTTCATCTGCTTTACATTCGAATTATAATGTGTGACCCCTCTGGGGTCAATGGTTTATGGGAATTCTAAATCTATAAATGTGTGACCGCTGCGCGGTCAGTAGTTGTTCTATTTTGAAAATTTTTTTGGAAATGCGAAGATTCAGCTCCAAGCTTTTGGATAATGACTCCGTGGGCTTCGCACATCTAAGGTTACAAACTAATTTTTCTTGGATTTTGACTCCGAAGGAGTCACACATTTATAGAAGACTTGCTTAGATTTTCGTACGACTCCAGAGGAGTCGAACATGAAATATAAAATTTCATAGTCATTTTTCCCGAGGCTCCCAAATATACGAAAGCATCTTAAAAAGCCTGCCCAATACCAAACTGAATCCTGAATTTATCCTTAAGTATTGAAGATGCGTTCTGAAACAGCCACTTTCCACCTTCCGGGGCTGAAGGATCGTATAATTTAAATCCAAAATCAAATCTGATCGGGCCTATAAAGAGGTCATATCTTAAGCCGAAGCCAATAGCAAGCGCTATTTGTGAGAACCTGAAATCCTTATGTGTTTCCCAGACATTTCCGTAATCCACAAAGAATGCGGCGCCAATATTCTTAAGAAACCCTTCCGAACGTGGGAACAGTTTCTGCCGCAGCTCAACGCTTCCTTCGATTAGAAAATTACCGCCGTCTATTTTATTATCAAGTATCCCGTTTTCTTTCGCATTCCAGCCGCGGAGGCTGCTCGAGCCTCCGCTGAAGAACTTGTATATAGGCTGCACCGGGATCTTGTTTTCTCCTGCTCCGTATTCAATTATGTCTCCAACAGATAGTTTAGTTGCCAGCACTGACCGGTCACCCTTCGCGATAGGGAAATAAAACTTATTCAATGTATATGCTTTGAAGAATTGCGAATAAAAAACACTTTTGCCGAATATACCTGTAATCGCTTTCGGGATCAATCCTGCATGACCAACCAATACAGAATGATAAAATCCCCTGGATGGCGAGAGGAGATTGTTTGTGTTATCGTGTTCAAATGTAATGCTCAAAAAGCTGTTGAATTGCGTTTGTTTTCCCGTCGCAATTGTATCATATTTTATCCATATTAACTCTTCTGTCAGATCCAGGTACACATTGTTGTAGAAAGTATGCGGAGCTATAAAGTAATTCAGAGTCGTTAGATTAGCCGCAAAGTAATATTTGTAATTTTCAACATTGTTGAATCCAACGGAAACCCTGTCAACAAGTGTTACCCTTGGATGTATAAAATGCGGCTGCGTTACTGCCGCTGAAAGGGTAGTACGGTTAATACTGGGTGAGTTGTAATCTTCTTCAAGCTCTAATGTAAGCGTACGGTTCCCTGAAAGAAAGTACCTGTTAAGATATTTTATGCCTGCGCCGATATAAAAGCGGTTTTCAAAGTTTGCGCCCTTGATAAAGGGGGTCAGCTCGTTCTTTTTTGCAAGCGTTATGGTTACGGTATGGTTCACTTTGCCATCCGTGTGAGTGGAGCTTGAATCAGGATTTATCTGTGCGCCTGATACTATAGGTATCCTTGCTATATTGCGCTCACTATCCAGCTTCTTGGCCTTGCTGAAAAGCTCACCTTCCTTATAAACGATCTCTTCTTTTGGAATTTCAGAACGCAAACCATACACATTGTTCTTTATATTGATCTTTGTTGTACCAAAGTAGTATAGAGTGTCAGTACCCTCAAGGTTTATCTCAACATTCGCAGTCGATCTATCCTTATACCTTCTAATAACTGTACCTGAATCTATATGCAGGCGTGCGTTCATGTAACCATTGTTCTGCAGTGAATCGAGTGTTTCATTTGCCAATTGTATAATAAGAACTTTACTGTAGTTGTCCCCCTTTTTGATAGTTCGTATCTTCCTGATCTTGGAAAGCGCTTCAGCAGAAACATTTTGAATTCCTTTTATAGCAATTGAATCAATTTTGTATCTATTGTTCTCAGTTATCTTAAATGTCACGGAAGCTTCTTCGTCTTCAATATCCACAGTTACAGATGTATCTACTTCCGCATCAAAAAAACCGTTATCAAAATAGAATTTTTTCAGCTTCTGAATGTCGCCTTCAAGCAATGTCTTATTGTACACATCGCTTTTGGAAAGCGCAATTGCGTCCTTTAGTTCGCCATTCTCGAAAGTTTGTTTGCCATTGAATCTAAACTCAATATCGTCAACTTGAAGCACTTGCTGAGATTTGAGTACGCCGGTGCTCAAAAATGCTCCTATCATTACTATAAGCATAATAAAGCGGCGGTAGTTTATTCGGAATTCGCTTATCATAATTTCTTTTATGCACCAAGATTTGAAAGGCATTTTTCTGCATCAACACCTTTGCCCAGTACACCTTTGAACAAGTCTCCCTTTTTCTTTAATCTTTTAAAAATTGTTTTTATCGTAAACTCCTCGGGCGAGTCAACTGACTTCAGCTCTTTCCACTCCAGTGGAGTTGAAACAGGCGCTGCCGGTTTTGGCCTCACGCTGTAAGGGGCAGCTAACGTCTGGCCCGTGCGATTCTGCAGGTAATCTATGTAAACTTTCTTTTTCCTTTTTGAGGGCGATCTTTCGATGCTCGTAAATTCCGGCACCAGGCTTCGGGTAAGCTCTGCTATCACATGTGCAAATTCCCTGGCTATTTCAAAATCGTATTTAGCTTTCAAAGGAATATAAATGTGTATTCCTGTCGCTCCGGAAGTTTTACAGTAGCCAATAGCTTTCGCGCGATCCAGAACTTCTTTTACCGCGAACGCGGTTTCTTTTACTTTGCTGAAAGGTATATCCAGCGGATCCAAGTCTATAGCCATATAATCCGGGTTATTGATTTTTTTCACTGTCGAAAACCAGGGATTGATCTCTATACATCCAAGATTCACCATATATAACAGCGAAGCTTCATTGGTTACAACGTAATAGTGAATATTCTCATCATTTGATTCGGAATATATCTCTGCTGTTTCTATCCAATCGGGTACTTTATCCTTTACATCCTTTTGGTAAAAGCTCATTCCTTTAATGCCATTCGGATACCTGTTCAGTGAATGGGGCCTGTTCTTTATATAAGGCAGAATATACTTTGAAGCCAGGTAGTAATATTCCAGCAGGTCGCCTTTTGTATACTTTTCTTTCGGCCAGTATATTTTATCAAGATTCGATAGTTCCAGAGTTTGACCGTTTATTTTTGTGGTGTTTTTCATTTTCTGCCTGCTGATCTTAATTGTGAGCTGAATGTAACTTCCTGCGGCTTTTTGTCATTCCGCACTCTCGTAAAAACGGGGTGTCTCAATATCCTGTCATCAGTCATTTGTGAAAATTTTACTTCGCAAACAAGCTTTGGATTCAGCCAGGTAACCGGCGCATTCGGTTTCGGGGGATGGGAAAATGGCGAAGAGTTGCTCTCATATTTCTGAAGCATTCTGAAAGTATCTTCCTGGTTTGAATGGTTGAATCCCGTGCCTGTGTGGCCGATGTACACAAGTTCATTTTTGTCATAAACTCCAAGTATTAATGCCCCGAAATATTTCCTGCTTCCTCTTGGAGCGGTATAACCGCAGATCACAGCTTCCATTGCCTCAACAGATTTTATCTTCAGCCAGCCTGCGCTTCTGGAATTCTCATAATATTTACTGCTTTTCTCTTTCGCTATAATTCCCTCAAGACCAAGTTTTTTAGCTTGACTGAAAAGCTCTTTGCCTTTAGTTTCTATGTGCTCGCAATAGAATACATTTTCCATTTGTGGCAGCATGCTTTCAAGCAGTTCCTTACGTTCTGTCAGGGGCAGTTTTTTCAGGCTGTACCCTTTATACCATAGAAGGTCAAATACGTAATAGGCAATTGTTCCTACACCTGTTTTCTGAAAATTCTGCAGCTTTTGAAAGCTTGGGTTGCCTTTCTCGTCAACAGCTATAACCTCGCCGTCTAATACAGCGCTGCCCTTAACTGCTTTAAGCGCACTGCGGATGGTTGAAAATTTATTATCAAACGAAACCTGGTTTCTTGAGCTGAGGTGAATTTCATTTCCTTTTTTGCGCGTTATAACCCTGTAACCATCCCATTTTATCTCGAAGATCCAGTCTTTGCTATTGAACGGTTTATCGCCCAAAGTTGCAAGCATAGGCTTAACTATTTCAGGGAAAGGGTCACCCTTTGGCTTTGCTTTTCTTTCTGCCATTTTCTTTCTGCATTTTTTCAATAGTGTTACTGCTTATGACAGATTTATTCTTCTTCAGAATATCCGTTTCCTTAGCATATTCATCATTCTTTTTTATCAGCAGCCATGACTTTTCATCCTTCCTCATGTTAACAAGCGCAAATTCACCCTTCAGCTTTTTACCTAACAAAACAAATTTTAAGTCGCCCTTCTTCAAAGCTTTCTTCAGAAGCTTTTCATTCTCATCCTTAACAGTTCCGCCATCTATCGGTATATAAAAACCGTTGTCCCACACTATTACTTCACCCGCTCCGTAGTTTCCTTTGGGAATTGTACCTTCAAAATCCTTATAATCGAACGGGTGATCTTCAACCATCATGGCGAGCCGTTTATCTGCCGGATTCATAGATGGGCCCTTGGGTACAGCCCAGCTTTTTAACACTCCTTCAAGTTCCAGCCGGAAATCGTAATGCAAGTGGCTTGCGTCATGCTTTTGCACCACGAATATCAGCTGACTGGCCGAGCCTTTTTTACCGCCTGCCGGTTCGGATGTGTTTTTAAAATTCCTTTTTTTCTTATAGTCTTTCAGGCTCATAAATGCTTTTTATCCGGCTAAGCCGCTTTGCTTTTTATGCTCTGTTTCAGAAGCTTCATCAGGTTTGTTGCAGAACTTGCCTTCGGTTCCCTGCCCTTGGGTTTAACTTTTTGTCCCTTGGCTTTCTTAGTTATGATCTTCTTCAGCTCGTCAACATACGTATCTTTATATGCTTTCGGATTGAATTTACTGCTAAGCTGTTTTACCAGGCTTACAGCCATTTCAATTTCTTTTTTATTGACCTGGGAGGATGCGGGTACCTTTATTTCAGAAGTTTCTCGTATTTCGTCATAATAACGTATTTGATTAAATACAATAATGTTTTCAAAGAGCCTCAGCAAGCCTATGTGCTCGCGGTTTTTAAGCACAAGCCTGCCTAAACCGGCTTTTTTTGTCTGCTTAATTGCCTCCCTCAGAAGCGCGTATGACTTTGTTCCGGATTTCTCGGGTTCAAGGTAATATGGCTTTTCAAAATAAACTGAATCAACTTCCTTTTCATTTACGAAATGAAAGATATCAATAGTATGCGTCTTCTCAACATTAGCGCTTTCGAAATCCTTATCAGTAAGTACCACATAGTCGCCCTCGTTGTATTTATAGCCTTTTACTATGTCCTGGTAGGGGATCTCTTTGCCATCTTCCCTGCATACACGTGCAAAACGTACCTGGCATAGATCTCCTTTACGCAGCATGTCAAGATCAAGGGTGTGGCTTTGCGAAGCTGAATATAGTTTTACCGGTATGTTTACCAGCCCGAAACTGATCGAGCCTTTCCAAAGTGCTTTCATTTCTGCTGTTCTTTAAAATTTAATTTATTGGTTTCAGGTTAGCCAGTGCCGGCCCGTTAATTACATTGCCCATTGCATCGAATCTTGAGCCGTGACAGGGGCAATCCCAAGTCTTTTCGGCATTGTTCCATTCAACAACACATTTAAGATGCGGGCACAATGCTGAAAATTTGTATATTTTACCCGATGTATCTTTATAAACAGCCAGCTTGTCGCTTCCGGTTTCCATAATTACGCCCGTACCCGGTTCTATTTCATCAGTATTCGAGGCTTCCGGCGGAGTTAAAAAATCAACATACTGAACTGCAGTATTAAAACCTTCCTTAATGAATTCCGGGGCCGCTTTAAGAGTTATTCGGGATGGATCATATATCTTTGCCCATGGATTCTTTATCCCGAAAATTAGATCGGTTAGTATTATTGAGGAGAATCCCGCATGAGTAATTCCCATTCCTGAATCACCAGTGGAAATGTAAACTCTGCCTTTGCTTTCAGGATCTAAACCTATCAGGCTTAATCCGTCAACCGGTTCCATTATCTGGCCCGACCACTTATATCTAAGCTCACCGGCTTCGGGAATATTGGCGCGTGTCCATTTTATGAGGTTTTCATATCGGTTTTCTGGGTTATCCTCCTGGCCAGTACGGTGATCTTCGCCGCCTACAATGAGTATTTCATCCCGGCCATCGTTGTAGGTTCTTATGTAATGATACGGATCTTCATTGTCCCAGAAAAGTCCATCCGGGATTGCTCCTTTTTGTATTTTAAAACCGGTTACATACGACCTGTATGCTGCCTGCTTAATATGGATTTTGAAATAATCGCTAATCGGGCTGTTCGTGCATGCAATCGCCTGTTTAGCAGTAATTACTTTGTCACAGGAGCTAATTATCCTGACATCGTCATCATCTTCCTCTATTTTTTTTACATGAGTACCGGTGTATATCTTGCCGTCTCTGGCTATAATAAGTTTCGCTATGGCACTGATGAATTTAAGTACATGGAACTGTGCCTGCATAGGAAACATAAGGCATGGGTATGATGACGCAAACTTAATAGGCGCGACGGGCAGAATCTGTACATCAATTCCCGCCTTTACTGCGGCGTGATATTCTTTTTCAAGGTCACCCGCATCTTCGTCCGGCCGGAAGATCAGGAATCCTTTCACCCTGCGAAAGTCACAATTAATTCCGTAATTATTCACAATGTCTTCAATCATGTTAACCGCGGTTACCTGGCTTTCGGCGGCTAAACGGCAAGTTTCTTCACTGTGTAGGCGGCTAATTTCATAGAATCTGTCATCTATAACACTTGATATATGTGCAGTCGTTCGCGCGGTCTCACCGGATCCAATGGTTCCGTCTTCAACAACTATAACTTTCTTCCCTTTAGAACAAAGCCGGCAAGCAGTCAAAAGACCTGTTATGCCGGCTCCAATAACACATATATCTGCCTGTTCATCATTTTCGAGGGTTCCGAATTCAGGCACATCAAATGTTGCTGCCCAAATTGAGAGGCTCTTTCCGGATTCTGCATTCATAATAATGTTCGCAGTTAAATTTTACTTTTCGAGTTAACTAACCGGATTTCTTCCCTGTATAAGCCTTACCAAGACTGCAACTATAGCAAGTATCAACAGTATGTGAATGAATCCGCCCATGGTATATGAGCTTACTAAACCAAGAAGCCATAATACTATTAAAATGATCGCAATTGTCCAAAGCATGATATTTTCTCCTTTAAATTTATTGAAATTTATTTTTTACAGATTTTGTATTTTTTAGTTTAGTGCCGGTTATTCCTTGCCTTCTTTACCGAGATTCTTTTTTTCTTCCGGGGCCTTTACAGTGACAACTGATGTCTTTGTAGCGTCGCCAAATAATCCGTTATCCCCTGAGGCCATTCTCCACTGCAGCGGATATGTGCCTGCAACAAGGGGAGTAACATCGAAATTGAAAACTTTTGTCCCGCCGGGGGTTATATCTTCATCTATTGAAGCAGAGTAAGATGTCCATACGCTGCCTGTTAATGGATTACCTGATGCGTCCAGCATTATAAGTCTGTATGAACCTGCCTTCCATGTAGTTTTACCCGTGTTGGTCATACTCACAAGCACTTTGTACGCCCTTCCTGTTTCCATTTCTGATGGCACAGTCTGCTCAACAAATGCTGAGCTGTTCAACGCGTCATTAAAGCCAACTTGTTTACTCACTGAAATTTCCACCGGTTTGCTGGATTCTCCGAATACATTGCTGCCATGCAGTAGCTCGGCCTTAAAGGGATAAACACCCTCTGTAAGAGGAGCGGTTACTTTAAGCTCTATTGTAGCAGTATTTCCCGGCTCTATTACTTTGCCCAGTTCCATTTCGGAAACTGACCAAACTGAATTGATCTTCTGATCAGTTGAGTTCACCCTGATACGGTAATCAGAATTCCATGTTGTAGTGCCGGTGTTTTCGAATGTCAGGATCAAATTGTAAGTCTCTCCCGGGTTCATTCTATCGGGGATTGATTGATTCACAAATTGTGCATTATCTACAGTCTGAGTCTGTGCAGATACAACTCCGTGAAATACCGCTATAATAAAGAACATTCGCAGTAAATTGTTAAATGCTTTCATGATAAAATGGCCTCCAAGATTTAATTGTATATATCTATTAGTTTATAACATACAATCAATTCTCATGCCAAATTAATTTGAGCATTATTCACCTGATTATTAACTATTTGAAGTGCCAAGTTATAATTTATGACATATTTGTCATATTATACTCTGGTGGATCTTGACTTTTCCATCAAAATTGCTGCTTTTATATTGGCATATAATTTGTGTTTATTATTGAAAATTTTAAAGGAGTTAGTCAAATGAAATACATTCTATTTTTACTTATGATGGTTAATATAGTGTTTGCTCAAATGGCCAATGGAAAAAACTCTTCAATGGCATATGTAACAGGTATTTCAGGAAATCTGAATTTATCCGGAGTTAATGAAAGCTATAAATTACCTGAAGCAGGCGCGATTCTCAAAGGTGAGTTAATAATCAACCTGGGGAATAATGAATATTGGCTGAAAAATTCAGAATTAACATCTGCATCCGGAGATGTTTACGTTTTTTCTGAAAGCCTGCTGAGGAACGGAGTTCCTGTTATTGATCAGGTTGACGCGAAATATGGCTATATACTTGTAACTACCCCCGGTCAGAAAGAAGCTGTAGCCTACATAGCAGGTGAAAAGGGCAGCAAAGCTTCTGATCCGGTTGAAATAAAATTGTAAAATTATCAGGTACATTTTTTCAGGAATTATATTTTCGGGTATATAATAATTAGGACGGGTTAAACCGTCCTTTTTCTTTTAGATGCTTACTCTTATTACCAACAATATAAGAAGATCAAGTAATTATTAGTTAATTGATTATTACTGTAATTATCGTTATTTTTGCTTAAAATCACTAAAATTCCGTACACTTTGTGTTTAAATCTGTGCGTTTTCGCTTCCGGAAGCGGCTCGAATTTGCTGGCTATCATTGAAGCGGGTAATTCCGGTTTAATCAGCTCAAAAGTTGTTTTGGTTATAAGCAATAACTCATCTTCCGGTGCGCTTGAAGCTGCTAAGAAGAACAATATTCCCTCCTTTCATCTTTCGCAGAAATTATTCAATACTGAAACTGAATTCACAGAACGTATCCTGAACCTGCTGAATGAATACAAAGTTGATCTGATACTTCTGGCAGGTTATATGAAAATGCTTAGCCCGGAAGTTGTGAATAAATACAGCGGACGTATTCTGAATATTCATCCGGCGCTTCTCCCAAAGTATGGAGGCAAAGGGATGTACGGGATCCATGTTCATGAAGCGGTGATCGCAGCAAAAGAAAAAGTTACCGGCGCTACAGTTCATTTTGTGAACGAAGTTTACGATAGCGGCGAGATAATCCTGCAAAAGCAGGTAGATGTTCACCCTGATGATGACGCATTATCATTGCAGAAAAGAGTTCTTAGGGCAGAACATAAACTATACCCAGATGCAATCAAGCTGTTTGAAGAAAGAAGAGTCAGGGTAAGGAAGAATAAAGTAACGATTCTGTAAAAACGATACAGTAATATTGTCATGCTGAACTTGTTTCAGCATCTTTTTACAAACTCTTGGATCATAGAGTCTGAAAGCAGGCCCTGAAACAAGTTCAGGGTGACAATTCAGTTTGAAATGTATAATAATTTTAAACTCCTCCCTCCGGCGTTTTTTGCCGTCCCGCTCATCTGCTTGGCGGGATCATAAACGGTAGGGGTGTTTGTAGTGAGGAGAATAGATGTTTGGAATATTTAACTTTTAAATTCCCCTCTTGAGAGGGGTGGCTCGCCGAAGGCGAGTCTGGGTGTGTATTCAACAAATTATTCAAAATTACTAAACAAATGAAAAGAGCATTAATAAGTGTTTATGATAAAACCGGAGTTGTTGAGTTCGCCAAAGAGCTTGCAGCCAACGGATTCGAGCTCGTCTCAACCAGCGGAACAGCAAAACTGCTTTCCGAAAACGGGCTTAATATCAAGACTATAGAAGAAATAACCAAAGCACCGGAAGTTCTGGGCGGGAGGGTGAAAACTCTTCAGCATCTTATTTTTGCGGGAATTCTGGCTGATAAAGGTAATCCCGACCACCAAAAAGAGGTTACCGAACACGGATTCGAGCTTTTTGATCTTGTTTGCGTAAGCTTATACCCATTCAAGCAAACAATCATGAAACCGGGCTGCACCGAAGCAGAAGCAATTGAACAGATCGATATTGGCGGCGTTTCATTGATCCGAGCCGCTGCTAAAAATTTCAGCAGCGTAAGTGTACTTGTAGATCCGCATCAGTATAGCATATATCTCGACGCACTCAAAAGAGAAAAGAATATAAACAGCCTTCTTGCTGCAGATGCATTTGAATACATCGCATCATATGACATCAGCATTGCGAATTATTTCCGCAGAATTAATAAGCAGGCGAGCGGCATTTTTGATGTGTATTACACCGGCTATGAACAGCTTAGATACGGCGAAAATCCGCACCAGCAGGCTATGCTTTATAATATCGGTGATAAAGGTTTCGAGCAGATATTCCAGAAGCTGCATGGCAAGGAATTAAGCTATATCAATATTATCGATATTGACGCAGCTTACAATCTCATTAATGAGTTCGAAGAGCCTGCATGTGCAATACTGAAACACACAAATCCCTGCGGTGCTGCTTCCGGCAGTGATATCAAAGATGCTTACATTAAGGCTTTTGAAACTGATACTGTTTCGCCGTTCGGCGGTATCGTGATCGTGAACCGTAAGCTTACACTTGATGCCGCGCAGGAGATGGATAAGATATTCACTGAAATAATCATTGCACCTGATTACGACGAAGAAACACTTGCATTCCTCTTCAAAAAGAAGAACAGGCGCGTGATCAAATATACTCGTCCGGAATATGAAGCAGTTATGGAATTGAAATCTGTCACAGGCGGATTGCTTGTTCAGCAGAGAGATGATATCGTAGTTAACGAAACTGAGCTTAAAGTAGTCAGCAAACGCCAGCCAACTGAACAGGAAATGAAGGATATGCTTTTTGCAATGAAAGTCTGCAAGCATACTAAAAGCAATGCTGTGATCTATGCCAAAGATGGCCGCACCAGCGGTATCGGAGGCGGCCAGCCCTCGAGGGTTGATTCATCAATGCTGGCTGTAGAGAAGGCGAAGAGATTTGGCATGGAACTTAAGGGCACCGCAGTTGCTTCCGACGCATTTTTCCCCTTCCCGGATGGCGTCATAGAAGCTGCAAAAGCCGGAGCCACTGCGGTGATTCACCCGGGCGGTTCGGTAAATGATGAAACAGTGATAAAGACTGCAGATGAATACGGGTTGGCGATGGTGCTGACAGGGATCCGTCATTTCAAACATTAACCACTTCACACTCGCATACAAAATCTTACTGCCTAACGCTTATTAGGCGCGTGTGCCTGCGGGGTAAAGTAATTCAATAATTGGAGGTTGAACCCCGCCAATACAAAAAAACTTCAATAAGCATCAATAAGTTCACTTAAATAAATAAAATTAAACCTTATATTTGCAAATTGGTTTTTCGGTTTTTTATGCATGTAAACAGAATTTTAAATTATACTCAACACGGGACTTTATATTAAATGGCTTTATTCGGATTTTTATCGGCTGATATAGCAATAGATCTTGGAACAGCGAACACTCTTATTTACATCAAAGGAAAAGGTATCATTTTAAACGAGCCTTCAATTGTAGCTTTTGATGAAACTACAAAAAAGATCATTGCTGTTGGGCATGAAGCAAAACAGATGCATGAAAAAACACACAAGGGCATAAAAACTATCCGCCCTATGGGTGACGGCGTTATTGCGGATTTTGAAATAGCCGAAGGAATGCTTCGCGCATTCATAAAAAAAGTTCATTCGAGTATTTTCCCAAGCTCAAGAGTTGTTATTTGTGTGCCAAGCGGTATTACTGAAGTTGAAAAACGCGCGGTGCGTGATTCAGCAGAGCATGCCGGCGCAAAAGAAGTTTATCTTCTTGCTGAACCTATGGCTGCTGCAATTGGCGTCGGGCTTGATGTATCATCACCCGTGGGTAACATGATAATTGATATCGGCGGCGGTACAACCGAGATAGCTATCATTTCACTTTCGGGAATAGCGAATGGCGCATCGATAAGAGTTGCAGGAGACGAGCTCAATATTTCTATTGTTGAATACTTCAGGAAAAATTATAATATCCTGATAGGTGAAAGAACTGCCGAGGAGATCAAATGCCAGGTTGGTTCAGTAATGCCTCTTAAGGAAGAAGTGATAATCGAAGTAAAAGGCCGCGACCTTGTTTCGGGTCTGCCCAAAATGACAGAAGTAAGCTCTATCGAAATCCGCGAAGCATTAAGCGATCCTGTTAACCAGATGATACGTGCAATAAAAGTAGCATTGGAAAATACCCAGCCAGAACTAGCCAGCGATATCCTTGACCGCGGCATTATGCTTAGCGGCGGCGGAGCGCTGATTAAAGGACTCGATGAACGTATCAGGCTTGAAACCAATCTGCCTGTTCATGTTGCAGAAGACCCTCTGACGGCAGTTGTAAGGGGAGCCGGAAAAGTGCTTGAAGAGCTGCAAAAATACTCAAAAGTACTCATAAAGAGCAAAAAATACTGATCCTTAACGGTAGAACAAGAACCCGGCCGGACTTCCTTGAACCGGTCAGCTGTACCAGAGGCTTAAAACTCAAATTTCATACTGCTAACGTCTATTTGCGTTCCAATTCATGAAGACTCTTCTCTCATATTTAGGAAATCTTAAAGAATATATAATTTTCTCTGCCCTGGTACTTGTCAGCCTCATCCTGATATTTCAAAATGATAATGTGCAGGTAAGATTTGTGAGAGTGATCGCCGTGAATGTAATGGGCACAGTACAGAGCGGATTTTCCATTATACCAAATGTGTTTGAGCTTGAACGCGAAAACAAAACCCTCCGCGAGACCAACATTAATTTATCCAAAGAGCTGAGTTTGCTTAAGGAAGCAAAGCTTGAAAACCTGCGTATCAACCAGATGCTCGATTTTAAAACACGAACTAACTACCGAGTTGCATCCGGAAAGATAATAGGCAAAACACTTATCCAAACAAGGAACAATATAACTATCGATATCGGTGAAAACGATTCGGTTAAAGTAGGAATGCCGGTTATTACAGATAAAGGGCTCGTAGGCAAGATCGTAGCTACAAGCGGCAATTATAGCATAGCTCAGATATTGCTCAACAAAGACCTGAAGGTCAGCGCGAAAGACCAGCGCAGCAGGGTTGACGGAATAATTTCCTGGGACGGTGAAGGCAAAGTGCGGATGAAAAATGTTTCAAAGAGTGCAGATGTACAGATTGGCGATATCATAATAACATCAGAATACAGCAACTCTTTCCCTGCAGGCATCCCGATTGGTTATGTTACAACCGATGGCACTCTTGATAACCTTTTCAAGAATATCGAAGTTGAGTGTTTTGTGAATTTTGAGAACCTTGAAGAAGTGTTCGTGCTTAAATATCTTTCTGATGATGAAAGAAAAGACCTTGAGAAAAAGTTCAGTGAGAAAACGAAATGATCGCATCGCTTAAAGGAGACATTCAGAGATGATGCTTGAATACCTTAAGTACGGAGCAATTATGCTTGCGCTTATAATAGTGCAAAAGACACTTATCTGGCTGATAGCCGTAACCAGTTATGAGATCACACCCGATATAGTGATTATCGGACTGGTCTATTTCGCAGTTAAAAAAGGAAAAATTACCGGAAGCGTCGGTGGATTCGCTGCAGGTTTAATAGTTGATATTTTCAGCTTCTCATTTATCGGACTGATGGCCCTATCAAAAGCGGTTTCAGGCTTTGCTGCCGGATTTTTTAATAATCAGCAGAAAATTGAGCGTTACCTTAATACATACCAGTTTATTCTGATAGTTACATTCTGTTCACTGCTTAACAATCTCATCTATTTTACTATGTATTTCCAGGGAACGAACCTGGTGTTTGCTGATGTTCTGTTAAGATATATAGTTCCCACAACCGTTTATACAGCTTTATTCAGCACTATCCCGGTCATCTTTGCCCGGAGAAGGAGATTCGCGAGATAAAACATGGACCTGAGCAAAAGGAAAAATTTCTATTACATATTTTCACTGGTTATTGTGCTTGTCATTTCCGGCAGGCTGATCCAGCTCCAGGTCATTAATCCCGAAAAATTCGATAAAGATGCCGAGCGTAATTCAGTTAAAACAATTATCACTACGCCTGCGCGCGGACTCATTTTCGACAGGAACAGCAAGCTGCTTGTTGATAATAAACCCTCTTACAGCGTTACGATCACAAAAAAGGAATTCGATACCGCAAGCATTAATGTTGTCTGTGGATTGCTTGGTATGGAGCCCGATCTGCTCAGATCTGAGCTCAAAAAGATTGAGGGTACAAACCGGTTCATTCCCACAAGGATAATGCGTGATGTTGACTTCAAAGTAATATCCTTCATTGAGGAGAACAGGGAAATACTCAAGGGTATTGATTACAGTGTGGATCCTATCAGGCTTTATCCCACTGATTTCAAAGGTTCTCATATTATAGGCTACACCAAGGAAATTTCCGAAGGTATGCTTAAGAAACAGCAAAACGATTACTACAAACAGGGCGATCTTATTGGTACCACCGGGCTGGAAGCCGGATATGAAAACTACCTTAGAGGCGAAAAAGGATTTGAGTTTATACTGCAGGATTCAAAAGGCAGGGAAGTGGGCCCGCTAAATGACGGTAACAATGATGTTAAGGCCGTAAGCGGATATGACCTCATTTTGAGCGTAGATGCTGATGTCCAGAAGTTTGCAGAAAAGCTGCTCGAAGGCAGAACAGGCGGAATTGTAGCAATGGACCCGCAGAACGGGGAGATTATCTGCATGGTAAGCAAACCTGATTATGACCTCAACTATTTCAGCGGAAAGCTTTCTCCGCAGATATGGACAATGCTGAATACTGATAAGAATAAGCCTCTTTTCAACCGCGCTACACAAACAAGATACCCGCCCGGCTCAACCTATAAAATGGTTTCTGCGCTCGCATCTCTCCAGGAAGGTATTTTGAAACCGAATTCAACCATTCCTTGCGAAGGAAGCTTCAGATTTGGAGACAGGGTTTTCGGCGATCACGGCGCATACGGCTCAATTACAATTCCCACAGCCATCGAACACTCTTCAAACGTATTTTTCTACAAGCTCGTGCTTCGCATCGGGCTTGATAAATGGAATGAGTACAGCCAAATGCTTGGCTTCGGGAACAAGACAGGAATTGATATCCCCGAAGAGACCAAAGGGCTGCTTCCTTCTACAGAATATTACAATAAAACTTACGGTCCCAAAGGGCGCGGGTGGACGGACGGATTTGTAGTGAGCCTTGGAATTGGGCAGGGCGAGCTTGGCGTATCACCACTGCAGATGGCCGTATATACTTCGATTCTTGCAAATTCAGGCACTTTCCTTCAGCCCCACCTGGTTCGCTCTTTAAAGAATCCGGCAACCGGTGAGCTTATTCCGGTGCAGTATAAAAGGCATGAAGTTGCTATTGATAAAGATTATTTTAAGACTATACAAAAGGGCATGTACCTGGTTGTGAATGGGAACGGTACAGCCAGATCGGTCAAATCAAGTGAAGTCATGATTGCCGGCAAAACGGGTACTGCGCAGAATCCACATGGACAGGATCACTCATGGTTCATAGCTTATGCGCCTTACGATGACCCGAAGATAGCTATTTGCGTAATGGTAGAAAACGCGGGATTCGGCGCTACAGTTGCTGCCCCCATCGCGCAGCGTATCATTCTCCGTTACCTGCTTGGGCTGCAGGATGAAAGCGAAGTTAAAGATTCATTTGGTGAAAGGTAAATCAAAATTAAGTAATGCAGGTTAAGTTATTTGAAAGATTTAATTTTACGGTGTTCTTCTCGGCATTTGCCCTGATAACTATCGGACTCGTGGCTATTTACAGCGCAACGTTTGGAAACGAATTGGTATCTGGTAACTTTAACAAGCAGCTCATATCTGCATGCATAGGTATTGTACTCGTACTTGGTATCATGTACACCCCACCAAAATACCTGGCCATGTCTTCATATATCATATATGGGATTGTGATGATCCTGCTGATAGCTGTTATAATCTTCGGTAAGAAGATCAAAGGGCAAACAAGCTGGTTCAGTGTTGGCGGATTCGGAGTGCAGCCATCAGAATTCGCAAAGGTAGCAACTGTTTTGGCATTGGCTTTCTTCCTTTCTAATAAGAACAAAGAGGCCGATGTAACCAAGATAAAAGATTTTTTCATGGCTGTTGCAATTGTTGTCGTACCTGTTGGACTGATAATGCTTCAGCCGGATATGGGTACTACATTAGTATTTCTTTTTTTACTGCTGCCGGTACTTTACTGGGCTGGTATGCCCAATTATGTAATGTTTTTTATAATTGCGCCCGCAATTACAGCTATTTGCGCATTTCTTGGTACATGGTACTTTGTGGCGGCCATAGTCTTCATTGTGGCGATGATGTTCGTCTTTAAACGGAATATACTTGTATCAGCGATAATTGTAAGTATCGCAATTGCATCCGGATTTTCAGTCAACATGGTTTACAGCAAGCTTCAGCCTTACCAGCAGAAGCGTATTATGAGCATGTTTGATCCTGAATCTGACCCTCTTGGCGCCGGTTATAATGTTATCCAGTCTAAGATCGCGATCGGCTCAGGCGGTATGTATGGCAAAGGGTTCCTGCAGGGAACACAGACTCAGCTTAAATATATTCCTGAACAATGGACGGATTTTATATTCTGTATGGTTGGAGAGGAGTTCGGGTTTGTTGGCTCGATTGCAGTTGTATTGCTTTTCCTGGTGCTTATATGGCAGACTATCCATATCGCTTACATTTGCAAGAACCAGTTCCTGAGCATATGCTGTATAGGGTTTGCTACGATATTTTCATTCCACATACTCATAAATCTCGGAATGATCATGGGTATTATGCCGGTTATAGGTATCCCGCTGCCCTTCATGAGCTATGGGGTATCATTCCTTCTCAGCAACCTGATCATGCTTGGCATAATCCTGAATGCATACAGGAACAGGAAAGATTATGTGTAATCATGTCAAACGTGAAACGTGAAATGTGAAACGTCAAATCTGAAACGTCAAACGTGAAACGAAAGTTGCCTGATCCTGGCAGAAAGTGTCTGGGAAAAAGCGAGTTTGATGTATTAATATTCTTAATTCCTAATTTCTAATTCTTAATTCAAAAGATATTGCACTTCGCAAAAAAATTTAAGCAGACGTTAAGGGAAACTAACTCGCATCTGGTGGTCGGACTCGATACCGATGTAAGCAAGATCCCCGTATTCCTGAAGTCATCAGTTAACCCGATAGCGGAATTCAACAATCTCGTGATCGAAGCCACAAAAGAATATGCCTGTGGCTACAAGCTGAATATCGCATTCTACGAGCGCGCTATCGATAGCGGCTTTGCCGCTATCAGGTCTTCGCTTGCGGCAATTCCCGAAAATCTGATAACCATTGCTGATGCAAAGCGCGGCGATATTGAAAACACTACCGAGCTTTATGCGCAGGCATTCCTGGATGAGCTTGGATTTGATTCCATAACCGTTCAGCCGTACATGGGGCAGGATTCAGCCCGTCCGTTTCTCCGCAGGAAGAATAAATTTGTATGGATACTCGCTTTGACATCTAATTATGGCGCGAATGATTTCCAGTTCCTGAAAGTAAGCGGCCAGCCGCTTTGGGAAATTGTGGTCGAAAAGGCTATATCATGGAATGAACACAAAACCGGCTTCGTATTTGGCGCAAGCCATACCAAGGAAATTTCAAAGATGACGAAGAATCTGCCTGAAGTCCCGCTGCTTATTCCGGGTATCGGCGCGCAAAAAGGCTCGCTGGAGAAGACCATTAACGCTCTTAATCATAACCTGTTTGTTATCAATCAAAGCCGGTCGATCATTTACGCCGCCACAAAAGCCGAAAACGCCGAAGAGTTCAAAGCCATTGTAGGCGAAGCTGCCATGAAAGCCAGGGATGAGATCAACGGATTTTTGATGATGAAAAAATAGAAAAGTAGCAGCAGTGACATTCTTCTCTGTGAAAATTTACTGTGGATGCAAATTGTATAACTAATGCATTCCTTATCTTAATAAGTTGAAACCCAGACTGAACATCAACGAAAACTTCATCTGCCGGATATGGGAAGGCGGTGAAAAATACTTCAGCGGCCTAATTACCGATGGCGGCGATGATGTGGAAATAATTGATAAAGGCACAAGAAACTTCGATTCAGGCCCTGACTACAGAAATGCAAAAATCAAGATCGGCGGTAAAGTCCTTACAGGCGATGTAGAAATACACCGCGACCACAGCAATTGGGTGCAGCATGACCACCACAACGACAGGAGGTATATTTCAGTAATTCTGCATGTTGTTTTGTGGGATTCATCCGAACGCACAGCGCCTAAACTGCGTTTAAAGCGTGAGCTTCCTACTGTGATCCTTGCCAATCACTTAAAATCTTCAATTCATGATATCTGGAAAGATATAATTTCGGAACCTTCAGAGAGATTCCGCCTGCCGTGTTTCCCAAAAAACAGTGATATTGGCACTAGTGAGCTTGCCGCATGGATTCAAAAGCTCTCTGTAGAGAGGCTTAAGCTCCGTGAGGAGCGTATCCGTACCAGGCTTCTGGAACTTGGCAGGTCGGGCAGCGGGGGAGTAACCAAGAACAGGAAATTCTGGGAACAGGCGTTGTATGAGTTTATCTTCGAAGCATTGGGATTTTCAAAGAATAAAGAGCAAATGCAAAGCCTGGCTGTCTCGGCAAATCTGGAGATCATTCGTAAACACTCCGGCGAAAGCATTGAGGGGATCCAAGCCATATTATACGGCACTTCAGGGCTTTTGTTTGATGTGCGAACCAAAGATGAGTACATTGATAAGATCAAAGAATTGTGGAGAGTACTGGGAGAAAAAATAAATAGTCCCCGCTTTCAGAGAAGTGAATGGGCTTTCTTCGGACAGAGACCGCAAAATTATCCAACTATCCGAATTGCCTACGGTTCACAGATCATCTACAAATTGCTGTACAGGGAACTCTTCCGCGCGCTTACACTTGTATTCGAGGATAAGGATTTTACTATTAAACAGGCCGTGAAAGATGTAACAGGACTTCTGGAGCCTTCCCCGGATCTGTACTGGAACAGTCATTACGATTTCGGGAAGTCTTCAAAAGCAAAGAATATTCTTGCAGGAAGACAGCGTATTTCTGATATACTTATTAATGTTATCCTCCCGTTACTGTATCTTTATTCAAGTGAATTCCCCAATAAGGCATTGCAGAGGAATCTGCTTAGGTTATACTCCGGATATCCTTCAAAAGCTGAGAATTCAGTCCTAAAAGTAATGCAATCACAACTGCTGGAGAAAAGAGATATTTCAATCAGCACTGTTGCTGTTGAACAGGGACTTATCCAGCTCCATAATTTCTACTGTACACGCGAAAAATGTGATAAATGTGTGGTGGGTAAGAGTGCTGCGCAGGGTTTACCAGCTGGTACGGAAAAGGGCTTCGAATATAAGATCATTTACTACTAGTAATTAAATCTCTCCTGCTTCTTAAAAATCATTAATCAGCCCGAAGTGTATTTTGCCCTCTAAAATTGAATCGCCCCGGCCAAGCGCGTAGCTGACGCCGAACATCCCCAGTGCCGTTTCAATGCGTATGCCGAGCCCGTAGCCGTACAAAAAGCCCTCCTGTGCAGGAATGTTATACAGGTCATCTTCAGGCTTCCTGTAGTAGCCGAAATCGTAAAATGCCGCCGCATAGCTCCTGCGGGTGAGCGAATAGCGGATCTCTACATTGCACCAGGCCGCGCGCGATGCCAGAAACTGGCCTTCACGGTAACCGCGCAGTGTGTTGTTGCCGCCCAGCCTGAATAAGTCTGAAGCTTCGAGCCTGGGGGAACGGATCTCAATGCCATGAAGCCCAATAAGTGAGCTTTGCCTCTTGAAAAACGAATAGTAGAAATCAAGGTCCACATTCCCTTTCTGTACTGTGAAATCACGCTGCACGTCAATATTGGGAAACTGCGAGGCATTATAGATCTTCTTTTGACCGGCAGTATATCCCGTTTTATACAGCAGCCCTGAAAACGGATTGTAAACATAATCCCTGCTGTCGTACCTTACCTCGATCCCGGCGGATAGGAGCCTGCTATCGAAAAGTGTGAACAAACTATTCGTTACTGTTGGTATAACTCTTTCAAAATCGAATATTGCTGAAATAGTGATACGTTTGGAAATCAATGCGTCTGATTTGAGACTAAGCTTCCGCTTTATATAAGAGGAGTCTTCTATTCTCTGCAGGAAATCAAAATTCACATTAAGCGGGTAGCCAAGCAGCCATGGCTCAAGGTACCTCAGCTCAAGTTCCTGCGTTGTTTTTATTTCCTTCTTGAATCTTGCCTCAACTTTCCTGCCGGTACCGAACAGATTCCGTATAGATAGGTTTACCAGACCGGTGAAATAGCCCTTATCTTCATCAGGAGATGGCGGCACATATCCCAGAATGCCGTCAAAAGTATTTGTATTGCCTTCCTTAACCTTTATCAGCAGCACAGTTGAGTTACGGTATTTAATTATCTTCGGCTGTTCAACGCGTTCAAAATATCCCAGGTTTTCCAGCCTTCTTTTGATATCCAGCAGATTTTCCCTGCTGATGGAATTTCCTTGTTCCAGTGTGATCTCGCGGATAATTACTTCCTTTTTAGTATCGGTGTTTCCTTCAACCACAATGTTATCGATCTTGACCTTGTCATTTTCATCGATCCTGATCTTTATCTTAAGTTTTTCAATTCCGGCCTCGGTGTATTGCTCAATATCTTCAACAGTAGCAGCGGCAAATGTGTATCCTTTGCTTTCATACATGCCTACAATTTCACTCATGTCTCTTCCAAGCTGCAGACCGTTTAAAACTCCGCCGGTTTTGGTCTCCATCTGTTCGCGAAGATACGCTGCTGAATACAGCTTGCTGCCGGATATAACAATATCACCGATCAATACCTGTTTCCCTTCATCGATATTTACAAAGAGGTTCACAGAAGATGAGTCAAAATTGAACTCACCGCGTGAGGAAATAATACGGCAGTTCATAAATCCGTTTTCCTGGTATATCTTCAGTATGTTCTTCTGATCCAGTTCAAACTGCAGCGGCGAGTACACAGTGCCTTCTTTGGAATTGATAAAACCTGTCAGCTCTCTGCCTGAAAAATGTGTATTGCCGGTGAATGAAATGCCTGCAATCTTGGCATTAGCCTGCGGGTAAATAAATGCCAAAGATTGTAAAAACAAGATTAAATGAAACAGAAATATTTTTCGGCAGTTTATGTTCATATTTTAGCTAATATTTGCCTGCAGTTTTGCAAATTCAAGTCATTAATAAACCATTTACTTACTTCCGGCATCTTATTTTAAAACTATAAAATCTTTTAAGTATCAAAATTGAAGAGAAAATACCTCCGTTTATCCCTCAAACTTTGCCTGCTGGCCGCTGTTCTTGTTGTATCCGGTATGGAAATATATTCACAGGATGAGATAGTTCGCCAAAATTCAACTGTTGACTCTGCCGGTATTAACAGCAAACCTCAGATAACAATTTCTAAGTGTACAAATTCTGCAATTAAGATAGATGGCGTGCTGAATGAAAGTGTTTGGGAAAGTTGTGAACCGGCTAAGGATTTTGTGGAGATAGAACCTGGAGACAATCTGAAAGCCATAGTGAATACTGAGGTGAAGATCACGTATGATGATGATTACATGTATGTTGCTTTCATCTGTTATGATGATAATATCTCTAAGCTGAGGGCACATTTGACTGACCGCGATAAGATGTACAGCGATGATTTTGTAGGCATACTTATTGATACTTATAATGACCATAAGCAGGCGTATGAGCTGTTTATGAATCCTTACGGCATTCAGGGAGATGGTATTTGGACAAAGCAGGGAGAAGAAATGAACTTCGACATGCTTTATGATTCTGAAGCAAAGATTTACAAAGATAAGTGGATAGTCGAAGCGGCCATACCTTTCAAGAGCCTGCGTTTTCCTGAAAAAGAAGAACAGCAATGGGGAGTACATATTATCCGCACCCGCCCGCGTGAAAGCCGTACGCAGTTTTCATGGGCTAAGGTTAGCCGGGATAATTCAGAATTTATGGGTCAGGCGGGAATCCTGAAAGGACTCAAAAAGCTCAAAAAAGGCAAACAGCTTGAGCTGCTGCCTTATGTAATAGGATCACAATTTGGTTACAGGGATGATCCCTACAGCGAAAATTCAGTTTTCACCAACGAGAAACTCAAAGGCGATCTTGGAATAGGCATTAAATACGGATTTACTTCCAATCTGACTGGTGAGATCACTTTTAATCCCGATTTCTCCCAGGTCGAGTCTGATGCTGCGCAGATCGATGTTAATACTTCCAGCGCGATCTTTTATCCCGAAAAACGCCCATTCTTTCTGGATGGGGGTAATATCTTCAATTCCTATATTAACGTAGTTTATACCAGAATGTTCAATAATCCGCTGTACGCAGCCAAGCTTATCGGGAAGGTTGACGATGTGGACGTAGGTTACCTTATGGGATATGACCAAAATACAACTTACATTGTCCCATCAAAATACGGAAGCAGCCTGATACCCACAGATTTGAAGTCTTTTGGTAATGCCCTTAGACTGAAGAAGAGTATCAGCGGAGAATCATTTGTAGGATTTATCGCCACCGATAGGGAAACGGGAGATGCTTATAACCGTGTTGCCGGATTTGACGGCTCCATCAATTTCTGGAAAAACTATTACTTCAACTTCGAGGCTCTCGGATACTTTACCAGGGAGCTCAATGACCCAAAACTGTTTGATGATAATACCCCGATAAACAAAAAGGGCAACGATGCCGGTTTCAATGGAGAAAAGTTCAGTAACTTCGGAGGAACTTTCTCCCTGGTAAGAAACTCCAGAAGCTGGAATGCAGAATTGTTTCTGAATATAGCCCCGCCTGAGGCACGGCGTGAGCTTGGATTTATGAGCAGAAATGATTTCCGGGAATTGGGGATGTGGCATAACTATGTGATCTATCCAAAGAATTCTTTCTTCCTTAGAATTGAGCCAAGTATCAACGGCGGGTTTCAGTATGACTATGATAACAGGATAAAAGAGCAGTGGCTCAGTCCGCAAATCTATGTACAAATGAAGCACCAGCTCAATTTCAGCGGGGGATTCCTCGCAGTTAATAATGAAAACTATTATGATGTCTATCATAAAAACGTTCATAGGGGATGGATCAATTTCAACATCAATACCAGCAGCTTTGCAACAGGGGGTGGATACTTTGAGCTGGGTAAGTACATAGTCAGGTTCGAAGACCCCTCCTATATTGGATGGGGTTTTAATGCGGAAGCCTGGCTGACCATAAAGCCGCTTTCAAACCTGGTGATGGAAAATAACTACAGCTATTTCGAGCTTTCGAAAGAAAAAGGCGGCGAAAAGCTATACACCGGCTATATTTTCAGGAACAAGACCTCTCTTCAGTTCACAAAGAATTTTTTCCTCAGGCTGGTTGCGCAGTATGATTCATTCAGCAAAAGCTTTGATATTGACCCGCTATTAAGCTATAAATGGAATCCATTCACAATATTCTACATAGGCTCAACTCATAACCTTGCAGATGTTGGCAGCTCACCAAATCATGGCAGATTCCGTGAAACAAGAAGGCAGTTCTTTGCCAAGTTTCAGTATCTGATCAAGCTGTAAAACTATATTGAATTAGATTGAATAAGGGCAGCGTTAAAAGCACTGTATGTTCTGTACTCCGTAGATAATAGTGTTTACTTTGCTACGACACTAATAAGATTTTGAACAGTTCCGTAAAGTGACCAGAAATACTGCACATTGTAGAAAAGCACATATAAGATTACAACTGTCACCTGGAACATTGAGATTACTAAGTTAACGGCTTTCATTTTCTTTCCCCTTGAATATTTTGTTACTGTTTTTCACTACACAAATATAGGGGTATACGTTACTTTGCTCAATACCCTATAATAGGGATTATACTGGAGACTATTTAGAATATGCTAATTTTGTATTGATTATTGAAGTTTTCTCAGTAGTCGGATACCATGTATACGGTATGCGGTTCTTATGTTCAGATTCAAAGAAATAAAAAAAACGCCGCTTTAGGCGGCGCTTTTGAGATATGATGAACTAATGAGATCGCTTATTTTGTTAGAATCATGCGCATCGTTTTAGTTATCTCATTATTCCCTGTGTTTACCCTTAAGACATAGAAATATATACCACTTGATAAATTTGAGGCATCAAACTTAACTGAATATGAACCGGGTGCCTGGTAAGAGTTTACAAGTGTCCTCACTTCTCTTCCGGTCATATCGTAGATCTTGATAGAAACTGTGGAATTATCACCGATTGAATAGTTTATCATAGTCGACGGATTGAACGGGTTTGGATAATTCTGTGACAGCTTCGCGTCAATTTTTTTATCTCCGGGAATGAAACTTGAAGTTATCCCGGTTGACCAGGTTAAGCCGCCATCAAGTGAGTAGATCTCTGTTCCTTCGCTGCCAATTGAAATGCCGACATTTTCATTTGCAAAATTTACTGCAAACAAATCAGCTTCAACCGGTGTTGATATAACAGCCCAGGTTGCGCATCCATCTTCAGTTCTCAACAGTGTTCCGTTCTCGCTTGAAGCAACAGCAGTAAGCATATTCAGATACTTTACATCATATATGTTTGTTGTTACACCTGATACTGATGATACCCAGTTTGCTCCGTCATCATTCGAAAGGAGGATCGTTCCGTTAGCGCCGGTGCAAACCGAGTTAATGCCTGAATACGACACTGCGTAAAGGTCTTCAGTGGTTCCGCTGGTAACAACTGACCAGTCATATGCATTCGGAGATGTAAGTATTGTACCTTCATCGCCAACTACCATTACATTAATTCTTGTCACACTTGTTTGCGGCCCTGAAAATGAAATTGAATTTAGGTTTGCTGTCACGGGAACAGTTATAGTTTCGAAGTTATTGCCATTATCAATTGATCTTAACAATGTTCCGTTGTTTCCACATATATAGATCAGCTCGGGTGAATAGATAGCTACATCATTAAGGTTCTCGATACTGACGTTTGTTTTTACCGTCCAGCTTTCACCATTGTCATATGACTTTGCTATCACTCCATTCTCTCCAACTGCGATCATAAGTGTAACGCTTGATCCTGTGTTATCTTCATATGTCACAATATCCATGGCATTCAGCACGTTAGTAACTCCGGGGTCTTTCACGTTCCATGTAGCTCCTCCGTCTTCAGTCCTCATAATCAATCCATCCTGTCCAACCAATGTTGCTATTGCCTGTGTTTCAAATTTGATATCGTTTTGATTGACCAGTGGCTGAGAATAAGTTCTTACCGCTGCTAAAATAAAGAATACTGCTGCAAGGGTCAAAAAGAATGATTTGGTTCTCATGGTAATACCTCTTTCGTATAGGGTTTTGCTATTAGAAAATGTTGATTATCTAACTGAACCTTACAGTTCAATTATTACAGCTTTTTTAGAATGATATTGTGTTGTAAGTGTTTTATCATCTCTGAAACAAATCTAACTAATAACTAACGAAATCTCAATAACGAAACCCGCTATATTAAGTGAAAGCGAATATTGTTAATAGCCTATAAGTTAATGTGACTCTTGGGAAGATGAATTACTTTGCGAGAACCATCTTCATAGTTTTAGAGAAATTACCAGCAGTCAGTGTATAGAAGTATACACCGCTTGAAAGCTTGCCGGCATCAAGAGAAACCGTATGAAGCCCTGCGTTCATGTTGCCTTCGGCCAGTATTGCAACCACTCTGCCGGTCATATCATAAACTACAAGGTTCACTCTTGAATCTATTGGCAATGAGAAAGTGATCTTTGTAGATGGGTTAAAGGGATTGGGATAATTCTGTGAGAGCGAGAATTCTGAAGGTACTTCAGGTGAGTTATTTTTTGATTCGGTTGAAACTTCTTCACCAGCTGACTTAGTGCTGTTTAATGTAGAATTGCCGAAATCCTTTGAATTAGAAGCGAAGGGCTTCGGGAATGCAGGATTATAGCTGATGCTGAATCCGTTTGCATTTATGCTTCCGCCAGAAGTTCCGAGTACACGGCAATCAAAGCTTAGATCCCTTGAAAGCGAAATGCTGCCGCTAATGAGCACAAATTCAAGTGATGACGGGAATGTAATACTGCCTGTGCCTGAAATATTCTGCTGGCTTGTGCCGTTCAGTTTAACTTTGAGCTTGCCGGCAGCTTCACCAAACGTAAATGCTCCATTAACAGTTAATGAACCTTTTAAGCTTACAGAAGGCGTAAATGCGGTATTTGTATTGCTGATGGTAAATGAACCGCCGTTCTTAACGTTAATGCTCTCTATTGAAACATCTGATGTGAATGATTCGCTGATGTTGAGTGAATTGTTTTGTTCGATCACAAGATTCCCGAACTGCCTGCCCGAAAACTGCATTGAGCCAATATGTGTAATAACCATTGTGCTTTGCGGCTGGAGCAGTATTTTAGAATTGGGAGCTGATACGCCAAATGGACTCAATGCGCCTGAATGATCTACTTTCATGGTTGAGCCAGATTCAAATACGACGGCATTTGTTACCCCTGTTGTATTGAATATGTTGCCGGGGCAAAGCTGTGAAAAAACCGAACCATTTTTGAATTTTATTGCCTGGGCATCAGCAGCGTTAAGATTGTGTGCAATGCTGCCTGTAAATATGAAGCTGCCGGATACCGATGCTGTTGCGCCTGAATTCAGAAAAACGTTCAATGCCGGGTCGCTGCCGGAGATCTTAAGTGAAGAACCGGCCTCAATCACAAGATCCTCACCTTCTGCGCCCTTAATTGTTATACATTTTGTATTTCCTGAAGCAGGGGAAAGTGTAACGTTTGAATTGTTTCTAACTACAAGCTGTCCGATAGTGACCTGGTAAACATTAGCAACTGCGATAGATCCGGTATTATCAAATACGAGCACATCATTTGCAAGGCCAACCTGGCGAAACGGAGTCCAGTTGCCTGCAGTACTGAAATTCGAGTTTACTGAGCCGTTCCAAACGTAAACAGTCTGCGAATTTGCAGTTAATGTAATGATTGATATTACCAGAAGTGATTTTAAGAGTTGTAATGTTAGGTTCATTAGAAAAAGTTTAAATTATTGGATTTTTAACCTTTTCTGCTGCATTCCCTAACTAATTGTATTACAAATATACTTGTAATGGCATCTCCGAATCAATCAGAGTGAGTAGGAGTTTTGAAAATGGCTGATAATACGAGATATAGGGTTTACGGTTAGGGAATTTCTCGGGTTTATGGTTAGTATTTTCTTGCGCTAGTTTAGCTTCTAAGATCATAATTTTGGACAATTTTGAGCAAAAAAAAACGCCGCAATTGCGGCGTTTTCAGATTAACATACAAATGGAGGAAGAGAAGAGTAATTGTTCATGTTCCGGCATAAGGGAAGCTTTTTTCTCCTCCTATTTGGTCAATATCATTTTCTTTACCTCGTTGATATTGCTGCTTCCGGAGTTTACGGTTAGTTTGTAAATATAAACACCGCTTGATAAACCTGAGCCATTGAAGCTGATTGAGTAGCTTCCGCGTGTCTTATAACCTTCTGCCAGTGTGATCACTTCCTTACCGGTAATATCGTAAACCTTAAGGCTCATATTGCCGTCTGAAGGCATTTCAAAATTGATCATAGTCACCGGGTTGAACGGATTAGGATAGTTCTGTCCCAGGCTGAATTTCGGAATATCCCTGTTCAAAACAATATTGCTGGGGGAGGGTGTTTCTGACCATGTTTGACCGCCATCGGTTGAGTAAACATCAACTCCATTAGAACCTATTGAGATCCCGTTGGATGGGCTGCTGAAAGCGACAGAATAAAAATCATACCCGCTTCTGATAGAAGATGTTTCGCCGGGATACCAGCTCTGGCCCCCATCGGTTGTGAAAAGTATCAGCCCGTCATCTGCTGCAATTGTTCCGCTTAAAGCATCAAAGAATACGATATCATTGAAATTGTTCTCATATGAAAAACCCATTTGTCCGTACCAGGTTTCTCCTGCATCATTTGAGATGAACAGTGCACCGCTGTTGCCAACTATGAACAGGTTCGCGGCATCAAGGGCAGCGATAGCATTGAAATCGCTGTTAGTAAAGCTAAGGTCAACATTTTGCCATGAAGAACCGCCATCTGTTGTGTGAAGCAGGGTACTTGAAGCCCCTACTATAAACCCGTTATCGGCGTTCAGGAAAAGGATATCAGTCAGGTTACTGGTGGTTCCGGATGAAATATCCGTCCAGCTGAGGCCTGCATCTTCGGACAGGAAAATTTCTCCGTTGTTTCCGCAAACGATTGCCCTTGTTCCGGCAATGATCTCGGCATCATTAAGGTTTTCGATGGTTCCGGGTAGAACTGTTTCCCAGTTATCTCCGTTATCAGTCGTCCTTAACACTACGCCGTTTTCACCGGCTGCTACCGCTATAGTGCCCAGGGTTGCTACGCCAAAAAGTACACTCGAAACATTTGATGTCTTTTCTGACCACGTAATGCCGTTATCAGTGGTTTTCATTATCAGGCCGCCTTCTCCAACCAATGTGGCAGTCGAAGAGTTTTCAAATTTCAGACTGTATTCATTCAGAGCTGTAGCTTGTGAATAGACTGAAGAGGCTAATGCCAAAACGGTGATTACTGTTAGTAGTTTTGTAAGTGATTTCATTTTTTTTTGATTCCTCCTAAGGGTGCTTTTATTTGTATGTTAAAGGTTATTTAAATTCTTCCTGAATGCTGCTTCTGCTTCTCTTTCTTCTTTTCTCTTGAGCTATTTTGAAAAAGGTCATTTATTTAACTGCACAAAGTTAACTGTTTTAGAGTATCTGAACAATAACGATAACAGTGATATTATTACGGAACCTTTTCAGTTTGAATAAAATAAAACAGGCTGAATTTATCTTCAGCCTGTTTTATTAAATACAACCGTGATACCGTATTCACTTTATTTGATCAAGGTCATCTTCATGATCCTTGTATATTCTGAAGTACTGTTGTTGACTGTCATCTTGTAGAAATAGATCCCTGATGATAATCCCGACGCATTAAAGCTTACACTGTGATTGCCTGCTGGTTGTATTCCGCTCACGAGCGTCGTAACTTCCCGGCCGCTTATATCATAAATGATGATATTTACATTTGAAACCATACCCAGTGTATAAGAAATTACAGTTGATGGATTAAATGGGTTTGGATAGTTTTGTTTTAGCTCAAAACCTTCATTTGTGTTGATTCCGGTACGGCCAATGCTGCTGCCGGTATTCCTGTCTGCAGGATCAAGATTAAATAAGTTGTAACCAACCGGGCTCCAAGTAGAGCCGCCATCATCGGTTCTGAGAAGTGTACTAAGTTCGCCTCCTGCAAATCCTGTTCTGTCTGATACAAAGTACAGGCAGTACAGGTCATTTGATGTGCCTGAAACACCCGTTTGCCATGTAGCCCCCAGATCATCAGAAAAGATCGTCTTGCCGTCTGCTCCAACACACACAAGTCGGCCGGAAACAGTATTGACTACCCTGTAGAACATGCTGCGTGAAGGATTACTGTATACAACCTGCCAGCTATTGCCACCATCCTGAGTTTTAAGTATCTCACCCGTTGAAGTGGTCATGAAGGCGACATTCCTGTTTATCATTCTTACAAATCTGAAGCTAAGCTCAAATGCGAAACCGCTCGTTGGAGGTCCCCATGTTAAACCGCCGTCGTTTGTAATGAAAATATTATTCTTATTGCCTGCTATAATGCCGTGATCTTCATCTCCCATTGATATGCAGTATAAATTGTTCCCGCGGTTTTCCTGTATAACGCTCCAGCTTGCGCCATGGTCATCTGTTCTTATGATCGCGCCGCTTTCACCAACCGCAAAACCTATGCCATTCGGGGAAATGTAGACACCAAGAAGGTCTGCCGTTGTGTTACTTGTAACAGTTTCCCAGTTTTCACCTGCATCTGCGCTCCTGATTATGAGGCCGTTATCTCCTACAGCCACAATTGTATTTCCGTCCGCCGCCGTGGTCTTGTTGATGTTTTCTGACGTATTAGTAACTGCTTCCTGCCAGATTTCACCGCCGTCAATTGTACGTATAATGGTTCCGTTATCCCCGGCAACTATCCCTTCCAGGGGAGAAGAAAATTCCAGGCAATGAAACGATGATTGTGCGCCGGCAAGCTGCGCAAACAGCATTGCTGTAAGTATAATTAAAAATCTGAGTGTGAATTTTTGAGTATTCATTAAAATACTCCTTTCTTAAGAGTTTGTTAGTTAATCTGTTCTGAAATTCTATGACAGGGATTTCATAGTTATTGTTTCTTACGCAATGATAACTCAAACGTTTACGGTGTTCAATACCGCATACGCGTTATATTTGAGATATACAAATGCCGGAATCCGAACAAGGGGGGAAATTATGAAAATCATTCATTTGCATGGTAAATAAAAAGCTCGGCTTTTCAGCCGGGCTTAGCTATTTATCTTCTCCACATAAGCACTTACTTGACAAGTATCATCTTCAATGTCTTTGTGAATTTCTCTGTTTTCCCTTCTGCTGTTAATCTGTAGAAATAAACTCCGGAAGGCAAATTGCTTCCATCGAATAGTATGGTATAAAAGTTCGCTGTATGAAAGCCATTTGCCAGGACTGCAACTTCTTTTCCGGAAACATCATATACTCTCAGCGACACAATTCCATCAAAGGGCATATCGAAATCAATATTTGATGTCGGGTTCGAGGGATTCGGGTAGTTCTGCAGCAATGTGAACTCCAAAGGCTTAAATATCACGGCTTCGTCAGTGTTTTGAGGCTCGAAGTACTCGAAGTTCCCGTTGAAATCGATTTGTTTGAGCCTGTATCGATAGGTACCTGCTTTAAGACCCCGGTCTTCAAAAGTGTATTCTTTAGAAGTGTTCACAGTACCGCTTCCTTTAACAAAACCGATGCTTTCCCAGAAATTTTCTGGCCCGCCTGATTGGCTGCATCTTTCTATTTCAAATCCTGAATTGTTCACTTCGGCGGATGTTGACCAGTTCAGCATTACATTCCTGCCCATAGCTGTGACCACAAATGAACTTAGATCAACCGGCAGGGGATTTTCTGAAATCGTATTTGTGAAATCAATATTATCAATAAAAATATTCGCAGCATTTCCGCTGCTTGATTCACCATAGAACATCCATGAATCGATGTTTGTATTGCCCGGCAATGCTGCTTTGCCAAGCTCATCGCCGGCCAAAACACCATTTACATAAATATCCCACTTATTGGCGGCTACACTTTGCGGGCCGTTATATAAGTAATTCTGAGACTGGCTGGAGTTATTGCCGTATATCTCAACTATGTAATTTGTGCCCTGCTGAAAAGGTGAAGAAAGGGAGCCTAACTGAACCCATGAGGCGTTCACCCTGATGTTCGTTGTGATGGCGCCGGAATTCCCAAATATGAATTGGATACCAAGGAAGCATTCTCCGCCTGAAAAAGCGGCATCATTGAGATAAGTGTTGCCATCGCCCGCAAACAGGTACCAATTTCCGTTTGCGGTGTTTAGTATACTTCCGTCACTTGCTCCAAGCCGCAAACTGAACTTAAGTGTGAATATCTTACCCGGAGTGTAATTATAAACTGCGAATTTATTAACAGAACCTCCTGTTGGTGCGGCCATTCTTAAATAAGAGGTTACATCAAATATTTCAGGTGATTTTTGAACACTGATTATTCCTCCTCCGCTTCCCACCCTAACCCTGGAAGTACCCGATGGGGGAGAAGGCAAAAATGTAAGACTGGAACTGGAGGAAATAGACTTAATGGTGTCAGGAAAGTCATAATGCCACGGCTGTGAAAATGATATGTTTGTAAATAGTAACAGAAAAAATGCAAGAAGTGATGCTTTTCTTTTCATAGTGTTATCATACGTGTTTGATTGTTTACAAAATTAACAAGCGTATGTTAGAGAAATATTAGAAAAAGCAGTGCATTAGCTAATTTACAGCGCTAACTGAAAAATTGAGAAAATATGTAAATAGTTGAAAAATATAAATGGAAGTAGTTCTTAATGGAGTGCATAAAAAAAAGCCCGGCTTTTCAGCCGGGCTTTAGCTATTTCTCTTCTCCACAAAAGCACTTACTTGACAAGTATCATCTTCAATGTCTTTGTGAATCTCTCTGTGCCGCTTTCAGCAATAATCCGGTAGAAGTATATACCTGTTGATAGATTAGTTCCGTCAAATTTCGCCGTGTAGAAATCTGCAGTCCTGTATCCGTCAACAAGTGTTGCAACCTCTTTGCCTAAAATATCATATACCCTTAAGCTTACCTTTCCATCGAATGGCATCTGGAAATCAATGTTAGATGTCGGGTTCGAGGGATTCGGGTAGTTCTGGCTGATATCAAACACACCTGGCTTGCCGATTACAAGATCCGCATTATTTGAAGGTGAATGATATTCATAGTTACCGTTGAAATCAACCTGTTTCAGCCTGTACTGGTAAGTGCCGCTGTTAAGTTTCTTATCACTGTAACTGTATGATTGCCTTGTGGTAGTATTTCCTTTGCCTTCTACAAAAGCAACTTCCTTCCAGTCAGAATACCTGTTATCCTGGGATTTTATCCTTCTTTCAACAGAGAATCCCTGGTTATTTATCTCTGATTCAGTTGTCCACGAAAGCGAAACATCACGCTTCATAACTGCTGCATCAAAGGATGATAAAACTACCGGTAATGGAGCATTGCCATCTGCCATTGCAAACAGCGCTGTGCTGCCCCAAACAAATCCTCCGGGCAGGCTCAATTCAATGTAATTACCAGAAGTATTCACGGTCTGATCAATTCCGTTATCCCAAGCTGAACCATCCCAGAAACTGAGCTTTAAGTCTGCTTCAACAATTGTAGCGAGCATCTCTTCATTGAAATAAAACCTTACAGAGGCGCCCGGTGATGTTAAGTCAGTCAATTCCCAATAGATCCATGGTACATTTACAGCCATTGCATCTGTCTGGCCGCCTGAAGTACCGTCTCTTTTTGTTTTGTTAATTTTTGTGGGCTCTGTGCCTTGTGAATTCTTTACCGGATTCTTGATCTCAAATTCTCTGCTTCCGTCTTTCAACAGAGTGTTGTTTGGTGTTCTAACGCCAGGGTATTGCCTAACCTGTGTTACGCTTATAGTGCCTGAAACAACCTCAACTGCGATCAAACCGCCATCATAATAGTCATCACCCGAAATCGCGCAGATATTGGGATTGTAAGAACCTTCTGTGTACTGGTCGCATCCAACATCTACCGGACCAACAGAAGTAGATTGCGCAGTTGGCCTTGAGTCGCCATCATAATCGCTGTTAACCCCTGCAATGTAAGTACCTCTTCCGTTAAGTGTCAGGTCAGATGTCTGTATATGCAGGTCTGTTGAGCTTACAAATAACGGCAATGAGCTAAATGACTGGTTATCTTTTCCTGTACCAGTTCTCCAATCAGAGATAGTAGCTCTGTTTGTACTTCCAATAAAACCAACATTTGGGCCAGAACTTCTGTAACAATTGAAGTTAATACTTGAGTAGACATTGCTTGCTGCCCCGCTATAGATAGCATATCTGTTTGTGCCAACTGATTGTGTGCTAATAAGTACATTATTTCTTACATCAGTTCCGGATACTGTTGTAACTCCGGATGTGATGTTTAAAGCAGCCGGTAAACCGTCTACATTTTGATTTGTATTCATTAGAACTGAATTATTGTAAATCTTATGATTTGTCCCAGCGGTTATGATAATACCATATCCATTGTCAGTAACTGAAGTTCCTGAAATATATCCATAAGCAGCAATATCAAAAATCATATTATTCTGTGCTTTTATGTCGCCAGTTGTACTGCTGGAGCCTAAATAAATTCCATTTGCACCCCAGCCTGTTGAGTTTGTATTCTTAATGTTGCTGATCTTATTTCTCTGGATATTTATTCCGCTGACTGCGCCTGTAGCAACAATTCCCGTAGTTGTTGCACTGTTGCTTGTAGTGATATTTGAAATAGTATTTCCATTAATATCATAGTTACCGTTTGAGACTCCGGTCGAAAGAAATATTCCAAAGTTTACGTATGAAGAAGTACTTGCTGTTGAACTGATTGTATTGATATTATTTCCGGATATCGTGAAATTTCTGCACCCACTCGCTAACCAAATACCCCCAAGAAAATTAACGTCTGTGGTGTTAGCAATATTACTAATGGTGTTATTCGAAAATGTTGCACCGTCAGTGTATTGAGCATATAAACCAACTAATCTGATTGAATTAGCACCGCTTGAAGTGAGAGAATTATTTGCTACAACAAGATTCAGACCATTTGCAGCAGCCGTACCACCGTTTGCGTAAATACCTATATATGCCTTTTCAATGCTATTATTTTGAACTGTAATTGTGTTGAAATACCCAGCGTTACCTATGGTTGAGGCATCACTGATAACAACCGCGCTACTAGTATTTGCACCGTTTGTAATGTTACAGTTTTTGACCACTACATTTGTAATTGGTGTTGTTCCTGTTGAACCAACCAATACTGCTGATGGTGTTGTTGTACTGTTATTCTGAATTGTTAAGCTCCTATCTGTACCTCCTGAATTAGATCCTTCAACTGTAACATAACTGCTGAGTATCCTTAATGTTGCATTTGCATTTACGTTTCCCGGTATTGTTGTCACAATAGCGGTTTGTGGTTTCAGGGTTACAGTGTTTGTGGCGCTCACGCCGCTTATGCCATTGTTGAATTGCAGCGGGTAAGTTTCCCCTGGATAAGTACCGTTATCAATAAGCAGGAAAGTGACCGGGCCGCTTACGCCCAAATTGTTAAGATCGCTTAGCGCAGCTGTAATTGTAGTGTAGTTGCCTATCAGGTCTGTTGTATTTCCCGAATTATTCCTGTTTCTTGCAGCATTTTTGTAGCTGGCGTATAATGGACCTGTATATTTGCTGCCATTCTCAGTCAATTCATAGTATGTCTCATCTATCTCAACTTCTTTCATAGGCATGTTAAGCTTATGTTTCATTAGCTGAGAAGTTGGAGTTGTATTTGTATTGTTCGGTTGTTTTATAGATTTTTCCTCTATGGGTGTTTTTTCTACAATACTTTCATCCGGAACCATAACTTTTACTTTTCTGGTTCTTGGCTCATACTTCAAGTCTTTGCCAAGGAGCTCACGCATTGCAGTTAAGCCTATTGTATATGTTCCGCTTAGCGGACCTGCGATCAGTCGGCCAGATCCGGGATCAGATACCAAAGGAGTTTGTACGCCCATCGAACCGCCTCCTGTTACGCTCAAAAACTCGGCATCAATTGTATTGCCGGGCGTTGCTGAGCCCTGTACGTCGTAAGTAAGCCAGAAGTAGTTGGTGCCGTTACTTAATGTCTGAGTGCCCGTTATGGTGAATGGGCCGTTCGGGCCGTTATAAGTTGAACCAAACTGCGTTGTTGTGGCAAATGTTGGGCTTGTACCTGTGTACCAAAGCTTCGCGTTAGTAATATCTCCCGGGGGATCGGTACTTCCGTCAGTGGAAAGATCAAAACTTGTAAGCGAGATTGGGCTTAATGAACCGTTCATCACAACCTCAAGCCCGATTACCTGGGCGTTAACAGCTCCTGTCCCAACATCTGCAGTAACAGTTTGTGTGGATGTGCTTGAAGTATATGTCATCACAGGCGCAGTTGTTGCCAGAGTGAAATATTCACCGTATGTAGCAAGAGGCGCAATTGTTGCGCTGGACGTTCTGGTATATAGTGTGTTGTTTACAAACGCACCTGTACCTGATGTGAGTGAACGTTCTGTCCATGCTCCTGTTATAGCTGTTGATTGAGCAATTCTTAACTGGTCCTGTGTGCCGAGCATATTATCACTGTTGCCAAAAGTGTAATTCATCCCGGGCAAAATAATAGTGGCTGTTGCAGGAAAGTCAGCTCCTCCATTCAGGTTTATCCTGAATGAACGAACACCAAACAATGTGGTTAACGGCGAATTTAATGTTCCGCTTGGAACACCTTCTATTGAAACCGTCGGTGACTGGCTTGCAGCTGTGCCTGGGTTGATTGTAATTGATTTTGCAACATTACTGTTTGGCGTAGTGCCGTTAAATGAAGTTCCTACACCCAAAGGAAAAACTCGTGCTGTAGTCCCGCTGGCCGCAAAAGTTCTTCTCAAATAACCAACAACGTATGAACCGTGAGTTGAAGGAGGAGTCACGGTACTTGGTGCTGTACCAGCTGTTCCGGAAATAAAACTTGTCGTCGTTAACTGATTTGTTATATCTGTAACAACAATTCCTCTTGTTAATGTCCATGAGCCAGATGTACCTGTAATTCCAAGAGTAAGCGGGTATGTAAGCTGTAAATTGTTGTGAGTGTTCATTGTGAAGTTTCCGCTAACAGTTCGAATTGCCGAGATAACTTCAATCTCATTACCCGTCGACAAAGTTGTTTGAGTTAAGGGAACCCAGTTTGGTGAATAGTAATGATTTGAACGGTTAGATATATTGGTATTATTCCAGATCGGATTACTTGTAAAAGAGCCGTTTGCAAGTACAATTATCTGCGCTGTTGCTGCTGCAGCTGCATTGCCGAGTGTGAGATTACCGTTAGGATTTACCGCACCAAGAAACAGACCGACAGTGAATGGCACGCCAACCGGGCTATTATAAGTTACACCACCTTGATTCATGTGATATACGTTATTAATCCTTCCTCCTGTTAATGTTCCGCTGTTGGTAAATGTTGCTGCCTGGTTACCCAGCCAAACAAGTGTGGAAGCACCAGTTGATAGAGCAAGAGCCCCTGATGAACCTTGCTGAGTAGTTGACGTATTGAAAGTGGCTGTTCCGCCAGTATTGATTGTAAAATTTCCGCCAACGTACAGTGTTCTGCCGGATGTGCCGTTAAAAGCATTTAATGTTCCGCTTACCGATACATTACCAAAAACATGCAGCAGATTGGCCGTCCCTAAACCGTGGGCAAGTATACCACCAGAGTTAATTGTAAGATTTTGACAACGGCCAATTATACCTGTAGTTGATGCTGCGTTTGTAACGGTTACTGTATGCGTGCCTGCAATTACAACATTATTGTCGGCAGTAGGTACTACGCCGCCAACCCAGGTAGCACCAGCATTCCAGTCGCCTGATGCCGCTGATGTAATTGTAGTAGGTGTGTATTCTTCAACTGTTAACAAGTCGAGATAAGCACTGTTTGTGCCATATCGATTTGTCATTTCTATTGCTATTTTACAATTGGCAGTTCTGTAAGCAGCTGGTATAAGAATGCTGATTCTGTTCCAGGTTAAGTTAGTTACAGTAAAACCATTTACTACAGGTGTTAAAACATACCAGGTAGCCCCACCATTGCTCGAAACCATTACCCTCATGTTAAGAGTAAGTCCAACCCCTTGATTTGCAAACCAGTAGAATCTCACGTAAGGACTGGTGGAAGAAGTCAAATCAAAACTAGAAGATTCCATTCTTGCTTGTTGTATAGGTGTACTTGTTGAACCCCAATTGTAGTCATTCATATATAGTACTCCAGTGCCGGAGGCTGCTCCTGTAGGTGCAGAACCAGAGCTGGTTTGAGTCCATGCCGATCCGTTCCAAGTATTTCCTGTCCATGTCTTACTTCCATCTGTTCCTGATGGTGTTACACCTGCGGCTACATTTACGGCATACAAAACAGATTGTGACCAACCAGTTGGTGCCGGTGGTGTACCAACAAAAGCAGATTCAAAATCTTGTGTTAAATAAGTTTGAGAATTCAAACTGTGAGAGGATATTGCGATCAAAGCCATGACCGCAAGAAGAGAGAATAGCTTTTTCATATGAATATTAGTTTAAATTATAAAATCACTAAAAACCGGGCATAGCCCACCCGGTCTAAACTTTATATGAAGATTAATATTTCGTTAATTTGATGTTACCCCAACTACTAATTTAGTAACAAGAGTTTAATTTTCAAGGGTTTATTGCGTGTTTTGCAAAAATACCCCCGAGGGGTTATATGAATTGCATTGACATCATTTATTGGTTTAAATCAACTAATTTAATTGCTTTATTATATGATATATAAAATTTGCCGGGTGGCTCTTAAATGTCGTAATTTCAGTTAGATTCAAAACACGCTTGCTCCCGATTCACGGTATTTGGCAATCCAGGTCAATGCGAATTTGATATTTACGGCATATATAGAGTTAAAAAAATCCTCTCTCAACGTCTTTCCTAATTTATCAATAAAAAAAGCGGCGCTTGTTTCGCGCCGCCCCAAAGAAGAAATCCACATTTCTTATCTTACTTTACAAGTACCATCTTCATGGTTTTTGCAAACTTTTCACCGGTTGTGCTTACTGCGTCTATCCTGTAGATATAAACACCCGAAGCAAGATCTGCACCTTTAAACTCAGTTGTATGGAAGCCGGCTGAAATATTTCCGTTTACCAGCACTGATACTTCCTGGCCGGTTAGGTCATAAACCCTGATCGATACCTTTGCGTCAAAAGGCAGCTGGTAATCTATCTTTGAAACCGGGTTTGAAGGATTTGGATAGTTCTGGCTCATTTCAAAGTTTACGGGTTTTCCGATCACAACATCCTGGTTATTTGAAGGCGTGAAATACTCAAAGTTGCCGTTGAAATCAACCTGTTTTATTCTGAAACGGTAAGTACCGTCATTAAGCTTTTTATCTTCGTATGAATAAACATTTTCAGCTGAGGTTGTACCTGCGCCTTTTACAAATCCGATCTTTTCCCATGCGCTGAAATTGCCGTCTGAATTCTTGCTGCATCTTTCAATCTCAAAGCCGCTGTTGTTTACCTCGGCAAGTGTTGTCCATCTCAGCTTTACATCTCTTTTTGAAGCAACTGCAGAAAACTCGCCAATCATAACCGGCAGGGGATTTGAGTTAGACGCGCCGATGTAAAACAGGTTAGACGTGCCGTTTCCGCCGATATCTGTAATGCTCATACCTGATCTTGAAACCTCAGGCTGTGCTGTTGTGCCTGTTCCGCTTATGAATGAACCGCCTGCTTTAACATTTCCTTTGATAATAGTCAGGCCGCTTACATCGCTTACGCCTTCAAGTCCGTCTGAACGGAGCTTCATTGTAATTGTTTTTCCGCCAAGGTCCCAGCCGTCTGATTGCATAACGCTCCATGACATGTTGCTGCGCTTGTTGATGGTTACAGCGCCATCTGTAAAAGGTGTAATTGATGTTGAGCCGGAAGCGTTGCTGTGGCTTACTGAAAGCTTTCCGCCTTTTGTGATGCCTGAATTGCTGAATGAGATAAACACTGCCCGGCTGTTCGTGCTGTTACCCATTGGGAAAGCCATTGTTGATGAGGTTGGGAGGCCTGATTTAGGGAACCACCTCTCGAAAGAGCCCGTACCTGTCATATAGCCTGATGTATAACTGAGTGTTCCGGCATTGGTTTCTGATGTACCAAGTGTGATCCTGTTTGAACCAAGCTCTATATTACCCGCTGTCATCTTCAGAACGTTTGCGGTACCTGAAGAAATATTTATGTTTGATGAGCCGCCGGTTGTTGAAAGCACAACTCCTGCGGAGTTAACGGTCATGCTGTTGATGTTTAATGCATTGCCGTTCAGTGTAACAGTCTGTATTTGTGAACCGATCAAATTAAGATCAGCGAAGTTAGAAAATGCGCCTGAAAGCACTGCCCCGGTACCCAAAGTGAAGTTGCCGCCTACCTGGAATTCGAATGCTGATGAACCGTCGTTTTCAAGCAGGGTATTTGAAAGCTGGAAATTTTTCTTGATCAGAATGTTCGCGCTTCCTATTGTGAACCTGTAAGTATGATTTGCCGATGAGTTTAAGAGAAGGTTCTCAAAAGTTGTATGAGCAGGGATGTATGGTAATGATGCTGTGAACAGGAATTCAAGCGATGAACCCGGGTACATGTTCCCGAAAACCGGCATGTTGCTTGTTGTTTGCGCTATTGTGATCTTTGAGCCGTTTCTTACATCAAGGTTGCCTGTAAGCGTTCCGCTGTTTATGGTTTTAAAGATCGTTGTGTTAGTCCCGTCACCAATAATTACTTTTGAGTTATCGCCGCTTACTATCCACAGCTGGTCGAGTGTAACTGTTGCCGGGTTCTTTATTACAAAGTAGCTGTAGCCATCTGTGAAGTTTGAAGGCTCAGCGCCTGAACCGTCCGGGTTAACACCCCAGTTAGTTGTGCTGTTGAGTGAACCGCTGCCGTCGTAATAATAATAGGCTGCTTTGCCGTAAGGCATTATGTCAACGTTATCTATTGCAAAGCTTGGATACTCGCCTGTGCCGGCAATGTTCCTCGAGATCCAGCGGATCTGTACAACGCCCTGGTTATCGCATTCTGACGGAAGCTCTACAGCGTAAACTTCGCGTTTCTGCTCTGAAGTTGTTGAAGAGGTTTGAGCTGTTGTATTATTATAATATACTACAGAATTCACTGATTTGAATATGCCTGATGTTCCGACCCTGTACTGAAGCTCAACACCGTTTATCCTTGTATTGGTTGAACCATTGTATGGATTCCTGATTGTTGAAATTGCATACTCTACAACCACGTTTGTGTTACCTGTGGTTTTAAGAGCCAGCACCAGCGCATTATCGCCGTCTGATGCATTAAGAAAACCGATCTTGCCATTATAGTTGTAAATTCCTTTTACAGAGCTGGATGCATAACCTTTTGAAGTCATGCTTACGCTGCCGGTGGGGGCATTCAGATTAAACAGAGTATTGGTAGCTGTTGCAACTTTCCAGCCCTGCCATCCGGCCGGGAAGGTAGTTGAATTATGGCTTAATGATGAAAAGTCAGTCCAATACGGCACCTGCTGAGGTGTTGGATTGCTCTGAGCATTAACAAAAGCGCTGAATGATAATGAAAGAAGTGTTAAGAGAGTAAAAAGCTGTAATGTGGATTTTTTGTTCATTAGTAGTTCTTAATAGATAGATTAATTATTAAATAATCTGTCTGCTATTTTTCCCTACTAATTTTTTGTTACATACAAAAATAGCTGTTTAGCTCACCCGAGTTCAATATGGTACAACATGAGTTCTGAAATTACCGCCAAAGCCGATTTTTTAATGTTTTCACTGTAGCCGCTTTTTAACATGAATTCGGTAGGAGATTGAGGTAGTAAATTCAGGGTTAGAGAACGAGAATTTATTGTAACTTATTGTAATATAGCGAGATAAGATTTAGGCAGACCCAGTGCTCTTTCGGTTAGAATTATTGATTTTGGGAACAAAGTGGCAAATTCTTTTTTCTTAAGCAGGCGGATTGAATCAATGAGCACTATAGCTTCTTCATTGCTTTTGCGCTTATCAAACCAGCCCATATTGAAGTTCCTTACAAGTGTTAGCTTGATAAAACGGGGGAGGAGCTGGAAATAAGGGAACAAAAAGTGCGGTTCTATGGGAATCCAATAAGCCGGGGTCTGCACCAGGTATGACTTTCCGATCCTGGCTATTTCCCCGGCAGCTTGCTGCCTCTTCGCGGCGTCCGGAATATGCTCTATCATCGAGTTTGAGAACACAATATCAAAGCTTTTATCGGCAAACATATTCAGATTTGAGGCATCGGCCTTTTCATATCTGTATTGCGGGTGTGTTTCTGCAGGCTGATCTTCAATATTTGTTATTGTCAGTTCGAAATCCGGATTGCCAAGCAGACCCATTTGTTTCCAGTAATTCACTGTGCCGCCAACATCAAGCACTCTGACGGGTTTTTCATATTTATCTGCCAGTTCCAAAAACAGCTTCAGTCTTTTTCTGCGGAATCTATTTGCAAGGGAAGTGCTTCGTGTATTATCGAATAATCTCTTTAACAAATTATTTCTCTATGTATTCTTAATCTCATTTGCTGTTATTTTCATACATCTCACTCCTGACTTTCGCTTATTGATCTTTAGCGTTTGACGTTTCACATTTCACATTCTACGTTTCACGTTTCACATTTCACGTGATTACTTAACCAAAACCATCTTCTTTATCGAAACAAAGTCTCCGGCTTCAAGCCTGTATATATAAATACCGCTTGAGAATTCCGATGCGTTCCATGAGGCTTCGTACCTGCCCGGGGACAGCGATTCATTAACAAGTATTGCCGTTTCACGGCCGGTAATGTCATATACAACCAGCTTAATCATACTCCCCGAATTAATCCCGGCTGGGATATCGAATTTGATCCTGGTAACCGGATTGAACGGATTCGGGAAGTTATCGTACAGCATGAATTTATCTGGAATGCTGCTGCCTATCTGCGTAATGCCGATTACCTGAGTGTTAAACCTCCATGTAACGCTCCACGGCCCGAAGCCGCCAACGTTGAATCCGCGCACTTTCCAGTAATAGCGCGAGCTGCCATTCAGCCTGCCCGCAGGAACAGTATATTGTGATGGAGTTAAAGTAGTATCAATTAATGTAGTATTAAAGAATGAATCAACGGATACAAGCACTTTATATCCGTTTGAGCCGAAAACATCGTTCCAGTCAAGTGTCGGCGTTAATATCTGATTTGTCGCTCCGTTGGGCGGCGAAATCAATGATGGCGCTGCCACGGGGGGCGATGTAATTGTGCGGAATTTCCAAATTTGTGAATATGGGCCCGTTCCAACAAAGTTCGTTGCATTTACGCGCCAAAAATATGTAGTATTGTTCTGAAGCAGTCCGCCGGCTACATTGAGCTGAGAGAAAGTAAGTCCGCTTGCATTTATTAGCGGTGATGTGAAGTTCGAATCTGTTGCAAGCTGGAGCCTGAACGATGCTGCAAACTGAACGCTGTCCCAGTTCAATGTTGGGGTAGTTGAAACATCAATTGCATTATTTGGCGGATCCACAAGCTGCGGCGCAAGAGGGACTGCAATAATAGTTGTAAATCTGGATGGCTCGCTCCAAGGACCCGTACCAACCAGATTAGTCGTCCGGACGCGCCAGAAATACTTCACATAATTTGCCAGTACGCCGGCACCAACCTGGTATTGCGGTGTGTTGAAGCTGCCCGCATCAATCAGTGTTGTGGCGAATGTTGAATCTGCTGATAGCTGCATCTGGTAAGCTGTTGAAGATATATCTTCAACCCATGTTAGGAGGGGAGTGATGCTGACATTCCCGGCATTGTTCACAGGCGTAAGCAGCGTTGGCGCAGCAGGCATTCCAATAACGGTAGTGAAATTGAACTTTGCTGACCATGGACCTGTGCCAGCGGGATTTGTCGCGCTGACGCGCCAGTAATACCTGAAATTATTCTGCAGCTGAGGACTAGTTAAGTTCAGGAATGACTCTGTAATTCCTGTAATGTCAACCTGTGGATTTGAAAATGATGTATCCAGCGAGGCCTGAAATCTGTAAAAATCTGCGGGAGATGTGCTGTCCCAATCAAACGAAGGCGTCAGCGGTACATTGGAAGCCCCGTTTACCGGCAGTAACAAACCCGGTGCTAGCGGCAGTGAAACAATTGTTCTGAACCTGAAATTCACCGACCACGGCCCAACGCCACCGGCGTTTTCGCTTCTAACGCGCCAAAAATACGGCTGATTATTTGCCAATGTGCCTGCAGGCACAGTCAATGTGCTGAACTCAACCTGCGATGAATCCAATAACGGTGAAGCATACAAGGTATCGTCATCAATCTGTACCTGGTATGTCTTTGCTGTGGTTACGGAATCCCAGTCCAGCACTGCGGTTACACTCACATTTACTGCTCCATTAACCGGAAGCAGCAGGTTAGGAGCTGAAGGTATTGGGAATCCACCCCGAGTAGTATAAAGGATATTTCCGTTAGAACCGGCAATCCAGCCTGTTTGTGCGTTTACGAATGAAACGCCGTTAAACAATTGGCCGGTTAGCCCGCTTGCCTGTGTTACCCAGCTTGCTCCGCCGTTTGTTGTTCTGATAATTGTGTTTCCATGCGCAGAGCCCGTCCCTGTTGAAGCATTAACAAAGCTCAGATTGGTGATCCTGTTTGTAGTGCCGGAGTTTTGCAGAATCCAGTTAACCCCTCCATTGGTTGACTTAACAATCTTTCCGTTTTCACCTGAAACAAAAAGTGTATTCGCGTCAATTATTGCCAGCCCCGAAAAAAGGTCGGTAAGACCGGTACTGTATGAAGTCCAGTTATCACCCGCGTTTGTGGTTTTAATTATTGTACCGTTGCTTCCAACAATAATTCCGGTGCTCGTGTTCAGGAATTTTACATTGTAAAGAAATTCCGATGTTCCCCCGGTAAGTGGTGACCAGTTATCTCCTGAATTAGTAGTTCTGAGAATTTCGCCAGCATTTCCGCAGCAGAAGCCTGTTTGCGCATCAGTGAAATAAATGCTCCGGTATAATCCGCCCGGGTTGGGAAGTGATACCCAGGTATTGCCTTCGTTTGTAGTACGAATAATAGTATAATTGCCGCAGATGTAGCCTGTTGTTGAGTTAAGGTAAAATATGCTGAACAGGTGTTCAGCAGGTGCTGTTTGAGAAAACCAGCTTGCACCGCCGTTAGTAGTTTTCCTGACTGTTCCGCTAAGTCCGACTGCAGTACCTGTATTGGCATCTATGAATAAGATGTTGTTAAGGTCTGTGGTAGTGCCTGAAGTTTGAACAACCCATTGTGAAAATGCGGCCGAAGCCATTACAGCCAGCGCCGCAATGATCTGTAGAATTCTTCCCGTCAATTTTTTATCTTAAAATTGCTAGTTTCTGAATAGAAGTTTCGGTCTTTCCGCCGCCTTCAAGTATAAGCTTGTAAAGATAAATACCATTAGCCATTGTTTCACCATCATTATCTTTACCGTCCCAATAAATGCGGTTGAAACCAACTCTTGCCGGTGAATTAATGTCTTTAATTAGTCTTCCCGCAACAGTGAAGATCTTGATAGAGCATTTCTCCGGCGAATCGGCCGCGAACAGGTCAAATGTAAAATATGTATCACTGGTCATCGGGTTTGGATAGTTGAACAGGTTGCGTACCGCGAAATCATGGCTCACATAGGCATTGTTCACAACTGTATCCTTATTCCCGTCCTTATCAGCACCGTAATACTGGAACAGGTGCGCGCCGTCTCCAAGATCAGGTTTGTAAGATACTGTCACTTTGAGATTGCCTTCATTTACTGCATTGAAAGTTACAGCGGGATTAGGCTGCCCTGCAAAATTGTAGTAAACCCTTTTACCATCCTGCCTAATGAAAATATTCGTAGTATCTTCTATCGAATAAGAAAGCTTGCTGTCATCAAAAAACTTAAAAAGTATATCCGGTTTTGCTTTTATTATATCGCCATCAAGTATTTTTTCACCATCATAAGTTACCACAATTGAAGGGCCGGTTGAATCGCCAACTATAACAACACTTGTGAACGCGAAGTTGTTGAACGGGTAATAATCGTTCTGCTGGTTAAGCATACCGACCTCGAAATTAATATCCAGAGTATCTATAGTTGTCTCGGGGTCCTTCAATCCGTTAGTATTAAATGTAACCGATGAAGTGAAACTGCTATCAGGCTGCAGCGGCACATAGACCGTATCGGTCTTCAAAACGGCAAGGCCGTTATATGCATTGGCTGTCCATTTATATACAATTGTACCTGCAGGTACAAATCCGATATTATAGTTTTTCACGGATATCGTAACTTCTGCACCTTCATTGACTATTGAATCGCTCTTTACGAATGAATAATTGTCAGGAATAATCTCAGCGGGCGGAGTATATTTAAAGTACAATGATCTGAATTCCGGAGACTCCAGCCCGGCAAGTGTATCTATTTTAACATTAGCAGTAAGCTGAAGCTCGGGGAAAAGGTAGCTGTTCACAGTATCTATCAAGGTCATGTTGTTGGTGTTGAGCTCAGTGTAAAGCGGAATTGTATTTCCAAACGTGTTAACTCCGCTTACATCAAAACTAACGCTCGAGCCCGCAGGAAGCAGCCTGTTCCACTCAAAGAACTTCCACCTGTGCGCAGGGCCAATGCTGTAACTCAACGAACCCTTTGTAGAAAGGAAAGTAGAAATAACAGTTGCCAATGAAGGGCAGTAACCGTTTGGACACGATGGACCGGGAACATTGAATTCCTCCGCACCGGGTATGGGAGGCGAGTTAAGCGCGCCTATGAATGCCCATGTAAAAAATGCGCCGAAAGTGGTAACAGAATCAACCATTGTACTGCCGAACTGTTTGAACTTAAGCTTGCAATCTGAATGCAGGCTGTCTGATGGATTAGCGTATGATGAAATAGCTGTCATCAAATAATGTGTAGTATCAAACGTATTCAGGAATGCAAGTACGCTGTCAGAAGACTGCGGTGTTGTCATTGCAAAATTCCTGAACTCAACCAGCTTGCCTGTCAGCTTTCTTGCTTTGATGAGATTTAATCCGGGGTAACTTCCTCCATCAATAAAGAACTGGTAACCCGGCAGAATGAAATATGACGCTTCTGAACCGTTGTTGCCGTATGATTTTACCTGCAATTGACCCGGTGAATTAAGCAGTTTGTATCCTGTACCGGTATATGATAATCCGTTTATACTGTTTGCGTTATATTGACCGGGATACCTGGAATATATGGTTACTACCGAGTCACCTGCAGCAAGCCTTGAATTGCTGTTATTCCTGTTTCCGGGCATATAGTTTACTCCCGGGTTGTATAAAAATCTTCTTGTTTCAGACCAACCCGCGCTATCGCCGTTTATAACGGCATTAGTTCTCCAGTAATAAACAATATTTGTATCAGGCTGGGGAATCTTATACATTACTCTTGTCGCAACCCCGTTCACGGAGGCGCTGGAGAAATTCAGCAGGGGATTTGTAAAACTCCTGTTGGTATCTGCCTGCAATATTACTTTCACATTATTCCTGCGAAGATCAACCTGCGGATTCAGGCCAACGAACTCAACGGAATCTGTAACTATTACAGAGTTATCGATCGGCTTTAGCGGGGTATAAGAGATGTTCCTTAATGGCAGCGGAATCGTGATGACATTGTTGGCCGGATCTTCATTCGGATAATTATCGCTGTAATCAAGCGTGGCTTTAAGTGAATAATTGCCTATAGTATCTATACTGAAAGTGTATGACGCGGTATCAAGAAATGCAAAATTCGTAATCAAAGTGTCTTTGAACCTGAAAGGAAGTCCGTTCTTAAGTATTTCAAATCTTATAACGCAATCTTTAACATATAGTCCGTAATTTTTTGGGAAAATAGTCCATGTCACTTCTTCTCCTACTAAAGGATACTGGTCTGTGATGCGGTAATCTGTTTGTCCTATAACGAACTCAGGCCCTTCCGGCAGCAGCAGCTTTGAGGCAGGGTCACCAAGAAGGTCGTAACAGTTTATCATGTTCCTTACCTGGAAATTACCTGAATCAGGGACCATACTGTTGTTTGCAAACTTCAATAAGTCTCCGAGTCTTCTTAATGTATCGAGCGCTAGCCCCCTGAATACATAATCATTAAGCTGGTTTCCGGCGCCAGAAAAGCTCCATCCGGTACTTCCTAAAAATCCCAGGGCGCCGCGGTTCGGGGTATAAAGGAACTTTTCACCGAATCCTCTTAAATTAGGCTCTGAATTTTTCCCTGTATAACACGTCATGCTCAGAACAAGCGGCAGCCTGATGCCGTTCGATAGCGTTGCAGGGTCTTCAAGCCCAAGTTCCCAATCCTGGCTGGCAGCATGGCCAATAAAATTAACTATCAGCCCGCCCCTGTTTATCTCATTGCGTATAGAATCCTTGTAATTGAAAGTAATAAACCCTGCCGAATCATTCCTGTAAACCTTACTGATCACTCCCGATACAGGCGGAGGCGACAAATACTGATTAACAAACTGATTTGATTGTGTCTGGTATTGAATTTGCTCGTTCCTGTTAGGACCGCCGGTTATCATGATGAAATTCTTCCACCAGCTTTGAGGCTGTTCGCTGTCATACAAAACTATCTTATCAACTACATCCTGCGCTTCCTGCGGAGTATAAACCGGCATTCTGCCAATAGCAACCTGGTGGAAATAAGTGAAGCCGTTGAAATTAAAGTTTGTAAAGTAACCGTCGCTTGGCGGATTACCGTAAACCGGAACAAAATTCCTGTAATAGGCGGAATTGAGCTTATTGTTTTTCGGATCAAGTGAGCCGCGGCCCATTAAAGTTATGTAGCCCACTCTTGGCTGTGCCCAGTTTGAATATACATGGTTCACGAATTGCCGTATTGCAGCCGGACTTTCAATCCCGTAATTGAAAATATCTGTTATGCTCTCCACATCGGCCTTTACCGATCTGAAATTATCATGCGTCTGCCTGTGCGCTCTCAATTGTTCTGCCTGTGACTCAAACGCTTTGTTGTATATCACAACATAATCAGCGCCATTTGTACCGGATACCAGATCCGGCACCTGCCTCGATGAGATCCTGAAAGGCTTCCGGGTAATTTGCTTGTTTGTAATGATGAAGTCGCCGTTCTGTTTGCCGGTGAAGAACAATGTATCGCTATCGGAGCTGATGTTCGTTATCTTGACGCTGTTTGATACATCATAAATAGTCAGGGGATTAGCGCTGTTGTAACCGATCACTTTGAAGAATGCTGAAGATGTATCGCTGCCCGTTAAAGATATCCTGCATTCATTTTGCTGAAACCGGAATTCCTTTGGATAAAATATCTCGAAAAGATCGAAATACAGGCTTGGTGTTGCAGAGAGGTTCTGGAATGTTGGTTCATAAATCGCGGTTACAGTGTTTGTTGATGATGCAGAAAGCAGCGTGCTTGAAAAATTCAGCGTGGTATCAAACCTGTTATAATCATCTCTTGCAAGAGTAACAATATCAGTCGAGTTTATTCTGAGCCTGAGTTTGTGCTCATTGAAGGAAGAGTCCCTTGAGTTCGGAAATGCAAATATCCTTAATGTACAGTTAGCCGGCACTTCGCTTAGAAGGGGAACTGTGAAGTTTCCGCCTATGGTATTGTAGCCCGCAGGTGCGAACATATTACGCCAATACCAGCCTTCCCCTGAAATCTTTTCAGTATTGAAATATCTGAAATCACCGTTTGGGTTGGTGGTCAAGCCAAGCGAGTAAACAGAATCACGCTCTATATGTATTCTATCAAGAGAATAGAGGTTTCCGTACTGATTTGTTACGGTGTAGCTGGAATTGGTGAACCGTAAACCGTTTGGTCCGTCCCAGCCGATCCAGTAAGCCGAGGTATCTGAATAAAGATTGAAATATTCATTTGTAATGTAATCCTGAATTGTTGGCCCGAAGCTTGCCTGGTAAGTAGTTGTTAACCCTCCGTAATTGCGGGTCCCGTAGAAATCCAGGTAATCCTGCGGATCGAAAGAACCATCCTGTTCGCCATCAAAGTAGATAGGTATCTCATTGCCTTTGAAAAGTACTTTTACGGTTCGCGGATCAATATTTGATGGATTCACACCTGCCTGCACAAAATCACCATGAGAGATCCTGTAAAATCCATCTTCGGCAGCATATAGCTTTAAATACGTTTTGTTTGGAGTTATCCAGCTGAAATTCTGCGCAAAATTTACGCCGCATATCAGAAACAAAAAAAGTACCGGAATGCTCTTTTTTAAGGCAGTCATCATGCCAAATTACGAATTTTTATGATAATAATTCTATATAAAAATAGAGGAATGCCTAATACATAGCGTTTGAAGTATTTGAATGGATTTAACGCCAGTCTAGCCAGCCACTCCAGACCAAGTTCCTGCATAAACCGCGGACCGCGTTTTTTGCTTCCTGCAAATACTCTTATTCCTTCTCCCATACAGATTATCACACTGCAATTGAGTTTTGGGAGGTTTTTCATTACCCATTTTTCCTGTAACGGATATCCCAACCCGGCCGCCAGGACATCTGCCCCGCTTGCATTGATCTTTTCGACAACATCGTTATCTTCATAGTGATAGCCCGGTTGTGTTCCGGCAATTTTCAGGTCCGGAATGTTTTTCCTTATCCTGCCAAGTGTGTTGTCATCATGGCCAAAGAAAAAAATTGCTCTTTGGTTTTGGATGAGGCTCTTCCAAAGCTGCGGATAAAAATCTGATCCGGTAAATCTGTGTGCTATTGCATTTCTTCCAAATATCAATTTCGCTGCCCAAAATATACCTGCTCCGTCAGGATGGATAATATCAAAATTCTCTGCCAGTTTTTTCGTGTCCTCATCTAAGAACAGTATATTGAAACACGAAGCATTTAGATAAGTAATCGTAAGCTTTCTCTTTCCGGAAACCGCGGTGTCTATTGTGTTTATAAGGCTGTCGTAATTTACGGGATCTACACCTATCCCGCTCCGGAAATAAAGCCTCGATTTGCTCATTTTTTGGTGTGCTCTGTTTGAAGCTGGTGTCTGTAAAGGGATTCGATCTTTGGTACAAGAAACTCCTGGGTATAGTTGTTCAGTACATCTTTATGAAGATTAGATGCGCATTTTTCCCTTAATTCGGCGTCCATGTACATAAGCCTGATCTTATATGCCAGCTCTGCGGAATTGCCTGCATCAAACAGCAGGCCGTTTATTCCGTCACTGATGAGCTCGCTAATACCATCAACATTTGCCCCGATGAATGCGCGCTTATGAAGACCTGCCTGCAGCATGAAATTAGGAAATGGGTCGCGCTCTGAAGGCAGCACGCATATATCAGCCAGTAAGAAATACTGCAGAAGATTTTTCTGGGGCACAATTATTTCTACATTCAGGTTATGAAGCGCTATGTATTTTTTGTAATTCATATCCCTGCTGCCTTCACCCACTAGGATCAGCTTGAACTTGCTTTCTTTAAGTATTGCAATTGCCTTGAGCAGTGTTTCAAAGTTCTTTTCGTGATGAAACCTCCCGACAGCAAGTATGTTGAAGAATCTGTCATGGTCTCGGGTATAAGGAAGAACCAGTTCAAGCTCGTTGATCTCATTTGTATCCGTAAAGTTAGGGATCACGCTTATTCTGTTCTCGCTTATACTAAACTTGCCTGTCAACATGTTCTTGATCGAATTGCTGACTGCTATAATATGCGACGACTTAAACTCAATATTGTATCTTCTTTTTACTATGCTTAATGAAGTAAATATAGTTTGCGGCCGTTTTCCGCTGTAACCGGCGGCCTGCACTCCAAGCAGCTCCGCCAGGCGGTGATGAGTATGGACAATGTTTACTTCGTTATCCCTGATATATTTTCTTATCTGGCTGATGTTTGATGCAATCTTAATAGGGTTCTTTGATTTTAGTCCTTTGAGTATGCTGTATGAAATGCTGCGTTCCTCAAGCCTGTCAAAAGAATCACCCCCGTTAGTAATTAAATGCACCCGGTGTTTCTTCTGGAAGTATTTCAGCAGCAGATATACATAATAAGACCTGCCGCATGCATAATTGAAATCGGGTGTAATATGGAGTATATTAAGCTTCAATTTTTGTTTCAGTATATTCTTTCAAAATCCAGGTTGCCTGCCAGGTAACATGCAACATCAGGGGAAAGTATCTTTAATATCATCCTTATTGGTTTATCGATATTGTTGTATTCGGTAAACTCAACGGAAATTTGTTCGTTCTTGAACCCCGATCTTATCCTTTCATTGTCGTATCCTTCTATATAGAAGAAGTGTTTTGGGGCTGTGGTACGAATTTCAAATACATTCTGCCCCAGGCTTTTGATCTCAGGTTTGGCTCCTATTGATCTTTCTTCAATTGCGGCAGTTTGAATGATGTCATTGATCGTGTCTTTTATCTCAAAGTTCTGTGACTTCCAGAAATTATACGCGCCTGTCATCTTATCGAACATGAATGTTTGCTTATACCTGCCGGGGTTTCCGATAAGTATCAGCTTTTTATCAGCAGGCTTTTCAAGCTTAATCAGGTTATCAACATTTATCCTTGCAAGCTTATATGAAGTTGCCCAATCGGTAACCGCAATACCGGTCCAGTATCCCCAAAAAAGCAACGCAACGGCAAAACAGGCACGAAGCACATATTTATTCAGCCTTATACTGAGCTTGCTTTGAGTTGAATAAGTGTACATTATGTGGATAGTCATAATCACAAATGGCAGCAGGATCATCTGCGGTCTTATGTAGCCAACAATTGTATACGGCGCTATCAATACTATGAACAACAATGCTGCCTGGCCAACAAGCCTGTATATGTCAGTCCTTACAGCCGACCAAATCAGGTAAAATCCCGCGCCGTACAATACAAGCAGGTAAAGCAAAATAGGCTTGTTGTCGTTCCGCAATTGGTAATTAAGGGAAAGATAGTCCATTGGAATTGTCAGAGAAATAAATGCCCGGGCCAGAACCCCGGGTGCGTTCCCAAGCGGATTAGCCTGGTACAATGTGGCAATCTCTGTAACATTATTCCCCAATACCAATATCCTGAATACGAAGTAAGACACAAAAAGTACTAGAAGCAGTATCAGCATAAGTGATGCTTTTTTTAATCCTTCCTTGCCGAACTTATAATATCCTATCAGCATGGCAGTAAACGGGAGTGTGATTGCGAGCTCTTTAGTGAGCAGTGCGAGCATAAAAGTGAATAGGGCAATGACCATGTACACAGGCTTATTACGGTCGAGGTAGATTATGAACAGCAGAATTGTAACCAGGTAAAATAAACAGCATAAAAGGTCAACCCTTGCCGCAGTCCAGCAAATGTTATTAATATTATTCGGGAAAAGAAGGATTGCTGCTGATGTTACAAGTGAAACTGAAATTTTCTTTGTCCTGTAAAAAACCGTACTTCCTGCGGCAAATGCTATAAAAAGCAGCAGCAGCAGGTTCTGCGCCCTGTACCAAACAAAATCGTCTGCTGCGAAGCCAAACCAGTCATGTATGTTAAAGCTTTTCTCAAGAGAAAGATAATAGATTGGCCTTATGTGAAACGCGTTTGTGAACGGAAGGCTGCCGGTAATTTTCTGAAAAAAAGTGGAATGAAGCGCATCGTAGAAATTCAGGTAGTCATCTGATAACAGCCCGATGGAGAAAAACCCGAGCAAATAAAGCGCAAGGGAATAGAGAGCATAAAAGGAAAGCGAATACAGAATGAATTTTCTAAATTCAGTCAATTTTTACCGAGAAGTTTTTTTAATTCGGCGCTGTAAGCACCGGTGTTTTCAAAAATATTCCTTAGCCTGTATCTTAGCCTTGATTCTGTAAACTTAAAGAAATATTTGTTCGGTAAAAATGTAGTAATGTATGCAGCCAGATTTTTTAATGAAAAGGAATTTCTGAAATAACTGCGTGAATCCCTGCGGTCGCCGTAAAAGTAGTTTATCCAGGCTATCTTAGATGCCCACAAAAAATGTACTCCCTTTGATTTGGAATCCTGCATCTTTCTGAATGCATCAAGGTAAAGCATATCGTAAATGTTAGAGTTATCTGTGGCAAATGTACGTGAATCCTTATGCCACCTTGTGTATACAAGCACTTCCGGCAGTATGTGGAACCTGCATTTGTCCTTTAGTCTGAACATAAGCTCAAAATCTTCATTGTTGGCAAATGATTCATTGAACATGTTCTCCTCCAGAATTGACTTCCTGCATATCATTGCTGATTGATTTACCGGGTTGTGGAGTGAAAGCGCTTCAACGATATCTTCATGCTCAGCAGGCTCGCGGAGTACAAATATTATTTTAGTTGGTTCTCTGAAGTAAGCCGACCATGACGATAGAATATCGGTATCAGGATTTTCCTGCAGAAATACCGCTTGTTTTTCAAGTCTATCGTTTGTGTTAATATCATCGGCATCGATCCTTGCGATCCATTCATGCCTGCATTTGGTAACGCCAAAATTCAAGGCGGCTGAAGTTCCGGAATGTTCTATTCTGAAATAACGAATTCGGTTATCAGTGAACTCTTTGATAATTTTATCCGTGCCATCGGTTGAGCCGTCATCAACTATTATCAGCTCCAGGTCCGCAAAGCTTTGTCTCAGGATGCTGTTAATTGATTGCCGTACGTAATTGCCGCCATTATACACAGGCATTAGCACTGATATTTTTTCTATCCTGCCAGGCATTCTTTATACATTAATATATGCTTATCTATCATCTTCAGAAGATCGTACTCATTTTTGATCTTATTGTATAGGTTAAGTGAAAGGGGTTTCATTTTTGGGTAATTGGTGATGCACTCGGTCAGTATTTCGGAAAGCCTGTTCTCATCTCCCGGCGCGAACATTCTGCAGTTTTTTCCATCTTTTAAAATGCCGTCCGCAGCGTTGAACTTTGATGTTACAAGAAGACACCCTGTTGCGCCGGCCTCTGTAATTATCGCGGGAAAACCCTCTCCATCTGAAACACCCGGAAAGACAAGTATATGAGCTTCCCTGAGCAGTTTATACATGTCCAGTATTCTGCCGACAAAATTTACTCCTGCATATAGTTTGTTGTTTAGCGCTTTAAGCTCTTGTTCAAGAAGCCCTTCTCCTGCAAGTGTGAATGTAGCATCTAAATTACTTCTGCTTTTGACCAAAGCTGCTGCCTTTATGAAGGTATCTACTCCTTTCCCTTCAACAAACCGTGATGCAGCTATAACCCGGATATGCGGATCATTCTTAGGCGGCAGTTCCAATTCTACGGGTATGCCGCAGCGGATAAAATAAATATCTTCTTCTACGGCGATCTTTTTTTTGAGCATATGATCCATTATGTGCTCGTTTATCGCAACATACTTATCCGCGTTAAAATGCTTCAGCCTTCCCATTTCAGGCAATATACCGTGGTTGGTCTGTATGGTAATTCTCTTCCCAAGCTTGGAAGCGCGCCTGGCAATTGCAGCGCCGTAATGGTAATGAGAATGAATAATTTGAATATCATTTTCTCTTATGAATTTTACGAGGAAGTTTATGGCTGATATATGCCCGGAAAATGAGCGGTTGCTGTGGAGGAACCGTTCATCAGTAATTATGTTCACATCCATACCGGCAAAACGGTTCACACCGTTTCCGCCTCCGGTTATTATCCAGATTTTCACATCCCCGCTTGTTGATAGTCCGCCGGCGAGGTGAAGTATGTGATTCGTAACCCCGCAAGTGTACCTAAGCTCATTTACGAGAAGCAAAACGTTAATCATTCAGATCTCCTGCCAGTTGTCTGTATTCATGCAGGTATGCGCCGGATGCGGTATGCCAATTCCATTTTTTAAAGATTGCCGCTGCATTTTGTTTAAAATCTAAACGCTTCTTACTCTCCATCAAAACTAATTTACTTATAATAGCGGTTAGGGCCTTTGTATCACCAAACTCAACCGTAAATCCATTGGCACCATTTTTGATGAAACTGCTCATACCTGTTTGGTTTGTGACGATTGGTATGACTCCCGAAGCCATAGCTTCAATCGTGGAAATTGAAAAGGTATCATATTCATTTAGCGAGAAGAATATATCTTTATCAAGGTAGAACTCAGCAAGCCGGGAAGTATTCATAGGCTTAATAAGCCTGACCTCAGTGAAGCCATCATTGAATTTGAGGGCAGCCGGTGTAATTATATAAAGAATTAACATATCCCTTGAAGCTGCCAGAAACTCCTTAAGGAAACTCAGCCCTGAATCATTCAACTCATTTTTATAAATGAATACTGCTTTTAGTGCATTGCCGGTTTCATTGGTCTTAGCGGGCTTTGATAATGTGCGTTCAAAAATGGTGTCAATACCGTTTGGTATTACCGCCCCCTTCTTATCAACATTGTTGTAATATTCTTTTGATAGATCGTAAGCTATGCTGGATGGGAAAACTATAGTATCGCTGAATCTGAACAGCATTCGTTCGCATATTGAATCCTTTATACGATACAGGAAGGAAACTTTCTTCAGCTTGGAGTTTTCGTATCTTACAATCCCATTGCAGGTATAAACAATTTTCGATCTGCTCAGCAGCCTGTACAATATGGCTATAACCGAAAAGCGTTCAAAAGCAGTTATATGGATTATGGCGGGCTTTAACTTCTTAAGCAGCATGTAGGTCCTGAATAGACCAGCAGTATAAACTTTTGAACCGTTATACTCAGTTTGCTGAAAACCGAACAGTTTTTGTTTCCTGCTATACATTCTGCCGTCAAAAAAATATTGTATAAAAGTAACTGTTTCTGCCGGCAGCCATTCCCCGATGTTTTCAAATATTCTCTTGGAGAATTTTTCCGGCCCGGATAATGTTTCTGACTCAATAAACCGTCCTGCAAATACTATATTATTTTTTCGGCCTTTTTTCAATACTTTCAATGGTTTGGCGTAATCCCAGTGTATGCTTCAGAAAATTCTTTACCCCGAAATACTTCCCGTATTTCGTTGTAAATCTGATCTTGTTTTCAGATAAAAGCACAACGCTGAACTCTCTTTTGGCAAGATCTTTAAATGTCTTAATCCTGTGATGTTTGAACTTCGTAAAATCACTATTATACCACACGCTCCGGTGTGCTTCGTTGGGATTCTCATCAGTGCCATCCTGCGGCCAGTGTTTACCGATCGGAATATTTATCAATACATATCTGCATTTCTTTAACGCAAGTTTGATAAACTCTTCACCGCGCTCTTTATCCATGTGCTCTATTACATCGCCGCAGTTTACCAGGTCATATTCCGCTTGAGCGCTCTTTATATATTCCAATGCGTCACATGTAAATATTTTATCGTAAAAGTACCTGTGGTAATCCTTAATATATCCGGGGTAAATCTCTACGCCGTCAATAACTCTTTGCCATTTGCCGTCATACCTTGCTCCATCCCAAATCTCAAGGAATTCGCGGAACAGAATTCCCCATCTCCCGAAACCCACGCCAATATCCAGTATGCTTTCCGGATCAAGCTTTCTTACAAGCCCGATATTATACGAAATGTTCTGCCAGTTTGAGGTGCCCAATTTACGGTGTATTTAATATCTTACGAAGATAATACAATTCAACAATAAATATGAAGTATTCAGTTATCACGGAAATAACCGCGGAAGCCTGTATGCCGAATCGCGGAATGAAGAGTATGTTCAGAATTACATTCATTACAAGCGCGTATAAGGTGATGAACATAACGATCTTGAAGAAGCCCATCCCATTAAGTGTCGTGCCTGTCAGGTTGTTTAGACCTGCTGCTATAATTGCTGGCGCTAAAATCTTAAGAATAGAAGCGGCTTCTGTAAACCGCTGAGTGTACAAAACCGGAATAATTGTATCAGCCAGAAAATATGCAGCAATTGCTGCTGCGATACATATCACAAATATGACCCTGAAGTACTCATTGAAAAAGGTTTTAACAGCCTGTTTATCAGCTGCCGCGCCTGAGATTCTGCTGAAAGCCGGTACCAATATAAATGAGAACGAAATTGCGGCACCCTTAAAGAGTCCATACCCGATATTATAGTAAGCTACCGAGCTGAAATCAAGCATTTTCGAAATTATCAATATGTCTATCTTATCATAAAGGTAATTGAAAACAACTGCGAGCCCAAGCGGCAATGATGAAAGCAGAAGGGGAAGCACAGAAGACATAGAAAAGTTGCTCATTCTTAAGCTGATCCCTGTTTTTTTTAGTTGAAACAAAACAAATAGCAGATTGATAAGGAATCCGGCTGACATTGTTATTAACAGGATCTCAATGCCAAGGCTGAAGTAAAAGTATGAAAAAAGGAAAACCAAAAGTACCAGTACACGCGGCAGCAAAAATGCAAAGAATTGTCCCTTGAATACATCCTTTGCAGAAAGTGCCCGGTTGCATAGGTTTACAAGCTGTGATAGATATATAGCACATGATATAATGATGAAAACAACCAGCGGCACACCGCCGTAGAATATTGAAAAATAAGCAGATCCGGCCAGCATGTATAAAACGAAAACCAACAGGCCGGTGTTAAATACGACAGTAAATATTTCGGTAGAAATATGCGGTTCAATTGTTATTTGCCGCTGCATATATATAGGAAGCCCCAGGTCAAATATTGCAGTTAATGTTATACAGAGGGTAAACATTGTGACTATTGCACCGAATTCAGAAGGCTCAAGCATCCTCGCAAAAAGCAGCATAATAATGAAGGAGAAGATCTTATCAGCGATATTCAGCAGCAGCACGTATTTACTTGCCGAAATTATTGCGGTGTATTTGCCGAAGATGTTTCCCAATCTCTAAAATTAACAATGTTTTAATGATTAATAAAGAAGAAAATTACTCCTAACAAAGCTCCGAAAATATCTTTGCAAGTAGAATCTAAATATGCTATCTTACTCAAAAACTAATTAAGCCGATGAAAAGAATAATTCCAATTCTGGTATTTTTGACCTTTGCCTCAGCTGCAGCTTTTTCAAACGGAAATGGCTGGCTGCCGCTTGGATTGGGCACCAATAGTTCGATAAAGGCGATGGTTGATTTCCAGGGTAATCTATACGCAGCTGGAACATTCATTCAGGCAGGCGGATTGCCGGCTTCCAGAATAGCGAAATGGAATGGTTCAGCCTGGAGTCCATTGGCTCAAGGTTTAAATGGAGATGTTAACACGCTTGTAGTGTTCAACGGCGAATTGTATGCCGGGGGAACATTTACAACAGCAGGCACGATATCTGCAAACAATATTGCCAAATGGAACGGCACTTCGTGGTCTGCTTTAGGTGCGGGAACCAATGGTTCTGTATTCTCTCTTACCGTTTTTAACAACGAAATTATTGCTGCGGGCAGCTTTCAGCAGGCAGGAGGAAACAGCGCTAATTATATTGCAAAATGGAATGGCAGCTCATGGCAAGCCTTAGGTGAAGGTTTTGGTGCGTTCGTCAGAACGGTCGCCGTACACAACGGCGAATTGTATGCAGGGGGATTCTTCACTACTTCCGGTTCAGTTCCTCTGAACAGGATCGCTAAATGGAACGGAACTTCGTGGATGGCAGTTGCTGAAGGATTCAACAACCAGGTATATGTGCTCTATTCAGTTAACAACATACTGTATGCCGGAGGCAGTTTTACTTCTTCGGGCTCAACATCTGTCAGCAGGATCGCTTCATGGAATGGGACTTCATGGAGCCCGGTTGGCGGAGGAATGGATGCTACCGTCACATCTTTGTATTATTATGGCAGCTCGCTTTATGCCGGAGGAAATTTTACACTTGCTGGAGGAAACCCTGCTTCGAAAATTGCCAAATGGGATGGTGTAAATTGGAGCCAGCCTGGCGCCGGATTCAACGGACAAGTGCTTACTTTTGCAGTTTCATCGAACCGTTTCTATTGCGGAGGTGAATTCAATCTGTATGGCGGTGAAACTGTCAGATATGCGGCAGTTCAGGATACAAGCTCGCGAGTTTGGGCGCAGGTGAGCGGTGGATTCAATAATTCTGTACTGGCAATGGTTACTTTTGGCTCAGATCTGGTCGCGGGGGGCAGCTTCACTGCTTCGGGAAGTGATTCCGTTTTCAGGATCGCAAGATATAATGGTACTTCGTGGAGTGCGCTGGGACAGGGATTCAACGATGACATATACGCACTGGCTGTATTCAACAATGAGCTATACGCAGCAGGGAACTTCACTGCCTCAGGAAGCACTCCGCTTGGGTTTATTGCCAAATGGAATGGCAGCTCCTGGATACCTCTGGGAAGCGGTACCAATAATTTTATTAATGCATTAACAGTCTATAATGGCGAACTTTATGCCGGAGGGGCATTCACAAATGCCGGCGGTACACCTTGCAGCAGAATAGCTAAATGGAACGGCAGCACTTGGAGCGCTGCAGGTAATGGCACAAATAATGTAGTAACATCTCTGCAGGTATTCAACAACGACCTTGTAGCCGGTGGTACATTTTCCGCGGCAGGCGGGAATCCCGCGCTTAGAATTGCCAAATGGAACGGAACTTCATGGTCAAATCTCGGTTCGGGAATGAACAGCTCAGTCTTTTCACTCATTCAGTTTGGAGGTGAGCTCTACGCTGCCGGTGCATTTTCTACGGCCGGCGGAGTTAATGCCAGCAAGATCGCAAAGTGGAACGGTGTTTCATGGTCTGCCCTTAACGCAGATGAATTTGACGGTACAAGCGTTGTGATCAGTTCTATGTGTGTCTATGAATCAAAGCTTATAGTTGGCGGATTCTTTTCATATATCGGTCTTCTTCCAATCAGAAATATCGCAAAGTGGAACGGGAGCTATTGGGAGAGCTTCGGAAACACAAATAACGCTGTTTATTCGCTGTATATGCACAGTAGTGATCTATATTGCGGAGGGAGCTTTACAATAGCGGGTGCACTTTCGGCAAGCTATATAGCCGTCAACAAGGTTAAACCGATTGGCATTTTGCATGTAAGCAGTGAGATCCCTGATTCATACAAGCTATCACAGAACTATCCAAATCCGTTCAATCCTGCTACCACAATTTCATTCTCGATCCCTGAAGCCCGGTTTGTTGAGCTTGAGATTTATGATGTCACCGGGAAGTCTTTTGGAAAGCTGTTAAGCAGCAAGCTTATTGCAGGCAGATACGAAATTAAATGGGACGCAGCCAATCTACCCAGCGGAGTATATTTCTACAGGCTGCATACCGATAAGGTTTCAATCACAAAAAAGATGATCTTAATTAAATAATTACTGCTATGAAAAAATTATTATTCTTAACTCTGATATTTCAGTCCGTACTTGCATTTGCGCAAACATGGCAGGTTATGCCCGGCCTTCCGGAGGCCAACGGAAGGTATGAAGATCTATGGTTCATCAATGATAATACTGGCTGGGTAGTTCAATGCGGTTCACCGGATAAAATATTCAAAACTACAAATGGCGGAATGAACTTCACTGAACAGCTTTCAGTTGATGCCGGATGCCTCAGAAGCATTGCGTTCAATAATGCCAACCTTGGCTGGGCCGGTTCACTTGCCGGACATCTGTACAAAACCACAAATGGCGGGATCAACTGGATGAGAGTTGATACTACAATTGTACCTCCGCCAGTAGGGGTATGTGATATATCTGTTGTTGGTGATCTGGTTATGTATGGTTCCGGCAGGTACAGTGGACCTACAAACCTGATAAAAACAACAAACGGAGGAGTGACCTTCGAAAATATCGATATGGGAGCATACAGTAATTACCAGGTTGGTGTAAAGTTCATGAACGCAAATACCGGTTTTGTTGGCTGCCGCAGCAATATTGTTACTGAAGGAAGCGTAATGCTTTACACAACTGATGGCGGCGATACATGGAGCAAGAAATACAAGTCTTTTATTCAGAGCGAGCATGTTTGGAATATCTATTTTGTTAACTCAACACTCGGCTACGCAACCGTAGAAAGATTCGCAGCCGGTAACGGCGCTGTCATAAAAACCACCGATGGCGGAATGAACTGGACCAGGATAAATATTCCCGGAAGCGGCAATGACCTCGATCCTATCGGGTTCATTAATGCAAATACAGGGTGGATCGCGAATCACGGAGGGATTGGGCTCAGGCAAACGACTGATGGAGGCGCGAACTGGACACTGATTAACGTAGGCAGTTCTATCCACGGTATTTTTGTTACCAGCGATAGTATTGCTTATGCAAGCGGAAATCAGTTCTATAAATACACAAGAGGTGTAGTGGGAATAAACGGAAGTGAGGAAAATAACATCCCGTTTGTAAACAAACTTGAGCAGAATTATCCCAACCCATTTAATGCTTCAACCAGAATAACATATACTCTCATCAAAAATACAAGTATGGTATTGGAAATTTTTGATGCAAACGGTGAGTTTGTTGAGAAGCTGCTTCAGACAAGACAGGGGCCGGGAGAGTTTTCCGTTAGCTGGGATGCAACAAACTATCCAAGCGGAATTTACTTCTATTCCCTCAGAACCGACCAGGGGAATTACTACGGGAAGGCTGTATTAGTTAAATAGAGTTTCTAATCTTTTTTTTCATATGGAATTCCATCGGCAGCGGGCGGGTTAGCCTTGCCGATAAATCCTGCCAGCACAATGATCGTTAACAGGTAGGGGAGCATCTGTATGAACTGAGTGGGTATACCGGAATCCTGGAATTGAAGCGTGAAACTTTCAGCAAACCCGAACAGCAGGCATGCCGCTGCTGCGCCCAATGGATTCCACTTGCCGATTATCATCGCTGCAAGAGCAATATAACCTCTGCCGGCAGACATACCATCAGTGAAGCTGTGCTGGTCAAATGCCAGCCATGCGCCGCCAAGTCCGGCAAGAGCCCCGCTGACCAATACACCCGCATACCTGATCCTGTTTACATTTATACCAACTGAATCCGCCGCTTCTGGATTTTCTCCCACTGCTCTTAATCTCAAACCGAATCTTGTCCTGTAAATTACATAATAAGTAATCGCAAGTATCAATACACACAGAAGTAAAAACGGATTAAAAGGCAGCCCAAGAGTTTCCAGGCCCGGAATCCTTTCGGAATTACTCGAGCTGTTGAACAAAATCTTACAAAAGAACTTAGTTATACCAAACACTAATATGTTTATGGCAATACCCGATACTATTTGATTGGCTTTATAAGTAATTGTCACAATGCCGTGTATAAACGCGACCAAAACTCCTGCAAGAACACCGAATATGATCCCGGTAACAACACTTCCTGTGTAATACGTGCCTGCTGTGGCTGCAAATGCCCCGCCCAGCAGTATGCCTTCAAGAGCGATATTTACCACACCGCCTTTTTCGGAATAAACTGCTCCAAGCGAAGGCAGCAAATAAGGAATTGTAATCCTCAATGTCTGCAGCAGAAACGCCAGTGTTAGAAGGTCTTCCAAGTTCTCAGGCTGATCTAAGTTTTAGTTTCCTGTCAAAAAATCTTGTCAAAGTAATGATCATTAAAATGATAATGCCCTGAAGTATTGTTACGATCTCTTTCGGCACGATCGTATTAACTGTCAAGCCGCCATATTCAAGTATTCCGAAAAACACTGCGACAGCGATTATAGCAAACGGATTATTCCTTGCGATAAGCGCAACGGCTATGCCTACATAACCTGCATTTTCCGTGAAGCCGATCTCAAAATAATGCTTATAGCCGTTCACGAAATTTAATCCGCCTAATCCGGCAAATCCGCCTGCAATAGCCATTGCAGCAATTGTAAGCCTTCCCGGATTCATCTTTGCATAAATTGCGGCGTTCCGGTTCAGTCCGAGTGTTTTGATACGGTAGCCGGCTGGAGTTTTTTCTATGAAGTAATACATAAAGCAGCACGCCAGCAGCGCTATTATGAAGCTCAAATTAAACGGCGATCCTTTGAATAGCCCTGTCAGATCGTCAAACCTTTGCAGGTGTGCGTTGGGTGATATCTCGGGAGTGTGAATGGTTGCGGGTACAAGGTAAACGTGATTCACGAGATAGCTCACAAGAGCAAGTGCGATGAAGTTCAGCATTATTGTATTTATCACTTCATGTGAACCGAATCTTGCTTTGAGGTAACCCGCAATTGCAGCCCAGAAAGCACCGGCAATGAATCCCGCAATAACGCATAATGGTATCAACACGATCCATGGCAAGGTTGTGAAAGTAAAACCAACCCACGCCGAAGCGAACGCTCCTACAGTCATTTGACCTTCTGCACCGATATTAAAAAGTCCTGCCCTGAATGCGAATGCTACGGATAAACCTGTGAGTATAAGCGGTGTTGCTTTAAACAACACCTGCCCGATCCCGTAAGTGTTGCCAAGCGTATCAATAAAGAGCTTTGAATATACTTCAAACGGGTCGCGCCCTATTGCTGCGATAAGTATCCCGCCAATAAGCATCGAAACCGCAACAGAAATTGCGGGACCAGCCATTAGCTTCAGATATTTCGTCAGTGTTTCCGTAGAACTCTAATTTTTGTTCAGACCCATCATATATGAGCCAATTTCATTTTCGTTTGTTTCTGCCGGATCAAGCATCGCGTTTATTCTGCCATTGTACAGAACTGTGATTTTAGTACACAATCCAAGCAGTTCCTGCAAGTCGCTTGATATAACCAGCACCGCTTTTCCTGAAGCGGCCTCATCAGTCAGTGTTTTGTGCACAAATGCCGATGCCTTTATATCCAGACCTCGGGTTGGATGGCAGGCAACAATGAGCTTTGTATCCTTGGTCATCTCTCTGGCTGCAACAAGCTTCTGCTGGTTTCCTCCCGAAAGTCCTGAAATGATACTTTCCGGAACGGCAGGGCGGATATCAAATTTGTCTGTGAGTTCTTTGGTGTATTTGTTTGCAGCTGCATAATTCAGCTTAACCGGTGATGCAAACTGCTTTTCGCTTTCTCTTCCCAGAAGCATATTCTCAGTTAATGAATACTCCATTACGATTCCGTGCTTATGCCTGTCGGCGGGAATGTGCGCAATTGGCATCTTTTCATTTATCTCTTTGCCGTTTACACGTACTGAACCCATCTCATAACTGCGCATGGCGCAGATTGCTTCTGCAAGCTCTGTTTGGCCGTTACCTTCCACGCCTGCAATTCCCAATATCTCGCCTCCGGAAATACTGAAAGTGACGTTGTTTACCGCAGTCACTTTTTTGTCATTCTTCACGGTGAGGTTATCAACAGTCAATATGGGTGCTCCGGCAGCCGTGTTTTCTCTTTTTGTAACCTGTTCCATTTCGACGCCAATGATCATTTTGGTAAGTTCTGATCTATCCGTTGCATGAGTTTCAACTACGCCTGTCACCTTGCCTCTTCTCAGCACAGTTACTGAATCGCTTACAGCAAGAACTTCACCAAGCTTATGCGTGATTAGTATAATTGTTTTACCGGCAGCGGATAGTTCTTTTAAGGTTTTGAACAGATCTTCTGATTCCTGCGGCGTTAAAACTGCAGTTGGTTCATCAAGTATCAGAATATCGGCATTCCTGAACAGCAGCTTCACGATCTCAATTTTCTGCTGTGTACCAACAGGCAGGCTCCCTGTTTTGGTCTGCAGGTCGATCTTAATATTAAAATCCCTTAAAATCTCGCTAATCCTGGAAGCAGCCATTTTATAGTTTACAGAACCCAGGAAGAATGTGCCTTCATCGCCCAGTACAATATTTTCGAGGACAGTGAGTGTATCAACAAGCATAAAATGCTGATGAACCATTCCGATACCAAGTGAAATTGCTTTGGAAGGGGAGTCTATGGCAGCTTCGCTGCCGTGAACTGAAATGGTGCCGGAATCCGGGTGGTACATTCCATAAAGGATCTTCATCAATGTCGATTTGCCCGCCCCGTTCTCGCCGACCAGTGCGTGTATCCCGCCTTTCTTTACGTTCAGGTTAACGCCATCGTTTGCATAGAAGCCGTTAAATGACTTTGTGATATTTTTCAGCTCAACGGCAAACAATGGATTCGTGTGTTTGGTTCATTCTAAATTCTGATAAAGGGTGTTCTAAAAGAATGTTACAAAGCTCAAACAGGGAAAAATGGCATACTGAATATTTCCTCATTTGAGCTTTGGATTTTGGTTTTACTTGGTCGGGATAGTGATCTTCCCGTCAATGATATCTTTGCGGATAGCTTCAACCTTTGTGCGCACATCATCAGGTATCATGCTCTTGTTCTTATCGGTATAAGCATAATCAACACCCTTTGTCTTCAAGCCGAATGTTTCAACCCTGCCGCCTTTGAATGTACCGTCTTTAACTTCCTTTATTACCTCAAACACAGCAACATCTACAATTTTAACCATACTGGTGATGATAAATCCCGGAGCTTCATCATTCTGGTCTGAATCAACTCCAATTGCGAACTTTTTGGTTTCCCGCGCAGCTTCAAATACACCAAGCCCCGTAACGCCGGAAGCATGGTAAATAATATCAACGCCGTCTGAATACTGCCCGAGAGCGATCTCTTTTCCCTTTCCCGGATTCTTGAATGCATCGCCTGTTACTCCGGCGTAACCTATCAGCACCTGGCAGTTCGGATTTACCTGCTTTACACCGGCTTCATAGGAAACCTGGAATTTCTTGATGAGGGGGGATTCCATTCCGCCAACAAAACCAACTTTGTTGGATTTGGTCATCAGCCCTGCAATTGCGCCAACCAAAAATGAACCTTCCTCTTCCCTGAATTCCAATGCGACCAGATTTGGAGGTAAGGTTTTTGCAGGATCGTAGGTGTAATCTACACATGCGTATTTTTTATCAGGGAATTCCTGCGCGATCTTGGTTATCTCGTCGGTGAAAATGAACCCAATTCCGAATATCACGCTGATATCGCTGCGGTTCGAGAATTGTCTTAGCGCGGCCTCACGGTCTGCACCCGGACCGGGCTCGATGTACTCGAATTCAATTCCTAATTCCTGCTTCGCTTTTTCAAGTCCGCGGTAAGCTGCATCATTAAAAGATTTGTCGCCTCTGCCGCCCACATCAAAAACCAATCCTACCTTGAATTTGCCCGGATTCTTGTCGCTGCCCGTGTTTTCCTGTTTCTTGCCGCAGCCAAAAATCAAAAATGACGCTAATAAGATGAGTACTAATTTTTTCAATTTCTATATAAATGCTTAATTTTCAACAAAATTACTTCATTTTTATAACAGGTGCAATTACAATATGTAACTTTAACTTTTACTCCAAATTCACGACGATGAAATACTTAATTTTGATTTTAATAATGACCCTCACCCCCAGCCTCTCTCCCGAAGGGAGAGGGAAGAAAAACCTCACAAATCCTTGTTTCCCCCTCTCCTCTCAGGAGAGGGGGTTAGGGGGTGAGGTGAAAATATGCAGTAGTCTTTCAGATTTTATATCAAGTATCGTGTACTGAACTATTGCATATTGAAACGAATGACTTCTGATAACACAAAACAGAGGCTGATAGACTTAATAGTGTGCAGAGATTTTTGTTAATATTCTTTAAACACAAAATCGGTATATTTGTATATTCCAAAACAAAAGTTAATCATGAAGTCAAGTAAATTAATATTAATCATATTATTATCGTTTTTATCTTTAACCCTTTATTCGCAATCAGTAAAAGAAGTTACCATCCTGCATTGGAATGATTTCCATGCACGCAACCAGCCTTACAAAGTGAGCAAAAAAGACAGCGTAACAGGCGAGCAGGTTTATTACATGGTGGGCGGAGTTGGAAGCATGTCCGGCTACCTGAAAAAATACCGCACGGCAAACTCATTGGTTCTGAACGCAGGCGATGATTTCCAGGGAACACCGATCTCCAACTTCACACGCGGCAGATCACAGATCGAGATATTGAACGATTATAATATTGATGCATTTGTACTCGGCAACCATGAGTTTGATTACAGCCAGTACTCGCTTGATTCCGCACTCAAGCTTGCAAAGTTCGATTACCTTAGCGGGAATGTTTATATGACATCCGAAAACAAGCTGATGGGTAAGCCGTATGTGTTAAAAGAAGTGAATGGCGTTAAGTTCGGTATAATCGGAATTACATTGCCCGAGCTTTTCGAAACATCACTCCCGGCAAATGTTAAAGACCTGGTAATGCTTAATACTGATTCAGTAATTGCCGTTGGAATTGCTGAAATGAAGAAGCAGAATTGCGATGTAATTGTTCTGCTGTCGCATTCAGGGTTAGACACCGATAAAGAGCTTGCAGAGAAATTCAGTGCCGATGTTGATATTATCGTTGGCGGACATTCACACTCCACACTTTTTAAGCCGGTCCGCAAAAATGGTGTAGTCATAGTCCAGGCCGGTTCTTACGGAAGGAATCTGGGCAAGCTTGATCTTAAGATCGATACTGAAAAAGACACAGTAACCGACGCTTACGGTGTTCTGATCGAGACTGTGCTTGATTCCGCAATATTTGACAAACAGGCTGCAAGCAAAGTTGATAATATGATTGAGCAGTACCTGCCGGAGCTGAACACTGTTATCGGCAAGCTTGAAACAGATTGGCGCGCTTCTTACAGCGATGAAAGCAATCTTGGCCAGTTCGAAGCGGATGCATTCAGAATGAAAACCGGCACAGATATCGGGCTGGTAAACGGCGGGGGATTGAGAAAGAGCCTGCTTAAAGGCGATATACTTGTTGGGGATATTTGGGAGATCAATCCGTTTGGCAATGAGATACAGGTCATAACAGTATCAGGCAAAACCCTGAAAGAAATGCTGAAAAATAATATCAGAATACGCGCTGAAAAGATTAAAGCAGGCGAAGGCGCAGAGCTGCTGCATAATTCAGGCTTAACATACAGCTACGATTCCAAGAAAGCGCTCGAAGGCGGCGATGATTTTCTGATTAGCGTTAATATAGGCCGTGCAGATGTTCAGGATGATGCCATGTATACAATTGCTTCAAATAATTATGTATTCAGCCAGTTCAAAAAGTTCTTCGGTGAAATAAGTGATCAACCTGTTCCAAAGGAAACCGGGTGGAATGACCGCGACCTGATAATTGAAGTCGTGAAGGAAATGAAGACCATTAACTCCGTTTTGGAGAAAAGAATTACCGATGTGAGCAAATGATTTTAAGGCAAAAGGCAAAAGTGAAAAGGCAAAAAGGTAAAAGTAAAAAGTGAAATGGCAAAAAAGGCTGAAATGGGATATGTATATTCATAATTGCTGTAATGTGTTTCTTTACCGGTATCCGATAATTAACTAGTGCCCTGCAGAGATGTCCCGGCGGGACGTCTCATGCTATGAGGAATAATGAAGCGATAACCTATGTGGTTATCTTGGCATAAAAAAAGAGATGTCCCGCTGGGACGTCTCATGCTATGAGGAATATTGTAGCGATAACCTATGTGTAGTTATCTTGGCATAAAAAAAGAGACGACCCACCGGGTCGTCTCTACAGTTTCCTTGTTCAGTTTCGGATTAAAAACGAAACTTCTGTAGAGACGTCCCGCTGGGACGTCTCATATTATTAGCAATAATGATACGGCCACTTTCGGGATGAACCGATTATGCAAAAAAAAGACGACCCACCGGGTCGTCTCTACAATAAAAATTGCTGGCTGAGAAATTTGCCTTACTTCACTAATATCATCTTCTTCGTATCTATCACTACATTATCCGCCTGGAGTGTGTAGAAATAAACACCCGAAGCCATATTCAGCGCGCGTAATGTTGCCTTATATGTTCCTGCGTTCTGCTGTTCATTTACCAATACCTGTACCTGCTTGCCTGTTACGTCAAATATCTTCAGCGTTATATTGCTTGTCTTAGCTACATTATACATAATGGTTGTTGCAGGATTGAACGGGTTCGGATAATTCTGCTTCAGCTCAAACTGAATCGGTATTTCGCTGGATATTTGCTCAACTCCAATTACAGAGGTACCACCGCTTACCTTATACCTCTTATACCATTCCTGCACATAAAGATTCGCTATTCTTGGGCTATAGATGATAAGCATGTTTTCATCATTGCTGTTATTAGCGGCATTGGAATAATTGTATGAGCCGGTTTCCACAGCCGGATTGCTTGATGTGTTCATCGGGTCGATGACCATATACTTGTGATGAAAAATTCCGCTTTCTGCAAAGTTTATCAGTACATCTGCCGGCGGATTCCACGCAAACGGACCGGAACCCTTCATCTCCTGGTAAACACCGCCGGATGTATCGCGGTCAAAAACACCTCTAACATTCCTTGTCCCCGGAATGTGGCGCGACTTCATCCTGTTTGCAATGTTGAAATCGGTAAACACATAAATGCTGAACAGGCAGTCATAATCAAAATTGTTTGTCACAAGGTTCTGCAGCTGAAGGCTGCCGTTATCGCCCGGAGTGAAGTAAACTTCAACCAGTGTGCCGTTGACATTCAGCTTATGGGGAGTGTTATCTGTCTTTTGCGCACCGAATTTCGACCTGCTTACAATCGGAAGATCAGTTGCCGAACCCCACATCTCTTCGAACTCGCGTGTATAAACAGCAGCAAGAGTCCTGTCCTGAATTTCGATCACATTATTTGCATCTGTAAAAAGCTGGTCCTGTGTAATATTTGTTGAGCCTGTCCACACCCATGTATCTGTATGCGAAGTATTATACCTGTAATCGAACACAAAAAACTTATTGTGCATAATAGCGCTTGTAGTCGTACGCTTTATTATTGGTATTCCCGCACCGATCAAATCGTTAACAAGAGCCTGGTTCGTGCGTGAATCATAAACAAACCTCACTTTTACCCCGCGAACTTTTGCGTTAATTAGGGCATCCCTGATCTGTGTCTGGTCATTGAAGCTGTAAAGCGCCATATCTATTGAGTACTGCGCGGCATTTATCCGTTGCAGCAGCTTTGTCTGGAAATTAACATTTCCCTGCGCAATTTCACCGGAATTAAGCGTTGTATCAACCGAGCGGTTGAAATATACATTCATCGCGCCGGTTGAATTTGACTGTGTGCAGAAATACTGCAGCGGGCTTGTTGTTGTGCCGCCGCCGTTTGCTGAGCTTACATTAAAATAGTATATCCTGCCGGGCTGCAATCCGGTTACATTTACTGAGTGATTTGTTACCTGTGTGCCGTCTGAAATTGAATCGGTATATGAAATTACCTGGTAGTTTGAGTCAGCAAGCTGCCAGCGTACTTTTGAATCAGACGCAGTTGAGGTTTGCCATGTTATGGACAGTGATGAAGTCTGTATATTGCTGTAGCTTATCGAGCTGAGCAGCGGGCCGCTTCCTGTTACTATAAAATCGCTTAATGAGCGGGGGAGTATCTGGTAGCCTGAAGTATAGGGTGGTGATGAATCGAACTGGCTTACAAGCGCAACAACATCAAATGGAAATGGCGGAACCGGCGAATTGGCAATATTTGTTGAGCTGTAGATCCTTATCTCAACGGAATCGTTTCCAACAAGGATCCTGTAGTTTGTGCCGGAACCTGAAGTTGTCCATGTTGTCACGTTTGCGCCGGAAGTGTTGTGTACAGCAGTAACACCGTTGATCCTGATAAGCTGCGCTTCATACTGCTCGCCGTTCAGCCTGACATCGCCGCAGGTTACCAATCGCGATGAATACGGCCTGTTTGTGGCAAGAATCGAGAATGTATTGACAGGTGTAAACTCAGTTAAGCCATTATACTGGGTCACTACTCCTGTAACCTGTACGCTGTCTCCGTTCTCAGTTCCGCTCCAGAAGGCTGCATCGTAGCCGATAGTGCCGCCTGTCGCGTCCTGCATGTAAACCAGCGGGGTTGCCAGCTCCTGCGACATGGTAACAACACCGCGTACTGTAACGGTCTGCCCTAAAAGAAAAGGAACGCCGTTAGCATCCTGTTTTCTTAATGAATCAATAGGAATCACCTGCGCATAAGTCCCCATGCACAGCAAAAGAAAAAGAAATACTTTTTTCATAAAGCTATATGTTAAATTAATTGTTATCCGTCGAAAGAATGAATCTTAAGATGCGGTTATTGCCTGTATCACAGATATAAAGAGTCTTATTGAAGAAGGCAACGCCGAGGGGATTGCTGAACTGAGTAGGAGAGGCCCCTTCACCGCCGAAAGATTCAGATTTGAGCTTGCCAAGGGAATTGAACTTGTAAAGTGAGTCTTTATAGCTATCGATCACATAAATATTATTGAACTGGTCCAAACAAATATCTGCGGGCTCATTCAGCAGCCCGTTTCTCAGCAGGTCAACCCCGCTTGAAGGCTCGAACTTCGGCTCATAAATTTCGTCAACGCTGTTGTAAACACACCATTGGATCTTAAATGCCGTATTTTGTGACTTCTGGACGTAGATAAGATCAACATTGTTGTATGAAAATGCTGCGATACCTGATACACCCTGGAGTGACATTAATCCCTGGCCTTCAACTTCGAATCCTGATAGCCTTTGCGGCACCGGATTGGTATTATCAAACCTGTTTATTCTGAAAATAGCATTATCCGGATCTATAGGGCTTGAGTTGTTCACGCCTGATCTTGTTACTACATAGTAGTTATCCTGGAATGTCGCTATTCCCGTAAAATTCCCATGGTCGCCCGGAATAGGTGTAGGCTGATTCGATTTAAATGCGAGAGTTGGTGTTACACCCGAAAGTATTCCGCCATTCGGCTGCAGCTTATAGCGATAAACTACATCTACCGTATCCAGAATATTTGGTGGAACGGTATCAATAACCGAAGCAATTACCAGCAGGTCAAAATTTCTGTCCTGTGTTATCTTCCTTGGGCGAAGCACAAAATTGGAGTAGCTTACAACTCCGCCTGCCAGATTCAACTGAACAATCCTGTCATTGTTTTTGTCTGCTACATATATTTGCTGGTCGTAACCGAAAAATACATCCGTAGGTTCGTTGAATCCGGTTATGATAGGAGTTATTGGTATATATGTAGTATCACCGATTGTCCCTGGATCGATATTGATCGGGAAATCAGTCAAATCAACATTATCAGCATCAGCACATGCGTTAAATGTAAATGCAGCAAGAACAACTGCTGTCAGCAGGAATATATGTAATATGTACTTTTTCAAACTTTTATCTCAATGACCGGAATTTCATCACCGGAAAATTTTATAATTAAATTGGGACCAAATCCCTCAAACAACCTTCTAAACTTCTATTAACTAGATTTAAGCCTACTGTTACCTATCTCACGTTTGTCATTTGACATTTGACGCCTAACTTTCGCTTTATGAAAGTTTTGAGGTTTCACGTTTCACATTTGACGTTTCACATATTTACTTCTTCTTATCAAGCAGCAGGTTAATACTCAACCTGTGTGTGAATCCAAGGTCCTTAAAATTCGCTATTGAATAATCAACCGAGGTCTTTGTAATGCTTATTGGCACTTTGAATCCAACGCCCGCTGAAAAATTCTCAGATTCAACATTGAACTTGTACCCGCCTCTTAAGAACAGGAAATTCTTGTATGAATATTCTGCCCCGATATTCAGGTTTTCCGCATTATCATTGGGGTGATTTAGCTGTATAGATGTTGTCAGCTTATTTGTTTTATTATCTACCGGGTCATAAGCAAATCCTATCCTGAACATTGTCGGGGGAGGGAAAGCCTGGAATTCCGAAAGTGTCCCGCCAGTGGATGTTGTAACTGATCCTGAAGGCTTAACCTGCGGCCCGAAATTTGATATTGTGACAGCAAACCTTGTGTTCGATAGTCCCGTCCAATAATATGTGCCGAGATCGAACATGAATCCGCGCATCTTAAGCTCAGCGAGTGTTTCCTCAACATAACGCAGTGTAACCCCGAATGAGAACTGTTGAGTTAGCTTACGTGAGAAAGTTAAGCCTACTCCCAGATCGCCATACTTGAAATATTCTCCGGTACCGCCGGGCTGGAACTCCGTAGTCTTCTGCATCGCCGGGGTATTGAGCGAGATCACGCTCAATCCGAGGGCGTTATTTCCGCCGAAGCGGTAAACTCCGCCGAAAAACTCATGGTTGAGGTCAACAAGCCACTCTGTATGCGAAAAATGTACGCCGCTTTCCTCGAACTGCATAAGGCCTGCCGGATTCCAGTACAGGGCAGTAATATCATTCGATACAGCGATGAAAGTTTCTCCCATGCCTGTGGCCCTGGCTCCTGCGCCTATTTTAAGGAATTGCAGTGATGAAGTTCCCGCGCGCTGGTTACCAAGCTGCGGAATAAGCTGGCTGTATGAGCAGCTTGCGCCAAAAATGAAGATCAGTAGTATGTAAATTATCTTTTTCAAACTCTTTGCTTGTCATGCTGAACTTGTTTCAGCATCTTTGTTTATACTGCGTTTTTCATAGACCCTGAAACAAGTTCAGGGTGACATAATACTAGTACTGGAATGACACTCCGAACCTAAGCTGCCTCGGCGAAAGGAACCTTGCCGGGTTATACGGATAAGGCGAAAGCGGCGCCTGGAGATCCGGGTATAACGGATCGTTCCACCCGTTTGGTGTCGGGTCACCGTATTCATAAGCCTTGCCTGTTACCGGGTTAATGATAGCTGAGTTTTTAATGTTGAATATATTCGAGACTTCCAGTGTCAATGTCAGCTTCATGTTCTTGAAGCGGAAATACTTATCAATGCTCATATCCATCCAGAACCAGTCTGCAGCGAGCTTGCTGAGCGGATTGTTGATATCTGATTCATATTCCGGTCTGCCATCGCTTAAGTATCCTATCAGTATTTGCGGTGTGTAGCGTTTGCCGGATTGGTAGAACGCCCTGAACTTGAAGGAAATATCATCAAGAACATTTTTGCCGAATCCGAAAATTCCCGTGCCTTTACCGAAAAAGAAATTGGTATTTGCGCTAATCTGAAGGGGTCTATCCCAACTTAAATAATTTTCGCCGATATTTTCAAACGCGCCTCCTGTTGCTACAAGGTAACCCTGGTCGGGGCTTGAGCTTTTTCCCGTAGCAATTGAATATGTTGCATTAATGTTACCGTTGAACCATTTGCCAATTCTCTTCTTATAGTCAAGCTCTATACCACGGGATTTAGTATAATCCTGGTTTACATAAGTAATAAAGCTCTGGCCCGCAAACCTTGGGTCGCTTATCTTCGCTGATACCGTTGCAACGTAATCATATATATCCTTATAATACGCTGTGATGGTGAACACATCATCATTAGTGAACTGGTTCCTTAATCCAAGCTCGTATGATACGGTTGTTTCGGGATTCAGGTTCGGGTTGCCGAATTTCTGGAATGATGACTTTGAGCTTACATTGCCGATCTTTGCATACACAAACTGCGGCTTCGGACGTTTCGAAAAATGTCCGTAGCTGAAAAACAGCGTCTGGTTATCGGTTATAGGATGCGAGATACCTACACGCGGAGATAGTCTGCCTTTCCACCTTCTGCCAAACAGGCTGTAAGTATCTTCCATGTATTGCTTCTTAACTTCGTCGGGTATCGTTACAGCATTCGGATTGTTGATAGCGTCATCAACAAGCTTGCCGGGGAACCAGTAATCAAACCTCAGCCCGAAGTTCAATATCATACCTTTGAATGTGATTTTATCCTGTGCATACATTGCGCCGAATAATGGATAAACTTTATATGCATCGTTATTGAGGCCGAATGTTCCTATCCACGGTTTGTAGATATCGATAAGCTGCATTTCCTGGTAGCCGGTTTCGAAACCTGCCTTGAACCTGTTCTTAGCGTTGAATGTATGGCTTAGATCGAACTTGAGCCTGTATTCATCCACGTAGTGGTCATGCCATGTATAAGCATTGCCCACGTCAAAGAATCCGTCACCGGGAATGATACCGTATGGATTGTTAGTATCACCTGTTGGATAATAAACAAAT
>JAYRXC010000032.1:0-109370 GCA_041917655.1 Ignavibacteria bacterium | reverse complement strand
TATATAAATATCTTGACCTCTGTAATCTAATTTACTATTTTTTAGCTGCATCATTCGCCTCCTTTGAGTTATTGTTTGTCTTCGAAACACAAATTTAATAAACTCTTTGGAGGCTTTCTACTTTAAACATAAGGTCTCCTTCGAGGAGAGGGGGTCGGGGGGGTGAGGTGAATGATTAATAGCTGCCCTTTCCCTTAAACTAGCACTCACTATAAACGTATATGATTCTTTTTAGGCAAGATTGTCTGGTGCTGGTTGTTGACCAACTTTCGTAGATTATCGTCTGGATATCTGCTTTCCAGCTTACCACCGGCAGGCGCTGGAATGACCCGCAAGCGGGGTTTCGCCTTCGGCTCAACAAGCAGCCTTCACTCGAAGATCAACTCCACACCTTCAGCGGCTTGGCGGGATCTGTGATCGCCCCTATTTTGCTTGCAAAGCTGGTGCGCTTGCGGATGTCTTCATCAGTTACATAATGGATGTCCAGCAGGCCATCGCTTCTGTATCCTGTTTTCAGATAGTTAAGCTCGCCGAGACACTGGCTCCAGCCTTCAAACCATAGGTTTAGCGACTCAATATCAGCATTCTCTTCATCAATGTGAATCAATAGATCGATATCGCTTCCAGGACCTGCGTTTGCGTTCTTCGAGCTGCCGAAGATATAAAAGCCTTTCACTCCAAATCTCTCAGCCGGAATAAGTGAAGCCATACGCTCTGCCATCTTATATCGCCACTGCCAGTAATTGCTTGGCTGCCATTCCACATATTCAGAGGTATCAAGCTCGGAGATTTTCTTGGTCATTGGCTCGTTTATGAACGCGACAGCCTCTTCGAGTCCTGCATTGATAAGCACCCGCAGGATCTTGCCGTCTGTAACCTGGGTTACATCGATCACTTTTACCGTATCCGAAAGATAAGCATATTCAGGTACAAGATGCTCCAGCATGTTTTCAGATTTTCTGAAAAAAGGCTCGTTAAAAACAGTATTCTCCTCGTCCGGATAAAGAGGTAAATATCTTATAGAAGCCTCTACTAAGTCCTGAAAGAAATGAGTTCCAAATGAAAGATCGGGAATATAATTTCCCATCTGCCGCGCAATTTCTATAAGCATCGAGGTATTGTTGATATCTGAGTAGGTAACATTTACTCCAAGCTTTATATCGCCGCGGCTGCCCCATCTGCCGGGTCCCATTAATATGAATCTTCTTTTTGGCAGAATTTTGTTCAGCTTGCTAACCGCCCTGCCCACTGCTACAAGCTCATCACGCGAGCCGATGTTGTAATAGCTTTCAGGATCAACATAGACAATGTGTGAGATCTCCGGCACCTTTCCGTTCGATACAAACTTGTTAGCGCTGAAAACTATTTGCTTGGTTGGTATATCCCTCGGTATCGGGTCGGGCTGTATTTCTTTTGATTGAGTTTGTGAGCGGCATTGCAGGATATAAAACTCTTTGCCGTTGGATGCGAACTCAATATCAACCGGGCAGCGCATGCCTTCCTGCAGAATATCGAGAAGGAATTTTACCTGTGAAACAAAAACTCCATCCTGTATCAATCCTTCAAACGTAATTATGATATCATCTTTTTCATAATCAGTATTCAAGCCTATAGGCTGTGTGATGTGGTTATCCTTTACGATCGATATCAGGCTTCTTATTCCGGGATACTCCGCCCCGGTTTCTTTTATGATCTTGCTTAGTTTATGAGTTTCAAATTCATTGGTATCTATATCGATCACATCTATATACTGTGGAGTGTATTTGCGTTTTTCATGGAACGAAACATTAACCCGGAGGTTTGGCTGTCCGGGAGCAAGAAGGATAGGGTAATCATCACCAAGCCTGTCAACAGCGCGTGTGCCGAGTCCGGGTACAAGCCTTATGAGGCCATCTTCGCGTTTAATGCGGGGCGACCAGCGGAATTCGTTATTGCTGAATGCTACACCTGCATATGCCGGCATGTAATATTTGCCAACCCTCGTGCCTACAACTTCCTGAATCATAATTCCCATCTCTTCATGGAAATCCAGCAGGTTCCTTTCGGCGCGGTATTCGATTGGGTCTGGTCCGAATGTAGATGCATAAACTTCGGAAATAGCATCAAGCAATGCGGTTAACCTTTCGCCTTTTGTACCCTGGTTCGCGAGAAATAAGCTCTTATACTTACCCGAAAATGCCGCGCCAAACTGGTCTTCCAGCAGGCTTGAGCTTCTCACTACAAGCGGGCAGTCTCCGAAATCGTCAAGTGCCACCGATACACCGTTCACGAATTCCGGTGTGAAATCCGAATTCTTGAATATCTGCACAATATGAGGGTACTCCCTGCGGATCTCTTCAATATCTTTATACTTCTGTTCAATAACTTCTTCAAGCTCGTTGTAATGCAAAAAATGCATAACGCCATCGGAAGGTATGAACCATGTTTTAGGTATCCGGATGTTTTTAAACTTATCGGAAGCTTTAGCTTTCTTCTGAACGATCTTCGAAGCGAGGAACATCCCCGCGCTTTTTCCGCCCAGCTTACCATAGCTCTTGGAAGGAAGTATGATCCTGTCGGTAAGCTCATAAAAATCGCTGATCTCTACAAAATCTTTGGCAATTGAAATATATTCAGTCTGGTCAGTGAAAAATCTGCGGATAAGCGATACCTTCAATCCTTTTTCGATGGAAGGTGAAAGCTCACCGTTAGAAAGCAGGGGATAGTATTTTCTCAGGGCTTCGGAGATCTCGTTAAGTGAAGTTTCCATTGTTTCAACAGCCTTAACCAGGCCGCTGCACTTATCTTCATAGATCCATTTCTGCAGCTTAGCTAAGATTTCATCATCACGGATATTCTCATCGGCTAAGCGCAGCACTGTTTCAACAAACTGTTCGTTATCAAGCGATTTCTTCTTGAGAGGTTTGTTCTCATCAAAAGTTATGTCTGCATCACCGGTGCCGGATTCATGTACGCTTGCTTCACTTAGCAGCTCCTGCGCTTCCTTAACTTCCTGCCAGCACAGGTTATGCAGCAGCTTGCGGATTATAGTATTAAAAAGCGGTTTATCGGTCTTCTTCAGCATATCAAGCACTACCTGCCATTTGTGCTTGTAATTGCCCGCCGCTATTTCTCTTATTGATTCCAGCTCATTCATAAAGAAAGATGAATCCTTATGAAGAATAAAATGGCCAAGCCTTTCGGCAATTGTATTGAGAAGTTTGCGCTCTTCCTTCAGGAATGGGCCTTCATCATAGAGCCGGGTGGGCTTAACATAAAATACTGAAATGGTGCCAAGAGTCTCATCATTTACCTTTATGTTTGAGTGCATTGACCATGAGGTTTCGGTGAACTCGCTGCTTACATAGGTTTTACCTTTGTACTCCAGCTTGGCGCGGGTAATGTCAGAAAATTGCCAGCCCGGCGGAATAGAATCAACAACAATCTTAAATGCATCATCAAGGGCAATATCAGAGTGGTTAAGAGCGTCTTCTATCTTATACAGGCAGTTAAGCTCTTTGGCTCGTTCTTCAAGCTCTTTAACAAGGTGCTCTATCGGTTGCTGTTTATCTGTCATTTACGGTAATTTAGTGCAGGTTAAAATTGAACGGCGAGGGAATTGTTCGCTCTGTAAAAAAGACGGGGCCGGCCGGAAAGCTGGCCCCGCTGATGATTTGTTTTTTTACAGCCAGCCTCTATCTTTGCAGGCCTGTGCTACACGGCTTATAGATATTACATATGCCGCGTCCCTCATATAGAGTTTATTCTTTACTGCTGTATCGTAAACTGAATCAAATGCGCTGGACATAATTGTATCGAGTTTTGTTAATACTTCATCCTTTGTCCAGAAATAATTCATATTTGACTGAACCTGCTCGAAGTAGCTGCAGGTTACGCCTCCTGCGTTGGCAAGAAAGTCCGGAATTACAAAAATCCCTCTATCCATAAATATCTTATCAGCTTCAGGTGTAGTTGGCCCGTTAGCGCCTTCAGCCACGATCTTCACTGTATCTGCGATCTTCACAGCGTTATCGCCGCGTACCTGGTTTTCAAGTGCAGCGGGTATCAGAATATCGACTTTCTGCTCTATCCATATATCGCCGTCCAGAATTTCATAACCAAGTTTCTTTGCTTCGGTTTTATCGATTCCGCCAAACTTATCGGTAATGCTTATCAGCTCATCGAAGCTTATTCCTGATTCGCGTTTGAATGTATATGAGGTCTGGTCTTTCTGGTCCCAGCATGATACGCAAACAGCCCTGCCGCCAAGCTGTGTATACAGCTGCAGAGCATACTGCGATACATTCCCGAATCCCTGAAACGCAGCTGAAGTTTCTTCAATTTTCATTCCTTTTTTCCTGAGCGCTTCGCGGAGTGTATAAATAACACCGTAACCTGTAGCTTCGGTTCTGCCGAGCGAGCCGCCCATACCAACAGGCTTGCCTGTAATGAAGCCGGGGTGTTTACCGCCGTGGATCACTTCGAACTCGTCAAGCATCCAGAGCATATGCTGCGCATTGGTCATAACGTCCGGCGCGGGCACATCGTTTATTGGGCCAACATTTTTTGCGAGCTGCCTTACCCATCCGCGGCAGATCTGTTCCTGTTCCCTCATGCTGAGGTTATGCGGATCGCAGATAACCCCGCCTTTACCGCCGCCGAGCGGAATGCCCACTACTGCGCATTTCCAAGTCATCCACATTGCGAGTGCGCGTACCGTATCGACAGTTTCCATCGGGTGGAATCTTATCCCGCCTTTGCTTGGGCCGAATGCATCGTTATGCTGCACCCGAAAGCCTTTGAATACTTTTGTTGTGCCGTCATCCATTTTTACAGGGATGCTGAAATGATATTCCCTTAACGGTTCACGGAGTAAATGCCTTGTAGCTTCATCCAGCGAGAGAATATCAGCTACTTTATCAAACTGTGTCTGCGCCATCTGGTACGCATTGAAGTTTTTATCGCTCATTTGTTCAGTATATTAGATTATTATTGATTTTCAGTTTACTCTTTTCATTTTTTAAAGATTATCAGGGAATAATGCTTATTTATTAATTTTTTTACCTTTGAATCAACACAAATTTAACGCTTTTAAACATTATTTACATTGCAAAAATACGGTATTATTCAGGCTGTTTCATGTTGATTTCTGGTTTTAAAGGGTATTAATCGCTGATGATGCAAGTCTATTGGTAGTTTTCCAGGGTATCTTTTGCAAGAGAAATTACCTTCATTTTCAGCTCATCCGGCACAATCACTTTTACTCCTTTGCCGCGGCTGACGATCCAGCTGGCAAGCTCATCAAGTGAGTTCACTGTAGTTTCATAAATGAACGAGCCGTCTTCCGATTCTTGAAATGTTTCATTAGCCATCAGCTGCTTTGGTTTTATCCTCTCTTTCCATATCCTGGAAAAGGATAATGTAATATCATGTCTTTCATTTCCTACCCAGCTTTTCCAGCTGAAGCGAAATACATCTTCCAGAATATCATCAGGTACCCCGGGAAAAGTTTTCTCTGTATGGCGGGCTTCAAGTATCTTGTTAAGATGAAACTGTTTGAACTTACCTTCTGAACATGTCAAAACTCTCCAGTAATTATCACTCTGGAAAACAAGGATTGGGCAAATTTCTCTTCCAAAATCAAGCATACCGTTATCTTTCTCATAATCGATAGCAACTATCCGTTTCATCTCCGCTGCCATTTGCAGCAGTACAAAGTTTGCCAGAGATTTTTCACCCAACCTGCTCACAAGAAGTTTTGTCGGTTTATCGGCAAATACTGATGACCGGCTTAGCGATGAATATTGCTGTATAAGTTCAAGCAGCTTTTGTTCCGGCAGCTTTTTGTTGATGCATACTCCCTCTTTTTTTATGGAATGGATATGTATCCCGAATGATCGCAGCTGCTGAAGATCACGCATTATAGTCAGCTCTTCCACATCAAAAATATAAGCAAGATCAGCGGGCCTTAATACACCCGGGTAATTTTGGGAGAGTATTAAGCCCACAATTTCAAGCTGCCTCTTGAATTTGTTTCTAATATCCTGCATGGCACAAATTAATAATTTATCTGCAGATTATATACAACGATATCATTAGCATATTGCGCACAAATATTAGTAAGTACAGTTAGTTTATACAGCTAGAAAGAAACGAAATACTATCATGTTATGATAGGAAAATGGAACGGGATTAATGTATGTTTGATCAAAATTTATTTGAGGAGGAGTAATTTATGAAAAATCTGCAAACAAAACAAATCAACCGGAACTCACCAAAAGATGCCGGAAAGTATCTTCAGTGGCTTCTTGCGGCTATAATCATTGTATCGATCATTTCACTTGTGAAAACTATTCACGGTACTGAAATGAATTCGCTTTTACTGCTTGATTCAATTAACCATTCGGAAGCGATCTATTTTGAATACGGTAAATACGAATTGAGGAAGGAGGCTTACGCGGTAATAGATAAAGTCGCCGAACTGATGAATGGAGATATGGAACGGAAGCTTTTTATAACTGGGTTTACTGATGATCTCGGAAGTGAAGGATTCAACATGGAACTATCGCTCAAACGAGCCAATGCGGTTCGGGATTACCTGGTTAACAATGGTATCTCATCCGAGTATCTGGTGGTAAATGCCAGGGGAATGAATGAACCGGTAAATGACAATTCAAATGAAGAACAGCGTTCAATGAACAGGCGCGTTATTTTATCGTTTATTGATCCTTCAAAAAATACCGGGAAGTACGCAATTGATAATTTTCGGGGCAGAAGATACTATGCTGAATCCACGAAAGAAAATGAGTTCGTAAACTCAATGATCAAAGTAAATTCCCGCAATGAAATTACGGCGGATCTGTCCATCCGTGATTCTGCCGGGATACCTGTTGATTCAATCAAGGCAGAAGATATTGAAGCCACCCTAAAATGGGATTCAGATGGCAAAATAGATTCGACGGCAGGATTTCCCAGGCTGATACCCATAGACGACAGGAAAAAAATAGCATTCAGCTTAACTATGGATTACAGCGGAAGCATGTACGGGGTTGATGATTATGATAAAAACACACCCAAAAGCGATAAGATCATAGCAATGGAAAAAAGTGTTGAACAGTTCATATCCATGCTTGCAAGCAATATGTACTGCAAGATAATTAAATTCGGTGAAAAAGTATTGCCCCCGCTTAGATATACAAAATCAAAAGAAGTGCTTTACCGCGCACTCGAAGATAATTCTTTCCCGATGGGCGGTACCGCGCTGTATTCATCAATATTTATTGCATTAAGTGATACTGTGTTTCAAAGCAATCCAACCGTGATGAAAACAATTATCGCCTTTACTGACGGCATGGAAAACTCGTCTGTGAAAGTTACTCTTGATTCCATTTACAGAAAAAGCGCAGCAACCAATACTAAGATCTTTACCATAGGACTATATAACGACGTTGGAACCTATAGGCCTAATGAAGATGAGTTGAAAAGAAGAAAAGCAGATATGCTGTCAATTGCACGGAATTCCGGAGGATTCTTCTACCAGGCAAATGAACCGGGAGAACTGAAAAAGATCTACGCCAATATTATGGACCAGGTGCTGAAGTCATATTCGATAAGCATTGTATGGAACAGTGAGAATCTGCCGCCGAAAGGCACACAGGTAAAAGCCGAAGTGAAAATAAATGTTAAAGGAAATATAAGGATAATTTACAGAAATTATGTAATGGAATAACAGCGCCGGGCATAAAAAACCCGGGGTTTAGAGCCCCGGGTTGGTTTTCAATTAACTACTGTTTCATTGATCCTTACTTGACCAAAATCATTTTTTTCACTTCAGTGAACTCACCCGATTCGAGCTTGTATATATAAGTGCCGCTTGCGTAGTTCGAAGCGTCCCATGTTGCTTCATACCTTCCTGCAACCATGTCCTTGTTAACAAGTTTTGTTACTTCTTTTCCAAGAATATCATATACGGTGAGCTTTACGAATGCGTTATTGGGAATATCATACTTTATTGTTGTAGCAGGGTTGAACGGATTCGGGTAGTTGTTATACAGCTTATAAACAGTAGGAAGGTTGCTGTTTTCTTCTTCAATTCCTGTCAGGTAGTCTAACCTGATGCAGCCTGCAGGTGAGTTTACAAGTGTATCCCAGCCGGTTGCGTATGTGAGCTGTGTTAATGAATCATATACAACAGCAGGTCCGCTTCCCGTGGTTCTTAACACCGGTGTTATACAGCCGGTTGAATCAAGCCTGTTGAACCTAAGGCGGCCAATAGTATAAGTTCCGGGACCGAAAGTGTAGCAAGGTGAAGAAGGATTTCTTACAATATTAAGGCTGATTGTTGCGCCGCCTAATATTGAAGTTGTTGTCATAGTGCCGTAATTGGCATTATTGTGAATATTGCTGTTTGCTTCCAGCACTGTAGCATCGGGTAATATTGAAACTGCGTTTGGGTTTGATGCGGTTGTCCAGTTTACCCTGATGTTGCATGAGCCAACGCGCCATGTCTGGCCGGCAGGCACAGTTGCCCTGAGTTGTATTGACCATACATTACCCCCGGTAATTGTTGGGTTAGCCACAAAAAATCTTACCTTTACCTGCGAACTGACAGCACCGGTAACCAGGAACATTATAAACAGAGATAAAATTATTTTCTTCATTGTTGCTATGTTTAGTTTATTTTTTAGAATTTTAATAGGCTTAGCTTCCTTAGACGGAAGCTAAGCCGGATTTTTCTTACTTTCTGTTATTATCTTTTATTACATCAGTTTTAACAGGTTCAAGCAGTTTTTTCTTTTCCCTTATCAATGCGCTGTTTTTCTTGGCATCAAAATCAGGAGTGTTCAGAATAACCCTGTCGGTTGCTGCTTCGACTGTGAAACCGCAAGGCAGGAATGAGCTTGTACCGTTGTATAGTATCCAGATAGCCTGGTCAATGGCGTCAACGAACAGATCTCCGTTGAAATCAGCGGAAAGATAACCGTCGAGTCCGTTTTGTGCAATCCAAATGGTTTGATCTATAGCATCAACAAAACCATCCCTGTTTGCATCGCCCGGAATCATTGCCCATCTTACGGGAGAGTTGGATACCTTTATCATGTTAAAGCCAAATGCTTTGGCTGAATCTGTGGTGAAGTCGTAGCTGACTGTTGAGCCCCTTGTTATAGCTGCTTTGTAGCGTGTTGCAACCGCAAGATGGTTCCTGTGGTAAACCAGCATATAGTAGTTGCCGGTGTTCGCATTAGAGAAGCTGATGTTAGCACCGAACGTTACGGAGTCAACTGTGCTCTTTGCCGAATCTACCCTTACGCATGTTGCTGAATCCACAAGGTATACCCTTATAGTGTCTTTCATATTCAGCCTGCCGGTACCGGAGTTATAAAAACCGCCCGGGATAACCGAGAGATTTACAACTGCAGGCGGCAGAACCGCTGTTGTGGTGAATTTATATGCCTGGCTCCATGCGCCTGTACCTGCGCCGCTCTTTCCGTTAACTCTCCACCAGTAATTTGTGCTTCCTGCAGTGAGGCCTGTAACAAGTCTTGTACTGTCTGTTACAGTTGAATCGTTAAGGAAGAGTGAGGTAAACAATGAATCTGTTGCAACCTGAACTCTGTAGGTTGTAGCAAGCAGTGATTTGTTCCAAACCAAAGTTACAGAGGTCGGCTGGTTTGTAGCATTGTTCACCGGGGTTAACGGCCTCTCAGCAGGCAAGCCCGCATCTGTTAATGTGAATGATGAGAACCTGAATAAACCTCTGACCTTCACAGTCGTTCCGGCCTGTTCACTCTGAAGTGAGCCGGTTCCTCTTGGGTATGACATCCAGAATGTGTTGTCATTCTTTGCAAGAAGAACATTTGTTGATGGTGATGTTACCGAGAATGTTTCGTTATCACCATAGAAGAATGTGATATCATAAGTTGTGCCGCTGAATGTGCCGGTTGCCGGGTTAACGGTCCAGTATGAATTACTGTTCCTTGCCGGGCTGGTAACATTTGGCGCTAAAGGATTAACACCTGAGAAATAGTTCACATTCATTGATGATGGGTAAGTGCCGCCTGTACCCCATGTAATAGAAGCGATTTTCCTTCCGAAGAGTATATAATCGGTTGTTCCGCCTGAGCTTGGAGCTGCAGTCTGCAGAGCAACCGGGTTGGAAGGAGGTGTAGCGGTAAATTCACTGGCTCCGATACATGTTGTACCGCCTGAAACAGATGTTGATCTTGAGTTTCCGCTGTAATCTGAATTAATTGAGGAAATTGCAATACCCTTGCCTTTAACAAGCCATGCCGGTGCATTTGCTGTATTTATAACAAGGTTTCCTGTAGCTAAAGAGGTGAACAGCTGCGCGGCAGGAACCTGTGTTGTTTTAGCATACCATGAATTAGCATCGCCTCCTGTAGCTGTTCTCCACTGGTCTATGTTCTGGTTTACCGCAGCCCACTCGCCAACGTAAGAGCTATCCACAGTTACGAATGCATTGTAGTTTGAATTAAACGTCGGTGCAGAACCGCTACCGATCGCATAATGGAAACCTGATCCGGTTCTTGCGTTGTAGAATAAATTGTTGCGCAGTGTTGCGTTCGAAGTATTCTGCCTTGCGAGGCAATAGGAGTTTAATGCTGAACCAGTTTGTGAACCGCCGATGTATATTGAATTATAATAGAAATTCATCGGGTTATTCGCGATAGGGTCAACAATTCCTATAATTGCCACGGAGTTTACAGATTCTGTATTATCAGATAATTTCTGTTCCTTTGTATCGCTTTTTACGTTGTCCTTATTCTGGATATTTTTTGAAGTTACAGGGTCATTAGCGTAAATAGTTTCCTGTAAATATAATTCCTGTACGCCTGTTTCTTCTTTTGACCTGTCATAAACATAATTTGATGAAGGCCTGTAAAGCATTGCTAACTGATTAAAGTCAGTAGGCTGGAGGTTCTTGCCGCTGTTGTTGTTGAAAGCATTAAGCTTATCAACCTGGTCGAGTGAAGATTCGCCGTTTGTCAATGATATCATGTTGTTTACGAATGTCCAGCCTGAAGCCGAAGAAACGTAAGCACCGAATATCTGGCCTGTACCGGTAGAAACACTGGTAAGATCATAGATCTTATTCTTTGAAAATGTACCGCCGGCCAGGTTGTTCTGGGTCTGGAATCCTACTGAAACTGCTCCTGTGACACCTGCATTGATATTCCTTATACCGAAAATATTGTTGCCTGAAATGTTGGAATTCGGGCTCTGTACATTCTGTATAGATAAACCAATGGAAGAAAATGCCGCTGCAGGCTGAAGTGTATTTGAAGAGATATTCCCAATGGTGTTATTAGTAACAACCAGGTTGGTAGCAGAACCGACTGAGGATATCATTAAAATACCGTAATCTGCTGAAGCATTGTTTGTGCTGTTATCGGTGATGTTCTGAACAATGTTGTTGTTCACTGTGGCATTGTATCCGTTTGATGAAAGCGATCTGATGCCGAAGCAGATGAACTGAGCGGTACCTGTGAAATTGGTCTGGATACTGTTTGCTGTTGTTGTGCTGCCGATCAAGTTGCCCTGAATAAGAGGGCTTGCGACCGGGTTACCCTGAATCTGCACTACCTGCATAAATACAGAGGCGGTAGCAGATCCGGCAATGCTTATAGAACCTATAGTGTTATTAGTGAAATCTACTCCGCAGCTCGCTGTAGAGCCAAACAGCAATCCTGCAAGGAAGCTTGTAGCATTTGTTCCCGTACTAACATTGATCGTGACTTTAATATTACCTGTAGTGGTAGTGGAACCAACCGTATTACCGCTGATTGTATGTAAACCCTGGGCTATATTCATAGCTACAAACTGACTGGCGTTTGCACTGGGGGATACAGTTGTGAAGTCGATATTCCTTATAGTATTGCCTGTTATTGTATTTGGAATCATTCCAGTTGATACTGTTAACGGAATGAAAACATGCGTTATTGAGGAAGCAGGAGTAACGTTGATGGTCCAGTCACCTCCGGTTGCACCGGGGGCAGTTCCGCCGATGAAGTTATTCCTGATGTTGAATCCGCCGTTGGATGCAACAGTAGCTCCAAAAGTAACGTTGATCCCTCTTGATGTTCCGCCAGTGACGGTATTTGTTCTTGCAGCGGTTTGATATACACTGTTTGAATCTATGCTCCAATCTGAGTTACCTGTTGATACGGTGATCCCGGACTGGGCTGTACTTCCGTCTGCGAAGAAATCATGTATTGTATTATTGGAAATTCTGCAGTTGTTGTTATACTGCTGAATTGCAGTTGTTGTGCCGGAGGCAAAAATACCGATAGTCGGCCTGCCTGTGGCATCGCTTCTATCTCTAATTTCATTGAAAGTAATAACGTTGTTATCGTTTCCAACTCCGCCAACAATGTTTGTATTGCCAATGTTTACAACACCGGCTGTATTACCGGATGTTGAAGTGCTGTTGCCTTCGAGGATACAGTTTCTGACTACATTGTTTGTAGCATCATTCAAAAACGAAACAGTAGATGCTGAAGTGCTGAGGTTTCTGAATGTGAGGAACTGGCCAGAACCGCCGAAACGGCCGTCAATAATAACCCTGTCTGCCTGGTCAAGCCTGATAAGGCCGGAAGTTGAAGTTCCGGAAATAAGCCTTGTCGTAGCAGCGCTTGGCTGTATTGTTATCGAATAGCCGCCTGCTCCGGTTTCAGCCCACTGATTCAAAGCATTTGTGCCTGTTTCAGCAGTCAGATCTGATGTAATGCTTACGGTTACGTTACCTGAAAGTGTTCCCGCATTTATGAGGGCGAACAAACCGCCTGCATTTGTAAGCGAGGTAATGGCTTCAGTTGAGCCCACCGGGATCACACCCGAATACGTATTTGCTACTATTGTGTACTGGTTAATTGTGCTTATGAGAGGGAAGTTAGCGGCAGTTAACGCTACACTTGTTGGCTGTGTAGTGAAAGCTCCGGCATTAATTCCGATTCTTGGTGTTCCATTCAAATCCTGCGCAACAACAAAATGCTGGATCACATCACCTGCTACTGCTGAACCACCAAACAGGATTGAATAGTCAATGGAGAAGCTGAAAGGCGATGAAGTATTTGTAGCTTCAGTCCATTTCCAGCCATCTGTTCCGTTGGTGTTATCATTAAAAGTATTTGCCTGGGTTGACTTCTTATAGTAGATCCTCGGCCTGGTTCCTGCAGTTGTGTTTATTCCGGTCGGATCTGAAATTGAAGCAAATGATGTAAGTACTCTGGGTGTTGATGCGTTACCATTTGTAAGAAGATTATAGCTAATGAGCGGACTTGCAGTTTGAAGTGAAGTTCCTGCGAATTCATCTGCTCCAACATCTGGGAATGAACCATCCCTTGCCTGGTTATCGAAATCTACAGTTACATCCACTACCTGTGCGCCCCTGTTGCACTGTGTTGCAATTCCTGTCTGAAGCCTGAGGTTGTAAGGAGTTGTTGCGACATTAATAAACGGGGGAATTTCGGTGAATGAGCTCATGTCTCTAGGAGTTACCCTGTCTTTGAAATTCTGAATTGTCTGGTCGGCATTTGTACCGTCAAAATAAATTACGTTGTTTGCTCCGGGAGTTCCTGCATACAAGCAGTTGTTGCCGGAGAGTATATTGTAGTTTGCAAGCGATGTTGCGCTTCTCTGGAGCGCAATTGTTCTTCCTGCACCGGCAAAAGCTGAGACATTAACAAAGATGTTATTCCTTAAGTCCAACATGAACGGGGAAGAACCAAGTAAAACTGCGGAAGATCCAAAAGTGGCAGCGCTTGTGGTTGCGTTCATATAAACGGTGTTATAGTAGATCTTTCCGTATGTGGCTGTCGTTCCCAGAAGCCATAAGCCATTAATTGAGTTCGCGTTTGAATTGTTTGGCGCCTTTAGATCTGATATGAAATTGTTGTTGATATTAACCAACGCGCCAACATTACTACCAAGCTGAATTCCATATACTGCAGGCGCAGCCGCCGTTGCATTGCTTGTTATATTATAAACATTGTTTCTGTAAGCATTTAAGGTTGTGGCGTAATCAAGCCAGATTGCGCCAACCTGTGCATTACCTGTTAAGCTGTAAACGTTGTTGCCGTAAACCTGTTTATCTGTCGGGCCTGAACCTGACCTGATGTACAGACCTACCAGCTCGCCTGTGCCGCCCGTTAGGTTGTAAACATTATTATTGTAAACATTTTCATTATAACCTACAGCAAAGTTGTAATATCCATACATTGCTGATGTGCTTGAAGAAGCCGAGTTATTGAAAATGTTGTTTCCATAGAAATTTGAAACTTGGTTGCTGCTGCTAGCGTAAACGCAGTTCATGATTCCTGATGTACCGGTTTTTGTATTCCCGCTTACCTCATTGTTGTAAATATTCATCTGGAGCATTAGTGAAACACTTGTCCCGGCAATATAAATACCGCTCCATGCTCCTGTGCCGGGAAGTGTGTTTGATGTAACTTTGTTGTTATAAACGTTGGTTATTGTTGATGTAGCAGCCTGGTTGATACCCCTGAACTCGCCTGAAGTTGCCGTTGGGTATGAGCAGTTAGTAATAACATTGTTATAAATGTTAACTGTATTGCCTGCTCCGGTTGCGCCAAATGTGTTATTGATACCAATAAGCTGTGATGTTGTTGCACCGCTTACTACTGTGACTGTATCACCGTAAATATCGATATTTGAGTTTGTGCCGGTTGATGTGAAAATACCATTCAAAGTACCGGTGCTGTTGGTGCCGCCGGTGCTGTTAATGTTAGTGTTGAATATCTTCATGTTGTTCTGATAGATGCCGTAGATACCATATGCGCTTATGGTACTTCCCCCGAAATTCAGAACCTGGCTTCTTCCGCCTGATACAGTTCCGATTTCATTGTATTGGTCATAAAGATCATACGGGGCAGCTGAATTGAAGCCCTGTATCTGGTAACCGAAATAACAATTCTGAACAGTATTGTTGTAGAATTTATTATATGAAGCAGTACCTGTGAATGCAGTTACTGTAAGCGATGTTGTTGAAGTTGCAAGATGGTTTCCTGTATATATACCTGTTGAAGCTGTATTCGCTTTATTGAGTGTTACTGTACAGTTCTTAATCGTTGTGAACTGGCACGCAAGCGTGCCTGACTGTTTTACCAGGGCATAACCCCATTCCATCTGTGTAGTCGGGTCTATATTCCCAGAGCTTTCCTGGAGATCGATACCGTCAATGGTAACATAAGTTACGCCATTGAGCTTGAATATACCATCCGTGGTTGTTGAAACACCGACGCCGGCAGTAAGAAGCGGGTTAGCTCCTGCGCCTGATTTCTGGAATGTAATAGGCCTGCTTACCGATGGAGGATTTGTTGGGCAGGTAAGCACAACGTTTACACCGGTCTCTGTGTAACCTGCGGCAACGTTGAATACAACACCGCCTGCGCCTACACCCTGTGTGTTCAGGTCGGTAATTGCTGCCGTAATGCTTGCGTAATCACCGGGGATTGTTTTGGTTCCCGTTAACTGCGCATTAGATCTTCCCTGTAAGAAAAATACAAGAGAAAAGATCAGCAGAAAAAAAAGTGAAGTCTTTTTCATGAGTTTTGGTTAATTGATTAGAATTATTTCCGAATGTTTACAATAAGCTTCTGTTGTGAGTAATCAAAAAGAGCGCTGCAAAAATTACTGCTGTGATGTAATCTTTTTAGATTTAAAAACTGATCTGAATGTCATGATTAAGAGTCAAATATAATTGTATATGTATTTAACGCAAATAGGCAAAAGGCGATAATGGCTGTAGGAATTTGATTGGTCAACGGTGAATGCCGGTTAGTATGCTTTGGTAGGGGAAAGAAGCGGGGGTGTAGCTGCAAAATCGCTAAAAAAGTTAGCTATTAAGAACGAGCTTATTTTTTATCGCGTAATGGGTGAGCTCCACATTTGATTTCATATTCATCTTTTCCAGGATGCGGGTACGGTATGTGCTAATGGTCTTTACGCTCAGTGAAAGCTTTTCGCCAATACCTGTAAGTGAGTTGCCTGAAGCTATAAGGCATAAAACCTGGAATTCCCTTTCAGAAAGCTCATTATGTGGTAGAATTCCTGTATCTTTGCTAATTGACATAAAAATCGATTCGGCCAAGGTGTGGCTTATGTACCTGCCGCCGGAAATGACTTTTCTGATAGCTTGTATCAGCTCTCCCGGAACGCTTTCCTTGTTAAGATAGCCGTCAGCTCCACTTTTCAGCGCTCTAACTGCAATTTCTTCTTCCGGATGCATTGAAAGGATCAGTATTCTGAGATCGGGTTTCTTTTGTTTTATCTCCACAAGCGCATCTAGTCCGCTTCTGCCGGGCATTGTGATATCAAGTATAAGAAGGTCCCATGGTTTCTGATCAAGTAATGCGAATATCTCGCTGCTGTTAGCAGCTTCTCCGCTTACCTGCATATCGCTTTCTTCCGAGAGTATTTGTTTGATACCCCTTCTTACTACCGAGTGATCGTCCGCAATTAGTATGTTTATCATTTCATTATTATGTCAGGGCTTGACATTAATTTGTTTAATAAAGTGTTGATCTTGTGCAGAGCCATTCAATATTTTAGGTGTATGAGAATTTTCAGCTGTTACCACATCCATGAAAGAAATAATACAACATTGCAAAAATAATAAATTTAACATCAAAAGCAAATCATGTGAGCGGCAAGTTTTACTCTTTCAGCCTTTAGTTTTGTTTGGCTGCAATATCAAAAGTGCTTTCACTTTGGCTGGTCTGTTTTTGAACCGGGCGGAAAATTATCTATGTAATTAACTTTTGGAGCTGGTGATGAATGCAGCAATCACAATTCCTTAACAGCCTTAAAGTTTGTGGCCTGTTTATTTTTCCAAAAGTCATTTCACGTTATGATAAATGGTTCCAAATGTTTGATTACTGATATATGAAAGATCATACCGGTATCTTCAGTATTAAAGAAGTGCCAGTACCGGGGGAAGAAATTATCTCGAGAGTGCCCCCGAGTATGTTAGCTCTTTCATTCATACCAAGCAAGCCCATACCTTTTGAAGTAACTTCGCTTTTCTTCTCAAACCCGATGCCATTATCTTTGACAGACATAACAAGTGTGTGTTCATCTGGCATAGTGAACTCTGCGTTAACAACTGTACAGCCTGAATGCCTTGAAATATTTGTCAATGCCTCCTGGAAAATTCGGAACACTGTTGTTGAAGCAGTTCCTTTCAGATTTATTTCCTTTGAAGGGAATGAACATACTGTTTCAATTGATGTTCTCTTGGTAAAATCCTTAAGCTGGCTCTCGATTGCCGGAAACAGACCAAGTTGGTCCAGCAGCCTTGGCCTCAGGTCTGATGAGATCTTTCTTACTGTGTTTATCGTATCTCCAACTAGCCCAGAAAGCATTGACATCCTGGAAACAAGGTCTTCGTTTGAAGAGTATTTCTTGCTTATCCACATAAGCTCAAGATTCATTGCAGTTAAGGATTGGCCCAGCTCGTCATGAACTTCCCTTGCTATCCTGGAATTTTGTTCTTCTTTGATAGTCTCAATCCTGCGGTTCAGCTCACGGAGGCGGTTATTTATCGCAATGGTTTCCTCTTTGGTTTGTTTATGCATATTTGTCTCATGGATCAGATCCTTGGTACGCTGCAGAACAGATATCTCAAGGTTTTCCTTTAGCGATTTGACTTTAGATATAAGCGCTACAACTATCACAAAAAAACCGAACCTTACCAGTCCGTTCCAGTAGGGGATAGCAGGATTTGAATATACATGTGGGCTAAGGCTATCCATAGTGTACCAGATGACTGCGCATAACATTGAAAAAAAAATACCATACCACTTGTTTGTGTACCAGGCAACGAAAGAGATTGGCAGCAGGTAAAAAATGGAAAATGAGATCTCGCTTGTTGTATAGTAATCAATTAACCCAAGGAATAGCACCAGATGGGTAGCAATAACGATCTTGGTGAAAGTTCCGGTATTTCCTAATTTCTCAAGCAGCATTTATCAACAGCGGTAGTTATTTTTCATTGGCAGAAAATTTGAACACATTCATTTTACCTGCAGCCCCTGTTTTTTCCATTCATCTATTCCGCCAAGTATCATATGTGCGCCAAGGATCTTCATCTCCTTCATCAATTCAAGTGTTTTCAGGCTGTTTCTGTCACCGGAATCATATATAATATATCTTTTTCCTTTATCAAGCTTTTCTATCATTGCGGGAAAGTCAGTGAGAGTGTAATCCAGGTTAATGGCATCTTCTATATGTCCTTTTTCATACTCTGTTTTAGGGCGGAGATCTATTATAACCAGTTCCGGGCTTCCTTTGTGCTTACTGATGTATCTATCTGCTTCCACTACTGTAATTTTTTCGCTTTTCAGTGGCGGAAAGAGATAGTCGCAGCCCTGCACAATAAAAATACAATAGGCAGCAAATAGATAAATTGAAATGACTCTGAAGTGCGTTGAAATTTGCATACTGTGAACAGGTGATTTTTAGGATGCTTCCTGTCCTCCCGGTTCAAAAATACGGAAAAAGCCTGAAAATCCCAATGAATTTAAGGGTTTTCGGGCAAGTTGTATGTAATTAAAACTACTACATTTGTATCATACATATAACTATTTGTGCGCGGGTTTTGAAGTGTTATGTTTGTATAGAGGTTGAGATTGAGACAAGCAGTAGAGATAGAAGTTTAGTTAATTGATTAACCCTTATGATTTTCAAGTTTCACCCTTATGAAAGATGTGGATTTACCCTTATGAAACGAAGTGAACTGGCCCTTATGAAAGATGTAGATTTACCCTTATGAAAGCTGCAAAGATAACCCTTGTGATTGATTCAGATTTTACCCTTATGTGAGCAGAAAAAACCCTTATGAGAGAATGATGCAGCCCTTATGCAGATGATTGAAGAGCACCCTTATTGATTACAAGATTGTATTGAACCGGCCCGCACAAGGTTAAGACCAGTGCAGCCGGTTTGCTTTTTTTGTGCCAGCCTGAATTCCCGATACTTAAATCTCCGTTGTATATTAACCGGCAGCATGCAGTAAATGCCTAATGAATGTTATTTGAAAACATTTATGCATAAATTTGTATGTGAAAAAGATAATAAATCTTGGGATTGCTGGTGCGGGACAGGTTTTCCGCCATATGCACTACCCGGCATTACAGAAGCTGAAGGATAAATTCCGCATCATATCGGTTTATGACTCTTCTCCCAGCTCTCGCAATACTTTCAGGAAGCATTGCGGTAAAGAGCCATTCAGCTTTGTAAACAGTCAGAATGAATTGTTCTCAACTTCCGGCATTGATGCAGTCGCGGTACTCACCCCTACATCGACACACGCTGAATATTCTATACGCGCGCTTAAGTCCGGCAAAAATGTCTTCCTCGAAAAGCCTGTTTCAGTTGAGACCCGTGATGTTAAAAAGATAATGCAGACCGAGAGAAAGACAGGCAAGTTTGTACAGGTTGGCATGGTGCTGAGGTACAGCTCATTTTACCGCGCAATAAGCGAACTTGTTAACGGAGGCAAGTACGGCAAGGTGCTTTGGATGAACTGGATCGAAACACGGCCGTTTGACCCGATGCTGTGGCGGTACATAAATACAGATAAGAATGGTGATGCTGTTGTTTATGATAAGGCAGTTCATCAGTTCAATCTCTTTAACGCATTTGCCGGTTCTTTTCCTTCAGAAGTTATGGCAATGGGCGGGCAGTATATGCTGAGCCGTTCAAAAGCACGGAAGCTGCGAGCATTCAGTAATGAAGTTCTCATTAGGGGCGAATCCTGCGATCATTTTATGGCGATGGTCCGTTACAAGAACAATGTTAAAGCGTCTATTACAGTATCTTATGTTTCTCCGCATGCAAGGGAATCACGCTGGGTGATCCAGCTTGAAAAAGCCAAAGTAGTCGCGCACTTCGAAACTTTTGTTGACGCGTCAAAAGTGAGCCGGCGCAAATGGAAAGGTCATCCTTCGAGCATTTACCTCTTTAAAGATGACCGCAGCTACCCGGTTGTATGGAGATATCCCATGACTTACCCGCCGCAGGAAAAAAATCTTGTGTTCTATGATGAATATAAAAATGAGCCTATGCATCCCGGCTCGGCGGCACAATGGGCTGCGTTTTATGATTCATGTGTAAACAACACAAAGCCTGAAAGCAGTACCAGGGTTGCGCTGCTGGATACGTATGTTGCATCAGCTGTAATGAAGTCGATCAGGTATCGCAAGTCTGTTAAGATCAATTTGTAGAGATTAAACCGATTTATCAAATTTTCCCCGTGTAAATTAAACTGATGAAAAATATCTTATTAATTTTAGCAGCGGCAATAACATTGTGCTCTGTAAGCTGCGTGAATGAGCAGATTGGACGGGCAGGAGGTATAAAGTTCAGGCTTGGTAATGAAGTTCTGCTTGGAAATCTGGATTCTTACAAAGGGAAACGCATCGCCGTGCTTACAAATCAAACCGGGATTTTATCCGATGGTACGCATATTATTGATGCACTGGTTAGTAAGGGCGCAAATGTTGTGAAGATATTTTCTCCCGAGCATGGCATAAGGGGCGATGAAAACTATGCCGATACAGATGAGAAAACTGGCATACCGATAGTTTCGTTATATAACGGTAAAACCAAGACTTCTTCATCCGACCTGGCTGATGTTGACCTGCTTATCTATGATATTCAGGATGTTGGAGCGAGATTTTATACTTACACTTCAACTCTATATTACGCCATCGAAGCGGCAGCTGAAAATAATACCCAGCTTATAGTATGCGATAGGCCAATGGTAACAAATCCTGAATACACTGATGGCTTCATGCTTGAAGACGGGTATTCATCATTCGTTGGACTTATTCCTGCTCCGGCCGCCTACGGAATGACATGCGGCGAGCTTGCATCATACCTCAACTCAGAAGTCTTCGGGAAAAGCGCTAAGCTTGATGTAGTTCTGATGGATGGTTATACCCGCAAAACCGACTATTCATCGCTCGGCTTAACCTGGGTTAAGCCTTCGCCCAGCATGTTCTATCCTTCGACCGCCTATTGCTATCTTGCAAACTGTTTCCTTGAAGGCACAAATGTTTCTGAAGGCAGGGGAACTGATAAACCGTTCGAATATTTTGGCGCGCCGTGGGTAAATTCAAGTGTGCTGGCTGATGAGCTGAATTCATATGCCCTTGAAGGGGTTACATTTGAACCGGCAGTATTCACTCCTTCAGAAAAAATATCAGCTTACCCGCCGAAATTTTTCAATAAAGAGTGTAATGGTATATTTATAAATGTAACATCACGAAGCAGGTTCCAGCCTGTAAAGTGCGGAGTAGCTATATTGCTTGCATTGAAAAAACATACAGCGGAATTTAAATTCAATAAAGATAATTTCATCGATAAGCTTGCCGGCACCGATAAGCTTCGCAAAATGGTGAATTCCGGCAGCAGCCTCGAAGAGATAGAAGCAGCATGGAAAAATGAACTTACTGCATTCAACAATACCAGGGCAGGATATCTATTATATAAATGATCTTTGATCAGATGGATGAACAGATAACAAATCTGCAAACTGAAATGCAGCCTGTACCAAAATCACAACCCCTTTGGCTACGGATAGTTACAGCCATTTTGATGTTAATTATTGTTGGAAGCTTCTATACAGTGTTTTACGGATTCTGGGTGGGAATGTCTGCATGGGCAGATACAAAGCCCTCCGACGCGGATACAGCAGAAAGGTTCTATCTTACTTATGTTTGGGGCAGCCTGCTTGTTATCTTGCTGATTCTACCTTTTATAGTAACCCTCTCCAAAGCGAGATGGCTTTGGAAATGGAGCGCGTGGCTGATAAGCCTTGTGCTTTCGGTCGTAACATGGTCTGTTTGGTTCCTTATTATTGAATTATCATCCAAATAGGAACCGGATTTCAATAACTTTTTAATACTGAAAACATGCTGCAGGAAGAACTGAAATCGATATTTAAGAAGCATAAAAGCGATAATGAAATATATCATGACCTGGCCCAGTACCATGTGCGTGAGATACTGCTTGTAACATCCCTTTACGATGCGTTCATACTTGAAGAAGAAGAGAAGCTGAATGAGAAAATATTCGGCGAGTATTACGGACTGGATCTTTCCAATGTGCCGCGCATTACAAGCGCTTCGGATGAGAACGAGGCCGAAAGCCTGCTGAAGGAAAAATACTTCGATTTCGTCATTATCACAATGCGTACGCAGAATCTCACTCCAATTGAGCTGGCGGCAAAGATCCGGGCTATCAGGCCAGGTCTTCCCATTTTTCTGTTGTTATATGATAACAGCGATATCGCTTTTGTGAACCAGATGCGGGATAAGATCGCGATCTTCGAAAAAGTATTTGTGTGGAACCGCGATACAAAGATATTTCTTGCTATCATAAAATATTTTGAAGATAAGAAAAACTGCCAGAATGATACGGAAGTTGGGCTTGTGAGGGTAATTCTCCTGGTTGAAAATTCTATCAGGTATTACTCGCGTTACCTTCCCTTGCTGTACAGCGAGATAATCAAACAAACCCAGCGGCTGATCACGAAGGATAAGCTTGACGGCGTGAAAAAGATACTGCGCATGCGGGCTAGGCCCAAGGTTTTGCTTGCCGTCAGCTATGAAGAAGCAATAGAAATGTATGAAAAGTTCAAAAGTACAATGCTGTGCGTGATATCAGATGTGAAATTTCCGTATGAAGGAAAAATTAACGATGAAGCGGGAATCAAGCTGCTGCTTAAGATAAAATCAGCAGACGGCGATCTGCCGTTTCTGCTGCAGTCATCTGAAAGCACTTTTGCTGAAACAGCAACATTACATGATGCCAGCTTCATTAATAAAAACTCCGAAACCCTATCCGATGACCTGCGCGAGTTTATACTGAACAATCTCGGATTCGGCGATTTTATATTCAGGGATAGAGCCGGTTATGTAATAAAAAGGGCGTCATCTATAGAAGAATTTAAATACCTTTTGAAAAAGGTACCTGCGGAATCAGTATTTTACCACGGAAGCCGCAATCACTTTTCCGCCTGGCTGATGGCAAGGGGAGAGATACAGATAGCAGAGCACCTCGAAAAATTGAAGATCACCGATTTCCCAAACGCGGACGCGATCAGGGATTATATCATCCGTGTGACCAAAAATGTTGAAACCACGGTTTCGCGGGGCGGAGTTGTAGATTTCGAGCCGAAATTCCTCGATGAAGATAACCTTATACTGAGGCTTGCCGGCGGTTCATTCGGAGGAAAAGGGCGGGGCATCGCGTTCATTAATACATTGCTTCAAACAAAGGAGCTCTTTGAAGGCATTGAAAATGTATCAATAAAGATACCGCGAACATGCGTTATTGGAGCGGAAGAATACGATAATTTTATAAATCGCCATTCACTAGGCGGTATACACCTTGTCCACACTTACGAAGAAGTGAAGCAAATCTTTTTGTCAAAAGAACTTTCGGAAGAGCTTACCTCAAGACTGAGGGTCTATTTAGATAAAGTACGAACGCCTCTTGCAGTGCGTTCTTCAGGCATGTTCGAGGATTCTATCTCGGAATCATTTTCAGGCATATACCAGACATTCCCGCTGCCTAACAATCATGGATCAATAAACGAGAGGCTTAAAGACCTGACTGATGCGATCAAGCTGGTTTATGCATCGATTTATTCAAAACATGCGCGCTCATATTTTGAAGCCATAAATTACAGGATTGAAGATGAGAAAATGGCTATTGTGCTTCAGGAAATGGTTGGTAAAACATATGAAGATATTTTCTTTCCGCATATATCTGGTGTCGCGCAATCATACAATTTTTATCCCATCAGCCGCTTTAAGCCGGAAGACGGAATCTGTATAGCGGCAGTCGGGCTCGGCAAGTATGTTATTGATGCTGAAAAGGCATACAGGTTCTGCCCCAAATATCCTAAAATAGATATTGTTGATCCGGAAACACAGATGCGTGATACACAGTCATTCTTTTATGCCATTGATATGGCAAGAGGAGTGAGCAACCTTGCTGAAGGCGAGGATATAACGCTTCAAAGGGTAGCTATAGCAGATATTGAAAAGTACGGATTCCTTGATGAAATAGTTTCAGTATATGACCCGCAGGATAACAGGCTGAAGGTTGGTCTCAATAATCCGGGTCCCCGAATTGTAAACTTTGCAGGCGTACTAAAGTATGACCTGTTCCCATTCGCCAAAGTTTTGCGGCGCCTGCTTGAGATCATAGAAAGCTCGATGGGACTTCCCGTGGAAATTGAGTTTGCCGTGAACCTTGATGAGGAAAATCCCGGTTTTTATATACTGCAGCTAAAGCCGCTTATAAGGAACTCGGAGTTCTTTTCTATTGATGAAGATGAGATCAATAAAAATGACCTGATACTTTACACCGAGCGCGGCATGGGTAATGGCAAGCTTGAAAATATCACTGATATTATCTATGCTGTTCCTGAGCTGTTCAATAAAGCCGAAACTGTGCAAATGGCATACGAAGTGGAAAAGCTGAACGAGATCATGAAGGCGCAGAAACGGAATTATATATTAATGGCGCCGGGAAGATGGGGAACCCGTGACAGGTGGCTGGGGATTCCTGTAACATGGCCGCAAATAAGCAATGCCAAGATAATTGTGGAAACCGATCTGGATGATTTTAAAGTGGATGCATCTCTTGGTTCGCATTTTTTTCACAATATAACCTCAATGAATATTGGTTACCTTACTGTGCACCAGTCGAGCGGAACCGATTTTGTAGATTGGGAGTACCTGCGCAGCTTCAGGCCTGAGAATGTAACAGAACATTTTATTCACCTTCGATTGCCAAAGCCGGTTACGGTATTAATGGATGGTAAAAAAAGCATAAGCCTGATAGAGAAATGATGGTTTAGCTTCTGCCTTTTAACAGCCAAGCGAGAGCTGATGGTTTATCCTCAAATATCTTAACCCTGTAACCGCGGTTAAGGCAGGCAGTTTCGTAAAAATTCAGCTTGTCCCGTGATTCGCTGTCTTTCGTTATTATGATTGCTTCTTTGAAATCTTTTTTCATCTCCAGGGACTGGAATGAATCAACCTTACTGAATATATCAAGAATAGAATGTTCCGCAAGCATATTGGTGCAATCAGCCAGGAACAAACTTATGCCTGATGCTTTATATAATTCCTGGCATGCGGAAATTGAATCCGTAAGCTCAGCATTGGTGACACTGCCGTTGTAATCAAGGCAGATATAATCGTTCGATTCTGAAACTTTAATCTTAAATGGCATAAGTATCTTTAGTTTATAAGACTTTTTTTAGTTTTGCTTGCTAATACCTGTAGATGAACATTCCCTGGCCTCCTGTGGATATCCAAAGCTCATCTTTGTTTGGGCGCAGCTTCAATGACCTGACAGAAGGTATCACCCCGTGCCCGGTGATGTAAATGTGCTCCCAATTGTTTCCGTAGTCTTTTGATAAATATATTTTGTTATAATCGTCATCGTCTTTCATACCGAAAAGCGCAACGTTACTGCCTCTGCAATCGACATAACAAACAGATTTGAATCCGGGCTGCTTTTCAAAATTGCGGCCCTGGTCCGCAGACTTAAACAATCCGTAATTGCGGATGCCTGCCCAAAGTGTGCCGCTACCCAGCGGATCGATATCAATTGCGCCCTTGTTCCTGTAATCAATGGCCGGATCCTTAACTACCAAGCTCCTGAAGCTGAATGTTCTGCCGTAATCATTGCTTACGAAAAGACCGCCTGCCTGCACGCCGGCTTCATTACCTCCTTCGATATAGAAATAAACAACAGAAGGATCAACGGGGTCAACTTCAATATAATCTGTGGTATTGAATAATCCGCTGACAATTGAATGTTTGTAAATCTCATCCGCTTCGCCGGTGAAGACAGATTTTTCAAAGCTAATGCCGCCGTTTGTACTGTAATAGAGGCCGTACCAATATGCGCCCGGATTAGAGGCATCATATATCTTATGATTATACAATCCGCCGCCCATCAGCAGGATAAGTATATCATTTTTGCCGTCTGTTGTAATATCACCGTCATTGAATATCGCGTCATATCCCGGACCTGCGTCCGGATACGAAAGTACTCCCGATGTTCTTAAAATACTGTAGCTGCCCGGTTTTCCCCGGTCAGTTGATACCGCTATGGCGGGATAATATGTGAACACACTTCCACCAATGAGGTAGATCTTATTCGGGTCTGTTTTTGATACAAGCGTTCTGCAGACGTTGGGAAGGTAAGAATCGCCGTTATTTTCAGGCGGAGGCGGATCCTTGGTGTAATTCCTGGAGTAATTGATTATTTTCGGGAAAGCGTTATCATTGGTTACTGCCATTCCCCAGTCACTGATGGGTATAAATATTTCACCGCCCTGCGAGAACTCAACATCGTAAACTACCGTCATATCGATTCCTTCGCCATTGAAACGCCATGTGCTGCCGCGGTTAGTGGTTATGAATGGCCCGGCCCCGCCGCTGGAATAAATGATATTATGATCGGCCGGATTCTGAAAAGTTATTATGTTTGATGTGTATATCTTATCCTGCGTTTCAAGCGTATGCTTTGGATTGAATTGCTTCTCAAGCAGGAACTCAAGCTGCGAGCCCCAGTTATCCCCGTCGTTAAGTGATATCTTTGCAGGATAGCCCATCATATTGCAGAAAAGCTTTGATTCGTCATAGTCATAAAAGGTAACGCCGATAATATCAGTTCCGTATCCTGAGTAATATCCGAAATTTCCGGTAAGATCTGTTATAGAAGATGCATCATCATTTAGCCGGTAGAGCTTTCCTGTTGTCACAAATCCGGTTAAGCCGCCTGCGCTGTTGGGTTTCAGAAGCATCTGGTAAACACCAGTGATCTGGCCGGGGAAAATTTTTTCGCTCCATGAGATACCGTTATCGCGGGTTATCCAAAGGCCCTCATCTGTGCCAATCCATATTTCATCAGGAAACTTTGGATGAACCTGGATGCAGACTGTATTGCCCGTTATTGTTGAGTTGTGGTTCAGCTCTCTCCATGAGCCGCCGTTATCATCGCTCATATAAATTCCGGGATAGCCCGAGCTGTTCTTAAGTGTTCCGGTTATTATTCTGCCGCTTACCGATGGATGGTATCTCGCGCAGGGGCCCCCAAGCTTCACCCTGAACAGATTGCCTCCGTAGTTCACATCAGGAAATCCTGACTCAGACCCTAATATTTTTTTCCATGTCTGCCCGCCATCGCCAGTTTTCCATAGTCCTCTGCCCATATCATCGGATAGATAATCCATTCCGCATGCTGCAATTAATTCATCCTGGTTCTGGGGATTGATATCAATAGCCTGAATCATTAAACCTGCGGGGGTAGTTGCAAACTCACTGATGAATTTCCAATCTTCATTGCCGGTTTTTTTGTAGATCCCGCCAACATCTGTACGTGCATAAAGTGTCTTACCATCATGAGTTGGTACTTGAGCCAGCACAAAACCGCCGGCTTCAAAATCGATCCGCTCAATAGATTGCGAATGTAAAGGTAGGCTTATATGGAGAAGTAATATTAGTAATAATGACCGCAATTGCATAATTCCAGCAAGTTTAACAGTACTGCAAATATGCAAAAAAAAAATGCTATTTAAAAATGATTTGCAGCCTTTTTGAATAATAGAATTAGCTTTTTAAAAAGAGATATGTCTTCTAACAAAAAAAACCCGGAACTGAAACCGGGTTTTTAATGGAATGCCGGTAAGCTCCAGCTAACCGGTCTGTATGCTAACCGTTCATTGCATTCCGGTTAAATTTTTCAAAGCTTTCCCTGGCTTCTTCCTTTTTGTTCTCGGGGATCTCCTGGTCTTGGTCACGGTTGTTATAGTCATCAGTTGTTTCATCGCTGATATTTTCATCGCGAACCTTGTCACCGGCATTTTTATCCTGCCTCTCCTTTATATCCAGCTCAACTCCGCCCTGTTCAAATTCAGAAGTATTGCCGTGTTTGTTCTCAAATTCCTTTGCTGCATCTCGAGCGGCCTTTTCGCGGACCTGCTGCTGCTTTGCATTGAGCTTATCCTTCTCGCTGGCTTTATCCTGCTTGTGTGTTTTTTTCCCGGGGTCATTTACTGATTTTTTTGCATCCTGCTGATGCTCTTTCTGGTATTCCAAAGATTTTTCATAATTCAGATTCATTCGTGCATCATCCTGGTTATTATTCCCTTTTTGAAGAACAATAACATGCTGGTGCACTTTCTGTTGAGGCCTGTTTTGTGAAGGCATAATATGTATTCCTTTCATTTGATGATTTGTATTTGATTACTCAAATCCCGTGCCAATTACTGATCATTGTAAAATCAACACAATTCATACCACTTATGTAAAATTAATGACACAATTGACAGAGTATCTATATAATTTAGGCAAACAGATGACTATCCAAGAAAAATACAAAACATTGTTACTTATATATTTTAATGATAATTTTGTGTTCATGTTTAACAACTGCTTTCATACCGGTGCTTCCGGTTAATTTGCAGTTATATAGTCAATAAAAATATTCTCAATCCTGATTCATATGATAAATTTGCTGAAAGGAACTGCGGCATATATTTCAAGGTATTGTTTTCATTTATCCGGGGCGGTTTTTACTTTCCTGCTTCTTGTATTTCCGGCTAAAAATTATTCTGCGGATTCAACACGTGTTTTAAACCCATTCTTTTATTGGTCCGGCAGAGATTCTGTAATGAGCCTCCAAAAGCTGGCTTCCTATTGTGCGCCTATTTTTTGGTTTTCGGCAGATGAACCCGAGCTGAACAACAAAACCGGTAAAAATATCAGGATCCCAACCAGCTTTCCTTTTGACACACCTGCGGATTCACCGGTTGTATATTATCAATTCAAAAACTTTGTAGCGCGGGGTGATGACCAAGTTTCGCCCTATGTTAAGGATACATCAACCGGTGCGGAAAAAAAAGTTCTGTTATCCCGCGTATCGGCATTCGAGATATTTTATTCGCATTTTTACCTGAATGAAGCCGGATTGGGAGGTCACCAATACGATACCGAGCAGGCACAGTTCAGAGTGTATGTGAACCGTAACAAAGCTGATACGGGCATCACTTACCAGCTCATAGTGCTTGAAGCAACGGGTAAAGCGCATGCGCTTGCATGGTATGATAACATCTGGACGGTTGACCCGCTGGCAAAGGAAATAAAGCTGCCGATGCATATTCATGTTGAAGAAGGAAAGCATGCAAGCTGTCCGGATATAAACGGCGACGGTTACTACACACCGGGATATGATGTAAATCTAAGAACCAATGATGCATGGGGCGTAAGGGATGTTATCCGCACCGGCACATTGTTTGCTTCGGAATACCATACATATTACTCGAAGGTAAGGCTGCCTGAATATAAAGTAATGCCGCCGCTGCCTGATGATAGTCCGCTTAGACAGCGATACATGCGTGACAGCATTTACTCACCTGATAATGCCGTTTATGCGCTGAGGGAATTCCCCAATCCGAAGCTTGCCGGCCGCGATGAACACCTGAAGCATGATATGAAAAGCTATTACCTTGATAAAAAGCCGCAAATGGTATCCGAGGGTTCAATCGATAACTGGTTCGAAGACGAAATGTATATAAGGTCATTTGCGTTTGCCTTCCGTGCAGGTAAGAATGAGTATGGTATCAGTATTGCTTTCCCGCTGTTACTTGTTAAAAATGTTGAGGCTCCTCTGATCGGGGGGTGGATTGTTAACAGGATATATTTCCAGGATAAATTTTTAAGGGATTTTGGCTATACACTATTATATACGCCTTCGGCATCAAGATTCATGGATCCATACCTTTCAGCAGGCTTCGAAATTGACGAGGAAGTAAATTCTGAAGGGAAAAAAACAACGGAGTGGAAACCGGTAATGGAAAGCGGGCTTAAGTTCAGGGCGAACGTATCGTATTCACCGCTTAAGTTCCTGCGTTTTATCTCACCGTTTTGGGGATTTAGAATCGGAATAAAAAACACCGGCTTCCCGTTGATAAAGAATCTTAATTATATATTTGAATTCGGTGCAGGCGTTTGGTAGTCCGCGCTATTCAGGTCTTTCAGGTGTATCTTTATTTTCAGACTTCAGTGCATCCTGCAGGCTGTAAAAAACTTCGCTCTTGTTCTGCAGGTAATTCTCAATATCGGTCCAGAACAGAATCCTGAACTCAATACCGGTATTACTTAGCTTCTCTACCAATACCTGCGGTGTTGGTATTTTATCAACCTGTGGATTGCTCTCAAGCAATTCAATTATTGTTTCACGGCATTTCTTTACATCGCTTTCTTCGGGTACGCTCAGTGAGATATCAGCTCTTCTCTTATTGTTTTTCCTGGTCCAGTTAATTATATGCTTTGTTAACATGTCGCCGTTTGGAATAATTACATCAGAGCCTTCGAAAGTTTCCAGCTTTGAGCTCCTGATTCCGATCTCCTTTATGATGCCTGCCTTGCCGTCAACTTCTATCTGGTCGCCTATCTTAACCGGCTTCTCGAATGCGAGGAAAACCCCGCTGAAAAGATTCCCGACAATAGATTGAAGTCCTAAACCTATACCAACACCAAGAGAGCCGATAATTATTGTGAGCTTATCCAATGGGAATCCCGATGAAACAAAAGCAATCAGCAATCCCGCAGAAAACACTGCTATCCTTATCAGCAGCAGCCAGTTACCTATGCCGCCGCGTTCATCTTTTCCTGAAAACAGCCCGGAGGACTTAAGCTCTGAGTACAGTGAAATAAGCTTCGAGACTATTGCAGATATTGCCGTTATGATCAGGAAGAGCAGGATGTTTTCTATCTTGATAGTAAAATCGCCCAGAGTACGTTTTGTTTCAAGGAAAATCGATAATCCCTCCGCGAAATAATCATACAGGTAAAAATTTCGTGAGATGAGAATTACACCGCCCGCGGCAAGCAGGAATCTTGCTGCTTTCGGGAAGCCGTTTTTCATTCCGAACATGCTTTTGGAAAAGCTGCCCCCTGAATCAAGCTCTGAAAAATCTGAAACCATCATCAGCGCTTCGTTCAGATAAACATAAACCGCGTAAAAGAGAAGCGAGATATAGATTGAAAGTACAGAGGTGATTAGTATAAGCTTGGTTAGGTTGAAATACCCGGTAATGTTGGTTACAATTGATACGGCAAACACAACGAGACAGATATTAAGGGTGTTTCTCATCCATTTTTTATCGGCTGAAAATCCAGAGGCTTGCTTTTTGATCTTCAATACGGTGAATACTGATGCAGCTGAATAGGCCAACAGGAACCATCTTTCGGCAATCGTAACCAGAAGCATCAGGTTGCTGTTGAATATGAGAATGTACAGCAGAAGTATCCAAACCCATGCCAGCTTGGTATCTCTATCTTTTCTGTTCCTGATAAGAAGCAGAAGCATAATGCCGGAAATACCCCACACCAGTCCCGTGAATACGAGCGGCGGCCGCGGCATGATGAATTGCAGGATGTTAAAGCTTAAAAACAGCGAAACTGTGAACGTATTATTTATAAAAACAGAATTCCCGTATTTAGCCTTCAAGTCTGTTATTGTAACGACCTTCGACCTGAACTTCCGCAAAATAAAATAAAGCGCCAATGAGAGAATAAAGATAAGCAGGATGAGCAACGCATTATTCAAAATATAAAACAACAGTACACGCAGGTTCTTTTCGGTGGAGTAGTTTATTGCCTCCGAAAGCGGCCTGTTACCCGAGGAGAAGTCCCATATGAACGAATAATTCTTCTTTGCAAGCGTACCGGAAAAGAAAGAAAGCTCGTCCCGTTTCCTGATGTTCTCTATCTGCCAGTTGCTTTCATTAAGCTTGGTAATAGATGCCGATATATCACCGTGTATCTTGTTCAGCTCATCAAGCGAAAGAATGAGCAGAGTGTCGACGGGGTTATAATCAGTAGATAGCTTACCAAGCACTTTGAAATACTCACCGATTTGCGCAGTATCTTTGGGTATCTTATACAAAATTGTATCGCTGCCAAGCGAATCGAGGCTTTTCCTTAGGCTGGTAATATCATTTATCTTTGAGCTTACTTCGTTATCTATCAATGATAGGTCTTTGAGAAGCTCTTTATTCAGCAAAAGAGAGGTTGTAAGGTTTCGGGGAGTCATTATGTTAACATCTTCGGTGTTCAGAACATCGGAGGTTATCGAATAACTTGCTTCTGCCAGTGTGATTATGCCGTTATATTTTGCGGAGTCAATGCCTTTGGATAAATATTTGTTTACCTCGTCAAGCTTGGCATAGATGCGGCTCAACTGCTCTTCACGTAATCTTTTTATCCTTTTTTCATTATTCTGTTTAACTATCTCGCCCACAAACAGCTTCTCAAGGCTTTCAATAGCTTTTATCTCGCTGGTATCTCCCGCAATTGATTGCGGTTTAAACGAAGATGTATCCTTTGTCTTTTTATCCTGGGGAAAAAGCTGTAAGGATTGCAGCAGAATTGCTGAAGTTAATATTACAACAAAGCGAACAAGTTTAATATTAATATTCATTTACAGCACTATTGATTTGCCCCAAAAATAGCGAAAAAATTACAACATTAGTGAATAATTATTTCCCGCCGGCTGATATTCATTTAACTGGAGAACCCCGGGGATATGGGGTCTATTTAACTCAAACTGTGTTCCACATGTTGTTATCTGCAAAACGGAACATTACGCAGCGGAATTTTATACACCTGGTTTACTTCAATACTGCCACTCTTTTCTGAGATACAAATAAAGAGATAATTATTCAGTTCCCATAAGCAGTATATATTGCCTGGACAACCCTCATAATCGAATCCAATACTGTTACCGTTTAAATCCAGTACACTTAGTCCTTTGCTCCCGGCGTCAGTCTGTCCAACAAACAGGAAACCATTTTTAACGGACAGTTTACTGAAGTTAACATTTGGGGTGAATGGAGAGTGAGTCCAGTTTACACCTGAATTGCTGGAGATGTACAAACCTTGCTTTTCAGTCCCTGCATAAATATAATTTTCGTGTATGAAAACTGAGTATACCGGTAACAGGCCGCTATCTATCTTCAGCTTGACCTGATCAGTTCCATCAGGGTTCATTGTATAAATACCTGAATCACCCGTACCGGCAAATATCCTGTTATCTTTTATGGCAAGAGCATAAACTGTATGGTTCCTGAATATCGGGGTAAAATTCTTTCCATTATCAGTGGAGTATTGTACGCCTTTGCCGTTTTTATTCAGACCAGCATACAATACACTATCTTTGCAAACCAGTGCAAGATAAACGGATCTAAGATTGCTTATTGTATTGAAGGTGTTCCCCCCGTTTGATGAGATAAACAATACACTATCTGTACCCGCGTAAACAAATTTATTGTAAGAAGCTATTGACCGTATATTGTATCCATCTGGAATGCCGGAAATGTCACACCTGATCCAGTTTCTTCCCTTATCTGATGATCTCCAGATACCTTTACCTGCTGTTCCAATGAAACTGTAATCATCATTTGAGTTGAAAGATATCACCCTCAGATTTGAGATTTCAGTATTGTCCTTAATCCATTTTTTCCCTTCGCAGTTTTGAGCAAACAAGTTAAATACAGTTGCGCATATAAACAGAAGTACCGGGATCAGAAGCTTATTAATACGCATATTGACTAATTGTTTAATAGTTAAGTTAGTTTCTTCTTTATGCAAATTTAACAAATCGGCAGTTCAAAATCTCTTTATCTTCTGATTTTATTATTGCGGGTTCGTTGCCCACACGCCCGCTTCGGGGATGAAGCCTTTAGCATCCATCTCGAGCATTGCTTTGATCAGGTGTGCAATTTGTGCGCCTTCAAGCTTGGTCGGATTGAAATCACGCGGCTTGCCGCCGGCATTTATGCCGAAATTTGTCTGCACCTCGCTTGGATTCACCAGCATTACCCTGATGTTATGCTTGCGCAGCTCGGCGCGCCAGCACTCGTTCATTCCCCTTAATGCGAATTTTGTTGCGCAGTAGGGCGAGCCGTTGGCGAATCCGCCTGTGCCCGCGCTTGACGCGATGTTTACGATATTTCCGTATGACTTCTCAATGAAATACTTGGCTGATTCCCTGCCGCAAATCATTGCGCCTGTGATGTTTGTCATAAGTACTTCGTTGAATTTAACGGTATCTATATTTTGCAGCGGCGAGAAATATCCGTATGCGGCGTTATTGATGAGCACATTATACCCGTCCAGTTTTTCGATCGTCTCGCGCACAAGTGTCACAATATCCTCTTCATTGCTTACATCTGCTCTTACAGGAATAGCGCCAATTTCTTTGGCGGCTTTTTCAAGCTTTGCTTCATCCCTGCCGCATATAACAACTTTTGCGCCTGATTCAATTAATGTCTTCGCAGCCGCGTAACCGATTCCCGTGCTGCCGCCTGTTACCAAAACTTTTGCTTTTTTGAGATCCATATTATGTTTACCCGTTTAGTTACAGACAAAATAACGGATTATTGATTGCGGTTAAAGGCAATGCGGTGTGGCAGGAATATTGGATAGTTTAAGTACATTCAAACTGTATTTTTGAATCTAACTTCACTTAGTGTTTTTTAATTATTAAACGTTTCGAAAATGAAAACTTCAACAATATTTGGCCACAGCACAATTGAAATTAACAGGATAGGTCTCGGCTGCATGGGTATGTCAGAGTTTTACGGCTCATTTGATGAAAATGAATCAATAGCTACTTTGCATAGGGCGATTGAATTAGGCGTCAACTTCTATGATACAGCCGATATGTATGGCTGGGGAGCAAATGAACGGCTGCTGGGAAAAGCATTTAAGGGAAAATGGAATGATGTGATCTTAGCGACTAAATTTGCCGTCATGCGCGGCCCTAATGGTGAATTCCTCGGACTCAACGGCAAACCCGAATACATAAAAAAGGCTTGCGAACATAGTCTTAAGAATCTGGGCACCGATTCAATCGATCTTTACTTCATGCACAGGCAGGACCCGAAGGTTGCAATAGAAGAGATCGTTGGCGGGATGAGCGATCTGGTTAAAGAAGGCAAGGTCAAATGTATCGGGCTTTCAGAAGTCAACGCCGAAACACTCCGCAGGGCGCATAAGGTGCACCCAATAACAGCGCTTCAGACCGAGTATTCACTTTGGAGCCGCGAGCCGGAAAACGAACTTTTTGATGTTTGCAAAGAGCTCGGTATTACATTTGTTGCATACAGTCCTTTAGGCAGGGGATTCTTAACAGGAGCTATAAAGAGCCGCGCTGATCTCGAGAAAGGTGACTTTCGTCTTGGGAATCCGAGATTTACCGATGAAGCTATAGCGGAAAATATAAAATTTGTTGAGGTAATAGAAAAGATAGCACAGCGCAAAAAGGCCACTAAGGCGCAGATCGCGCTTGCATGGATACTTAGCCGGAATGATGAAATTGTGACTATCCCCGGCACGAGAAAGATTCAACGCCTGGAAGAGAATCTGGGCGCATATAATGTTGACCTCACACAAGCAGATCTAGAAGAGATCCAAAGCTCAATGCCTGCAGTAACAGTTGGAAATCGTTATTAGCAAAGTTAAGGATCTGAATATTCCGGAAGAAATTGTTTTTTCGAAAATAAGTAATCCATCAACCAAATTAAGCAGAATGAATTCCACCGCAAAACCCAACGAACGCATAGCCAAAATGAGCTTTGCCTCCGTGTATCCGCACTATGTAACCAAGGTCGAAAAGAAGGGCAGAACCAAAGCCGAGCTGCACCAGGTAATAAAATGGCTCACCGGCTATGATGAAAAAAAGATGCAGGCGCTCATCAAAGAAAAAGTGACCTTTGAGGAATTTTTTAGGAAGGCTAAGCTGAATCCAAACGCGAAGTACATTACCGGAACAATTTGCGGCTACCGCGTGGAGGAGATAGAGGATCCATTGACTCAAAAAGTCAGGTATCTGGATAAGCTTGTAGATGAGCTGGCAAAGGGCAGGAAAATGGAAAAGATACTGCGGGCAGTATGATGACCGGGTTAATTCTAAAAGTAATTCTCACCGGAATCGGTGCAACCATTATTTTTGATCTTTGGGGGCAGTTTCTGAAATATGCGTTCAAGATCACTCCTTCAAATATCTGTCTGGTGGGGCGGTGGGTTTTATATATGCCGCAGGGAATTTTCCGCCATCCTAACATTAACAAAGCAGAAGCTAAGAAGGGAGAGTGCCCCGTTGGGTGGGTTGTTCACTATATGATCGGTATTTCGCTCGCTGCCATTTTTACTATTTTAGCAGGATCGGGATGGTTTGAATCACCGCAACTGCTGCCGGCTATAATATTCGGGATTGCCACAGCCGCGGCGCCGCTGTTCATTATGCAGCCCGCGTTCGGATTCGGTTTCGCCGCATCAAAGAGCCCTAATCCAATGCAGGCACGGCTGCGCAGCGTTATGAATCATACTGCATTTGGTGTTGGACTTTACTTAATTGCTATGTTATTAAAATAGCTTTATACAAACGGATATGATCTTTTTTTTATGATCAGTGAAATAAGAAGCTGAAACAGAACTTCATTAAGAATATGAGAAAAGTAATAGCAGCGTTCAACATGACGATTGACGGGATTTGCGACCATACAGCGGGAATTCCAGATGATGAGATACATCAGCATTACGCTGACCTGTTAAGTAATGCCGGCATCGTGTTGTACGGGCGTATAACATACCAGCTCATGGAATACTGGCGCGGTGTGGCGGATAATCCTACCGGAAACAGATCAATTGATAATTTTGCGCAAATCATGGATAACACCCCAAAGTTAGTGTTTTCCAAAACACTTAAAAGTGTTGATTGGAAAAGCGCAAAGCTGGCAAACCGGAGCCTTGAAGATGAAGTTGCAGAGCTTAAGCAGCAGCCGGGTAAAGATATTTTTGTAGGCTGCCGAAGCTTAATTATTCAGCTTATGAAGCTTAATCTGATTGACGAATTCCAGTTATGCATTTACCCTGTTGTTGCAGGAGGCGGTTTGCCCCTATTTGAAAACATGCACGAGAGAACTATACTTAAGCTCACTAAGACTAAGGTCTTCGGCGGCGGCGCAGTAATACTTTATTACCAGCCGGATAACGAAAAATAATGATGTCACACTCAAGTCTTCGTTTAGTTTTTTACAGATAATAATTCATACATTAAAGGATAGAAAAATGGCAGAAAGCAAATTGCTTAGAATGGATAACGTAAGCATCGTGGTGGAATCTCTTGATGATGCAATTTCATTTTTTTCTGAGATCGGGCTGAAGCTTGAAGGCAGAATGGTAATAGAAGGCGAGTGGGCGGGCCGCGTTACGGGGCTCGGCAACCAAAAAGTCGAGATCGCCATGCTGGTAACTCCTGACGGCCACAGCCGTATCGAGCTTTCAAAATTCATCTCGCCGGAGATTGTTTCAGATCACCGGAATGCCCCGGTAAATGCGCTTGGTTACCTGCGTGTTATGTTCACGGTTGAGGATGTGGATGAAATGGTCGCAAGGCTCATTAAGCATGGCGCTAAGCTTGTGGGTGAAGTTGTCCAGTATGAGAACTCATACAGGCTGTGTTATATGCGCGGACCTGACGGGCTTCTGATCGGGCTCGCAGAAGAGATCGGCGATAAAAAGAGCAATAAATAATATACTTTGTAATTGTTCTGATATTAATGTAAAAAAGCAGATCAAGCAGTATATCAACTCTCTCTCTCACTCTGAGACCGAACGCGAAGATCTGATTTATGTTCTTAGTCCGGGATTGAAAAAAAACTACAAATTAATTTATGATGAAAATCACCAAACAATTTGCGATGGAATTCGCTGAAAAATGGATATGCAGCTGGAATAACCGGAAAATCGAATCTATACTCAGCCATTACAGCGAAGATATTGTATTTTCTTCTCCATTCGTGCTCAAGTCGGGTCTTAACCCGGATGGAATAATCAGGGGAAAGGCCGAACTTAAAAAGTACTTCGAAGGGGCGCTGGAAATAAACGCAGATCTGTACTTTGATCTTAAGCATATAATGGTTGGGATCAGGAGCATCACTTTGATCTACATCAGAAGCGGACAAATCCTGGCCTCTGAAGTCATGATAATTAATGAAGATGGATATGTTACAGAGGGACTATCCCACTATCCAGTAGACGAGATATGAGTGCTCATTTAAACCACATATCATCTTCCGCATAGGAAACGCTTTATTAGTATTTCAGACTTTTTAACTCTGCCGGAGCAAGAGGTAAGTTCAGCTAAGATACTTTACATGGAGTTAAGTGTATCTGACCCTTCGCAATAGAACACTTAGTTTTTCAAAATTATCTCCCCTGAACTATCTGACAAGAACCATCTTCTTTACATCGGTGAATTCACCTGCGGAAAGCCTGTAGAAATATACTCCGCTGGGTAAGTTTTTTGCATCCCAGTAAATTTCGTACTCCCCGGGAGCCTTTCTTTCATTGAGTAACTCGGCAACTTCTCTGCCGGATACATCAAACACGCAGATTTTTGTTTGGCTTTCTTTTCCGATGCTTAATCTGATTGATGTTTGAGGATTAAATGGATTTGGATAATTCTGATGAAGTTTAAACCCCGAGGGGTTAGAATAGGAATTGTTTATACCCAAGGGTACTCCATAAAGATAGATACCATTCGCAAGCGTGCCGGCTAAAAATGAACCGTTTGAAATGTTACACAGAGTCAGTACACTTGCGTTAACAGGCAGCCCGGTAATAATAGTATCAAAGCTGTTTCCCTCATCCGTAGAACGGAATACAAAATTGTCTGTGGCAACAATCAGAGTATGATTATGGCCGGAATACCTCATATCATTGATCCTTTCGTACCATGGTATGTTCAATCCTGCAAAATCCCAGCTAACTCCATTATCAGATGTGAACAGCAGATTGTTATCATCGCCTGAAAGCCCGGCATATATCTTCCCCCCGGGGCCTTTTTCTAAATCATATACTACGAGTGAAACCGGAATTTGAGCACTTAGCCAGTTATTCCCGTCATTAGTTGTATACAGCACCCCTTCATTATAAGTACCGGCGAATAACTTATTACCGGTTCCTAATACAATTGATTTTACATATCCGGCCGGAATACGGGTGCCGTTAAAAGCTTGCCCAACAATCCCGGTATTTACAAATGTAGTCCCTGAATCTGTTGATAAGTACATGTAAGCCGCTACATCGCCAATTGTTGGTCCAATTGTGAATGAGTTAACAACAAATACCCTGCCGTTTTCGCCGAATTGAATGCCTCCTCCTGAAGCATAATTATCTGGTATGTTATGTGTATGAGATGTAACCCAGGAATTCCCGTTAGTGGTTGAGCGGAGGATTTCAATAACAGACGCCGAGACGGCAATTGCGAAGATATTTCCGGAAGGCGATGATGCGATTGAAATGACTCTCTTTCCCGTGAGTCCGGCGGAGATCCAGTTCATTCCACCATCGGTTGATTTATAAATGCCGATTCCCCAGCGCGAAGCATATATGCTGCCGGTTGAATCAACGCATATAGACCTGATCATGCCTGAGGTCATTCCTGTGGCGACCCATGTATTTTGTGCTAAGCAGTTTATGCACAATGTGAATAGTAATAATAAGATTTTTTTCATTTGTTTTAACTTTAATTCTGTACTCAAATTTATTGATTGGGTTGAATTATTCCAATGTATATGCAAGAATTGAGTTCAGGCAAGCTTACTAAAATCTATTCACAATTTTTAATATCCTTAAGTATGAATATTACGGCTTATGTAACTAAAATCGATATTTCTTCATTAACAGAGTATACGTGTTTGCTTCACAATCCATAAATAAACCTGTGAAGTTCTGATGGAACAAACCAAATTCAAGGCAGTGCATAAAAAGGGCGCCCTAAAGCGCCCTATTGTTTATTGCTAATTGTTTATTGTTAATTGTTATACGATACCGTAAGCCAACATAGCATTAGCAACCTTGATGAATCCGCCAATGTTTGCGCCTGTGAGGTAATCGCCTTTTTTACCGTATGCTTCGGCTGTATCAAGGCATGTTTTGTGAATGCTCTTCATGATACCAAGAAGCTTAGCATCAACTTCTTCGCGGCTCCACATTAAGCGCATGCTGTTCTGGCTCATTTCGAGTCCTGATACAGCTACGCCGCCTGCGTTAGCAGCTTTTGCCGGTCCATAAAGGAATCCGTTATCCTGGTAAACCTTAATTGCGTTAAGGTCACTTGGCATGTTTGCTCCTTCTGATACGCAGTAGCATCCTGCAGCAACTAAGCCTTTTGCTGTGTTTTCATCAAGCTCGTTCTGTGTTGCGCATGGTAATGCTATATCAACCTTTAATCCGTGTTCTTTTATTACTTCCCATACGCTCTTGCCTTCATAGTATTTTACATTGTGTTTATCAGCGTAGTCTTTGATCCTTCCGCGGCGGTTGTTCTTAAGATCAAGCAGGTAAGCAAGCTTTGTAGCGTCGATACCTGATTCATCAACTATAGTGCCGTTGGAGTCTGATGCTGTTATGGGGATACCGCCGAGATGGTTAACTTTCTCGATAGCGTACTGTGATACGTTTCCTGATCCGCTAACTGCAACGCGTTTTCCTTTGAAGTCTTTTCCGTTAGCTGCAAGCATTTCTGCTGCGAAATAAACTGTGCCGTAACCTGTTGCTTCGGGTCTGATCAAGCTTCCGCCGTATTCAAGGCCTTTGCCTGTTAACACGCCTGTATGCTCGTTAACGATCTTTTTGTAATAGCCGTATAAGTAGCCGATCTCTCTGCCGCCTACGCCGATATCACCTGCAGGAACGTCCCTGTCAGGTCCGATGTGACGGAAAAGCTCTCTCATGAATGCATAGCAGAATCTCATTACTTCGTCATCTGATTTTCCTTTAGGATCGAAATCACTTCCGCCTTTTCCGCCGCCCATTGGCAAAGTGGTTAAAGCGTTTTTGAAGATCTGTTCAAAACCTAAAAATTTCAAAATACCGATATTAACTGAAGGATGGAATCTTAAGCCGCCTTTATAAGGTCCGATGGCATTGTTGAATTCGATCCTGAAGCCGCGGTTAACCTGTACTTCACCTGCATCATCTACCCATGGAACCCTGAACAAAATAGCCCTGTCGGGAACTACTATTCTTTCATAGATCTTAGCTTTTACAAATTCGGGATGTTTCGCAACGGTTGGTTCAAGGGTTGTTAAAACTTCTTCTACTGCCTGGTGAAATTCGGGCTGTGCAGTATCTTTAATTTTGACTTTTTCAATTACATCTTTTATTACTGAAGACGATTTTGCCATTGGTATGCTCCTTTTAGCGTGTTAAATTGATAGGTTCAGGGCTACGTAAATTGTGTTTTTTCCCTGTTTTCATACACAAAATTACCATTTATTTAGTACTTTAAACAATGATATTAGTCATAAATTGCAAACAAGCGGATTTAGTTTTCTTTGTAAATCCGGGAAATTGTGTTTAAATTGTTTAAACATAACTTTTAGACATCTTAATTTTTAAGGTTTTTTATGAAGATAAAGAAATTTACCTGTATAAACTGCGGCGCGCCCAAAGTAAACGAGTATAAGTCGCCGTACATTATGTGCGACTATTGCGGATCGTTCACCGATATTGACTTCACATTGGGAATGAATTTCTGGAACCAGTCCGTAATGAAAAATATCGGCTACGCATTTAACAAAATGGATTACATGAACCGCCTGCAGTATGCACTGCAGCAGGGAAATAAACAGGAGTACTGGAGGCTGCAACGCGGGTATTGGGATTATTATTACCGCACATACCCCGCATACCTGCCGCCATCTATTGATGACGGATACAAGTACAGGGATTACCTCGATGTGTGCGCAGAGTCTAGCACTGAATCTGCATTCGAACCCAAATGGGGCGATATGGCGCGGCAGCAGCAGGCACTGCAGCAATCATTGCAGTACTACCAAACGCCGACAGGCACAAAAGTGCAGAGCGAAGGATTCTTCAGGCTGGCTGAATTTTTTACCGGAATGATGAAGGAAGGCTTCAGGGTGTTTTATGAAAATCCAAAGTATGAAGTAATGAAAGATCTCCTGCCTGAGCAGGTGCATTTGAAAATGAAAATGTCTATGTTCGTGCAGGCATGGCTTCCGTACTTAACTGATGAAGACCAGGACAGGTTCCTGAAAATGACGGGATTCAGCATGCAGTATGTGGAGATAGAAAGGCCGGCCGGCAGAACAGGCGAGTGTGAGCACTGCAAGGCGGAGATATATATTCCCGAAGGCTCATTTAAAGTGCATTGCGAAAGCTGCCATAAGACAACAAAGGTTCAGCAGACCTTTAAATGTATGTCATGCGGCGCGGAGAATAAGGTGCCCGAATATCCGGCCAAACCTATTGACTGTGAATTCTGCGGCGTAGAAAACCGGCTGATACAAAGATTGTTTGGGTAACCCCACCCCTAACCCCTGACGGCAGGTGCAGTTGCCCATGGTTGGTGTTTTGTCATTCCTGCGAAGGCAGGAATCTTAGAAGTCAGAAGCAAAAGAGAATTGAATTCGTTTTGTTTTCTTGACAAGAGGCAAAAATTCTCGTGCCCCGAATATGTTAGAGCGACCCCACCCCCTGACCCCCTCCCCGAGGGGGATGGGGCAATGGAGTATTGAGGGAAATTCTCGTGCCCCGAATAGATTAGAGCTTTTCTCTTGATGATGCTTTTATTATGAGATATCGATTCTCTGAAGAACCGATTTCGTGGCACGAGTATCTTCTGAGAATGATGATAGCGATTCATCGAATGAGGTTATATAAAGGTTATTATAAATTTGTTACTGAATAGATCCTTCACTTCGTTCAGGATAAAAAATGAAAATAAAAAAATTCACCTGCATTAACTGCGGTGCACCGAAGGTTAATGAGTATAAGTCACCCTACATAATGTGTGATTACTGCGGCTCGTTTACCGATATTGATTATACTCTCGGACTCGACACATGGAATGAATCGCCCGAACGGACACAAAAATATGTTCAAAAGAAATTTTTCTACATTAATGAGATCGATAAAGCGCTGAAGAAAAACGATAAGGTGAAATACAAGCAGGTGCAAATTTCGTATTGGGATTTTTACTATAAAACTTATCCGGCATACTTGCCTCCCTCTGTTGATACGGAGGAAAAATACAATGCTTATATTGAATTATGCGGTGAATCAAGCACTGAATACGGCTTCGATCCCAAGTGGCAGGATTACGGCAAGGAGCAGGAAAAGCTTCAGCATGGATTGACATATTATACCAAAAACGGCGAAACAAAAGTCGGCGCTGAAGGATTCTTCCGGCTGGCGGAATTCTTCATAGATATGACAAAAGAAGGAATGCGCGTTTTCTACAGTGACCCCAAATACGCGCTTATGAATGATGTATTTCCTGAGCAGGTTCACCTTAAAATGAAGCTCTCAATGTTCGTGCAGGTTTGGCTGCCTTATCTGAAGGAAGAAGAGCAGAAAAAACTGCTGGATATGAGCGGGTTCAGCATGCAGTATGTAGATATTGAGCGGCCCGAAGGCAGTGAAGGGGAGTGCGAGCACTGCAAAGCCGCGATATATATTCCCGAAGGCTCATTCAAAGTATACTGCGAAAAGTGCCGAAAAACAACAAAGGTTCAGCAAAGTTTCAAATGCATGTCATGCGGCGCGGAGAATTCAGTGCCTGAATATCCCGCTAAACCTATCGATTGTGAGTTCTGCGGCGTCGAAAACCGGCTGATACAAAGGCTGTTTGGTTAATCACCAATCCTGAGTGAGCGCAGCGAACGCTTGGCTTAAGCTCACGGAGTGAGAAGAAGGATGGATCTCATGTATAGAACTTAGATTGACCCCACCCCAGCCCTCCCCGAAGGGGAGGGAGTGAATCAATTTTCTAAAGAACAAATTTCGTGGCACGAGTAGCTTCCGCAATCGGAAGTGATTAGAAAGAAATTAAACAAAAAACAATTAACTTTTATGAAACAGGTCTTTATAAATTTACCGGTCGAAGATGTTGAAAGATCGATGAAGTTCTATGCGCAATTAGGATTTACCAGCAATCCCGTTTTTACTGATGATGAACAAAAATGTATGGTATGGTGCGAACAGGTTTATGTAATGCTTATGCCGCGCGCAAGATTCCAGTCATTCAGCCATAAACCTGTTGCAGATACAAAGGGCTTTGCTGCGGCTTATTTTACTCTTCCTGTGGAAAGCCTCGAAAGAATGAACGAAATTGTTGAAAGCGGATTAAAGGCAGGAGGTACCGAACCCATTGCAATGAAAGATCATGGCTTCATGCAGCTAAGGCGCATCGAAGACTATGACGGAAACTTTTGGGATGTGATATATTTGGATATGGAGAAATTCCCTAAGAAATAAATTGGGTTAGGCTTGAGTGCTTATTGTGGTGTCCCAAACTGGAGTTTGGGACACAGAGGAAATATTCATCCGATGGCTTAGAGTCATCGGATGAATGGGATTTACATCACCAATATCTTCTCTTCAGTCATCTCTTTGATTGCGTATCGAACGCCTTCGCGGGTGTTACCGGAATCCTTTACACCGCCGTAAGGCATTGCATCCATTCTATAAGCTGATGCTTCATTAATTATCACGCCGCCGGTATGCAGCGTATTATATGCATACAAAATATCGCTCACGCTGTTGGTGAATATGCCCGCCTGGAGTCCATACCTTGAGTTATTGACCTTTTCAACCGCTTCTTCAAAACCGCTGAATTTCTCGATTGTGATCACAGGCGCGAACACTTCCGCGCATTTTACATTCGCGTGATCCGGCGCATTTTCGATTATTGTGGGTTCAAGTACAGCGCCGTTCCGTTTGCCGCCAGTCAGAATTTCCGCTCCCGCATTTTTCGCTTCGGTTATCCACTTTTCAGCCCTTTCAGCTTCTTCGGTGGTGATCATCGGTCCAACCGCAGTATCATCAAGGTACGGATCGCCGAACTTCAGTTTCGCGGTTTCTTCAAGCAGCTTAGTTTTGAAATTCTCATAAACTGATTCATGTACAAATATGCGTTGTACAGATATACAGCTTTGCCCCGCCTGCGCGAATCCGCCCAAAGCTATCTTTACTGCCGCAGCATCAATATCAGCATCGTGATTTACTATTACCCCCGCATTTCCGCCAAGCTCAAGCGATACCTTCTGCCTGTCAGACTTCTTTTTGATTCCCCAACCAACATCTCCCGAGCCTGTGAAGCTGATGAGCTTTATCCTTTTATCGGCAATATGGTTATCCAATGCACTGCCGGCTATAGGTATTACATTTACTGGGATCTCATTGATCCCGAGTTTATGACATTCCTCAAATATGATCTTTCCAAGCGCAAGCGCTGTTAGCATTGAGCTTGAGGATGGCTTGATCAGAATTACATTGCCCGTAGCAAGAGCCGGCGATATCTTATGTGCAGCCAGGTTTACGGGGAAATTCCACGGCGTGATGCCGAGTATGACTCCAATAGGGAAGCGCTTAACAATACCTGTTTTATTTTCTGAACCTTTGAGCAGGTCAAGCTGCAGAACGTCCCCGTTAATGCGCGTGCATTCTTCTGCGCCAAGTCGGAATGTCAATACAGCGCGCTCCACTTCGATACGCGAAAATTTTATAGGCTTTCCGGTTTCATCTGTAATGAGCTTGGCCAGTGATTCCTTTTGCGAGCTTACGGATTGCGAAATGTTATAAAGTAATTCCTGTTTAAGGTAGGAGGGGGTTTTGCTGTAAGATACAAACGCTTTTTCGAGATGAATAAGCGCGGCTTCGAATTCCATTTCACCTGCTATATATGTTTCACCAACTGATTTACCGGTATAGGGATTAACAACCTGTTGTGATTCTGCTGTTTCTATAAATTCATTTCCTATTAAGATCTTTTCAGGCATTGTAGTGTGGATTTGTTAAAACAAATTTAGCTAATAATGAATTACATTAAAATGTCAAAGAGTGAACGCCGGTGGAGTTTATATTACATGAAAGTTAAGTTCTGTTCTACACGTTGCTCTTTAGCCCTCACCCCCGTCCCCTCTCCCAGAGGGAGAGGGGAGAGAGTTGCTTATGATATTTGCTTTTTCTCCAATCATTTATGGTTGCAGTTATTGGATAAGTCTTCAGGTGTTCGGAAGTTATAAGTGCCGTGTACCAGACGGAATAGACCACGAGTTATTCCAGTTTGCTGAATAGTGTATTCAATGTTTCGGCAAGAGTTGGGTGTGCGAACCCCGCATCTTTCAGCATTTGGCTATTCATGCCGGCCATCATTGCGATTTGAATCATTGACATTATTTCGCCTGCATATGTACCCAGAATAGAGCAGCCAAGGATACTGCCTGTGCCGGCATCAGTTATAGCTTTCATAATTCCCCGGGTTTCACCTGATTCCACTGCTCGCGCTGAATATGTCATAGGGATTACGGCTTTTTTGATCTTGTAACCCTGCTCGAGTGCTTCATTTTCAGTCAAACCAACTCTTGCAAGTTCGGGATCGGTGAACAATACGTAAGGTACCATTCTCCCACGGGTGGTAATTTTCTTCCAGGCTGTTAGATTGTTAAACAATATCCTGTAATCATCTTAAGCGATATGTGTGAATGCAGGGCCGCCTTTAACATCGCCGGCTGCATAAATACCTTTCACTGAGGTTTCAAGCTTATTGTTAACCTTGATGTATCCTTTTTCATCGGTCTTAACGCCGGCGAACCGCAGGTTCAGCTTTTCGGTAGATGGGTTTATGCCAACTGCGCAAAGCAGGTGAGTGCCTGAAATGGTTCTTGCTCTCCCGTTGTGTTTCAGTTTTACGCTCACTTTATTTGCCGAAACTCGGTTTACGGCGGCAGTATCTGCTCCGGTCAGGATATTAATGCCTTCGCCTTCGAGCAGCTTTTTTACTTCTGCCGCAATCTCTTCATCTTCACGCGCGAGGAATCGAATGTTCCTTTCTATAATTGTAACTCGCGCACCAAAGCGGCTGAACATCTGTGCGAATTCCACGGCAATATAACCGCCGCCTAAAATTATAAGGTGTTCGGGAATTTCCTTTAGATCAAGTATCGTTTCTGAAGTAAGGTAACCGGAAGCTGATAATCCGTCTATTTCGGGAATGAACGGAACGGCTCCTGTATCTATAACTATGGTCTTTGAACTGAATATCAGCTCTTTGTTTTTACCGGTGACTTTTATGGTTACATTATCAATAAATGAAGCTGTGCCTTTGAGAAGTGTAATATTTTTATTCTTCTCAAGCGAGTCAGAACTCCCTTTACGGAATTCCGAAACTATCCGGTTCTTTCTTGCTGTGACTGCGCGCAGATCTGTTGTGACCTTGCCTGCCTTTATTCCATATTTTTCCGAATTTGAAGCTATGTATGCGGTTCTGGCGCTGTTTATCATTGACTTTGTTGGAGTGCAGCCGTAGTTTATGCATGTACCGCCAACGAAACGCTCTTCGACGATGGCAGTTTTCCACCCCTTTCCGGCAAGAGCCAGCGCAAGAGGTTTTCCGGCCTGTCCCGTGCCGATCATAACTGCATCAAATTTCTTCATGTTTTTTGAGTATCTGTTTCTATTATAGATAAAACTCATCAACTAAATTGAAAGTTCTGAAAATAAAGGGATTGAGTAATTATTGGACATAAAAAAAGGGAGATTGAAATCAATCTCCCTTAAAGATACTTCTAAGCAGAATACTAAAGCTGCTTTGAATCGCTTGATTTTTTATTCTTTCCCGGGCATTCCTTTTTAACGTCGCCTGAATTCTTGCCGTCTTTATTACAGCCTGAATTTCCGGAGCAATCCATGTTCTTTTCTTTCAATGATGCAGCGATATTCTCTTCACTGGTTTCGCCTGCTGAGTACATTATTGTAACGCTTGTCATCTTTGAAACATTGCAGGTTGAGCCGAAGTTAACTTCTTTTACACCGGCGATGCTTAGAATATTTTTCTGCAGTTCTGCTTTTGAATCTTCGCAGGTTACTTTATCTGTAACAAACTCGTAGCTGGAGAACTCGCCGCCTGCTTTGATCATGCCTTTTTTATCATCGCATGAAGATTTATCACATGAAGATTTATCGCATGATGATTTATCGCATTCTTTTTTATCTGCGGATGATTTAGTACCTGAAGTTTTGCTGCACTGTGTTTTATCACAGTCGCCGCCTGATTTTGTATAAGCAGCAAGATACTCCTGGTTGAGGTAAAAGAAACCGAGCGCAAATACAACTACAAGAGCTGAAATTGAGATTATTTTTTTATTCATGGGTTGATCTCCTTGAAATTATTGATAAACTTTTCTGATAAATGCGGAATTAGTAATCTGCAAAGATATTAATTTTTTGCTGTTTATCCAATCATAACGCAAATAAAAGTTCATAAGTACTAATAAAACCTAATCTTAATCATATTTTTTATGTGCAATAATAGCTATTTTTGTTTGTTGAAATATGCATTATAACAAGTAATTTTAAGGGAATTACAATGAAAGAATTCAAAAACAGAAAAGAAAAATTCGTTACAGATTCAGGGATCGAAATACCAACTTATATAGATTCAGATTCACCTGAGTATAAAGAAAAACTAGGCAAGCCGGGCTCTTATCCTTTCACCCGCGGCGTGCATGAGCAGATGTACCGCAGCCGCTTCTGGACAATGAGGCAGTATGCCGGATTCGGTTCAGCGGAAGAATCCAACAAAAGATATAAATTCCTGCTAGATGCGGGTACCACAGGTCTTTCGATAGCTTTTGATCTTCCTACACAGATCGGCTACGATAGCGATGACCCGATCGCCGAAGGCGAAGTGGGAAAAGTAGGTGTTGCAATAGATACTTTGAAGGATATGGAAATTCTTTTTGATGGAATCACACTCGAGAAGATCAGTACTTCTATGACGATCAACGCGACTGCCGCAGTTCTGCTTTGTATGTATGTCGCGATTGCAAAAAAGCAGGGCGCAGACCTGAAGAAAATTGCCGGAACGATACAGAATGATGTACTAAAGGAGTATATTGCCCGCGGAACATATATTTACCCGCCGAAGCAATCAATGCGCCTTATTACAGATATTTTTTCGTGGTGTAATGAAAATCTGCCAAGCTGGAATACGATCTCCATCAGCGGCTACCATATCCGCGAAGCCGGCTCAAACGCGATACAGGAAGTTGCATTCACAATTGCAGATGCGATCGCATACATCGAAGCCGCAGTTAGCAAAGGGCTCGATGTTGATAAGTTCGCGCAGAGGCTTTCATTCTTCTTTAATGGGCAGCTTAACCTGCTTGAAGAAGTGGCAAAATACCGCGCTGCAAGAAGGGTATATGCAAAGATAATGAAGGAGCGCTTTAACGCTAAGAGCGAAAAAAGCATGATGCTCCGGTTCCATTGCCAGACTGCCGGCTCATCATTAACAGCTCAGCAGGTGGAGAACAATGTTATCCGCACTACTATAGAAGCTATGGCTGCTGTATTTGGCGGATGCCAGTCGCTCCACACAAACTCAAAAGATGAAGCACTCGCGCTTCCAACCGAGGATTCGGTTACAACTGCGCTGCGCACGCAGCAGGTTATCGCTTATGAAAGCGGTATCGCTGATACAGTTGACCCGTTTGCCGGCTCATATTATGTTGAGCATCTGACCGATAAGATAGAAGAAGGCGTTTGGGATTACCTTAAGAAGATAGATGAAATGGGCGGCTCGGTTAAATGCATCGAGCTTAATTTCCAGCAGGATGAGATCGCGAACAGCGCATATGAATTCGAAAAACAGATCGAATCCGGCGAACGTGTAATAGTTGGCGTGAATAAATTCGTTGATGAAGGCCACCCGGAAAAGCTGGACCTGATGCATATTGATGAAGCTATCGGCAGACAGCAGGTTGAAAAGCTGAAAAAAGTTAAGACAGAAAGAAATAATGAAGAAGTGAAGAAGAATCTGGATGCATTGAAAAAAGCCGCACAAACAGATGAGAATCTGCTGCCATTGATACTTGCATGTGTAGAAAGTTACGCATCGATAGGTGAGATCTCAAACACACTGCGTGAAGTTTGGGGCGAGTATTAGGATCTCGGATTGCGGATTGATGATTTCGGAATAGCTGATTCGGATAATCTGATTTCGGATTTCGGATTTCGGATTTCGGATTGTTGATGATTGATCATATGGGATTGTAAGAATTAAGGAATGGATTTAAACTAAATATTTAAAGATATTGAAGATAAGCTGATGGGAAGTTCTCAGGTGCTAAGCAGCATTTGAAACTTCATTTACTTCAGGAAAAATATTTTATTAATCGAATATTTAAGTCAAATTAATATTTAATCCCGGGACCGTATGAACCGAGTTGTGTGGATTACCGGCGCTTCTACCGGTATAGGCTTTGAGCTTGCTAAAGTGTTTGCTAAATCGGGTTACATTATTGTTGCAACTGCAAGAAGGAAATCAAGGCTTGTAAGCCTTGTGAATGAGATAAGATTCGCCGGCCATGAGGCGTATGCCTTTGTTTGTGATGTACGCTCCGAGCGAAGCATTATCGGCACTAAAAAAAAGATACTTGAAAAGTGCGGTACCATCGATATCCTTATTAACAACGCATCTATTACTACATTCAAATCCTTTATAGATACCAAGCCTCCTGAATTTGACGATATTCTCGAAACCAACCTGAGAGGAAGTTATTTGACAGCCCGCGCTGTCATGCCGCTTATGATGAAGAAAAAGCGCGGTCACATCATTAATATTCTCTCAGTTGCCGCTAACACCATATTTACAAACAGCTCTGCGTACTCAGCCTCAAAAGCGGGGATGCTGGCAATGTTCAATGTCATTAGAGCAGAGGTGCGGAAGTTCAACATCAAGATCACCAACATTATGCCGGGGGCTACTGATACTCCAATGTGGAGCTCAGCCTCCAGGCAGAAATATCAGCACAGAATGATGACCCCAAGGGAGATCGCTGAAATTACCATCCTGGCAGCCAACCAGCCGAAAAAGGTAGTGATCGAGGATATTGTGATCAAGCCGATCAAGGGAGATCTCTAGAATTCGGAATGCGGATTGTTGATTGCGGATTAATTTGATTTCAGTTTTCAGATTTTGGATTGTTGATTGCGGATTAATTTGATTTCGGATTGATTTGATTCCCATAAATTACAACAGTAGCACAGACATTTCTGTCTGTGTTTTATTTTAATGGATATTCAAGTTACAGTATAAATTTCAAATTTTATCAAAAGACTAAATAATTTTTCAAAATGAAGTTAGAGAATAAGATAGCCGTAATCACTGGTGCCGGAAAAGGAATTGGCAAAGCAGCGGCAGAACTCTTCATTAAAGAAGGCGCCAAAGTTGTACTTACATCAAGGAATTTAGCTGACCTGGAGCAGATCGTAAGCGATCACGAAGGCAAAAAGGAAAATATTTCAATAATTGCAGGTGATATTTCCAAAGAAGATACCATTGGGAAAGTAATAGACGAAACTATCGGTAAGTATGGAAAGATAGATTTACTTGTAAATAATGCCGGATTCAGTGTGTTCGATAATATGGTGGATTCCAAAACCGAAGATTTTGACTCAATATTCAATACGAACATAAGGGCCTTGTATCTGGTAACAAAAGGCTTCCTGCCGCATATGATCAAGGAGCAGTCAGGTACTATAATTAATATCGCCTCTATAGCCGGTAAGCAGGGATTCGCTACCGGCACAATCTACTGCGCAAGCAAACATGCTGTAATGGGACTGAGCCGCGCGCTGATGCTGGAAGTAAGACAGTATAACATCCGTGTATGCGCCATTTGCCCGGGCAGCGTGGCTACAGATTTCTTCAGGGCAGAATCACAAACTACGCTCAGCTCATCAAAAGAATCAGTTTTAAGCGCAGAGGATATTGCCGAAACGATCCTGCTGGCAGCATCGCTGCCGGAAAATGCAATGATCGGTGAAATCGAGATAAGACCCACAAATCCGAGGAAATAAAAAACTCACATTCCCGCGAAGGCGGGAATCTCTGGTATGATAGAAGCCAAAATGTTAAATGATGATTTGATTCTAATGAGATTGCTGAGGCTATTTTCCTGCAAGCTCGATAATATGCTAGCAAAAAGTCTTACATTACTGATCTTGTTTTCTGGGGTAATGTATGCACAATCAGCCAATCACTTTGAGCTTGTTGAAAGCATTCCCGTTGAGACTACGCTTGATAATCCCGATATCCGCAATACCCTGGAAGTCTGGCTGGAGATGATTAACTCCGCCCAAAAATCCCTTGACATAGAGCAATTTTATATCTCGAATGAAAAAGACGAACCGCTTGAAACGGTGCTGAACACTATTATCGCAGCTTCGAATAGGGGAGTAAAAGTTCGGATTATCATTGATGCAGGTATGTACCAAACTTATCCCGAGACAGCCGATGAGCTTGATAAGTATGATAATATTGAGGTTCGCAAAATTGATTTCAAGAATATTACCGGGGGGATCCAGCACTCCAAATATTTTATTGTTGACGGCAAAGAAGTTTTCTTAGGCTCGCAGAATTTTGACTGGCGGGCATTAAAGCATATTCATGAGCTGGGAGTTAGAATTGAATCATCAATAGCTATGAAATATCTAAGTATATTCAATATGGATTGGGATTATTCCTTATATAACGATGGCGGCAGCTTGATCACTGATTCAACAATTGTTTATGCAATCAGAAAAAGCAGCCAATTGATCTATACTGCTCTGTATGATACCATTAACCCCATTGCTGTATTTAGTCCCAAAAAATATTCTTTTGAAGATATCTATTCGAAATGGGACTTATCTTCAATTGTAGAAATGATAGCAGGAGCGAAATCAGAGATTACTCTCCAATTCCTTTCATACAATCCCGTAACAAAAGAGGGCTATTGGGAAGAAGTTGATACCGCGCTTATCAGCGCAACGAAAAGGGGAGTGAAGGTGAAGCTGCTGGTATCAGACTGGAATCTGAGCAAAACTGCTGTTGAGCATTTTAAAGAGCTGATACAATATCCGAATTTTGAAGTCAGATATACCGCTATTCCCGATTATTCCGGCGGACTCATCCCGTACGCAAGGGTTGAGCACTGCAAATTCATTACAGCCGATGATGTTACATGGATAGGCACAAGCAATATGAGTTATGACTATTTTTATGAATCACGTAATGTTGGATTGGTAGTTGAAAGCGATAAGTTCACAAAGCGCTTGCGTGATATCTTTTACAAAAGCTGGGATAGCGAGTACGCTAATAAAATAGAAACTACCGGAGAATATACGCCGAGAAAAAGGAATTAGGACCCCTCCCCAGCCCTCCCCGAAGGGGAGGGAGTACAATACATATTCAGTATATCAGAAATCTTCAAAATAGCCGATAGTAACAACGGGGATTTGAAATCATGGTAAACCCTGAACCAAATCCCCATCTATATTCAACGAAGGAAAGTGCTCTACGAATAATCCTGTCTGAACGAAGTTCTGAAAATCAACTCCCCCTTTATAAGGGGGATTATTATTGAAAAAATTCCTGCTTTTAAATCCCCCTTGAAAAGGGGGAAGATTGTTTCAGGAATTCATATATACAGGATTGAACGAAACCTAAAACTTTCCACAAACAAAAATGGGGATTTAAGCGGAACCATAGACAGTTTTTCAAACGACAAATCTAGCCCTATCCAAGAAATAGATTCCCGCCTTCGCCATGCGGAGCTTGGCAGACGGGATTGACAAAAGCGCGGGAATAGCTAGCGGAACATCCTCTATACCTCAACTGTTTTTATTGGTAATACTAACTAAACCAATGGGAACAATATGGGTGAAACAAAGAACGTAAGCGGCAAAGAAGCTATTGAAAAGCTTAAATCCCTTGCAGAAGGTAAAACTTGTTTTTTCGCAACTTATGCAGGCGAGCTTAACGCGGAAGCGCGGCCCATGACCGTAATGGGAGTTGATGATGTCGGGGCGTTGTGGTTTTTCTGCCCCGAAAGCAGTGATACCGCTAAACAAACTAAAGCGCAGAGCAGAGTTGATGTACTTGTGGCAGATAGCGGCAGCTATGACTACCTTGTACTCAAAGGCAAAGGTACAGTTGGCAGGGATACAACAGCAATCGAAAAATACTGGTCACCCCTGGCAGGAGCGTATTTCGAAAAAGGAAAAGAAGACCCCGAGCTGGCAACAGTTAAAGTTGAACCGGAAGAAGCACACTACTGGGAATCAAAGAACGGTAAGATCGTATCGCTGGCGAAAATACTCTTTGCAGCAGCAACAGGCACTGCTCCGGATGAAGGCAGGCAGGGCGAGATAAAAGTCTGACAGTTAAAACCCGTTCCAACCGTATCAATCAAAGTCTCAACGGAAGCAAATAAAAAGCCCCGGCATTTGCCGGGGCTTAATTTCTAATTCTTAATTCCTAATTGAATTAATACATGTCACCGTATCCGCCGCCGGGAGGCATCATCGGAGCCGGTTTTTCTTTTTCAGGTTTTTCGCAGATAACAGCCTCTGTGGTGAGCAGCATCGAAGCAACTGAAGCTGCATTTTCAAGCGCAACCCTGGTTACTTTTGTTGGATCAATTACACCGGCTTTTATCAGGTTCTGGTATTCTTCGGTCAATGCATTGAAGCCATAGTCATCTTTGTTCTTCTTGATCTCGTTGATAACAACCGAAGCTTCAACGCCGGCATTTTCAACTATCTGCCTGAGCGGTGACTCGATGGCTTTCCTGATTATATCGATACCAATTCTCTGGTCATCATTATCGCCTTTGAGCTTATCAAGAGAGCTTGATACGCGGATAAGAGCTACACCGCCGCCCGGAACGATACCTTCTTCAACAGCTGCGCGTGTTGCGTGCAGAGCGTCTTCAACCCTTGCTTTCTTTTCTTTCATCTCAACTTCAGTAGCTGCGCCGATCTTTAATACGGCAACGCCGCCTGAAAGCTTTGCAAGCCTTTCCTGGAGTTTTTCCTTATCGTAATCGCTGGTTGTTTTTTCGATCTGTCCTTTGATCTCGTTAACGCGTTTCTTAATGTCATCGCTTTTTCCTGCGCCTTCAACTATGATGGTGTTATCTTTATCGATAACGACTTTCTTAGCTGTTCCGAGGTATGATACTGTAGCGTTCTCAAGCTTATATCCTTTTTCTTCGCTGATAACTGTACCTGCGGTGAGAACTGCGATATCTTCGAGCATTGCTTTACGCCTGTCGCCGAATCCCGGAGCTTTTACAGCTGCGATCTTGAGTGTGCCTCTCAATTTGTTTACAACAAGTGTTGCCAATGCTTCGCCTTCGAGGTCCTCAGCAATGATAAGCATTGTTCTGCCTGCCTGTGCAACTTTCTCTAAGATAGGGAGCAGGTCCTTCATTGTCGAAATTTTCTTGTCGTAGATAAGAATATAGGGATCTTCGAGTACTGATTCCATTGTATCTGCATCAGTTACGAAATAAGGTGAAAGGTAGCCCCTATCGAACTGCATACCTTCAACTATATCAACCGTTGTATCGGTACCTTTAGCTTCTTCAACAGTGATTACGCCGTCTGTTCCGACCTTCATCATAGCGTCTGCGATGAGCTCACCGATGAGCTTATCATTGTTAGCAGAGATCGAACCAACCTGTGCAATCTCGGTTTTGCTGGTTTTATCGATGTTCTTGCTGAGCTTCTGCAGGCCGTCTATGATCTTGGCAACAGCGATATCGATACCGCGTTTTAGATCCATTGGATTTGCGCCCGCGGTAACATTCTTTACGCCTTCAGCGTAGATAGCCTGTGCAAGAACGGTAGCTGTTGTTGTTCCGTCACCTGCAACATCGCTGGTTTTGGAAGCAACTTCTTTTACCATCTGTGCGCCCATATTTTCAATGGGATCTTCAAGCTCAACTTCTTTTGCTACTGTAACACCATCTTTTGTAACTGTAGGTGTACCGAATTTTTTATCGATAACCACGTTCCTGCCTTTGGGGCCAAGTGTAACTTTAACCGCATTGGCTAATTTATCGACACCTTTTTTCAAAGCACTTCTGGCTTCGGTATCGAAATGGATTAATTTTGCTGACATTTATATTTTATCTCCTTTTGATTTATTGATAGAATTGTCATTCCTGCGAAGGCAGGAATCTTGTTTTGATTGTTGAAGATTCCGCATCAAGTGCGGAATGACAATAGAGGGTTTTACCCTATTACTGCGTAAACATCGCTTTCGCGCATGATAAGGTACTCTTCGTCGTTGATCTTAACTTCTGTACCGCTGTATTTGCCGTAAAGAACTTTATCGCCGACTTTCAGATCCATAGCGATCCTCTTGCCGTTATCATCTGATTTGCCGTTACCTATAGCAACAACTTCACCTTCCATAGGTTTTTCCTGCGCTGTATCCGGTAAAATAATACCGCCCTTTGTTACTTCTTCGGGAGCTTTGGGTTTTACAATTACCCTGTCTCCAAGTGGCTTTAAATTCATTTATTGAATCCTCCTAAATTATTGATTTATGTGTTTTTAGAATTTCAAGGAATTGGTTAGCACTCGCTAACTTTGAGTGCTAATATAATATAATAAGTTTTTGAAGTCAATGGTTCCAACTGTGGATAACAATCATGTTGCGCAGCAATGAAAATCATGTACTTATTTCTAAAAAAGTGATTATATTTAGTAAACCTTAAACACAAAGGAGTGCATATGAAGTACCTTGCTTTCATTTTGCTCGTAATTTCTCTTGCTCTGATTCCAACGAGAACTTTTTCATGGGATGCGGACGCCGCAAAATTTTACCCGCTTACTGTAGGCAATAAATGGGTATATACCTGGTACTATACCTACATGGGCAATACAATTTTCGGAGGCTACAGGACCAGTAAAATAGTTTCAGATACTGTAATTGCCGGCCACAGGTATTTCAGGTATTCGACAATCTTTTCTTCATGCAATGATTATATTTTTGAAAGGATTGATTCCGCCAGTATGAATGTTTACCGCCGCAGCGCAGTCAACGGCACAGAGCAGTTATTGGATAGCTTGATGGGCAGAGTGGGAAATACTTTCAAAGGCAAAAGAAATTGCGCGCAGCTTGTATCAGAGCCTCCCGTGTACTGCGTTGATACAAATAACTTCACGATTTTCGGAAACCAGCGCCGGGCAAAATATTACAGCGCAGACGGACTTATGATGATGTATTACAGGCTTACTGCAGATCTTGGATTAACTAACATATTTGCTGTTGAAGGCCAATCAAACATTTATACACTTTCCGGCTGCGTAATCAACGGAACAGTTTACGGAGATACGAATACTTTAACGGGTATTTCTCAAATTGGAAATGAGATGCCTTTGAAATTTTCTCTTTCACAAAATTTTCCCAATCCGTTCAATCCGGAAACAAAAATCACATTCCAAATTCCCCTCTCGAGAGGGGTGGACTCCGAAGGCGGGCGGGGTGTGTTTGCAGTCTTAAAAGTATTTGATGCCCTCGGCAGAGAAGTTGAAGTTTTGGTCAATCAGCAATTGCAGCCCGGCACTTATGAAGTCAGCTGGGATGCGTCAGTTTACCCAAGCGGCGTGTATTACTACAGACTGGAGTTTGGCAGCTTCTCAGAAACAAAAAAAATGTTATTAGTAAAATAGCTTATGAAGAATATTATTTTAGTAGTACTTTTTATTGCAGTGATTTGTTTCTGCAATACTGCAATAGCCCAGGAAAATGAGGCATTAACATATCTACCTTTGAAAGTTGGAAATGTCTGGGTTTACAACTGCACTGCTTTCGGGTCAGCAATGCCGCCATGTTATTGCATCAGAAAATACAGGTTCGAGATAAATGGTACTATCTTGAGAAATAGTAAATTGTACTATTTGATCCAGATGTCCGTAGTGTCAATAAGCTCATACTGCAGCGGATGTTATGCCCCTTATCTAAATGATACGATAAGGATCGATTCAGTTACCGGAAACATTTACAGGTACTCTTCTGTAAATGGATGTGCTTTTTCGCCGTTTGAGATAATGCATGACAGTCTGAATGCGAAAATAAATGATACAATCAGAAATAACTGCGGCGCATCGCAATGGAAGTACAAATGTACAGATACTGCTTATCAGAGCGTTTTTGGAATTAACAGGAAAACAAAGAACTTTACAGAAGCGCAATTTGAAGGCGGTTATGGCAGGGCATTTGCACAAGGAATAGGTATGATCAGAACCAACTTCTACGCCGTGTTCTGCAATCAAAATAGTTCTACCTTAGCCGGCTGTGTACTCGACAATGTATTGTACGGAGATACTTCAATGCTCGTTGGGATCACACAAATCAACTCTGAAGTTCCGGATAAATTTCAACTCTCCCAAAACTATCCCAATCCGTTCAATCCGAAAACAAAAATCACATTCCAAATTCCCCTCTCGAGAGGGGTGGACGCCGAAGGCGGACGGGGTGTGTTCGCAAACTTAACCGTGTACGACGCAATTGGAAGAGAAGTTGAGGTATTGGTCAATCAACAATTGCAGCCCGGAACATATGAAGTTCGCTGGGATGCAACGGCTTACCCAAGCGGTGTGTATTATTACAGGCTGGAAGCTTCAAACCCTTCGACTTCGCTCAGGGTGACAGAAACTAAAAAAATGGTTTTAATTAAATAAATTCAGAATAAAATTCTAATAAAAAATGAAATCTGTAAAAACAGCAGTACTGGTTTTAATCTTAGTGGCTGGAATAGACTTTTCATTTGCATGGGATTCCGAGACGGCAAAATATATGCCGCTGCAGGTGGGTAACATGTGGATATACCGGGGTACGGCAACCGGTTATATGCAAACGGGACGTTCCTATCAGTCTTATAGAATAACAGGAATAGCAGATACTCTTGGCCACAAATACTACAGGGTTGAAGCGCGTGTGTATATGATAAGCGGAACGCTCTCTTCAGGTGTTATGCAATTCAGCAGTATGGTCAGGATCGACTCAACTTCTATGAATTTCTTCAAGCTTGGGTTCTATTGTAATAATTTTGAGACGCTTGTTGATAGCTTAAGATCAAGGCCGGGTGATACAATTCACATGTGTCCGCAATTCAGTGAAGTAAAAAGCTTCTGTACAGATACTTCCGGTTTCAGTCTTTTCGGCTCCTCACATTCTTCCAAGCGTTTCTCTGAATTTTACGGGCCGGGTTACGGAACTGTGTATGTTAAAGGGATCGGTATCGCATATAGCAGCTATGGCTATTCAATGAACCAGTCATACGATACACTCAGAGGATGTGTTATCAACGGTGTTTTGTACGGCGATACTTCAATTATTGTAGGGGTGAATCAGATAAGCACAGTGGTACCTAAAGAATTTTCGCTTTCCCAAAACTACCCCAACCCCTTCAATCCAGCAACAAAAATCAAATTTGAAATTCCCCTCTTGAGAGGGGTGGACGCTGAAGGCGGACGGGGTGTGTTAACAAATCTAACCTTGTACGACGCACTTGGAAAAGAAGTTACAATCCTTGTCAATCAGCAGCTACAGCCCGGTACTTACGAAGTTCAGTGGGATGGATCGGCTTATCCAAGCGGGGTGTATTATTACAGACTTGAGGCTAGTGATCCTTCGACTTCGCTCAGGGTGACACAAACTAAGAGAATGGTCCTTTTGAAATAGTGAAATAGCGAGATGGTGAGATAGCGGAACTGTTTGTGGCTTAATATATAGTATTTAATTATTTTATTGCCTGCCTGGCAGATTCCCGGGCAGGTATTTTATTTTTGTATAGTAACATTTATCATTAAGCGGTAAATTTGCGCTTATGATATATCTGAAGCGGCTTGTTCCTTACCTTAAAAAGTACAGGAAGACACTTTTGCTCGGTTTGCTTGTAATTACGTGCAGTGCTGTATTTACCAATCTTATTCCCTTCGTAATTTCAAAGGCTATTGACCAGATTCGAAACCACACCGATGGAATGGCTCTTTATAAATATGCCTTAATGACCGTCGGATTTGCCGCCATAAGCGGCGTTTTTCTCTACTTAACACGGCAGACTATAATAGTAGTATCCCGCGAAATTGAAAATGACCTGCGTAATGACTTCCTCGAGCGAATTGTAATACAGGACCAGCAGTATTTCCATTTCCATCCAACCGGCGAAACCATGGCGCTCGCAACCAATGATATTTCAGCCGTGCGTAATTTCCTCGGGCCCGGCATTATGTACACCGCCGAAACGCTGGTTAACTTCACTCTGGCAATTTCACTTATGATATCGTTCAACACAGAACTGACTTTGATAGCTGTATTACCAATACCACTCATCAGCTATGTTGTTTATCGTATAGGCAAAAGCATCAACCATAAGTTTGAAATGGTGCAGGAACAGTTCTCTGACCTAACAACCAAAACTCAGGAAAATCTCTCCGGAATAAAAGTGGTAAAGGCTTATGTTAGAGAAGAAAGCGAAACCGAAAGCTTCAGGAATATGTCTCTTGCATACATGAAGAAAAACCTTGAGCTTGCCAAAGTGCAGTCGTTTTCTTACCCACTCATGTTCCTGCTCACAGGATTCTCGGTTATAATAGTGCTATATGTTGGAGGAAACAAAATAATCGATGGTGTTATGACCCTGGGACAGCTCACCGGGTTTATAATTTACCTCGGACTCCTTACATGGCCGATAATCTCGCTGGGATGGATAATCAATCTGACACAGCGCGCGGAGGCATCAATGAAGCGGTTATGCGAAGTGTTCGATAACGAGCCTTCAATAGATGATCCGAAGGCATGCCAGACAGAAAGCGCTGCCAAAACAAAGCAGGCTGAATCCGTAATTACAGGCAGGATCGAATTCAGAAATGTTAATTTCAGGTATCACTCAAACTTCCCCTATGTTCTTAGGAATGTGAACATGGTGATAAACCCGGGAGAAACTATCGGTATAATCGGTCATACCGGCTCGGGAAAATCAACTTTGGTAAATCTGATCTCAAGGCTGTTTGATGTTGAAGAGGGCGAGGTACTTGTTGACGGCAAAAATGTGAAGAAATACAGGCTGAGTGAACTCAGGACTTCTATAGGGTATGTACCGCAGGAAACGTTCCTTTTTTCCGATACTATAGAACACAATATAGGATATGCAGAAACAAATTTTGATAAGGAAGCTGTTATAAAGGCTGCAAAAATTTCACAGATATATAAAGATGTTGATGCATTTCCCAAAAGATTTGATACAATACTTGGCGAGAGAGGAATAAACCTCTCCGGCGGGCAGAAGCAGAGAACATCGATTGCCAGGGCGATCGTAGCCGACCCGCGCATACTGATACTGGACGATGCATTTTCTGCAGTCGATACTTACACAGAAGAAGAGATCTTAAACGGGCTCAAGGAAGTACTTAAGGGCAGAACCACAATTCTTATCAGCCACCGCGTTTCAACGTTGAAAAATTCCGACAGGATATTAGTATTGAAAGAGGGAACGATCGCTGAAGAAGGAACTCATGAATCACTTATACGCATGAACGGAATCTATGCAGATATTTACATGAAGCAGCTGCTTGAAGAGGAGCTGAAAGATCTATAACGATGGCTGAAGATCAGAAGAAAATACTGAAAGAAGAAAAGGTTATTGAATCAAACAGCAAGGCTGCCGCCGAAAAGCTGGACCCAGCCGCTTTGCCCATTGTGAATCCAGAACCTGACGAGAACGAGCAGGAAGAAGTACTGGGCAAAGCGTATGATGCCCGGCTGATGAAAAGGCTCATCAAGTACTTAAAGCCTTATGCTAAATGGGTGTACCTCGCAATTTTCCTCACTGTTGGCGTTGCGATGTTAAGCACTATCCGCCCTTATCTTACAAAGATCGCTATAGATAATTACATTGTTAATAAAGACTCAATTGGTCTTAGGAATATAATCCTGATCCTGTTTGGTACGCTTGTGTTCCAGGGACTGGTGCAGTATACCATGACATACCTGACCCAGTGGATAGGGCAGAAGACAATTTTTGATCTCAGGATGGAGTTGTTTTCACACATCCAGAAGTTTTCGATGAGCTTCTTTGATAAGAACCCGGTTGGCAGGCTTGTTACACGGCTAACCAATGATATCGAAGTGCTGAACGAAATGTTCTCTTCGGGCATTGTAATGGTTTTTGCCGATATATTTATAATCGGCGGAATACTCTTCTTTATGTTCAGCTTGAGCTGGCAGCTAACGCTTATTGCGCTTTCGGTTGTAATACCATTGATCTATGCTACAGTGATCTTCCGCCGGAAAGTGCGCAATGCCTTCAGGGATGTGAGATATTACCTTGCTAAGATGAATTCTTTCCTGCAGGAGCACATCAGCGGAATACTTGTGGTAAAGATATTCAATAAAGAAAAGAAAACACTTGAAGAATTCCGGCAGATAAATTACGACCATACTAAAGCTAACAAAAAATCTGTGCTTTATTATTCGGTATTCTTCCCTGTTGTTGAGCTAATAGGCGCAATATCCGGAGCTTTGATTATCTGGTATGGAGGAGGTAAAGCCATAGAAGGCGTTCTGACAATTGGTATCCTTGTTTCATTTATCCAGTATTCAGAAATGTTCTTCCGTCCGATACGTGATCTCTCGGAAAAGTATAACATAATGCAGACAGCCATGGCATCATCGGAAAGGATTTTCCGTCTGCTGGATAGGAAGTCGGTAATAGTAGATCCAGAGAACCCGGTGCCGTTTGATAGATGCCGCGGAGAAATTGAATTCAAAAATGTAAGCTTTGCCTACGTAAAGAATGACTACGTTCTAAAGAACATTTCGTTTGATATAAAGCAGGGAGAAAAAGTAGCATTCGTTGGGGCCACCGGCGCGGGTAAATCTTCCATTATGAACCTGCTCTGCAGGTTCTACGACGCGCAGCATGGTGATATAACAATTGACGGAAAGAATATTAAGGATATCAGGCAGGCAGACCTGAGAAAGAACATCGGGCTGGTTGTACAGGATATATTTTTATTCTCAGATACAATTTCGAATAATATCAGCCTCAATAACCGTAATATCAGCGAAGAAAAGATAATGGAATCCGCAAAAATTATCGGTATCGATGGCTTCATTAAACAGCTTCCCGAGCAGTACGGGCAGAATGTTAAGGAGCGCGGCGTAACACTTTCGCAGGGGCAGAGGCAGCTGATAACTTTCGCGAGGGCATTGGCATATGATCCGGGGATATTGATACTTGATGAAGCTACATCAAGCGTAGATACCCATTCTGAAATTCTTATTCAAAATGCGATCGATAAGCTGATGGAAGGAAGGACATCCATCATTATAGCGCACAGGCTCTCAACTATTCAGAAGTGTGATAAGATAATTGTAATGCATAAGGGAGAGATCAGGGAATCCGGTACACACAACCAATTGCTTGAGCTGGGCGGAATTTACTCAAAGCTCTACCAGCTGCAGTATAAAGAATCTTACATCTAACAGTTCAATTACAGAAATACAGTAAATCTTGTAAATGGTAAAGAAAGTTTTCATAGCATCAAAGAACAGCGGGAAGATAAAAGAGATACGTTCCATTCTTGAAGGAACCGGTTATGAGCTTTTTTCACTCATTGATGCACCAAATATAGCCGATATTGAAGAAACCGGCACAACATTCGAAGAGAATGCTTTTCTGAAGGCGAAAGCTGTTTTTGATATTGTGAAGATACCCGTTCTGGCAGACGACTCAGGGCTTGAAGTTGATTTTCTTGGCGGCGCGCCGGGAATTTATTCAGCGCGATATTCCGGCCCGGTCGCCAATGACGAAAGAAATATACAAAAACTTTTGGCTGATCTTGCTGAAGTTGAATTCAGCCGGCGAACCGCACGCTTCAGGTGTGTTATTGCGCTGTACGATGGCATAAGTGAGCGCAGCTTTGAGGGAAGCTGTGAAGGACACATTATAACCTGCAAAAAAGGAAGTAACGGCTTCGGGTATGACCCGGTATTCATGCCAAACGGATATAACCAGACTTTTGGCGAGCTTGGCGAAGCAGTTAAGAACAGGATTTCTCATCGCGCAAGGGCATTGAACAACCTGAAGGAGTTCCTCCTGTTTGAGCAAAAGATGTGAATTTATGTATTGAAGGTTTTTGGATTAATTTCTATTTTTGTATTCTGTTTTGATGCTGGCGTAGCTCAGCTGGTAGAGCAGCGCACTTGTAATGCGCAGGTCGGGGGTTCAAGTCCCTTCGCCAGCTCCATAAAAACCCAAATACTAAGATATTTGGGTTTTTTTATTGATTTTATCGCTTAACTTTACCTCTTATAAATACAGGATTTACATAATTTACATCATTAGATTGTTTGTTTAAATTAGTGGCCTAATTGCCTGTTTAAATGCCGATAGCAAAAATACTGATCGTAGAAGATGAAGCGATAACTGCGCTTGATATTAAGAACATTCTGCAAAGACTAAACTATGAAGTTGTGGGAATAGCTTCAAAAGGAGAAGCGGCCCTTGCCATGGTAGAAGAAACAACACCCGGACTGATATTAATGGATGTAACTTTGAAAGGAGATCTTGATGGAATCGATACTGCCCTTATTCTCCGCAGAACCCACAACATACCCGTTGTTTACCTGACCGCCCATAGCGACGATGAAACAATAGAAAGGTCCAAACAAACAGACCCATACGGATTCCTGCTCAAGCCGCTCAACGAACGTGACCTTAATTCATGTATACGGCTGGCTCTTTACAGGTTTGAAGCGGATAAGAAGCTCAAAGACACAGAAGAAATACTAAAAGAGTACCAGAGAAAGAATGACATTCTGTTAAGCTCTCTTGAGGGTACAGTGTTCATAATGGATCCAAGAGGGATTATTACATCGTTCAGGCCATACAGGACAGAAAACCTCCAATTGAGAAGCGGTGATCCTGTTCACCGCAGAATATCTGAGGCTTTTCACAGTGAGCTGGGTATCAGATTCCTGAACAATACTGAAGCGGCTTACTCAAGCGGCAATGAAGTTTCTTTCAGTTTTTTCAACATGAAGGGAAACAAAAAAATACACTTCAAAGCAAGTATTAAGCCTTATGGTGCCGATGAAATGATAGCCGTTGTATCAGAAATTGATGACAACGGCAGGATATTCAGCGCACTTAACCAAAGTGAAAGTAAATACCGCAACCTGATGAAGAACTCACCGGTAGCGATAACCAGGCTGCTCGTAAGCTCTAATAAGTATGAGATAGTTAATAATGAGTTTGAAAGACAATCAGGTTATACTCTCGAGGAGTTCAATAACCTGAGCGATGAAGAATACACATCTATGATTCACAAAGATGACAGGAAAGAGCTCGTAAATGAATACACAGGATGGATCAAAAACGGCTGCGAAGGAATTAAAAACCTGGTTTACCGGATAATAAACAAACGCGGCGAAGTTATCTGGCTTGATAGCTATCATTATGCAGACAGGGATTCAGCCGGCAAGCCGTTAGCCATTAACCAGATATACCTGAATATCAACCAGCAGAAGCAGTATGAGGAAATACTGAGCGAATCAAAGCAGTACCTGGACGCATTGTTCACACAAACTCTTGACGGCATCTATATAGCGAAGCTGCCGAAACCTGTTGACTGGAAGAATGCAGAAAACAGGGAAGATCTGCTTGAATCCATTTTGGAAGAGATAAAGATCGTAAGGGTTAACAAGCCGCTTTGCGAGCAATTAGGTATGAATGAGAGCGAAACTGCCAATGTTGCAATGAAAAGCCTGTACAGGAATGAACTTGATAAAGCCAGGAAAAGATGGATCGAATTCCTTGATAACGGCAGTTCTCATGTTAAAGAGTATTTTTCAAAGCCGGATGGTTCTCAGATCTATATTGAAGGAGATTATTATTGCCTCTATGATAATGATGGATTGTTTACAGGCTATATGGGTATTCAGCGGGATGTTACACAGAAAAGGGATGCTGAACAGAGGCTTAGGCTGAGTGAAGAGAAGTTCAGGGCTGTGGCTGAATCTATGCCGGCACAGGTGGTAATATTCCAGGATAACAGCTTTGTTTTCGCAAACAAATTTTCTGAAACGATAACGGGTTATAAAACCGATGAGCTGATGAAGAAAAATTTCTGGGACCTGGTGCACCCTGACTATAAAGGAATAGTGAAGGAAAGAGGTGAAAAAAGACAAAAAGGCGAGAATGTTCCTACCAATTATGAAATGAAGATCATTGCAAAAAATGGATCGGAAAAGTGGCTTAACTATTCCGCAAAGATAATTGACTATGACGGTAAGAGGGCTGTACTTGGTATAGCAACAGATATTACTGAAAGCAAGAAAAACCAGGAGAAGACCCGCCTCAGTGAAGAAAAGTACAGGAATTTTGTTGAACAGAGCTCTGAGGGAATTTTCAGACTGGAGTTCAGGAAACCTGTAGCTGTAAAGCTTGCCGCGGATGAACAGGTTAACCTCATTTCGGAGAATGTTTTTATAGCTGAGTGTAATCATGTTTTTGCCAGAATGTATGAAGATGTACCCGAAAATATTATCGGGAAAAATGTCAGTATCCTCAAATACCAGAATCCGGAAGGAACAGCACGAATACTGAAGTTCATAATGAACGATTACAAGGTAATCGAAGACGAGGTTTCTGAATATGATACCGAAGGACATGAAAAGAACTTTGTAGTCAATATTTCCGGTGTTATAGAAAACGGGTATTTGACCAGCGTATGGGGAGTACAGCATGATATTTCTGAGAAAAAGAAAGCTGAAGAGGCATTGAAGCGCTCATTGAAGGAAAAGGAGATACTGCTCAAAGAGATCCATCACAGGGTGAAGAATAACCTGCAGATAGTTACCAGCCTTCTGAAGCTGCAATCCGGCTATGTAAAAGATGAGAAGATAAAGCAGCTTTTCAAAGAAAGCCAGAACCGTGTACAATCAATGTCTTTAATTCACCAGAAGCTATACCAAACCAGGGATTTGGCAAATATAGATTTTAAAGAATATCTTATGACACTTTCAACTCATCTTCAGCATTCTTTTGGAATACTCGAAGACAGGGTGAAGATAAATACTGAAGTTCATAATATGGTAATGTCGATAGATAACGCCATTCCTGCCGGTTTGATAGTGAATGAGCTTGTTTCAAACGCTTTGAAACATGCTTTCCCCGGTGATAAAAAGGGAACCATCAATATCAACGCGGCATTTGACGAGTATAACAACAGTTACTGGATCGTTGTGCGGGATAACGGAATTGGAATAAGCCGGGAAATAGACTTTGAAAGCTCGGCTTCATTTGGTCTGAAGCTTGTAGCAACACTTGTTAAGCAGCTTGATGGCGAAATGGAGCTTGTTAACGCAGGCGGCTCGGAGTTCAGGATCACTTTTAAGAGCGCAGAATATAAAGACCGAAGCTGAACCTGCTGTTAGAATTGCATTTAACTATAAACAGTATAATACTATAAAAAATCATAAATGAAAAAAATAGAAATCAAAAGCTCTTTCTTTACCCGAAACAGGGAAAATCTGGCTGCATTAATGAAAGACAATTCCTGTGCAGTGATAAACTCCAATGATATCATGCCCTCAAATGCTGACGGTTCTATGAGGTTCATACAGAACAGCGACCTGTTTTACCTTACCGGGATTGAACAGGAAGAAACAGTGCTGCTTCTGAATCCTTATGCCAGGAACCCTGAATCGAAGGAGATACTGTTTATTAGGGATTACAATCCGGACCTTGAAGTTTGGGAAGGTAAAAAGTATTCACCTGAAGAGGCTTCGAAGGTCTCAGGGATCGCTAATGTAATGGGGTTATCAAGGTTTGATGACGTTCTGCATGATGTTATGTGTAAAACGGAAAATGTTTACCTGAACACAAATGACCACGACCGCGCCGCGAATACAGTCGAAACAAGGGACCTCAGGTTCATAAGACATTTGACATCAGCTTACCCGCTTCATAATTTTATGCGGATATCTCCGCTGCTTTATTCTCTCAGGGCAATAAAATCACCTGAAGAGGTAGAGCTGCTTCAGCAGGCATGCGACTTAACGGGAAGAGGATTTGAGAGGATCCTTAAGTTTGTTAAACCCGGAGTATGGGAATATGAAATTGAAGCTGAGTTCGCACATGAGTTCATTAGCTCGGGCAGCAGGTATGCCGACTATGAGCCCATCATTGCCTCGGGGGAAAGTTCATGTTTCCTGCATTACATCTCAAATGATAAACAATGTATTGATGGCGATGTACTGCTTCTTGACCTTGCAGCAGGCTGGGGTAACTACAATGCCGATATGACCCGGACTATCCCGGTGAACGGCAGGTTTACAAAAAGGCAGAAAGATGTTTATAATGCTGTGCTGAGGGCCATGAAAGGTACTATCGACGAAATGAAGCCCGGAAAAACCGCGATAGATATTCATATGGTTACAAAGGAGCTGTTGGCAAAAGAACTGGTTGACCTGAAGCTTGTTAAGCCCGAAGATGTGAAAGACCTGAAAAAGAAATCACCGGAGTTCAAAAAGTATTACCCGCATGAAGTTTCGCATTTTCTTGGATTGGCTGTACATGATGTGGGATTTTTTGACGAACCACTTAAGCCCGGAATGGTCCTTACTTGCGAACCGGGAATCTATATCAGGGAGGAAAAGATCGGAATCAGGATTGAAAATGACATTTTGATCACAGAAGGCGGTAACAGGGACTTGATGAGTTCTATACCATCCGAAGCTGATGAAATAGAAAGCATTATGAATTCCCGTTAAAGCTTCCGGGGACGTATAACTTTAATAAGTGTGGCAGATAAATCATTGTCGATAATTGATTTATCTGCCATTATTCGTTAAAACTCCCGTAAACCCTGTATAGCATATTTTATTCTAAAATTATTATTTATATTAATATAAGCTTGAATCTCGCCTATTTCGGGTGCATCGGGTAGGTGATCGTCAGCATGGAAATTTGAAGAATTTCCATAGAATCTAATTATGATGCCTTATGATCTGACAGGCGACCTCACTTATCAGGGAACATCCCAAATGCTTCACAGGATTTTTGTATATCTGTGGTTTGCTCATAAAAATGTCAAAGAAAACACGAAATTTCGGATTAAGGTCATCGGTTTTGTTCATAACCATGGTTTACATGGTTTTCGGCATTACATGGATATTTCTTTCCGGCGCGGCTCTGGATCTGTTTGCCAGCGGCTCTGATGACCTTCAAAGATGGGAAACTTACAAAGGGGTCCTGTTTATTCTCGCTACTTCACTGCTCATTTTCATGATGATCAACAGGCGTGAAAAACAAAGAGAAAAACTTGAGGCCAACCTTATTGAAAGCGAGAAAAAGTACCGTACGATTGTTGAAGCCTCGCATGAACTTATCTGGTCAACGGACAGGAACAACATAATTACATTTGTTAACAACGCGTCGGAGAATATTTACGGGCTTAAGCCCGAAGAAATGATCGGCCGGAAGTTCACTGATTTTGCTAGCCCGGAACAGATCACCGAAGATAAGATAGCATTTGCTGAAGCGCTGAAAAGCGGCGCTGATTTTCTTCAATATGAGAGCAAGGTTACCAATAGCAGCGGACAAACTAAACATCTGCTTACCAACTGTATCATTGAGAGGCTTCCTGCCGGCGGGCAGGCAGGCCTACACGGAACTTCACTTGATATAACTGACAGGGTAGAAATTGAAGACAAGCTTAAAAACCAGAATAGGGTTTACGCGCTGCAGACTAATGTAAATCAGCTGATTGTCCGCGCTAAAGATAAAGACCGGATTTTAAGCGATGCCTGCAGGCTCGCTGTAGAATTCGGGAAGTTCAAAATGGCATGGGTTGGGCTCATTGATCCTGAAACAGGTAAGATCATGCCTGCGCACTCTTTCGGTGATATTACGGATTACGTAAACAAACTTGATATATCAATACACGAAAAAAACAAAGGGCCGATCGTAAAGGCGTTTACAGATAAAACTTATTACGTTAGCAATGATGTAGAAACAGACTCAAACCTGAGCTTGTGGAAGGAGGACTGCCTGCAGAAGGGATTTCATTCCTTCGGTACTTTCCCGATTGAGTGCAGGGATAAGGTTGCAGCAGTGTATAATATTTATTCAGGAGAGAAGAACTTCTTCGGAAATGAATCTACCAGCCTGCTGCTGGAGCTTGCTGAAGATATTTCCTTCGCACTGGAATACCTGGAGATCGAAAAAGAGAGGGTTAAGATAGAGGAGAGCTACAAAAACATTGTAGAAAAAGCGCCTATCGGTATCTGGCTTCAGTTAGAAGGAAGGTTATCTTACATTAACCCGGCAGGCTATAAAATGCTTGGTTATGATTCATATCATGAACTGATAGGTAAGAACATTAAAGATATTATACACTCAAGCAGCCACCGGGAAGTAAACCAGAGGCTTGAAAAGCTACTTGAAGGAAATCCTGTTCCCGGCATCGAAGAAAAATTTGTCCGCAGCGATGGACGGCTCATAGACGTTATGGTTTCTGCTATACCCTTTGCCCAGGACGGCAGAAAAGGCTCGCAGGCCTTTTTTAACGATCTAACCGAAACCAAAACGGCGCAGAAAGAAGCTAACGAAACCAATGAAAGATTCAAGCTCATAACTAAAGCTACCAATGACGCACTTTGGGACTGGAACCTTGAAACTGATACAATGTGGTGGAATGACGGATTTAAAGACCTTTTCGGGTATTCTGATGATGAAATTGAAAAGGGCATTGAATCTTGGACAAACAGGATTTACGAAGACGACAAGGAGAGGATAAAAAGCGGTATCGAAACCGCAATTTCGGCCGGACATGATTTCTGGTTTGATGAATACGCATTCCGCAGGAAAGATGGAAGCTATTCTTATGTATTTGATAGGGGTTACATCCTGAAAGATTCTCACCAGAAACCATACAGGATGGTTGGAAGTATGATAGATATTTCTTTCAGAAGGAAAATGGAAGAAGAACTGAAGGCAAGTGAGGAAAAATGGAGATCACTCTTCGAAAACAGTCCAAGTATCATACTTACTATTGACAGCAATTATTATATAACGGGTGTTAACAGGTCTATCAGCAAAAGATATGATTCCCGGGAAATCATCGGGCTAAATTGCTTTGAGCTGATCGATCCATCCGGTAGCCCGGCGGCTAAAGAGAATCTTGATACAGTATTCAGTTCACAAAAGGCACATAGCTTCACAGTGAAAAGAGTTACTGAAGAAAATGCCGTTCAGCATTACATGGTGCAGGCAATTCCGCAGATAAGGAATTCAAAAGTAGATAATATAACTCTTATTGCAACAGATATAACAGAAAAGATCCTTGCAGAAGAAAAAGAAAAAGAGACCAATGAAATGCTGCATTCTCTTGCCGCACATCTTCAAACAATCAGGGAAGAAGAAAGAACGATGATCTCGCGCGAAATACACGACCAGCTGGGGCAGGAGCTGACTGCTTTGAAAATGGATATCGCATTCCTGTCAAAAAAGATAGAAAAATCCAGGGAAAAGCCTGATTGGGAAGGGATAATGGAAGGGCTCAGGTCAATGTCTGATATCACAGACCAGACTATTAATTCCGTCAGGAGGATTGCAAGAGAACTCAGGCCTGATATCCTGGATAAGCTTGGGCTTAAGGACGCCATTGAATGGCATGCTGAAGAGTTCACTAAGAGGACTGGAATAAGATCATCAGTATCATTTACTGATACCGAGTTCCATCTCGGGCAGAACCTTGATACAACCATATACAGGATCGTGCAGGAAGCGCTTACAAATGTTGCAAGGCACTCCGGGGCTGATTATGTGAAGCTGGGTCTAAGCATGAACGGAAAAAACATCTATCTTTCAATCGAAGATAACGGAAGAGGTATCACTGAAGATGAGATCAGGAACGCAAAGTCTCTGGGTCTTGTGGGTATAAAAGAGAGAGCTCACTCGGTGAACGGGCAGATCTCGATAACCGGCATCAAAAATGAAGGTACAAAACTCAATATCATAATACCAAAATAACATGGAACAGAAGATTATCAGAATAGTTATAGCAGATGATCATGCATTCCTGCGCGAAGGTATCAAGAAGACCATCCAGGATGAAATTGATATGAATATTGTGGGCGAAGCATCTAATGCGAATGACGCACTGAACATCATCCGTGAGCAGAACCCGGAAATTGTAATAATGGATATTTCTATGCCGGGCAAAAGCGGGCTTGATGTTCTGAAGGATCTCAAGTCATTCAAAAATAAATCGCGAATTCTCATTCTTAGTATGCACCCCGAAGACCGGTTCGCGATCCGTGCTCTGAAAGCCGGAGCATTCGGGTACCTTACCAAAGAAAGCGCGCCTGATGAACTTGTTAAGGCTATTAAAACGGTTCTTTCCGGCCGAAAATATGTGAGCAAAGCACTTGCAGAAAAACTGGTGGATATTCTTTCCGAAGACAGCGACAAGCTTCCACACGAACAGCTTTCAGACAGGGAATATGAAGTTTTCATCAAGATCTCATCGGGAAAAAAAACTCTGGAAATTGCAGCGGAGCTGAGTATCAGTATCCATACTGTAAATACTTACAGGGCCAGAATACTGGAAAAGCTCAGTATGAGCTCAAACGTAGAGCTGACTCAATATGCAATGCATAATAACTTAATTGATTGATTTAAGCTAAGTTAAGCCTTAAACCCATCAAAAGCTTGTAATTGAATTTATTACAAGCATTTCATACAATGTGCTCTTATTTAATCTGCCAAATTCAGATATATTTGTATCAAGAAATGAGAATCAATATGCCCTGCAATATGATAATAGTAGAAGATTCAGACCTGGTAGTTGAAAAGCTTACAAAGCTGCTGGAGCCCTTGCAGAATATTAACATCGAGGCAAGAGCTTCTGATGGATACACCGCTGTAAAGCTCATTAAAAAACTCAATCCGGACTACGTAATACTTGATATTTCCCTTAAATACGGACATGGTATCAAAGTGCTGGAAGATATTAACACAATGGAGCGCAGGCCTTACGTCATAGTACTTTCAAACCTGAATTATCAGTACTACCGCGACAAATGCAAAACGCTTGGAGCCATGCATTTTTTTGATAAGGCAATGGAATTCGAAAAGGTTTACGATGTTTTAAATGAAAGAACTAATGAACATTATTCAGAAAAAGAATTCAGTAGTAACTGAGGTTGATAGCGTAGCACGCATTTCAGAAAAGAACCGTGAAAATTATGGCGTGTCCGGTATGTCATTGATTGATATTCCCGAAAAACATCACCATATAAGCGAAAGCGCGCTAAAAGAGCTTCTTAACCTCTCTACCGATATAATAACGGTACTCAACGAAGACGGGACAATAATATATGAAAGCCCCTCAATAGAGAGAATACTCGGCTATACGGGAAATGAGCTGGTGGGAAAGAACGCATTTTCATTTGTTCATAAAGATGATATCGCTTCCGTGAAGGCTGCATTTATGGACGGCATTAACTCGCCCGGAAAAGCGATCTTCGCGCCGTTCAGGTTCAGAAGATCTGATGGTAAATATGTTTACCTGGAATCTGCCGGTACAAAGTTCAGCGAAGCGCCCGGAAGAATAAATATTGTTATTAATTCGCGGGATATAACAAAACGGGTAGAAGATGAGATCAAAATCAAGCGGCTTACGGCTGCTGTTGAGCAAAGCTCAAATACTATCGTGATCACGGATATTGACGGACGCATCCAGTATGTCAATAAAAAATTTGAAGAGCTTACCGGCTATACAAAGGAAGAGGTGATAGGCGGCAGCCCGAACCTTCTGAAATCAGGCGAAACATCAGAAGAAGTTTATAAGGATCTTTGGACGGCCATCCTGACAGGAAATGTCTGGCAGGGCGAGTTCAAGAACAGGAAAAAATCCGGCGAAACATATTGGGAAAGGATCAAGATCACTCCAGTTGTTGACGATAATGACAGGATCACAAACTTCATCGCGATGAAGGATGACATTACCCTTGAAAAAGAGAAAGATTCAAGGCTTGAGCACAGCCTTAGGGAAAAGGAAATGATGCTCAAGGAAATACATCACAGGGTAAAAAATAACCTGCAGATAGTTATCAGCCTTCTGAACCTCCAGGCAACATCAGCCGGTGACGCCAGGCTCAAATCACAGCTAACCATCAGCCAAAACCGGGTACGCTCGATGGCGCTCATACACCAGATGCTCTACAGGTCATGTGACCTTTCCAACATTGATATTGAAGATTATCTCCTCAGCATTGCAGGCCAGCTTCTGTCGTCATATGATGAACAGAAGGATAAGGTACAAATAAGGATTGATGCGAAAGATATTCATTTTTCGATCGAAACGGCAGTGCCTTTCGGGCTGCTGATAAATGAACTGCTTACAAACTCCCTCAAGCACGGATTTCCCGATAACAGGAAAGGGAATATCGGGATATCACTTTCAGAAACAAATAAAGATGAGTATGAGCTTAATTATTTGGAAGATGGTGTCGGGATCCCCTTAACGCTTGTGAACGGACATGTACTGAGCTTTGGAATGCAGTTGATAGATATGCTGGTTTCTCAGCTGGACGGATCAATTTCGCGGATTCCTTCAGAAGGAACCGCTTTCAGAATTAAATTCCGGGGAAGTAATTACCAAACAAGATTCAAGTATTCTTAGTTGCACGTCCCCGTAAACTTCGTAATATCGTATTACCCTTGTGTTTTACAAAGTTTGAAGATTACAGACCCGGAATTTCTTATTAACCTTTAACGGGATCATTATGGAAACAGCAGAAATAAAAATTGCCGAAAAAGTATCAGAGAAAATTGCATCAAGTCCGCACAGCGAGCTGATGACCATAATTTCCGATAATGGAATCTCTTACTCTTCGGATGAAGACCTTTATAGGGTAATACTGCAGGATACTTACAATTACGATCCTGCGCTCTTCGAGCATCCCTGCAGGATGATTGATTACTAAACGAGATATCCTTTTCATTTTTTTTAGGTATTGGTATTGCTAACTTTGCGGTATGAAACCGCATAGTAAGAAGAATCATGTTTACAGGGAGTTTAGGGCTCCGGCGGATCTTGATACAGTCCTTGAAAAGATCTGGACCTTTGAAACCGTACAAGGTTCTTTAAACGATGGTAATTTCACTTTGATGGCTGATTTTACTTCCTCCCTTATTTTTCTGTCATACCCCGGTTCAAAAAAATCAGGGTTCTATCTAACCGGGCCGAATCTGATAAATCTCCCGCTCCGTAGTTTACCGGGGCTAAAAGCTGTTGCTTTCAGGTTCATGCCGCTTGAAGCGAACAGGATATTAAATATTTCACCCTCCGAAACTATCAATAGCATTAAAGAACTATCACTTCTAACCAAGACAAGTCAATTAAAGGAATCGGTTTCAGGTTCATGTTTCTCTGAAGGTACAAGAGAATTCATTAGATATGTTTGTGAGATTCTTCGTTGCGAAAAGAAGCCGGTCAGCGAACGTGAGAAGATGATTCAGGATTTTACCAACAGGATAATTGCAGATGAAGGTAATGTTAAGCTCGAAAAGGAGTATTCAGCCCTGCCATGCAGCCGTAGGCAATTCCAGCGGAATTTTGTAAGTTTAACCGGCATTACTCCAAAGGAGTTTTGCAGGGTTGCAAGGGTACATTTTACTACACGCAATCTGGTGAGAAGTAATTTCAGACATTTCGATATTCTGGTCGAAGCGGGTTATTATGACCAGTCTCACTATTACCGTGAATTCCGTAAGTTCATTGGAATGCTCCCTTCCCGTTTCGAAAACAGGCAGAAACTCATTGAGCATGAAAAGCTGATTGATTGATCTCTTCTCCATGTCGTTTTTTTACAATACTTGATCATTTAATTGAGTTAATTTTGAAAAACCGAAAATAATGAGAAAGACAATTCTATTGATACTTGTAATGACCTGCAGCAGCTTTGCACAGACTGATTTCACAGAACTGATGAAACTGCATGAGAACAAAGATCTGTTCCGTTTCATTTCTTTGTCCGGGCCGGCAAGGAATAGTTTTTCCGGGTGGCAGAAAAAATACCTGGATGCGCTGGTTCTTAATCTAAAGAGTAAGAACTCCGAGTCGAACCGGGTAATTAGTGAAATCCTGAATGACAGTTCATATAATATTTCAGATTCACTCGTGAAACAGCTTTATGAAACCAGGCTTAACAACTCTGTTCATCTTTTTGATTACGCTGACGCTTATTTTTGCTCAAAGCACATTATGGAGAGCTACCCGGCAATGATCGATTCGGTGGAAATGGCAAACCTGGAAAATTCATTGAAGATCTGGAAAGCAGTAACTTTGCCCGGCAAACAAACTGTTGAGATAATCAAAGATACAAAGATCACTTCTACCCGAGACATGGCCGGGCTGATCAACGTGCCGGTATCCTGCGGCGGTGTAACCGAAGATTTCATTTTTGATACCGGGGCGAATTTTTCTGTTGTAACCGAATCCATGGCTTCAAAAATGAAGCTGAAAATGCTGGATGGCGCTATTGAAGTAGGTGCAATAACCGGGAAAACAATTTCTTCAAAGTTAGGTTATGCGGAAGAGTTAAAAATCGGCGCACTCAAGTTCAGTAATGTTGTTTTCCTTGTTATGCCTGATGAATCTTTAAGTTTTGCCGGCGGACTGTATAAAATCAAAGGAGTGATAGGCCTTCCGGTAATAAAGGCAATGAAGGAAGTTCATTTCAAAGATGATCACATTTTTGTACCGGGTATCTCGAAACCGGCCTCTTTCAGTAATCTCCTCATAGATGGTTTTGTTACAGTCATCAGCGTGATAAGTAACGGCGACTCACTCGCTTTTACGTTTGATACCGGGGCGAAGAAAACTTTGCTATACTCTTCTTACTATCAAAAATACCAAAAAATGATCGATGAAAACTATGAAGTTGAAGATATTGAATTCGGCGGGGCAGGAGGTACTGTGAAGGTAAAAGGATATAAGCTGAATAATGTAATACTAAATGTCGGAACTTCTGAACAGAAAATGGATAATTTGAGCCTGTTATCAGAGAGCTTAAAGGATCATGATAAAAGTTATTTTGGTAACCTGGGGCAGGATTTTTTGGGTGAATTCAGCGAAATGATAATGAATTTTGAATACATGTATGTTGATCTAAAAAAATAAATGCCGATTCTATAAGCCTTGCGGAATTTTCAGTTCACGAGCCTTTACCAGGCTTGTTTAAACTCAAATATGTACTGTTAATTCACTACCAATTTTGTAATTTTTGTAATAAATTTGTAGCTTTAGCAGAGCCAAGTGTCACATTTTTTGAAACGGAGAGGTGGGTGAGTGGCTCTGGACCAATCCCGCAAGCGGGACTAAACCGTCATAGAGTTGTTCATTGAAGATATTTTAGCATTGTTAAAAATTGAGCTTGTTTAGCCGGAGAGGTGGGTGAGTGGCTCAAACCAACGGTTTGCTAAACCGTCATAGGGGGTTAACCTCTATCGAGGGTTCGAATCCCTCCCTCTCCGCAGCTTAGTGCCGGCAGGACTTACGACCTGCCGGTTTTTTTATGGCTCAAACCAATCCCGAGGCCTCGGGACTAAACCGTCATACCGCATTCTGCGGTACAGGTAGGGGGTTAACCTCTATCGAGGGTTCGAATCCCTCCCTCTCCGCAGCTTAGTGCCGGCAGGACTTACGACCTGCCGGTTTTTTTTATGGCTCAAACCACCCGCCGGCTGGCGGACTAAACCGTCATACCGCATTCTGCGGTACAGGTAGGGGGTTAACCTCTATCGAGGGTTCGAATCCCTCCCTCTCCGCAGCTTAGTGCCGGCAGGTCTTACGACCTGCCGTTTTTTTATTTCCAAAGCTATTTTTCCTGTTGCGTTCCAAACCCATATTTCAATTGCAATCAGTCACAAAAAACGCTATTTTCAAATATTCAATTAACCAAACTGGAGGAAGTATGTTCAATTTATTCAAATTCAGAGGCATCTTTCCGGCTATAGTTATAGCAATCATTTTTGCAGGCTTTAATATTGCATTAGCACAGGAATCATCTTTGGGAAGCAGGAACCGCAGTATCATTTATGATGCTGACAGGATCGCTGCTGAGAATATTGACATAACCGGAAACGTCTTACAAATCATAGATATCCAGAAACTTGTACCCGTAACAAGCTCTAATTCCACTGTTTTACTGAACGATCAGTTCAGCAGGTCATTCAATACAACAGGCGCATACATGAGAGCGGATACTCTCATTTTGCCTGCAAATCCAGGTCCCTTAAACAACGGCGGGTCGCCAAACTGGGGTATGTTTTTTGATCTTATCGCTTTGAACCGGCAGGTTACAGTAACCAGAATGTCAACCGGCAGCACAGCTACAGCAGGCGCTAGCTTCAGCGTGGAAGTTTATACAAGGGTTGGCACTTCGCTGGGCGGACCCGTAGGCTCCGGACCTGGAAGCTCATCAGCAGGGTGGACACTCATTGGCACTGTTCCTGTAATTCAGGGACCTACAGCAAACGGCGTTTCAGAACTTTTTACGCTTCCTGCAATTAATGTTCCGGCAACCGATACAGTGGGTGTTGCACTTAAGTTTCTCACTTTCGGGCCGCGTTACACAGGTACAGGTTCAGGTCCATACAATGTTTACCAGGATACAAACCTGATTCTCATTACCGGGGATGGACGTTCAGCTCCATTTACACCAACCGGCAGCTTTTTTGCACCGCGCGCACTTACAGGCGAATTGCGCTATGTTACCGGTGCATTGGTCGGTGTCATAAACAATGGTACTGGAATTCCGGCGGATTTCACACTCGGGCAGAATTACCCCAATCCGTTCAACCCAAGCACAACCATCGATTTCGCAATTCCGCAGAACAGCAAAGTAAGCATCAGGATATATAATGCTAACGGGCAGGAAGTAGATGTTCTGGCCAATGGCGAGTTTAATGCGGGCTCATACAGCGTAAAGTGGAACGCAGGGAATTTCTCAAGCGGCGTTTATTTCTACCGCATAGAAGCCGGCAGCTTCACTGAAACCAAAAAGCTGCTTCTTGTGAAGTAAGCAGCGGGAGTAGAGGTTTTCTAAACTTAAAAGGCAGGTAAAATTTACCTGCCTTTTTGTTGTCAATAATTATCGTAATGTGAGTTTATCAGAACTTATAGTTCAGTATTTTGTATATCAGCTTAGCTGTAAGGAAATCAGGAAAGGTGTAGCTCTTTACAGGTGCCAGCTCAACAACATCAAATCCAACCAGGTTCCTTTCAGCGCAAACCTGTTTCAGCAGGCGCATGGTCTCATCCCAGTAGAATCCGTTTGGCTCCGGTGTTCCCGTCGAAGGCATTATCGATGGATCGAAATAGTCCACATCAAATGTTATATAAACATTTTTCTTCAGTGTTGATACTATTGTGTCTATAAGTGTTCGGTCAAATCCCGCATCCCTCATCTGGTATGCGTAAAATGTGTTAATACCCTTTTCCTTGATGAACTCATATTCCTCTTTACACTGTGCACGGATACCGACCTGAGTAATATCTGTTGTGAACTCCGCAACTCTTGCCGCGAACGAAGCGTGAGAATATTTACTGCCTTCATACTCCAAGCGCAGGTCAGAGTGCGCGTCAAAGTGCAGTATCGAAAGCTCTTCGTAGCTGTCATAATGCGCCTGAATTGGGGCTGTGGAAATTGAATGTTCGCCGCCTAGTGTGATAACGAATTTTCCCGCATCAATAAGTGCCTTAACATCGTTATAGATCAGCTCCAGCGCCTTTTTCCCCGAAGCCTTGCCAAAATTTATTGCTTCAAGCGCTGTTATACCAATATCAAAACAAACTTCCTTCGCTGTTTCTTCGTCAAAAAACTCAACATAATGCGAAGCTTCCAGTATCGCTGCCGGACCTTTTGCTGTGCCCTTGCCGTATGATGTGGTTTTTTCATATGGGGCGGATACAATGGCAACTTTGGAATTTTCGAATGATGAATATTCCTTTTCTATCGCAAGGAAATTCTTTTTAAGCGGAAGCGCGCGGAACTTTTTCATGCTAATTAACCTCTTTCGCGTTAAAATCTCTGATAAGGGCAGCCCTCAGCTTCTCGAAGTTATCGGGTTCCTGTGCGGGCACTTCGCTGCCCGTTTCGGCCGGCGCGGTGAAGCTTGATACCGTTGAAATGAACTCCGAGCTTTTTACAAGGTTTACAGGTAAAGGTTGTCCGAAATATTTCGATATCTTGCCGGCAAGGTAATCCATGTATCCATCAACAAGTTCATATGTGCCGTCATCGACCCGCAGCATATAATTGCTGTTATCATCAAGCTCAAATGTCGTATCTTTAATTATGCTGTAAACCCATTTACGCTCTGATTTGATCTGCTCTTTGATAGACGACCAGTGCGAGTTCAGGTCGCCGTCAACAGAAGAAATATCAACCGCCGGCGCGCTTTCCTTAACAGCGGGAACAGGCTCCTGCTTCTGCGGCTGTGATTGGTTCAGATACTGTGAGCTCGTGTATGATACCTTTACAGGCTGTGGATTGTTTGAAGTCCCGGTATAACGTCCCTCTGAAGGGGTAGTGCTTTTAAACTGCGCCGCAGATGAACTCTGCTGATTTAATCCTCCTGTGTTCACAGGGCTGCCGCTTTTAATAGCCTTCAGATCTTCGAGTATCTGCGATATTTCTCTTGTATCGGCAAACTTTATTAGCTCAACAAGCAATGCTTCAAGCAGTGTGCGCTGGTTTGATGAGAATTTGAAGGTATATTCAGTCTGCAGTATCAGCTTCAGCGAGTTCACAATTTCAAGCTCGGTGAACCGGCTGATGTACTCGGTATATTTTTTCTTTACCGATTCAGATTCAAGTATCAGATCTGCGTTGCCGGTTGAACATGATACCAGCAGGTTCCTGTAATGTTCGGTTAAGCCATCCAGGAATATCTGCATATCATAACCCTTGCTCATCAGCCCGTCGAAGTAGCCAAGCAGCCCTTTGGCATCCTTTGCCTTGATGAAATCGCAGATCTCAAAATAAACATCGCTCTGCGCGAGATTGAAAAATGCTTTCAGCTTTTCGAACGTGATATTGTTATCGCAGTATGCCGCAGACATATCGAACAGCCCCTGCGCATCCCTCATCGAACCGTCGCCTTTTTTGGCAATGAAGAACAGCGATTCGTCGTCTGCCGTGATCTTTTCTTCGCCAGCTATATACCTGAGGCGGCTGCTAATCTCTTCAATTGTCAGCCGCTTGAAATCGAACTTCTGGCACCTGCCAAGTATTGTAAGCGGTACCTTCTCGGGTGATGTTGTAGCAAAAATGAAAACTACATACGGCGGCGGTTCCTCAAGCGTTTTAAGCAGGGCATTGAATGAAGCGCCGGTTAACATGTGAACCTCATCGATTATGAATATCTTGAATTTTGAACGTACCGGGCCGTATTTTACTTTTTCCTTCAGCTCTCGTACATCTTCAATATTCCTGTTCGATGCGCCGTCAATTTCAAAAACATCAGGGTGGTTGCGGTTATCGTTCATTATCTCTCTGCAGCTATCGCAAACATTGCACGGCTCGCCGTTTGGTTTCCTGTCTGGGCAATTCAATGACATGGCAAGCAGCCTTGCCACTGTGGTTTTACCAACACCCCTGGGGCCGCAGAACAAATATGCATGGGAGATGCGGTTATTTTTGATCGCGTTGCGCAGCGTTTTGGTGATGAATTCCTGTGAGGTCACATCATCAAAAACCCTGGGCCGCCATTTTCTTGCGGTTACAGTGTAGCCTTCATTTTGATCGAATAATTCTGCCATTCAGATAACTTAAATATTTATTAACTGCTGCTCTGTTACTTTGCTTATACTGTTGTTTTGCTTATTTTGTTACTTTGTTAAGATCATTTTTTTGCTGATCTTTGTTTTGCCGGATTCCAGTGTGTAGAAGTAAATTCCGCTTGCGTAACCCGAGGCATTCCATTCGTAGCTGTATGTGCCCGGTGTAAGGCTTGAATCAACAACATCGGCAACTTTGTTGCCGAGCGCGTCATAAATTGCGAGTGATACTTTCAATGCATCGCCGCTGCCGGATTTCGGAATGCTGAAATTGATCTGCGTTGATGGATTGAACGGGTTTGGAAAATTCTGTTTAAGCTCAAAAGCCGAAGGAATTTCGGCAGATACCTGGTTCAAACCAACCGGGAAATTGATGATTGCTGTCCACACGCTGAGTGCAGTCGATACAAGCCTAATCCATATCGGCCTAACAACTCCGTTATGTGCGGAGATATTGGAGTAATCTCCGAAAAACGTATTATATGTGGGCGTGAACGGTGAAGAACTGATCCTTTCGTTTACCCATGTTGAGCCGCCATCGGTTGATCTGGCCAAAAAAACGTCGGTCTGGTTATCGGTATAATTTCTTCTGTCATAAAAAACGCAGTATAAGTATCCAGTAACCTGGTCAATTGTAAGCCAGGTAAAGAACTGCTCTTTTCCCGGAACATCACTGTTTACCCTGATGGGTGCGCTCCAGTTCAAACCGCCATTTGTGGATTTAACAACCTTTACATCCCTGTCACGCGGGCCAACGCTATCGAGATAGTTGATATATATAGTACCACGGTACGGTCCGTTGCTGATATCACAAACTGTGACCGGAAGCCCGTTGCCCCTGTAAATACCCAGAATACCTGTACCTGAAGGAGCGCCTGAACCTAGGTCCCAGCCTCCCGGCTGCGAAGCGGCTATGATATCATTGGCAAGCCATGTTGTGCCGCCATCGGTCGACCTGTCGAAAAATATCTTGAAATTATTCAAACCTTGCGGACCCGACCATGCGACATATACTTCTCCATTGGGTCCTACTGCGGGAACTGAACCTTCTGTTGTGTAATCTTCATCATAACAATCGCCGCCAAGCCTGCTCAGTCTTGTAATGCCTGTGAAGCTTGCGCCTCCATCTGTCGATCTTGCGAAAAGAATGCGTGAGCTATCGGCACTGTTGAAACTTCCGTATTCATCAAATTCTGTCCAGGCAACGTACATCCAGTTGCCTCTCGGGCCGTGGGTGAAATCGGTGATCGCCCATTCTTTATCCTGCTGCTTGGGAGAGTTGAACTGCCAGAATACACCGGCGTTCCAGTTTGCGCCGCCGTTGGTTGATTTTTGTACGCCCATTCTATCTATAAAGCTGGTTCCGTTTACAAGATGGAAGTAGAAAAAATTGCCAAGTGTATCGGTTATTATGCACGGGTCACCCCATACTGTATATGTTGAAGTAAGTGTTGAAGTTATCCAGTTCAGTCCGCCATTTGATGAGCGGTAAACTTTATCAGTGTTGGCGCCTGCTACTATTTGATTTGTGTTTTTCGGGTTGATGCAAATCGATGGTTCATTCGGACCGCCTGTATTGCTGATCTGTATGTTTGTGTAAGATGATTGTGAATAAATGGATGCGGTAACAGCCAAGAAGAGAAGTAATACTGTAGTTTTCATTTGTGTTTTAAGATTATCAACACAAAATACTCAAATTTGTAATGATTTTAAAGCGTGAATTAAGGTAGTAAAATCATATAAATTGCTATTTATCAATAATGGCTGTCCATATGCTTAGCTTGTTGGAGTCAAGTCTCGTCCATATAGGCCTGATGATTCCATTTGAGGCTGCGATATTCGTATAGTCTCCCATGAATGTTTCCTGCAGTGGAAAAAAAGGTGATTCGCTTATTCTTTCATTTAGGAATGTTCTGCCGCCATCGGTTGATGATGCCAAAAACACATCTGTATGCTCATCAACATAGTTCCGGCGGTCATAAAACACTACATAGATTATGCCTGTTTGCTGATCTATCGTAAGCCAGCTGAAAAACTGATGACTTTCACCGGTGTCATCGTTAACTCTCAATGGCGTGCTCCAGCTGAGTCCCATATCAGATGAGGAAGATATCCATACATCGGTATTGTTTACGCCATTTTTCTGATCTGCCCAGCTTATATATAAAGTACCCTTGTGATCTGATTCACTCATATCACAAGCCATTGAAGGGAAGCCAAAACACCTGTATACTCCCGGAACCTGGTACCTGAATCCGCCCGGCATATCTGAAACAATTATATCATGATCCATGAAGCTGACACCGCCATCGGTTGATCTATCCACTACAATTCCTTCGGGGGATGCCCATGTAACATATACTTCTCCTTCCAGGCCAACACATGGCATTGCGCCTAAAACCGTGTGCCCGGCATCGGAGCATTCCGCCCCCGAAAGTTGATTGATACGCTTTGATGCGCTCCATGTTTCGGCGCCATCGGTTGAATAAACAAACATGATATTTGAAGCGCTGTCCAAAGGATTTAATGATGCGCCGTTATCTTTGTAATTTTTCTGGCCGCACTGCGTCCATGCTGAATAGATATTATTTCTGTAAATACTGTAAGTGTTGTCTACTGCTGCCCATTCTTTATCCTGAAGGTGCGGCGGGTTTGACCCGAAAAAAGTGCCGTTGCTCCAGGTAATGCCGCCGTCATCAGAGCTTTGACAAACCATACGGTCCAGCCATGTACCGCCATCTTCGTAGTAATTGGCAAGATGAAAATAATAAAACCTGCCCCTTGTATCTGCAACAATACACGGATCGCCCCATACGCCGTAAGTTGATTCCAGTTTTCTTACCTGCCAGCTCAACCCACCATCAAAAGTATAAAAGTAAGAAGAAATATTGGCGGCGCCTACAAAATTCCGGTTATCGAACGGGCTCACCGTAATAGTTACTTCGCTTGGCTCGCTTTCATCTGTAATTAATATATTTCTGTAAACAGACTGTGAAAACGCAGCATTCGCCAAAAACAGGGCACACACAATCAGCTTTTTCATCATTGCGGATAATTTTTGAGTTTAAAGTTTATACCCAATTTAATGCGAACAGGTTCCGCATTTCTAATGAGTTTAATACTTTATCTCCAGTCCATCGCTGTCTTCTTCAAGTCCAAGCAGGTCAACCAGGTTCTGCTGAAAATAACTGATAACGGAGCCTGTAACAATATCATTTATCCTGTTGCCTCCGGGGACAGCGTAATACACAAGCTTGTATCTGCCGGATATCGAAGATAACTTTTTAGCGTACTTAATGGCTTCATACAGACCGCCGATCTCATCCACCAGCCGTTTATTGAATGCATCCGTGCCCAGCCAAACCCTGCCCTGCGCAACCTGGTCTGCTTCTTCCTTGCTCATATTCCTGCCTTCGGCAACAGCCGTAATGAACCTGTCGTAATAAAAATCAATAATTCCCTGTATTATGTCGATCTCTTTTTCATCAAGCTCTTTGTAGAATGAGCCGATATCTGAATTTTCGCCGCGCTTGAATGTTTCTACTTTGATCTTCTGCTGCTTCATCAGGCTATCGAGGTTCGGCCTTGCAGTAAATACTCCAATGCTTCCGGTAACGGTTAGCTCGTCAGAAAATATCTTATCGGCTGAAGTAGAAACGTAATACCCGCCCGAGGCTGCCGCGCCGCCCATTGAGACTATCAGCGGCTTTTTGTATTTTTTCTTCAGCCTTATTATCGCCGAATTGATCTCCGCGCTGCCAAGCGCTGAGCCGCCGCCGGAATCAACCCTTAGCACAATCGCTTTTATCTTTGGGTTCGCGAATGCATCTTCAAGCTGCCTTACTACTGTTTCAGAACCGGTTGACCTGCCGCCGCCAATGTATGGAATGGGCAGTGAAACCGGAGGGGGAGGTTCGCTTTCACCAGTCGTAATGCTTGCGTAAACACCGATGATAGCCACCTGCGGCGGTTCGCCCCAGCCGTTATCCCACTCGCTGCGGTTAAATGACCTTACAATATTGCCGGTTCCTGAATTTTTGGATGCGATCTCTTTTGCGTCCTCATACCATCCCAGCCTGTCAACCAGTCCAAGCCTCATAGCCTCGGTTCCCGGCATTGGCTGAGAGAGCTTATCACGCATGTAATCATCCATAGTCAGATTTCTTCCTGTAACCACTCTGCCGATCATTTTTTCGTAAACAATATCAAGCACACGGTTTATTACTTCCTTGCCTTCTTCGGTGGTTGAGTCCAGCAAACCCTGGAATGTTAGCTTATATTTGCCTGCGTGAAATGTCTGCAGGTCTATGCCATACTTTGCGAGGAACTGGTTATAGTTCATTACATTTATACTGAGTCCGTAGAAGAAAATAGCTTCGGGCGGCAGTACGATATTATCTGCAAATGTTGCTATATAGTATTCTCCCGGCCCGGCATCCTGCGGGAAAAATACAGTAATGCTTTTACCGCTCTTTTTGAATCTTACCATTGAATTAGTGAGTTCTTCGATGGCTGCGTTTACTTCGAACCTGCCTGTTGAAAGGGGATAGATCTTCATCAGCATTCCCTTTACCGAAGGGTCTGCGGCGGCGTAGTCTATATCTGCTATCACTTCATGAATGCTGCGCTTGCCTTTGCCCAGCAGCCCGAAAAAAACATCTTCGGTATTATAATCCTGCAGGCTGCCTGAAAGTGTTATCTCAACAATTTTCTTTGATTCAGGGATGATGCTTTTTCTTCTTTCAAGATTATATGATATTGAAAAGGAGGAACCGGCAAAGCGGTACTTATTGCCTTCTGTGCTTTTGTACATTGTGGATGTTCCGTAATACAGCGGGTCTTGCCCAATCTTTTCAGTCCGGCTGTTATCCATCACATGGTTATACCTGAAGCTGCCGTTCGGCATATCAAACCTCAGTCCCGCAACCAGGTATTCGCTCTTAATATCCGTTTTGTTTCTTGTATAATTGAGGTTCAGGTAGAGCCCGTTCATGAGCTTAAGATCGATACCTGCCTTAATCTGATGCACTTCAGTAAAATTATTGCCGTATCGGAACGCAGAAAAATCTGCCATTACAGTAAGCCTGTCACTCTTAAGCGGCCTGATCGCGGCGCCAAGAGTGAACCTGTCAGTTGTGTTCTTTGTGATCGAGATCGATTCGTCATTTTTATAGATCAGGGAAAACGATGCGACTGATAGTGGCCGGAAAAGTATCCCCAGCCCCATGCGGAATGAAGGATAGCCGGCATTTACTGCAGCAGGACTTTGGAAACCCTGTTTGCTCAGCATTTCAAACAGCACACCTGCAGAGATTTGTTTTGTGCCAATTCCAAAGCCCAAAGAAAACACCGATATGCTGTAATCGTTTAAATAGTCAAACCCATTGACATAATAAACGGAATCTGGAGTAACTACTTGCTGAGTGACGGGAGAAACATTATCAGAATATTTTCTGAAAGCGAGTCCAAGTGAGCCGGATGAGGCAAGAATATCGAGGTCAAACAAATTGAGCTTACCGTTATTCTTCATAAATGCATTCAACGTGAAGTTGAGACGGTGTCCGAGTCCTAGTACTGCCGGATTATACCTGAAGGCGTTTGAGCCTTCGTCATATGCTGAAAAAAGGTAAAGCTCGTTTGACGGGTTGAATAGGTTGAAATCCTGCGATCTTGAATTAACAGTAAGCATTAAAGCTGTCAATATCAGAAAAAACCTGTAATGGTTCTTCATGGCAAAATTTTATTTATTGTGGTATTTGAAAATACAATATAATCAAAAATTGAAACTAATAATTCACATACAAAAATGGTCTTTTTGGCGGGAATTCCTGAAATCTTATAGAGCAAAAGTCGGTTAAAACTTATATAATCATTGAAAATTCCATTTAAAAAGAGTAACTTTAGCTGATGAAATACCTAAAAATCCCACAAATTCCAGCTTTTTTAGCCTTATTGGTGTTCTCACTATTGTTAGCAGCATGCTCTTCTTTCAACTACAAAACGTATAACGAGGATGCGAACAAGGATATTGAAGATCCGGAGCCGAACTATGACATAACACTGGACGGCAATTTCCAGGATTTTACAAGCTTTATGTTTATCGGCAACAGGATAGAGAACTTCAGTACTTATTTCAATACATATTTCAACGCGAATGAAAATTTTAACGATGCGTATGACGATTATGTGACACGTGTACTTGCCAATTACAGTGAAAGGCAGGACTCTATTTTCGCGCGTCCAAGGTTATCACAGGAGTCAATAGACAAATTCAATATCGCGATTCAGAAAGCATCCAAGGTTATCCAGTACCACAAAAGCAGCCAGTTCATGGATCGCTCGGTCCTGCTGGTGGGTAAGTCATACTACTTCCTCGGGGATTACCTAAAAGCAGAGCGTAAATTCGGTGAATTTATTTCCAGGCTGAAATCAAGCCGTTACCTTGATGAAGCTCTTCTGTATCTTGCAAGAACTCAGTTAAGGCTGGAAAATGAAAAACCGGCTATTGAAAGGCTTAACAGCCTAATAGAAACTTCCAAAGATAGAAATGTAGTTTCTGAGAGTTACCAGTCTCTGGCAGAGTATTACCTTAACAAAAAGGATTACGAGAACGCTATCAAGAATTTCAAAAAAGCAATTGAGCTTTCAGATGACAGCGGTTTCAAGGCACAGATGCAATTCCTTGTGGCTTCAGTAACATCCAAGACCGACCAGAAAAGCGCCGCGAATGAATTCGATAAAGTGATGGATTATAACGCATCCTTTGACCTTGAATATCTTGCAAAACTCAATCTGGCCAAAAGTCTGGTTTTAAGCGGAAGGTATCCGGAGGGGAATTCACTTCTTGAGGACCTCGCCATTAAGTATAAAGATAATAATGAAAGCCTTGCTCAGATAGGTTACCTTAGGGCAATATACTATGAAGAAAGAAAAGAGAGCAAGAATGCCATCAAACAATTTTATGAAGTAATCAGAGAGTATCCAGGTTCAATAGCTTCATCGGATGCAAGTTTTAAAATTGCAAACTACTACGAAGATCAGAAGAATGATTACCTTAGGGCGTACATGTACTATAGATTTTCGACTGAACAGAATGCCGCAGGAACCTATTACAAGCCGGCAGTTACAAAATCTGCTGTCTTCAAAAGGTACTTCGAACTTAGATCTGAGATCAGCGGAGAGCAAATAAACACTGAATATGATGCTGAGTTCAGAAAAAAAACAAGCAAGGTTCAGCTGGAAGAAGATAATAACGGCAAGCCGCCTAAATTCAACAATAATAATGGAAAAGGCAGCGGATCAAGCGGCAGTGAAACTTCGTTGTATAAAGTAAGATTTATTCCGGCAGACAGCCTGGAAGTAACTGATTCAATTGTTACTTTCCAGAATCTGGATTCACTAAATAAGGTGAAGGAAAAAAAGATAGCGGACGCGAAGTTCGAACTTGCTGAGCTGTTCCTGTATGACCTCAACAGAATTGACTCAAGTGAGTTTTACCTGCTGCAATCGCTGAACGAATCTACCGATTATGAGTACAGCGCGAAAGTGCTTTTTGCACTTTCAGAGCTTGCACGCAGGCTGGATGATAATACCAGAAGCGAGGATTACCTCAGGAAGATCGTTGAGTTCTATCCGCATTCAGGAGTCGCTAATTCCAGCCGCAGGCTGCTGAATCTTTCCGTTCTAGATGAATACAGCGGTGATGCAAGTGACAGTCTGTACAGTGCCGCTGAAAACAGCTTCATTGCCAAAGATTATCCTGCCGCACTAACATATTTTAATGAGATCATTTCTAAATATCCTTCATCTGCAAGAGTAGACAGGGCATATTACGGCGCCGGGTGGATATGTGAGAATGTGCTGGGCAAGAATGACAGCGCTTATTACTATTATTCATCTCTGGTAAAAGCTATTCCCAATTCACAGGCTGCCGCAATTGTTATGCAGAAGGTTACTGAATACGAGTCTTTTAACAAAACCAATAGTCCGGATTCCAGCCTGATGAATTCACAGGAAAATTTGCCCGGCAATGAAACACAGCCTAAAATTGACGGCAGCAATATTGACCCTGAGCAGCTGAAAAAGGAGTTTGAAGAACAGCAGAAGAAAGAAGGGGAGAACTCTCAGCCTGTTAACGGCGAAGGAAATATAATGGACGAGCTGAAGAAAGAAGGCAAAGATGTTGAGGAAGCGCCCAAAGAACTTGAGATCAAAAAGGAAGAAACTCCCACTGAAATCCCCGGTAATAATGGAGATCCAACAAAATAAAAATGGAAAACTGTCTTTTTTGTAAGATCGCGCAGCGCAAGATCCCTGCTGATATAATTTTTGAAAATGACTATGTCCTTGCCTTCAGGGATATTTCACCCCAGGCGCCTGTTCATATACTGGTTATTCCCAAAGAACATATAAGCTCTCCCGAAGAAATATCAGAAACAAATTCAGCTGTTGCCGGAAAAGTAATTGCAGCAGCAGCAGAGATCGCAAAACAAAATGACCTTGAAGGATACAGGCTTGTATTTAACTGCAATGAGATTGCGGGGCAAACAGTTTTCCATCTTCATTGTCATTTACTTGGCGGAAGGAAAATGAACTGGCCGCCCGGCTGATAATATGTCAAATCAATTAAATGCCTTAGGACTTGAAAAAAAACTACTTGATTCTTTTCTATATTCTGTTCCTTCTCCCTCTATATAACACACTCCATTCACAGCAATATTCAATTGAGCAATATCTCAACATAAGGGGAGCGGTATCACCGGACTACTCGTTCGATAACAGCAGGATATACTTCCTGATGAACCTCACCGGCACATCGCAGGTTTGGTGCGTAAACAAACCCGGAGCATGGCCGCAGCAGATCACTTTTTTTAAGGAGCGGATCAGCGGATTCCTTCCAAATCCCAAAAGAGACAAGATACTCCTGGTCAGCGATGTTGGCGGCTCGGAGTATGACCAGTTCTACCTTGCTAACGGAGATGGAACAGGTGTAGAGCTGCTGACCGACAATGCCCCAAAGGTGTTGTATGGATTCAGCAGGTGGTCTGAAGACGGCTCTTTTTTTACGTTCTATTCAAACCGGAGGTCACCATTTTTTTATGATGTTTACCGTTACAATATCGATACACGCACCGAAGAGCTGCTTTATTCAAGTGATCACTCAAATTATCCATCCGCGATTTCTGTTGACGGTAACTATATAGTTGTCACAAGGTCGTACTCTACATATGATAATGATATTTTCCTTCTGAATGTAAAGACGCGGGAACTTAAGCTGATTTCAACACACGATAATTTTAACGAGCCGGCTGAGTTCTACTCAATAGCTTTCGATAGGGACGGGAATAAACTTTATTTTAATACAAATTACAGGAATGATTTCTACAGGCTGGGTGTTTATGATATTGAATCCGGAAAAATATCTTACCCGGAGTTCAGCTTTCTGGAAAACTACAGGAATGCAGATGTTTCAGGTGTAAATTTTTCGGCAGACAGGTCAAAGCTCATTCTGCAGATAAACGATAACGGGTACGACAGGCTGTTTATGTATGACTTTAATACAAAAAGAGAAATCGGGATCCCGGAAATGCTTAAAACCTCAAGCGTGACCGCAAGAAGCTTTGCCAATGACAACGAAAGAGTGATCATCGGAATAAATTCCGCTTCTAATCCATCTGTTCTGTACCAGTGGAATTATGTAACGGGAGCTGTTGAACAGGTTACATATCCTTCGCTTGCAGGTATTGATCCGAAGACTTTTGTTGAGCCTGAACTTGTAAGTTATAAATCCTTTGACGGGCTTACAATTCCGGCGTTTGTTTATAAACCAAAAGATTCCGAAGGCAAGAAGCTGCCCTGCATAATTTCAATGCATGGCGGGCCCGAGGGACAATCAACCTATGGTTTTGCGGCTCTTTATCAGTATTTTATAAGCGCGGGGTATGCAATTGTTGAGCCCAATGTCCGCGGAAGCACCGGCTACGGTAAGAAATTTGCCGCGCTTGATAATGTGAAGAACCGGGAAAACTCTGTGAAGGATATTGCTTCGCTGGTTGATTACCTGAAAACCAGGGGGGATATCGATGAATCAAAAATAGCTGTTTATGGCGGAAGCTATGGCGGCTATATGGTTCTGGCATGTTTAACGCTATACCCTGAACTGTTTGCTGCCGGTGTTGATGTTGTGGGCATCGCAAACTTTGTGACATTCATGCAGAATACCGCCGACTACCGCAGGATGAACCGTGAAAGCGAATACGGCAGCCTTGAAAAGGATAAGGATTTCCTTGAAAGCATTTCGCCGGTGCACAAAGTGAAGAACATACGCGCACCACTAATGATAATTCATGGGCGCAATGACCCCCGCGTGCCTGTGGGCGAAGCCGAACAGATGCATGAAGCATTATTAAATAACGGGGGTGTCTCAGAGCTGCACATCTATGAAGATGAAGGCCATGGGATTTCAAAACAGAAGAACCGGCTGGATATTTATCCCAAAATGGTGAAGTTCCTGGATAAATATGTGAAGAACAGGTAAGCGGAACAGCGGAAAGAAATTTTTTGAACTATCCACAATCAAATATGAATAAAAATATCAAGATCCTGATAGCAGGCGTCGTTGTATTGTTTGCCATTTATCTGATCTACGGCATTTCATCTTCAACGAGCGAGGCAATAGGCACGTTTGATAAGTTTGATGTGAACAGCACGGCAAGCAAAGATATTAAGGTTGAAATAGTTCACGAAAAGGGTGTAACCACGAATCCCGAAGGCGGTATGAATTTTTTTGTGAAGGATAAAAACGGTGATGTAAAAAAAGTTACACTGGATATGGCATTGCCGCAGCTTAACAACGATCACAGGTTCATTACGCTTAGAGGGCATTTACACGGCGATTATTTCCATGCAACAAGTGCGGAACTGGAATAAGCAAAGTGTATTATATCGGAGGTACGCTAGAAATTGGAATTATATAAACAAAAAGGAGCTCAAGCTCCTTTTTGTTTATTACATATTTTTGTAATTCTAAAATTACTTAACCAGCATCATCTTCTTTGTTTCAACGAAGCCGCCTGTTTCAAGCTTATAAAAATATACTCCGCTTGTTAGCTGTGAGGCATCAAACTGCACTGTATAAGTGCCTGCCTGCTGCACCTCGTTAATTATAGATTTTAGCTCCTTGCCAAGAACATCAAACACTGAGAGCTTTACGAGTCCGCTCTTAACCACATCATATTTTATTGTGGTTATAGGATTGAACGGGTTGGGATAATTCTGCTGTAGCGTGTAAGCAGAGGGAACCTCATTGTTGTAATTCACAAGACCAATTACGGCTTCAGTTTCCCAAACTCCTCTTCCGTGAGTTCCGATCCTGAGTTTGTTTGACGGCTGATGATAATCCAAATGCATTGCAACTGTGTTAGGAAGTCCGTCTGCCAGCTCCGTCCAGGTTGTTCCGTAGTCGTTTGTAAAGAAAACGCCTACATCTGTTGCAGCATAATATATACTGGTTGAAAAACCGGGGTAAAATATCAATATATCATTTACAGGTGAGTCAGGAAGATTACCATTTATACTTACCCAAGAGGCTGCCCCGTCAGTTGACTTATAAACCTTTGAACCTCCAAAACCGGAATATGATAATACAACTACATTGGAAGAATCCGGGTGAATATACACGCCTGTTACAGTTTTATTAGGCAGCCCATTGATTGCACTTACAAAAGTGGCGCCTGCATCAGTTGACTTGAAAACCTGTGCCCCTGCTGTTGCGAACATAACATTAGGATTTGACTTGCTGATAGCCAGTTCACGTATGGTTCCGCCAGTCCCGGTAGAAATCGGGGTCCAGCTGATACCCCCTGTGGAGGTTCTGAACACCTGCTGCCTTGCAGTGTAGAATACACCTTCCAGCGTTGGATGAGATATTATTGGTCCAACCCATGCGCCTGATCCCGTGATGCCGCTTGTTGCGCTTTGCCAGCTTGCGCCGCCGTTGGGAGAGCGCTGCAATCCGTTATTCTGGGTTTCACCAAGCATCAGGTTGGGATTTGCAATATTAAAGCACACTTCACCGCCATCTCCGCCGAAAGCCGCCGTCCAGTTCGAAGTACCAAGTGTACGCTGAGTGCCGTTATCCTGTGTTCCTCCGGCTATGTGGTTTACGTTTGAAGGGTCTGCAGCGATCCTGTAAAACTGAGTTAAAGTTAATCCCGCATTCAGATTGATCCAGTTTGTTCCGCGGTTAGTTGATTTCCATACTCCGCCATCGTTAACGGCGATCAGCTCGTTTGCGTCTGTGGGATTAAAATCCATATTATGCTGGTCAACATGAACTACTCCGCCTGCATAGCCATTAGTTATGTTCTGAAAGCTGGTGCCGCCGTTTGTAGTTCTCCAGATATCGATTGAGCCTACGTATGCGTAGTTTGGGTCAAACGGATTGACCTGCATGTAAAAATCATACCAGGCCTGGCTTCCGCTGAAATCTGTTCCAACAGCGACCTGTGAAAAGTTCGTTCCGGAGTTTGTTGACTTGAAAACCGTGATCGAGCTTCCTGAATAAATTGCGCAATAGAGAACTGTAGGCACGTTCCTGCAGATAGCAAGGTGGTTGCGTGTTCCCATTGTGAGGGTTGAGTTAGCGTTGAAAGTTGCGCCGCCATCTGTTGATACTCTGTAGCCGGTACCATTACCTGCAATATACGCGTTGTTTCCATCGGGAGAAAACACTATATCGTCACACCTGCCGCCCAGGACAATAGTCCAGTTCACGCCGGCATCAGTACTTTTGTAAAGTCCCGAAGTACCCATTGCAGCGAATAATTGGTTTGGAAAACCGGGCCTTATTACAAGCCTCGAACAATATGTCTGGTTCGGAAGGCCTGAGGTGTAATTTGTCCAGGTAGCGCCGGCATTGGTTGATTTCATTATACCCCTGCCATAATATGAAGACGCACTGTATGTTGCTTCTCCGGTTCCGTAATACACTATATTTGTGTTAACAGGGTCAATACAAATTGAGCCTGATGACATCGACTCAGTGTAATCTGATACCGGGGAAAAGTTATTTCCGCCGTTAGTTGATTTCCAAACTCCGCCAAAAGCAGCTCCTACATACAGTACTGCTGGATTCAGCGGGTTATACCTGGCTGTAGTTACCCTGCCGGAAATATTTGAATATGCGAAGTAAAAACCCGAAGTTGGACCAATGCTTACCCATGGCGATGCAGAGTTTAAAGCAAACCCGTTGGTTTTGCGCATTTCATTCCTCTGTTTTACCGCGTTTACATACGCACCTTCCGGAATGAAGTTGTTTGGGTACATACGCTGTTCATAGAACCACTTTTCGCGGTTAAATGATTTGCGCTTGCTGATGATCTCGTCAACATTTTCATATGGACTGTTGACAATCTCCAGTTCCTGTGAAGAAATGCTCATAATGCACATGAATAGCGCAATAGGTAAAAAAAGTTTTGATATTTTCATTTGGATTAAGATATTTATTGGAGGTTATATATAATTTAGCTTAACATTTTTAAAAATCCAATGAAGAATTAAGGCAAAAGCCCGAATAAATCGGGCTTTGTCATGGCACATGCATCTAAACTACCTTACTCCCTGCACTGTTATTTTTTCGACCTTATTATTAACCGCGGGCTGCTTCATTATGTAATCATATATAGCAGAGAGGTCATCATCTGAAGCTGTCTTCGCTATGAAATTCCAAGCCATGGGGGTGTTAAATCCGCGGCTCTTCGGGTCCAGATTATTCGCATCCGCGCATGACCTGAATTTCGCCAGGAATATCTCCCTGGACATTGTCCCAATTCCTGTTTCCTTATCCGGAGTAATGTTTGACGACCTGATTATGGTGCCATCCGGCATCGGGAACTCAACCCCTCCGGCAAACTCTTTACCGGGCAGGAAATCTCCTTTATCTGTTTGTGAGTGGCAGAATTTACAAGCCTGGCCGTAGTACTCCCCAAGTTTTAACTTATCAGTACCGTCCGGGCGTTTACCGAACTCTTTCACATCAGATGGAATAGTCCTGAAAATTACACTAAGAGGGAATTTCAGTTTTTTTTCAGGTATTTTGTTATTAATCGCCGGAAGCGTTTTGATATAAGCTATGATAGAGTATAGGTCTTCTTTATCCATTTTCGCAAACATTGGATATGGCATCATTGGGGCAAGGAAGCTGCCATCGGGCCTTACACCTGAAGTGATCGCGCGGAATATTTCTCCGTCTGTCCAGCTGCCGATGCCGGTTTCTTTATCCGGCGTAATGTTTGATGCAGGTACAAACCCGGCCCCTTCGCCAAAATCCATTCCGCCCTTTCCTTCAGTTCCGGGCACTACAGGCATACTGAATTTATTAATATCGCGGTCAGAATGGCAATCTATACAAAATGCGAAGCTGTTGGCGAGGAATTTACCGCGCTCGATCCTTTCGGGTGTCGGCTCGATCTTCAGGTCAGATGCCGCGCTCACTTTTGGAAACGCCAACATTAGGTAAGTGAAACCCGCACCCGCGAGAACAATTACAATAATGAGCAAAATGCCCACTATTTTAAAGAATTTTTTCATTGTTACCTCCTTTAGGTATGTTATAAATTAAAGTTTTTCTTTTTCTAAAACAAGGTTTTAAAGGAATGCAGGCTAATATCCGGATCAGGTTTATTTTAGAAGAATCATTTTCTTAGTATTTGTGATGGTTCCGTTTTTACCTGAAATTTCAGCCCTGTAAAAGTATACGCCGCTGCTGAATTCAGCTGCATCAAATAATACAGAATGAGTACCTGTGGAAAGAAATTTGTTATGAAGTAAAACTGAAACGATCCTTCCTGTAATATCGAATACATTAATATCCACAATCCCGGACTCAGCCATTTCAAATCTTATTAAAGTTGAGGGATTAAACGGGTTCGGATAGTTCTGATGTAATATGAAACTTTCAGGTACATTATTGCCGCTGTTAACAGTATTCACAAGAGAAATATCCAGATATGATATCATCCCATTTTCACCGGAGGCATATACTGAATTTGCCGATGAAAAAAAGGCAGAATAAAGGTCAACCCCTGAATTATCACTTTGCTCCAGCCAGTTTACTCCGCCATTTGTTGTAACCAGCCTGCTGCCGTTTCCTCCAGCAGCGCAGCCGTTGAGAGCGCTGCCGAAATGAACAGAGTATAGAGTGTTAGTAGTGCCTGATTGAAGCAGGCTCCAGTTGCTGCCTCCGTTTGTTGACCTCATAATTCTGCCGCTATCGCCGCAAGTGAAGCCTGTTGAGGCATTAACAAAGAAAACTGAAAGTAAATGTGAAGAAACAGGCGTGTTTAACTCACTCCAGTTTATACCGGAGTTTGTTGTTTTACATATTACCCCGTCGTTACAGCAGATCCAGCCTGTTGATGTGTTTAAGAAATAAATATCATTAGGCAAAAAGGCGGCAGAAAAGACGGTGCTCCATACTGCGCCCGCGTTTGTCGTCCGCAAAATAGTGTAACCTCCCTCTGCAAAACTTGTCCCACCTGCAAACCCTGTTTGAGCAGAAGCAAAGAAGAAGCTCTGCAGCCCGGTGAGTCCGGTTATTGGCAGTCTTTCCCATGTAGCGGCAGCATTTGTAGTTTTCCAGAACACAGGAATGTTGATACTATCTCCAGCCATGAAGCCTGTTGACGGGCTCACAAAATTCATCTTATAAGCAGAGCAATCTGTCCTGAAACTGTTGACCTGCCAGTTGAACCCGGAATTTGTCGACCTGTAAACGGTTCCTGAATAATCGCAAGCATAACCTGTCTGCTGGTCAGGGAAACTTACCGATGAAATGGTTTCGGAATAGATGTTACCATCGAGAACGGTCCAGTTGACGCCTGAGTTAGTTGAACGCAATATGAAACCGTTGTATCCGAATGCGAATAGACTTGTTCCGTTCAAATCAGGAACACTCATGCTTGTTAACCATACTCCGGGCGCAGAGTGCACCTGGCTCCAGTTAGTGCCGGAATCCGTTGTTCTGAATATCTTACCGGCGGCAGTACAAAAGAAGCCAAAACCATTATTCAAATTACACAGGGATGTTATTTCTTCGGTTGTTCCGGTATTGATGATAATCCAGTTAACTCCATAGTTCGTGCTTTTCAAAATTTTTCCTCCTGAAGTACCTATAAAGCATGTACCTACCGGAAAATATTTTACGGTATTCAGGATTTCATTTGTTCCGCTTAATTGTGCTGTCCAGTTAAGGCCGGAGTTTGTGGTTGTATGTATTGAGCCCGATGCGCCGCAAACTATCCCGGTATTTTGATTTATGAACTGAATATCACGATACTGATTTCCTCCTACGGGGATAACGCTCCAGTTGTTACCGCCGTTTGTCGTCATTATCACATTACCGATCGAGCAAATGAAACCGGTAGAGGCATTCACGAAATGTATGCCTGCAAGGTCGTAGTTTGTTCCGGAGCTTTGCGGAAACCAGTTCGCTCCGCCATTAGTGGTGCTGCGCAATATTCCCCCTTGACCTGAAGCCCACCCGGTATTCTGGTTCGCGAAAAAAACGTCTGCGAAGCCGTTAGCATAATTCCCGGCCTGATTTTGCCATGTAATTCCGCCATCGGTTGATTTCCGGATACAGGAGTTATCTGATACTGCAAAGCAAGTGTTTGTACCGTTAACAAAGCATGACGAAATATAATAGGGCAGGTATTGCCTGGTTACCCATTGAGAGTTTACCATACTGCCCAGCAGCAATAATAAATAGAGAAGTTTTTTCATGTTACCTTTGTTTTTTTGTGTTTTTTATTGATTTTATGCAAATCTATTTCAAAAAAGGGGTATTCACAAAGAAAAATATCACGTTTTGTGAGCATGAAATTCCCTATGCAAAGGTTTCAGGTTTATGAAAAAATCAGTTTTTTGAATAATTTATGAGAAAATTATTCACTAATTTGTGAGGAAGTCATGTTCAACTCCAGATTAATTAAAATATTACAGGCATTTACACCCGAAGAGCTTAAGGATCTGAGAAAGTTCATTGAAACTCCATTTTTCAACAAAGAAGGCAGTTACCTGCTTAGGTTTTTTGATGAAGTGAAGAAGAGCTACCCGGAGTTTACAGGTGAAGAGCTTGAGAAAGAAAAGTTATTCAAGAAACTTTATAAGGGCAAGGAGTATAGTGACGCCACAATGCGGAAGTTAAGCTCGGGGATAATTAAACTTGCAGAACAGTTTCTCAGGTATAGAGCATTTACGGAAAATATTAATGCGGCAGAGCTGTTGTACATAAAGAAGATACGTGAAATGAGAATAGAAAAACTTTTCGAAAGCGAAGCCGCAGCGCTTGAAAAGGATCTCTCTCAGCTTGAAAATTCCGTTGACCTGGATTACTTCAGGAACAGGTACAAGCTTGAGCTTGAGAAGATAAATTTTTATCTCGATTTCAATCATCTTTTGAAAAAACAGCAGGAGTCGCTTCAGAATGTACAGGTTTACCTGGCTTATGATACATTGCTTAACCTTCTGGATATAGGCTTCAATATACTTGTGGGCAGTACTACTATGTATAAAGGAGAAGAAAACACGGTGATCGAGATCCTTCAAAGAACTGATCTTGAAGGTATCGCAAAGATACTCGAAAAGAACTCACCTGAGTTTTACCCTGTATATGAATTGTTCCTGAGAAGATACCTTAGTTTTCTGAACGTTGCCGATGACGCTTCTTACTACGCGTACAAAGACGCGGCACTGAGATCACTTGACTTTTTCACCTGGGAAAACAGGTTTACCATCTTTGTGAGCCTACAGAACATTTGCACGCGTAAGTTTGTTGAAGGAAAAAGATACTTCTCGGCGGAACTGCACGAAGTGCATAAGGAGATGCTGGTAAGGGGATTGTACGTTCAGAAAAAGGGCGACTATATGAATCTGCACACTTACCGCAATATAGTATTAACTGCATTTAACCTTGTTAAGGCAGAGTGGATAACAGATTTTATGGATCAGTACATAGATAAGATACTTCCTGAGCAGCGGGAAAGCCTGGCGGCGTGGACAAGGGCGCAGATCCATTACTGCCGCAAAGAGTACGGAGAGGCAATTAAGGAGCTGCAGTCGGTAAAGAATGACCACTTCCTTTCTAAGCATGAGATCAAAACCATGACGATGAAGATGTTTTATGAGCTCAAGGATTACGAGCCTGCGATTTCATTTGCCGATTCATACCGGCATATGATAACAAATGATAAAACCTTTGCCGCAATTCATCGGAATTCATATACCAATTTCTGTTTGTTTTATACGCGGCTGATAAGGATAGTCACATCGGGCTTTGAATCACACAAACGCATGGAAGAGCTGCATTTCCTGAAAAGCGATATCAGCAGCACTGCGACTAATTCAAAGGAATGGCTCCTTGCAAAAATTGAAGAGCTTAACGGGTGAGAATGCCGCGGGTTAGGTGAAGAAGCTGAGTTTCTCTCTGCTCATAGGAAAATAGCTCTTTGATACGACTCCTCGCATCAGTTCCTTTTGAATCCGGGAATGCCAGTAATGATCTCAGCGCATTAACAGCTTCGTTCGCATCCCTTTTATCTATAATTATGCCTGTGTTACCAATTATCTTGGGAATTCCGTTAACATTTGAACCTGCCGGAATACATTCACACAGCATCGCTTCGCAAATTGAGCTGGGCATGCCTTCAAACATCGAAAACTGCGCATATACCTTTGCTTTGTTGTATTCATCTATTAATGCGGAGTACGGCACTATACCCAATAGAATTACATTCGGAGTGACTTTACCTTTTACCTTTTCGAGATTTGTTTCATCAAATCCTATCATCGTGAACTTTACTTCAGGCATTTGTTTAGCCGCTTCTATCAGCAGGTCAAATCCCTTTCTGCGAAATTCATCATCATTCACAATCAGTCCGGCACTCACAACAGAATTTTCCTTTTTGACCCCTTCAGGTTTTTTGAAAAGCTCGGGATCATAACCCAGGTACATTGTTTGGAAATTCGTTTTTATACCGGGGATGAAATTTTTTATACCATCTTTCAGCGGCGGTTTACCCGGTATATCAGAGTAAATGTAATTGTTTGTATGTTCGATCAGGGTTTCATCTACGGGCAATATGTAAGTACAGTGTTTGAGACTGTACCGAACACAAAAAGCCCTAACAGATTTGGAAATAGAGCTGTTTGAGAAGACTCCCATGTTAATCTCGGGAATGTAAGTCGCTTCATAACCGCCGGCACAAATAATACTCTTTTTAGAGAAGATCTTCGAAAAAAGTACAGGGTAAAATGAAAGATAGTCCGCGAACCAGATATATACAATGTCGAACTTCCAAATGTTGAATAACAGGTAGATAAACTGATGAAGCAGTGAGAATATAATTAAGGCATTTTTCCTGCTTTTGAAATTCAGCAGTTTAACAGAGTATTCTTTAGAAAGAATTTCCAGGTCATTGGTTATGAATTTAGGGTTCTGGTAAAGATTCTTAATGAACAGAACTTTCTTTTTTTTCGCCATACAGGTCTATTTCTTCCTGGAAATGAAAAGGAAAATCGCAGAATCACGCTTTTTTACTCTTGCCGGGGTAATAGCATCTTCGAGCATCATCTTAAACTGGTACATCATAGCGACCGGGGCAAGGATTATCCTTCCAGCAGTACCTATCATATTTGCGAACGAATCAAAAAAGCTCAGTCTCAATTGTGAAGTCACAGCCAATTGGCCTAGTATGGGTTTATATTCTAGTACATCAAACCCGCTGCGCTCCAAAAGGTACTGTAAGCCCATACATGTCCACCTGTTGTAATCATAGGGTGAGGCATGAAATTGCCAGGTACCATGTGTGGAAAGCAGCAAAACTCCGCCGGGTTTCAGCACTCTGCGGCACTCTTCCATGTATTGATCTACTTCTTTAACATGTTCCAGCACTTGAGAAGAGAGAACGAAGTCAAAAGTATTGTCTTCAAAATCCAACCTTTCGCCGGGCTGGATCTTGATATCTGCGTGCGGATTATCGCCGACATCAACTCCAGTATATCTTTCAACAAAACCCTCAAACAAGTGTTCGTAGGGCCTCGCGCCGCAGCCGTAATCAAGGATGGAATATTGTTTGCCCGGTTCCAATAATAACGGGATAACATCTTCATAAGCCTTTCGTGTTAAAGTGCTTACATAGTGGTAAGAATTCCATATAGGCGGACTAATAACCGCGAGAACATCTTTACTTAGTTTGTCTTTACTCATTTTTACTTTTTTCCAAGCTTCAAATATTTTCGGAAAAATCCCTTAATGCTTGTGATCTCTATTGGTTCAAAAAACCGGAATATGTAAAGCAGAATAGGATATAAACCCACGGCAACAAACTTTAGCGCAATTTCAACTATTCGGTTCTCAAAATTAAGAAGAAAGAAAGGGGTTACCAAAAAAAAATACAACATTATCATAGTGAATATTTTCATCCATTCATATGGGAAAAAGAAGTTTCTTTTTGAGAATATGTATATAACAATACATAGAACAAAAAAGCTGAACAGGTTCACAAAACAAGCAGCGTAAATGCCGAAATGCGGAATAAAAATGATGTTTAATATTACGTTCACCACAAGTGCAGCAAGATAACTGTAAAATACATATTTTGTTTTCTTTGTTACATAGAAGCTGAATACGCCTACAAAGTGAATTCCGTAAAATGGCATTGCCAGTATTACCCATGGAACATATTGCGCTGCAACCCAGTAATCGGTTTTTAATGTAACTATTTTTATCAGGTGCGGTGTGAATAGCGCAATGATCATTGAGATGTATATTACTGCAAGGAAAAGATATGTGATCTGTTTTGTGTAAAATCTTTTCGCATTGGCATCCTTAAGCTTCTTCCATGATATAACAGTGAAAGCCAGCGAGAATGGTGAGACCACAAGAAAATTTATCAGCCCTGAAATATTATACGAAAGTCCGTATATACCAACTTCTTTAAGGCTGGTCAAATTACCAAGTATATATCTATCTGCCTGATTGAGTAGAGTAATTACGAGGCTTGCGAACATAATTGGAGCAGAGTAAACCAGAAGCTCTTTTAAAGGCTCTGATTCAAATCCAAACTTAATATGCTTCAAAATGTATGGTACAAGTGCTATGATAATTAAAAGGGGAGCAATAATTTTAGAAATGAATATGCCTTCCAGTTTTATATTGGTGTATTGCAGGAAATATACCTGGAGAACCAGCGAAACAATGCTGATAGATACCGCCAATATTGAATAAAGCTTTGCCTTTTCTTCAATTCTAAGCAAGAGGAATGCAACGAAGGATATGGTTTCAACAAATGCTATTAGAGATGCATAAACAACAAATTTTGAGTAACCTGAGTTGTCATAAACGATTGTTGACAGGTAGGGAGAAAATAAATAAATGAGCAAAATGAGAGCGAAGTTAAAAACCAGCAGGAACAACAGTACACTGAACAGGAATCTTTTTCTTCTAACAGCATCTTCAATTTCCATATACCAGCGCACGATGCCTGATTCAAATCCAAACAGGAAAACAGCCCACAAAATCTGCCAAAGACTTTCAGTCAGAACATATATGCCATACTCAGGTACAGTGAAATTTAGCGTTAATAGCGGTAAGAGTATAAATGCTATAAGCTTAGAGGAAATTCTGCTTAATCCATAAACGGCAGACTGTTTGGCTGTATTTTTAATATCTTTTAACAATCTTCCAAAATATTAACTAAATAGAACTTAAAAAATGAAAAAGGCAGGACTTAAATCCTGCCTTTTCACAAAAAAATAAAAACTTGCACTACTTCACCAAAATCATCTTGCGAGTTTCGGTGAATTTTTCAGTTACAAGTTTGTAGAAATATACTCCGCTTGAGAGCCTGGAGGCGTTGAACTGTACCGAATATGTGCCTGCTGACTGAACGGAATTCACCATTGATTCCACTTCTCTGCCGCTCATATCAAATATCTTGATCGATACAAAACCGGATTCCTTCAATGAATATTTGAAGTTTGTTGTTGGATTGAATGGATTCGGATAATTCTGTTCCAATGAATAAGCACTAGGAACTTCATTGCTGATCTGTTCAACCGGAACCACCCCGTAAAAATCCAGTTCCTGGTTCAAAGCAACATTCGTCAAAACTTCACGGTTGCCGTCATGCCAGTCAACTATCACTGAATCTGCAACAGCGGTTGGATTATCTGTCATAAAGCCCAATCCAAAATGTACCCATGGCATATCCTGCGAACTGCAGCTGTTTCCGCCCGATACTTCGCGAATTGCGACATAGTTGCCAATTCTAAGCTTCACGCGTGTTCCTATTCCGCCGCCCCAGAATTTAAGCATCAAATACCAAGGCGAAGCTCCCGTATTCTTGTAAAGAAAATCACTTTCTGCAGGACCGCCATAACCCTGGTTTACTACAAACAAATCAAGCTTGCCATCATTATTATAATCACCCCACGATGCGCCCACACTTGAGCTGACTTCAGTGGCAACTACTTCGTTAGTTACTTTTGTGAAATTATCTCCGCCTTCATTCCTGTACAGCCTGTTTACCTGAAGTTCATTGTTCGCAACAAACATATCGAGGTCGCCGTCGTTATCGTAATCACCCCAGTTGCAACCAAAGCTGTTATCATTATCAGTAGCAATTGCTCCGGTTGTAATTCTTGTAAAAGTTCCGTTCTGATTATTCTTGAACAGGAAATTGGGGCCTGAATTTGTAACGAAAAGATCGAGCCAGCCGTCATTGTTGTAGTCGCCCCATGAACACCCGGAGCCATATCCGCCTGATGTAACCACCGGACCGGTTGTAATTTTAGTGAAAGTTCCGTTCTTATTATTCAGGTAAAGATTGTCATTTTCAAAATCACCATTTGCTACAAAAAGATCTGGGTACCTGTCATTATTATAATCGCCCCATGCAGCCCTTCTGTGCATTCCATAGTCAGTGACAATTGGCCCTGTGGTAACCTGCTGGAAATCACCATTCGGCAATCCTTTATAAAGCAGGTTGTACCCGTGCTGAACACTTAGAATGTCAAGGTAGCCGTCTTTGTTATAGTCAGCCCAGCAAACTCCGCCGCTATGTCCTGCCACAACAGGAACGCAATTTGTAACCCTCTGGAAATTGCCTCCGCCGGTATTCCTGTAAAGCAGATCAGGCTGATTCATACCAGTGGCAATATAAAGATCCATTTTGCCGTCGTAATTGTAATCCCCCCAGGCACATGCAAGTGTCTGGTAAAGGCTGTTTGTCATTATAGTATTATCCGATGCTAACTGGAAATTACCACTACCAAGGTTTTTGTATAGCCGTGGATACGTTGACGAGCCAAAATCGTTGTAAGATGTGACGATCAAATCAAGCTTGCCGTCATTGTTATAGTCACCCCATGCACAGCCCGAGCCATATCCGTTATCTGACACAAGCGGCTGGTTTGTGATCTTTTGAAACATCTGTGAATACGTAATTCCTGCAGTAAGTACAAGTAAGAAGAAAACGAACTTTTTCATAACCAAGGGATTTAGTTCATAAAAAAAGGATTATATACTATAATATAGTACATAATCCCTATTTTTTCAAGTAATTAAGATCCGGGGAAACTAGGCTTCCTCAGGTTTTTCGGGTTTTTCTTCGGTTTCCTGCTGTTTTTTGCGCCTGAAGTAAATTCCGCCTATCGATACCGCAAATATTGCAGCAAGCAGTATGTTGGTGCCCATGGCGATATTCTTGCCTGTATAATATGTCTGCGGTTCAAACTTGAACTCAACTGTGTGCTTGCCTTTTGGTACTATCACACCGCGGAAGAGATAATTTGTTTTCAAAATCTCGGCAGGCTGGCCGTCAATATAGACTTTCCAATCCGGGTAATATACCTCGCTTACATAAAGCAGGTTATTACCGGTTGCTTCGGCCTCAATTGTGACTTTGTGAATATCATATCCTGTTATCATCGCATGCGCGGTTGAATCAGCCGGGTCTATCTTCTGGCCGGGGTCTTTTTCAAGCAATGCTGTTTGTTCCGGATCCACGCCGCCCTGCTTGATGGTATTGAGCATATCAAGCGCGCCCATAACCTTCGTATCCTTAACAAAAAACGCCTTCGGGCGGTAATCTTTGTTCAGCAAAATATACTTGCTGCCTTTGAATACCGGTACGAACATCGAATCACTGTACGGCTGATCGGTGATGATATACTTGGTGCTCATCAAACGCCATGCTGCGGGATTTGTCATGCCAACAACATCATCCATATCCTGGTATATCCTCAGCTTTGCGCCCTGGTAACCATAGATGTTCTGCAGCCTCCAGTAGGCAAGTGTGTTTTCGCGTACAGGCTGGCCTTTTTCCATGTGCAGCACCCGGAAGTCATACGTGTTCTTTTCATTTTTTAATATCCAGTCAACATAATCGGGAGTTTTGAAGTATGACTCCATATCGGTTTTATTATCCCAGTGCAGTGTTTTGAAATCAATGTGCCAGAGATCTATCATAGTAATAAGTATCAGTGCCAGGCCGAACATCTGATATTTGATGTTACCTTTTACGAACAGGTAACAAATCCCGAATGCAGCCAGCAACAAAACTCCGACTATAAGTAATTCTGATTTAACATTATCGTACGCAATTTGTGATATCTGTCCGATATACTGCTGTATTTGCTGCTGGTTCGCGCCCTGTGCTGCTAGCTTCTGCACCAGCGGACTCGATGAAACCTGTGAAGTATAATAATCCTGGAAGCCGATGATAGAGATAACTATCGGCAGCGCAAGAATTGGAAATATAAATTTTGCGGAATTCAAAAAACCGCTGCTGAGGCCCTTATCTCTTGTTACTTCGATTATAGATTTTATCCCGAATCCGGCTAGTATTACAAATGCCACATTGATGAGTATATGGATCATAACCGGCGCGCGGAAGCTCGAGAAGTAAGGCAGGTTGTAGAACAGAATGTCATACAGCAGCGGCCAAGTTCTGCCATAGGAGAGCAGCAGAGAGAGAAATGATATAACAACCATAGCCTGTACAAGCGCACTCTTCCGGAAATTGTAATAAATGCCGATGAATGCCAGCAAAATAGTTATCACGCCAAAGTACATTGGTGAAGTTGTAAAAGGCATTTGTCCCCAGTAGGTGTTTGATTTCTGGCCTTTTACTTCAACATCACCAAATCCAACCCAGTAAGGTACAAAGAAAGTCATGGTTTCGATGGGTGAAAACGACCAGTTGGTAGAGTACTCATAATCAGCAGCGCCGGAGGTTTTTACTTCAGTCGGCGATTGTACTATAGAAGGTACACCGCGAATTGAGTATTTATTGTATTCGCGGCTTGACATGTATGAATCAGCATACATTGCAGCGCTTAAGCCAACCGCCGCAATAAATAGCACCAGCGTAAGCAGCGCGGGCTTGAAATCAATTTTTTGTGCAAGATTGTACACCAGCCTGTACAACATATAAATGCCGGTGCCGGTGAAGAAGTAAAACAGCATTTGTACGTGGTTAGAGCTCATCTGTACATGTACAAAAAATATCAGTATGCCGAAGTACAGCAGGATACGGAAAATATTCTCCTTGAGCCTGCCTTCTGTGATAATATCATAGAGCTTTTCAAGCATAAGCAGTACCGCCGGGAACATCATAACGGCTATCATCTTACTGTTATGCCCAACAATTATCATCTGGATGATTGGAGTAATGAATACCGCCGCCAGCGCAGAAAAAAGCGCTATCAGCTTATCTTTAAACTTATACTCTGCCAGGAAGTAAAACGAAAACGCGAAGATAATATAAAAGAGTACGATAGCCCACACATTGTTTCCGTTGAAGATCATATAAAGCGCGTCACGAAGCGTTACCCATACTGCGTGAGAGAAGTCATACATCCTTTCCAGGTGGGGGACCAGCGCGGCAAAGCTTGGCATTCCGTTGAAAATGTAAGGAACCCAAAGAGGAAACTCGCCCTTGGCTTTTGCATCATTCAGGAATGTGGTAAAGCTCTCCGATGCGATATTATCGGCGGATGAAAACACCTTCCCCCCGAATATGCCGGGATTGAAGAAGATCAGTATCAGTACAAGTATTACCGCGAGAAAAACCGGTGTCTGCCATTTTTGCGGAATGAAGTCAATGGAATAGCTTCTTGCAGCATCCTTTTTTAACGGAGATGTTTTTACCTGAGATTTTTTTGATATTGGTTTTGCCATATTATCTGCTCATCCCCGCGTAAGCAGGGATCTATTGGTGTTTAATTTCTATTTGTGTGAGAAGCTAAATTCGCAGCGGTTTCAACCGCAATTTCATGCTAAAACAATTTCTAATTTTTCAAATACTTATCGAACACTTCTGCCAGTTTCTTAGTGAGAAGCTTTCTTTCATATCCTTTTATCACATTTGTATCTGAAACCGGTAAAATTGCGTTATTATTTTCAAAAAAACCATTATATAATTTAAGGTAGTTTTCTGTCAGAATTTCAGGGTGGTGATGCGGATTTATAACACCCGCGCCGGTTTCCACAAGCAGGTCGCGCGCTTCGCCTTCGCCGGTTATTGCAAATACAGGCTTGCCTGTGATTGCGCTTGCCCCAAGGTACTCGAACACTTTTCCCGAGAGAATCATCTTTGAATACTTATCTTCATCTATCAAAAGAAGCATTGAATCGGCTTTCATCAGGAAATTAATGCTTTCATGGTGCGGAACATAGGGGATAAGCTCTATCGCTTCACGAAGCGGTGACTTATCTATATATTCAAGAATATCACTTCCCAACCTGCCAACGAAAATGAACTTGATCTTGTTGATATCGACCTTGCCCTGCTGAACAAGCGAGGCTATTGTATCAAGCAGGTAATATGGATTCCGCTTGCCGTACATTGAGCCTGTATATACAATCGTGAACTTCTCATTTTTGCTTTTTGGCGGGCCTGTATTTCCATAGTCTGTGGCATCAAACCCGTTTCTCAGCAGCACAAAATCCGTTTTGGCTGATACATCAGGGTACTTCCTCTCGAAATCGTCCTTCATGCCCGATGCTACAATAGTAACCGCATCCGCTTTATCCAGAGTAGTTCTTTCATAATGCTTATCAATCTTTTTTGGTATGAACCAGCGGTTTGGTGTAGTGAGGTAATCTGTCCACGCATCGCGGAAATCAGATATCCACGGAACGCGTTTATTTATTTTCTTCTCCGCGTATTTTTTCAGCTCCATTGCTATCAGGGCGCATGTATATGGCGGCGAGGATGAAAAAATAATATCAGGTGAATGTTCGTCTATGATCTTCTTGCCTTCTTTTACTGCGTGATTTTTCCAGCCGCGGCGCGCATCGGGAATAAAAAATGTAGCCCTTATAAATTCCGCCAGCCTGTCTGAGAGCCTGCCGCCTGAACCCTCATTAATGTTATTTACGTCAACGGCGGTATGTTTGGATTTACCTGTAAGCTTGCGGTATAGGTCGTATGGCTCAAAAATATC
>JAYRXC010000031.1:0-17073 GCA_041917655.1 Ignavibacteria bacterium | reverse complement strand
TCTAAAACTATGTTAAAAGAAGTTTCTTTACCCTGGATTTCAATATACTAAACCTCACCCCCCTAACCCCCTCTCCTGACAGGAGAGGGGGAACTGAGAAATTTTTGAGTTTTTTCTCCCCTCTCCCTTTGGGAGAGGGGTTGGGGGTGAGGGTCGAATGCAAAATTACTGAGTATTTGTTTCACTGTCGTGTACTAAGCTAAATGTCAGTTATTTCCTTTATTACTTGCTTTTTTTTAAATATACCTTATATTTGTTGATAGAAATCTAATAATCATTGAAAATCTCTCAATAACTACCTAATTTAGCCTATCGAAATCTCTACATACTTGTAGTCAAATTAAAATTCCACAGCTTGCGTAAACTAAAATATTTTTTACTGCCCCTTTTTCTTGGGATACTTATGTACTCATGTGAAAAAGACGATTCAAATATAATAGACCCTGTGCTGTATTTCCCGGTAATTGATACTGCGGGAACAACCCCGGATATTTTTGATACTTCGCATATACAGGCTAACATGAAGGTCAAAGTTACTTCTGTTGATCCAATAGCGTATGTCCGCGCCAGGATTGTAGATCCCAAAGGCGCAGTTGTGCAGGAAGTGGACCTACAGTTTGACGGTACCTATTATACTAAAAATTACGATAAGGTACTCGATTGCTGGCTGGTGGGTGATTTCAGGGTGGAATACACAGCGGTAACAACTGCGGGACTTTCAAGCCCTGTAGTTAGTACTCCGTTTACAGTGATAAATCCAAACAGCGTCAAACCGATTGTTACGATAATTTATGCGCCTGATAGTTTACAAAGGCCGACAGGAGACCCGGTTCCTGTATTTCTTAAAATTCAAACATTTGATCCAAATGGGAACTGTGATGTACTGAAGGCATACTTTAACTCTATATTGCCAAATGGGAATCCAAGTTCAGGTAATCCGTTTGCAATGTATGATGATGGGAATGTTTTGCCGCCTTACTGCGATACAGTCGCAAATGACGGGAAGTATTCGCTCCTGGTTCAATTTCCCAGCACTGCACAACTTGGCAATTACCAGTTCAGGTTCAATGCAGATGACAGAAGCGGTGTAGTGAGCGATACTTTGACTAAAATAGTAACTGTTTATTGAAAATCCGAAAAATGAAAAAACTACTCATATTAATATTATTGGCCTCGGTAAAGCTGTCTGTTTCGCAAACACTTCCTATGGAGTTCAAAATAACACCGGAAGTTTTCAAAAGCTTTAAGACAACGGCTAACAACCAGTTCAAACAGGCAGGCAGATTCATGGCAGCGCCGGAGTCTTCACCAACAATTATCTCGAATTTTATCTCAGATATTATAGTTGCGGGTAACGATGTTGCCGATACCATCTGGTTCGGAACTGGCAAGGGTATTTCAAGAACCCTTAACAACGGACTCAGCTTCCAGAATTATTACGGTACAGATCCTTTTGGCGAAGATGATGTATCAGGTATAGCTGTGTATAAGAACTGGGTAGTTGTTGCTACTGCAACATCAATGGATGTAGGCGATGAAAAGAATGTGCCATTCGGAACGGGCATCAAGGTTTCATCTGATTATGGCAATACATGGAATTCATACGCGCAGCCGCAGGATTATACGGATACGGTAAATATTCAATACGGCAGTAATGTTATCAAAGGACTTGGAATCACATCGACAGGTAAGAATCTTTCATACGATATTCTCATCACCAAAAAGAATAACACTTCCGATACTATCGTAATATGGCTTGCTTCATGGGCAGGGGGCATCCGTAAATCTACAGATTTCGGTGCTTCATTTCACCATGTTCTTACACCGCCCGATTCTTTCGATACACTGAATATTACAGGTACATATAACTTCTTCTATAGCCCGGTCAATAACGGCAATCACAAAGGATTTTCACTTGCTGCTATGAATGATTCGGTAATTTACGCGGGAACTTCCGGCGGGATAAACAGGTCAACAGACTGGGGCCAAAGCTGGATAAAATACCGTTACCGCAATACCGGTTCAGGTACGGGAATTTCGGGCAACTTTGTTGTTGGCATGAAGATGCAGAGATTCGGAACTAAACAAATTCTCTGGGCAGCCACGAACTTTGGTGAAGGAGAAATTGATAACTCAGGGCAGTTCTCCGGTTTAAGCTACACATCAAATGCCGGGGTTACGTGGGCAAACACACTTGAAGAAGGTTTGTTCAGCCATAATATGGGCTTCCAGGATTCTATTATTTATGGTGCCACAGATAACGGTATATGGAGAAGCTATTTTACTCCGCCAAACTTCGCATGGTCAAAGCCCTCTGTAATATACGATGAGCAGCTTAGAGACCGAATTTATTCAAATAATTTTTATGCGGTAACTTCGCAGGGTGATTCAGTTTGGGTGGGCAGCGGAGACGGGCTTGCAAGGACAGTTGACTCAATCAGCAGTCCGTGGGCAGGCAAATGGAAGATTTTCCGCGCTTATCAAACACTTACTTCTACAAACGAAACATACGCCGCACCTAATCCGTTTTCACCGGATGATGAAGTGTGCAGGATTTATTTTAAAACAGGCAAGACTTCGGCAGCGGTTACTATTAAGCTGTTCGATTTTGCGATGTTTCCCGTCAGGACTGTGATACAAAATGCGCAGCGCTCAACCCCCGATATGCTTTGGGCAGTTTGGGACGGGAAACGTGATGACGGCTCGCAGGTTGTAAACGGCGTATATTTCTACAGGATAGAAATTGATAAGGATCAAACCGTTTGGGGCAAGATCCTTGTAATGCAATAAAACCTAAAATATGAAATGATCGTTTACTTTTTTCCTAACTAAACTTACTGAAGGAGAAAAGCGATGAAACACCTTTGTGCTTTGGCAGTTGTATTTTTGTTCTTTGTAACGGGCATAAAAGCCCAGGATTCAAGTTATCTCTCAGCCGATAGGATATATCTGAAAGCTGGTTACCAATATACTTTCCGTTCAGGATCCGGCTCGGTAAGGAAGGATAGAACGAAGAGGCTCGGTACATCCGTTAGTCCGGAAGGCTGGGTAGATGTATTCACTGCAGGCGTAGGATTTAAGCTGAGTCCTAAGCTGTACGTTGAAGCCTCGTATGAATATATGAAAGGCGTTGGTTACCAATCTGAGGAGATAAGATACTCACCCGGCTTATTTGGTACAGGAGAAGAGATTCCGGTTTCCAGTGTAGGGAATTCATACAAATCCCACGACCTGACTGCAAGGGCATTGATATTTGTGCATAACGATAGGAGAATAAATCCGATATATTTCATAAGCGGACTGACTTTTTCTGTTCAGCCGGTGCACAATATATTCACCGATCGATACGAAGACCGCACTGAGATCCTTAACCAGAACTACACGCGGCTGCTGGCCGGCCCGGTGGCTGGTGTTGGAGTGTTCTGGGAAACAGGATTTATCAAATTTGCTACAGAGTTAACGATTGGTTCAAGATTTTCAATAGGTAAAAAAGAGCTTTCTGAAACAACAATAAATTTCAGTATTTCGCCAATAATAGGTCCATAATAAAATGAGAATTGCTGTTAAAACTATTGTGCTGCTATTCGGACTTACAGGACTGATGTGCGGCACAGTAAAAGGCGATAGTGATTACAATGCTGTTGCCGAATTCAAAGAAGGCAGTCCGGTTAAATTTCCGGATTTTACGCTGACGTTCCTCGGCGTCAAAGATGAAAAAAAGGACCTGCCCAACGGCAGCCTTAACTTCAGATTTTATGAATTCAAGCTAAGCGACGGTACAAATGAAAAGACCATTAGATGGTCATCAGGTACAGGCGATATTGCTCCTCTGGATTTTGAATTCGGCAGCGGCAAATTTCAGCTTGAGCTTAAAAACTCAGAAAAGCTGAAGAAGAAACTAAATGAAAATGAATTGGTTATAGTAAAAAGATAATTGATGAAAAACATAATCAGAATATCCGTTTTTTTGCTTGTATTAACGTTTCCTTCATTTGCCCAGCTGGGCGGCCTGCCCGGCGCGTTCACGCGCATGGGATTCAGCTCCCGCGGTATTGGCATGGGTAACGCTATGACGAGCGTAACTACAGGCGATATGAACGGACTTTACAACCCGGCTGTTTCATCTTTTCAGAATGAGCATTTGATTAACCTGAGCTATTCATTCCTCTCGCTGGATAGAAGCCTGAATTTTGTAAGCTACACAAAGAACTTCAAGCTTCCTAATTCGGAAGAAAGCGGAGCAGGTGTAACTTTTGCATGGGTTAATTCCGGCGTGGGAAAGATAGATGGCAGGGATATGGACGGCTTTTCGATAGGGGAGCTTTCAACAAGCGAAAATGAATTCTATTTCGCCCCGGCGATCCGCGTTTCACCCAAGTTATCATTCGGGGTTGGTTTCAAGCTCTATTATTCAAAGCTCTATGAAGGGGTAACTTCTACTTCATTCGGGTTTGATCTCGGTGCGGTTTACAAAGTAAGCGATAAGCTTAATGCAGGTGTTTCGGTAAGGGATATTAATTCCAAATATGAATGGAATACCACTGAAGTTTACGGACAGAACGGCAACCAGACATCCGAGAAATTCCCCAAGCTATTCGCAATCGGATTCAGCTACCAGCTTCCCAAAAACTTCGGACTGGTCGCGCTTGATTATGAAACCAGCAACAAGAAATCGAACATTATCAGGGCAGGCGTAGAGATACTGCCAATTAAAGATGTTAAGTTCCGTGCCGGATTTGACAGGTTCGACCTGAGCGCTGAAGATAAGATTGGGGGCGCCCGTGCAATGTTTGGCGTTGGTTACCAAAAAGCATTCAACAACTATATTGTGGGTATTGATTATTCTTTTGTACTAGAGCCTTATACCCATAACCCGTTCCAGACGATTTCGGCTGTTATTAAATTGAAATAATGATTATTTTTGCTGCTTAGGCATCACAAAAACAAAAAGGAATATAATTGAAAGTTCTTGCTAAATACGCTTTACTGCTTCTGGTTATGACAGCCGCGGCATTTTCGCAGAATGACGGCGCAGGCAATACGGGGCTTGCGTTTTTGAAACTTGGTGTCACATCACGCTCAATATCACTCGGCGAAGCTGTAGTATCGAGCACAAATGACGCGTCCGCTACGCATTACAATCCCGCTGCCTTGTTCAACGGGAGCAAGATGAACCTTGTATTCATGCATAACGAGCAGATCCTCGGCGTAAGAACGGAGTTCTTCGGCGCAAAGATGAAGGGCGAAAAGTTCGCTTTCGGGCTCAGCCTTAACAATACTTCAGTCGATAAGATCGAAATTCGCGAGATACCCGGCGAGCCGCTTGGCGAGTTCACAGCTCAGAATTTTGCATTCGGTTTATCGGTTGGCTATAAAGTTAATAACATGCTTTCAATTGGCGCAACAGGCAAGTTCATATATGAAAAAATATATGTTGATAATGCCAGCGGATTTGCATTCGATATCGGCGGATTGTACGTTAAAGATAAGCTTTCTATCGGCGCGGCATTCACGAACTTCGGTTCTATGACCGAACTGCGAAATGAATCTACCAAAATGCCTTCGGCATTAAGATTCGGCGGTTCCTATGCAATTGATATCAAAAGCATGGGCTCACAGCTTTTGATTGCCGCTGATGGGTTCAAGGTATTTGATGGCGGTAAATTCCACGCCAATACCGGGGCTGAGTTCATGTATAAAGATTTCCTCTCGCTTAGGGTGGGATACCAGTCCGGTTACGAAAATAAGTCAATAACAACAGGCATCGGGCTTAAATATAAATCTGTTTCACTTGATTACGCATTCGTGCCTTACAAATATTCACTCGGCAGCAGCCACACTATAACGCTTGCCACCGGTTTTTGATCCAGTAAACGCAATAGATAAGAGCTGAATGAATGGAAGTAGTACAGTACGAAAAAAAACATCATGATCAATGGGAAGAGTTTGTAAGCAGTTCTTCCAACGGCACAATATTTCACACACGAAAATTCCTCTCTTACCACTCACCCGATAAATTCACAGATAACTCGCTTCTTTTCTTCGATGAAGGCAGGCTTACGGCCGTTTTCCCGGCTGCTGATATCAAAAGGGATGGCCTCAGGGTACTTTGGTCGCACATGGGGGCATCATACGGCGGACTTGTCCACGGCGAGAACCTCAGTATAAAACAATCGTTTGACCTAACTCAAAGCCTCATTGATTACGCATTGAAGGAAAAATTCGAGAAGATAGTTTCCACAAGTGTTCCGGTTGTATATCAGAAAAGGTATAGCCAGTACCTCGATTTTGCGTTTGTTAAGAACGGCTTCCAGTACCAGAAGAGGGAAGTGACAAGCGTCATAACGCTTGATGTGGATGAAAATAATGTGATGAAGCTGATTAAGCCTGAATCCAGAACCTCGGTACGGAAGGCAGAAAAGCTCGGGGTCGTAATAAAGAAGTCAAACGATTTTGAAGAGTATTACCGCATACTTGAGAGTAATCTGGCCATGCGCCATGGTGTTCAGCCGGCTCACTCGCTTGAAGAGCTCTACAGGCTGAAGGAGCTATACCCGCAGAAAATTCAGCTTTTCGGCGCGTATCTTAAGAATAAAATGATCGCCGGTGTTGTGAATTTTTACTGCAATGATAAAGTAGTGCTGGTGTTTTACATCAGCCACAACCAGGATTATCAGCAGTACCGCGCAGTGAACCTGCTTTTCTATACCATCATGAAGGATGCCATCAGCCGCGGCCTGGAATTCCTTGATTTCGGCTTGTTCACCGTAAATATGGACCCAAACTGGGGACTCGGCAAGTTCAAAGAGAGTTTCGGTGCGCGCGGAATACTAAGAGATACATATTTCCTCGACCTAAAATACTGATATTGGCAGCTAAGAATAAAATCATTTTTTTTGTCTTCTTTGCCGGAATTATACTTGGCTATTACCAGCTCGTTAGGACGGATGCTCCAAACTATGAGCTGAAAAAGCTGAGACATGAGTCAATTGTAAACAACTCCATTGAGTACCCGTATAAATACAGACTTCTCAATCCGTACGTAACCCAGGTCTGGATATCAGCATTAAAAGCTGCATTGCCTGAAAAGGCTGCTTTCCTTGCCGGATACTTTGTGCAGAATGTCTTGGTCTTCACATTCATGTTCCTCTGCCTGCTTAGATTCTTCAGGCTGTGGTTCGATGATACCGGGGCGGTAATTTCTCTGCTGCTGTTTGGGCTGCTTGTGCCTATATCACTAACGGGATATGACGTGCTTGGGGATATGACCACTGCGGGTATTATGGCACTTGGATTTTATTTCATCAATAGCGGGAAAGAAAAGCTCCTCTATCCACTGGTCTTTATTGCTGCGTTCAATGAGCTTCAGCTAATACTATTGATCGCATTTTATTTCTTTGGCGCGCCTGGCGGTTTAAAGGACAAAAAAACCTGGATAAACAGCGTGCTGCTTACGCTCACTTTCCTGGCAGGATATGCTGTGGTTTATAGCCTGCGCGGTGGTTCAGCCGGCGGCGGTGATGTTGAATGGTACTTCACTAAAGACGCTGCATTTAATATTGCGCATAAAGACTGGATCGTTCTCTGGCTGCTGATGATCACGCCGTTTATCTACTTTGTGTTCAAAGGATTTTCAGCCAAGCCGGAATTTTTGAAACGCAGCGCCGTAATTGTTCTGCCATTATTTTATTTCCTGGCGTTTTTCTTCATTGCAAGGCTGAGAGAGATCGATAAGGCGCTTACAATTTTCACTATACTTATACCGCTGGCTATATATACAATATTCCCTAATCACATAAAAGATAAAGTTCAAATGAAGGATGGCAGTAAAAGCTGATGTGCGGAATCTCAGGAATATTTAATTTCGACGGCGCGCCTGTTGATGATAACCGCTTAAGGGCGATGAATAATATCATTCATCACCGCGGGCCCGACGGCCAGGGTGTGTTCACCGAAGGCAATGTGGGTATTGGCAGCACACGGCTTGCGATCATCGATCTTCGTGAGATATCAAACATGCCCATCTATGATGCAAAAAAAAGATTTGTAATAGTCTTCAACGGGGAAGTATATAACTATATTGAGGTCCGCAAAGAGCTGATACAAAAAGGGCATAAGTTCCAGACTGATTCCGATACTGAAGTTGTGCTGAACGCCTATATGGAATGGGGCGAGGACTGCCTGCATAAATTCCGCGGAATGTGGGCTTTTGCAATATGGGATAAGCAGGAAAGAACCCTGTTCTGCTCCCGTGACAGGTTCGGCATTAAGCCTTTGTATTATTACAAGGATGATAACAGGCTGATATTCGGCTCAGAGATCAAACAGATCTTAGATTGCGGCGTTGATAAAAGCGTCAACGATGAAACAATATATGATTACCTCGTTTTCCATTTTATAGATCACACCGAAAATACATTCTATAAAAATATTACAAAGCTGCAGGCTGGGCATAAATTTACATTAAAGAACGGACAGTTCAAAGTTTCCAGATGGTACAATATTCCCGAAAATAATGTGCTGCAGGATACCCGCAACCTTTACAGCGATTTTTACGATTTGTTATACGAATCAGTTAACCTTCACCTAAGAAGCGATGTGGAAGTTGGAAGCTGTTTAAGCGGGGGATTGGATTCCACAGCCATCGTCTGTATCATGCATGAAATCCTCCATAATGAAGGCAAGCCGGAGATACAGAAAACATACACCGCTGCGTATGATGATCCGCTAATAGATGAACGCCCGTTCGTTGAAGAAGTGATCAAGCAAACAGGCTCGACCGGGCATTACCTGTTTCCCGATATAAACGGATTCATGACAGATATTGACCGTTTGACATACCACCAGGATGAACCCTACACAGGCGCAACAGTTTTTGCGCAGTGGAGTGTGTTTAAGAAGATACATGAAACCGGCATAAAGGTTGTGCTTGACGGGCAGGGAAGCGATGAAATGCTGCTTGGTTATTTTTCATTTTTTCCGTTCCATTTAAAACGTAACCTGCTGAATCCGGTTAAATTCATCAGCGAGTTTCTTGGCGGTGTAAATACTTCTAATCTCGGATTCAGCAAATTCGCACAAAATCTGATTTATTTCAATACAGGCTCAGTGCGATACAGGCATGTACTTAAAAACAGCCGCGCTTTTGTGAAGAGTGACTTTATACAGTCCCACCAGAGGCGGGATCTTTTCAATGATATGATCGCAGCCACTAGCCTTCAGGCTAACAGGCTTTCCAATGTGTGGAATATCTCTATCCCATCACTGCTTAGGTATGAAGACCGCAACTCAATGGCGTTTTCAGTCGAAGCAAGAGTCCCGTTTCTTGACCACAAGCTGGTTGAATATGTATTTTCTATACCGCTTGATAAGCTGATTCAGAAGGGGTGGACTAAGGACGTACTGCGCAAATCGCTGAAAGGAAAAATTCCCGAAGATATCAGAATGCGTAAGGGCAAGCTGGCATTTTCTGTACCCCAGAAAAAATGGCTGGGTGAGATCACTTCATATCTCAAGGAAACATTTACCACCGATCTGCGCTCAGGGAGGTTTATCGACAGGGATAAGGTCCTGGCTATAATCGATTCCGGCAATTTTAATGATAAAGTACTTTACCGCGCTTTCGCGCTCGAAAAGTGGATGAAGGTTTTTGATTTGCATTAAGCATCAATTGGATTTTTTTGAATATTAGATTTTAGATACCTTTTATATGTTTTTTTGCTTCATTATATTTAACTAAAACAAAAGTATGAAATACAGAATTCTGATTGAACAGGATGAGGACGGTGCATTTTCTGCGTCAGTTCCTTCTTTACCGGGCTGTATCAGTCAGGGTAGTACAAGGAATGAGGCTCTTGTGAACATCAAAGAGGCCATGGAAGGCTACATCGAAAGTTTGACAAAACATAATGAGCCCATCCCGCCTCCAATAACTGAAGAATTTATAGAAATATAAACTATGGGTAAATTACCCGTTGTTTCCGGCAAGGAAACCGTAAAAGCTTTAAGCAAGGTCCAATACGAAGTTGATCATCAAAAAGGAAGCCATATCATCCTTAGGCAGAATAAACACCCCTTCAGGAGAATCACAATTCCCAATCATAAGGAGATCGCAAAAGGAACGTTGAGAGCCATTTTAAGAGAAAGCGGGTTAACTGTTGAAGAATTTATTGGTCTTTTGTGAATGCCGCAATTTTTCTGAATATTAAGATTATTATAGTATTTGTTCTTTTTTGATATGTTCATTGTTTTAGAATATTGTTTTACTCACCAATGTCTATGTATATTTTTATAAAAAGTTATCTCGAAAAAACTGGATAAGAAAGTTTTACATATCGCTCCCGAAAATACGGCAGGCGTGCCTTACAATGTAAAGAAAATGCAAAGTGATTTCGGCATGCCCTCACGGCTTATTACTTTTTACAAAATTCCTTTCGATTTCCCGGAGGATATCTGCCTCAATCTTCCGCTTCCGCGCAGCAAAGTCGCGATGAAATGGCGGGAGTTCAAACAATCCAATCTGCAGAATAAGATCAAATCAGAACAGATCGATAAATGGACACACCTGCCTTACTTCGCGCCTAAGAATGCAGCGGAAAAAGGGTATATGAAGCTCAGGGAGAACCGGAATAAGCCGAAATTCCTGAAAGCACTTGACGAAGTTGACGCAGAGAGCTATGATATCATTCACTTTGACGGGGGAATTGATTTCTTCCAGGATTCGCACCTTGCAAAGGCATTTAAGATGAAGGGCAAAAAACTGGTCAATTGCTATTTCGGCGATGATCTGCGTACACGCGGCATTGTGAGGGAAATGGATGAGCTGGCAGACCTGAATCTGACCTTTGAGTATGACCATACGCTTCGCCATCCAAATATAAATTTCCTGTTTTTCCCGTTCGATGCTTCGGCTATTGAGTATATCAGTGATGATGACTATTGGGCTCCCCCTGCCGAGGGGCGGATTCGCATAATACACTCGCCCACCCAGCGGATCATAAAAGGAACTCCCGAGATAATTGCGGCTATCGAAGAAGTAAAAAAGCACCGCGAAATCGAGTTCGTGCTGGTTGAAGATACTCCAAGAGAAGAGCTTATTAAGATAAAACGCACCTGCCACATTGCAATTGACCAGATAGGTAACAGGGGAGGCACAGGCTACGGTATAAATTCACTGGAAACGCTCTCAATGGGTCTGCCTACTATTACCGATATGAATTGCGGTATGGATACGTGGCTGCCTGAAAATCCGTTTATTGTTGCGGATAAAGATAGCCTCGCTGAGAGGATAATCGATCTGATAGACATGAAAGAGTACAGGAAGGATAAACGCGATGCGTCAAGAAAATGGGTGGAGAAATATCATTCCTATGCCTCGGTTTTCGAAAAGCTGAAAGAGTATTACATTAAGAGCGGTATTTTGTAGAAGCATAAATTATTGGAGTCCAATCCCGGAAAATTTGCCATCGCAAATAAGGAAAATATTCTCTGATACCGTTATTTACACGGTAGGCAGCGTATTCAACAGGCTCCTGCCGTTCCTGCTGCTTCCGCTTTACACGCTTTATTTCCCTCCGGCAGAGTACGGCGTTTTTTCGCTGGTCTATTCATTCTGGTTCTTTGTTTCAGTCTTTTATCTCTACGGCATGGAAACTGCATTCCAAAAGCTGTTTTTGGAAGCAGGCAGTGAAGTGGATAAAAAGAAGATCTTCAGTACAACCCTTGTTATGATTCTTGCTACTTCAATTTTATTCAGTGCCGCGATTTACCTGTTTGCGGATGGAATTGCGGGGATACTGACCGGCAGCAGCGGGAATGTCGGATTGATTCGTCTGCTGGCGTTCATACTTGTTGCAGACTCACTGTACCGCTTCCCAATGATACTGATAAACAGCATTCAGCGATCAAAACTTTATACCGCGGTTAACTCAATAGCAGTCGTTATCAATGTGGCGGTTAACGTTGTTCTGATCACAGTGTTTAAGCAGGGGATCGAAGCCATATTTTACTCGTATCTCATATCCTATTCTTTCCTGTTCATTATTTCATTGGGTTATACATTAAGATATTTCGGATTCTCTTTTGACTTTGACTCATTTGAAAAGCTGTTATCTTCTGCGCACCTGTTTCTGTATTTCGGACTTTTCTTAATTTCAATGGATCTTATTGACAGGTTCATTCTGGAATACTACAAAGGCACGGCTGTGGTTGGTATTTACTCGGCATGCTATAGGATCGGCATTGTGATGAATCTGGCAATAACCGGATTTAAGGTTGCATGGACACCTTTCTTTATGAACCTGAAAAGCGATGAAAGCAACAAAGAAATTTTCTCGAAGATATTTACTTATTTCTGCTATGGTGGTTTGACAGCTTTCCTTGCCTTCTCGCTTCTTGCAGATGATCTGGTGAAGGTAAATATAGCCGGTTATACGCTGCTTAATGATAAATACTGGTCTGGGTTGATTATTGTGCCATATATACTGCTTGCTTATCTGTTCAACGGATTATATCTCAATCTAAACGTAGCTTCGTTTTTCAGCAATAAGATAAAATACCTGATAATTTCATCTGCTGCGGGCTGCGTTAGTAATATAGCTTTCAATTTCCTTCTTATTCCGGATTATTCTATGACCGGGGCTGCGTTATCAACACTGCTATCTTACATGGTGATGTTCTTTGTCCTGTACTATTTTTCACAAAAAACGTACAGGATTGTATATGAATGGAAGCCAATTTTGAGGGCTGCAGCTCTGACTTTCGTTCTGTACGCTATAAATATTTACATACCGCAATTATTAAATTTGAAGTATATTTACGTGCTTATTATTGAGTTTTTAAGCATTTTTGCATTGTTCTATGTGCTGTTAGGAGCAAAGACTGTTGAGCTAATAAGTTCATTTAGGGTTAAAAAACAGTTAAAGTAGAACTTTAACTGTTTAGCTCTTGACAACAGCAATTAATATAATTATATTTGAAGAGCTTCTCCAATACTTTAAGGTAGTTTGTTTGTTGGAGAGGTGCGAGAGTGGTTGAATCGGACGGTCTCGAAAACCGTTGTAGCGGTAACGCTACCGTGGGTTCGAATCCCACCCTCTCCGCTTAAGAATCTGGGATTTTTTACTGCTTAAGCGGCCGGTCAAGTTCCTTGGTGAAGTTCTCAAATTTTAATTATATTTCAACATGAAGCCAAAAAATATCTTTCTTACCGCCCTCGTTTTCACGTTTTTCCTTATTTCCAATATTTCACTCAAAGCACAGGATGACATGGATTTTGAAGAATTCATGGGCATGATGTCTGAAACCATGTCAGAGGAGCAGCTTGACCAGCTTAGCTATAAGCTGCCGTGGAATATTACAGTTGTTGGCTACGGGTACGGCGATTTTTCAGGCGACGGAAAGGATGATATTGTGCTTTCGGTTATAGATAAAGACAAAACCCCAAAGAAATCAGTTGATGTGTATTTCTTTGAGAATGTTGATAATGAAACATTCAAAAAGATAAAGAAGAAAAACTACAAATGGTACGAAGTTACACTTGAAGTTGCTTTCTTAATGAAAGAAGGAAAGTGTTTCGTAACTTGTCGTGATGATAACAACTGGTATTTTACGGGATACGAAATTCATGATAGCAAGCTTGTCTCATCGGAACCGGAGAAGTTCCCGATAGAGTTTGAAAATGCAGGCAATTAGTATTCTTTCCCCACTTAGAGCCTGCTTTCACGTCACCCCGGCAATTTTTGCCGGGGTTTTTTTATGCCCCCTCGTGCCACGGATAGAAGAGTGCAAAAGCATCATAAGTCATTCAGCCTTTCCAATCAACTAATCACTAATCTCTAGTTTCGTGGAATGAGAATCTTCTGAATAATACCTCACCCCCGCCCCTCTCCTGAGAGGAGAGGGGAGACAGTCCTCGTTCCACGGATAGTAAAGAGCGATGGCCTGATAATACATTCAACGTCACCAATCGACTAACCCTCTTACTCTCATTTCGTGGAACAAGTATCTTCTGGAATAATGCTGGCAGCCCAATTGCCAACCCTATCCCTAAAAAGCGAACCCCCGATTTTGCACTACGAAGTATGCAGCTTTGGTTTTAATCGGCACTATCGTAACCATCAGAAAATCGTCCCCCCTTTTCAGAAGCGAAAGGGGGGACAGAAGCAGAAGCAAAACGATCCTCGTGCCTTTACTGCTTGTTGAGCCGAGGGCGAAATCCCGCTAGCGGGATCATACCTGCGCCTACATGCTGCAGGCAGGAAGGCAGGTATCCAGATGTAAAGTAATGATAGTGCATGTGATTCAGCGCCGGTAAATTAATGCTTCAAAACGTGGAATCTTCTTAACACTCTAAATTCGTGGAAGGGGTAGCTTCTGATTATCACCTCACCCCCAACCCCTCTCCTGATAGGAGAGGGGAGAAAGTCCTCGTGCCACGGATATATAAGATCGAATGTCTGAAACTACATTTTACTTCACTCTTCAATTATCCAACATACTCTAGTTTCGTGGAATGAGTTTCTTCTAAAATAGTTAGGGACTCATTTCCAACCCTATCCCTAAAAAGCGAACCCCCGATTTTGAACTACGAAGTATGCAGCTTTGGTTTTAATCGGCACTATCGTAACCATCAGAAAATCGTCCCCCCTTTTCAGAAGCGAAAGGGGGGACAGAAGCTTTTATCTTCTGCGATACTTTTTCTCAACTCCGTAAATATATCTGTTATCTCAATTCCTAATTCTTAATTTTAATCTTCATCAAAAAGTTATCTCTTTGCTCCGCAAATGCCGCCTTATTTTTTCCTATTCCCAAATCTAATAAATCATTAAATTTGTAATATGATAGAAAGATATACTCTCCCCGAAATCGGTAACATATGGTCAGAAGAGAACAAGTTCTCGATCTGGCTTAAGATCGAAATATTCGCATCCGAAGCCAACAATAAGCTAGGCATAGTACCCGAATCAGCACTGAAAAAGATCCGTTCCAGGGCAAGATTTGATGTCAAAAAGATCAACGCGATCGAAGCCGTTGTAAAGCATGATGTCATTGCATTCCTGACCAATGTGGGCAGCTATATCGGTCCGGAATCCAGGTTCGTGCACTATGGCATGACAAGCTCCGATGTGCTTGATACTGCGCTTTCTGTGCAGATGAAGGAAGCAGGAGAGCTTATTCTTACGCAGTTAGTTAAGCTTCGTACATCGCTTGGCAAAAAAGCGCGCAAATACAAATACCTGCCGATGGTAGGCAGAACCCACGGAGTGCATGCCGAGGCCGTTACGCTAGGACTCAAATTCGCCCTATGGTATGATGAAGTTAACCGCGGTATTGAAAGATTAAGAACTGCGATCAAGACGGTATCCGTTGGAAAGATCTCAGGAGCCGTTGGCACTTATGAGCATCTGAATCCGTTTGTTGAGCGTTATGTATGCAAAAAACTCGGCCTCAAACCTGCGAACGCTGCAACACAGATCATACAGCGCGATATTCACGCTGAATATATGTCAACACTTGCTATCATCGCATGTTCTCTCGAAAAATTCGCAACAGAAATACGCCACCAGCAGAAAACGGAAGTATTAGAGCTTGAAGAACCGTTCACGAAAGGGCAGAAGGGCTCATCAGCTATGCCGCACAAAAAGAATCCCGTAATTTGTGAGCGCATCGCCGGACTTGCCCGCATCATCCGCGGCAATTCTATAGCGGCTATGGAAAATGTCAACCTATGGCATGAGCGTGATATCTCGCATTCATCTGTTGAGCGCATGATAATGCCCGATAGTACCATGCTGCTTTATTACATGCTGGTAAAAATGCTTGAAGTGATAGATGGCATTGTTGTGAATAAAGATAACATTGCTAAGAATCTAAACCGCACGCACGGACTCATCTACTCGCAGCGCGCGCTGCTGAAACTTGTTGAGGCAGGCCTCACCCGCGAGCAGGCGTATAAGGCAGTGCAGGATAATGCCATGCAGTCATGGAAGACCGGCGAAGATTTCCGGAAATTGCTAGAAGCAGACCCTGTAATCTCATCAAAAGTAAAACCGGCGCAGATCGAAGACATTTTCGACCCCAAAAAGGTGTTTAAAAACATAGATTATATATTCAGGAATACGGGGATAAAGTAGCTGTTGAGATTTTCTTGTAAAAGGTTGGCAGAGATCAGCTACTAAACGGATAAATCAATCTCGAAGTAATTTTTCTTTTTGTTAAAGCAAATTACAAATTTATCGAAGAAATCTCTTTGCCCTAACAATATACCCACACTTGATGATTTCACAAAACCTGTTTTCACTATCAAATTGCTTTGATCAAGATTTGGGATGGCCAGTTCCAGGTCATAATAATAAGTATCAATTGGTCTATTCTCAATACCCAATGTCTTATCAACTAAGCAGGATTTCAAATCAATACCTAAATCTTCAGCAATGGATGCATTGATAAGTGTGTAGTCTGCACCGGAATCGATCAATGCCTTTTGCATGCGGCTTTTTGTGCCGTTAATCAGCACTACATTTATCATAGGCCGGTAAAAGAAATCAAAATTCTTTGAAATCGATTTAAGTTTGGTGTAAGGTAATTTCACAGTAACTAATGAGCAGCAATTATTGGGGCAATAGGAAATTCCAGATCCGGAACGAGCATAGCGATTCCTTGATCAGCCAAATCACTGACTTCTTCATACGTTTTTCCCGACTTTAAGACTGATTTCTCATCATAGGCCAATATTACCCACATTTTACTGTAATCAGCCAGAAGTTCGCTCAGATCAACAGGCTCTAATATTTCCAATTTTTTGTTTTTCATAACCGAATCACAATAAATATAATAAATTTTTCAACAAAATAATTCCGAGAAATATAGTGCCATTTTTTCCCAATTCCGCATTCCACAACCTTCAATCCGCAATTCGAGGTCCGCAATCAATAACCCGAAGACCGCAACCACTTAGTACACGACAGTGAAACATTTACTCAGTAATTTTGTGTTTCGACCCTCACCCCCAACCCCTCTCCCAAAGGGAGAGGGGAGAAAAAACTCAAGAATTTTTGGTTCCCCCTCTCCTGT
>JAYRXC010000030.1:0-47170 GCA_041917655.1 Ignavibacteria bacterium | reverse complement strand
TTTTAACTGCTGATATCTTAAACTCTTTGTCAAAGTGTTTCTTTTTACGTTTCTCCTGGGTTTGAAGCTCCATTGTGTATATCCTTCCTTTTACGAATATAACAACTTTTCTTCGTGTCTACAAAATCAGAGCAAGTTCAGGAGTTACCACCTGACGGATATTTTCTGTAACCCGAATCGCCTGATTAGAGTGAATTTGCATAAAGTCAATAATCCGGTCAGGTGACCGGAATTACATAGGCTTAATAAAAAAATGCCCGGCATTTACATACCGGACATTGTAATTTAAAGGATTCGATTTATTGCACAATTGCTTACACACTCATCCGATGACTCAATACGCCTAACCCCTCAAGCCAACTTTAATTGCAGTCATCGGATGAGTAGTGGCACCATTTATTTCTATCATAATGCAGGGAATGCATCTGAGCTATTTTTGAAATGGATATTGAATGTGTTAACTCAATATGATTATAGCAAGCCGGTGAACTTCATGATACATTCCTGAATATGAATAATGGTATGTAATGAAGATACAAGAGTATGCTAGTCACCCCCTTGTGTTCCCCCTGTCAGGGGGAAATGATTTTTGTACTATCAGGTTTAATCCGTACTGTCGGGAGTTACGCCCCTGACTGGATATCCGATTAGGCAATCCAATATCAACAACGGTGTTAATTTGCTTTACTTTGGAGTGCATCCACTGTGTGGATGCTCAATGTTCAAGAAAAATCATAAAGCATTGACGCAGTCAATGCACTCCAAGAGAGGCAAAAGCATTTTCTTTTTAGAATGTATGGTATTGCGTGCTGTCAGGAGTTACCTCCTGACGGATGTTTTGTTGTAAATCGAATCGCCCGATTCTAGAACGTTTCTGTATTGCTAACAATCCGGTCAGGCGACCGGATTTACATGGGCTGTATAAAAAAAATGCCCGGCACTTTTCATACCGGACATTTTTTGATATTCTTTTTACTTCTATTTTTGCCTATTCATCTCACTATTTCACCACTTAACTATTTCGCTATTTCAGAAGCACCATCTTCTTCGTCTCCTTAAATCCACTAGCCTCAACTGAATAAAAATACATTCCACTCGCCAGATTCGCGCCATTAAACCGCACTTCATAACTTCCGGCTTTTTTGAATTCATCCAATCCGAATACCTGCTTGCCGAGAATATCATATACTTTAATCTTTACTACTGCATCTTTGGGTATAACATACTTAATCATTGTTGCAGGGTTAAATGGATTGGGGTAGTTTTGGAAAAGTTCATAACTGTTAGCTATATTGCCTGAGAAATTGTAATTCCCAATTGGTGGTGGTGCATTTAGAGAACTGTCTATCCTTACAACAAAAAAATCAATATTTGACATTTCGTAATAATCTGCCCATCCTGCACATATGATATCACCGGCTACGGAATTTGAAACATTAATAATTGAACTCAATGAAATTCCCCTCGGCGAAGGTAATTCAAATATCAATTGCTTATTTATGACTAAGTTTGAATCAACAGCGTAGATACGGCTTGATAGGTAGTTCACATGTGCAAGATAATACTTATTATCGTTTGCTTTAGAAAGTACCGGTCCCATGCTTACCCCATTTGTGCTACTGAGAAAGTTAGTTTGAATACTATCTCCATTTGACTTAATCTTTTGAAGATATACGTTTTCAAGGGATCTTCCTGTTAAGATATATCCTGAGTTTAATTGCTGGATCGAAGAAATATAGTTATCAATACTTAATAAGTAATTTCTTTCCCAGATAACTGTACCGGTATCATTTATCTTACATAAATATGAAAACCTCGGTCCACCCTGGATATCCCTTTTTACACCACCCACAACAAAACCACCATCAATACCTGGTTCAATTGTTGCAAAATCAATGCTTACATTTGCAGGATAAATTCTCTCCCAAATAGTATTTCCTGATGTATCAATCTTGCATACGTAACCATTATAACTATCATTTGAATACTCTACCCCGCATAATATGTAGTTTCCATCATGTGTCTTCTTCATGTCCATAAAGTTTATAGCATTAAAAGCCCTAACCCATAAAGTGTCTCCATTCGGTTTTATACGACACGCAAATGCCCCACCAAAGTATCCTGCAAATATACAACCACCGTCACTCACAGATGCTATTGTGTAGATTTCACCTCCAAAATAAGTACGTCTCCACAATGTGTCTCCCCACGGGTTAATCTTCAGAACAAAAGTATAACGGAAAAATGGTGCTGCAATTCCTCCAACATAATAATTGTTGCTGTCAGCTTCACAAATGTCATAGGCTTCTTCATCTCCACCAATTTGGCTGGTATATATTCTTTGCCATGTAAACTGACTAAACAAATTTTGACAAAAGATTAACATGAAGAAAATCAGCATAACTTTCCACTTCATGGATTCACTTCTTGTGCGGGATTTAGTATTTAGAGTCATTTCTTGATTTTTTTAGTTAATTTCATCGGGTGCAGGTATTAGTTGCTTCAAATTAACAGAGATTTTTGCGAGTTGCAACTACAAAAACTCAAAGGATTCGGGTTATGTCTATAGGTAACATTACAAACATAATACATGCTTCAGGCGAAAACAATGATGCGTGTCATAAAATCCAATTTCATCTGATGGCTTTGAGCCATCGGATGAAATGCGCAAATGACTCCTCCCTCATACGAAGAGCTGGCTGGCGGTAGGTCTGCCGAAGGCACGAGAGGGGATATTGAAACACATTAACGTTTGAATAGAATACAGGTAGTTTAAAGTAGATTTCTTGTTGGTGATAAACCGCACAGCAGTCGGGCACCAACAACGGGGAAACGGGGAATGGATTTTAATTCCCCTCTGGAGAGGGGTGGCATTGCGAAGCAATGACGGGGTGTGTTATGTTATCCGGTCAGGCAACCGGATTTACACTGACCGCGCAGCGGTCACACAAGAGTTTATGCACGGTTTCCGATTCCGCCCTTTCAGGGCTTTTCATTTCTAAATCTATTCGATGGGCTGCGCCCATCGCTGACATATTTACGCCCTTTCAGGGCTCTATAGCAGGATACAATGATAGCACCAGCTCACCTGTTAAACTATCCAACTACCCACTTATTCATCCACTTCACTACTCATCTAGTCCCCATTTCCTGCATAAATTAATATCATTTTATATTAAGCAGTTTTCAAGTATTTTTGCCTTTAACGAAACGATCTGAATGAAAGAATACTTCCGTTTAGTAAAGCTTTTGAAGCCCTACAGGCACCTGCTTGTTTTATCATTTATATTAATCTTGTTTTATTCGGTATTTAATGCAGCATCTATCTATCTTTCAATTCCCCTTTTAAAGACACTTTTCACAGGTTCAGCCGCAGATCTATCCGTTTTGCCTTCAAAGAACTTTTTCGATAGCCTGCGCCAGGCGGCCGATGGTTACATTTTTTCCGGGGGTGATAAATACAGCGCACTTGTGAAAGTCTGCCTTCTGATGTTTGCAGCATACCTGCTGAAAAACCTGTTCGCATTTATGCAGGGCGTTTTGACACAGTATGTGGAAAAATCATTGATAACTGATCTTCGCCGGAGAATGTTCGAGAAGTTCAATTCGCTCTCATTGAAATATTTCAACGAAAGGCGCTCAGGAGATATAGTATCACGCTTTATATCTGATGTAAACACCATACAGAATACAGTTTCAGTAACGTTTACCGATCTGATTAAGCAGCCCGTACTAATCATTACATTCCTCACAATGGCATTTTTCATTAGCTGGAAGCTGACGCTCATCTCGATGGTAACGGTACCGCTTTCGGTTTTGATGATAGTTTATCTTGGCAAAAAGCTGCGGAAATACAGTCTGCGTGTTCAGGAGTCACTGGGCCAGTTCACTTCGGTGATTTCAGAAAACATCTATGGCGGCAAGATCATCCGCGCCTTTTCGATGGAGGAATTCGAAAAGAAACGCTTTGATAAAAAGCTGAAGGAATATTTCCGCTCTCTTATGAAAAGCGCTGTGTATAGCGATATGACACGTCCTCTTACCGAGATTGTCAGCGTCGCCTTGGGTGTATTCATAATCTGGTACGCAGGCAAAGAGATATTTTCCGGCAGTTCTCTTGCGCCGGAGGAGTTCATTGGATTCCTGTTGATAATATTCCAGTTAATGGCGCCTATTAAAGATTTCAGCACTGTTTCAAACCGCATACAGGAGTCCTACGCTTCGGCAATGAGGATATTTGAGATCATAGATGCAAAGCCGGATATTTACGATAAACCCGAAGCAGCAGATAAACAGAGCTTCGATCGCTCAATAGAGTTTAACGACGTTGGTTTTACATATACCGGCGCCGATAAAATGATACTTGACGGCATAAACCTCAGCATCAAACGAAATGAAAATATCGCAATCGTTGGCTTAAGCGGCGCAGGTAAATCAACCCTGGTTGATCTTCTCCCGCGCTTCTACGACGTAACATCAGGCAGCATAACCATTGATGGAACAGATATAAGGGATATAAGAATTGAATCACTTCGCTCACTCTTCGGTATAGTCACCCAGGAGATCATACTTTTCAATGATACGATCCGTGCGAACATTACATACGGCAGAAACGACATAACTGAAGAGCAGGTTATTGAGGCAGCAAAGAATGCCAACGCTCACGATTTCATATTCGAGACTGAAAACGGGTATGATACCGTTATTGGTGAAAGAGGAATAAGACTCTCCGGCGGACAAAAGCAGCGCCTCGCCATTGCGAGGGCATTGCTTAAGAATGCGCCTATAATGATCCTTGACGAAGCAACTTCGTCTCTGGATACTGAATCCGAACACCTGATCCAGGATGCAATAGAAAAGCTGCTTATGAACCGCACTTCTATTATCATTGCGCACAGGCTTTCCACAATAAAAGATGCCGACAGAATTGTTGTGATCGATGACGGAAAAATTGCAGGTATTGGCACCCATGACGACCTTCTGAAAGATGAGAAAAGCATTTACCGCAAGCTGTACGAAATGCAATTCGGATAAAAATACAAGAAACCCCGCGTGAAAATATCAGTAATTATATTAACTAAGAACGAAGAGCACAATATCAAAGACTGCCTGGAAACTGTAAAATGGGCTGATGAGATATTGTTAATCGACTCAAACAGTACAGATAGAACTGTCGAGATCGCATCGTTATATAATGTTAAGATAATTCACGATGGACCGGAATCAGTAACCGAAAAGCGAATGCACTCCATTCCTCTCGCAGCGAACGACTGGATATTTTTTCTTGATGCAGATGAAAGAGTGACACCTGATCTTCAAAAAGAGCTAATCGAGCTCGAGCCCAAAGAGATAAACGGGTATTACATTAACAGGAGAAATTATTACTTCGGCCAATGGATAAAACATTCAGGTGTTTATCCGGATAAACACATCAGGCTTTTTAACCGGAAATTCGGCAAAATAACTCCAAGGATCGTTCACGAAGGAATAGAAGTAACTGGAAGTACAGGTGAGCTGAAAGGCGAATATCTGCATTATTCTTTTCAGAACATGGCGCAGATGGTGGATAAAATAAACTACTACAGCTCGCTTGAGGCACTTGAGAAACTTGAAAAAGGCAAGAAGATATCGAAGGTTGGTGTATTCACTCATTCAATTTCGGCTTTTGTAAGGTTATTTATTTCACGCAAAGGTTATAAAGACCGCAGCGGCGGATTTTTCATCAGCTTCTCGTATGCTATGGTGAACTTTCTATCTCACCTTAAGCTCTTGAAGCTGCAGGGCAAACTCTGAAAAAGTAAAACAAAACAAAGATCAAATCAACAAATCAAAATATAATCCGTATAACCAATTCGCTCATCCTCGTATTTATCGGACTTGCGGCATTCACTTCGCAATGGAGCATAGCGGCATCATCTATAGGCTTCGGAGGGTTGATATTATTAACGTTTTTCAAATTTATTATTGGCGGGAAATTTCCACAACAAGACAGAACATTGCTTCTTTTGTTCGCATCATTTATATTAGCCCAGGTTATATCTTCAGCGCTGTGCGGCAACCCTGCAGATTCGTTTGATCACATATACAGGAAGATCTCGATTTACATAATATTCTTCGCGGCCATTTTCTTCATAAACGATACAGTCACATTAAGAAGGCTGCTGGTAATTTTTATTCTTTTCAGCACCTTAATATCTTCAATTGAACTGGCCAGATTTACGATGGATTACATCCAGTCTCCGCCAAAAACACTGAGTGAATTCAGGCTGCAGTACTTTGGCTACCCTATCACTAACGGGGAGATAAAGATGACAATTTTGCTGATCATTATTCCCTTTTTCCTTGTGAAAAATAATTACCTTATGAACAAGCTATATCTTGCATTGTTAAGCCTGCCAATATTCATAACATTCTATCTTACAAATGCCAGAAATGCTTTTTTGGGGCTTTTTACATCACTGGTTGTACTTGGGATACTGAAGAACAGATATTTTCTCTCCGGCTTGATAGCCATTACAGTATTATTTCTGGTCTTCGCCCCGGACACGGCAAAAGAAAGAATAATGAGCATTGCTGACCTGAACCATCCGAGCAACCATGCGCGTTTTGTTATGTGGGATACAGGCATAAAGATCATTAAGGATAACCTGATGTTTGGGACCGGAGATGTTGATAACAACATGATATATAAAATGTACAAGAAACCTGAATTCCACGGTGAAGGCTCGCATATGCACAACAATGTGCTTCAGATCCTTGTCAACTTTGGTATAACAGGTTTGGCCGCATGGCTTGCATTGATGGTATACTTATTTTACAGCCAGGTAAAAATATTCAGGCAAACAGCTTCTGATGAGTTTCCCAACCTGCTGGCAGTGATCTCTATTCTGGTAATGATATCTCTGCAGGTTAGCGGACTAACAGAATGGAATTTTGGCGACGCAGAATACGCAGCAGTATTCTGGTTCTGTTTGGCGCTTGCGTACCTGGCTGGCAAATTTCACGTTACTAACCCGAAGCCGGGCGGTGCCTAAGGCTGTTCAGGTTCAGCAACAGGTATATCAGCAAAATGATTATTGTAAGGTAAACAAGGTTGAAAGCATCTGTTGCCCTGGAAACATAAAAAACTGAAAGCGCAGCCGGGGGCAAGATATAGATGTAGGCCTTTTTAAGCTTTTTGTGATAGTCCATAACCTGAATTAGAAAAAGCTGGACCGCCGGTAAAATGAAAACAAGTGTGTGAGTTTGCAATTTGGGAGTAAGCAGCAAAAGAAAAAGAAAATAAACTGAAAAGATGTTAAGCTCGTTCAATCCGGCCCTGTTTTTACGATAGAACAGGCTGAAAAATGCCAGCATAGCAATAATAAAAGTTAAAAGCGCAAATTTCGCATAGGCGCTGCCTGCAATGCCTAAAAGGGAATTCTGATTTTGCCCGGGTTCGACCAGGAAATGCGAATAATAATAGAAATAGAATTCCCAGATCTTGTTCCCTGCCGCAAGGTACGGAAGCAGGATCAAAACAGGGATAAAGATCAAGCTGAATAACACCAGCTTGTACTCCCGGTTGATAAGGAAATACAACAGAAATAATGCAGGAGTCAACTTGATGCTCACTGCCAAAGCCAAAAGAAATGCTGCTGTTATACTGCTGCCTTTCGCATATGAGCGGTAACACAGAACGAGAAGCAGCAAGATGACAAAATTAATTTGGCCATTGAGGAAATTATTCTGGATTATATTAATAAGCAGCAATATGATTAGGGCAGAAAAAACAGGAAATCCGGTTCTTTTATGAAAAAACGATTTATCTTTTGAAGCAGAATTTGAAAGTACATGAATTGTAACCAGGAGGCTTATCAATCCGCCTATAAACCATATCACAACTGAAACCTGATACGGTATGTAGTTAAAAGGAGTCAATAAAAAAGCTGCAGTGAGCGGATATATATATGGAAATGGCGGTTTAGGATAGTCTGTTTGTTTTTTCAGAACTGCACCGGGATCATATGGGTTTTGCTGTTCTGCCAATAAGGCTGATGCATAAATATATGATGTAAAGTCATAACCGGAATCACGTGTTGCTTTGCCATAAGACTGTATAAGCAGTATTACAGAAACGACTGCTATGAAAACAACGGCAGCAATACTCTTTTTATCTGCAATTATATTTTTTAGATCAAGCATTACAACTCAAATATAGTTAAATAATGTTATCTGCAATAGTCATTACATATAACGAGGAGCAAAACATCGGAGCCTGCCTGGAATCCCTGGGATGGTGTGATGAGCTTATTGTAGTTGATTCATACAGCAGTGACAGAACCACAGAAATTGCGCGCGGGTACAATTCAATAGTAAAGAGTGTTAAAGATCTGCCTTACGGCGAAAAGCGTAATACAGGGATAGATATGGCATCAGGCGAATGGATACTGTGGATAGACGCTGACGAAAGAATTACACCAGAGCTTCAGAGGGAGATCACAGAACTGGTATCCGCAGATAAACAGCCATACGAAGCATACCTGATCAACAGGAAAAGCTTCTTCATCAACAAATTCATAAAACATTGCGGCTGGTATCCGGATTATACGCTAAGACTGTTTAAAAGATCATCGGGAATAAGGTTCAATTCCCTGCTGGTACATGAAAGTGCAGTATATGGCGGACAAAAAGGGAAACTGAAAAACGACTTGCTGCATTACACCGATATGGATTTTGAGCATTACCTAAAAAAACTCAACCATTACACAACGCTTTCTGCAGAGGAACTGTTTAAAAAGGGCAAGAAAGCCGGATTTATTGATATTATTTTTCGACCTGCATTTACATTCTTTAAAATGTATTTTTTGAAATTAGGAATTCTTGATGGCTTCATGGGGCTGGTTTTGTGTACACTTTCATCGATCCATGTCAGCGTGAAGTACTCAAAGCTTTATTTGAAGAACAGGAATAATCAGTAAATATTAAATACACTTAGCTTATGGATAATAAAGAAAAAAATACGCAGTTATTCATGTATCTTGTAGGTTCATTTGAAATGTCGGCAATGATGGCAATGGGTAAGATCAAAAATCCAATGACCGACAAAACTGAAAAAGACCTGGCGCAGGCACAGTTTTCTATTGATATTCTTGATATGCTGAAGGAAAAGACATCCGGGAAGCTATCGGAATATGAATCAAAATATCTTGAAAACACCGTTGGACAGCTAAAACTGAATTACCTGGATGAAATTAAAAAAGAAACGGAAAAACCAGTGGCTGAACCCAAAGAGGAAGAGACAAAAGATAAAAATACAGGAAATAACGAGGAAAACTTATCTGCAGAGTGATCTGCAATAAATATGACATTCGGAATACGCGGTAATGTAAACAAAACCGAGCTTGCACCGGTGGTTCACAGGCTGGCAAAAGGCCTGAACTCTGCAGGCATAAGTTACTATGTGGAAAAAGAGCTTGCTCAACAGGTAAAAAAGAGGTTCAGCTTCAGCATTCCACCTTCAAAGATCATTGCAGATTCAAAGCTTGCAGCAAATTGCGATTTTATGATTTCGATCGGGGGTGACGGAACATTTCTCGCTACTGCAAAGCTTGTTGGAAGCCGGGGAATTCCCATAATCGGAGTTAACCTGGGAAAGCTGGGCTTTCTTGCCGAAACATCCACACGCGAGATACTTGGTTTCGTTAAAAAGGTGGTTGCCGGAAAATACAAAATTGACGAGCGCACAGTGCTGCAAGCTTCTGCCAATGGCGGCAGCAAAGCCATTTATGGTATGAACGAAGTTGTGATAAACCAGAATGAAATAGTTAAGACCATCGAGATAAGAGTTTATTTCAATAACCAGCTTGTGAACAGTTACCACGCCGATGGGCTTATAATTTCAACTCCGACAGGCTCAACCGGATATTCGCTTTCAGCAGGAGGACCCATCGTATTTCCAAAAACTGCCGTATTTATACTCTCTCCCCTTTCTCCGCACACGTTGACCGCAAGACCGGTAATTTTGCCTGATAGCGGTGTATTTAAGGTTAAGCTTAATTCAAAAGTGCCGATAAATATTGTTACCGACGGAAACTCAATTGTAAAGCTGAAAACTCCGGTATCGATAGAGATCAAAAAGGCGCCATATACAATTAAAATAGCAAAGAGCCTTAGCAGCAGCTATTTTAAAGTTCTTACAAGCAAGCTGCTTTGGGGAGAAGACAAAAGAAAAAAGAGCAGGTTTTAAATAAGACTTTGAATAAAATTCCAAAAGAAATTTTTATAATGTTTAGATTGATCTTATGCTGCGTAAACAAGAAAGGACTGGTTTTTGGATAGAAGGATCATTGTAATTTTCCTTACGGTGTTTATTGATTTGCTTGGATTCGGGATATTGATACCTATACTGCCCACATTTGCACAAAATGAGCTCTTCATGAACGAAACGCTGATTGGGCTGAATATCGGCATATTCTCATTAATGCAGTTCATATTCAATCCGCTTTGGGGCAGGCTCTCTGATATCTATGGCAGGAAACCAATTTTGATCTTCGGCCTCACAGGCAATGTAATATCTTACATAATAACCGGCCTTGTACTGGCGGGCGTATGGAAATCAGTTTTGCTGCTCTTTGTATCACGCGCACTGGCTGGATTTTTCTCTGCAAACATTGGGGCGGCGATGGCGTACATTTCGGATGTAACGCCGCCAAAGGACAGGTCAAAGGGCATGGGACTCATAGGCGCGGCATTCGGACTTGGCTTTGTTTTCGGGCCGTTCATAGGCGGCGTGCTTGCAAAGCATTACGGTTTTGGCTTCCCGACGTTCATGTCAGCCGGACTTTCTATGATAGCATTGCTTCTCACATTCTTCTTCGTGAATGAATCACTGCCTAAAGAGCTCCGCGGCGCAAAAACAAAAGGCGGCTTTAATATTAAGAACGGGATCAACAAGCTGGTATCTGCGCTTAAACATCCGCATGTTGGATTTTTGATACTGCTTTACTTTGTGATAGTGTTCTCAATATCAAACATCTTCTCAACTTTCCAGCTTTATGCAGAAAGCAAAGATGGCTTTAGCTATGATTTTGAACAGGTGAGCTACCTGTTCGCTTTTTCGGGTCTAATAGGCACAGTTACACAGGGAGTGCTAATAAGGCCAATACTTAAAATTTTCGATGAACGTAAAGTATTCATAGCAGGCTGCATAATTATGGGTATTGGATTGGGAACTATCCCCTTTTCAAACCATATACTTGTTCTGCTGCTTTGCAGCATTCTGTTCATGAGCTTTGGCAACGGGTTACTGCTCTCTATAGGGCTCGGATTGATATCAAAGTTCAGTGATAGAGATGAGCAGGGCGGAATATTGGGATTAACACAATCGCTTGCATCGCTTGCGAGGTTCCTAGGTCCGAGCTGGGGCGGACTTGTATATCATTACGTGAGCTTTACTGCCCCGTTTTTAACCGGGGGTATAGTGATGATCGGCGCCACAGCTTTAAGCTTCAGACTGCTGAAGGATAAATATAAACACAGTACTAATCCGCATTAAACTAACCACTATTGATATGAGAACTATAGTAACCATAACTTTAGCTTGTATTTTATTTGCATCATATTCATTTTCTCAGGATGCACTCAACAAAGTGAACGGTAAGTTCTACATGGGATTCGGCACATCAGTCTCATCATTTCTCGGGGGTGAGTTCGGCAAGGTGTATGCATTGAGGCTCAATTACTCCCCGGATTATTATGACAGCTACAATTCATACGATTACAATTCCTACGATGGCTATGATTCATATTTTATGTATTCCCCAATCCAGCTTGATGTGAATGCCGGCTACATGGTAAATGATAAGCTTTCACTTGAGATGGAGTCATCGTTCATATGGCATTTGCGCGGAAGGCCGGATCCTGAATTTACCACAGGCTCGGATAACGGCAATGATTATATCGATAAATATGATAACTCAACCCTGTTCGCATTACCGCTGGTTGTTAACGCAAAGTTCTACCCAACCGGCAGAAAACAAACTCCATTTTACATTAAGGCCGGTGCAGGATTCCAGTATGTAAGTGAATCTTCAGAACGGATGCGGGAATACTATTCTTTTGACGAATATTATTACAATTATTATTCAGGTCAATCGGTGCTTGCATCTTACAGCAGGAAAACATGGCTGCCGGGCTTTAAGATTGGCGCGGGCATATCATACACCTTGCTTGAGGACCTGAACGCATTTACAGAAATTGAGTATTCTTATTTTAAGAATAATCCAAAAGGCGGCGATTCCCCCCTTGCGCTTAATAAGGCGCGTTATACGGGTCTGCTGGCGTTGAATACAAAGATCTATTTCAATTTTTAGAAGTACCGCCCGTTTTACACATTAAGTTTGATCAGAAATAATTAATTTTGCCCCTATGCTTCCTGATTTCAAAAATAAGATTGTGCTTGCGCCAATGGAGGATGTTACTGAGCCTCCATTCCGCTTAGTATGCAAGCGGCTGGGCGCGGATGTGCTTTACACCGAGTTTATTTCAAGCGAAGGACTGATTCGTGACGCGCGAAAGGCAAGGGAAAAGCTGTTCTTCCATGAAGAAGAGCGGCCGCTGGCTATACAGATATACGGCGGGAACGAGGACAGCATGGCGGAATCATCAAAGATATGCAGCACCGCAAATCCTGATTTTATCGATATCAACTGCGGATGCTGGGTAAAGGATGTAGCCATGCGCGGTGCAGGCGCGGGCCTTTTGAAAGACCTGCCGAAGATGCGGCGTATTGCAGAATCAGTTATGGCAAATACATCGCTGCCTGTAACCCTTAAGACGCGGCTTGGCTGGGATGAGAAATCAATAGTAATTGTTGAGGTCGCAAAGATAATGGAAGAGATCGGCATCCGGGCATTGACGGTTCACTGCCGGCTGCGCAGCCAGGGCAACAAAGGTGAAGCTGACTGGAGCTGGGTAAAACGCATTAAGGATGCAGGGTTCAAAATCCCAATAATACTAAACGGCAATATTAAATCACCCGAAGATGTGAAATTCGCTTTCGATACATATGAAGCTGATGCAGTCATGATTGGCCAGGGCGCAATTCACAACCAATGGATATTCAGGCAGTCAAAAGAATTTATGGCAACGGGAACATATTCCGAACCAGGAATTAAAGAGAAGATAGAAGTTTGTATTGGTCACTTAAGACTTAATTGTGAAGCAAAGGGCGAAGCACGCGGAGTGATGGAGCTCCGGAAGTTTTATTCAGGATATCTAAAGGGTCTGCCCAATATAAGCAATTTCAGAATGCAATTGATGGCAATAAAGGAAATGGACCCTGTAATAGAGAAGTTGAATGAGATAAGGGATCATTATTTGCAACTTGTAGATTGAGACCTACAAACCTTTATTCTTAATTCCTAATTCGTAATTCCTAATTCTCCCTTTAATATCCGTCTCCGTCTTTTATTATATCGGAATTTAGAAGTGCATTATTCAAAACAAGCCAGAGAGGTTTTGTAAGCCAGGGAACACAGTCTTTTTTATAGTACCACCAGAAATATCCGCCAATGAATCCGCGTGTAGTAATGTTCATAGTATAATATCTTGTTATGAACTCCGCTTTATTCAGAATATTAGTTGTACCGCACTCACCTATTCCAAGCTTTGAATTCGGGAAGAGCACCCTTAGACTATCAAAAACAGACTGCCAGTTAGGCTGGTAATTATTGCAGTCGTCTTCATAATATGAAACAAATACATAATCAGGCAGACGGCGGAATTTGAAATCAAAATTCTCATGAATCCACCTGAACATTTCATTTTCCGGTTTTTCCCAGCAGTCATGATTATAATAAAGCGTAATGGCAGTTCTTAGACCGTTCTTTTTAGAGCGAATCAGTCCGTACTTGATCTTAGCCATTACTGAATCAGAATGGCCAAGCCACTCACCGTTTATCTCGTTTCCAACTTCCCAAATATCTATCTTATCACTTAATGCATACTGGTATTCATCTACTCTATCTTTGAATTGTTTTATGCTGTAAGCGTTCATATAGTAACTATCCAGGATCTCTCCCATCGTGTAACTTACGCTGTCAATTTTACGTACTGCCAAAGCATAATCAGAAGCCGGCACCCATTCGTCGAATACGATCCGGGTTGTCATTTTCCGCGAATGATTTGCAAGCGCCGTTACGGTAGCATTAATACCGCTTATATCATCTACTGTAACGCCGTAAATACGGTCAAGATCCTGTCCATGCAGCTTTGCTCCAACTGAAATTGAGAGCAGCAGCAGCAATCCGATCACTTTTACGTATGTTTTATTCATTTTGTAGCACTAAAGTAACCTAAAAATAACAATTTGGAATCACCAATTCAGTTATTTTCATTATCCGGGATAAAAAAAGAGCATTCATAAAATGAATGCTCTTTAAAAATTCAATTTAACTATTAATCTACTTTATCACCTTTACTCTCTCAACACCATAAACCTGCTTGGTATCGGAATCCTGTATAAATACTATTATATGCAGGTTCCCCGGGTTCCATTTTGGGGATGAGCCGAAGCTTTTGGTTACGGTATTTTGCCCTACAGAAATCGCTTCCCCGTTCTGCCCGGTGATCATATACCGCATTACATCATCTGGATTTGTAACCCCGTTCGGCGCAGTTACATATTCAACGTTATCTTCAGAAATAACCATATGTAAAACTGTGTTGGTGGTGGGCAGTGCGTTGACCAGGTTTATGTTTGCCGTTACCGTACCGCTATCAAGTAAGTCATCATATGTTGTAGAAAGAACAATATCGAGATACCTTGTGGTATTGAACTCAGCGTTAATCTGCGCGCCCCATGTGCTGGAAGAATACTGGTCCATGTTTGAACCGTCAAGCCTTCCCTGTGGAGTTGTGTTAACAGCGTAATAATCAGCCCTGGCCTGGTTCTGAACCAGGTTTGCCCTGTAGAGTGAATCCAGTATATACGGGTATTTAGTATGATAGCTGAGAATTATAACGCTTGTATCGTTCTTAGTAGCCCCAACGTTATCTTTGATCTGGTCCATATAGTCATGCGCTGCAATACATGGTACACAGCCTGCATTCGTAAAAAACTCAACAAGTACTTTTTTGTTTACCGGCTGGGGTATATATACAGAATTTGTGGAAGTATCATTGCTCTCACAGCTATAGAGTAAAACAGCAAGAGGCAATAAAAGGAAATATTGAATGAACCTGTTAAAAAGGACTTTCTTCATTTTATTGATCAGTTAAAATTATTCATTAATGTTAACCTGAATCCGTTGAACGGGTTAACATACCTGCAGATACCGCTTGAACACTGCAAACCGCCGCGTTCGCTGCCGTAAGAAAGCATGATGGTATTTGAAGAATTAAACTTGTAAACAAGCTCGCCTTTGATCCAGTACTTCTTTCCCGATGGGTCTTCCTCATCGTTTGTGAACTCTGCAGTTCCGGAAACAATGATATTTGGCGATCTTGAAATGCTTAAAGTTGTGAGCTGGCTCCAGAAGTGAGCGTCACCTGAACGTGTGCTATTGTATGCCTTTTGGAACTCGGCATTTACCTTCACACCGTAAATCTTAGAGAATGTGTACTGCACTTCAAGTGGAACAGTAAAAGTCCTGATTATATCAGAAGAATTAGGGTCAACAATACTGTAAAGTATATTGGTTTTCCTTGAAACGCCAAGCTTTGTTTTCAGGTTCTTGTTAGCATAATACTCCGCTTCCAGAAATAATTCCCAATACGGCGAAAACTCATTCTTAACCGAAGGCAGGAATGCGTCACTTCTTTCAACCCTTTCATAGCGGGTTAAGCTGGTAGTATCAGCGTCGAAATAATCATAGTGCCTGCTGGTAAGCGAAGCGTTTGCATTAAGCGTAAGCTTGTCATTTGGTGAATAGAATACATCAACCTGCCAGCCAACTTCGTCGTTAAAATCTACGTTATGCGGAAATCTCGAAAGCAGAGTTGATGAATATACTTTAATACATGAAGGCGCATTCTGGAAAGGCAGGGCCTTGAATGGATCGGTTGAGCTGCGCTGGTCCGGGGTAGTAACATTGAACCTGTAATTTTTGTAATCAAGTGTTATGCCGAAGCCTTCGCGGGTGTAGCTCAATGAGCCGTAGGCTCCGTCTCCGCGCGGCGCTTTTGACTGCGGGTAAAGTACATTCGGGTCAGAAATTGTTACTTTATTTGCATAAGAAAACAAGAGGCTGAATCCTTTATGGCTCAAACCCAGATTACCTTCGAAAATTTCAGCATTGATCTTGGTATCGACGTTTCCGGTTGGGATCGTACCTTCGGTGTAAAGATAAGAACCGCCCAGTGTAATGAATTTAAGAGGTGATATACTGAAGTTACCCGCCCTGATCGAATAACGCTCAACTCTTGAGGTATCAATTATATCGGTGAAGTCCATTCCGCCGCCCAATATAGTACCGTTAACTGTTACCTTCCCCTTTTTGCCGAAAGCATGGCGGTAGTTTATCCTTGCCCCGTCAAATTCGGTGTTCCACCCTATAGGCCGGCTTTCAAAAGAGTTAAGTGTTAAACCGCTTCCAAAGACATCATAGTAGTTTCCTGCCCGCACGGTAAAATCATCTTTTTTGAATTCCAGGAACCTCCTGGAGATCCCCTTTACTGATTTACCGAATTCGATCGGGTCATCATATTCATATCTAACGCCGGCGAGAAAATCATTCACAAAGAGCCTTACATCGGCAAGCTCTTCAAAGTATTTCTTTGTATTATCCCCGGTCAGGCTGTTTTCTTTTCCAATACCGTATCTAAGAAGATTTGAAGCTGAAACTTTCACATTCAGCTTAATCTGCGAGTATGTTTGGCCGCCCGTATAAACAAAAAAGATCAAAAATAAAGTTACTGCCCACTTTAGTTTTAACATTTCTAGTTCTTTCCTATCTTCAGGGCTTCTTTAATATCATTTTCAAGCTTGCTGTCATCTCCCTGAATATAGCCTGAATATGTCTTGAACACATTGCTGTTCCTGTCTAAAAAAACCGAAAAGGGCGGGTCCTGCCCTCCCATATTGCTGAATACATTTTTATCTGTATCGTATAAGACTGTGAACTTGTAGCTTTTAGATTCAATGTAAGGCTTTACTTTGGAAAGCGATTTCTGATCGTCAATTGAGATCGCTACAAAAACAAAACCTGAATCTTTGTATTTGTTGTACAATTCATTTAGGACTTTCATTTCTTCTTTGCAGGGTACGCACCATGTTGCCCAGAACTGGACAAATACCGGTCCTTTCTTTACCAGCTCAGAGAGCTTAACATTGTTACCATCCAGATCAGTAAGGTCGAAATCATATCCCTGGGAAAAGGTTTTACCAGAAAATATAAGCAGGGTTATAAAAGCTAAAACTACTAAAATGTTCTTCATTTTGCGTGTTAAATTGAGTTATTTATCCAATTATTTTAACAAAGAAACCACTATTGCAGTTACAACAATATTTAGTATCGAAAGCGGAAGCATTACTTTCCAGCCGAGATTCATAAGCTGATCATACCTGAACCTGGGAAGCGACCAGCGCACCCAGATGAAGAAAAACACAAGGAATGCCACTTTGCCGCAGAACATCAATACCTGCAGTATTGAAGTGACCATTGGCGGCAGGCCAAAAGTCTGCAAATACGGAAATTGCCACCCGCCAAGATACAGGGTTGTAATTACCGTTGACGCAACGATCATATTGGCATATTCAGCCAGGAAAAACAACGCGAACTTCATGCTGGAGTATTCTGTGTGGTAACCGCCAACAAGTTCCGGTTCGGCTTCAGGCAGATCAAAAGGGGTACGGTTTGTTTCTGCGAATGAAGCTACAAGAAAAATGATGAAGCCTACCGGCTGCAGAATAAGGTTCCATTTCCATCCATACTGATGCAGAACAATATCCTGAAGGCTTAATGAACCGGTAATCAGCACAACACCAACTACCGCAAGTCCCATTGAAAGCTCGTAGCTGATCATTTGCGCGCTGGAGCGTATTCCTCCGAAAAGCGAATACTTATTGTTTGATGACCAGCCGCTTAGAGTGATTCCGTATACGCCAAGTGAAGTTAACGCCAGAATGTAAAGTACTCCCACGTTCACGTCAGTTATCTGAAGCGATATAACTCTACCAAACAGCTCGATAGTGTGGCCGAATGGAACAACCGCGATAGTTGTTAAAGCAACGAAGATTGAGATCATCGGGGCGAGGGTATGGATCGGCTTGTTAGCTTTAGCCGGGACAATATCTTCTTTGAATACCAGCTTGATAACATCGGCGAATGACTGCAAGAGCCCCTGGTACCCAACTCTGTTGGGTCCGTAGCGGTTTTGCATGAATGCTGAAACACGGCGCTCTGCATAAACTGCATAGGCAACAGAAACCAGCAGAACATTTATTACAAGGCCTATCTTAATTGTTGAAATCAGTAATTCTATCCACACGGATCTAACTCTCCATTAATTTATTTTTGAGCAGATTAATTTTTTCTATCGGGGTTGGGTCAACATTACTCAAAATAGCAAGATAGTAGCTTACCCAATCTCCGAGGTATACAAGATCAAAAATTCTTTCGAGCCTTGAATTTCCTTCAGATTCAATTTCAATATCAAGGCCGCGGTATTTTTCAAGTATCTCTTTTGTCACTTTCTGCCTTTTGAGGATACGGGGATTATCTTCCCTATCCAGCAGATATAATATTGCAAAATTACGCAAAAATTCTGAATTTTCCTGCCACCCAACTATTTCATTGTGGTTCATTTCAGGGAAGTAATTGCCAAATGCCAGGGTCTTCGCATTTTCGGCAAACTGCCCTCTCCACCGCAGGTTTACTATATCCAGAAGGTCATTTGATGAATACAGGATAGGTATCTTTCCAAGCAGATGCCGGGCAATTTTTTCGGCAGAATTGCCTGCAGCATCGGGAGTGCTGTACAGAAGTGACCTCTCTTTTGTGAGTTCAATTACCTTTTTTATCTCATCATCTCTCCTGGCAATAAATTCGTTTGTGATGAAGAAATGGAGAAGTGTAAAAAATGAAAATGCCAGCGCGCATCTGGGCTGATAGCCTCTTGGTACTTTGATGACCAGATTTCCGTCATTTTCCGCGAGGATGGTTAGCTTACCGCCGGAAGAAACGCATACTATCTTGCAACCTTTGCTTTTTGCATCGTTGTATGCTGAAAGCGTTTCTTCTGTTTCACCTGAATAACTTGAAACCACTACAAGTGTCCTGCTTCCTGCATAAGCCGGAAGGGAATAATTACGGTTAATTGTAACGGGTACCTTTATCTCATGTTGCACATAGCTTCTGAGTAGGTCGCCGCCTATAGCTGAACCTCCAAGTCCGGTGATAATGATGTTTTCTACCGAATCCGGGCTGACAGACGGCTCTATCTTTCTTCCGATTTCGCATGCTTCTGCGATCTGCCCGGGAAAGGCTGAAAGTATGCTGAACATATCGGCGCTATCGCGCAGTTTTATATCTTGTCTTGTTATCATTTTGTTTTGAACATCGTTAGTTGAAGATCATTCAGGTTGTATTTTCAGGCGTATTGAGTTTCGTCCAGCTTCTCGCCGATATTTTTATTAAAACACTCTGCTATGTAAGATTTCACTTCGGTGATTGAGCTCATCTTCAATACTTTGCGGGCTATCTCTGAAGCCTTTTCAGAATTAACAAGCCTTATGAGCCTTTTGATCCTGAGGTATGAGATTGATTCGACACTTAGTTCAGAAACCCCCATACCGATCAAAAGGAGGCTTGCATACGGGTCAGAGGCCATTTCGCCGCATACGCTTACAGGTATATTATTCTTATCTGCGCTTTTTACAACCATACTAATAAGTCTTAGAACCGCAGGATGAAACTTCTCATACAATCCGCTAACCAGGCTGCTGTCTCTATCAACAGCCAGAGTATATTGAACAAGGTCATTAGTACCAATGCTGAAATAATCAACCATTTTGCCTAACTCATCCGCAAGAATTACGGCCGATGGTATTTCGATCATAATACCGGCCTTTATATTCTCATCAAACTTAATTCCCGAAGCTCTGAGCTGTGACTTTGCCTCTTCAAGCAGCTCAAGAGTCTGTTTTACCTCTTCAATTCCTGATATCATTGGGAACATGATCTTAACATTGCCGGAAGCAGAAGCGCGAAGAATAGATCTTAACTGTGCCAGAAACACATCTTTTTTATCGAGAGTAATTCTGATGCCTCTCCAGCCTAAAAAAGGATTAAGCTCTTTCTGGGCATCAGGCAGTATTTTATCTCCGCCAAGATCAAAAGTTCTAATAGTCACACAGCCGGGATACATTTTCTCTGCCAGGAACTTATACTGCTTGTACTGATCGTCTTCCGAAGGGAACTCCCCTTCTTCCATGAACATATGTTCAGTACGGTAAAGCCCTACATCACATCCGAAATGAGTTACAACAAAATCAACTTCATTATTGAACTCAAGGTTTGTTGAAAGCCTTACAGGCTTTCCGTCCTTGGTCTCTGAAGGCAGCTTTTCAAGCTCCGCCAGCCTGCTCTCAAACTCAAGATTACGTGCAACCTGTTCCCGGTAAGAAGCAATAGTTTCATCGGTTGGGTTCTTTATCACTAAACCCTTATAGCCGTCAATTATCAGAAAATCATCGGAAGTAATGCTCACTGATATATCATGCATAGCCACGACAGCGGGAATCTTAAGGGAGCGTGAAACAATCGCAACATGCGAGTTTATGCCGCCAAGGTCCGTAGCAATACCAAGCAAATTCCGGTTACTGAACAAAATAGTATCTGCTGGAGTAAGGTTCCTGGCAATAACGATAGAGTTCTCCGTGATCTTTGAAACCAGCCTTCCTTTAAGAAGATTGCGAAGAACGCGGTTCTTCATGTCCTCAATATCGTTAACGCGCTCCCGTATATACTCATCTTTTGAAGCGGCGATCGCGTTTTCGAGAATGAGTATTTCTTCCTTAAAAACTTTATAAGCAGGCTTAGACTCATGTTTTATGCGTTCTTTTACCTTGGAATGGAAAAAGCTGTCATTAAGGAAACTCAGCTGGGCTTCAAAAATCTGGAGATTCTTCTCTTCCAGCTTTTCTTTTGCCAGGCTGAATATTTTGTTAAGCTCTTTTACGGAGTGGGAAACAGCGCCTTCATAATCGGATATTTCTTTTTCCGGCAATATCGCTTCTGCAGATGTAATATCAACATTATAGTTTGGCACTTCCGCCCTGTACACGAACGGAACTCCTATCGAAATACCTTTGGAGGCTGCAAGGCCCTTAAATATTTTTTCTCTTTTTCTCTGCAATTATTTTATTGCGGGTAATAAGCTATAATTCACCAAATCCATCTTCGAAGAACTTGACCAGCTCGGCTGAAGCTTTCACTTCATCCTCGCCTTCCAGCTCAAGTGTAAGTTCTGAACCCTGTTCAGCAGCCAGGGTCATTACCCCAATGATGCTTTTCCCGTTTATCCGGAAGTTATTCTTAACAATATAAAAATCTGATTTGTACTTTGAAGCTATTTTCACAATTGCAGACGCCGGCCTTGTATGCATCCCCGCCTTATTTACTATCTTTACTTTTTTTTCTATCATCCGGTAAATACTTCTGCTCTAATAGCTTCGGTTAAGCAGCATATCAGAAAAGCTAAGCAGCAGCTTTCCTGCGTTATTACCTGGCAGGCTTTCGAGCGTTTTATTAGCCTTCCCGGTGTATTCTTCAATTTCTTTCCGTGCTGATTCAACAACACATATCTCGTTATAAATGCCAACAACTTTCTTAATTTTTTCCGCCGGCTCGCCGGCTGAATTGTAAAGGTAAAGAAATTTATCCTTTTCTGCTCCGCTTAAGATCTCAAGCGCCTTCAGGTAAAGGAATGTCTTTTTTCTTTCAAGTATATCTCCGCCTATTTTTTTGCCGAATTCTCCTTCATCAGCGAAGACATCCAGCAAATCGTCCTGGATCTGGAATGCCAAACCAATATTTTCCGAATACTCACTAATAGCGCCAATACCTTTTTCATCTGCATTACCGATTATAGCGCCCATCACAGATGATGTCCTTAACAGCTCGGCAGTCTTTTTCCTGATCATGATCTTATAGTCACTCAGGCTTACATCAGTGCTCAGTTCAAACTCCTTATCCAGTGCTTGCCCTTCGCAAACCTCAATTACGCCGTCGGTGAACGCTCTAACAACGCCTTCAATATTCCCAGAGTTTGTACGAAGCAGTGAACGGTATGAAAGCCCAATTAGCTCATCACCCACAAGTATCGCGGCATTAACATCCCACTTGCGGTGTATTGTTTCTTTTCCCCTTCGTGTATTGGCATTATCCATTATGTCATCGTGCACAAGAGTGAAATTATGGAGAATTTCCACTGCTATCGCTGCATACAGTGCGTTTTGAATATTGCCCCCAAAAGCTTCGCATGAGAGCAATACCAGTATAGGCCTGACCCTTTTTCCCCCGCCAGCCATAATATAGTTCAGCGGGTCAAAAAGAGAATAAGGGTATTTATCGCTTATGCTGCAGTACCTTGAACGCCTGGTTTCTTCATCCAGGAACTCCGTAAGCTTTGCATCAATCAGCTGCCTGTATTTACCAAAAGTATTATCCAATTTCCAAATCTGCCCCGTTCGTTATTTCACCGGAATATTATTCTGTAATTGAAGTGCCAAATTTATTGAAATTTCGTTTAAGAAAATCTTCGTCATTCTTCCAGTCTCTCTTCGTTTTGACGAACAGCTCAAGGTACACTTTCCTTCCGAGAAACTCCTCAATATCCCTTCGCGATGCTTCTCCGAGCTGCTTTATTCCGGCGCCGTTAGCACCGATTATTATCGCCTTTTGAGTATCTCTTTCCACAATAATCGAAGCCCTGAGGTAATCTTTCGCTGAGTTTCTTTCTATGAACTCTTCAATATCGATATATACGGAAAAAGGGATCTCATCTTTATAGAATTTTAGTATCCTCTTTCTGATCAGTTCTGCGGCGAAAAATTTCTCCGGCTGCGACGTAACAGCAGATTCATCAAAATAGAATTCGTTTTCCGGAAGGTACTTGATGATAGTATCTACAAGTTCTTTAACGTTAAATCCCTTAGCCGCCGAAACAGGAATTATCTCGTCAACTTTGAAATTTTTGGTAATATCACCAATCATCATAAGCACTTCTTCTTTTTGCAGCAGGTCAATCTTATTAAGCACACAGAACAGTTTGCGGCCTTCTAATGACTTATGATTCTCATCATACATTTTCGCGAAAGCTTCGCGGTGGTATTTACTGCTATCAATTACAAGCAGGATAACATCTGAATCGATTACGCTGGATTCTATCTCCCGTTTCATGAAATGGTGCAGCTTATATTTTGGATCAAGAATCCCGGGAGTATCAACGAATACGATCTGATTATTATCCCTGGTATAAATACCTGTGATCCTGTTCCGGGTTGTTTGCGGTTTGGCAGTAACTATAGAAAGCTTCTGCCCAAGTATAGCATTGAGTAAGGTAGATTTGCCCGCATTTGGAGCGCCTAATATAGGAACAAAACCCGATTTTTTTTGCATAATTTAACAAAATTACGCAATTATTATTGTAATATCAATTTAAGAATAGGCGGCATTAAAGTTTAATAAGTAATTTATTAAGTACATGAAGTCTAAATTCAGTTCACATAGCTGTAATAAATTATTTATGTTAACAGGAAACTAACTGAAATATTACTTGCTATACCATTTTGACGTTATATTACTTCATTTTTCCTTTACATTAAAGTTATGTTTCTCTATATTTATGATATCGAGATATAAAAGTAATAATGACAGAACGCGAAACCATATACGTAGGAGAATACAAACCGAGCAAGATATTAAGAACAACCTTGTTCGAACTCAGCACCTGCAGTGATTTTGGCAGACACCCTAAGATTACAAAGGCCCCCGGCAAATTCATTGTTTTCAAAGTCCTTATCAGGAAGCATTACGGTATGGAGTTCTTTTACGAGGACGAAAAATACTGGTATTTCAAGAGATAAGATAAAATACTTCAGACTTTACAACAGTTACTGATATTCGTGTATGATTTTTAAACCCGGCTATGATCATTGCCGGGTTTTACTTTTCATTATCTATTTTAAAACTGATCTCAACTTCGGTACCGCTTCCCGGTGCGCTTTGAACTTTTATCTTTGCCTTCATATCATCAAGAATCTTCTTTGTTATTACAAGACCAAGTCCCATTCCGCTTGACTTAGTGGAAAAGTAAGGTTCAAATAGTTTCAGCTGGGTTTCTTCGTCCATTCCGATGCCGTTATCCCTTATCTTAACTGTGTAATAGCCATTGTGCCGCAGGCCTGTGACATTGATCTCTCCTCCGCCAAATTCATATTTCTCTTCCGTTGCCTGCATGGAGTTTTTTATGATGTTAATAAGCGCCCTCTTTATCTCATCTTTGTCACCCATCACCATTACCCTGTCAACGCTTTTATCAAGCGAAATGCTAATGTTTCCTTTGGTATCCATCAGGCTTACAACATCTGTAAGGATACTGCTCATGTTAAGCAGCTCATAATTGCGGCTTGGGAGCTTTGCAAAATTCGAAAATTCTGTCGCGATGCGGTTCAAAGTCTCAACCTGATCAATAATGAGCTTGTTGGTAGTTTGAATTATAGACTTAAAATCATTTGAACCGTGAGTATATGCATAATACAAATGCTGCATCGCGAGCTTCATAGGAGTAAGGGGATTTTTGATCTCATGGGCAACCTGCCGTGCAATATCCCGCCAAGCGCCTTCTCTTTCAGCTTTTTTGAGCTCAGCCCTTGAACGCTGAAGTTCTTTGATCATCCTGTTAAATGACCTAACAAGCTCACCTATTTCGTCTTTGCTGTTTGATTTCACCTGAACATCAATGTTTCCGCGGGAAAGCTGTTCAGTCGCCTTTTGAAGTTTCAAAATAGGATTGGAAATGCGGTATGAAAGGAAATTCACAATGAATATCAGGAGTATCACCGCGGAAAAATATGGTCCAAGAATATAAACAAGACTCTCCGTCAATTCCTGGTTGATTTCGCTCTGATTGAATACAGTCTGAGTAGAAATTATTCCGGCCAGATTATTCAGGTTATCATATATTGGCTTGTAACCCACAATGAAAGTAAAGTCACCTATCTGCTGATTTTCTGAAAAATAGTCCTTCTTCAAAAGAGCAAGGTTATAATACGCATTTCCGCTTATGCGCGTATCCAGAAGGTCAGACTTGTAGAGCTGTTCGCTTGTAGTTGCGCTTAATTTGTTCCTTACATAATAGTTAAAGTTCTTATCAGATTCCGAAAGGCCGTAATCAAACAGATTTGAATAATCTTTTTGAGGATCTTTTGGGGTTCTCCTTTCATTCTTCCGCGCGTCAGGCACAGTTTTGCTCTTAACATACTGGTCAACGATCCTTAGATCAGATATCAGCTGATTTTTGTAGAAACCTTCATTCTTATCATTAACAAATTCACGTGTATAAATTGCAAGAATTACTATCGGGAATACCGAAGCGAGCAGAAAAGAGACAAACAGCTTTTCCCTGAATCCGAACTTAACAAACCTCACACTCTCTGTATCGAGAAGGTAACTGAAACCTTTATAAATCAAGTAAAGGACAAGGAACACCACATATATCAGAACAAGGAAAAGCAGATAGCGGAAAAAGAAAAAAGTGCTGAGGCTGAAATCATTAACTTTGACGCTAACAACATATATCTTCTGGGCGTTCACATTCCCGGGGGCTTTGGATTCCGATAATACATAGTAAGACTTATAAATTTCATTTTCAAACTCGTCATAGCGAAGCGAGGATTTATCGATCTTGTCCTTCACGCTTTCCCTGAATGCATCAAGTGACTTTAACAATGCTTTGGATATATCCTTGTTTGATGAACCCACGATCTCAGACTCTGAAAACTCTGATATTACAGGATTTGAAGTAAGCTTGTTGAGTATATTGTCTCTGGTAAAATTCCTGAATATTCCGAGATTTGTCTGCGTCAAAAAATTCTTGGCATCATAACCAGCCGCAATAACTATGTAGCCGATCACTTTGTTGAACCTGCTGTTTTTAAGGTCAGTTTTCTGAAGCGGCATTAATGCGGAATAGAACTTCATTTCCCTGTTTTGTAAAACACCGGATTCTTCATTGATCATGGAATTCATGACTTCTGTAATATCAAGTGTTTCAGGTTCCTCCTCGGTTATTGATTCAGCGCTTTGGTCTTCCTGTTGATTAGTTTTCTCTTTGGCAGAACGCAGCGTGAAGCTTAATACACTATCTGAATTCAGCTCGCCGGGGTTTATATTGAAATCGCTCACAAGGTTCTTTGCCGTATCCAGAACAAAGATCGCAGAATTAAGATCTTCATCATAGAACTTGCTCCCCGACCAAATGCTGAAAGCCATTTTCCCCGTCTTATTCTTATCTTTGATGTAATCTTCAATAGCCGGGTCATCAGAAACATCTTCAAGTGTAGTTGAAATCAGAAACGCGATCTTATCACTTGATTGCTGAGAAACTTCTTTAGCTGCTTTTTCGAGATATTTATTTTCCAGGGAAGTGATCTTGTTCAGCAGAACTGCTGGAATAAATATCGCGCAGACAAGAAGCAGCAGCGAAAGATTCACAATATTAACAAAACTGTAATCTCTTACTATTGAAAGCTGCCTTTGTATATACAGCGCGAAAAATCCGGACAACGCTACAATAACCAGCCTTAGATTCAGTTTGAGTGAAAAATCTACAAGCTGCTCCGGGATAAAAGAGATCGCAATGTTTACTATGAAAACCAGGAAGATCATCACAACTGTGGAGTTCTTACGCAGGAACCGGTTCTGGCTTAGATATGGATTAAGATATTTGGCAGAAACCAGTGAACAGGCAAGCAGAATGAGAATGAGAGAAACTGATAAGAAAAGGATCAGAAGCCTTACAACTACAAGTTCCGGCTGGTTAAGTGAAAATATATCAGACTTATCAACGAACTTTACAGTTGAATCAAATATTAGGCTGTGCACAATAGTTCCATAGTAACTTAAAGCGGCAATGGAAGCAGTAAGTGAGAACAAAACAACAGCCGCTGTTTTGAGCTTATACATTGAACCGGCAGAGATCTCATTTTGTTTCTTCATTTCGGACCTGAAGAATTTGATCGCCGTTACAACCAGGAAGACAGAGTAAAAAGCCAGGATAACCGATGTAACCGATAACTCTCCAAGTGACTTGGCCATACCAAAACCGATTCCGGATGCATAGTGAATCGGTGAGAACACCTCAGAACCAAGCTCGTTAAAAAGTTCGCCGGGGAAACCCATGGATAGCCAAAGAAACCTTGAGAATAACAGAGATGCCCCTACGATTACAACACGGAGAGTATAATACCTGGAACGCATAGAAGCGAGCAAAGCCCAGTAGATTAGAAGAACATTCAATATAAATACTATGAATCCGATCACACCGTTAAATTTACCCATTACATTCAGCAGGTATGAAGACTGATCAAGATTGGGTATATATATCTTTCCAAACACTCTGCCGTTAATGCTCTTTAGGCTCGCGATCGAAAACTCTCCTCCAGAAGTATCAATGCCGGATGTAAAATTCGAAAGAGAATCAAAGCTAAAAAGCACTTCAATGTGATATTTATTGAATATGTCGCTCCTAAGGCCCGATTTCCCGAAAAACCTCGTCTGAACTTCCGGGTTGATATCAATAATGGCCGAAGTCACCATAACCCCATCAATGCCGCCAGATTCATTCTTAACCGGGTCGAAAATTATCAGGTATGTATAAATGCCGGAAACCTTAACGGTAGAAAATCTTTCCCCCGCCAGTGCCCTCTTCATTTCTGATATCTCAGGGAATACCTGCCTTCCGTTAAACAGAAGAAGCTCAAGCCGCGTGTTATATATCTCTACATTGAAACCTGATAAACCTTCAGTTTCAAAAAGCGCATCAAATGCCTTGCGGGAATTCTGCTGGGATATTGCCGAAGTAAGTTTTTTATTTTTTTGCAGCTGGTAAGAGAACTGAGAAACCAGGTTCTGATACCCGTAAAACTGATTAAGGCACTCAGCGTGGATCTCAGCCTTTTTTTCACCGGATATACCGGCCCAATCATCAATTATAGCTTTTGAGAAATAATAGCGAACACCATACACTGCGAGGAGCAGAAAGACGAGCAAGAGTGAAAGAAGGCCAAAGACCTTAAACTTTCGCATATCGATTTGGGAAAAGTCAAACATTCAGCTTATTGGACCCTCCGGTCAATTAACGATTATCTGGTCGATTTGCCAGAGGTCGTCGAGATATTTTAGCGAAACCGAGATCGTAAACGTGTTTATGAATCCCCCCTTTTTGTATTTATATTTTCCAAGGGCAAATGCATACCTTTCCGACCTGCTCGAGTTCTTCCACTTAAATGATGAGACAGGATAAGTAATGAAGAAACTTTCAATAATGTAGCTGGATTGTTCCCTGTTATAGTAACCTTTCTCACTGTTTTGAATGCTTAGATAAACTTCATTCTGAAAATGAGGGATAAGATAGTTTACGTTGGAGTACATCAGTCCGTCAGCGATATCAATCAGTACCTTCTTGCACTCATTGAACTTTCTTTGCTTTTCTTCTGTCTTATATTTTTTCTCTTTCCACCATGAATCCTGGCTGAAAGCGGATTCAGAGATCAGCAGCAACATAATAACGGCCAGAATGTAAATAGATGTGATCTTCAATACTAATATGATATTTGCATTAAATTACTCAAAAAATATTATAATTTCAGTTCATTTTTGGTAAAACCGTCCTTTTTAGCAGATATACCCAAAGAAAAACGTTAAAGTGCCGCTTTAAACAAAACAGTTAGGAGCAATAAATATAAGCACTTATGTAATTTTGATTGCGCATTAACTGCTGTTTAAACCGCACTTTATCTACTTCCTGATGGGGTGCAGCACTACTGTTTTCAATTGTATCTTAAATCAAAAATGGGTATATTACAGTATACAAAATTGTTGTTTAGGGTGGTTATACAATTCTAAAACGCTCGGAATATAGTGGTCAAAATTCGAAAAGTTGAAAATGAAAAAGACAGGATGCAGTTTATTAAGCTTCCATGGCAATTATACACAGGCGATCAGAATTGGGTTCCGCCATTGATCTTCGATGTAAGGAAGAATCTTGATCCTAAACACAATCCGTTCTTTCAACATGCTGAAATGGATATGTTCCTTGCCGAGAAAGATGGTAAGCTGGTTGGCAGAATTGCTGCTATAAAGAATGATAACCATAACAATTTCCATAAAGATAAAGCCGGCTTCTTCGGATTTTTTGAAACAATAGATGATGAAGAAGTGTCAGATTTACTGCTTGATACAGCCTGCGAGTGGGTCAAAGCAAAGGGCTTTAACGAGATCCTGGGACCGGTCAATCCTTCTACTAATGATGAGTGCGGTTTGCTGATAGATGGATTTAACTCGCCGCCAGTATTCCTGATGACCTACAATCCGAAACACTACCAGGCTAAGATCGAAGGTTTCGGTTTCGATAAGGCAAAGGACTTATATGCGTATTACATTCCTTCAGAAGTTATTAATAACCGTAAGGTTATGGATAAACTTGAGCGGATGGCTGAGCTTATAAAAAAGAGAAATGATGTAACAACACATAAGCTGAACATGAAGGACCTTCCTAATGAGGTCCGTAAGATAGAGGAAGTTTACAACAGCGCATGGGAATCAAACTGGGGTTTTGTACCCATAACGACCGCAGAATTTGATTACCTTGCTGAATCACTAAAAATGGTCGTAGATCCTGACTTAGTAATGTTCGCAGAAGTGGCAGGCAAGCCTGCAGGTTTCACATTATCACTCCCCGACTTCAACCAGGTTCTTAAAAAAGTCAACGGAAGACTTCTTCCATTTGGCTTCCTTAAGATCCTGACAGGTAAAAAGAAGATCGATTTTTTGAGAGTGATCATCATGGGTGTTAAGCCCGAATACCAGAAGAAGGCGATCGATTCGGTATTTTATCTTGAGACCATCAAGAATGGGAACAAGAACGGATATACGGGTGCAGAGATCTCCTGGGTGCTGGAAGACAATATGCCAATGAGAATGACAGCCGAAAAATTAGGTGCGCACATATATAAGACTTATCGGATTTACAGGAAGGGTCTTATTTAATAACCTAAACACTACAGATTATGCCCGTAAAAAAAGTTGAAAAGATCTGGATGAATGGAAAGCTAATCAATTGGGATGAAGCTAAAGTTCATATATTATCACATGTTATACATTATGGTTCATCGTTCTTTGAAGGTATAAGATGCTACAAAACTCCGCAGGGTCCGGCAGTATTCAGGCTGAGCGACCATGTTAAGCGGCTTATATTTTCAGCAAAAGTCTTCCGTGCAGAAATTCCGTTTTCGCATGACGAGATTTTTGATGCTATCCTTGCTACCATCAAAACAAACGAGCTTGAGAACTGCTATATAAGACCGATTGCTTACAGGGGTTATGACGATCTTAATGTAAACCCGCTGAAGAATCCGGTTGAGCTTACAATTGCAGCTTATGAATGGGGTTCTTACCTCGGACAAGGCGCACATGAAAGCGGTATCGATGTATGTGTTTCTTCATGGAGAAGAAGCACACCGGACACAACACCAACAATGGCAAAAATAGGCGGCGCATACATGAACAGCCAGCTTATTAAGATGGAAGCCATTACTAACGGTTTTTCAGAAGGGATTGCCCTTGATGTAAACGGGTACGTTGGTGAAGGAAGCGGTGAGAACCTCTTCGTTGTGCACGATAACATCATTTATACACCTGGAATCCATAACGGTATTTTGAGCGGTATTACACGCAAATCTGTTATGAGGATCGCCAAGGACCTGGGTTATGAGATTGTTGAAGGCAACCTGATGAGAGAAATGCTTTATATGGCAGATGAAATGTTCTTCAGCGGTACAGCAGCTGAAATCACACCAATAAGATCGGTTGACAAAATGAATGTCGGCAACGGAATGCCGGGCAAAGTCACTAAGCAGCTTCAGGAAGCATTCTTCGATATAGTTAAGAACGGTAACGATAAATACGGCTGGCTTACCTATGTTGACGGAAATGAAAAGATCCTGAACATGCAGAAACTAAGCAGCTAAGCTTAGGGTTACAGAAGTATACAAAAAAATGAAGTTCACTCCCCTGCCGCGGCAGAACAGCTGCGGCGGAGGAAAAAAATATAAGTTTGTATTAAAACAGTATCATTGTTCTTTTAATATAAGGAGTGTGGACCCAAAAGGTCCATAGTTAAAGAGAGAAACGCTTCAAGACGTATTGCTTTAGACAATACAGATTGAGCAAGGCTGTCCGTTTGATGAATATTCACTAGGCCATGTTGTATGGGACAGCCAATTTATTAACAAAACACTGAAAGGAGATGCATTGTTCAAAACAAGAATCTTGTGGTTTATCTCTTTTTTAACTGTACAACTCGTGCTTACCGGCGTTATATCAGAAAGCGCTTACTCAAAAGGAGATCCTACCGGCTCAAGCTTTGTGGAAATAGGTGAGGCTTCGTGGTACGGCCCTGGATTCCATGGTAGAAAAACAGCCAATGGCGAACGTTTCGATACCTATGAATTCACCGCTGCTCACAAAACCTTACCCTTTGGTACCCTGCTAAAGGTCACAAATCTCGAGAATAATCTCTACACCGTAGTAAGAGTCAATGACAGAGGTCCATATATAAAGGGGAGAATAATCGACCTTTCGAAAGCTTCCAAAGAAGCTATCAATATGGGCGGAACCACCCAGGTAAAGATCGAGCAAATATCTGAGGAAGAAGCCGACATGCTTCGCCAGGGAATCGATCCTGATGAAAGAATTGACATCACAGAGATCGATACCAATGAATTCAAGACTACAGAACTGTTAAACGATAACGTAAATGCTGACTCCAAGGTGTTCGTTGAATTTGAGGGAGAAGAAGGTACCTCAAATGACTTTGAGCTGAACAAAAACCTCAAATCTAAAGGTAATCTTAAGATCAAAGTAGTAACGCCTAAAACGGAAGAGGATAAGAAGAACGAGTCTAACCTCTACCAGCAGATCTCAGAAATAGATTCTTTGATCCGGTTCTATGACTTAACAAACCAGATGGCAATTGTTAAAGGCCACTCATTCGAAGTGGGGGTATATGCCGATAAATCTCTAGCCGATCGCAGGATCGGAAGACTTGAAAGAGACGGTTTTACCAAGATCTATCTCGAAGAAATAGCAGTAACAGACCCCTCAACTCAAACCAAGACAGTTACTTATAAAGTACTGGTGGGGTTATACGAAAAAGAAAAAGCTGCTAAGAAAGATCTTAAGACTTTAACGAAATTAAAATACCAGCCAAAATTGGTTAAAATTGGCGAATAAGGTTAAGTAAATATGCAAAAGCAGCACTGATGCTGCGGTTCTGATAAACGCGCAAACGCACAAAGCGCAAACATCCTGCTGAAAGGTCAGCGGGAAAAGCACAAAATGTACAGTTATTAAAACAAGAAACCCCTCCGGAAAGTCCGGGGGGGTTTTTTGTTTCTATTATATTGAATTGAAATATCAGCTTATGAACTACCTGAACATCTGCTTCTGCCCTACCTTATTATCGCAAGAACTAGAAGCACTATTACCAGCACCAGGATTATTGTGATAAGTGTTCCGGTACTGAGATCCATCGAATTCTCAGCGGATGCAACCTTGTATTTATAAGTCTGCTGCTGCTTATCGTAAACTTTATCTTTGATCACGAACATATCCATATCGCCGTCACCGTCACTATCGGCAAAGAACATAGGATATGGTATTTTCGGATCGATGAACATTACCCTCTCATACTTTTCGTAATTTTTATCTTCTAAAATGAATGTAGGGCTTTCAAGCGTGCCCACATTTTTATAATAGGAAACATTGCCGTTGTCAAATTTCAGGGCATCAAAATCGCCGTCTTTATCAACATCGACCATTACGGGGTTGCTGAAATCGAGCTTCCCTTCAACATAAGAGCTGCTCAGCTTGCTGATGTCATCAGAATTGAAGGTTTTCGCAGGATGGTTTCCGGGCGTATCACCTGCTGGCGGAATATCGCTGAAGATGTTGTTTGAAAAAGCAATAAAAATAGCCAAAAACAAGAATGTTTTTTTCATGTGCTTTTAAGTTTAGATAATTAATTTTTAACACTTTAAATATATTCATTATTAATAAATTAAACAAGCATACAGCATTTAAGGTTCGCACTGTTATTAAAATTGTTTCTTTTATGCCTAATAACTATTTTGCTTAATATGTTAAAACTCAAACTCACCGGAATTGCCGCTATAACTATTGTTATATCATCTGTTATTTTTTTTACCGGATGCAATAAAGAAAGCGACGATGTGGTTACTGATCCAATTGAATCAAATTGGCACTTGCAGATAAGCAGCGTAACAAATAATCTGAAGGATATATATTTCATAGATTCGCTTACAGGATACGCTTCGGGAAACTCGGCTCCAAATGACACCAATAAGCTGCTGAAAACCACTGACGGAGGCTTGAACTGGTTCAGGAAGCCGGTTGGTGTTACCAATTCCTCTCTTACCTCACTCTACTTTTTTGATGGACTTACCGGATTCGCTGCGGGAAGCAATGGTGCCATTATCAAAACGCTTGATGGCGGTACTACATGGGGACTATGCGCGGTAAGTGTATCTGATTATCTTTTCGATATTGAGTTTTTTGATCTTCAAAACGGTCTTGCCTCGGGGATCAACGGAAAGATACTCCGCAGTTCAAATTTTGGTGATACCTGGCAGGAATGCCTAACGCCAAACCTCGCAGAGCTTTATTCTATATCCATACCCCCATTCACCACTGGTGAAGCTTATGTATCAGGTGAAAACGGAACAATACTTTATACTAACAATTACGGTTTTTCGTGGCAGCTGCAAAATACCGGAAATACAAATCATTTAAAGTCGGTTTCTTTCACTGATCCGGATTCAGGTTACGCATGCGGTAACAACGGTACAATTTTGAAAACCACAAACAGAGGTGTCAGCTGGAGCACAATAAGCACTGGCCAGGTTACTATGTTTAACTCAGTTTTTTTTGTTGACCGAAGTACGGGATATATATGCGGAGATGGCGGTGTGATCCTTAAAACTGTTGACGCAGGCTTAAGCTATGGAAACGAGATACCTGTTACCTCTAGTTTTCTAAGGAGAGTATTTTTTGTTAACAGTGAACATGGATGGATTGCGGGAGAAACCGGGACAATTCTGCATACAAATTGACCTGAAAGAAAATACTACACTCCAAGAACTTTTTCTATTGTCATTTTAAGCTGTTCATCCTCAAATGGTTTCACAAGATATCCCGCTGAGCTAAGGTCTCCAATCCTTTTCAAAGTTGCTTCATCTTCAAATGCCGTTAGGAAAACTACCGGAATATCAGAATTCTCCTTGATCTTCCTTGCAGTTTCCAAACCGTTTATTTTTCCTTTCAGCTCAACATCCATCAGGATCATATCTGCCCCGTGTTCATTAAGCATTTCAATAGTTTTTTCTCCTGAATCAGAAACAAATGATACCTCGTAGCCAAGGCTTGTAAGGCATTTACTGATATCCATGGCAACAATGCCTTCATCTTCAACTACAGCTATTCTTTTAACGGGCATAGCACAATAAATTGATTACAGAAATGGTAACTTTAATTCAATATTACACAAATTCCGCATTTAAAGCTATAGCAAATCTTTGAATATAATAAATTGAAATAGGCTGAAAAATTTGGTATTTTTGTAAATAAGCGGGAGTAATTCAGTGGTAGAATGATTTTTATAGTTTGTAAACCCTCACTATTGCGGTTTCCTGTATTTATAGCTAATTTTGTGCATAAATCATTAATATGCTTTTATATCCATTTATACCTATTTAAGCATGTTTGTGACTAATTTGTGACCAATTCCTAAACTAAACTATAAATACTATGAGTGTAACCATTGTTAAAAAGGATGTCTATAGAAACGGGAAACTAACACAAATAGACCTGTACTTAGATTATTATTTGCCGAAACAAAAAAGGGTAAGACGTAAGACGGGAAAATATTTGCGTGTAGGCAATACAAAGACCGTTGAAAGTCACAACAAGATAGTGTTAGGTAGTATTGAAACACTAAGGGCAAGTGAAGATGAAAAGCTAAACAGTACACAATCCATTGCACTCACTACTCAAAAGGCTGTTAGCTCAACTGTAATAGAAATGATACAAGCCGAGCGAAACAGATTAGGCAAATACTCCCTATACGATAACCTGCAATCTAACCTTACAAAGTTTTTAGCGGTTAGCCATTTAAAAGATGTACAATTTACAGACCTTACTTTTGACTTCTTACAACGGTATAGGGATTTTATGATTAAAGACTGTGGTTTATCACAAAGCAGTGCAATAGCATATTTAAGCAGGTTAAACGTGATAACGAATAAGGCAAGGATTAAAGGTATCATTCAATACAACCCTATGAGCGGATTAATGCAATACTTAGGGTTAAAGAATGACCGCAAACTATTTGACTACCTTACACCCTCGGAGATTGACCGTATAAGGGAATTAAGGGGACACACCCCATTACTTGAAACTACACGCTTAGCGTTCCTGTTTGCCTGTTATACGGGCTTGCGGTGTAATGATGTACAGGACTTGAAATGGAATGAGATAAAAGACGGTCATTTATTTCGTAAGGATATAAAGACGGGCAAAGCAAACAATGCACCCCTACACGATAAGGCTATAGAGCTTCTTAATGGGCTTAATAATGTACAGGATATTACAGGACACGTATTTACAGGATTAAGAACTAAAACAATGTCTGGTAACTTAAAGAAACTATTGAAACCGTTAGCACTCAATAAACACGTTACATTCCACACCGCAAGACGTTCATTCGCTGTTAACCTGCAAATCAATAATGCCGATATTACGGAAATACAAGCAATGTTAAATCATGCCGACACAAACACAACAAAGCTCTATACAACTATTTTAGATGTACACAAAGAGAAAACCATTCGCAAACTATCCCTGTAGGGGATAACAAAGCGGGGGGAAACATGAACAAAAACCCCCCGCCCTGCATTTAGGGACTTGCACCCTATGGCAATGAAAATTCTATGTTAGAATTACACCCTATTAATAAAATAAAGCACTTACGGGCAATCATTCACAAAGTAGTCACAATTACCCCGCCTTGCTGTAGTTTTCCTGCTCTTCGAGCTTACTTATTATCTCTTCGATGAGTTTGCTATTCTTTTGCGAGTACGCTTTGACAAGTACATTTATTAACCCCGTGAGTGTAACGGCTGTTTCCTTATGTATCATTCCGGCTCTGTACTCGTTCATAACATCTATAATCAATTGCGGTATTTCCTCGTCACTATTGACCGTGAACTTAGTTAGACCGCTATAGGGAAATTTTTTGCGTTTCGGGGATTTTCCACCCTTTGCCCTCGTTTCCTGTTTCAAATTATCGGGGATTTCGGGGTTATGCCAATAACAAAACTCACTATCTTTCATGGGTTTGCATCTACATTGAGCGTTTCCATTTATAAGTCGTTTGCAGGTTTTCGTTTTTTTAGTAAGAATTTCCATATTTTTCTTTTAATGAGTGTTTACACGCTTAAAGAAACAAGTAAGCCTATAAACGATTTCCAAAATTTGAAACACTGTTTTTTAGGAGTTTAAAATTGTCGTTTTTGCACTCCGTTTGATCCTGTGAAAACTGCAAGTATCATGTTCGGGCAATACCATTTGATATTTCTCTTTATTATCTGTACACTCACAAAATCCATGTTTTGACGGTGAAAGAACTTTTTTCTTATTCCAATATTCGCACGTCTTACAATCCATTATTTACTCGTTTCTATTTTATTACTAAATACAAAATTATCTAAATCACTTTTACGAAAGTACAATAGACTGCCATTAGGCTTATAGTGTGGTATTAACCTGTTTGAAGTCAATTTGTATAGTGTAGGTTTCGCAATGGATAGGTAAGTACACGCTTCATTCACGTTGAGCGGTTTGTCCTGTGCCTTTATGAAGTCATCTAACTTCTTGCTTATTTTCTGTAATTCGTTCACGGGGTTTTAATTAAGTTTATTAATATTCCCTCGTTCTCCTTGAACATGAGAAATATACAAAACTTATTTTTAGAAAAAAACTGTTTATTCAAATCATTAATCCTTGTCTAAGGAAATGGTTAATATTACATCGGTTTTCTTAAAGTTGTTTTCTGCCCTGTATTGTTCGGGGTTAAATGTTTCGTTTGCCCTTAAAAATCTAACCTCAACTTTTTGGGGTATCATTCTATTCAATTTTTGTTCTATTTTCCTTAGTAGTGATTTCATACAAATTCAATATAGAGAATCTTTTGGTTAATACTGTTTTCTGCTTCAAGTTCCTGCTTGCTCTGGTAGCCCCTGCCGTTATACTCAAATGCTTTTGTTTCGGGGTTCTGAAATGCAACAAGCATTGTTCGGGGTTCGGGGTTTAACTTCTTGCTTAATGCTTCAATCTGTTTTCTTAATTTCTTTAACTGTGATTTCATTTAGTAGTTGTTTAGTTCCGGCACGTAAAAATCCCATTTAGTTACAAGCTCCCTTACTGTGATACCCTTAGAATTTGCAATTGTTTCAAAATCCTGCTCACTGCATTGCACCTTATTAATGCGTTTCATTTGCTTTTCAAGGTCTTTGCCTGTGATTAGTTTCCTCACTAAACGGTTATGAAGTCTTTTAATGTCTTTGTTCATTTCTTAAATATTTTATTTCTGTGTTCTGTTTCGTTTTTAACCATTGATACAATGATTGAATTGAGTTCATCTTGTGTAACGGTTCTATATTTGCCGTGTTCATCTGGTATAAACCAATTAGCAGGTGTTAAACGGTCTTTTAGAGCTTCAATTATTGCGGGTTCATTCCACCCCCCCGCCTTGTGTGTTATACTCAACTCAAAGCCTCCATATAAACCCTTGCAACCTGTTTGAATTCATCTAATTTCATTTTCACTGTGACCGCCTTGCCGTTTAACAATACATTCCATTCAATTAATTTGTTCGGGTTAAATGCTTCAACTTGTTTGAGTAGTTTTTTTAGTGCTATTCTGTTCATTGATTTCTAAAAGTATTGTTTCAAGCTCTTTTTTGTTTTTGCAGTTAGCAACCTTTTCAAGTTGTTCATTGCTTAGACTATCATAATCAATATTACTTCTTTTGCAATCCCCTACACTGTAATTATAAAGCAGTGTTTCAATTTCATCTGGTCTTAATGGTCTATAACTATAGCCGTCCTTAATTTTCCACAAACTAAAATCAAAATAATGTCTTAAATATTCTTTGCGCTGTTTCGTGCTCATAGTTTGCAATAGTTCCAAATCAATATAAACCCATTTATCAAGTTGAGTAAATGACATCTTTAACCTGTACTCTTTGCCGTCAAAAATATGTTCAAGAAAAAAATCGTCATTAAGAACATTAACGGTCTTCAAATCATTGACACGCTTTTTAATTCCCTTTAGTTTTGTGTTCATTTATTTCGATTTTAATAATTGTTTCCTTAGTTTCAATGGTTATTATGTTATCCTTGACCGCTATTTTTTTCCCGTTTGACATAACACTACTTGTTATACTTTTCAATATAAATCCCTCCATGTTGAGCCGTCATAAGTTTGCAGGTTTCCCGTGTCTGTATTAAATACAGTCATTCCCGCAACTGCGGTCAATGCGTCACGCTCTGATTGTGTTAGTGTAGGGAATTTCATATAACCTTTGTCGTTATCATAATTACCCATACCACCCGTATTCACCTTAAAACCGTTAAGGGTATCATAAACTACAACGGTTCTTAATTGCCCGTTCCTATACTTGTAAATAGTAAAAGCAGGGACACCCTCACCGAGTATAAAACTAAAACCTGCATCTGTAGTAGTTAATGAATTTTCAAATGAAAACCCGCCCGAATTTTTATTGTTAGTGAATTTAAAGGTATTACCTACATATTCTATTTGTGCTTTTCTGTTAGTATCTAAATAGATTTTGCCCCCCTTGACGCCAACATATATATCACTGCCTACCTTTAAACTATCGTGTATGTAAATTGATTTATTCGTGGTCTGGTAGTTACTGGAGTCTGCCCAATACGTACCTGTGCCGTATAGCCTGACTTTGGGTATTGCCGTGTCGCTAAATGCATCGGTGAAAACGTGCAAATTGACAAGTACTGCAATTAAAAAAATTATGATTAAAGTTATCTTGTTTTTCATCTTATTTTATTTTATAATTTATAATGTTATCCCTATGAATTTGATATGTTCTTTCAGAATAAATGATTAACTCATTATCTGAATAGTTTACACTATCAATTCCCGTATTGAGATTGTACACCCTGCCATTGTTTAGATAGTTAATATCTATGTTTGTGCTGTGAGAAACACCCGCTAAATCATTTACGGGGTTTTCGTTACAAGCAAAAAGAATGAACGGTATGAGTAATATTATTTTTTTCATTTGTTGTTTTATTTTTAAATCTATTTAGGTCGCCAAGCTCTAGGATTATAAACCATTACCCTATTCGGGCTGTTTTTACTGCCTATGTTTATTGTATCATAGTCCGCATTATTGACGTCTATAAAATTATTTCTAGCCCATTGCCCGAAAATACTATCATAACCGAAATCGTTTCCCCAATTGCCATTTTTAAACTCATCTAGCAGGGTTTCAATCTTTATGCGTTCGGTATTCCACAAACTATACATTTGTAAGCGTTCGGGTTCGGGAATGAATAATGCATAACTATTAAAAAATTCCATATTCATTTCAGCGTACTGTTTCCGCCTTTTGATTTTTTCGTAAACATCTCTTATATAACTGTAATCGTGTAATTGCATTTTATTCTTTGGGCTGTAAAGCGTTAAATTGTTTTGTTTTTTCTGTTGTACTGTGGGGGGTATATTCTTTGTATTTATAAGTTCCCATGCCTAAGTCATCGCCTACACTTAAATAAAACTTGCTTGTAATAAAATTGTTTATATCATCGGGATTTGATAAACCTCCAAATTGTGTGATTAAATTTTCAATCTTTAATTTTTCGGTATTCCATAAAGCATACATTCGTTGACGCTCTCGCTCACCCAAGAAAAAAGCGTTAGAGTTGAAAAATTCCATTATGTCTAATACCTTTGATTTATATCTTTTCAACACCCTGTAAATTTCATAGTGTGCTGAATATGTATCTAATTCACTCATATAGTTTTGGGTTTCTTTTGTAAGTTTGTAAAAGCAAGTAACCCCGCCCCCAAAAACGAAACGGGGTTAGAAGAAGGAAATATGACAAATTAAATTCCCGTTTTCATCAACTGATATTCAAGTACAGGGTTTTCGCTGTTTGTGAACATTTGCCCCGCCCTTGCAATTTCCATATCTGTTAAGGTAGGTAACTCGCTTTCATCTATGTTAATCATCGTTACCTTATCAATGCCGTTTGAATTCAGCTTGTCGCCAAAATCATTCTTAAAATTTGTTTCCGCTTCATACTGTGATTTAGCGGGGTATTTTTTAACGGCTGTGCTACTCATACCCTCAACGCCTTTTGTGTAAGTTATTCTGTATAGTTTCATTATGATTTCTTTTTGAATTTATAAAGTTTTGTCTGTGGAGCTTTTATTTTAGGGTCTGTTATGTCTATGATTGAAATAGCTTCGTAACCCTCGTTGGTCATTCTTTCAATTTCGGGATGTGTCTTACCAAAACCCTGTGAAGTATATTCAACTTCGGGCAAATCTGCGTGTTTGACAAGCTCTGCAATTTTTAATTCGTGTGACCTCATAACATTTGCAAAGCGTTCATTTTCCGCTTCAATCCTTTGCTTCATATGGTCTTTGCGTCTTTCACGCTCCGTTCCCATATTGCCCGTGTCCGCTTCAATCTCTCTTAAGTTTCTATTGTGTTCCGCCCTGTAATACTCTACAAAGTGTTTATACTTTTCTCTTATTTCTGCTTCGTTCATTTTTAATCCTCCCAAACTGAATTATTCCGAATTCTTTGACAATTGAAAAGTATTGCTAAGGCTATTTCAATTACTGTATAGCCTTCTTTTTCGCTTAGTGCTTCAAGCTCTTTGTTTGCGTTTCTAAGTTCATCGGGACTTGAGTAGTCTTGTTTTAAATCTCGTACCGCCCTAATTAATCGGTTCTCACGGTCATACTGCCTATGGTGAGCCGTGAGCGCTTCTGCATTTACTTTTCGGCTGTACTTTGTTTTGGCTTGCTGGTATTCGTATTGCCACAAGTTGTAGTCTGATGTACTTGAAGAGCCTACTGTATTTTTAGGAAAGGGGTTTTCCCATTGCTTTCCCGTTTCTGCTGTTTCCTCAAATTTCTGCGCCCAGCTTATTTCAACTTCGGGCAAATCGTTAGTGCATTTCGGTTCGTTGTCGTTCATGTTTTATTTATTAATTAATTGTAAATGTTTGTGCTTTTCTGCCCGCTCTTTTGCTTCTTGTTGTATGCGCTCTCTTTGTTTTTGCGTGCCGTCATAATTAAAGAGCGGTTTCGGGTTTAAGATTTTTTCGTTAGTTTCCAAATAGTCAAGAGACTGCTTGTAAAACGAATCACGCCAATTAGTGCCAAATTTGTACCGAACAAATTCGTAACGGTCTTTCAGTTCTTTCGGCATCTTACTGAGATACTCTCTAATGTCTGCTTTCATGTCTGTTGAGTTCATTTCTTGTCAATTAGTTTTAAAATTATCCTTGCCAATTCCGGCAAATCTTTTTCAAGTTTAGCCAGTCTTTGCTCAATTGTTTGCTTTTTTTTCATGTTTAGTTTATTGATAGTTGATTGATTTTAACTTGCGGTATCACTCCGCAATACTCTTTTATAGTTCCCTGTAGTATGTCTTTAATAAGTTCCTCGTTTCCCTGCGTGGTTAGTATGCTGTCGTGAATTGGATTAAACCAAATGTTATTAGGAATTGAATTACAAGCCTTATCAATTATCAGATTTCGCTCTAATTTCTGTAATACTATAGCTAAGTTTCTGTAGTCTGCTTTTTTATAATGGTCTATTACGTTTGAAACATTAGGAAATAGTTTCTCAAATTCAAATCTGCTTTTCTTATATCTGCTTTCGGCAAATACTATGTTTGCGAATGTAGCCACCTTGAAACTATCCCTGTCCCCTGTGTAGTTCATCTTGTCCATTAAAAACTCGTAGAACATACCCTGCGAACATATTTCAAGAAATTCTTTTACATCCTTAGGCACGTTAGCACCGTAGAACTGATAAGCCAATACAGATAAAAGAAACGGCTGTGAGTTCCGCAAATCTATTTCACTTAGCGGGTTTCCCCTTGCGCTTAAAAACTGCCTATGCTTTTTAGAGCAATTAGTTAGGTTAGTGTGTACTCGTTTCGCTTTGCTATCCTCAATAACATAGAAATCCTTATTTGCTATTGAGTTCATTTTATGAATAGCACTTTCATACTTGCATTCAATACGATTGGAATAGTCTTTGCCTGTAATGTAGCGTTTGCCGTTTGGATCAATTTTATATTTTAGCGGGTATCTGCTTTTCAATGTTTCGGGGTTCTGTAGTAAGTCAATTAAGTCTTGAGCGTGTTCACGTTCAATAGCTCCATATACTAAGGGGTTAGTTTCAAGCTCTATTAAATTCGTTTCTATTTTCTTTGCAACCAACGAAACTATTTGCTTAACTCTCATAGCCTGAATACGGCTTGAAATCTTTTCACCTGCTTCTATATACACTATTTTGCCGTGTCTGAAATGTTCTGCTATTCTAAACCCGTAACATTTACCCTTAACGGTTTTCCCGTCTTTGCTACCAATGACAAAATAATTATCACTTTCAATAAGTCCCGTATTCTTTAAGTATTCCCGAACGTTAACATACTTCTTATGTAAGATGTCGGCAATTGCCTGTGAACTGATTGAAGTGTATTCGCTTCGGTCTAAATCACGGTTTAATTGTTCACGTACAATTAGATGTATGAAGTACAGGTAATAATCCCTATCTCTATAAGGTAAGCTGTCGGGGTTAATTGTGCTTAGGCTGAATAACTTCATTAGGTTTTGATAATTGCAATTCGTTAACGTCCTTACCTGCCAGTGTCGCTATAGCTTGCCATAAAATATATGAATTGGGTATCGTTAAAGGTTTCGGTTTGGGTTTCATTTAGTTCTGTTTCAAATAGTTCTTAATTGCTTCTGTAGCTTGAAAAGTTTTGGAAATACCTTTAACCCTTTTATTCTCGCTAAGCAGGTTAAAGAGTTCAATCGGCAATCTTACGTTAAACAGTCTGGTTTTCATATTAGGATTTTATTTATTTTGCTTTACAAAGATACGAAAAAAAAATTAGCCACTTATTTATACCTTGCAACTGTTCCGAGTATTCCGTATATTCCATATAGAATATATGTACAAATACTGTGCCAAATATTATTAGCGTTTTTGGCTTGCTTTTAATATATGGTTTTTGTATGTGTGGACTTTTGTCTTGTTAGTGGGACTTTATGCCACCAATGAAACGGCAATTTGTCACTCTCTTCATAATCTATAGGTAATGAAACGTAAAATATACAATGCATAAATTTGCCCCTATGCTTTTTTCAATGAGCGACCTTTTTTTAAATAACCCACAATTCACACCCTCAAACACCCCTAACACCACCACCACACCCGAACACACGGGGGGGGTAACCCTCAACTCATATATGTATGGATGTTTGCCTTTGAAGAAACAATGATTTAAAAGAGCGGTTAATAAAACGAAAAAAGGCACACCCCCCATTTTATGGGAAATATGCCTTTGGTCTAAGCCGTTGACGTGTTTATTTTATTTTAACATCTGAATATACAAGATTGTTCCCGTTAATGCAAGGGGTAAAAAAATACCCCCCTTAAATGCGCTGTACGGTTTTAGCCGTATGAATACCCGCCTTGAGCAAACAAGTCTTTAAATAAAGCGGTTTCCGTTAGCCGTTTTACGAATATGCAAAAACATCGAAAAAACGCTTTGAAATTTTAACAGAATTGCACTATTTAGACTTAGTTTTGATCGTGTGTAGCTGTTTGCTGTGCCTGTTTCAATTTTATTTCTAATTCTCTGTACTTATCAGCTAAACTTTGCTTGAGTGCTTCTATTTCCTTGTCAATGTTCATTAGTTTAAGCTCCTCACTATTGCCGTATTTCCTAATGGCTGAATAAAGTAGTCTTTGCTTAGTTCGGTTAGGTAGTCACTTTTTGCAATGTCATCTATACTCAATTGAGCGGACTTGTCGAAGTTGAAAAGCGTTAGCATCTCATTTAATGCCTTTTGGAGTTTGCTGTTTTCTTTTTGGAGTTTGCTGTTTTCTCTTTGCAGTGCTTCAAAGTTTTCATAGTTAAATGTCATTGTTAGCTCCCTTGTTTTGTTACACAAATATAGCAGGACACCCCGCCTGTTTCCTATGCCAAAAGCAATGTATTGTGAAAATACAATGCCGTTAGCACACCCCTTGCATTTATGCCGGACGTAGTGCATTGATTAACCCCTTGTACTTATACACGTAGAATTCAATTCTTAAATTCGTTATATTTGTGACAAAGATTTCAAGATATACCGTTAGCCGTGTGAATTATTTGTGAATTGACTTTTTAGAAAACCCCGTGAAACCCTTTAAACACGGGCTTTCAGCATAAGCGGGAGTAATTCAGTGGTAGAATGTTTGCTTCCCAAGCAAAATGTCGCGGGTTCGATCCCCGTCTCCCGCTCAATTTTCAGGATTAACTTAATTGTGATGGTGAGTTGATGTGCTCGTGCCTGTCCCGCTGAAAGCGGGAGGTTCGATCCCCGTCTCCCGCTCAAAGTTTCGGGATTACATGTACTGTGATTGAACGACAATGTGCTCGTGCCTGTCCCGCTATAAGCGGGAGGTTCGATCCCCGTCTCCCGCTCAAATGTTCAGTGTAACATTTACAAAGTTTCGGGCAGATATGCTAATTCATCCAGATGTAAAGCGGGTTTCCCAAAGGGACTCCTTCGGAGCGATCCCCGTCTCCCGCTCAAAATACGATAAATGCTTACAGTAAAAATATTCTCATTCAGCTACAAAAAGTCCGGAATACCCAAAGATAATACCCCCAACGGCGGCGGATTCGTTTTCGACTGCAGGTTTATTTATAACCCGGGCAGGGAAGAAAAGTTCATGGCTTTGACCGGTGCGAATGATGAAGTTGCGGGATTCATGGACAGGGATAACATTATGCAGGAATTCCTGCAGGAAGTATTTTCGATCTGTGATAAGGCTATTGATAACTATATCAAAAGAAATTTCAGCAGCCTTATGATAAGCTTCGGTTGTACAGGCGGGCAGCACCGCTCGGTTTATTCCGCGATCAAACTGAAAAAGCATTTAGAGAACAAGTATAAAGATAAGATCGAAGTGCTTTTAAACCATAAAGAATTTCCTGAATTAGACACTAATTGAAGACAGATACACAGGAAGCCGCTCTGAATTTAGAAAAGAAGACCTTTACATTACATATTTTGTCACAGGTATTTAACGGGATCGCCATCGGCATAATCCTGCTGCAGGATGTTATCTTAAAAAAGACACTCGGCGGCAGTGATTTCGAAGTAATGATACTTACTCTTCTTGTAAGCTCAGCATTTCTTTTCTCAATTTACGGCAGCGAGCTGGTAAACCGCTCCAAAAGCCGTGCGCGGACAATACTCATCATTGGTATTGCCGCAAAATCATTTCTTATCATACTCCCCCTGTTTGAAAATCCTGTATATTACATAATGTGTATCGCAATAGGTGCGTACCTGGATTCGCTGCTGCTCTCAATATGGAACATCGTATTCAAGCATAACTATACACAGGAAAACCGCAGCAGGCTTTACTCTTACGCCACTTCTATACAAACCATTTTTGTTTTAGCCGTATCAACAGCTTCGGGGTATTTTCTTGATCTTAACGGGCAGCTCTACAAAGTGCTCTTCCCTGTCGCCGGTATATTTGGTATTGCTGTGTATTATTCCCTGGCAAAAATGGTATCGCTAAGCATGGATGATTACCACGGGCGGACAAGAACCGGTAAAACACATTACTCAGCAATACTGCTGAAGGATATTGCGGTATTGCCTTTAAGGAATACGATAAGAATATTCAATGAGAACAGGCCGTTCTTAAGGTTTGAAGCTTATTTTTTCCTGTACGGGATGGCGTTCATGGTGCTCTCCCCTGTTTTGCCAATTTACCTTGTAGATAACCTGAAGATGAATTACGGCCCCATTTCTATTTCGAAGGGCCTCGTTTTTCATTCTGCGCTGATACTTTTCACACCGCTTATGGGCAGGTATCACGGCGTTGGGAATCCCACAAAATTTTGCGGGTATGTTTTCAGCATTCTTGCTTTGTTTCCGTTGATGATGATCTCTGCCGGTTATCTATCATCCGCAGGCATAATACCGGATATGAACATTACGGTTTACATCTCATTTTTTATTTTTGGATTCGCTATGAGCGGTGTCACAATTGCATGGGCACTAAGCTCGATCTTTTACGCTCCCAAAAATGAGGTCAGCAACTACCAGGCTGTACATATAACTCTCACGGGCGTAAGGGGACTCTTCTCCCCTGCGCTTGGGTACGCAGTCATGCGCCTGCTGGAAATTGAATACACATTTTACCTTTCGTCATTTTTATTCCTCTTTGGTGGATTCATGATGTACAGGGAGAGCAGAAAATTCAGCGAAAATAAGTAAATTTTTTAATGACTTGAAAATATTTAAAAAACCTGTAATTTTGTATTACTTTACCAAAAAGTGGGGGCGGTTAGCTCAGCTGGTTCAGAGCGCTTGCCTTACAAGCAAGATGTCGGGGGTTCGAATCCCTCACTGCCCACGAAAAGAAAAGACGCCGATTGGGCGTCTTTTTATTTACTCAAGGTTAGCTCTGCGGTTCAAGAGCGTCCCGCTTGCGGGACAAGATGTCGGGGGTTCGAATCCCTC
>JAYRXC010000029.1:0-41038 GCA_041917655.1 Ignavibacteria bacterium | reverse complement strand
TACGCGCCTCAAATTTAGAGCTCCGTAGGAGCGAAATGTATTTAACTCAAAATCCCCATTTGTGATTAATGAAGGATAATGATTCAGGTTCAATCTGCAATTAACGATAATTGAAACTATCTTCCCCCTTTTCAAGGGGGACTAAAAACAATATGAATTTTTCGATCGGGTTTGATAAAAGAGATTTACCGAAAGTGCATGAAGCATTCGATAAAATCGTAGCTTCGAATAAATGGACGGAAGGCTACTATACAGAGCTTTTTGAGAATAAATGGGCTGCGGTGAATAACCTGGAGTCCGTTGCATTTTCAAGCTGGGCAGGGGCAGCGCTTGCCGCTTTGGATTTCTACAAGGTCAAAGGCAAGACGGTGCTTTGTCCCTCAAACACATTTATGGCAACTCCCCTGGCAACGCTGCAGGCGGGCGCCGAAGTGCAGTTTGTTGACTGCAACCGGTTCGACCTCTGCATGAGCTATAATGATATGGTCACAAAAGCCGAAAAATACAAACCCGCTGCAATTTGGGTTGTGCATATCGGCGGACACCTTGCGTTTGAGATAGATAAAATTGCCGCTTATTGCAAAGAGCATAATATCGTACTGCTTGAAGACTGCGCGCATTCACACGGCGCGTCGTGGAACGGGAAGAATCCGGGCGAGTGGGGTGATGCGGGATTTTATTCATTCTACGCCACCAAGACCATTACCACAGGCGAGGGCGGAATGCTTGTTTCGAAACACAAAGAGGTTATCGAGCATGCTAAAAAATTCCGCAACTACGGCAAGTTTGATTACGCCGTGCATGGATTGAATTACAGGATAACGGAATTCCAGGCGGCGATCGGCGCAATCGAAACCGACAGGCTGAAGGAAATAATTGATTTCAAGAACGATCACGCAAAGAAATTTGATTCGATTTACAGCAACCGCTTAAAGCTGCCCGAGGGAATGATATCGGGGTATTACAAGTATATTGTATTCGACCCGATAGAGAAATCAACAGGCAAAGTTTACGAAGAGCAGTGCCACAGGATACTGAAGCACGATGTTGAGCTTCCGAACAGCGATTGGGTGGCGGGCAATCACTGGTGCGTACCGCTTTATTACAATCCCTGATAGACTATAAGCGGGGAATCCAAACAAACAGGAATTGAATTACAATCAATACATAGAGTACCAGCCGCAAAAGTATGATATACACGGCGAGTATTACCGGGGCGAGAATAACAAGATCCCCTGGCCGCACCTTTTTATGTACCTGGGACTTTCGGCGGTATTTTGTTACCTGTATCACCGCAAAATTGTTTCGCCGGTGGACTGGAACGCGCCCAATAGCCTGAATGCCGTTGGCACATTTGAAACATCCAAGCCGTACCAGTTCCGCCTGCTGATGCCGCTTCTGTTCGGCTTTTTTAAGCCGCTGGCAGTTATATACGGCAAATATTTGTACAGTGCATATAATGTTGTAATAGTTTTTCTGACCGTAACGGTTTTCTATAAGCTGCTGTGGGCATATTTTGGCAGCAGGAAAATTTTGCTATGGCTTGCGCCGGCTATTCTGTACACCATGCTGTGGAATTACATTCTGCTCAATGGTTCTTTCCAATACTACGATTTTACAACAATACTGCTGACCACGGCTGGATTGTATTTCATAGCGCGGCAAAAGTTTGGGATGTTCCTTTTTATATTCATCGTTGGCCTGGTTAACAAAGAAACGATCGGTTACCTGATATTTTCATACGCGCTCTTCAATTACCGCGAGTTCTTCACAAAAAAAATTCTTGCAAGAACTGCGCTGATCTCGGTACTGTTCATAGGATACAAGCTGCTGCTGGGATATATATTCAGGAACAACCCGGGCGATCCGTTCGAGATCGGTTATTATGAGAATATCCATATCGTACAGAACCTGCTAAGCAATAAAACTCTGCTTCGGAATTTGCTGCTGAACTTCGGGGGTCTGTACGTTTTTGTAATTCTGCTCTTTGTTACCGGTGCGTGGAAAAAGTTTCCCGACCGCAGGATGATATACATGAATCTGGCAATTGTACCGTATTATATTTTCGGTATATACATTACATATATCACAGAAGTTCGGGTTTATACAGAGCTTATACCGATGGTGACCTCGTTATTTATAATTTATTTAAGTACCTTTAAATGGTTTGGGCTTTTGCCCGCAAAGAAAACGGAGTAAATATTTGCTTCACGATAAAGAAGAAAAAAGTAAAGAAAGCTTTAACAAGCAAGGTGATATTAAACAAAGCGACGTAAGCTTTGATGATTATGTAGAAACATACCGCGCCGAGATCGAAGACTCCATAGGTTTCATCGGGCAGGATGTTGATTTTTTTATTGAGATCAAGGCTGATATGCTTCTGGATATCGCCCGCAGGTATATTGGTCCGCCGGAAAAAATAAAGGCGCTTGATATCGGCAGCGGCGTCGGACTGGTGGATAGATTCCTGAAAGGCAGCATTGGGCAGCTTTACGGGGTGGATGTTGAAGACGGCGTTGTGCAGAAGGCTAAGTTAAATAATCCCGAAGTAGATTACCGCAAGTACGACGGCGAAAGGCTTCCGTTTGAAGATAACAGCTTTGACCTCTGTTTTGCGATCAATGTAATGCATCACGTGCCGCCTGCTTTATGGGAGAACTTCTCCCGTGAAATGAACCGTGTGCTGAGGCCGGGCGGTGTTGCTGCGGTTTTTGAGCACAACCCAGTAAATCCGCTGACGCGGATCGCAGTCGCAAGATGCGAGTTCGATAGGGATGCGGTACTGCTCACTCACTCAAAGCTTAAATCGCTTTTCCGCGGCGCGAATCTGGATATAGCAGAAGATAAGTATATAGTTTTCTTCCCGTTCAAAGCCGGTATGTTCAGGGGCATCGAAAAAGGATTAGGCTGGCTTCCGCTGGGGGCGCAGCATTACGTAATGGGAAAAAAGCGGTAATGGGTAACGGACTCGTATTTTATATCATTAACATTTTTAGTAATTTGAATCAAAATCAGGCATAATTTATTGAAAAATCCGCTTTTAGTTACGAAATCTTTCCTTCCCCCGCTCGATGAATACGTGCGTTACCTGAAACTTATCTGGAAGAACGGTGTACTCACAAACGACGGCAGGTTCGTTAAGCAGTTCGAAGACGAGTTGAAGGCTAACGCGGGAACGGCACACGCAATTTGCACGGCGAATGCAACGATTGCGCTGCAGCTTGCATTAAGAACATTGCCCCCCGGCGGAGAAATTATCACAACACCCTTTTCATTTATTGCGACAACAAGCTCTATAATGTGGGAAGGGTTTGTTCCCGTATATGCGGATATAGATCCAAAAACCCTGAACATCGACCCGAAGGAAATTGAGAAAAAAATAACCCGAAAGACAAAGGCTATACTGGCGGTTCATGTGTTCGGGAATCCCTGCGACATCGAAGCCATCAGTAAAATAGCAAAGAAGCACAAGCTTACGGTTATATATGATGCATGCCACGCATTGGAGATAAAACACAGGGGCAGGCCGCTCTTTAGTTACGGTGATATTTCGGTAACAAGCTTTCATGCGACCAAGCTTTTGAATACAGCAGAAGGCGGCGCAATGTTTACAAATAATCCGCGGACCGCAAAGAAGCTTAAGCTTGCAAGGAATTTCGGCTACGAGAATTATGTTATTCACTCTCTTGGCATCAATGGTAAAATGAATGAGCTAAGCGCATCGCTTGGACTTGCCGGCATGAAATACCTTCCGAAGATACTTGCCAAAAGGAAGGCGGCATATAATCTATACATGAAGCTTCTGAAGGAAACAGATAATTTTGACTTCCAGCATTTTTCAACCGGGCAGAATTACTCATACCTGCCGGTGATATTGCGGACAGAAAAACTAAAAAAGCAGCTTATGAAGTCATTAAACGCGCAGAATATTTTTCCGCGCGAGTATTTCAGTCCAAGCCTTGAAACAGTGTTCGGCGGAAAGCCCAGCTGCAAAAACGCGCTGGATATATCAAAGCGGATATTGTGCCTGCCGCTATCGGTCCACATAACACCAGCGGAAATCAGAAAGGTTTGCAGTACAGTTAACAAAGTTTGCGCGGCATGAGTTCACAGAAAAAAATATGCATCTGGGGAACAGGCGGCTTCGGAAGGGAAGTGCTGTGTTTGATTACAGATGTATTCAGGGCAAGAGGCGAAGACACCGCAGGAAAAGTTTTTTTCATTGTTGATGATGAATATTACAATGAAAGCAGCATCATGGGTATTGATGTGCTCAGAAGATCGGATCTGGATAGCGGCTTACACTCAGTTGCAGTAGCCATTGGCGAGCCGGCAAAACGAAGGGTGGTGGTGGAATCATTGCCGGCGGGAATTGAATTCCCCGTGCTGAAGCATACATCGGCGGTGGTATCCGAATGGGTTGATATAGCTGAGGGCGCAGTGATTACTGCGGGAGTTATAGTAACATGTAACATCAGGATCGGTAAACATGCTCATTTGAATTTGCATACAACCATTGGGCATGATTGTGTTATTGGCGATTATTTTACAACTGCCCCGGGAGTTAAGATCAGCGGAAGCTGCAATATCGGCAGCCAGGTTTATGTTGGCACCAATGCTTCTGTGAAGCAGGGCATAAAAATATGCGATAACGTAACAATTGGCATGGGCGCGGTTGTGGTTAAGAACATTGAAGAACCCGGAGTTTATATCGGAAACCCGGCAGTAAAATTTAAGAAATGAATACAGAACTCGGCAAGCCAGCCTCAAATATAGATTGTTCGATTATTATTCCTGTTTACTGCAATGAACAGAATGTATGGCCTACGTTCCGGAAAATTCACGAAGCGGTTATTCTGCACAACCCCAAAATGGTTTTTGAAGTGATCTTTGTTGATGACGGCTCTTACGATAATTCCATGGAAAAGCTTATAGAGCTGAAGGAAGCCTACAAAGATACAATTAAGGTGATTAAGCTCACACGCAACTTCGGCCAGGTGAACGCGCTTTATGCCGGTTACGCGCATTCACGGGGGAAGTGTATTGTTAATATTTCCGCAGACCTGCAGGACCCGCCGGAGCTTATTAACGATATGCTGAAATATCATTTCGAAGAAAATTACCCTATAGTAGTTTGCACCCGGTCCGAGAGGGAAGAGTCATATTTCAGAAGAAAGACATCTAGCTTCTTTTATAAGGCAATGCGGAAGCTCAGCTTCAGCAATATGCCGCCGGGCGGATTTGACTTCCTGCTGGTAGGCAGCAAGATCAAAAAGCTCATACTGGATAACATGGAAGCGAACGCATTCTGGCAGGGACAGATATTGTGGACCGGTTACCGCGCTAAATTCATACCCTATAAAAGAATGGCGCGCGAGATCGGCGAATCAAAATGGACGTTTTCAAAAAAGCTGAAGTACCTGATAGACGGCGTGCTGGGATATTCATTTTTCCCGATAAGGATAATGTCGATACTTGGCCTGATAATTTCGCTGAGCGGATTTGTTTATGCAATTGTTATCGTCATAGCAAAATTCGCCGGCAGCTACCCGTTCCAGGGATGGGCGCCGCTGATGGTCATAGTGCTGTTCCTAAGCGGGTTCCAGATGCTTATGCTGGGAATTATAGGTGAATACCTGTGGCGCACGCTTGATGAAGTGAGAAGAAGGCAGCTTTATATCATAGACGAGATATACGAATAACCAGACTTTTATATTTTTTTAAAAAAGGAGAAAACACCCGGTTGAATTTGAGCTCATTAATTGATAAATACAGGAAGAAAATTTATTTCCTTACGTATTACTTCATGTTATCGCTTACGTTCTGCTACCTTTATTACCAGAAGCTTATTGTTAAAGCGGATTTTTACTCGTACGATAGCTCCAGTGCTATTTATCCCGTACTGGATTTTACCGCGTTAAAGGTTCTGCAGTACAGGATGCTGGTCCCGTTCACATTCGGGTTCCTGAAGCTGTTCATTCCAACATCCGATAACGGCATATATTTCATATTGGTACTGGCGCAGACAATGATAATACTCTATGTATTCTACCGTCTGCTGGGCGAGTTCTTTGAAGACAGGGGTATAAACGCGCTGATAGCGCCGTTCATACTTTACCCGATGCTTTGGAACTATACGATCCTGAACGGCCAGCTTTTCTTTGTTGATTTCAGCCTGCTGATATTTATACTGCTGGGTTACTATTTTATAGTAAAAGAAAAAACTACGCCCCTGCTTTTTGTTTTGCTTCTTGGATGCGTAAACCACGATTCCGTAGGGTTTTTGATCCCGATGTACGTGCTTTATAATTACCGCCGGCTGTTTAAGGGTAAAATAATAGTCAACATTATTGCGATGGTTGCAATATATGCCGGGGTAAAATTCATTCTTTCGGAAGTATTTGTTAACAGTCCGGGGCTTTCATTCAGGCTGAACCACATAAGGAATTACACTTATTCATTTGAGATGCCCATTCACCTGGTGCTCAGGAATATTGTGCTGGTATTTGGGGGGCTTCACTTCTTTGTGCTGGGCAGTATCCGCAACGGGGTATGGAAGAGGATACCAAAAGAGAGAATAATGATAAATTTCACAATACTGCCATATATTGTGATAATATTTTTCATTCACAGCATTGAAGAGATAAGGAATTATATAGCGGCAATGCCTTTTATACTGATGCCATTTTTGATATATATGAGTACTCTTAAGGGCTCCTTCCTGAAGCTTAAGGAATCAAAACTGATAGGCAGCTCCGAAACATCCGCCAATGCCACGCAGAAGCAAATGAATCAATGAACAAAAAAGATAACATCAATTACCACAAATTTGTAGATGACGGACTTGCTGTAATGGGCCTCAGGATCGAGCTAATAACCCTTGAGGTGATGCAGCGCGATCTGCGCAAATTCTCGGAGTTTATAAACAACGCGTTCGGGGAGTACTACGAAGTATATAGATGGCGGAAGCATGCTGATGATGATTACCTGCTGAATCCGCTTACTGATAAGTTCAAATACAGCTTCTGCATAAGAAATGAAGCGGATGAACTTAAGCTTGTTGATTTTGCATCTGTCACAGAAGGGAAGATAAACCACCACATTGTTTTTACTTCAAAAGATATGCGCGGCAAAAACCTGGCAAAGTATCACAGCATTAAGCTCTGCCAAACTGCGCTTGAAGACGGGTACACAGAGCAGATAGGGTATTTTTCCCGGAAGAATAACCGTTCAATAATACTTCATCTGCGTATGGGATATGAGATTTCCCACATCAGGGAAGACGGCCTGATCATCGGTTATGCCCAAAACGCCGTGATCCTAGAAAACACCTACAGAATGCTCACCGAAGGAAAGTGAATGCCGGCTTATTAAAACAGGTAAACTTATTTGAAGAAGAAAGCAGCAATAATACAATCAAACTATATTCCCTGGAAAGGGTACTTCGATAGTATCAACATGGTTGATGTTATGGTTATCTATGATGATATGCAGTACACCCGCCGCGATTGGCGAAACCGCAATATTATTAAAACCGCACAGGGCAATAAATGGCTCTCGGTGCCGGTAGAAGTTAGCGGAAAATTTCACCAGAAAATAAATGAAACATTGGCGGCAGACCAGGCCTGGAAGAAAAGCCATCTTGATATCCTCAGGCTGAACTACAAACAGTCGCCCTTTTTCAAGGAAGTATGGCCATGGGTAGAGGAACTATACAGATCATGTGATTCACTTAACCTATCTCGTATCAACCAGCACTTTATACAAGCTATCAATGATTATTTAGGCATTACAACCCGCATAGTACGCTCGGAAGAGTTTGTTCTTGCGGATGAAAGGAACCAGCGGCTGATAAATATATGCAAGGATCTTGGAGCTGAAAAATATTTCAGCGGACCATCTGCAAAGGCGTATATGGATCTTGATCTGTTTGCGAAAAACGAGATCGAGGTTGAGTTCTTTGAATACTCAGGCTACCCCGAATATACGCAGTTGTTTCCGCCGTTTGACCATTGTGTTAGCATACTGGACCTGCTTTTTAATACCGGCAAAGATGCTGCACATTACATATGGGGCTGGAGAGAAGGGAGCATTAAACAATGAAATATCCATTTAATAAGCCGTTTTTAACCGGCAAGGAAATTGAATACATTGTGCAGGCGGTTGAATCCGGAAAAATATCAGGTGACGGGCGATTCACGAGGCTGTGTCACAGCCTTTTTGAAGAGCGCTTCGGCTTCAGAAAAGTAATGCTTACAACTTCCTGCAGTGATGCGCTCGAGATGTGCGCGATACTGCTTGATTTCAAGCCCGGGGATGAAGTGATAATTCCTTCGTTCACGTTTGTATCAACAGCCAATGCGTTTGCGCTTCGGGGCGCTAAAATAGTTTTTGCTGATAGCGGTAAGGGCGACCCAAACATTGATCCGGCATTGATAGAAAGCCTTATTACTCCTGCAACCAAAGCAATAGTGCTGGTGCACTATGCAGGCATAGCCTGTGATATGGATGCCATAATGGATATTGCTACGCGCCATAAGCTGCATGTTGTTGAAGATGCGGCCCATTCAATTGATTCATATTATAAGGGCAAGCCGCTGGGTTCATTCGGCAGCCTGGCTGCGTTTAGCTTCCATGAAACAAAAAATGTTATTTCCGGCGAAGGCGGAATGCTTGTCATAAATGATGAGCAATTCATAAAACGCGCCGAGATCATACGCGAAAAGGGCACTAACCGTTCTTCATTTTTCCGCGGTGAAGTTGATAAATATAACTGGGTTGATATCGGTTCATCGTTTCTTCCATCTGAAATAATTGCCGCATTCCTCTATGCACAGCTTGAGAACCTGGATAAAATTCAAAAGCGCAGAATCTCGCTGTGGGAGCAATATTATGAGGGACTGAAGGAAATTGCAGACAGTGGATTCATCACGCTTCCTGTGATACCGGACTACGCTACAAATAACGGTCACATGTTTTACATACTGTGCCGCAGCCAGCAGGAGAGGCAGGAGCTGATCAATTTTATGAAGGCGGAAGATATTCTGCCTACATTCCATTACCTGAGCCTGCACAAGTCACCATTCTTCGAAGGAAAGCATGACGGCAGGGATTTGGTGAATTCCGATAGTTACACCGACAGGCTTCTGAGAATGCCTTTATACTACGAGCTTTCCGATGAGGGAGTAAAGTTCATTACGGGGAAAATAAAGGAATTTTATGCAGGCAGGGAATAAATATCTCACCCTGGATAAGTTTCAGCAGGGGGCTGCCGCATGAAGGTCCTTTACGTAAGCTCAAACGGCGGAATACACGATTACCGCTTTCTTAAAAAGCTGGTGGAAGATTACGAGGTATTGTTCCTGCACTATGCTTCAGGCGAGATAATTGATGAAATAGATAAGCTTGACCATTTACAGATCATATCAAAGAAGCCCGCGTTCCGCTCCCTACCCTTGCTGAGCGAAAAGGGTCATTTTAAAAAAGTTGTAAATGAGTTTAAACCGGATATTATCCACAGCGGGTACGTTTGGCAGGTTGGGATCCTCGCAGCAGGTTCCGGATTCCATCCGCATCTCTCGATGCCATGGGGCTCTGATATACTTATTGAGCCTGATAAAAGTTACTTCAAAAGGCGGCTTGTGCGCAGGGTTATGGAAAGCTGCGACCACATACAGTGTGATGCGGAGTTTGTTAAGCAAAAGATCATTACTGATTACGGTAAGCATGAAGAAGATATTGCGGTTTTTCCCTGGGGAATTGATCTTGAGCTTTTCAGCAGGAAAGAGAAAAGCGAAGCCCGCAGGCAGCTTAACCTTGATTTGGATAAATTCATAATCTTATTCAACCGTCACTTTGAACCGGTGTATGGTGTAACTTATTTGCTTGAGGCATTTACCATGTTCTCAGAAGGCAAAAGTGATGTCGAGATGCTAATGCTTTCCGAAGGCTCGGGCAAAACCGAAGCCCTGCGGTACATTACCGAAAAGGGCCTCGATGATAAGATCCGGATACTGGGCAGGGTACCCAACAGGGATTTGCCGCTGCTTCTTAGCGCATCTGATATTTATGTTTCCCCTTCGCTGAGTGACGGCACATCACTCTCGCTGCTTGAATCCATGGCATGCGGAACAGGGCTTGTTGTAACTGATGTGCCGGCAATTAAAGAGTGGGTTACAGAAGAAAACGGTATTATGGCCGTAAGAGGTGATTCCCGTTCGCTTGCCGAAGCCATGGAAAAATATTACAGCTCGCCGGAGCTAGTAAAATCACATGGCGAAAGGAACACCTTTATAGCTGCCGAAAGAGCAAACTGGGATAAGAATTACATGAAGCTGAAAGAAATTTATTCAAAACTGCTGAGATAAAACCTTTTCGTACAATACCATTTATAGGTATTTTTGTATGACCTTCTTCTTTGGAGTGCATCCACTGTGTGGATGCTTCATTGGCTTTATGTATTAGAAAAGTTCTTCAATATCTAAATTATTACGCATGAAACCAATTTTATTGCTGCACGGAGCACTTGGTTCAAAGAGCCAATTCGCGGAGATCGCCGGAATGCTGGCAGGGAGCTATGATGTGTTTACTTTTGATTTCGCGGGGCATGGCTCAAATCCGCTGCCGGAAGAGCTATTCTCCATTGAAACATTCGCTCAGGAAATTTCTGTTTACATGCGAGCTAATGGACTGGCAGGAGCTGATATATTCGGTTACAGCATGGGCGGGTATGCTGCGCTGTATGCTTCTGCCGCAGGTTTGATAAATGCAGGACGTATTTTTACGCTTGCAACAAAGTTTGAGTGGACTGAAGAGATTGCCGCCCGCGAAGCAAAAATGCTTGATGCCGATAAGATCATGCAGAAGGTGCCGGCATTTGCTGAAGAGCTTGCTGCAAGACATGGCAGCAAGTGGGAGGCACTGCTCGGAATGACCCGGGAAATGATGACACGGCTCGGCAGAAAGAATCTGCTAAACACTGAAATGCTGGCGCGGGTTAAAAACGATGTACTTGTAAGCATCGGAGATCGGGATAAAATGGTAACCCTTGAAGAAACAATTGCTGCTTACCGGGTAATAAACAATTCATCACTATTAGTATTTCCCAATACCGGTCACGCCATAGAAAAAGTTGATGCTAAACGTTTAACCAATGAGATAAAAGCTTTCTTTGGTAAGTGATCCGGCGGCAGGCTCTATTTCAGCTTTGAAATATCATTCCCCGTCAGGTTGTGAACATTGCGCGTTATCTTCTCTATATCCCAATCCCACCATTTAATAGCCAGAAGCTCGCGTATTTTCTCAACCGAAAACCTTTTTCGTATCACCGCTGCTGGATTTCCCCCGACAATGGCGTAAGGCTCAACATCTTTTGTAACTGTGGAATTTGCAGCTATAATAGCACCGTCATGTACGGTTATGCCTGCCATCAGGGTTGCGTTGTATCCTATCCACACATCGTTGCCAATCACAAGATCTCCCTTATTAGGGTAGCTGCGCCCTTCCATGGCGCGCTCCCAGCCGTTGCCGAATATTGCGAACGGGTAAGCAGAGACCGAATCAGAAAGATGGTTCGCTCCATTCATTATGAACTTAACACCGGAGGCAATCATACAGAATTTACCTATGATGAGCTTATCGCCGGTGAAATCGAAATGATATTTTACATTCTTTTCAAAGTTGTGAACATCCTCAAAATCATCGTAATAGGTATAATCCCCTACAATTATGTTGGGGTTTTTGATTATGTTCTTCAGGAAGCATAGCCGCTCATAACCTTCGAGCGGGTATATAGTATTTTTATCGGGACCACCGTTTTGCGCCATAAAATTAAACCCTAACTTGCGGCTCTCATTATTAAGAAGATATTCAATATAGCATATAAAGCAACAACAGAATAGAAGCTGATCTTATCAAGTTTCTTCGCTTTTTCAATGTAAACGGGTTTTTCGGTTTCGTTCCATTTAAACGAAATGACCGCCACCACAAGCACCACAAATATCGCGATAAAGGTGATGTTGTGAATGTTATCGAACAGCGTATTAGAAACCGTTGAAGGCACTGCAGATTCTATAATATATTTATTACCTACTGCAGCAAACAAGCCGCCAACACAGAGTCCGAGCCTATCGGATGGCTTAACGAAGAATGCTAGCAGTACGATTGAAAATGCCACATAAACGCCGGTGAGCATTTTAAAAAGTGTATTCCAGGAATTTTCGCGCGTGATATAAATATCCGCTGTTACAGAGGGATAGGTGCTTGAACCCTTTATAACCGGGTCGCCGAATGTTGTGTTGTATGTCTGGTTATTTACATAAAATGCCAATGAATCAATTTTCCAGTTGCTGAGCACCAGGTTGGAATCGATGGCTGAATTTCCAGCATCTGTGATAAATGCGAGTTTTTTAGTATCATATATAGTGTGATCGATATGCAGGGTCAGCTTCTGTTTATCAAATGGAAATGCCGAAACATCCCATTCCTTAAACACAACAGAATTGAATTTCATCATATCCCAATTGATGCCGTCTTTTTTCATCTTAGCGTAATTGGAAAAGGACGAAGATTTTGAATTGGTAACTTCCAAAGCATCATTGAACTGCAGACTGTCATCGCTATAGTTGAACCACATCCAGAAATCAGCAGAAAAGCTCTGGTCGCTGATATTGAAATCAGTGAGCGAATTGAAATAAATGCCTACTTTGCAAGTATCATCTGCAGAAAGCAGCCGGATAGGAACAAACAGCAGGAACAGTAAAAGAAGCGGAGTTTTTTTCATTAAATTTCTCAGAATTAACCTTTAATTTTACAATTCTGCAAAGTTAATAATGCGGTAAATAAATTGTAAGATATTAATTTCCGCAGATTTCCGAAATCAAATAAACAGCAAAAATAAGAGTTATGGCTGAACCGCTCAAAAATATGTACAGCAAAGCTTATATGAACAAATTCGCAGATGTGTTTGCCGCGAATGAACCTCGCTTCAGCAGGAAGAAATTCCTGGGCCTTCTGTTCGATAGCGAGTGGGAGCAAAAAGAACTTAAGCAGAGAATGAGGCATATTTCCCACTGCCTGCACAAAACACTGCCGGGCGGATATGAAGAGAATATCAAAGTACTGATGAAGGCTGTAAAAGAGTTCAGGGGATTTCTATCGATGATCTTCCCGGATTATGTTGAAGTATATGGACTCGATAGCCCGAAGCTCTCGATGAAAGCGCTGGAGCTGTTTACGCAGCATGGCAGCAGCGAGTTTGCCGTGCGGCCTTTTATCATAAAATACCCCGGCATATTTATGCCGCAAATGCTGAAATGGGCGGGGCATAAGGATCACCACGTGCGAAGGCTTGCAAGCGAAGGCTCCCGCCCGAGGCTGCCGTGGGCTATTGCATTGCCGGAATTCAAGAAAAATCCCGCTCCGGTGCTGAAAATACTGGAAGTTTTGAAAAATGATGAATCGGAATACGTGAGAAAAAGCGTTGCCAATAACCTGAACGATATTTCGAAGGATAACCCGGAGATCGCGCTAAAGACTGCGGCGAAGTGGTTCGGGAAGAATAAAAATACAAACTGGATCGTTAAACACGGCATGCGGGGCTTGCTGAAGAAAGGAAACAAAACTGCACTCAAGCTGTTCGGCTGGCACGGCGCGGATGGAATAAAAGTTAAGAATTTAAGGTTGAGTGCTGAAAAGATCAAGCTGGGTGATAAGTTTGAGTTTTCATTCGAATTGTTTCCGGTTGAACCGGGTAACGGTAATATCAGGATCGAATACACTATCGATTTCCTTACATCAACAGGCAAGGTGAGCAGAAAAATATTTAAGATAACCGAAGGTAAGTTTGAGAAGGGGAAAAAATACATCTTCAACCGCAAACATTCCCTTAAGGATCTGACAACAAGAAAACATTTTAAAGGTAAGCACACAATTGCAATTATTGTTAATGGGGAAATGACAGCGAAGCGAGATTTCGGTATTTTTTGAACTGGCAGTTATTCCAGCTTGTTTAAAAGCCACTGCTTGTTTGAAAAATTCTCTTCATTCCTGATGGTGTTTTGCAGTTCTGCGGCAGCGTCCGGCCCCCTTTCGGAAGTCATGGTCTTCAGCAGTATTTCGTAATATTTCAAAAACTTTAAATGAAGCTCTTTGATCCTGGGCGACATTTCTTTTTCATGAGCAAGCTGCTTTTTTGACGCATCAAGCAAGCTGAATGCGCTTTCATACGACCTAGACTCGAAGTACATTTTAAGCTTGAGATTTTTTTCAAGCTGTTTAAGCTGGCTGAACTCAAAGTTTGCTTTTGAAAGCTGCCCCAGGGCTTCACTGTAGTTACCCATTGAAAAATGATACTCCGCCATACAGTAATTTAATGTGTATTTTTTAGCCGCCGGATCAAGCCTTTGCTCGTTGAGCTCAAGGAACTCAAGTGCCCACGCATGCTCATTAACCGAAACCGCGTTTACGAAGACTGCTATGAATACCTGGTACTGAATGAACTGAACTATACCGAATACATTTCGTGCCACAAACTCTTTATCAAGCCTGAACTTTTCATCATAAAAGCTTTTATGGCCCCTATCTTGCATAAAGATGCAGAAGTTTCCCATAAGTATATAGACATTGAACAGTTCAATGGGGTCAAGGTCATCTATCATTGTATTTTTATACTCCACCAGCTTATAATAAGACTCCTCGTTTTCATTCAGCGCAAGCATCAGCTCGCTGAAGTAAAGCATTATCAGCGGTTCATCATTGAATAATTCCGGCGAGCTGTTTATCAGCCATGTAATTTCTTCAAGCAGGATAAAGTCATACTTTCTGTTCCTGATCCTGCTGTCGATCGCAAGTTTTATATATATATCCAGAATATTAAGAGTGAAGTATTTAACAAAACCTGCAGTAAGCCTGTTGTATCTGATCTCTTTCTGGCGGTATGTTGCAAATGTTACGTCGAGTATATTCATTACATGGCTTCGGTAATAGTTCTCCTGCAGCAATTTCTGCCGGTCTATTACCTTCATCATTGCGGTATAATGTTTATTGTACGCAGCATCCAGTCCGCGCAGGCTGAGTGTTTCCATCAGTACACGTTTATTTTCAAACGGGTCTGAGTGATGAACGGAAATGAACTTTTCAGCAAGCCGGGTAAAAACCGAGATGATATTTCTCATCTGACGGTCATCATACAGCGGGGAAGAAAAAAGCTTTCCGTAAAGATCGTGCTTCGCAAGATGAGGAGAGTTAAACCCGGGATAACAGGAGCGCAATATCTCATAAAATTTTACGAGCTGCGCAGAACCTACCTTATGGCCAGTATTATAGTAAGGCGAAGCAATAAATTTGCCAAAACTCCTAATTTCATCGGAAGAAAAGGTCTTAAGTAATTTAATTAGATACAATTCCTTCATATTACCCTGCAAAATATCTTGACAAATGTTAAAAATGATGAACTTTCCAAATAACTGCTCTCCTGCTTACCCTGCAAATTAACTATAAAATCTTTGAATTGCCGTTCATTTGCTGATAAATTTACATTCAAAAAAACAGAATTCATAATATTTTCGGGAGCAGACATATGAATAGATTTTTAACTACGACTTTCATTTTATTGACAGCCTTTTTCTCACACGCGCTTTTTTCGCAGCAGTATGTAGCAGAAAATGTTGTAACAGGCTTAACCCTTCCGGTTGCATTTTCATTTTTGCCAAATGGGAATGTTATCATTACTCAAAAAGGCAGCGGGGCAAAAATTTACACACAGAGCAATACTTTTGTTTCTGAGTTCTGGAATTTTACCGATAGCCTGAACAGTCAGGCAGAACAGGGCGTGCTTGGTATTACTCTTGACCCATTGTTTGCTGCCAACCATTATGTATATATTTATTACGTACACTCCAATCCGCCAAATTCGCAAACAGATCACCATCTTAGAGTAGTGAGATTTACCGAGAATAATAATTCCGGAACGAATCCGGTGTTGATCTTCGACTATCTTTTAACAACCTCGGTAACCAATCATGTTGGCGGTAATATTCGTTTCGGAAAGGACGGCAAGCTTTATATCAGCATTGGCGAAAACGGGGTTTCGTCAAACGCGCAGCTTCTTACGAATCCCAAAGGCAAAATATTGCGGATAAATTCCAATGGCACCATTCCTGCAGATAATCCGTTCTACGATGACGGCAATCCGGCTTCAGGCAACGATGACCGGATATGGGTTTACGGTCTGCGTAACAGTTTTGATTTTACTTTCAGCGGCGTAAACGATTCGCTTTACGCAACTGAAAACGGACCATCTGATTTTGATGAGATAAATTTTATAACCCGTGGAAAAAATTACGGCTGGCCGGTGTGTTCGGGAAACTGCTCACCGTATAACCCGTTATACAGGCAGCCTATGACAGTATTTGCAGGACCGCTGCTTCCGGCACTAACCGGGATATTGATATATAACAGCAGTGTAATGCCCGGCTTGCAGAATAAGCTGATAGCTGCTTCCAGCAACACACACGTTAACGGATATATATATCAGTGTGAGCTTGGCAATGCGCCATATTATGATACAATTATCAGCAAGAGCCAGCTGATTGATCTGCGCTCAATAACCTGCCTCCAGCAGGGGACCGATGGCTTCATTTATGCGCTGGGGATAAGTACCGGGGTACTGTACCGGATACGTCCTTCGACAAGCGGCATATATAATAACGCAGAGCATTTAACATTTTCGCTCGGGCAAAATTATCCGAATCCATTCAACCCGGAGACAATAATAAAATACTCACTGCTCAAAAAAGGTTATGTGAAGATCTCTGTTTACAGCACGGAAGGGAAACTAACCGCTACTTTGCTTGAAGGTAATCAACCGGCGGGTGAAGGGAGCATTACATGGTTTGCCGAAGGTATTCCAAGCGGTGTTTACTTTTGTAAAATGGAATTTGAAAACCGTTCAATAGAAAGGAAAATGGTTGTGCTAAAATGAGAATATCAAGGAATGTTAATTTAATAAAAAATTCTCTCTTGATCTTACTGCTTCTATCTTCAGCGTTTAACGGATGTTTCTGCGATAATGAGTCCCTGGTACAGAATGTTTCCACCCCTGCCTCAAATTCATTATTGCTAATCAGCACGGATGCCGGGGAAACCTGGACAATTAACGAAACAAGCACCGGCAAGGTGTTAAGAAACTTAAGTTATTCTTACAGCAATTCCGGGTACAGAATCATAGCCTCCGGAAATAGCGGTGCGATATTGAGTACAACAAACCTTGGAAGTACCTTTATGACCAGGAACCCGTTTTCGGAACTGGACTTCTGTGGAGCCGGATTTTCTGCGCCGGAGGGAAGGATCGTTCTAACGAACGGAGACAAGAGCCATGCTGAATCCTCCGATGGAGGAGAAACATGGGTAACTAAATCAACCGGCACATTGTATATTTCTTACATTGATGTTAACCCTGCGCTTACTCTTTTCCAGGCAGCCTGTTCAATTGGAGATCCAAAGAATGTGTACATTACCACTAATGGCGGAAGCAACTGGTTAATAAAATCAGCCGACGCGACCAACGAAGATGATTTTGGCGGCATAAGTTTTTTAAGGGGGAACATAATAATTGCTTATGGCTCAAACGGATTGATGCTTCGTTCAACTAGCTATGGAGAAAACTGGAACAAGGTAATCCTTCCGGTAACCGATAGAATATTCTCGGCGGCGGTTAACCCGGAATGGCAAACTGTAATAACAAATACAGCTACGCGGGGTAAATTCCTTAAATCAACAGATCTTGGTGGTACATGGGAGATGAAAGATATTCCTACAGCAAACAGTTATACTCCACAGGTATTCGCAATATCTTATTCTGGAGCCGTGATCGGGGCGGGATACAAAGGGTCCATGGTTAAATCAACAGATTTGGGTGAAACATGGAAAGAAATAAATACCGGTACTGTTGCAGATATTGATGATGTAATGTTTATCAATAATAGCCTGGTTGCAGCAATAGCTCACTAGGATGAAAAAATATGCCGGAAGAAGATCATATTATATAAAGAGTAATACAGGAATACTCAAAGCTAAAAAGGCGGATAGTTTTCTGCTATCCGCCCCCATCGCTTTTTAATCCAAAAACCAGTACAGATAATTGGGCGCAAACTGAAAAGCGGCAAAGATAAGCAGGTAAACTGCCGCAGCGTATAAATATTTTCTGCCGAAGCCGTGTTTGCGGATATCGATTACAGCAAAAATTAAGGGAACAATTATCAATACAAACGCCAGCAAGTAAAACAACATAACCCCGGAATTCCACACAACAGAAATATCAGAGTATGGCAGAAGTGATTTCGGGTCATACAGCGAAGTTGTTCCGGACCAGAATATATGATGCAAGCCATTTGCCCAGTAAGGAATGCAAACCCACCCAAGGCAAAAAGTTAGAAGCAAAACTGTATAGTTAAGTATTTTATCCGGAACCCCTGCGTTCTTTCCCAGAACAGATTTAAGGAAAATTATGAACGAAAAGCAAAACAGCACCAGTCCGGGGTAAATCAGTAATCTTCTGAGCCAGTCAAGGCCATCGGGATATGAATTAAGCGGTACGGCACCCACGAAGTTATCCGCTTGAATCGGTTTATCTATCAAAACGAAGGAGAGAGCAGATACTACAATTGCAGCTGCAAGTATCGTGAGCATGGAAGCTGTGCTGATGTGAATATTACTTTTTTTCAACGGGGCGGATTTAGTTTTGAAATTCAGCGGATTTGTTTACAGAACCCGATCGTATTACATGATTATAGTCAGCTTCCCGCACGAATGTTCCGTTTAAGACCGCAGCAAGACACTGAATATAAATGATTTCCCGCAGAAAAGGCTTGCTTAAGAGAAGATATTGACAAAACGTGAAACCGTTTTCTGAAGAAAGATTGGTATCCGCGGATGATATATGTTGTACTTCCTGCATAAACGTAATGCCTGCAGAAATGTTGGAGAGCCGTTTGGACGTGACCTGCCCGCGGAAGCGAGCGCGAACATTTCTACAAAAAAATCTTCTGTATTTGCTGCAGGAGTGAAACTTACATGAAGCTTTGATTCTGTATCGGTATTGTTCCACCACCTGTGGGCGATTCCTTTCGGCATGATTGCTTTTTCACCCGGTCTAAGTACAACCTTCCTTCTGCCGTATTCAACATTAACGCAGCCGGATAATACTTCAAATATCTCATCCTGTTCGGTATGAATATGTTTCATAGGCACAGCGCTTCCGGCGGCCAGCGTTAAATGAAATTTCAGCAGCTTACCGCCTGTCATAGCCGCTGTTTCAGTAAAACAAATAACTTCACCTGTAACAGGATTTGTTATAACCTGATCTTTAAAGGCCAATGAATTTCCGGTTATTTGATTTCCTGAACAGGCTCATATACCCATACGATCCATTTATCGGTTTCCATCGCCTTCTTCAGGTCATTGCGCACATAAGCGCGCGGGGCTGTAAGCCCGGTGAATATTGTATTCATCAAAGTAGGATTCTTCCTGTACATTATTATACCCGAGGGATTCCGTTTCATGAATGATTTTATTTCCGCAGAGAGGCCTTCTTTATCAACCGGCACATTGTAACTGCTGATAAGTATTTTTTCCGGCGGGGCAAGCCTTGTGCGGTATGGCACATACAGAATGCTGGAAGCATTATCATCCGCATCAAAAATAAGCGATGGGTATTTGTGTATGTTGTTATCGATGAAGCCAAGAAGCTTTGCCGTTTCTTCGGGCTCATCGGCGGTTACGATAAACTCTATAACCTTTGGGAAGAGTTTGTTGTATTTTTCAGGTACCATTTCTTTTATGTAAGAAAGCGGTATGCAGGAAAATATCACAACTGCCGCAATTGCAGATTGCAGTACGCCCGAGCGAATTATTGTAAGCTGCATGTTAAGCCCCGCCGCGGCAAACACAGGGGCAAAGAAAAATACGAGGTAAATATAATGAGTAGTGTGGTAGATTGTTGATTTCGCGCCCGCTGCGCCGTTAATTAACGAGGGGGCTAAGATCGGTATCAATAAAGTGAGCAGAAGCAGCTTAGGCCTTTGTTTGTAGAAATATATGAAGCCCTTAATGAAATACCAGAATAGTAATATCGTGAGACCGAAGACAAGGAAGTAGAATGGCAGGAAAAATCCTTTTAGCCGTAAGCCGGCATTAAAGCCCTGAATATTGATAGAGTCGGTATATTGATCAGCGGAATTGATAGTTTTGAACGGTTCACCGTAAGCGGTGTAGCTTATAACTATCCAGGCTGCCTGGAAGAGCAGGGTCAATATAATGTAGTAGCTGCCACCCCTGCGGCGCGTTAAGAATACAAGCAGACAGAAGGGCACAAGCACAAATATGGCTTCGGGGCGGGAAGCTAAAGCGATGAATGAAAAGAATCCGGCGGTTATAAAATACATTACGCTTTTATCCGTATAAAGCGCTTTGATGAGATAATAAACCATGATGCAAACAGCCGCAAGATATGTCTGCTGCGCGTATGGCTCAAAGTTCAGGCGGAATATAACAGGGTTAAGGGTTACGATCAAAAAGGAGAGCAGGGCAGTTTTGAAATCGGTAAGCATTAAGGTAATCTTGAAAATATAAATGCAGCCGATGGTCATCACCGCTATCATAGTAATAGCGGGAGTGAAATATATCTCACCGGTCATCTTGATTATTGGCCCCATGAAGTAGAACCAGAACGGGTGACCTGATTCAGGCATGATAAAGAACGGTTTTTGCGCCCACCATAAAGCGTTCCAAACGCGCGTGGCGGAGTCGCCCATATCCATCATATTAAACGGGATAAGATATATTTTGGCCGCTATCGAGAGTATAACTGCCGCAGCGAAAACGGAGATCTGAAGCGCAGTCAGCTTTTCGGGTTTAAGAGTGAACTCTCCCGCGCCGAGAAGCTTTGGGAATAAAAACGGTTTTGTAGGTTGGTTCATATATAATTCCTGAATTTTCCTGATATCTTTTTATGTTGTTCATTTCATGAAGCTGAGATTAGGCTTGCCTTTATGGCCAAGCAGCCCGGCATAGGTTCCCTTGAGGTAATAGTATCCCAGCTTTGCATCACAGACCTTCATAAACCAAAGCAGCCTTACAGGGAATTTCAGAATATCGGTCACATAAGAAGCAAACATACTAAAATACAGTTTGTGTTTTCTGAAGTACAGGTATTTATTGCGCTGAATGAGATAGTATTCAAAATAGAAACCCTGTTTGTTTTCTTTAATCCACTTATGGTTATGCCACAGCACAGCTTTTTTAGTTACTACCGAAGTGAATCCCGCATTTTTAAGTCTGGCAGCGAGATCAATTTCATCGCCGTAAGCAAAATACTGTTCTTCCCACAGTCCGGTTTTTTTCAGGGCTTCAGTCTTTACCAGCATTGCAGCCCCGCTGACAAGATCAACATTCATACTAACAGGCATATCCTTTTCAGCTTCAGAAAGCATTTTGCCCTCATAATATTTCGCAATGCTGTAAGAGCTGAAATCCGCCTTCGCGCCGTATTCCTGGATGCGGGGATTCTTTTTATCAGCAGTGTAATACAGAATCAGCGGGGAGGACACCGCTGTTTCCGGAGTGAGACCGATGGCATTTATCAACTCCCGCAGACAGTTTTTTTCAAGCTCGGTATCATTGTTCAGGAACAGGATAAATTCACAGCCATCGGAAAATGCTTTCCGGGCGCCGATATTATTTCCACCGGCGAAGCCTGTATTGCCGCCTGCGGCAATGTATTCGATATCCAGACCCAGCTTGCGGTTCAGCTCTTCTGATAACAGCCTGTCAGCATCATCCGGATTGTTATCCACAAAATAGACGCGGAAATCTTTATAACTCTGCGTGTGCAATGAATTGTAAAGCAGCTTAAGGTTGTGCTTCTGGCGGAACATTACCAAAATGATCGCGGTTCGTTTTGCCATCAGCCAGTTAATCGGTTATGTTCGGAATAGACTTTTCTGATCAGGCCGGTATAATAAGCAGCCACATTTTCGGTAGTATGATTCTTCAAAACAAAATCCCTGCCTGCCTCGCCAAGCCTTCGCGTGAGAGTGCGGTCCGATATTAGCTTTTCCATTGCCGATACAACGGCATCAACAGATAGCTCTGTAAGCAGGCCGTTTGAGCTGTTTATCAAAAGGCCTGTATCACCTGTATTGCTCGCTATTACCGCATTTCCGCATGCCATGGCTTCTATCACACTTTGCGAAGGGTAATTTGTCCCTGACTGCAGCGAAACAAACACCGATGTATCGGCAAAAATGTCCGGCGGATTTTTATGGAATGTAAAGTAAATTTTCTCCTTCAATCCATTAGCTGTTATGAAGTCATTTACTGCGCTAACCAGACTGCCTTCGCCAAGTATATGAAATCTTACATCAGGGAATTTTTTCAGAATTACAGATGCGGCTTCGAGGTAGAGCAATGGATTTTTATCAGGCTCAAGCCTTCCAGCAAACGTGATCTGGAATTTTTCTTTGCTTCCCGTAAAACATTTTGAATAGTCTATGAACGATGACGGCGCAATGTTAATTTTAACTTCGGAAACTTTTACGCCGCGCTGTTTTACGCCTTCGGCAATGTAGGGACTCAGGAAATCCACAGCATCGGCTTTTTCGAGAATATCATTAAAAGAATAATACTTTCTGTACCAGAGCTTCTGAGTATCAGTAATCACATCGGTGAACCAGCTATCCATATCGGAAAATATTATAGCGGGCCTTACGGCTTTTTCAAAATAGAAAACCAGCGGCGGCCCGCCTGCAAAAATCCCTATCAGCACTTTTGTTTCGTTTTTATTGACAAGGGTTTCAATGCTTTTGAACAGCTTTTTCTGCCTGAATTTATTCTTATAGTACCAATAGTATTTCCTCGCGGCGGATGTTCTGCTATCAACATCAAGCGGGTCCGGGGAATTATCGTTGTATGAAACAGGACTACTTGAAACAGCGGGATTTTCGGATGTTTTGCTATTGTTTCCGATAATATCGATATTTTCAAAAGAGCGATCAGGGAAGATTCGCCGTATATGGCTTTCCATCAGCGGGTTTATAAAAAGCCTGACTGCTCCCGGGTATTTATGGGATAAATATGAGCTTAGATTGAGGAATCGCTTTTCAGCGCCGCCAAATGCCCCTGTGCTCAGCATTACAAAAGCAGTATTTGGGATTTCAGCCACTAATCAAATCTTTGTACTTAATAGGTATCTTTTCTAATCGGCAAATTTAATTTCCAAATATAGCTTACCTGTTGATTTATAGATAGTAAAAAAAATCATGGAATCGGCATGTTGCATTTAAAAGTCCCGTTTTTAGGGTATTAAAAAAGACTTGCAGTTGAAATGATTGGTTTTTAGATTTATAATTCAATTTAGCCAATATTCAATGAAAAAAACATACTTCTTATTAGCGTTAATAGTTATTACATGTAGCGTGTTTTACTACGGCTGTGACGATGCAGGAACTCTTCCTGTAGAAATTAAAGCGGGACAGGTTGTACTGATGCAGGAGCCCAAACTTCCTACTCTTGACCCGGCAAATGACGGGATGTATAATCTGTGGATCATTCTTACAGATACTTTGGGAACTCCGAGGTTTTCTCATTTGGGCAGATTTAATGTGCTTTCGAACGGAACCACAGTTGACCAGGACGGAAATCCAATTACACTTGCTATGAATCCGAATGATACCCTTGATCTTGCAAGGGCATTGTACGCAATAATCAGTATCGATATAGGTGTAGTTGGCCAGCCCGGACCAACCAGGATAGTTGCTGCCCCGATAAACGTTCTTGCGGATTCAGTGACTTCCGCAATGAGAATGAGCGATACAGCCGCCTTAGGCAGCTCGGGAGCATCTATATCTGTTCCGAATTCAGTATTTTATATAATCAATTCACCAACGGGAAGCAATTGCGCAAAGGGCGTTTGGTTCGGCGACCAGGACGGTGCGGTTTCCTGGCCATCAGGTAATGCGCTTAAACCCGGTTGGGGATGGCAGTACAGGGGCTGGGTAAGGAATAAAACTACCAACGAGTATTTTACAACGGGCACTTTTTACAGGGCAGATACAGTTGATTCAGACTGGGCGGGCTCCTGCGCCGATACCCTGGGAACAGGATATAACGTACCCGGGCAGGATTGGGATATAACCGGCTGCACCAATTTCGCTTCGATGCTGGATGGAAACCATGAAGTATTCGTAACTCTTGAACCCGAATTCCGTGCGGCCAATATAGCGCCGTTTGTGCTGAAGCTGTATTACCAGAATTTAATTGTTACCAGCGTTGGCTGTAACCGCCGCGATAACATGTTTACACAGAGACAGAACCTGCCTTCAGTAAACTTAAGGGTAACAAGATAAAGATCATTAACACGTAAGAACAAAAGCCGTCATATTCAGTATGACGGCTTTTTTGTTTTCTTTATTTAAAGTGACGCTTAGAATTTAAACTCTTCGTCCGGGTTTTCGTATTTGTAAACAAGCGCAGCAATTGATATAGATGTTGACCAGAATCCCCACAATCCTACTGTAAGCCCCATGTAAGAATAGTTTATTACGCTGTCATAAAACAGCTTCGAGATGAAAACAAGAACCAGGAAAATCAGCAGGTCGTATTTAGTAGTGTTCTTTACAATCCGGATAGACGTAACGAAATAGTAAACCTGGAAAAGTATTGCCAGTATAAAGCCCACCAGCCCGTACGCCACCAATACTGATGCCCATCCAACATCAGAAAATCCCCAGGCGTAAATGCTCTCTTCGGCGGTGACCGGGCTAACCACCCAAAGCGGATGCATACCTATGCCGATGAAAATATTGTTGTTTTCCCAGAGGGTGATCATTGCTGCGATATTCGCAAGCCTGGAACCGTAAGTTCCTTCCTTGTATTTAAGGTCTTCCTGCCCCTGTGATACACGGGCATCAATTGCAGATATAAGGTAATCAGACTGCGGCACAAATTTTATGAAACCATAGATAAGTCCGCTCCCGAGGATCGCGACAATAACAATCTGTCTTAGAACCGCACGGAACTCTTTCTGTTTCATTGCGTACCACACCAGCATTACCACAACCGTGAATGAAAAGTATATCCATGCGGATCTGCCGAATGCAAGTATATGAGGAACAATAAACAGTATTGCCAGAAAAAGCTGGTAAACCCTGAATTTTTTGGTCATCCAGGTATAAATAAAACCAAGGAAAAACAGTTCTCCGTAAAAAGTGCCGCCATATACCCGGAAAACCTTCAGGCCGCCGGGCAAATTCTGTTCGGCAATACCTATATCGGGGAGAAACGCTATGCCTGTCAGTGCGCTCATTATATAAAGGATGTTTGAAACAACCGCGACCGGCAGCATAAGCTTGAATAGGTATCCCAGCCCGTTTCTCTTCAACAGCAGCAGGAATGGAAAGACAAGGAAACACATCCATAGCCCCTTCAGCCTGAAGAAAAACTCAAACAGGTTATAGTCATACTGCAGAAAGCTAAGAATGAACTGGAACAGAAAATATCCCAAAAGCAGCTTTGGGATAAGGAAGGCTTTGCTTTTATATAAATGCAGGTATTCTTTAATATTGTATAAAGAGTATAGGGTTAAACCGTAAAGCAGGAAATCGGATATTCGCATATTCCTGTATATGAAATAGAACTGCCGGGGTACCAACCCCAGCGTACCATTTTCAATGAAGAAAAACAGAAATAGCCCCCAGGCCAGGATCTTTGCATTCTGTGTCAGGTAATTGGTTCTTTGGAGAGCTTCTGTGTAAGAGATGTTCTCCTTCCTTTTCGTTACCCTGAAATTATTTGCTAATCTTACAACCAAATTATTTTATATGCGAATGATTAATTTCCAACAAGCTTCCCGGCTTCCCTTTCGCGCTTGTCCTTTTCATACAGGAAAATAAAGACGGGGATATACAGGTTCATTGTATGAAAAAATCCCCATAAGCCGGTTGAGAGGAAAACGTAGGAAAAACCAACCGTGCAGTCAAAAAGCAGCTTTGAGAGCATAAGAGTAAGCAGCAGTGTATAGAGTGTACTTTCTTTTGATCGCTTCAGAAGCCTGAAGCTGAGCACCATGTAAAATATCTGCAGGAAAAAAGCAAAAGAGAACCCGATAATTCCATATGCGGCCAGAACCCCCGGCCAGGTTACATCGCAGAAGGCGCCGTAATATATAGCCTCCTCTCTCGAATCCGGGCCTAAAACCCACATAGGATGCATTCCCACACCTATCAGGATATCGCTATCAAGCCAAAGCTGTACTAATGCCGCGTTCTGCATGATCGTCCGCGTGCCGTATGTGCCTTCTCCATATTTAACATCTTCCTGTCCCTGGAAGATTCTGGCGTTGAGCGCGTCAATATAAAAGTCTGATTCGGGAATGAATTTTATGAAAGCGAACATGAGAAACAGCCCCATTACGATAAGCATTACTGCCTGCCGGAACAGTATCTGGTAATTTTTTTTGTTTAAAGAGTTGAGCAGGATCATTACCAGGATCGTGAAAACAAATCCAACCCATGCAAGCCTGCCAAAGGCAAGTATGTGCGGTATCAAAAACAGGGCAACCAGTCCCAGCTGCCATGCACGGAATCGTTTAGTTATCCAGTAATAAACTATACCAAGGAAGAACATCTCCCCGAAAAAGGTGCCGCCGAAAACCCTGAACACCTCAATATCACCGGGCAGCCTTTGGCGCACGATGGAAACATCCGGCAGGAAAGGTATGCCCGTTAGCGCAGTGAGCAGGTAAAGAAGGTTTGAAATAACGGCTACGGGGAAAATGATCTTGATAAGAAATGGTAACCCCCCTCTCTTAATGAGAAGCATATAAGGAAAGACCAGGAACGATGTCCATATGCCCTTTAGCCTGAAAAAAAACTCTATTGGGTTGTAGCCGTACCTGAACGAACTGACGGCAAACTCGAAAAGGAAATAAAGGATGATGAGCTTTGCTACAAGGAACGGTTTGCTGTTGAACAGCTCCTTGTATTCCTTATACCGCAAGAGGGAGTAAAGGGTCATGCCGTAAAGCAGCAGATCCGATATCCTGATATTCCGGTAAACGAAGTAGAACTTGGAAGGAACGAGACCCAGGGTGCCGTTTTCAACAAAGTAATAAAGGAAAATACCGATGGCAAGTATTCTTGCCCGCATATTAGTGACGAGTTCTTCCTTAAGGAAGTTTTCGCTGTAAAGAACAGTGGTTTTTTCTTTTTTGAATGAGGAAGGCTCAAACGCGCCTTTACGCCTGCTGCGGAAGCTATTTGCAAAAGTTTTTTGCACTTAGAGGCTTTCCTGGTATCTCTTTATCTTCGCGGAATAATCTTTAACAAGCGCTTCCGCTTTTTTGCGGGTTTTGGCCTCAGCGTTAACATGGAATATTTCTCTTTCGCTATCGGGAATGCACAGCACCCATGTGAGGTCATCGAAGAATATCTTTATGCCGTCTATCATCTGCCTTTTCTGGCCTTCGGAATCTTCAACCAGCCTGCGCATAATTTTGCCTTTAAGATCCAGCGTGCAGAAAACATTGTTCTTAGCCATGTGGAGCCGCGGGGTTTTTTCTTCGGTTTCACTCAGTTTCCGGTGAGATCTTGCCGCAAGCTCAAGAATTTTCATGATCGAAAACATACCGTCTGTTGCGAATGAAAATTCGGGGAATATTACCCCGCCCTTTGTGCCGCCGGCCAGCTCTACTTCAGGGTCTGCGGTGGCGTTCATTATCGCGAAATGCGAATCTTTAACACGGACAATATCGGTAAAGTATTTCTTTGCAACAATATCGATCTCGCCTGATGCCTGAATAGGCACGGCGATCTTTTTTGTTTTCGGGTACAGGCTAAGGTACATATAAACCACCAGGCTTAAGAACCTGTCATAGCTGAGGATCTTGCCCTTATCGTCAACAAGGTATATTTTCTCGCCGCCCGCGTCTATCAGAAAGCCTGCATCGTATTTGAGCGAAGTTACAATGTATGATAACTGCTGCAGCGCGGTACGGAATTCTTCCGGCGAACGCGACTGTTTTGCCGCGTCAAGGTGCGAATCCAAAGTTACAAGCTCGATGTTAAAATCGCCGAGTATGTTAGGAAGGATCGTTGATGTGATGCCGTGCGAGAAATTGATGGCGATCTTGAACTTCCTGCGGTTAATTATTTCTTTGTCAAGCAGCGAGATGAACCGTTCCTTATAGCTTTCATATGTTCTTTCAGCGTACTTAATGTTACCGATCTTATCAAAGGGAATGGGGCGCGCATCGTTTGAAATTACAAGACGCTCGATCGATTTTATCTTTGCCGAAGAAAGGTCTTTACCGTTGGCATCGAAGAAAATTATATCGCACCTGGATGAATCGAACGGCGACTTACGGACGAAGATCGCGCCAGAGGCCTTTCCTTTGCCAAGTTCCTGCCTGAGAATAGGGATCGGGGTAGTCTGGTAATCAAGCACGGTAACACCGCTTGAAAGAAGCCCGCTTGTAATTGAGCCTTTAATCATCAGCGAAACGTTATCAATATCCCTCGATATCAGGATCTTTGACTCCAGTCCGGAAAACACCCCATACGCCATACCTAGCTTCGCGCTGAAATCAGGCGTAATTTCGATATTCGAAATTCCTGTTATGCGCGAATCGGTGAACAGCGTATCTTTCCAGCGTTCTTCCCATATAAGATTCTTTGTAACTATTGAATTGCTGTCAACGGATTTCTGCGGCCAGATCTTTACATCGCTGCGTATTGAAACGTTGCTTCCGATCGTTACATTGCTGCCAATGAATACGTTTTCGTTCACCCGGCAATTAGGGCGAATCCTCACGTTGTTGCAGATCACATCATAGTTTATCCTGGTGTTATCTTCAATATTCACGCTGTTCCAAACAATAGAGTCTTTCACGACCGCCCCGGGCGCGATATTGCATTTTGAGCCGATAACGGAATTAATAATTTTGGCGGTGCGCGAAACTTTAGAAGAGGGGTCAATTATGTTCCCGCCTTTTACCAGCCCTTTTGCGAGCGGCAGGTTAATTTTGCCCTTCAGCGCTTCCAGGTTAGTTTTAATATAATCATCCAGCGAACCTACATCGCGCCAGTAACCTGCGAGCGTTGCGCCGTAAAGCGGCATCTTGTGCCTGAGCAGGTAAGGAAAAAGATCTTTGGAAAAATCACAATCAGCCTTATTGCCTCGCGCCTTTGGAACGAGCCCCAGGGTTTCTTTTTCAAGAACATAAATACCGGTGTTGATCGTATCGCTGAACACTTCGCTCCAGGATGGCTTTTCGAAGAATTTTGTTATCTTGCCGTCCTTATCGGTGAGCACAATGCCGAACTGCAGCGGGTTTTTGGCGCGGGTTAGCACCAGCGTTGAAACTGATTTCCTTTTTTCGTGGAAGCGGACTGCCTGCGAGAGATCGAAATCGGTTACAACATCTCCGCTGATTATGATAAACCTGTCTTTTATCAGCTCGTAGCCGCAGTAAACCGCGCCGGCAGTGCCGTAATCGGCATCAGGCTTAACGTACTGTATCTTAACCCCAAACTTTTTCCCGTCTTTGAAGTATTCCTTTATGATCTCGGCCTGGTGGTAGAGAATCATAACAATATCAGTTATCTCGTTCTTTTTGAGCAGCTGGATAATGTGCTCTATGATTGGTTTGTTGAGTAAAGGTGTCATAGGTTTTGGAATATTCGCCGTTAGCGGCCTGAGCCTTGTCCCGAATCCGCCAGCCATTACAACTGCCTGCATATGATTTTTCCTTTAATTGACCTCATCCCCGGCCCCTCTCCGAAGCAGAGGGGAGGAGATGCATAAAAATTATTAACCTTCATTAAACGACACGGTTCGCGCCGGTCGTTTTACACTTGACGTTTCCCATTTAACGTTTCACTTCTCACGTTTCACACTTCTCACGATTGACGATTCACGTTTTTTTATTTACTGTCTTTCTTCTTATCAAAGTCGAAGTTCACATCCGGAGCTTTATCTGTTCCCGGCGCTGACTTGAAGTACTGTTTTTCCTTGAAGCCCATAATCTTGGCGGTAATGAGAGTTGGGAACCTTCTGACGGAGGTATTATACTCCTGCACTGCTTCGTTGAACTTCTTGCGTTCAACCGCGATCCTGTTTTCTGTGCCTTCGAGCTGTGACTGGAGCTGAAGAAAATTTTCGTTAGCTTTAAGCTGCGGGTAGTTTTCAGCTACAACAAGCAATCTTGAAAGCGCGCCGGAAAGCTTATCCTGAGCTTCCTGGAATTGCTTGAATTTTTCTTCGTCCGAAAGGTCATCGGTTGAGAGCTTTATCTGGCCAACACGCGAACGAAGTTCTGTAACTTCGGTAAGCACTCCTTTTTCAAAATCTGCGTATCCCTGCACGGTTTTTACAAGATTTGGAATAAGATCTGCGCGTCTCTGGTATTGGTTTTCTACCTGCGCCCAGGCCTGATTTACTTTTTCATCCTGTTCCACAAGCGAGTTATAGCCGCAGCCGGAAATGGTGAAAATGAAGAATATAAGTAACGCTAAGTTAGCCGGAAATTTGATTTTAGACATATTTAGACCATAATTTCAAGAAAATTACGAAAGATAGTATTTAAATACAATTTGAAAAGAATTGCGGAATGGGGGGCTGTTTTATATTGCGGGGCACAGGAATTTAATCTGCACTTTTTGGTGAGTATTACAAAAATTAACGCATGCCGGTATGTGGATGGTGTGCCATGCCTGTATCTGCCTAAGGTAATAGCAATAAGAATTGAGTGTTAAGTAAAAACCCTGTTTTTTCAGCGTGCCGGTGTTTTATCTATAATACTCTTATTAGAGCTATAGTAAATCTTGCTTTGGCTGTTTGCATAAAAAACACAAGCAAAAAATACCATTAGGAATATCAGAATCTTAAGAAGCTCGTTCCTGAAGAACCGGACGAACTTTACGAAACCTGTGTTTGATTGAATCTCTTGAGGGGCGCTTAAAGAAGCTGTCAAATTTTGCATTAATTAAAGATAATTAATAAATATTTAAATAATAATACAAAATCAGGAAATTATTTAAAATTAGTATTACCTAATTGTTAAGATGATGTTACCGCTGCATGTTATTCTTACATGCTTTTTTGGAGCGATTCTCTTATATAACAACATAGTGTACCCCGGGATTGTTTCTTCCGGCTATATTTAGACGGCTATATTTAGGCGGCTATACTTAAGACGACTATACTTAGAGTCCTGAAAAAGCACAGGTGTGACAGCTATCTTCGCTGAAATTGCGTTTCTATGCCTGGTTCGCAAGTTTTTCCAGTATCCAGTCTCCAAACTGTGAGGGCGTCCCCGAGGTCAAAACATTACGCACGTATGCAGGTTCTTCGGTGATTTTTCCATCACGGCGGTTCACCAGGAATTTAAAGGCGGTGATGTTCAGATTCATAGCCGCAAGGTGCCTTTCAGAAATAAGCCGGTTCATCTTGAACTTGTTATAGTTATCAATTGCGAAATAAACTTCATCGAGCTTATTCATTTCGAACAGCAATTGCAGCTCAAGATCTTTCATTCTCATTTTCATCGTGATAGGGGCATCGTCTACCAGATACAGCTCTTTTAAAGCTTCGGAATATTTTTTCTCTCCGCAAAGCAGGCAGGCGCGGCAGTATTTAACAAGATTCTCCTTCATGTCTTCTGCGAACCGGATGCTGTAAGTTTCCAGGAAATGTTTCAACCATGAAAACTCTTTGCACCACAATGATACATAAATTATGTTTTCCGTTACACGGGTATTGAGCCTGGTTTGATACTCGTTTACCACAAGGCCTTTTTCGAGGATAAAACGAAGCAGCTTAAACCTTTCCGGAAGGTATTCCTTCCTTCCTGCGGAAATGTTATCTACTATCATTCCTTCGAGAATGTAAAACAATGCAAGTGCAAGGTTTGGCCGAAACAAAGCGTAGTTTTTGTATAATGAACTGCTGACCCTTTCAACATCACGGCTTGTGAAATACAGTATGATCGAGCCCGCAGTATCCTTCAGCTCGGGGTAATACGTTTCTATGTAGCCGATAATATCATCGGGATTTATACTCTCAGCCAGTTTTGTTGATATTCTTTCCTCGGGTTTTTTGTTCAGCACATCTTTCATGATCCTGAGATCCCGTTCTTCATTAAGCAGCCAGATGTAGAAAGCAAAGAAACGGTAATCGGATCTTTTATGTATTTCGCTTTCTATGCTCTTATCAAAATTGGTTTTGTACCTGGCCCTCACAATGTTTTCCTGCAAACTCTTCAGGAACTCTATTGTATCAATGTCAAAGGAAGCTTCCCTGGCGCGCTTCAAAGCAAGGGCGGATTCTTTTTCGAACAAAGAATCACAGTTTCGCTGGTTGAGCTGTTTCAATAAAGCAAGTTTTCGCTGGCTTGCAGAAGAATCAAGCTCTGTTTGCACCAGGAAATTCTCTGTCAGTTTAGTAAAATTACTTAATATAGTGTTCACCACGCTGCGGTTGAATTTCTTCCCGGGGTAGAGGAGGCTGTATATTTCTTCCGGCTCCGGCGATACCTTCTTCTTTTTCAGAACCGATTCTTTGAAATACTTTAACAGCGGCAGGTAGTTTCTGCCCATGTTGAAATAGGGTGAGGCGGTGAATTTTTCGAAAGCCTTCCATTCATCATCAGAAAGCGATTTGAGCAGGCGGTAAAGCTTGTTTTCTTTCATAAAAATCCCGTTTAAAAAAATTACGGTAAAACAGCAAAATTGATGAGAAAACATAATTAATTTGATATAACTTACTGAATTTTTGTTTAAAAACAGCCTGATTTTTCTTTGCCAAATCCTATTTTAATATATATTTTAGCAGTGTTACAAAGCTGGTAAATATGATTCCCCAAAAGCCGGCATTTACAAAGGCGGTTAGCTCCGCCTTTGTTGATTAAAAATGATTCAAATGGTTCATGCAAATACTGATTAATCTATAATAAAGAAAAACTGAAATGAAAAAATCTATTTATCTCTTTGTAATCCTGTTTCTTGCTGTTTTCGGCTCCGCAGTTTATTCACAGGGTGCCTTAGAACCCGGTAATTTATATGTTGAATTCCGCAATGAAACCATGGGCGGTACCGTTGATACCATAAAGCTGTATAAAAAGGATCAGCAGATAAAGCTCTACCGCTCCGGTAAGTTCGGATCATTTATGACGCTGCTTGATTTTGACCTGAACCACCAAGTTGATATTGCGATCGATAAAGGCAAGATTGCAAGCAGGTACACTTCAATTAATTACGCAACCGTGCGCGGTGTGTGGCATATATATTATAACGGTTTTAACGAAGACCCCAATATTTATAAAATGCTTCCCGCAAAACAGACCGTTTGCGGCAAGGCATGTGATGTATGGGAATCGGTTAAGAAAAATGCGGATGGCAGCGTGATCCAATATTTTATGTACGGTAAAATGATGCTTAAATCCGTTAAGCCGGGCAATACCATGGAAGCGATTGTTTGTGATGAGAACCCGGTTTTTGCGGAGGGCGAGTTTGATATCCCCGCAGATGTTTCATGGCTTTATGACCAGGCAAGGTAACGCAGTATATACAATTACGAATTTTGTACAAACAAAAAACCCCGCTTTAAAACAGCGGGGTTTTTGGGAGTATGAATATGATGAGAAACAAATATCTTGTTAGCCGTTGTGCTATTTTACAAGTATCATCCTTTTGGTTTCTTTGAAATCAGGGGTTTCCAGCGAGTAAAAATACACACCGCTTGAAAGCTCTGATGCGTTGAAATCAACGGTGTAGTTTCCAACAATGATCCTTTGGTTCACAAGCGTTTTTACCAGCTGACCCTTAACATCATATACTTTAATAGCTGCATTTCCGTCTTTGGGAACCGAGAACTTAATAGTTGTTGAAGGGTTGAACGGATTCGGATAGTTCTGGCTGAGCTCAAACCTTGAAGGTGTTAAGCCACCGTTATTGCTTACACCGGTTATAACAGGGAATCCAACGATAGAAACCGTTGTTGCAACATTGAACGGTGCTCCGTTTCCGCTGGCCGGATGCTGAACATTGATAAAAAATGTGTTGAAATCAGGTGTGAAAAATCCGCCGGTAGCTTCGCTGCCCTTCGGGAAGATAGCAAAACGCTTAAGGTCATTAACGGTAGGATTCGGTGTGCTTAAGTTCAGCGCATATACTTCACATATCCATGCAGAGGATGAGGTGATAAACGAAGGAAGCCTGCCGCGTGTTGAAGCGATCAGGTCTTCCTGCAGGTATATAATATTCCTTGCCTTATCAATTGCTATATTGTCAACGCTTGCAAAATTTGTTTTGCCATCTGATGATGTTCCGCCTTCTACAACCACATTCATTCCAAGGGTTACCGGGTCAAATTTAAGCAGCCTTCCGTATGGATCGTCATATTTGCCTGAGCCAACGCTTTTGGGAAGCAAATGATTTGCAACGACTCCGCCGTTTGTTATTGCGGCAGAAAGGTTAACTGAATCAGCGCCTGTTTCTGCTATGTAGATCATGCCGTTTGCGTCCATATCGATATCTTCAAGCCTTATGAATATTGTTGCTCCAAGCCTCTGGGCAACATCGCGGGCATTGTTGAGGGAGTCCCTGTTCATAGGCATCGGCAGCCATGTACCGGTTGAACCGAACTGTTTGTAAGCAAATAACTGACCGGTGGAATAGTCGCCAAACGTATTAGCAACAAACTTAAAGAAACAGCCGCCTGAATTATCATCTGTTAAGTAAACTGTTCTGCCATCAGGCATTACAAGCGCCGCTTCATGTGAGAATCTTCCCATCTGGAAAGATTTTCTGATGGCTGTATCACCCTGAACATTGCACTCAACCATCCAGCCGTAATTCATATACTTCGGATATCCGCCAAAATCGGTAGTATCTCTAACGCCTGCGCCGTTGTTGTAGAGTGACAGGTTATTTGCCGGGGGAAACTCTTCTGCGGTAAGAATATTTCCATTGGCAAGAATTGCGCTTCCGCCTGCACAATTGCTTAATGTACCGCCAAGATGGCTAAAACCCATGTGCTTAAAGGGTCCCGAGGGGTACCAGTTATTTCCAACCTTTGTAACCTGGAACGTACTGGCGCCGCCGCCATCACCAAGAAATGAATTTGAATCGGATGTTTCGTGGTTAACAAACAGCCAGCCGTTAGTTGAAGAACCGTTGTTCGGTATATATATGATGTAATCGTGGTTACCCCTTGCCGGTCTGTTTACATTTGTTCCCACCAGTACATTCTGGTTTTGCTGGAATACTATCGAATACTGAAATCCGTTCGGCAGCAAAAGATACGGGGTGGTGAAGTTTGTATCGATCGCTGTGAACGGGTAGCTTTGAGCCATTGATGCGCCGGCTGCCATGAATACAAACAATAAAGAAAGAATGAATTTTTTCATAGAAATTATTCGCGGTTAAGTTAATATATTTTTGTTATTGAAATTTTACTGTGGAGTAACAAAAATAACCGCGGAGCGTTAGGATGTGATTAGAGGTGTTTTACTTCAGGATTGGAATTGTGTTAGATAGGTGTGACCCGCTTAATGGAAATAAAATATACTTAACATAAATTGAACACCAAAAAAATTACTTTACTGATCTGTTATAGAGTAATACTATTCGCTGCAGTTCGCAGGCGGCTGCAAATTCAGATAGAATATTTCCGTGCGGAGAGATTACCTTCGGGGTAAATAGTCAGTTCAGGCCGTATTTGATGATCTTTACTTTTTCCTCCGTTATGAGCGAACTGCCTATCATACCTGTTTCTTCAAAGGCATTTTTCAGCTTCTCTATATTATTATCGGTATCGGCTATTTCGATAACAATAGGAAGATCGCTTGAAAGCTCCAAGAGATCGCTTGAATGAACCAGGCTTGCCTTGCCGAAGCCTGTAATGCCACGCAAAACGGTTATGCCGGCATATTCATGTTCTCTCAGATAATTAGTGAGATATTTGTAAAGGTTTTTTCCTTCGTATTTATCGCTTTCGCCGATAAATATTCTCAGCAGTGTTCCTGTAGATTCTTTTTGCATATTCTTCAATCCCGCAGCCGGGACCCTTTAAATGTGTAGCAAAAAACCGGAAACTCGAATTTTTCTAATTTACCAATATGTTTTTATTCCAGGTGCTATGATCTGAAAAAACGAACAATTCGGAAATAATGCATTATCTAATATTATTATTACAACCCCCTTGTGTTCCCCCTTAATGGGGGAAATGAATTACGCTCTTTGTCTCCAGATTAGAGAACCCTACGCTTCTCTTTAATATCCCCCCGAAAGGGGGATTATAGGGGGTAGCTGCCATACCCCTCAGTCTTTAAGCAAACACATTGTCCCAAAACAGGAAACCTATACATTTTAGTACCACTACTATATATAACAAATCACTTTTTATTCCTGTTTCCAGCAGGATTAGCGCGCTATCATTACGGCCAGTTCCTTGCCGGCGTAAACAGCGGCTATGCAGAGAACAAAATTCAATGCCGCATTGAGCGCAAACAGCATTACCTGGTTAAGCTCGGCAAGGCGGAATGATTCATACGCGAATGAGGACATTGTTGTGAATCCGCCAAGTATGCCGATCGTAATAAAATCACGCATATCAGGCGATATGCTTTTGCCAAGGGAAATTGAATACATGACAAAACCCAGCACAAAGCTTCCTGTTATGTTCACCACAAGTGTACCCAGCGGAAACGCCGGGAGAAGGTTATTCAGGTATCGTGATACAAGGAACCTGGAAACCGCACCTATGAATCCGCCTGCGCCTATATATAGTATCTGAAGCATGTACTAAAATATAAATATAAGCTGGAAAATTAAAGGGAGTTTTTTAATGAAGTGCCGCAGCATAAGCTGTTTTGTTTAGATACAGCTGACTTCTTCCCTGTCAGGCGCGCAAGTACAAGCATATTCACAAAAAATCCGACTACAGCTATTCCGTTGAGCAACCCCGCCCACATTTTATACTGAGCTGCAGCCGGGATAAAAGTTAATACCCTTAAGACCAGTGTAACGTTCAGCAGGCCATACCATATATAAAGCGTTTTGCCAAACGGGCTGATGCCAAGCTTCAATACCGCGGGAAGTATAACGGGCGCATGCGCGAATATCATCATGAAAACAAATCCAAGAAAGAAAGCATGCAGCGATGCATCATAAAATGAGCCGAAATATGCCCCGAGCGCAAAGAATATCCCGGTTATAACAAGCCATACATAGCCGGTTAACAGCAGCAGCCCGGAATAAAAGCTTTGCCCGGACTTTTTGAGTGAGTGTTTCGCCATATCATATTTGAAGAGCCATAACGCTGTGCCTATCAGAGATACTGCAGGCGCCAGGCTGCCTGATGTGGAGTGAAAGGGCAGAAAAATACCTGCCGTAAATATAAGCAGGAATATTACCAGCACTGATTGTTTTTTTAAAGTGTTTTTAAATAAAATGAATTTCGAAAGCTCAAGCCGTTCACCGGTTATAGTGAAGAAGAGGAATGCTATCCACCACGTTATAACCGAGGGATAAAAAGAAGTGTTATACAAAATTGCTGAACCTGCAAAATAACATAATCCGCCCGTCATCATTATCAGTACATGTAATCCTTTATGTTTTACATAGACCATATAATAGATAGCTGTCAGCCCGGCCCCGCCAAGTATCAGGCACATATATGCAATTTGAGGAAGCTTCAGGAGAAAAAAAATTATGCTTAAAGCATTAACGGCCGGCACAATTAACGCAAGCCTGTTGGGATAGCTGACGCTGCGCTCAAGGCAAATGAGCGTTCCGAGAAATGAACCGATCATTAAAGCTCCATGTTCACCTGAAGGCAGCGATACCGGCAGGTTCCACCCGATGCGGAACCACCCGGCGAAGATACCTGTCAACAGGCTCAACAGGACTAAGGGAAGTATAAGCAGGTGTTTATTTTTCATGTTTTCATGTTTTTCATCTGCTCAAAGATATACACTATAATATTCTTTTCATTTGACTTACATCAATTGTTAAAAACGCAGTTTTTCCTCAATTGTGGATATAAATCATGTTTTGGATTGGCTTGAATCATTTTAATGGAGAGAATTGCGGGTTATTTTTGATGTGAAAGGAGGGCTTAAAACCATGTACCTTCTTCATAAGATCGATAACTGGTCAGAAAAGCATCATCCGCTCTGGCTGGATTTTTTCCGTGTACTTCTCGGCGCAGTGTTGATATGGCAGGCGCTGTATTTTATCGCGAATAAAGCCGCCATAGTGCGTATAGTTGACCAATACGGTTTCGGTTTTTATACCATGACCGCAGCACATGCAATTATTGGCATTCATTTGGCTGGCGGAGTATTGATACTTGTGGGTCTGCTCACAAGGTTCGCTTCGGCTATACAGATCCCTGTGCTGTTGTGCAACATTGCATTTGTAATAGCTCCAAACGGATTCATGTCAATAAAATCCGAAGCAGAGCTGACACTGATAGTGTTCGCGCTGTGCCTGCTATTCCTGTTCGAAGGCTCCGGTCATTTTTCGGTTGACTACTACCTGAAAACTCACGAAGAGTAGGTGTTTTTGCGTGTTGGATTTTAAGTAATTTGTGTAATTTTACAGTAGTTGCCCCGTAGTTCTATCACTGTCCGATTCAGGGACCCCGCTTGCGAAGCCAAGCTTGTGGAGTGCTGCGGGGCTTTTTGTTTTTCCTAACCTTTGATTCCTTAGCATTTAGTATTCCACTATTGTAAATAGAATTGATTCACTCCTGCGGAATCCTTAAACTTGCAGAACGTAAAATATCACCAATGAAAAAATTTGCCGTAGGTTGCCTTGCTGCTTTTTTATTCAGCGTTAACATTTATTCACAGTGTTCAGATGCGGGCGTTTGTGTTATTGGCAAACACCAAACAAATGAATTTGTCCGTACAAAAAGCAGCATTTACCTGGGGTATGTGTACGGCTCCAGCGGCAAAGACGCTGATATTAACGGAAGCCTGAACAACCTGGGCTACGGTTCATTCAAGCTCGAAGCCGATCTTGATCTCGGCAGCGGTTTCCGCATGAACGGCTCGATACCTTATACATTCATTTCCGGGCCGCTTGGCGAAAACAACGGCATCGGTGATCTTGAAGCGGTGTTCTCAAAACAATTCAACATCAAGAAGAAAAATTATTTGTCATTTTTCCTTGGCGGGAAGTTCGCGACGGGAAAAGTAAACTCCACCGATTCACTTCCGCAGCGGTACATGCCGGGGCTGGGAACCAACGATCTTATCGCCGGCGCGCAATATACCAGGGAAAACTATTACTTTGCTGTTGGCTACCAAAAACCCTTTGGCAGAAGCGCGAACACGGTGACCCGTTTAAAAAGAGGTGACGACGTATTTTTCCGTGCAGGATTTTTTGAGCAGTTCAACAAAGTTGGGGTTAAGGCTGAAATTATTACCGTGCTGCGCCTGCAGCGCTCAAGCGTGCTGGCAGCGGGTCCCCCGCCGGAAACATTTGTGGATGTAAGCTCCAGCAACGAAACACAGGTTAACATGCTGGCATCGGCAGTGTTCAGTCCCTCAAACCAATTTTCGATAACCGGAACTGCAGCGATACCTTTTTTGAAAAGGAATTATAATTTTGACGGGCTGAAACGTACGCTTACGATTTCAGTGCTGCTATCATATAATTTTTAAAACATAAAGCAGACACTAAGGCACCAAGACTCTAAGGTTGTATATTTTTCCTTGTGCCTTTGAGTCTTTGTATCAGTCTTTGGTTTTGATTCTAAAACAAAAAGCAGTCACAAAGACACTAAGACTCTAAGGTTGCATATTTTTCTTTGTGCCTTTGAGACTTTGAGACGGTCTTTGGTTTTACTTAAAGAACAAAAAGCAGTCACTAAGTCTCTAAGGCTCTAAGATTGCATATTTTTCTTTGTGCCTTCGAGTCTTTGTGTCAGTCTTTGGTTTTGAATATTTTCGGAAAAAAAATTTATTCATTAGCAAAATGATCAGAAATTTTAACTACATAAAGATTGCTTTAGCATTATTGTTTATTGGAATTATCTTTTCCTGTTCCAAGCAGGAAGTGAAAAGCCATAACAACGGGAATAATCGCAGCGTAACGGATTCTACCCAACAGAAGAAATTTACCCTCACCACAAACCAGCAGAAAGTACTCGACGGCGCTAAGAAATGCCTGGAAGCGAAATTCAGCTATGATATGACAATGGGCTACTATGTATGCACATATAAGGATGGCGAGAATACCGGCTCACGGGTTTTCCCCGGCGGCGATGTTGCCCCGGATATGGGTGTATGCACGGATGTTATAGTGCGCGCGCTCCGTTGGGGCGGCGTATGCGACCTGCAGGAAGAGATCTACAATGACCTCAAATCAAGCTGGGGTGACTACCCGATGGCGCGCTGGCAGGCCAAAAAGCCCGACCCGAATATCGATCAGCGCCGCGTGCCCGTGTTGATGGTTTGGTTCGCTAAATACTGGCAGGAAATTTCCGCGGATGATTACCAGCCGGGCGATGTTGTCGCATGGGATATGAACGGTGACGGCTGGGGCGACCATATAGGGATAGTTTCGGATAAGTTTGTTGAGGGTGTTCCATACCTCATACATAACTTTCCTGACCCCGGTTACGTTGCCGAAGAAGATGTGCTGCATGAATGGGATATTATAGGTCACTACAGGGTGAAGTAGGTGAGATGGTGAAGTGGTGGAGTAGTTGAGTGGGGAAGTAGTGAAATAGTGAGATGGTGAGATAGAGAAATGTTGAGATAGAAAAATGATTGGTGAAGCGATGGGATTGTAAAGGAACGTAGTTAAGATCTTAGTACACGACAGTGAAATAGATACTCAGTAATTTTGCATTCGACCCTCACCCCCAGCCCCTCTCCCAAAGGGAGAGGGGAGAAAAAACTCAAAAATTTCTCAGTTCCCCCTCTCCTGTCAGGAGAGGGGGTTAGGGGGGTGAGGTTTAGTATATTGAAATC
>JAYRXC010000028.1:0-51795 GCA_041917655.1 Ignavibacteria bacterium | reverse complement strand
GTTTCAGGGTCTGCTTGAATATACGTAGGTTATGACTTAGGAAATTAGAATTTTTGCAGAATTTATTAAATTAAAAATATAGTGTATGCAAGAAGATGCTGAAACGAGTTCAGCATGACAGAATGAAAAAAGGGCTGAAAATTCAGCCCTTAACAATAAACTATTATTTGTCAATTATCAACTAACTCGAAGCTTCTTCCATATAGCTCTCTATCGGTTCGCATGAACAGATGAAATTCCTGTCGCCATACGCATCATCAACCCTGGCAACTGCCGGCCAGAACTTGTTATCCTTGATTCCTTCGACCGGGTAAGCAGCCTTAGTGCGTGAATATGAATGCTTCCAATCATCAGATACAACTTCCAGCGCTGTATGCGGAGCATTCTTAAGCACATTATCTATTTTATCCGCCTTACCGTCTTCAATCTCGCGTATCTCTTCGCGGATCGCTATCATTGCATCGCAGAATCTATCGAGCTCGAATTTAGATTCAGATTCAGTCGGCTCAACCATCAATGTTCCCGGTACGGGGAATGAAACGGTCGGTGCATGGAAGCCGTAATCCATAAGCCTCTTGGCAATATCGCCCACTTCAACACCGCAGCGTTTGAATTCCCTCATATCGAATATCATCTCATGCGCAACACGGTCATTTGAACCCGTGTAAAGAACTTTGTAAATACCTTTAAGCTTTGAAGCGATATAATTTGCATTCAGTATTGCAGCCTTGGTGGCTTCTGTGAGTCCGGCCCCACCCATCATCTTAATGTATGCATAAGATATAAGCAGGATGCTTGAGCTTCCCCAGGGAGCTGCTGATACTGCATGAATAGCCTTCTCGCCGCCGGTTTTAATAACCGGGTGACCCGGTAAAAACGGAGCAAGATGCGACGCAACAGCAATCGGACCCATTCCCGGCCCGCCGCCTCCGTGCGGTATGCAGAATGTTTTGTGCAGGTTAATATGGCAAACATCTGCGCCAATGTAACCCGGACTTGTTAATCCAACCTGCGCATTCAGATTAGCGCCATCCATATAAACCTGCCCGCCGTTCGCATGTACTATCTCACATATCTCTTTGATCCTTGTTTCAAATACACCGTGTGTGCTCGGATAAGTCACCATCAACGCAGAAAGATTATCTTTATACTGTTCTGCTTTTGCCTTCAAGTCATCCACATCAATATCGCCATGTTCCATTGTTTTCACCACAACAACTTTCATTCCTGCCATAACAGCGCTTGCGGGATTAGTACCGTGAGCCGATGCAGGTATTAATACAATATTCCTGTGAGCCTGGTTATTCGACTTGTGATACTCTCTTATAACCATCAAACCTGAATACTCGCCCTGCGCACCGGAATTAGGCTGCAGTGAAACTGCAGGAAGGCCGGTTATCTTTGCCAGCGCATCTTCAAGTCCTTTGAATAATTCAGTATAACCTTCTGCCTGGTCAAGCGGAATGAACGGGTGCAGTGTACCAAACTCCGGCCATGTAACCGGTATCATTTCGGTGGTCGCATTCAGCTTCATTGTGCATGAACCAAGCGGTATCATTGACATATTCAATGAAAGATCCTTGTTCTCAAGCCTTTTCATGTATCTCAGCATCTCGGTTTCGGAGTGATACTTACTGAAAACCGGGTGTGTTAAGTACTCCGTGGTTCTCTTCAGGTTGGCAGGCAGGTTAGTGCCGCTGCCTTCAGGAGTAATTTTCTTTCCTTCCGCAAAGATCGAGAGTATTTCCAATACATCTTTTTCAGTGGTTGTTTCATCAACAGAAATGCCGATATATTTGTTTTCGAAGTACCGCAGATTTATCTTAGCTTCCTCAAACTTCACTCTAAGCCCGCCGCGTTTCATGGCATCGCCAACATCAATCTTAAGTGTATCAAAGAAATGATTGTTCAGCTGTTTGTAGCCCAGTTCTTTAAGTCCGTTATTCAGCAAAACGGCCAGGCGGTGTGTTCTTTCAGCAATTGCTTTGATGCCTTTGGGGCCGTTATATACAGCAAACATACCAGCCATTATCGCAAGTAGTACCTGCGCCGTGCAGATATTGCTCGTTGCTTTTTCTCTCCTGATGTGCTGCTCGCGTGTCTGCAGCGCCATTCTGTAGGCGCGGTTACCATTGCGGTCAATGGATACACCTATTATCCTTCCGGGCATCAGCCTGCGGAACTCATCTTTGCAAGCGAAGTACGCGGCATGCGGTCCGCCATAGCCTTTGGGCACACCGAATCTCTGGGTATTTCCTACGGCTATATCTGCGCCGAATTCACCCGGCGGTGTTAACAGCGCAAGACTCAAAAGGTCAGCGGCAGCTACACAATATATCCCCTTTGCATGTGCTTTTTCAAACAGCGAAGTGTAGTCATAGATCTCGCCGTCCGCTGCCGGATACTGCACCAGTATTCCGAAAATATCATCTGTAAGCTCTGTTTTGTTGATATCGGCAACTACAAGTTCTACGCCTATTGGTTCAGTTCTCGTTTTCAGTACGTCTATTGTCTGTGGGAAACACTCATGCGAAACAAGGAACTTGTTCGCATTTTTCTTCTCCGGTTTGCGCGCTGCAAAAAGCAGGTGCATTGCCTCTGCTGCAGCAGTGCCTTCATCAAGCAGTGATGCGTTTGCGACCGGCAGCCCGGTAAGATCAATAACCATAGTCTGATAGTTCAGCAGTGCCTCAAGCCTTCCCTGCGCAATTTCAGCCTGGTAAGGAGTGTACTGGGTGTACCAGCCCGGATTTTCCATGATATTCCTGAGAACAACAGCAGGTGTAAATGTGCCGTAGTAGCCGCTGCCTATAAACGAGCGGTAAGTTTTATTTTTTAAGGCAAGCTCATGCAGATGATGCAGCAATTCCTGCTCTGAAAGGGCTTCTCCCAGCTCCAGCTGCTCTTTGAGATGAATTGATTCCGGTACGATCTGGCCGATGAGCTCATCAACTGATCCTGTGCCAATGACCTTGAGCATTTCTGCAATATCACGCTCCTGCGGTCCGATATGTCTGTTTAAAAAAGTATGCATTATTGTTTTAGTATAAAGAGGTGAGTTTTTTAGAAGTAGTTTGAAGTATAAATTCAGTTCCGGGGGCTTTGTACAGCATTTTTAGATACAATAACATTAAGGGATAGCTAAGTTCCTTTTTTCTTTTTCTTAAGTCCCATCTTTTCGATAACATCAAGGTTCTTCAAGGCATTGCTGGCTGCTTCCTGCTCAGCAGTCTTTTTTGTCCTGCCCTTGCCTATGCCAAGCGCGCGCTGGTTTATCTGCACTTCTACAGTGAACAGCTTATTGTGCTCAGGGCCTTCCTGGTTGATCACTTTATAATCCGGGATATAATCGGTATTAGCCTGTGTGTATTCAAGCAGCTTGCTCTTGTAGTTCTCATCGAACTGGTTGAGCCATTTTACATCAAGCTTTTTGAAGATCTGGTTGTTGAGGAAATCCTTTGCTGCGTCATATCCCCTGTCGAGAAATATCGCGCCAACAAGAGCTTCATACGCGTCTGAGAGTATTGTATCGTAACCATCTTCGATCGATTTCAGCGCCGTAGGCGCAGCAAGCAGGTATGCCTGCAGGTTCATCGCCTTTGCTCTTTCAGCCAGAAAACGCTGGTTAACCAGCACTGAGCGGTATTTGGTGAGGTCGCCTTCTTCGGATTCCGGGAAATTCTTGTAAAGATACTCAGCCACAACAGAATCCAGCACGGCATCGCCAAGATACTCAAGCCTTTCATTCGAAGTGAGCTTAACGCCGTTCGAGCCTTTGGATTTAAGGAAAGACCTGTGAGTTAACGCGTTAATGAAAAAATTCTTGTGGATTATCTGGTAATCAATGCTCGATTGGAATGCCTTAAAATCAAAGGAGGCAATTGCGGAATAGATGTCGTCATCCTCTTTCCGTCTCTTTAGAACAGGGACGAATTTTCTGAGGGTTTTTAATACGCCAAACATATGATCTTGATCTTCGTGCTTTTTGTCCTGTTGGACTTTATGTTCCCGGTAAAAATTTTACCGGGTACTTTTACATGTTTACTTTATTCTTCATACTTCTTGAATACCAATGCTGTGTTGTGGCCGCCAAATCCGGAATTATCACACATCACTGTTTTGATCTGCTTCTCAATTGCTTTGTTAGGCACGTAGTTCAGGTCACATTCGGGATCAGGTGTTTCATAATTAATTGTTGGAGGTACAATACCTTTGTTGATGGTAAGCACCGAAGCGATCGATTCTATTGCTCCTGCTGCACCAAGCAAATGGCCTATCATTGACTTGATAGAGTGTACCGGCATATCATAAGCGTGCGCGCCAAAAACTTTCTTAATGGCGGCAGTTTCGTTCTTATCGTTGTAATATGTTGAAGTACCGTGCGCGTTTACGCAGTCGATCTCTTCAGGGGTTATGCCCGCGTCTTTAATAGCAATTCTCATTGCTTCCGCAACGCCCTGGCCTTCAGGCGCAGGTTCGGTGATATGATGAGCATCCGCGGTCATGCCGATACCGGCGATTTCACCGTATATCTTTGCGCCGCGCGCTTTTGCGAACTCAAGCTCTTCGAGTATTAGTGTTGCGCCGCCCTCACCCATTACAAAGCCATCCCTGTTCTTTTCAAACGGGCGTGAAGCTTTCTCGGGTGCATCATTGCGGGTTGAAAGCGCCTTCATAGCGTTGAATCCGCCAACGCCCATGGGGCAGATGACTGCTTCCGAGCCTCCGGTAACCATAACATCTGCGTTGCCGCGCTGGATAAGCATTACGGAATCTGCGATTGAATGCGCCGAGGTTGTGCAGGCTGATATTGTTGCATAGTTCGGGCCCTTTAATCCGTACACCATCGAGATCCTGCCTGCGGCAATATCTGCGATAAGCATCGGAATAAAGAACGGGCTGATCCTGTCGGGGTTGCCCTGTTTATCATAGAGCTTTCTCTGCTCTTTGTCATACGTCCACATACCGCCAATGCCGGAACCGTAAACTACGCCTACGCGGTACGGATCGGTTTTAGACATATCCAGACCAGAATCTGCGAATGCCATCTGCGAAGCAGCGAGCGCGAACTGAGTGAACGGATCAACCCTTGTTGTGAGCTTCCTATCCATATAGTTCAGCGGATCAAAATTCTTTACCTGGCAGGCAAATTTTGTGTCAAAGTGGGTAGTATCAAAGTAAGTTATGGGGCCTGCACCGCTTTTGCCGGCAACAAGATTATTCCAGAACTCGTCAACTGTATTTCCAACAGGTGATACTACACCAAGCCCGGTTATAACAACACGCCTTTTTTGCATTATAGTAATTAAGCTACTTTTGATTTAACATAGCTGATAGCGTCACCAACTGTCTGGATCTTTTCCTGGTCCTCATCGGGGATCTGGATATTAAAACGGTTCTCAAGCTCCATGATCAGTTCAACTGTATCAAGTGAATCTGCGCCTAAATCGTTAATAAAAGATGCGTTCGGTGTAACTTTTGATTCTTCAACACCAAGTTTTTCAACTATTGCGTCTTTGATCTGGGCTTCTATATCGACTGACATTTATAATCCTCCTGTTAAGAATTGATTTTTTTATAGAATAATCACAAAAATAGTAATAAAATTACTAATTTTAAAGGGGAAAGTTTTCATCGCTTTTTATGAACATTTGATTCAAAAATACGAAAGTCTGGAGTGTTCTACCAATTTTCATATTAAGGAAACATGCAACAATATGCTTTGAGCCAAAACAAAAACAGAATACTACTTATTAACTTCTGTTATTACATTGACTCATCGAATTCAACCTAAATCAATGATTTGCATTTTAGTGCTTTCTTCTCTTATATTGATTTTGCTTATTTTTGTATAAAATGATATTGAACCACTCCTGCTTCTTTCTGAACTGAGAATGAAAACTTTTAGGGGCACAATTCAATACATAATCACATATATTATATGCCAAATCTAGTTTCTGTAATCTTACAAGAACTTCCAGAAAGCTATAAAATCCTGTTAAGAGATTTTGTCTAGCACCAGATGAAATTTCATCAAGTTTTTTGGGTATGACAGCATTATACAAGAAAATACCATGTTTATCATGGATATCTTTGCATTCTTGTTTTTGTTTGCTACGTAGTAATTTAAACTGACTTTTGGTTATTTCGTTGTAGTTGTCTTTTTCTTTCAAATCTTGCCAATCCGAGATTACTAATATTGAACGATATTGCAAAAGCATACCTGAAATTTCTAAATCTATGTCTTCGTTAAAATTGATTCCTAATGAAGCATATTCGAGCAAACTCTTAACAGCTTTTTCCTTTTGATCCCTTGTACCATTAGCCCAGTAGTAAGTAGCCCACATCTTTGTAAAATTTGCGTAATAGAGCTTTTCATTTGAACCCTTTTTTGCATTTTTATTAAAATAGTGACTATAGTTATCGAGGTACTCAAGGGCGAGTACTTTTTTACCCCTATCAACCAAATAGGCAGACAAATTTAAAATTGCAGGCAATTTGACTTCCAAAGGACTAGTAGCACGATTTATTATTTGTTTGTAACTATCAATAACTTCAATTTCATTTTTTGCCAATCGGTTTGCATTTGCGGTAAGCAATAATGAATGCTCGACATCTAAAGTCTTGTCTCTATTCACTTGATTTCTTCTACTAACACAGTTTCCCTTAAACACACTTGGTCGTCTTTCGAAATAGTCAGACATAATTTGGAATATTTCTTTCGAATAAATTTCAAAAAACTTACGTTCTTCATCAATTTTCAATATTTTTAGTTTTATCAATTCATTAATCGCTGAATTGAAAGTTTCTACGTCATGTTCAAGATTCAAAACGTACTGGGCTTTTTCAATTACATTACTTAGATCATCTTGATTAACTAGAATGCTCAATACTACGAACAAGTCTTTTGCTTTTGAAGAAAGATAGTCGTAAATTCTACCATAAAGAAAACTTATAGCTGTATCCCCTTCTTTAATATTGAAAATCAAAGAATCATCGAATCCCCGCTGTCCAAGGACAAAAGCAAACTGTAAAATAAAAAGTGGACGACCATTAGTAACTTCGTATATCTTATGAATAATTTCAGGCTTATTTAAGTGCTTCTTTATCAGTTCAATATCCCCAAGTTCTTCGTTTCTAATAACTTCTAAGAGGAATTTCATCGTTTCTTCTTGGGTAAGTTCATTTGTCTGAAATTCTTGTCCTATACTAATGTTTGCTGCTCTGGTTGTAATAATAACCTTGTGATTATTGGTATTTAAACATGATACAAAATCCTCAATTTTGTCTTTTTCCTCTTTTGGGAATGTTTCAAAATCATCAATCACGAGGAATATCTTCTTCATTGACAATTCAAATATTTGATTTGGATCGTCGGTTTCAACATTAAATAACACTTTGTTGACACCTGATATTAACTCTGAAAATGTTGATATGCGATCTGTTATCTCAATTATTTTGCCAGTATAGTAGTCATATCTCCTATCCTTAGCAGATAGAAATACAATATAGTCAAAGACCTTTTTTTCGTCATTTGCCAAATCTTCACATAGACTCTGTATAGTTGCCGTTTTCCCAACACCCCCATGCCCCCATACAGTTGCACATACTGATGCATTGTTCCTAATAAGAAAAGTTCTCAACTTACCTTTAATTCCAATATCAATATATTTCTTGTAGTTATTTTCATAAATATTGCGTATCGTGCCATTATGGCTCTTTAATTTTATTCCATCATTTGTTACATCAAGTTCGCACAATTCATTCCATTCTTTATACTTAGTACCATGAATAAGCAATCTATTGTACTTTACTTTTCCCAATAGTTTTTCATCAATGCACGCAAAGAAAAAAAGCTCACTACCATAATTTGAAATTTCAACAAATGGCGATAATCTAAAATATGAATTTGGTTCTAGGCTTGCATACAAACTACCGACTTCGAACGAAGATATCTCATCCTTACATGCCCACGGTAAATATCTGCTTCCATCACTTTTGTACAAGATACCTTTATAAGTAGAATTTACTTTATCGGTAACACAAACCAAATCAATATCAGAATTCAAGACTGCAAGGTCCGTAGCTAAGACCCCTTCGTATATCTTTTGTAACGCATTAATCAACATCTCAGATGCATCTACATAAACAAACCCATGTCCAATTAACTCATTTCTCACAGCTGGATATTCATCTAAAGCTCTGCTCAGACTATTCTTCTTAAATATCTCCTTGTCTATATCTAGCTTACGACAGATAGCTACAATGTTGCCAATTGTAGGCTTAATAATAGCTTGAAATACATATTCTTTATCTTCATAATCCAGTTTTTGTATGTTCTTATTCCATAGGTAGGACAACAGGTAGATCAATACATATTCAAGACTCGCTTGCAAATGCTCCCTGATTTCATTCTTATTCCCATTAGTTTGTAACAAATTAATTCTTAACTCGATTTGTTTTCTGATATAGTCCATAACTGAAATTATTTATTTAGTATCTTTCGATTGAATTTGAAAAATCAATTATCTCATCAATATTTTCAATTCACGCCCCAATTGTGATTTAAAAACCGAAAAACATTAAGATTATCTAGAAGCTAAGCGCATTAAAAGTTGTTTGAATATCACAAAAATAGAGATTTAATAAACCTTTTCAAAGCAAATTCTTCATAGTTAAATTGATCCAATAACTGTTTTATTATTTGAAAATATATACAATGTTAAATATTTTTATGTCGCTATTACTCACAAACCATAGCCTGAAAATCACACACCTTCCTAACAAAACAATATCTGTAGTAAATGTCAAATGCATTACACTTTAAATGAAACTTTTTAGCCCTCTCCTGCATATCATTAAGTAAATAATGGTTTGATAATTCATAAAATATCGATATTTTTGGCACAATGAAAATATTAACGGCTCTAATTACAATATTAATGTCTATTTCAGGTCTTTTCTCACAGGATTTCTACTACGCAGTTACAAAAGAACCTGCACCGGTTCTCAACTCACCGGATTTTGAATCAGTATTCGGCGGAAGCGACGGCAAAACCGTTAAGACCGATAACTCGGGTCTGATAAGGGAAATGGAATTCATTGCCCTGCCCGGAACTGTGTTTGAGCTGCTGGGTGAGTTTGACCACGGCACTCATAAAATTTTCAAAGTTGAATGCAAAGAATATGAGTACGGCACTGAGCTTTTTGTGGATAGCCGTTTTCTTGAACTAAAAGCAACACGACCGCCGGAGAGGATTCCCGTTGTTCCGACAAAAGAAAAGATATACAGCTTCCTGGATAAAGTTACTGGTAACCGCTACTGCTGGGGCGGAAATTATAACGCAGGCATCAGTAAACTGGTTGAGCTGTACCAGCCAAAAGGAGAGATAGCTTCGGAAGTGAAAAATGAATGGATGCTTACAGGGTGTGACTGCTCGGGGCTGATGTATGAAGCAACCAATGGATTCACTCCGCGAAACACAAGCAAGCTTGTTGATTACGGCTCGGCAGTAGAGATAGAAGGACTTTCAGCAGAAGAGATCGCTGCAAAATGTAAACCATTGGACATGATAGTATGGAACGGGCATGTGATATATGTTTATGATGAGAAAACCTCTATTCAAAGCAGCCTTTCCAAAGGCGGTGTTATTAAGCTTGACCTTGTCGAAACGATCCGCGAGGTTATGAGCTCTAAATCACCTGTTAATGATTATAACTCATCGCAGGGTTCAAGGTTTGTGATAAGAAGATGGTACGAGGATTAATGCCAAATGACAAAGCTCAAATGACAAATGAACTTCTCCCCTTTTTCGGCGGCTAACCAGGTAATGTTATTCTTTCCTATTCGTTTTTGTCATTTGGATTTTGACATTTTGAGAATTGGCACAGCCAATTCGAAATCCGGCTCTGACGGATGACATTACCGCAAAGCGGCCTTTCTCAGTCTATTCATGATCGCTGCACCAATTCCCTTTTCATATATTTTTTCGCAGTAAATTATTTTGATTCCCGCATCATCGCACTGCCTGAAAAATGAGAACAGGTTCTTCGCATACTCTTCCGGCGTCTTACAAATCTTTACAAGCTCATATCCCTTCCCCAATTTCTTGCTCAACCCAATAAACGCTTCTTCTTTTTGCCTTTTCACTTTTTGAATTCGATTGGAAATCGAATGAAATCCGGCTCTGACGGATGCCTTTTGCCTTTGAATCCGTTTGACATTTGGCATTTGGATTTTGACATTTGCTTTGGGGCTATAATGCTTATACTTCTGTCCAGGACTCTTTATCTTCCCCCTGTTTTTCCCATATCTGGTTAACCTGTCGAGCTTTTTCAATTGCTCAAGCGTAACGCTGCCGGGTCTGAGTATCACCGGATGTTTGCCGGTGCAATCGATAACCGTTGACTCCATCCCATACCTGGCATCCGGTCCCGCAAGAATGCAGGGAATCCTGCCATTCATATCCTTCATTACATGCACATAGCTTGTTGGCGAGGGCGAGCCGGAGAGATTCGCGCTCGGCGCAGCTATCGGCACTTCGCACAGCTTGATGAACTCACGGGCAATTTTCGATGCCGGCATTCGGATAGCAATGGTATCCAGTCCCCCGGTAACAACATCGGGCACAATTTCATTCTTGTGAAGTATTACAGTAACCGGCCCGGGGAAGAACTCTTTAATTATTTTTTTTGCTGAAGCTGTGACCTCTCTCGCAAGGATGTTAATATCTCTTTTATGAACTACGTGCACTATGAGAGGATTATCCGCTGGCCTGCCCTTTGCCTTAAATATCTTTCTGACGGCCTTTTCATCGTAAGCATTGGCACCGAGTCCATATACGGTTTCTGTTGGGAATGCGGCGATATCGCCTGATTTGATGAAGCGGGATGCTACTTTGGCCGAGTTTGTGATTTTGGTTTGCATAGAATCTCAAAAATACGAGGAAATTAGGAGAGATTTGATGAAGCTTGTCGCAATTTCATACAAAGAGTGAATAAGTGCATTTCAAAACATAATATAAAAATACTGTACGGGTCAAGGAAATGCAAATTTATAGTCTTTCAAACTACTGAGTATCTTTACTGCTTTACACCACGAAAAGTACATGTATGACTGCGGTGGTTGAAACTTTGGATGGCTTTCTTTAATTGTGTTCAGTTCAAATGCCTCTTCCAATTCTTGAATCTCATTAATTTTTATAGCAACTGCTGTTTCCCTATTTTCGAAGTATTGATAATATCGTTGCTTATCAATCCCTAATTGATTTTTATATTTATTCCAAATTAAATTTGGATCTCCAAGGAATACATCTTTTACTTTTCCAATAGCAATTATTGCTTTTACTGGGCTGGTACTATAGATTATAACCAAATCACCATTATTTACATTTGGTTTAACTTTTCTTAGCTCAATTGTCTTAACCCCACTAATTATCTTGTTAGCAAATTCGGGTTTAATAGATAAGAACAGAACTTTTTTATTATTCATTTTGGCGATAATCTCGAGTAAACTTCAATAAAAAAATCTTTGCTTAGTTTAGATACAGATTGCACAAAAAAGTTTTTATGTTCAATCTCATTACAAATGACATTTAGATCATTAAATTTCATTACATCCGTGAATACTTCTGTATCACTGAATTTCAAAGCTTTTATTAATTGATCAGCATTATTCTGTGTCAAAATATTAATATCCTGCCAAGTGTATATACCAAAATTCTTAAATCGTTTAAAAATATCAGTAGCTCTATCAATATAAATCTCGTCTAAATATGAAGTTGCAACTACTGAGCTACTTCTTAAACTACCTTCGCCAGCACTCACGTACCATAATATTCTTCCCTTTTCATTTTCGATTTTTGGCGACACATTTCTATAATAAATATTCTCTCTATTCCACATCAACTTGGCATTACTTCCAAAAATAGTTTCATCCGCTATGAAATAATCAAACAAGTGACTTGCCCAAAATGGTTTAATTGGTATGATGTATGTGGGAATATTTAGATCACTGAATTTAAGGGGCCACAGTAATCTTTCTACATAATATAATAGTTTCGCCCTTTTATCTTCTGGACTTTTTAACAAGCTCGTGTATATTTCCTCATCAAGATACGTAACAGTCTCTGGAAAAGCAGAAAACAATTCGCTTGATTTTATTATTCTGTTATAACTTAATTTAATCCAATATTCCCCCTTTTGAAAGAAACCATACTCTTTAATCAATTCCCGATAATTGCCTAATAACAAATCATCTTTTATTTTAATTACCTCTATATTTCTTCTCTGCGACAGTTTTATTGCTTCGTAAACCAAATGTTTAAACAAGATTTCTTTGAGCAAAAAATCAGTAATTCGCAAGACTTCAATATTTGCTGCTTTGTCTATAAAATTTAGACCCAAAATAGCCAAAGCAGAATCGCGCGTACTAATGATTCGTAGTTCAGCATTAACTTTGTCCGCAACTAAATCATGTATCTTTTTTGAAAATTCACTCTTTCTTTCTCCATTTTTATTGTCAAGGAATTTTGTTGTAGCTATTTCAATATCCTTAGTACTCAACTTACTATATATAAACTCGGTTCCACTTAATCTACCTGATTGGTAGTCTTCATAATTATTAATCCGATCAAACTCCGTGATGAATTCGCTTGGTCTGAAAACATTCACATCATAACTATTAAAAATTAACTCTTTGTTTTCCAATAACCAAGAATCTAATGTAATAAAATACCTAATGCCAGAGACTACTGCTTCCGCCAATTGCTTTTCATCTGAAATATCATTTGGAGATTTTCCATTCAGGAGTTTATGTATTTCAGAAAATGTTGAATTTATTTTTGACGCATTGCAACAAAGTTGCTTAAAAGATTTTAGATGTTTCTGAGTAATGGACTTCCTATCCTCTGATTTGTCTCTATGAATTTCAGTATAGATTTCTGAAGCATAATAGTACTCTACATCAGTCGCTATCCAATCGTCCAATAGACAAACACATTCAAAATTGTGTCTTGAATAACGATCTCTTAAATTAATAATAATATTAGCATCTAGTAAGACATTGATTACATCCTTCGTTTCGGAATAATCCTTTGTAAAAAGATCTTTGTTTGCAAACTCATACCACCAATATGTTAAATATTTTTCCTTGATACTTCTACTCCTTTTTTTGCCTACTGGTTTGAATCCGAGTCGATTCCATAAGTGATTTGCAGTATTGTAATCTTCTCTGCAGTATAAACCAATACCATTGAAATAATTTTCAAACAATTCAAGCAATTTGTTAAACAAAAGTAATGGTACCTTCTTCCCTTTTGCTTTTGCATCAACACAAAAGTGAGTAATACTTATTTTATTTTTTGTTTTTACAATTCGGTATAGAATATACCCTAGTAGTACATTTTCGTCTTCTAAAGCTCCTATTATTTGTCCTCTTGCTGCGCATTCAAGAAATGCTTCCTTGGGAAAATGTCCTAATGTCTTAGAATTCTTATCGCCAAGTTCTATAACATTATTGATCAGCGGATCATTTTTAAAGATAGTTCGAACTACTATCATATTTTTAATTTGTATTTGTAAGATTTAATGCTTTATTAAAAACCCGACTTAAAAAAGGGTAATAATTTTTTAAGACCTTTAAAAACCAATTTAATTTTCTTAAAATTCCTTCTGTCATTTAATCTCCTTTTTAACTCATCGAAAATTTCCTTCCTATTTTCAAAATTTTCTATCTTTACTAGGCTGATTGTATTTGCGGCGGTAGATATGTACTCAACTAGTTCGGTATAAGTATGTTGAGCATCTTGGTCTTTTAACTGAATGATCATTCCATCAGCAAATTTGTTTCTATCTATTTGAAAGAAAATTAATAATGGGAATCTGCAAAATTCATTATAGTCCTTATAATTTGTGATAATCATTTCATTTGCCTTTTCAAATCCTTCATCAAAATCAATTCGTTCTGTACCCGCAATATTATCATCTTTTTTCTTTTTTAGCTCGTCGTAACAATCAAAACTAAAAATTGATAAGTATCTATTCGAAATTGTGTCGAGTGCATGCCAATAAGAATAGTCATTTAAAACTTTCATTAAGCCAGCATTTCTTCTTGTATACAAGATAAAACAAAATGCTTTTGCCCTATTATTTACATAATGATCTTCACATAACTTCATGAATTCTGCTTGGAATTCATCCCAATGGATAAAGTCTTCATATTTTTTATCTTTAAATATGAATCTTTTGTCTTCAAAAGTAAAAATTCGAATTGGTATCTTGTACATAGACTAATGATCTATTATGAATGTTTAACAAAAAGAGCCCTACCCGTATATTCCAACAGGTAAAGCCCTCTATCTAATTTTTCGCGTGATAGGATCGTTTATCTAACTTAAACAATCCTGTAAGAGCAAATTAACATAAAGTTGTAATTAAATCAAGGGTTAGAGTTCAGTTCCTCCACTCATCAAAACTCTTGCCAATGAGCTTCAGGTAAAGATTATTCACATCGAGCTCAATATTTTCATTCCACGCAATGGCTTTCGTTTCATCATTAATATAAACCTTACCGAAAAGTCCATCTTTATCCCAAGCCTTAAATACACCTTTTCCGCAGAATTCGGAGAGATCAACTATCCCCTCTTTGCCATCTGAGAACTTCAGAAATATGCGGTAATTTTCCAGCGCCTTCACTTCTTTTGGCTCTGATATCATATCACTATCAATTGTTTTTATAAATATATGCTTTTTTTAAAATTTTTTGTACCTAATAATAAATATGCTCAATGTTTTGTACAAATATGACTGAAATCATATTTAATAATGACCGATAGTGTTAATTTTGAGTAGTAAAAATATGATTTAAACGTAAAAATTCAATGGAACGCAGAAAAGTAACAATAGACGGAAATGAAGCTGCAGCGTATGTGGCTTACAATCTGAGCGAAGTTTGCGCAATTTACCCTATAACACCATCTTCCACAATGGGCGAGCTTTGTGACCAATGGGCATCAGAAGAAAAGCCGAACATGTGGGGAATAATTCCCACAGTGCAGGAAATGCAGTCCGAAGGCGGCGCCGCAGGCGCGGTTCACGGCGCTTTGCAGAATGGTGCGCTTACTAGCACATTCACAGCCTCGCAGGGCCTGCTGCTTATGATACCGAACATGTACAAAATAGCCGGCGAGCTCACCTCAACGGTTTTTCATGTTACGGCACGTTCCATCGCAGCGCAGGCGCTTTCAATATTCGGCGATCACAGCGATGTAATGGCTGTCAGGCAAACAGGCTTCGCAATGTTAAGCTCAGCATCAGTCCAGGAAGCAATGGATATGGCGCTCATCTCGCACGCTTCAACTCTTGAGTGCAGGCTCCCCTTCCTCCACTTCTTTGACGGATTCCGCACATCACATGAAGTAATGAAGATCGAACAGCTGACCCATGACGATATGAAAGCCATGATAAGCGAAGAAATGATATTGAATCACCGCAAGCGCGCGCTTTCGCCTGATAATCCGTTTATCCGCGGAACAGCGCAGAATCCCGATGTATATTTCCAGGCAAGGGAAACAGTAAACAGCTTTTATGATGCAGCGCCGGAAATAGTGCAGAAAAATTTTGAGAAGTTTGGTAAGCTCACCGGAAGGAATTACAGGCTGTTTGATTATTACGGCCATCCCGAAGCCGAGCGCGTTATAGTGGTAATGGGCTCGGGCTCTGAAGCCGCAAAAGAAATGACCGACTGGCTTGTAAGCAAGGGCGAAAAAGTTGGATTAATTATAGTAAGGCTATTCAGACCGTTTTCCATAAAACATTTTACAGAGGTTCTGCCTGCTTCAGTTAAGAATATTTCGGTTCTTGATAGAACCAAGGAGCCCGGTGCAGCCGGCGAGCCGCTTTACCTGGATATTGTTAATGCTCTAAATGAATCAAACAGCGAAGGCACAATTGCCTCAATGCCTAGAGTAACGGGCGGCAGGTATGGACTCTCTTCTAAGGAGTTTACTCCTTCAATGGTCAAAGCTGTGTTCGATGAAATGAAAAAGGACAAGCCGAAAAATCATTTCACTATAGGCATTATTGACGATGTAACAAACACCAGCCTTGAATTCGATCCTGCGTTATCCGTTGAAGCGCCTGAAACATTCCGCGGAATGTTCTACGGACTCGGCGCAGATGGCACGGTTGGCGCGAATAAGAACTCAATTAAGATAATAGGTGAAGAAACCGATAATTTTGCGCAGGGTTATTTTGTGTATGACTCAAAGAAATCCGGTTCAATGACAACCTCACATTTGAGGTTCGGGCCGAAGCCAATACGCTCAACATACCTTATCGGCCGCGCAAACTTCATAGCGTGCCACCAGCCTTCATTCCTTGACCGCATCGATATGCTTGCGCAGGCAGAAGAGGGCGCAACATTCCTGCTGAACTCACAGGTGCCTAAAGATCTTATCTGGGATGAGCTGCCGGAGAAAGTTCAGTCAACGTTAATTGCCAAGAAAATAAAATTCTATATTATAGATGCATACAAGGTTGCAAAAGAGACAGGTATGGGTGTAAGAATAAACTCCATCATGCAGACATGTTTCTTCGCGATATCAAACATCCTGCCTAAGGATGAAGCTATTGCCAAAATCAAAAAAACTATTGAAAAGACATACGGCAAAAAAGGCGAAGCGGTTGTTAAAATGAATTTTGATTCAGTGGATCAAACGCTTGCAAACCTGTTTGAAGTTACTGTTCCTGTTTCTGCAAACAGCGCCAAAAAAATGATGCCATCGGTATCAGGCAATGCTCCTGAGTTTGTAAGGAATGTCACTTCGATGATGATAGAAGGCAAGGGTGATTTCATTCCCGTCAGCATGCTTCCGGTCGATGGTACGTATCCTTCAGGAACTGCAATGTGGGAAAAAAGGAACATTGCTCTCGAGGTACCTGCATGGGATCCCGTTGTATGCATACAATGTAATAAATGTGCTATAGTTTGTCCGCATGCTGCCATTAGGCCGAAGGTTTACAATGAAAAAGAGCTTGTAAACGCACCTGAAACATTTAAGTATACAAAATATCGCGGCAAGGAATACGGCGATACCGCACAATATTCCCTGCAGGTTGCAGTCGAAGACTGCACCGGCTGCGGAATTTGTGTTGAGATCTGCCCTGCCAAGAACAAACAGGAAACCCGCTTCAAGGCTATCAATATGATACCACATGATACAGATGGATTAAGAGAAAAGGAAAGCGTGAACTTTGATTATTTCCTTTCGCTGCCTGAAGTTGACAGGACAAAAGTTAATACTGCAGCAGTCAAAGATTCCCAGTTCCTGCAACCGCTATTTGAATTCTCCGGCGCATGCCTTGGCTGCGGTGAAACTCCATACGTAAAACTCGTCAGCCAGTTATTCGGGGATAGGGCTGTTATTGCAAACGCTACAGGATGTTCATCCATTTACGGCGGTAACCTGCCTACAACGCCATGGACGGTTAATAAAGAAGGACGCGGCCCCGCATGGAGCAATTCGCTTTTTGAAGATAATTCAGAGTTCGGTCTAGGCTACAGGCTGGCAATTGATAAGCATAAAGAGCAGGCTGAATTCCTGCTGAAAAAGCTTGCGCCGGAAATTGGCGAAAAGCTTGTGGACGCCATCCTGAGCGCAAAACAGGATGATGAGCTCGGCATTCTTGAACAGCGCATAAGGGTTGCTGACCTGAAGAAAAAGCTGGCAAGCTCAAAGAGTGATTCAGCAAAAAGCCTTGTTTGGCTGAGCGATTACCTTGTCAAAAAATCCGTCTGGATAATGGGCGGCGACGGCTGGGCTTATGATATTGGCTTCGGGGGAGTTGATCATGTATTGCTTTCGGGCAAAAATGTTAACCTGCTGGTATTGGATACGGAGGTATATTCAAACACCGGCGGGCAGACATCCAAGTCTACTCCCCGCGCGGCTGTTGCAAAATTTTCGGCTGCCGGTAAAACAACCGCAAAGAAAGACCTTGGCCTGCTTGCCGTAAGCTATGGAAATGTTTACGTTGCAAGGGTTGCGCTCGGGGCAAGCGATACGCAAACCTTGAAAGCATTTGTTGAAGCTGAGAAGTATGAGGGCCCTTCACTTATCATAGCATACAGCCATTGCATTGCGCACGGAATTAATATGCGCACAGCGAACCAGAACCAAAAGGCTGCAGTTGAATCAGGTTACTGGCCGCTCTTCAGGTTCAATCCGGAGCTTATTGAAAAAGGCGTATCGCCCTTCAGCCTGGATAGCAAGCCGCCAAAAATGAAGCTTGCCGACTATGCCTATATGGAAACCCGCTATAAGATGCTTACCAAGAGCCATCCTGAAGAAGCGAAGGTGCTTATGCAGCAGGCACAGGAAGATGTAAACAAGCGCTGGAAAATGTACGAAGACCTTTCAGCCGATTACCAGAAAGCATTTGTAAAAATATAAAAGACAAAATCATGTCAAACATAGATCTTTCAACCCATTATTTGGGCATGACTTTAAAGAACCCGATAGTTCCCTCGGCATCGCCGCTTTCTAAAGATATCGATAACGTCAAACGAATGGAAGATGCCGGTGCATCTGCTATTGTTATGTACTCATTGTTCGAAGAGCAGATAACACACGAAATGATGGAGCTTTATCATCATACTTCATATCATTCCGATACTCACCCGGAAGCGTTGTCTTATTTTCCGGAACATTCGCAGTACACTATGGGTCCGGATGAGTACCTCGCACACCTGCATAAGATAAAGCAGCAGGTTAATATTCCCGTAATAGGCAGCCTGAACGGCTGTACTGATGGCGGCTGGACAAAATACGCAAAGCTGATAGAAGAAGCAGGAGCCGACGCTATTGAGCTGAATGTATATATGCTCGCCACTGATTTCGATACAAGCTCAGAGGATATTGAGAATGTTTATGTTGAAACACTGCGTTCTGTGAAGGCAAATATAGGTATTCCGGTCGCTATGAAGATCAGTCCATACATCAGCGCAATGGCAAATTTCGCAAAGCGGCTTGACCGCGAAGGCGTGGATGGGCTTGTGCTTTTCAACAGGTTCTACCAGCCTGATATAGATCTTGAAAATCTTGAAGTAGTACCAAACGTGCTGCTTAGCAACAGCCAGTCAATGCGCCTTCCGCTCAGATGGATAGCCATACTATACGGGAGGATAAATGCTTCGCTGGCTGCAACCAGCGGTGTAAACACGGCTGAAGATGTGATCAAGCTCATTATGACAGGCGCAAGTGTTACGCAGATGTTCGCTGCGCTGCATAAATACGGCATAGAGCATATCAAAAAGGTATTGGAAGATATTGAGAAATGGATGACAGAGCATGAATATGAATCTGTTAAGCAGATGCGCGGAAGCATGAGCCATAAATCGGTCGCAAATCCGGGAGCGTTTGAAAGAGCAAACTATATGAAGGCCCTGAACAGCTTCAAATAAGATCTGATTATGCAGCGATTCTACAGAATAGCCGCACTAATATTGCTTCTGTTCAATGGAATAGGAGCTGTATATGGCGGCTATCTTTTTATTGCTGCCCCTGACGGCTCATTGATGCACATGCCCACAAGCTTCCTGGAACACTCCCCTTTCCCAAACTTCCTGATCCCCGGTATCATACTATTGTTATTTAACGGCGTGTTCAGCCTGGTAACATCTGTTTGCCTGCTGCTGCGAACAAAGAAATATCCTTTGATGATTGTGATGCAGGGTGTGGTACTGCTTATCTGGATACTGGTTCAGATAGCAATGATAAGGAATTACGACACCGTGCTTCACACAACATTTTTAGCAGTAGGTGCAATTCTTATTTTTCTGGGTTGGAAAATGCAGAAGTAAGTAATGCTAAGAGTGCATTTACTTCTCTTCAAATTATCTGAGACAATTACTTTAACCTCACTCCCTAACCCCCTCTCCAGTAAGGAGAGGGGGAACTACGAGATTATCCAACTTTGTTTCTCTCTTCCATCGAAAGAGTTTTTAGCAGTGAGTCATACGCTGCTTATGTTACCTATTATACCTGTTTCTGTAATCGATGGGGCTCATACCTGTTATTTTCCTGAATACATCCCTGAAAGCCTTCGTATCAGTATAGCCCACATCGTACATCACGTCATTCACATTTTTCCTGCCCTGCTCAAGCTCCTTCTTTGCCGCTTCGATCTTCACTCTCTGCGTATATTCTACAACCGTATTATTTGTAGCTTTTTTGAACCTGCGCTCGAATGTTCTTCTGCCTATACCAAATAGGTCAGATAATCTGTCAACTGTAAGCTTATCGTTATAATTATTCTCAATGTATTCCTGCGCTTTTTTAACTTCTTCATCGCCATGATCTTTTTGACCATAGAAAATTGTGAAGGGTGATTGACTCTTGCGCGCAATATCAAGCACAAAGAATTTGGAAGCCATAATGGCTGTCTCGCGGTCTGTGTATTTTTCAAGCAGGTGAAGCAGCAGGTTCCAGTATGAATTCGCTCCCCCGCTCGAGTACAATCCATTTTGCTCGGTAATTATCTTTTCGTCGACAAGGTCGACATCAGGGAACATTGCCCTGAACTGGTTAACATACAGCCAATGTGTTGAGCACTGCTTTCCTTTCATCAATCCCGTAGCAGCCAGCAAAAACGCCCCGATACACAGGCTCGCTACTTCAGCGCCATCTTTATATTGGGAAACGATCCACGGAATGAATTCACGATTCGTTTCGATTGCCTGTTTCATATCACCGCTTAAAGCAGGTATGAGAATCAGGTATGCCTTTGAAACTTCATCAATAAGGCAATCAGTTTTTATGGAGAACTTTCCGTCCAGCAGCTTAACTTCCCTTGTTAATCCTGCAAGCACTACGTTAAAAACTGCTTCACGGCCTGATTGTATGAGCAGATTGTTTGCAGCTGTGAACAAATACTGCGGGTCTGCTATACTCGCTAGTACTGCGCCTTCCGGAACTAAGATTATGATATTTTTCATGATACAAAATTAACTTAATATTTTGTCGCAATCAACCCGTCACAATGTCGTATTTGCACTTGGAAACAATGGTGAAATGAATGTATGTTTGTAAGATAATTTTAACAACAAATTAGACTAAAAATGGAAATCTACAAAATAGAAAAAGACATTACTTTGATGTATGTTGAAGCCGCATCATTTCCTGATGGAATAGAAGAAGCGTTTAAAAAGCTTGAAGCATTACTGCCAAAACAGGAAAACAGAAATTTTTTTGGCATTTCTTACATGGGAGAAAATAACAATATTATTTACAAGGCCGCTGCTGAAGAGTCTTACCCCGGCGAATCGGAAAAATACCATTTAAATAGCTTCACTGTCAGAAATGGCAACTACATTTCTGAAACTATCACTAATTGGCGTAATAATGTAAGCCTTATAGGCAGTACATTTCAAAAAATGCTTCAGCAGCAGAACATTAAACCCGATGGTTACTGTTTAGAAATATATATCAACGAAACGGATGTTCAGTGTCTAGTTCCGCTTGCAGCTGAAACTGAGTAAAACGTTTTCAAAAAGTAAATAAACTTCATCCATGACAACTGATACATTCCGCGAGCTGGCACTTTCTATGCCGGAGAGCTTCGAAGCCCCGCATTTTGAAAAAACTTCTTTCCGCACAAAAAAGCGGATCTTCGCTACACTTGATCTCTCAAGGGGAATAGCATGCCTAAAGCTTTCTCCTGTTGACCAAAATGTTTTCACGAGTGTCAATAAGCCGGCTATTACACCAGTTCCAAACAAATGGGGGCTCCAGGGGTGGACACTCTTTGACCTGAAGAAAGTAAGGAAGATTACCATGGTTGACGCGATAACAACGGCTTACTTCAGCTCAATAGCCAAAAAATAACAAGTAACGAAACATAACATAGTATATCGAAAGGATAGATATTTATGCCGGCCAAAATATTTCTGAATTTAGCAGTGAAAGATCTAAACAGGTCAATGAATTTCTTTAAAACAATTGGTTACTGGTTCGAAGAAAAAGCTACAGATGATACTGCCGCGTGTATGGTAATATCCGATGATATATATGTTATGCTGCTCACGGAGAAAAAGTTTCTCCAGTACACACCGAAACCAATTGCGGATGCTGCTAAAACCACCGAAGTGATGACTTGCGTCACGGTTGATAGCAGGGAAAAAGTGAACGAGATAGTTGATAAGGCAATTGCTGCCGGGGCCTCAGAAAACTTAAAAACACAGGATTTTCCTTCAATGTATTACCGCAGCTTCTGTGATCTGGACGGGCACATATGGGAGATAATGTGGATGGTACCTCAAGGTGAACAGAATCGGGGCAGCGACGCAAAGTAAATTCACTGCAGAGATTGAATTGATAATTTAAATTTTCCAACATTACTTATTATAAACAATATTTGATAATTTAAATAATAGAATATAGAATTATGGAAAGCAAAATATTTATAAATCTGCCTGTGAAAGATATCAGCAGGTCTATGGAATTCTTCAGGGCAATTGGCTACAGCTTTGACGAGCGCTTTTGCGATAAGTCTTCTGCATGCCTTGTGATATCAGATACAATTTATGCAATGCTGCTTACTGAGGATAAGATGAAGGAAGTTATGCCGCAGGATGTTGTTGACGCGGTTAAATCCTCAAAAGCAGTTAACGCTGTTGCGGTTGAAAGTAAAGAAAAGGTGAACGAGATCGCTGAAAAAGCGAAGAAAGCAGGATCCCCGGTGGTAAGAGACCCCGAGGATTATGGATTTATGTTTCACAGAAGCTTCAATGATCCCGATGGCCATTTCTGGAATTTCATCTGGATGGAAGAAACAAAATGAGAAAATTAGAAGTAAATGGATAACAAAAATTTAATAAAAATTTAAACATACACAAAAATGAAAAAAATGAATCCGGTAGTTCACTTTGAAATGCCTGCAGAAGACAGGTTAAGAATGTCAAATTTTTACTCAGGGGTTTTCGGCTGGGAATCGCAGCAGCTTGGGCCGGAAATGGGAAATTACATAATTGTTAAAACCACTGAAACCGGCGAGAACGGTTTTCCGAAAAATCCGGGTATAATAAACGGCGGATTGTTTGAAAAAACTGCAGATAACCAGGTAACATCGGTAGTGATCGCAGTTGATGACATCCGCGAAGCAATGAAGGCAGTTGAAGCCGCAGGCGGTAAGATCCTTGGCGGAAGCTACAAAGCCGGCGAGCCGGATGATATCCCGGGTGTTGGGCTATATTGCGCTATTTTGGATACTGAAGGCAACAGGGTTGGGATGCTTCAGCCTAAACCAATGAAGTAAATTCAGAAACACTTTCACCACTTAGAACATCATACAGCTGATTATGACAGATAAAGAAATAGTGAACAGCTATTTGGCAAAGCTTAAGCATCCGTTGAAAAATGAAATCGAAGCAGTCAGAAAGATCATTAAGTCCTCGGATAAAAGCATAAAAGAGCGGATAAAATGGAACGCCCCCAGTTATCATTGTTCTGAGGATTTAGTTACTTTCAATCACAGGAATCTAATGGCCGTGCACCTTGTTTTCCATCATCCGGGTATCGTCAAAATTAAATCACCATTACTTTTGGGCGATTATAAAGACCGCCGAATGACATATTTCAAAAATATGAAAGAGGTGAAGACTCAAAAAGCTGAATTACAGGCAATCATACGCCAGCTGGTAAAATTAGCAAATAAAAATAGTTTACAGAAGATAAAGAGGAAAACATGAAAACTAAAACAGCAAGCAGCAGAATGGAATCGCTGATAGCCTTGTATGATATGCATACTGATTTTTTTGCCAAGGCAATTGAGGGCATTAGCGATGAGGATTCTCACAACAGGCTTAACACCAAGGCAAACCACCCGGCATGGATTGCCGGCAGCATGGTGGAAGGCAGGTTTGAGCTGGCAAAAGACCTTGGGCCGGATAAGGAAATCAAACAGGAATCATATGAACTTTTTGAAAATCACCAGGGTATTAAGGATGATGCCGAATACCCCTCGATGGATTCATATCTAAATGACTGGAAGAGAATATCTCCCATTGTAAGGAAACTGTTTGTTGATTTGACTGATGAAAAGCTGGACAGCCAGTTTAAAATGCCTGAAATGAAAATGTCATATTACGAATTTATTTCTTTCATCATTTACCGGGAAGCAAATATGATCGGACAGCTTGCTCTTTGGCGCAGACTGCTTGGTTATGACGCAATAAAATATGATTGATACCCAGCCTGAAAAAAACTTGGATATTACACAATAATTTAAATAACAGTAATTTCTAATCCAGATAATCCTAGAACAAAAAATGAATAAGATCACTCCATGCCTCTGGTTTGATAATAACGCAGAGGAAGCGGTTGCATTTTACAAGACCGTTTTTAAAAACACAAAGCTGATCAGCGCCGATAAGATGCCTGACGGGAAAGTAATAGTTGTTTCTTTCGAGATCGAGGGACAGCAATTTATGGGAATCAATGGCGGACCAATGTTCAAACACTCGGAAGCGTTTTCAATCTATGTGGATTGCAAAACACAGGAAGAAGTTGACAATTTGTGGTTTAAACTTACTGCAGATGGCGGCTCAGAATCGATGTGCGGCTGGCTTAAGGATAAGTTCGGCATTTCGTGGCAAATAGTGCCTGAAAAGCTTATACAGCTTATGAAGGACAGCGACCCGGTCAAATCAAAGCGGGTTATGGATGCAATGCTGCAAATGAAAAAGATCGATATCAAAACACTCGAAGAAGCTTATGAAGGCAATTAAAAGCAAAGTGATTACAGCGGGTAAATCTTCCGGACCATTCACAGCGATCGGTCTTTCAAAACCCGCGCAGCGCGCTCTTGCCGGTAAAGGGATAAGCACAATAAAGCAGCTTTCAAAATTTTCTTCTGCGGAAATTCTGAAGCTGCAAGGCATAGGGAAAACCGCGATCCCGGTGCTTAAGCGAGTGCTTGCCGTGAAGAAACTTTCATTCCGAAAAGAAAGCCCGAAAATCAAGGATTCAAAAACAGAAAGTGCAGCAGTAACAGCATACCTCACTGCATTACCTGAAGATGCCCGAAAAACTCTGGACAAGGTAAGGCAGGCAATTCTTACAGCTGCTCCAAGTGCAGAAGAAAAGATCAGCTACAAGGTTCCATTCTACAGATATAATGGTCATCTTACTGCTTTCCTTTTCAATGCTTCGCATTGCAGTCTTGTCACAATGAGCCGAGATGTAATAAGGAAATTTAAAGAAGAGCTGAAGCCTTATAAGATATCGGGCACTACAATTCATTTCCCGCATAACAAGCCTCTGCCGGGCGCGTTGATCAAGAAGATCATTAAAGTCCGTCTTGCGGAAAATGATGCAAAATCCAAATTAAGAGACAAGACAATCAGGAAATAATTTAATAAACTAACTAAAACAAGAATGGAAAAGAAACTATTAAAACAGTCGATTGAGATCAACGCACCGAAGCAAAAAGTTTGGGATGTAATGCTGAAGGACGAAACTTACAGGCAGTGGACTGCTGCTTTCCATGAGGGATCCTATGCAGTTGGCAACTGGGAAGAAGGCACTAAAATGATTTTTACCGATGGCAGCGGGAGCGGTATGGTGAGCATAATTAAGGATCACAAACCGGCAGACGAGATCAATATTGAACACATTGGAATGCTTAAAGATAATAAAGAAGACTTTGAAAGCGATGAAGTTAAGCAATGGGCAGGCTCGCTGGAAAAATACAAGGTAACAGAAACAGATGGCAAAACAATGCTGGGGATAGAGATGGATGTGGTTCCCGAATATGAAGAATTTATGAACAATGCATGGAAAAAAGCGCTGGTATTGTTGAAAGATATTGCCGAAAAATAATTCTAAAAATCCGGCTGATTATGGGATTTTTTTTATTAAAATTTGGTTATATTGGTATGCAGGGAATAAAAGCAGACCTGCTGGAAAGGAGCGTGTATGCACAGTATAAGTTTTAGGAGGGCAAGGGCATAACTTGCCTAACCCTATTTGAAGCCTCTCATCTTCGATGAGGGGCTTTTTTTACAGGTGGTCGTAATTAATGAATAGCTCTTCTCCCGGCTCTATATCACGGGAGGCATAATATTCATACTCATCATCAGAGTGAAGGTTTGGACTATCGGAGTGATTTAGGTACCAGCCAACACTGATCCTGTTGAAATCGCCCGGCATTGAATAGCCGTCTTCGAACTTAATGGAGAAATTTTCCTTTAGTTCGGGGGGTATGCTGAGTTTTTCGTAATCCTCATTTGATACCCAGATAACATCATTTTCGTGGAATAGAGTATGGAGCTTATCCCCTTTTTTAATGTGATCAGTTGCAAAAACACCAATACCCGCATCTTCGATTGTAGATTTCTTAAGCCTGAATTGCATTAAATACAATTTAATTTATGCAGAATTATTTCAGAAAGGGAAATTATCACTCATTTAAAAAGTTTGAATTTTTCATCAGGGAAATGAAACGCTGAAGCCTGATAAAGAAAATTTTATCTTATTTCCTCCGGCTTCAACAAATTTCAGCGCATAGCTTTCTTTTCCGCCTGCCCTAAAAGTGAATCTTGGATCTGAATAACTAATCTTGAATCCGATAGGACTTTCGGAAAATTTTGTTCGAACGCTGCAATAGAATTCATCTTTCCCGCCTTCTGTTACTGTCATGCTGGTAATAGAATTGATACCTATTTCAACATCATAATACATCGGGATATAGATCTCTCTATCAGAAATATGTTCGATATTCATAGCCTGGTATTCATACGCATACACAAGGTTTTGAATCTCAATAAGCATTCTATTTTCCAGGGTAGTTTCGGTCTTGTTGCCGAACCTTAAGCCTTCTGACAAAGCGTTTTTTACGTCCTGGTTGAATTCCGAAGCACCCTGTTCCGTAATTTCAATTACCGCGTTGTTAGTGCGGTACAACTTTGTAACAAGGAATAAATTTTCCTGCGGATACTTCGAGGCAAAATCTTCGTTGAACACAGCATTTTCCTTATCAATACCGCGTTCCTGTATCCCTGTACTTTTAAAACTGATATTCAGTTTAGATACAATTTCTGCAGGCAAATTGGCGCCAGCCAATACATTACTTATGATCTTTCTGATTCCTATATCCGGGGAATTTGAATACGTATCCAGGAGTGATTCAGCCTGAGGCTGCGAGGATGAAACCCATTTGGATTCAATTATCCCAAGCCCGGTTGAACCCGGATTGCTGTTTTCATCAACAATCACAGATGGCAGAGAGATGTTTCCCGGTGGTGCTTTAAACAATACTGTTTGCTGAGAATACAAATACAAGTTAAACAGTAATATCGTTACAAATAACCTTAATATCATATTTTACTTACTGAACATTTTTCAGTAATACAAATTTAACAATACATCTTACCATTAAAAAGCTAAATATAAGATTACCGCATTTTTTATGGTTTTTGAAAATATCTTAAAAATCACTATCTTTGTAAAAACTTATTGCCCGATGGGTCCCGATAGATCGGGATTTCGTTCCGGTAAACCGGAACTCAATAATCGGCAACACAGTATCTAAAAGTTTTTGGTAACACAAAGATTTTTTACTGCCCGATGGGTCCCGATAGATCGGGATTTCGTTCCGGTAAACCGGAACTCAATAATCGGCAACACAGTATCTAAAAGTTTTTGGTAACACAAAGATTTTTTACTGCCCGATGGTGTAATTGGCAACACGCCTGACTCTGGATCAGGAAAGTCTAGGTTCGACCCCTAGTCGGGCAACATCACAAAAGACAGCTTATGGCTGTCTTTTTTTATGGGTTCTTCAAGCCATGACTTTAATAATTCTATAATAATTCCTAACTTCTACACCAATATAATCAAACGTCCAAATTATGTTTAGTTCCGAATACCGGGAATCCGTCCGTAGAAAAATTATAGAATATTCAAAGTCTGACGCAAGAATAACCTCAGCCGCAGCTGTTGGCTCATATGCTAGAAAATGCCAGGATAGATGGTCTGATATAGATCTGACATTTGGATTTGATCCCGTTCACTCAATAGACACTATGCTTAAATCATGGACAGAATATGTATCAAATGAGTATTCCGGAGTTCCGATATTGGATATCAAACGGGGAAAAACAATATACAGGGTGTTTGTTTTCCCGGGGTGCCTGCAGGTTGATCTTTCTTTTACTCCACAAAGCGATTTTGGACCGGCAGGCCCACACTTTGACTTGCTTTTCGGCACATTCAATGAGAATACGGCAATCGTATCAAACACAATCGACGATTCTTTCGGTTACATGATGCATCACTTAATTCGTGTTCGGATTTGCATTGAACGAAAAAGATTGTGGCAGGCAGAATACTGGCTAAATGAAGCCAGAAATTATGCTTTGAAGATTGCGTGCAGAGCCCGCGGTTTGAATACAGACCATGGCCGAGGATTTGATGACCTGCCTGCATCCCTGCTTGAACCATTGAAAGCTTCAATAATAAGAGAGTTAAGTTCTGATGAGCTTATGAAGGGACTACAGTGTATAGTATCGATTTTAGATGATCTCTCACCTGAAGCGAAAGAACTTTATTTGAGATTCAAGCTTCACTTCGATGTTTTGGCAGATAGCGAATGATTCAATCCATGCGGTTTTGAGGAAGTGTAATCGGCTCAAACAGTTAAAATTGTGAATCTAAATATATTAAGTAAATATAGAACAAAATGCCGGATCCAACATTAAATCTTGTACCCGTAGTTGTAGCGGGGGTTCTGAATATGATCATCGGCGCGCTGTGGTACTCGCCCTATGTAATGGGTAAGCTGTGGATGCGCTCGATGGGCAAAACTGAAGAAGAAATGAAGCAGGGATTTTCTCCTACATCTATGGCAATTACATACATGGTGAATACTATCGCTTCGCTTGTGTTCGCATATGTGCTGGCGCACCTTATTAAGTTCAGCAGTACGAACACATTCAGCCAGGGAGTTATGGTAGGTTTCTGGGTCTGGCTGGGCTTTGTAGTAACAACTGTAATTCCGGGTTATATGTATGAGGGCAAACCCAAGGTCCTGTATTTCCTGTTCATTATATACCAGTTAATATCAATCACGCTGATGGGCGGTCTTCTCGCTATCTGGTAAGCAGAACCAATATGCCAGCGTACCTGTTTTATATGGTGAGGGAATACTAACAATAAAAGGAGGTTTCTATGCGTCCTCTTGTTTTTTCGGTAGTTTTGCCGGCCATTCTGCTCGTAAGCGGCTTGATAATGGTCCTGCTGAATTTCAATTATGGCGGCTTATTCATCGGGGCTGGTATCCTGTGGCTGATCGTGAGTTTCCTGATAGAATATAAAGATAACGAATCTCAGCCCCTTGGTATGGGCCGCGGAAGAAAGAGGTAATTTCTGATAATTACATTACTTCATCCGGGAGAACTGCAAGCCTGTTTATATAGACAGGCTTTTTTCATTTCTAAGATGGATAGGCCCTTGCTTCACAATTGCAGGATCTTATATCATATGTCTGCAAAGCTTCACCAATGGAAAAAAATCAATATCTGGATAAAAATCATAATTCAAAATGATACAGATTATTTTTTTCTGAAGTTTTATTTAGCATTTTTGTAGTGTAAAAAGGCTCGGTATTCTCAAAGAAATGCTCTCTTAAACGAGCGAAAAAGGCTGACGGGTATATTTAATAACTAAATTTAATAACTCCAAGTAATCAATAAGTCGTTCTTAATGGGTTGAAACGGCTTTCCGATCAAAACAGCCTGGTTCCAAAGTGAACTGAAATACTGTTGAAAGAAGACCTGGTCTGTTTCATCTTTAGATTAAACCTTTCAAACAAATGGGATCCAATCGGGTCCCATTGTTTTTTATGCCCTATATCCATTCTATCAATATTCTGCAAAAAATGCACAATAAAATGTGACAAATATCATATTTCAATATGATACAGGTAATAGGATTTACTGCATCCTTATGCCATTTTTGTATAAAATCCATAACTATTTAACATACTGAAGATGGAACCAACGACCCCAAAAACAGCTCAAAAAGAAAGAAAAGTAAAAGGGATGGTCGAAATTGATATCCAGAAATGCAAAGGCTGTGAAGTTTGCAGAACAGCATGCAAAGAAAATGCACTGGTACTATCTGACACGATCAATATCAAAGGCTACAGATATATAATTGCAAACAATGATGCATGCACAGGCTGTGTTAACTGTGCACTTGTTTGCCCTGATGCAGTAATCACAGTTTACCGGACCAATCCGAAAAAAGGCGGAAAGAAAGAAAACATCACTCCCGAAAATATTAAGGAAGAGATCAAATCGATCATAACTTCGCCTGCATATGACGACTTAAGCCATATGGACTATATTTAAGAAAACTCAGCATAAACTATTAGCAATATGGAAACCAAATTAATGAAAGGAAATGAAGCACTCGCCGAAGCCGCAATACAGGCCGGATGCGATGCTTATTTCGGATATCCAATAACCCCGCAATCAGAAGTTCTTGAATACCTCGCGCTTGAAATGCCAAAACACGGAAGGATCGTTTTGCAGGCGGAAAGCGAAGTTGCATCGATAAATATGGTTTACGGCGCAGCAGGAGCAGGCTTTCGTTCCATGACAAGCTCCTCATCTCCCGGAATCAGCCTTATGCAGGAAGGTATCTCTTACATTGCAGGCGCAGAGCTGCCCTGCCTTATAGTTAATGTTAACCGCGCCGGCCCGGGGCTTGGAACTATCCAGCCCGGACAGGGAGATTATTTCCAGTCAACTAAAGGCGGCGGCCACGGCGATTACAGGCTCATAGTACTGGCACCATCATCAGTACAGGAAATGGCTGATTTTGTATTCCTCGGATTTGATCTCGCGGATAAATACCGTAACCCTGTCCTGATACTTTCCGACGGCGCTATTGGCCAGATGATGGAAAAAGTTACCTTTGGGAAATTCAAACCGAAAAAAGTTGATAAACCCTGGGCTACCACCGGCAAAACAAAAGACCGTGAGAGGAATTATATCACATCTCTGCATATCCAGCCCGAAAAGCTTGAAGTTCATAACAGGAAGCTTGTTGCTAAATATGAAGAGATAAAGAAGAACGAAGTAAGATTTGAAGAAATTCTGACTGATGATGCAGAGTACATTATCGTTGCATACGGCTTGTGTGCCCGCATTTGTCACAAAGCCATCAATATAGCCAGAGAAAAAGGCATCAAAGTTGGGATGTTAAGGCCCATTACCCTTTACCCGTTCCCCGGCGAAAGACTGCATGAGCTTGCTGAGAGATCGAAAAGCATGCTTACCGTAGAGCTTAACTCCGGCCAGATGGTTGAAGATGTGAAGCTTGCCGTAAACGGCAAAGTACCTGTTGATTTTTACGGCAGGATGGGCGGAATGCTTCCTAACCCCGAAGAAATAGTAGAAAAATTAGAAAACTTAATTCATAATAATCATGCAATCTGAAGAACATTTGCTGGTTGAAGAACAGCTTATCACCGTAAAAGATCCTGAATCGGAGAAAAAAGCTGATACCGTACTGACTGATATTGAGGTTCCGGCAAAACCGAGATGCCTTGATGATGAATACGAAATGGTTTACCATAAACCAAAAACTATGGTTGAAGTAAGCATGCATTACTGCCCCGGCTGCGCGCACAGCCAGTTCCATAAGCTTATTATGGAAGCTGTTGACGAGCTTGGAATACAGGAACAGACTATCGGTGTCGCACCCGTAGGCTGCGCGGTATTTGCATATGACTATATGGATATTGATATGAGCGAGGCTGCTCACGGCAGGGCAACTGCAACAGCAACCGGAATAAAAAGGCTCATGCCCGATAAATATGTTTTCACATACCAGGGAGACGGCGATCTTGCGGCTATCGGAATAGCTGAAACACTACATACTATAAACCGGGGCGAGAACATTGCCATATTCTTTATGAACAACGCGGTTTACGGCATGACAAGCGGACAGATGGCACCTACAAGCCTTGTTGGAATGAAAACTACAACAAGTCCGTTAGGCAGGGATGTTGCCGACTATGGCTACCCGATAAAGGTATCTGAACTTATCGCCCAGCTTCCGGGAGCATATTATGTTACAAGACAGGCAATGCATAATCCAACCGCTGTTCGCAAAGCCAAAAAAGCTATACTGAACGCGTTTAAGTACCAGAAGCTTCATAAAGGAACCTGTTTTGTTGAAGTGATCGGTAACTGTCCTTCAAACTGGAAGATGACACCGATTGAAGCGAATAAATTTATTGATGAATCCATGGTGAAGACCTTCCCTCTGGGCGATATAAAGCTGCCTAATAGTGAAGATCTGAAATTACTTGAACAGGAGAAATAATCATGTTAGAAGAACTTATAGTAGCGGGATTTGGCGGACAGGGAGTCCTTTCAATGGGAATGACCCTCGCATACGCAGGAATGATAGAGAATAAGGAGATATCATGGATGCCTTCATACGGTCCTGAGATGCGCGGAGGCACTGCGAACTGTATAGCTATCCTTTCTGATAGCAAGATCAGCTCGCCGATTATCACTTATTTTGATTCAGCCATTGTGCTGAACCAGCCTTCGATGGATAAATTCGCGGAACGGGTAAAACCGGGCGGATTGCTGATATACGAATCATCTAACATTTCACATCCAAGCGCAAGAACAGATATAGAGATATTCGGTATACCTGCAGCAACAGAAGCTGTTAAGATGAATAATCCGAAGATCATAAACATGATAATGCTGGGTGCTTATTTAGAAAGAAAGCCGGTCGTGAAAATTGATTCCATAATTGAGGCGCTCAAGAAAGTGCTGCCTGAAAGATATCATAACCTACTTCCTATAAATAAACAGGCTCTTGAAAGAGGAGCGGAACTGGTTGAAAAAGAAATGATAAACCTCGGCGAAGCGTTTTAAGAACTCTAATGTTTTCAGAAGACCCGGTTATACCGGGTTTTTTGTTTCAGGGAACAAAAATCTCTAAAAGCAGCTCAAAATGAAGTTAATAAATTGACATTAGTCATATGTTAGTAAGTTTTTTTTGAGCATTATTGTATCAGGTAGGTATGAATCTGATGAAAACAATCACAATTGCAGCCGCATTGCTGCTGGCCCTTTATCTTTGGGGATGCGGTTCTGAAACTAATCCGCTGGTTCCACCGGTGCAAAACGGAGAGTATTCAAAGATATTTACTGCTGAAACAGGGGTCAACAAATTTGAGGTTTGGAGCGCTACCTCGTCTTCTCTCACTTACGGATATAACAAAGTTGGATTCAAAGTGTTTATCAATAATACTGAGCAGAACCAGGGATTTGTGAAATTTCACCCGGTTATGTATCACGGATTAGGCGGACCAAATCACTCAACACCTGCAAGCAGTTCCTTTAATTATGATCCTGAAAAATCACTTTTCACCGGGTATGTAATTTTTATGATGTATGATACCGCTGCTTTCTGGACAGGTGACTTCAATTTCAATAACCAGGCATATGTTGATTCATCAGTATTTTCGATAACTAATTCATCCGCAACTTTGATCTATTCATGGGATAATACTTCATTGCAGAAGACCATGTTCCTGACTTTGATCGATCCTTCCTTCCCGCGGGTTGGACTGAACCAGGTAGAGATGCTTCTGCATCAAACATCTGACCTGAATACTTATGAAGAAATAACAGATGCAAAGATGTATATCAGGCCATGGATGGAAACAATGGGCCACGGCTCGGGCAACAATGTTGATCCGGTGTATACAAACGGAAAGTACGTGGGAACTGCTAATTTTAATATGGCCGGCGAATGGTTCTTATATGATTCCATAAAAGTGGGCGATAATTTCATAACAAACACACCTCCCCCGAAATTTATACTGCAGGTAAATTAGATGAAAAAAATAGTAATAATTTTTTTGCTGTTAGCCGCATTTGATGCCGGATTGTTCGCCTGCAATAGCTGCGGCGGCGGAACCGGCGATCTTGCAGTGTTATCGCTCGACGGGCTGGCATTGTTGAATATAGGTTATTCCAGAGACATGTACACCGGGGTGTGGGATAAAGACGGAAAATGGCTGAAAAGCGATTACTCTCAATCTCAGAATAAGATACTAACAAACGCAGCATACAGGCTGAACAGGCATATACAGTTTGCAGTTTCACTGCCGTTTGTTTTTAATACAAGCAGCATACCGGGAATGAAGAAAAATGGCGCCGGTATTGGTGATTTGACAATCGGCGGAAGGTTTGAGATCTTCCATGAATTCCAGCCAAAAAAAGAAGGGAAAAAGCTGAAGCTGGATAAAACACTTCCCTACGCCGCCATTACATTTGGTTTAACTATTCCAACTGGAAGGTTTGATGAAACCGCGCAAAATGATGTCGATATTACGGGAAAAGGATTTTATACAACTTCCCTTGGAATTTCACTCACTAAAAGCATTGTGAAATCAAAGTTCCAGGTGCTGGCTGATCTTTCATGGCAGCACAATTTCGAGAAAAAGTACGAAAAATATTTCGGGCAGCCTATTAATTACGAATACCGGAAGCAGCCGGGTGACAAGTTCAATTATTCACTTACACTGAATTACATTATCAACAATTGGCACGCTGTATCACTGGGGGCATCAGGATTTATGCAAAGTGAATACACCATTAACGATACCAAAGGCGTCAATTCAAATGAAAGAAGCTCGAATCTTGTGCTTTCGTACACTTATTATCCTTCTGTGCCATTCAGGATCACTACATCATTCAAAACAGGACTTCCCGGTGATAACCTTGGTGTAAACGCACAGGGCTCAACGGGATTCAACATCAGCTTAACATATTATATACCGCAACAATAAAATGAAATACTTAATTACAATATTAACATCAGTTATATTGTTAACTCAAATATCTATCTCTGCATATAAGGCAGGATCACAAAACATGGAAAAGACAATTAAGATAAAATGCACAGAAATGAGCTGTGACGCGTGCAAGCGCAGCATTACCAAATCGATCAATGCGCTTGAAGGAATCATCACGCTTGATATAGACCTTGAATCAAAGATCATCACGGTCGTCTTTGACGATAAAAAGACCGACTCAACATCAGTACTCAATGCCGTCATAGGCGCAGGCTATGAAGCCGAGCTTATTAACTAACTTCAACAATGAATTCCATTTACTAATTTTACGAACTATGCTGAATACACTGGACAAAACCCTGTACCCCGCTTCAATAGCTGTGCTTGGGGCATCTTCACGTGAAGGCACATTAAGCTGGCAGCTGGTAAACAACCTCATTAAATTCGGTTACAAAGGAATTATCTTTCCCGTAAACCCAAATGCCGCATCAATTCACAGCATCAAATCATACCCGTCAGTCAACGATATAAAGGATGATGTTGACCTGGCAGTTATAATGGTCCCCAAAGACCTGGTTTTAAACGCAATAGATGAATGCGGCAAAAAGAAGATCAGGGCTGTTATGGTCATAACCGCCGGTTTTAAGGAAACCGGTAAAGAGGGCGCAAAAACCGAAACCGAGCTTATTGCAAGGATAAAAAAGTACAAAATGAGGCTTATTGGACCGAACTGCATGGGACTTATTAATACAAATCCTAACGTAAAAATGAACTGTACTTTTGTACCGGGCACACCAATACCGGGAGGTATTGGTTTTGTATCACAAAGCGGTGCTCTTGGGGCAGCAGTTTTGAAAACGGTGCAGCAAAACGATATTGGCCTTGCGCAATTTGTAAGTATTGGAAATAAGGCAGATGTATCGGGTAATACGATACTTGAATACTGGTGGCACAATGATGATATCAAAGTAATTACAATGTATCTTGAGTCATTTGGTGACCCCCGGAAGTTTATGGAGCTGACCCGCAGCATAACCCGTACAAAGCCTGTCATCGCGATCAAATCTGCCCGAACATCCGCAGGAATGCGTGCTGCTTCATCGCATACAGGCGCACTTGCCGCAAGCGATGTTGTAGTTGATGCTTTCCTTGAGCAAAGCGGAGTAATAAGGGTAAACACGACTGAAGAAATGTTTGATATTGCCAAAGCCTTTGATATGGCAAACCTTCCCGGCGGCAACAGGGTAGGTATTTTAACCAACGCAGGCGGACCGGCAATACTGGCAGTAGATGAGTGCGCTAACTGGGGACTGACTGTACCTGAATTAACAGCAAAAACCAAAAATAAGCTTAAAAAACTGATGCCCCCTGAAGGTTCTTTATCCAACCCCGTTGACCTGCTGCCACCGGCAAATTCAGAAATCTATTCTGCTGCAGCCAAAACGATGCTGGATGATGAGAATATTGATTCACTGATAGTTATAGTAGGTCCCCCGCTGATGCTTGATACACTGGAAATCGCACATGCAGTTTGCGGCGCAGTAAAGGGAACATCGAAAACTGTCATGCTGGTAATGATGTCGCAGGATGATGTGATACCGCAGCTAAAATTAGTGATGCCTGTTCACCCGCCTTTGTACAGATATCCGGAATATGCTGCACGGGCAATTTCAAGATTATACAACTATAAAAAGTGGAAAGAAAGACCCGAAGGTATTTACAGCAAATTTGATTCAGCCAAAAAAACTGTCAGCAGGATACTGGCCAATTACCGCGGAAAGAAAAATGTATACTTGAATGCGCAGGAAGTATCAGATGTACTGAACGCGTATGGATTGCCGATCGTAGGATCCGTTTTTGCAAACACTACATTTGACCTGATCCAGATATCAGATAAGATCAAATACCCGGTAGTGCTTAAGGCTGTTGGAAGCAAGCTTATTCATAAATCAGATATGGGCGGAGTGGAGGTTGATATTCACAATCCCGATGAACTGCTGAGAGCTGCTGAGAAGATAATCGCGAAGCTGAAGGAAAAGAACTCGCTGCACCTGCTTGAAAAATTCCAGATCCAGCCATTCGTATCCGGCGGCGTGGAAACGATCCTCGGCATAACCAAAGATGAAAAAGCTGGCCATATGATAATGTTTGGTCTGGGCGGAATTTTCGTCGAAGTATTCAAAGATGTGAACTTCAAGCTGGTGCCGATAAATGACATCGAAGCTGCAGGTATGATCCGTTCGATAAAAAGCTTTGAAATGCTCAAAGGTGTACGCGGCAAAAAGCCGGTTGACCTTGAATATATCGCAGAAAGCCTGCTCAGGCTTTCGCAGCTAAGCAGCGACTTCCCTGAGTTTGAAGAAATCGACCTGAATCCATTTGTATTTTTCGATGAAAAGGAAAAATGCAAAATTCTTGATGCAAGAATTAGGGTTTAAGTGCAGAGAACAATTGTCGAGCAAAAGCAGTGATATTAGTCATGACATTATGCTTTTGACTTAACTTTCTTTCATTGTTTGTTGATCTCAATTTGAGTATTTTTGCATACTTTAGGGAAAATTAATGGTCTGCTGTTTGAAGATCTTGTTGGTTCTTTGCTATTTGTTATTTGATATTTGAATTTGGCGCGTTGGTGTAATTGGTTAACACGCCGCCCTCTCAAGGCGGAGAGTACGGGTTCGATCCCCGTACGCGCTACAAAAAGCGGAACTTGTCCGCTTTTTTTAATTGGTTAATCCCGCTGTGCGGGACTTCGCTATGCTCAGCACGCTTCGCCATCTCAATTCTATTTAGTAAACGCCCGATCCCCGCCTGTGACGCCGGAGGCGTTATACGCGCTACAAAAAGCGGAACTTGTCCGCTTTTTTTAATTGGTTAATCCCGCTGTACGGGACTTCGCTACGCTCATCACGCTTCGCCCTCTCAATTTATTTAGTAAAAGCCCGATCCCCGCCTGTGACGCCGAAGGCGTTATACGCGCTACAAAAATGCGGACAAGTTCCGCTTTTTTTAATTGCTTGAATCTTTCAATGGTGGACTTGGCTGTACCTAATTTTTTGTAATTCCCTACAAACAATCCACGAAGTGCTCTACTAAATCTTGAAGCTGTGATCAAGAATTGAATCAACCAACACCGATCATTTGGTATTTGCTATTTGGTATTTGTACTAATATTTTCCTGTAATCTTTTGTTCGCACTCATCAAAATCACAGCAGGTGTGGCATACCCTTTTCATTGCGTTAAAATCCTCAAGCTCAACATCCGGAGCGAGATATCCATTCTTAACCGGCTCACTTCTTAGCAGGTCAGTACTCAAGTACTTTTTGTTTGAATCCGGGAACACTGTCACCACAACTGCATCTGCACCAAGTGCATTCTGCGCCATAAGTGCCCCTATGAAATTCGCGCCAGACGATATACCAACAGCAAGCCCAAGCTCCGAGGCAAGCTTCTGCGCCATTATGATTGCATCGCCGTCATGTACCGGGATTACCTCATCGGTTTTATCCAGCTCCATAATTGCGGGAATAAATTCATCCGAAATTCCCTGTATTCTATGGCTTCCTACTTTGTGTCCGGTTGTTAAAGTTGGCGACTCCGCCGGCTCAATAGGATGTATTTTCACCCCGGGATGCAGCTCTTTCAGCTTTTTGCCCACTCCCATTATCGTGCCGCCGGTACCTACGCCCGCAACGAAGGCATCGGGTTTAATTGAGCGGAACATCAGCTGCCACCACAGCTCAGGTCCTGTGTTTTCAAAGTGTGCTTCACAATTTGCCGTGTTTGAAAACTGGCACGGAAGAAATACATTCTCATTGTTTGCGGCGTATTCTTCTGTAAGCTTAATGCTTCCTAAAAATCCGCCCTGTTCTCTTGTAACCGGGTGTATCATAGCCCCCATGCTGCTGATAAGGTCAACTCTTTCCCTGCTCATCCAGTCCGGCATATATATTATTACAGGATGCCCTAAAGCTCTTCCAATGGCGGAAAAAGAAATTCCCGTATTGCCGCTGGTCGCTTCGGCAATTGTATCTCCAGGCTTTATTGCTCCGGTTTGATAAGCACTTCTCAAAATGTGCAGAGCCATCCTGTCTTTAATGCTTCCTGTCATATTCAGGTTTTCGCTCTTTGCGTAAATAGTACGCCTGGTGCCTTTGTACCTGAATTTTATCTCGATCAGTGGGGTATTCCCAATAAGCTGTTTCAGTCCTTTGAATTTTTTTGGCAGGGGTTTATCAACAGTTTCAGTAAATTGCTCCATATTGCAAAACATTAATTTTCTTTATTTTACAATATAAAATTATATATTAAAATTTGATATATATTTATTTATGAAATTTTATCCGGGCTTAATCCATACCAGGGGCCGGCATTCAGATCAGCTATCACAATCTGCTTATCTTCCGCGTCTGCAATTTTTTCGATCGATTGAAGACACTCATTATATCTCTCCCGTGCTTCATTATGCATGTCATTAAGCGCTAAAGCACGTGCATACTGCATCAGCATGAACGAAACATCAAAATCCTCAACTTCTCCCGGCCTTTCAGTTACCATTTCAAAATTTTTACGTGCGTAATAAAGAGCGCTTTCTTTCCGGCCTGCGTAGGCAAGTGCAGTTGCTATCATGTTTATACCACGGACTTTGTTGGCATATTTGCAGCCGCTATACTCCGACCAGTGCAATGTGGAAGCGAATGCCATTTGTATCATCTTTTCAGTTTCCTCATTTGAGCGGTCAGGTTTTTCAAGGAGCGGGAAGATCCCGTTGTTAAATTCTGTTCCAAAGAGCTTGTTTGCTTTGTCTTTATCGAAATCAGCTTTGATCGTCATTGCGTTTAAGAATTAATTGTACTTGTAGGTATAATGGCAAAAATATGAAAAAGATTTGAATAAAATGAGCTATTAAACCCTTTTTTTATAAGTCACGAAAAACATTTCGTTCGACAAAAAAAGCGGCCAATTGAACGCTCTTAAAAGCTATAATACTTTTGAAATTATTTCAGCTTTGCGCTGTATAATATCTTTTCCATTATAGCATTGTTCTTATCGAAGCTAGCTGTAGGAGTGAAAACATACAGTACATAATTGCCTTTGCCGCCGTTTTCAACAGCACTCATAACATACATCATCATATCTTCTCCGCCGATCTTGCCTCTTGCTGCGGTTATGTAGCCTTCCATGTTTCCTTCGGTATAAGCAAATGCTTCACCATCCGGCTCAAAATCGAAATCAGCCAGCGCTAAACCAAGAAGTTCATCTGAAGTGATCTGGTCATTTGAAAAGATAACAAAGGTGAGTCCCATTGATTTATCTTCGCTCATAGCTGTGAATTTGTTCTCAGTATCAGAAGCAATTGTCCAGTTAGAAGGCGCGCTGAAAGTGAATTTTCCGTCTTTTGAAACAAGTTCTGTCCAGTCAGCCGGAACCTCTGATTTAAGCTCCTTTTTCGGCGCATCAGATTTCTTGAAATCCTTTTTCTTTTTATCTCCTTCTTTTTTCTCAGTACTCTGTGTTTTTGTATCTGTTTTCGAGTCTGTTTTTGTTTCAGTTTTGGTATCTTTTTTGTCTCCGCAGCTGCTAAGTGCAAAAGCCAGGATGATCATAAATACTGCAATTGAACTGAAATTGAATTTTCTCATTTCTCTCCTTTAGATTGGTTAATTGAAGTGAGCAAATATAACTCTAAACCTTCACAAAGACAAATATTTGCAGCACTTTTTCCGATAGAATAACCTCAATTTATAGAGTTTTTTGCAGACTCAAAAATTCCTACAAAGAACTTATCAAGAATGTATCTGAAAATACGATAGTTTTGAGACTAAAGTAGCTGTTTTAATTACCAGCAGTCGTTAATTAGTACTCTAAAATAAACACATAAAAGTCATATTCGCTGTTTTATATTGCATGTAAATCTTGGGGAATAAAAAATGAAACATCTATTAACTGTTTTAATCCTGGCTTCACTTTTTGTAATTATATACGGCTGTGATAGTGCAACCGATAGTAAATCCGTTAGCACAAATCCGCCCGGCCTTCTTAAGCCATACGAAGGAGATTCAAATGTTTCCAGAGCCACAACTTTTGAATGGTCTGGCACGGCCACAGTTATACTTATCGACGTGAACCCGACTTTTGCAACTCCTCTTTATACTTACACCGTAACAGGAAATGCATATACAATTCCGGTGGTACTTGAAGCCAATTCAGTTTATTACTGGAAAGCAGGAAATACTGTTGGCGGAACTACCTACTGGTCCAGCGATTATTTCCGATACAAAACAGGAGCAAATTAGATACAAAGCAATCCGGCTTTCTGATCGGAATACCAAAGCACCTGCTTAAAATTGCAGGTGCTTTGCAATTTATGATATATCTGTCATCCGGCAATATGATTGTTATCTAAAAAGCAACCTGCATGTCTTTTTGAGGTTCAATCACAAAAAAAGGATATTATATTTGTAATGCAGTTTACTGTTGATCATGTAGATACCCACCGCTAAAAGTAGATTACACTGGTTACGATGAGATATTGAAAGGAGTAAAATTATGTATTTCTTCATAATTCTTTTCATTCTGATTGCAGCAATCGTAGTTCACATAATAGCAGAATATAAAAAGAAAGCTATCATGACAGGAGAAGCTTACCTCTCGCTAACGGCTAAGAACATTCTTCCAACATCAAGAACCTGTAAGATATCAGCAATCCTCACATTTATTGCAGTAATACTTACCGGAATTCTTCTTGCTGCGGAAGGAGGTTCAGGCAACTGGAGCGTTTTAAGCCTCTCAAGCTCTCAATGGGCAGAAATTCATCTCGCTATTGTAATCGTTTTTGCTGCATTGTTTGCTTTCCATGTGTATGTTCACTGGAAATGGATCAAACATCTTTTCAGCGGAAAAGATAAACAAACAGCATAGAGAATTAAAAATTTCGGATTTGCCGGGAAAAAGTGCATCGTTAGATGCGCTTTTTTATTTTCTTAAATTCAGCTTTCTTTTTTCAGGATCTTTACATCCTCGATCATTCGTTCTATATCAAGTGCCAGCGTTCCTTTATATATTCCCCTGATATGCCCATGCCTGTCTACCAGGATAACATTTTCACTGTGAAGAAATTCCGTTGTATCGCTGTTATAACCTGCCTTCTCCTCAGCGAAGTAAGATTTCCTCGCGATTGTATAGATATCCGATGTGCTTCCCCTTACGAGGTACCATTTGCCGTTTATTATACCAAAGTTTTTTTCATACTCCTTGAGCTTCTCACGGGTATCAACTTCGGGCATAACAGAATGCGAGATAATTTTTACATCGCCATCTGAACTGAACGCATTCTGGAAGCGGAGCAGGTTTCTTGTCATTGTTGGGCAAATTCCCGGGCATGAAGTAAAGAAAAAATTTACGGCATATATTTTTCCTTCCATCATCGCGCCGGTTACCTCGTTCATGTCCTGGTCGGTGAACTTAAAATCAGAGACCCTGTGCAGTTCATCAGCTTCTTTGGTGCTTTTCCATAACGGGGTAAAATCCGGTTTATTATAATAAGGCACATCGCTCACGGTGTTATCATTGCAGGCGGAAGCCACCCCAAAAAGCGGCAATAGCATTAGCAAAATAATCCATGTTACCCGATTTAAGCTTTTCATCTCTGCCCCTTTCTTAATCCGTTTAATGCGCTTTCATTGGTTTGACAGTTCTTCACACCGGTAATGCCGTATTTCCTGTTATTCTTTGCTACATAGTTGGCCTGTACTTCGCCATTTGGGAACCAGGCTCTTTGCAGTCCCTCTTCTTTTCCATTAACATAATTGAACTCCGCCGTTAGCTGCCCCGGCTCGTTCCATGCCTTCATATTGCCATTCAATTCGTCTTTCTCGTAGTGATAAATGAATTTCAGATTTCCGTTTTCCCACCACAAACTGTGTTCCCCAGACTTTTGCCCTTTATCGTAATAGCGTTCTTCCTTTATATTCCCGCCCGGGTAGAAAATCATTTCTCTGCCATGTTTTCTTCCGTTCCTGTATTCTGAATACATGAGAGTATCACCATCTTTGATCTCAAGCAGCTTTCCGGTGAATAATAAATTTCCGAAAAACATCATCCTGTTATCAGTACGCAATAGACTGTCACTTGACTTCACCTCCAGATACCCGGTTGAATCCACATTTCCCGAATCTTCCTCAGAACAGGCCGAAATGGCAAGCATTGCGCACAACGCAGATATTTTTATTAAAGTATTCATGGCTTTAATAGCTTACTGTTCCCGGAGATCCGTAAAATCCGTCACCATTCAGATATGGAGATTCAGAAGTAAAATGATAGTGATATATTCCTGCGGGATAATCTTCCTTCACTCCAAAATGGCCATGGTAAACATCCAGATCTGCATTTGTTACTGCTTCGCCTTTCTCGATAGGGCCGTAAACCGGAAATCCGTCAAGCAGGAAGCCCATTATTGTTGAATCACCTCTTTGCCCGCTAATGTAATAGGGCTCTATGTGATAATGATACTGTCCCTGCTGCTGCGGATGTCCACCGTATTGCTCGAATGAATTTATCTCGTTGGTGAGAGGCGCACCGCCGCCGGCATATTGATTGAATAACGCAACCCCGTTTATGGCAACACCTATTGGACCCATTGGAGTTGACGGATGGCCAGTATTTTCCGCGGGGTTTAGCGGAATTTTATATGTCATGCTGAACTCAGAAATTCGATTGGGATTGAGGACAAAATTAGGATTTGGCCCGTTATAAGCTTCGTATAGAGTTGATTCCCATTGGGTACCCAGGTAATAGGGACTCTTATGCTCAGGCCTTCCGGTGGATTTGATCACAACATAATCACCATCTACGTAAACATCAGTTGCTCCATAGACCTTTGAATAAACCGCAGGCAGGTCGCCGCCGGTATTGCCTGAAGATGTTGTATCAGTTCCGCAGCCGAAGTCCGTTACAATAGCTATGGTAAAAACCATGAATGCTGCTGCTGTAATTATCCTTTTGATAGTCATTTTGCACCTCCTGTTTAGTGTTACAGATTTAGACGACAGGAGGTGCAGGAACTTGCGGTAGAAAATTATTTTCCGGGCGGGGGTTGTTTAATAGATGCAGCAAGATCTTCGATAAATACATCAAAAAGCTTTTTCTGCTCGGCGCTGCACAATTCGCGGAGCTTCCTGAAATGGGAGAATGTCGCCATATCAAGCTCTTTTTGATTCTGTGCTAACTGGCTTAGAAGCTGCGATGCACGCACTGTATCAGGCGTATCGTTTTTGAGGAGGCTGAAATACTCATCACGCATTTTTTTTCCGCTGAAAAGCAGATCCTCTGTTTGTTTACGATGTTCTTTTTTCAGCTCTTCAAACTTCATTACCTGTTCGGGATCCAGTTTCAGCCTGTTGATGATCATCAAATCCGGCTTTTTCATTTCCGGGCCTCTTCTTTCGGGTCCACGCCCGTCGTCGAATCTCTCTTCCGGCCCGGGTCCGTCATTTCCAAACAAGGGACCCATCGGTTCGCCCCTGCCGTAAAGCACGTAACCTAATGTGAAAAGATTTAGAATAAATAAAATGATGACAGTAACAACCAGGAATTTATCTTTTTCCATATTATTGTGAGTTTAAAATTTCAAGGTACGGGTTTGATAAAGTCGGGATAACCGATTCAGTAACCGGACTGCTGTTATTATCCTTTTGTGATACTCTCTTTTCAGAAGATGGGTTAAATATCACGTAGAAGTTCAGCACTGCCAGCAGCAGCAAAGTGAAAAGCCCCAAAGCAGCTTTTGGAACAGGTATCAGATGCCTGATTTGCTGTTTTTCTCCAATCCTGCTCTTGATTCGTGTGAACAGAAACGGGCTAGCCTCAGCCTTTTTCAGCTTTTCAGCGGAGCTTATAATTTTTTCTATTTTATTTTCTGTTGAATCTTCTTTATCCATTACTTTTATTTAGACGATATTTTTATGAAAATCCTGCGCTGGCTTAAATAACTGATTTTATTTGAAATACGACCCAAGTATTTTCTTTAGATTCTGTTTTGCACGGAACATGAGTGACTCTACCGAAGATAAGCTGACGCCTATTATCTCGGAAATTTCACGGTTAGAAAGTCCCTCTATTTTACTCAAAATGAAAGCAGTTTTTTGATTAGGCGGCAGCTTATCCAGCGCTTTAAAAAGCGCGGCTGAATCCTCCTTCATATCTGTTTCTGTTCCGGGATGAATAAAATCTGCCTTATCAATTTCAAGCTCACCGGTTGTGGAGCTGAAAATACTGCGGATAACTGCGAACCTTTTCTTGCGGCTGCGGTACCTGATTGCATCAAGTGATTTATTCACTGTTATCCTGTATATCCAGGTGCTGATGCCGGAATTCCCTTTGAACCCCGCTGCTGAATTGAACAACTCCACGAAAACATCCTGGGTGATCTCTTCAGCATCCTCTTTGTTCTGCAAATAACTGATAGCTGTATTGAAAACCTTATCCTTATACAATAAAAAAAGGCGTTCCAATGCTGTTGGATCGCCTTCTTTTAAAAGCTCTATTAATTTATCTTCGGTCAAGCCTGCTGCTTTGATTAAGAAGCAATTCGTTTGAACATCACTTTGCCGTTTTTCTGGTTATCAAGCACATTAGCTTTCATTTTATCCCAGTTGGTTATGATCTCGTTCTTATCGTTCAGTTCAAACACAAACAGCCTGTCACCCTTTTTATAAAGCTCGAACATGTTATCTTTGCCGTATGAATTGAATATGAACTCCGCGCTTTTAGACGATGCTTTAACATCAGCATTGATCCTGCTCATGGTTTGGAATCCATCAACCTGTATTTCAGCAGCAAGTGTTTTGTCATCCTTGGCTTTTACGTCAATAACATAATTCCATGTCTGTGCGCCGTCGCCCGTTACATTCTTTGCAGATTCTTCGAATGTGTACTGCCCCAGCCATTTTTTGATGTCAGCAGATTGGTTGACTGATGATTCATTGTTCGGCGCGACATTTTGTGTCGAGCTCTGGTTCTGCGTTTCTACTTTCTGGTCCTGCTTGCCGCAAGAGGAGAACAGGAAGATAAACGCAGGCAAAGCTAAAATTATCAGGTTTTTCATTTTGTAATTTGATTTGTTATTTAATATTTCAAATTCATATCGCATTTCTTTGGAGTGCATCCACTGTGTGGATGCTTAATCGCTTTTGAACAGATGTAGCACTGACACAGTCAGCGCACTCCAAGAAAAGCAAAAACAAATATAGGCTTCTCTTTGAAGTGCATTCACTGTGTGAATGCTTGATCTTGTCTTCTTGTGTCAAAAATCATCATCAATTTGCAGCTTATCAAACGGATAATCCTTCTTTATTGTTGATAAATACTCTTTTTCTTTTACAAATCTCTGCCGAAAGCTGCCATACTCCCATTCTTGTGGCTCAGAAACATAACCATGCTTTACCGGATTATACCAAATGTAATTTAATCTTGTAAAATATGATCTCTCGAAATCTAAGCATTTATCCCAATAATTGTACCATATTTTTTCAGAACCTTTTTTGTTTACTATTTTATTTATTTTGATTGCTGAATATTTATGGATATTATTGATCACTTTGCCCAAGGTCTCCGGGTTACCGGGAGACTCGAGCATTAGATGATAATGATTACTTAAAATAGACCAATCTTCAAGTTTCCAGCCAAACCTCTCTACTGATTTGAATATATAATGCAATAAAATTTGTTTTGCTTCATTTGATTTCAAAAAGGCTCTCTTTTCGTATGTCGATGCGGTGATGAAGTATTTACAGTTTTCGCGAAAAAGGTGAGGTGGATTATGGTCATATTTTTTAATTTCATCCATTTTGGAACAAAAAGAATATTTTTAAAAGCTATTTAAGAATTTCTGCTTCTCCTTTAGAAACATTCATAGTGTGAATGCATATTGGCTTCTCTTTGGAGTGCATTCACTGTGTGAATGCTTAATCGATTTTCTAAAGTCAGTGAAGCTCTGACACAGTCAGTGCACTCCAAGAAAAGCAAAAACAAATATAGGCTTCTCTTTGGAGTGCATTCACTGCGTGAATGCTTTATCGCTTTTTAAAAGTCAGTGAAGCACTGACACAGTCAGTGCACTCCAAGAAAAGCAAAAACAAATATTGGCTTCTCTTTGGAGTGCATTCACTGTGTGAATGCTTAATCGCTTATGAACAGATGTAGCGCTGACACAGTCAGCGCACTCCAAGAAAAGCAAAAACAAATATTGGCTTCTCTTTGTCGCTTCTCTTTGGAGTGCATTCACTGTGTGAATGCTTAATCGATTTTCTAAAGTCAGTGAAGCTCTGACACAGTCAGTGCACTCCAAGAAAAGCAAATACAATTTAGTTTATCGCGTTATTCAGCCTCTTCAACACTTCTTCCCTGCCCAATACATAGGCTATCATTCCCAATTCGGGGCCATGCTCTTCGCCCGTTAATGCAAGCCTAACCGGCATAAACAGGTTCTTTCCCTTAACTCCGGTTTCCTTCTGCACTTCACTCAGCACAGGCTTAAAGTTATCGGTTGTGATCTCACTTAAAGCCTCAACCTTTTTGCCAAGCAGCTCAAAAATCTGTTTGGATGATTCACTTTTCACTATCTCAAGGTGGTCATCGTTTAGCTTAACTTCGATGTAATAGACCTTTGCCTGTTCCACAGCTTCATCAAGCTTGTTTATGTAATTCCTTATAGCAAACACAACACGCCGGGTTTTTTCCATATCGCTCGTATCTATTCCACCTGCATTCAGGTGCGGAATAACCAATTCAGTCAGCTTTTCGGGTTCAGTATTTTTTATATACTCCCCGTTCATCCAGTTCAGCTTTCCAACATTAAATACCGCTCCGGCAGAGTTAACTCTTTCAATTGTAAATTTCTCCTCAAGCTCTTTCAGACTGAAGATCTCCTTCTCTTCGCCTTCTCCCGGATTCCACCCCAAGAGTGCCATGAAATTAATCAGTGCTTCCTTCAAATATCCTTTCCTCAGGTAGTCTTCCGTGGCAACATCGCCCTGCCGTTTGCTGAGCTTTGTTTTATCGGGATTGAGTATCAGCGGAACGTGTGCCATTTGGGGCACTTCCCAGCCAAATGCATTGTAAAGGATGATGTGTTTGGGGACGGATGTAAGCCACTCTTCACCGCGGATGATGTGGCTTATCTGCATCAAGTGGTCATCGATAACATTCGCCAGGTGGTATGTGGGAAAGCCGTCGCTTTTCAGCAGCACCTGGTCATCTATCAGATTGGTTTCAATACGCACATTGCCGCGAATGAGATCATTGAATTTTATTTCGGAATCAAGCGGTACTTTCAGCCTGATGACGTACGGCAATCCTGAAGCTATCTTTTCCTTAACTTCCTTATCCGTCAGCACTCTTGCGCGCCTGTCATACATAGTTTGCCTGCCCTGCATCTGCTGCACTTTGCGCATTTCATCAAGCTCTTCGGCAGTTTCAAATGCATAGTATGCATGACCGTTGGCAAGCAGCTCATCGCAGTACTTTTTGTATATGTCCAAACGCTCGGATTGGAAGTACGGGCCGAAATCTCCGCCGCCCCCCGGACCTTCATCATAACCCAGCCCCATTTCATTCAAAATATTAATGAGGTTCTCAACGGCACCTTCAACTTTTCGTGACTGGTCTGTATCTTCGATCCTCAAAATAAATTTCCCGTCATGATGTTTGGCGAACAGGTAATTGAACAATGCAGTTCTAAGGCTGCCTAAATGCAGGTAGCCGGTTGGTGACGGTGCGAATCTGACTCGTACTTCGTTATTCATTAAATTTCAGCGATTTCTATTAATTCAGAGAATTTTTCTTAGCAACCCGCAAATATTGTCTTAAAATGAATAAAATAACAGGAAATTAGCAATAACAAAATGAATTGAAATCCCTTTATTACAAAGCTATATTACGGCAAATCATAAAGAAATGAAAAACTTATCAAAGCTCTTATTCATCACGTTAATATACAGTAGTGTATTATTTGCACAGGATAACTACAGGCCGCTGTTCAGGATCTATGAAAACGGATTGTATGGCTTTATAGATTCAACTGGACAAGTAATCATTCCACCAAAATACAAAGCTGCAGGTGAATTCTCAGAAGGATTAGCACCGGTAAGAGAAAACGGGTATTATGGTTACATTGATGAATCAGGGAAATATGTGTTTCCGCCCATTTACGACTTTTGCGAGCCATTTAAAGAGGGACTTGGAAAAGTCTTTTTAAATGGCAAAGTAAACTTCATTGATAAAGCTGGGGTTAATCTGGTAGATTTCATATACAATGACGCAACTGATTTTGAGAACGGAATATCAATTGTAAACCAGTCATATAGAATAAATGGAGCAATTAATAGAACAGGAAAGCTAATTCTTGATACCGTATTTGAAAAGATAAAAAGCAGATCCGAAGGTGTTGTAATCGCATCGCGTTATGATAGGGATGTGCGTTTGTCATTTTACACGGCAGTCGATTCTAACGGAACAACTATAATCCCTTTGGGCAAATATACACATATCAATCCATTCGTTAATGGCTTCGCTCATGTCCTTTGGTATATTAATAATATAAACTCCCTGCAAAATTATGCTGAAGGTTATATCAACAAACAGGGTGAACTTGTTTACAAAAAAGAACCTGTTTTGGGGTTTGATCTATCCAAAGAAGTATCTGCAGAAAGCACATTTATAGAGGGAAAATATGATTTTGAACTCTTCAGTAACGGTTCAATGGCGGAGGGAAAAGGGGTAACGTATCTAAAAAATCTTAAAGGTGAAATCGTTAAGTATCTGGATTCCAATCTATCATATAATTTCGTAAACGGCAAGTATGTAGTTAACGATTCCAATGAGTTATATAGATATATAAATAGCCAGGGGGAGCCATATGGTGCACATTTTTTCTATTTTCCTGAAAGGAACAAGTCATATCCAGCATATACTTCAGAATACTATTTTAAAGGCGAAACAAATCCACAAAAGGAAATAAAATTTGGTGTTGTCGATACAGCCTTGAATTTCTTAGTAGAGCCTTTTTTTGAGAAATCTCATTTTAGCGGCATTAAAGACGGCTATTTTCTTTTTGGAAAATATCTTACCGATGAAAATGACAATTATATTCCAATTGGGAACGAAACAAACCTGAGCAGGATCGGGATTTGCACTATCGACGGAACTATTATTCACGAACCCGCTTTTGAATACGCTGATTACCGGGGATATGTGAACGGGTTAATTCTGGTGATAGAAAATGGGAAACCTTCTTACTATAACAAACAGGGAAAATGTGTTTGGGTTCAGCAAAATCCAAAAAAAGATCTTACAAAGTTAGATATAGATTACCGTATTGAGTCTTCTGTAAGGAATTCATATTATTCTTATAATCATTTAGAAAACAAAACAATTGAAGTACTTGAGAAGATTGATTTTGAGGAGGGCAATATATCAATAGTTCTGACAAACGAAAAATCAAAATACCTTGAAAAGTATGATGGTATATCATTATATCTGATCAATGACCTGGATTTCCAGGTAAGCGCTCCTTCAGTGGATGGTGCACTGTATCTTGTACTGCAGGCAAAAGACAAATCCGGTATTTGGAGAAATATCGAAAATTATCCCACTAGTTCCTGCGGAATGAGTTACGTAGATACTAAAATAAATCCTAAACAGTATTGGAAATATTCAGTTCCTAAATACTATGGTGGTTATAAAACAAGTATACGAGCCGAGTTACAGATCAATGCTAGTGGTAATGAACCTATCAAAATACACAGTAATGTGATACAAGGATATATCAATCCTGCTCAATTCTGGAGAACGAAATATTACTCCCCAGAAGCTAATCTTTTGGAAAAATAACACAATTTAATGACCAACTCAACTACCCGCTTCACAAATCGCGTTGAAAATTACATCAAATACCGCCCGGGATATCCGGTGGCGATCATTGATTACCTGAAATCTGAAAATGTATTGAAGAACGATTCAATAATTGCAGATATTGGTTCGGGCACGGGAATTTCGGCTGAGCTGTTCCTAAAGAATGGCAATATAGTGTATGCCATCGAGCCTAATGACGCAATGCGCGAAGCGGCTGAAAAATTGCTTTCAGGATATGAGAACTTCAAAAGCATAAACGCATCTGCTGAAAATACCACATTGCCCGACAGATCGATTGATCTCATCGTATGCGCGCAGGCTTTCCATTGGTTCGATATACCCAAAGCAAAAAGTGAATTCAGCAGAATACTGAAGCCTGAAGGCAAGATATGCCTTATGTGGAATGAGAGGATACTTGACGGGAATCCGTTTTTGTTAGATTACGAAAAATTGCTGATAAAATACGGCACAGACTATTCCGCAGTAAGACATGAAAATATAGATGAGAACAAGCTGAATGAATTCTTTGCAAACGGATACATTACCCGAAGCTTTCCGAATAAGCAGGTATTCGATCTTGAAGGAGTAACAGGCAGGCTGCTATCATCTTCATATACTCCGCAAGCAGATAGCCCTGAGTATGAGCCGATGCTCGCAGAGCTGAACGAGATATTTCAGAAAAACCAGGTGAACGGTAATATTGAGTTTTTGTATGAAACGAATGTATATACTTCTCTTTAGTCCCCGCGAAGGCGGGGACCTCTGGCTTTAGTATTCCGAAAACAGAGTGCAGTAATAGCGGAATTGTTCATGTTTTTTTTTGACATTTTCCTGCATTCGAAAAAAGAGATTCCCGCTTTCGCGGGAATGTCATGATTTGTATGAAACGAATGTATATACTTCTCTTTAGTCCCCGCGAAGGCGGGGACCTCTGGCTTTAGTATTCCGAAAACAGAGTGCAGTAATAGCGGAATTGTTCATGTTTTTTTTTG
>JAYRXC010000027.1:0-18497 GCA_041917655.1 Ignavibacteria bacterium | reverse complement strand
GGGCAGAATCAAAAGCTCATTCCCGTCCCCCCTTTTTGCTTCTTAAAAGGGGGGAGTATAGTTATAGTATTCGTTAAATGATGTTTGAAACGAAAATATAATCCATCGTATTTCTGAATCGGGGGTTTAGCTTCCAGAGGCGAACCTGTTAACTTAGAAGCAAACCCCCATCATGAATTTACGTATCACAATAATACTGAACAATTTTCACAATCGTAGCACTATAGTAATTCTCCCCCCTTCACAGAAGCCGAAGGGGGGCAGAATCAAAAGCTCATTCCCGTTCCCCCTTTTTGCTTTCCTGACTGCCCAGGCAGTTAAAAAGGGGGGGAGTATTGTCACAGTATTCGTGAAGTGATATTTGAAACTAAATTGTTTTCCTTCATAAATCTTTTTCGGGGGTTTGGCTTCTAAGGCTCCACCGCAATCTTTCTCTTGTACAGCGCTGTAAAGCCTACGCCGCGGTATCTATCGGAGCAGAAGTACATGGAATCACTGCCTGCGAATACAGGGAAGTAGCAGAACTGTTTGCCAAACGTCAGCCGTGTTTCAACCGCTGCGGGTATAGTTCGGTGCCATAACACCCCATCTTCGGAAACCAGCTCTGTTGAACCAACAACCTGGGGAATGTTAAGTCTCATTGCAGACGCGTCTCGCTGTATCCCGGTTTTAACATCAATTATCTTCTGTTTCGGTTTGCGGTTCTCTATTGATTCAAATGCTATGTGCATGGAATCAGTGAACACCGGGTAAAACACATTTTCCTTATCATAGGTGAACCCGAAATTTGATCTGAGCACGAATTTTTCGTTCACACATTCAGTCCATATAACCCTGCCGCCGGAGGCAGAGGGCATGGAAACAAGGAAACTGCTGCCTGTCTGCACAAACTCCGCGCCGTCATTAATCGGTCTATTCAAATAATAAGAAATTGCCGTTAGCAGAACTATATGAACTCCCGCGTTAGCGAAGAATTTTTTCATCCTGCGGCTGTAATACTCAGGCTCTGCGGAAGGTTTGAGCAGCCGCAAATTGACGATCCACAGGAAAAACAAGCCGAACAGCTTTACGTAAGCAAAAATAAAAAACGGTGAATCCTTAAACAGCGCGGTAAGCTTAACCTGAACGGGTGAGTTTATAAGCGCCATTACCAGCACAATTGCCGCAGCCATATAAAACTTTTTTTGCTGCATCAAATATTCAACCAGGAATACTACCGCGGGAATAAGCACAACGTACTGGTACGATGCATTGAGCGGAAGCAGCAGCAGGCACACCGTGCAAAACAGCGCTATCTGCATTTTCAGATTTTCCGCGCCCCGCTTGAGGTAAACGATCGAAAGCGTCAAAACAGTAAATATGTATGTGAATTTGAAAACATAAAACAACAGTTTACTTTGCACCAGTGGGTACGGATTGAACATTGGCTCACTATCGAACAGCCTGTGAAGCAGCGATACAAATGACTGGTATTCCGCAGCGTACACCGTGCCTACCCATCCGTCTCCGAGGCGCGTCATTATTTGTGTATAATAAAAATAATTCAGCTCAAAGCCCGTTAGCAAAATTGCAGGAATGTAAAGCAAGCCGGTAACTATTATTGTAAATACAAGCAGGCGGTATTCCTTTTTGAAAATGAACAGGAAAATAAAAAACACTGTGTAGAACTTCAGCACAATGCTGAGAGAAAGAAATACTGCCGCAGGCAGGCTTCGGCCTTTTAGCATGAAGTATATGAACATCACCAGGCAGAACAGCACCAGTACATAAGCCTGCCCGAAAAAGAAATTGTTTGCCAGGGCATAGGCGGAAAGGAAAAATATTATTCCAACTGAAAAAATATCCAGCGTTACAAGCTTCTTAATAACAAAAATACTTACAGCAAGCATGAGCAAATTAAATATATTCCAGTACAGCTTCGCTGTAAGCGGCTCAAGCCGGGCAATGGGCAGCATCAGCAAAGCGGTAAGCGGGGGATAAGGTACAAACGAAACTATCTGCCCTTCTATCCCGTATATGAGCAGCTCTCGGTTGAACGCAACATTATCATATGCTGTGCGGAGATCCTTGCCATCAAGATACATGTTTGCCGCAACATAGTAGTTGGGGAAATCAGTATTAATTTTTTGAACCGAAGGCTTGAAAACGAATATCACAAACAGTGCTGCAAGCGCTGCAAATATTGCGGCTGTAATGATATGTGTTTTAACAGAACCCTTCATGCCTCACGAGTTTTTTTCATTACTAAAACAAAGTGATCGCCGAATCTGTTAAATACAGGTAGCGGCATAAACAGATCGTCTATTGCCATCCACAATTTCACGATGGGACGGAGCCGGTTATAAATTCCTACCAGGTATGGCGGTGGAGTATTTAATGCAAGCGTGTACAATTTTACTTTAGTAAAATTGCGGCTGAAGGCCGCGGCAAACTCACCCGGCGTGAAATAATATGTCAGCACTTTTTCGCCGTTAAGCTCTGCCATAATACCCTCCTTCTTAAATCTTCTGAAAGCTTCGCTGAAATTAAGCCTTAAGCAGTAATAAAACATCTCCCAGGGACAGAGCTTATTCATAACCACTGCAATGAACATGCCGCCCGGCTTAAGCTTTGCGGCAAGGTCATCTGAAAGCCTGCTGAAATCATTGATGCAGTTGAGCCCCCCGAAATTACTTACAACAGCATCAAAGCCGCTATCTGGTATTGTATGAATTTCATCAAATGCCAGCGCTTTGGCTTCGATCTTTTTTGCCTTTTCACTTTTGCCTTTTGATTGCAGGATCTCAATCATCTTATCAGAGATATCTGTGGCAAAAACGCTCATCCCATTTTCTGCCAGAAAAACTGCATCCACTCCCGTGCCGGCGTTAAGCTCCAGCACGCGCGCTTTCGGCGGCAGATGCTGCAGGTAAATGCGGTGCACAGCGCGGCGCATCCATTGTAAAATGGGATTTTGGTTATCGCGCGCGTCATAGCCTGCGGCTATGGCGTTGAATGCGGCTTTGGTATCAGTTAAGTTCACGAACCCCCATTTCAGTTTTACTGTTACCGGAGTTCAGGCATATATTTTTGATAGATGCGTAATTCATTGAGATACTCCCCCCTTCGGTTGAAGGGGGGACAATTTTTCTAATGTTTAGATTAATACAGATTATTCATTTTGTACTATACTGCGAATATTAAAGATGGGGGTTTGATAACATCTGATAATCCCCATCTGAAATTCACCTGGAATAATAAAATCGTTCAATTGCGGATGTAGAGACAGATGAAAAGATGATCCCCCTTTTCAAGGGGGAATTCACAATCGCTATTTCGTTATATTCATCATTAGTTTCGAGATCTTTGCCTTCAGGAATGTTTTTCCTGCGGCGAGTGTGCCCGTGCCGAGCTTTTTCATCTTATGATAGTTCACTTCATTCACCAGGTATCGGTTTGCATGCTTATAAAATTTTTTCGAAAACCGGCCGCGGAAATCAAGATCGCGGTCAGTGCGTTTATCCCACGGCAAATCTGTTACAAGCTTTGATTCTACTTCGGTATAAAACGGGGTTCCCTTTATCGGGTAAGCTACGGTAGTAAGGAATATATCCGGATCAGAATCGATCAAATGCTGCGCAGTCTGAACAATATCGCTTTTACGCTCACCGGGGTAACCAAGCATAATAAATGTACCCGCTTCTATTCCATACTTACGCGTGAGCTTTATTTTTTCGCGCGTATCGGCTGCATCAACGCGGCGGTCCATAAGGTCAAGCACATGCTGCGAACCGGATTCTGCCCCAATCCACAGCCTGAAACATCCGAGCTTCTTGAGGGTTTTCAGTACTTCTTCGCTAAGCCTGTCGCTGCGTGAGATGCACTCGAATTTTATTTTGATCCCGCGCTCTTTAAACACTTCCGCCAAACGGCTAAGCCATTTATGGGAAACCGTAAACACATCATCCACAAACCACAACATATCGGGCGCATAAGTGTTTATAATGTACTGAATTTCCTCGGCGGTTTTTTCGGGTGAGCGGCGGCGATAGCTGACTCCGTACACGCCGTGCGAACACCACCGGCAGGTATATGGACAGCCGCGCATCGTGTTTATAGATACTGATGAATAGCCATGAGCTTTTTTCCATGCATTCAGATAAAGCGAGAGGTCAACTGCGGCTCTATCGGGGTAAGGCAGTGTGTTGATATCCTTTATCTTTTCGCGCTGGGGGGTTTTGATAACTTCATCTCCGGATTTAAAGATAATTCCGTTCACGCTTTCAAGCTTCGGCTCTTTTCGGGAAAGCTCGCGGCAAAGCTCAAGCATTGTTTCTTCGCCTTCGCCTTCAACAATAATATCTGCACCGTAGTTCAGGAATTCCGCAGCATGGAACGGAGGCTCGGGTCCGCCCAGCACAACCGTGCTGTTTTTTAACTCATCGTTTTGTTTTATGAATTTTATCAGCGGCAGCACGTTAAGCTTGGTCATAAGGTTGCAGTAGATGGCGATTACCTGCGGCTTAGCTGCTATCAAAGCTTCCTTCTGTTTTTCAAATGACTGGAAAGTGGAGTCAAACACCGATACATCGAATCCGTTTTGTTTGAGGTAAGCGGATATGTATAGAATCCCCAGCGGTACATAGGGCTTCATGATCCTGAGTTCATTGGGATCAGAGTTAAGGTAGTAGGCGTGTGTGAGGAAAATTTTCAATAGTTCTATCTTAAAGTGAACTGAAATGGTACAGAAACCCAAACTTTAACACGATAGCCGTTAACAAAGCCGGGAGTAAATTTTAGAAACATTGCAACACGCTGGATTTCCTTGTGAAATACTTGTGGTCCGGTAATTTCACCGGTTTTCAGGATTTCTCCTTCCAGCCCCACCAGACATTTAACAATTACTTTTCCTTCTACCCGGTCATCGAAGGCTTCCTCCGGGTATACTACCATTTTTTGGACCTCGTTTATATTTACAGCTTCCGGTGCAATTTCTGACCAAACAGTATCAGAATAGCTAAGAGAATCAGTCGTGCTGTGTGGTTTATCACTTTGTGAAAATATACTTGCAGCGAGAATAAACAAAGACAAAAAGATCAAGATATAGATTTTCATATTCTTTAATCCAGATCTAAAACAATTCTTAGATTGTTCATTAATTTATTTTTGGCTGATTTGGTTAATGAACCAGTTTTTTTCAGGAGTCTTTTGTTGTCAATTGCTCTCACTTGGTCAACAAGCACAGCCGACCTTTTCTTCAGGCCGCCCTCATTTTTAGCCAGATTGACACGCAGAATATCGGCACCCGCAATTATGTTGGTTGTTACAGGACAAACCAATGTTGAGGGATGAAAATTATTCAATAGATCGGTTTGAACTACCACGACCGGTCGAATTTTGCCGGGCTCTGTTCCGTTTGGGGGATTTAAGTCGGCTATCCATACATCAAATCTTTTTAGCGGCGTCTTCATGCAGGCTGCGGCTGTTATGATATTTTTTCAAATTCTTTCAGTACTTGCATTGAATCGGCGCTTACGAGAAGTGATTCCTCGAACAATTTCTTCCGGAGCATATTTTTGGTGTTAACTTTATTGTAGAAGTCCACCGCCTTATTGATATAGGAATTCCGGGGGATGTTAAGTTTTTTTACAACCTTTTCGGTATCCCTGTAAATTTCTTCCTTAAGCTTCAAAGAGAGATTTTTCATATATTTTTAAAAATGTTTAGTATATACTATTAATATATACCAATAAGTTGGAAAATTCAATGCAGGTGTTGTTAGCTAGCATGTGTTTGAGAGAGATGATAACGGATACCGTAAAAAGTGAGGTTATGTATCAAACTATTTTGTTAAATTGCAGAAATTAATCAAAAACTTATACTACACATATGAGATACCTGCAGATATTTTTACTTGTTTTAAATGTTTCAATGCTGGCTTCATGCAGCGATGATACCACTACTACCCCCACAGACCCGCCATCGAATGTGTTGTTTTCATGGGATACGCTTTCAGCATATAAAGAAGCCGGTCCTACGGGTACTGTTTATGTGAGCCAAAGCTTCGGGCAAACCATAACGGCAACACAGGTTAAGGTTGAATACCGCCTGCAGTCAAATGTTGATTCAACCCTTGGATGCCGCGGCAGTTATAAGGATTCCACCAACGGTACGGGAACACCTTCGCCGGTAAATTATAACATTTACGCGCCGGTTGATTCCGCAATGAGCTTTACGTGGAATGTATCGACCCAGCCATATTATTCCGGCTTCGGGGCTAACCTGATTGTTACTGCTCCGCAGAGCGTGGCACGTTATGTAAGGTTGGTGAATATAAAGGTAACTAAAGTGCAGTAATCAATTTTTTAGAGTATCTTTAAGAAGTTAAGTATATTATTCAGTAAATAAAAAGTCCGCTATAATTTGGCGGACTTTCGATTTATACTCGTTTCCTTTAAGATCTCTTTGAGAGATTAAATGACCTATTATATTGAAGTCTCATTTTGAAATTGTTCCGTTACTTTCTTTTCAGCGATGAAAAGAAAGTAACCAAAGAAAAATCGCCGGCTGCTGCAAAAGCAGCCTGAACTCTGAGAACGCTTTAGACGCAAAAATAACTCGGCTTCGCCTCAAACAGATTTTTGCTGCGATTACTGCGTTCTCAGAGTTCTGTTTCGGCTGTTTTGCAGAGGCCGGAAACATTGTTCAGATGCATTATTTGATAAAGCTACTACTAAGCATTGCAAAAAATACTATGGTTAACTTAAACTCAATCAGGCTTACCGTGTTAAAACAGTATAATTATATTTACTTTCCTCTTTCTGGATTCTGGTGATAAAGCAGCAGCGCGAAGTGACCGGTTGTGTTGCCTGATTTGAATTTATCGACAGTGACGGTGAACTCATACTGCTCAAATTCCTGCGGATCTATCCTGAGCACGGGCTTATCATCAGTGTATTCATCCACAAACTTCCAGTCGCTGGATGCATTATCTTTTTTATAAACTGTTATTTTAAGCTTCTCCACGCGCCTATCGCCAATGACCATTACATCATAATCAAACGAAGGATCGAGGTAACGCCAAACTGTTTTTTTACCCGTGTTAACCAGCAGGTCGAAGGTCATATTAACGATTTCCTGGTTGCGCTGGTCTTCAAGCTCGGAAACCTTTGCGGATACAGTTTCCAGTATATCCTGCATAGTGGTTGATGACTGGCTGTAGGATTGCCGGTTCAGAAAAACAAGAGAGCATAGTATAAATGCTGCAAAAAGTATAGATTTCATAATAAATCAGGTTAATTTTTTGATAAATTACTCTTTTTATATTATATGTTCAATAGAGGGAAAATGTTTCAATTTTTTGTAATTAAGGCTAATGCAAAAACTGGAAGCAATAGAATATAACCGTGAGCACAACTTTGATAACAATTATTTTAATTTCTTTTGATTAATAGAAAGATTAATTTGCACCAACCACTTAATTATTTTACAATGAGATCTATTTTTTTGTTTCCTGCATTTTTGTTTCTGGCACTTTTGTTTTCAGCAAACATCTCAGCACAGCAAAACAAGCTTGAGATCACACACCTCACGGGTGATTTTTATATTTACACTACGTACCATGACTACCAGGGAACGCCGTATCCTGCCAACGGTCTGTATGTGGTAACAGATGCGGGGGTGATCATGATCGACTCACCTTGGGACCCGGCTCAAACAAAGCCGCTGCTTGATTCAATAGAAGCCCGCCATGGTAAAAAAGTGCTGCTCTGCGTGGCAACACATTTTCATGATGACAGGACAGGCAGCTTTGACGAGCTGAAAAAATACGGTGTGGCAACTTACAGCACCTACCAAACATATCAGCTTTGTCTAAAAGAAAAAAACCAGCTTTCGGAATTCCGTTTTGACGCAGATACGGTTTTTGAAGCCGGCGGATTTAAGGCGGAAACATTTTTCCCCGGCGCGGGGCATGCACCGGATAATATTGTAGTGTGGTTCCCGGAAAGCAAAGTGCTTTACGGCGGATGTTTTATCAAAAGCACTGATTCGCCCACACTTGGCAATCTCGGCGATGCCGATACCAAAAGCTGGGAAATAGCAGCAGGGAAAGTGAAGGAGAGATTCCCCGACGCGAAGTATGTTATACCAGGCCACGAGTCATGGCTTGACGGCAAAGGACTTGACCACACAATAGAGCTGCTGAAAAAATACAATAAGAAAAAATAAGTGGCGGAACCGGTTAATATAAAGTTTTTTAAAGACCAGGCATCACTCAGGAATTGGTTCGAAAAAAATCACAGCAAAAAAGATGAGCTTTGGCTTGGTTATTATAAAAAGTCATCGGGTAAAGCTTCGGTAAGCTATAAGGAATCAGTTGATACCGCCCTCTGCTTCGGGTGGATCGATGGTATTGCTAAAGGCATCGATGAAGAAAAATACTGCCAGCGCTACACTCCACGCCGCGCGAAAAGCATCTGGAGCGCAGTGAATATAAAAAAGGTGGAGGCGCTCACAAAGGCGGGGTTAATGCATGCATCAGGCCTTGCGGTTTTTAACACCCGTGATAAAAAACGGGCGGGATTATATTCATTTGAGCAGAAGGAAATTATTTTTCCCGCTGCACTATTGAAGCTGTTGAAGGTGAATAAAAAGGCATGGGAATATTTCAGCAAGGCGCCGCCGGGCTACAGGAAGGCCGCGACGTGGTGGGTGATATCCGCCAAGCAGGAAGAGACCAGGCTTCGCAGGATGAAGGTGTTGATAGCTGATTCGGCAGCCGGAAGGAAAATTGCACTGCTCGCCCCGGCGAAGAAAAAGGTATGAACATAGGCGTTGAGCTCCGCGTATGGTTTTCGGATTACGCCCTTTCAGGGCTTTGTTTTGAGGGTGTCATGTAACGATGGGCTTCACCCATTGCTGATATATAACGCCGCTCTGCGGCTTGGATTATGGGTGTTGAGTAATGATGGGCCTCACCCATCGCTGGTATATAACGCCGCTCTGCGGCATTGGACTTTGCATGTTATTTTAATATTGGTTTTGCACAATGAACAAAAGCACATTTGTTTTAGCCCCGAAGGGGTGCAATCTGTAAGCGATGGGCGCAGCCCATCGGTGAAGGTACACAATATAAAAGCCCCGCAGGGGCGAAATACATTTCACACTAATTTATATTTTGACACCCCGGGAATTCTATATACAATATCTCAAATCACTTGGCGAAGAGCGTGATCTCAAGCCCGGTGATTTCATTACTGATAAATTCGGCGACTCGCCGGAGATGGCCGATGAGCTGCTTGTGCCCGTTCTAAGCGGACTCAAAACGGCCACATGCTCTGCATTATGGGAATGGGAGCATGAAGGTGGGAGTATTCCAAAACCCGGACTGTTATCAGTTATTCTTGATGGCAATGATGAGCCGCGCTGCATAATTGAAACGGTTGAAGTGAACCTGAAAAATTTCAATGAAGTTGACGCGGATTTTGCACGTGATGAGGGCGAAGGCGATCTGTCCATCGAATACTGGCGCGATGCGCATAAAAGATTCTTCACACGCACACTGCCGGCAATTGGAAGAGAATTCCGCGAAGATATGCCGCTAGTATGTGAGAGGTTTAAGGTTGTGTGGAAGTGAAAAGATAGTTCCCGCAAAGCAAAGCCTGTATCCACCTTTTTGTTTTCAATCGCCCGGGCAGTCAAGAGAAGCCGGGAGTAGGCTGATGTATTATTCCCCCTTATAAAGGGGGAGTATAGTTTGAGGATTGAAAACAGACAGGATTGATCGATGTTCCATTTCATACGAAAAGTTCAGATGGGGATTTAAAACTCCGTGGTGAACTCCCGTCTGAATTTTTTGAGTGATTCGATGTATTTCTGATCTGGCAGGGACTGTAAATTCATCTTTATGTTACTTTCTTTTCAGCGATGAAAAGAAAGTAACCAAAGAAAAATCGCCGGCTGCTGCAAAACAGCCTGAACTCTGAGAACGCAATAGACGCAAAAATAACTCGGCTTCGCCTCAAACAGATTTTTGCTTTTATTAATGCGTTCTCAGAGTTCTGTTTCGGCTGTTTTGCATAGGCCGGGATTGATATTCATTGCAAAAAGTAATCAGTTGCCTGGGGTTTTGCTTCTTGAGACGAACCATGCTTTTACTCATCCGATGACTGATAGAATTGTTTGCCGGATACTTTTTATAAGTTTAGTCATCGGATGAGTGGGTAACAATTGAAACAAAACCTCCATCGGCTGTTTTCTTAATCCTCAAAAAAAATATAAATATGAATGACATAAAAATTGTAAACAAATCAATAGAGCTGGCGGATTCATTCCGCGATGCGCTGGATTCAGTTTCGCGTGAAAGAATGTGGCTGGCGTTTACTGAAGCCCCACCATACGAGCATATGCGGAAGTTTGTCGAAGGATTGATCCGTGATAATGATATCCAGGTGTATGCTGTGCAGGGTGATACGGTTGTTGGCTGGTGCGATATTGTGCGCAGGAAACGCGGCGTGTTTTCGCATACCGGCGGGCTGGGTATGGGAATTTTGAAGCCGCACCGCGGCAAAGGCTTGGGCAGTATGATGATGGAAGAGTGCATTAAGCAGGCACGGGCTAACGGTCTTGAGAAAATTTGCCTCGAAGTATACAGCCATAACACCGCAGGAATAGCATTATACAAAAAATTCGGATTTGAACACGAAGGGGTAAAGCTTAAGGAAGTGAAAATTGACGGCAGGTATTTTGATAATGTTGTTATGGGTCTCCAGCTTCTGTAAATTCATTGAACTTACATACTTAAACTGCTAATTTTGCTGATACACCAAAACAACTACACTCCAAAATGAAAATCAAATTATTGATCATTGTATTAGCAGCATTCTGTTTTTCCTCTACTGCTTATTCACAGATAGATGATATTTTCGGAAAAGTAAAAAAAGAAATAGAGAAGTATATAGATACCACTTCAACCCCAAAGGAAAAGAAAAAGAAAGATAAGAAGAAAGCCGATACTACTTCGGTTTCTGCAACAAAAAATTTTGCAGCGGTTAAAATAAATTTCACCCGCGAAAAAGAGCCGGACCTCACAAAAGGCGAGCCGCGTTACAACGAAAACTTTAACTTCAAGGAGCTCATCACTGCATGCGTGAAGCTGAATGAGCCTTTCGGCGAGTACCCGGTTTATGATCCATATGATAAATCAACCCCGGTTAAACAGGACTATCCGACCGGTGATTATTACCTGAGGTTTTTTATTGATTACACAGAATCACCTTTTGTGCCAGCAGGCGTGCTAATGGGGAACGAGATTTCCGGAAAAACTTCAGCGCTGACACTATATTGCGAAGACTGCACAGGCGATGCCGAAGCATTCGAAGAGCAGGTGAAAGAGCTTAGCGGCGGCAAGCATGTTATCAAAGTGGAAATGTGGAAGGGTACCCCGGGCGGCGTTAGCGGACTTGCGCCGGTTGCTGCCGGGGAGTTTACGCTTTACAAACCTGTGCTGAAAAAGTTCAGCGAGATCCCGGCCGGTATGAACAATGCAAGCCTTGAGCAGGGAGCCATCGATGCCATCAACCGCTACGCGGCGCAGGAAAACTGGAAGGAAAGATATTATAAGGCCGTTATCACGAGTCCCGATTGGTACATTACTCGCAACGAGTGGACAAGCATTATCACAGGCAGATCGCTTGAAGTGACACTGCTGGGCAAATGGCCTGACGGCTCATGCCGCTTCGCTGAGTTCAGCGTTTGGCAGAGCTATGACGGCTCACGTTATTCAAATGTAATGATCTACAACGGCATCGGAAGCATGTATGACGCAGAATGTGAATAAGAGCTTAAGAATGGATATTCAAAAAGTTAACAAGCTCATTAAGGATCACTACAACGGCAGACCGTGGATAGATACAACCATTTCCGCCACCCTGAAGAAGCTTACCGCAAAACAGGCTGCGGCTAAAACGGGCGGACTCAATTCCATTTGGCAGATTGTAAACCACATGATACTGTGGCGCAGCGCGCTGATCGGGCGCGTTATGGATAAACCCATTGCGCATCCGGATGATAATTACATAGCTGAGATAAAGGATACATCCGCCGCAGCGTGGAAGGATACCATAAAAAGGTTTGAGCGTTCGCAGAAGGATATTTTAGAATTTTTGGGGAGTTCAGAAGATAAGCTGCTGGAGAAGGTTTCGCCTTCAAGCGGGTATTCATATTTTGAACTTGTGATGTCGATTGTGATACATGATTCATACCACCTGGGGCAGATAGTGCTGATAAAGAAGATGATTGGAAACCAAATGCAATAATGAAATTGATATTTTTTCTTCTGCTGTAGTGATTTATATAAATTGGATTATAGTTCTTCTTTCCATAGAAATGTATGGTTAAGGTTTGAGACTTGGATGGTGGCATATAGTTTAATATGAGTTAATAAATTATTGCAGTTTTTCTTTAATTGATTTTTACTTATTTGTCATAATTTAATAATTATTCATATCAAAATATGTTTTTGAAAAAAATATATTTAAAAAATTTCAGATGTTTTAATGAGCTTGAAGTTAACTTTGAAACACTTATTGGCAATCGAAAACATACTTTGATCTTGGGTCAAAACGGTACAGGCAAAAGTAATTTATTAAAAGCAATAGGCTTGGTTACTGCTGGCAGTAGCGCAATTGGAGAACTAATAGCCAATCCTGATTCCTGGATTCAATACAAAAAGAATAGTTGCGAAATTGAAGCAATTATTACTACAACTGAAAATGAGGAAAGGAGTCTTAGATTAGTTATAAACAAAGGGGACTTTTTAGCTGATATTATAGATACAAATAAAGAGTCTTTGGCTCAAATAGATAACGCCATTAATCATGCTGATAGAAACTATTTTGTTCTTGCACTTGGAGCTTCAAGAAGATTAGCCTCCAAAAGTAGGTCTAAATCACCAGAGAATTTTTACGAAACAAGGAGGTCGAACAATGTTGCAACTTTGTTTAATAGAGATGCAAATCTCAATTCATTAGAAAACTGGGCGATTGATTTAGATTATAAAAAAAACAAAAAGGGGTTAGAAATAATTAAAAAATCACTTAATTCTTTTTTGACAGGGGTGCAGTTTGATCATATTGATAAACATTCCCATCAGCTTGTTTTCAAAACAGTTGATGGATTAATAACTCTGGACTTACTAAGCGATGGTTACCAAAACATGGCATCATGGTTGGGCGATTTGTTATTCAGAGTAACCAATGCTTTTCAGAATTACAAAGAACCAATGAAAGCACGGGGACTTCTTCTTATTGATGAAATAGATTTGCATTTACATCCTGTATGGCAGAGAATTTTACTCGACTTCTTTAGAAATAAACTACCTAATTTTCAATTAATTGCAACAACGCATAGTCCATTAACAGCTCAACAGGCGGAAGAAGACGAGCTCTATGCACTTATAAGAAAAAAGAAGGCGATTGATTGGGTTCCTTTTAATGGAGCTCCGAATAAAATGCTAGTGGGAGAACTTCTAATGTCTCCAATGTTTGGCATCGAATCAGATGAATCTACAAAGGTTGAAAAGATAAAAGATAATTATCGAAAGTTACGTGACAAAAAGACTCTTACTGCTTCAGAAAAAAAACAATTTGATAAATTAAGAAGAAAAGTTAAGGTTCTGCCAATTGTTCATCGCAGTAATTCACCTATAAGCGACAAGCAACTAAAATTATTGCAGAAAGTTCAATCAGAATTACAAAAGAAAAAATGATTAAGCTTACAAGAGACAGAAGTCCATCTGCTATACACTCAAATTTCTCAGGTAAAAATCGCATTAGATGGAATCTCGAACTACTAAAGTCCCAAAGAGACATCAAAAAGGGCTCAAAGAAGGATCATGACTTTTCTAAGAAATCAGGTAGATGGAAGGTAACAAAGGACCAATTATTAATAGAATCTAAAAATAAATGTGCGTACTGTGATACCCCAACAAAAGTAGTTTCATTCGGTGATGTTGAGCATTTCAGGCCCAAAAGCAAATACTGGTGGTTGGCATATTGTTATGAGAACTATCTTCCTTCATGCACTTCATGTAATCAACTCTTTAAGAGTAATGAATTCCCGATATTGAATTCTAAAATGGAGAGTCCACGAGTTACAAGTAAAACCACTGATGCTCAGCTAGAAAAACTAGCTCCAATCATAAATCCTGATCCGTTAAATGAGATAAAAGGTATGAAGTGGAAAGAATTTGCAAAAAGACATAAAAGTGAAAAAGCACTTCTTATTAACCCATATTATGAAGATCCCGAGGCTTTGGTCGGGTATATTGCTGATGACAATATTAAAGAAGTTGAATTATTGGTTTTAAAAGGTGTAAAAAATAGAGATAGGATTCAGGATGCATTAGATAATTTTTATGGATTAAATAGACTAGTTTTAAAACAATTTAGATGGCAAATTTACTATTCTTATATAGTTCATAAAAAGACTCTTCAAGATCCGGGAATTTCAACTGCAACAAAAAAACTCAATGAGGATGCAATAAATTATATGAAATCTGACGACCATGCCTATGCAGGCATGATTCGCTTTTTTGATAAGTAGTTTTCATAAATTAACCCAAAAAGGTTACTTTGAATCTCTCAATTTCTTCGCACTCCTAAGCCACCCCGCAGCGTACACGGGTAGCTTCCATAAAGAGGTAAATCTCTTCAGTGGTTCATGAAGCAATTGCCGGGTGCGGTATTCCTTATGCACGCGCGCGTGCAGCACGCGGTAAAATTCCGTTGAGTAAGTGCCGTCGAACATCATTTCAAAATCATCGCTCAATTCCCAGTTATGTTTTTTCTTCATCTGCGATGACACCCTATCATAAAATTTCGTACCCGGCAGCGGGTATGATACCGAAATGCCGATATCATCAGGCATGAGGTCATTAACCATTTTAATTGTCGCGTTTATTTCAGGCATCGCTTCGCCGGTATAGCCGAACTGCAGGAAAAAACATGTTTTGATGCCGTGCTTCTTCAGCAGGCGGGTTGCTTCATAAATTTCTTCCACAGTTGTGCCCTTATCCATCGCGTCAAGTATTTTCTGCGAGCCTGATTCAGCGCCCATCCAAACTGATTCGCACCCGGCAGCCGCAAGATGCGATATGTTATCTTCCTTCAGCAGCAAGTCGGCGCGCGAAAGGCATTTGAATGGAGTACGCACATTCATTTCATTCACAGTCTTGTCGAACTTAGTCACCCAGCCGGGCTTCAGGCCGAATATATCATCGCAGAACCAGATGTGATCAACAGAATATTTTTCCCGCAGCAGCTTTATCTGCCCGGCAATATATGCAGGTGAGTGTGAATTGTAAACCTGTCCGTACACCGGCTTTGCGCACCAGTTGCAGTGAAACGGGCATCCGCGCGTTGTAACCAGATTCATAGAAAAATAACCGTGATGTTTAAGCCACAGCTCACGGTAATTTGCCAGATCAATCAGCTCCCATGCGGGATACGGCAGGGTATCAAGCTCTTTCAGCACCTTCCTCGGCGCAGTGCGGGTTATTGTGCCGCTTTGCATATAGGCTAGTCCGCAGATATTACCAGGCGCTTCAGCCGCTGACGAGCTATGCAGGTAATCCAGAAGTTCACCCAGGGTTTGCTCGCCTTCACCGCAGATGGCAAAATCGACTTTATGCAGGAAATATTTTTCTAGGTGGTCAACAGAATCAGAGCCTGAGACGATCACTGTGCAGCCAAAATCTTTAGCAATTTCGCTCATGCGGAACGCGGCTTCACGCATGCGGGTAAGGCACATCTTGGTGAGATAGTTGAACGTGTCGTCATATATCACCATATATTTCGGCTGATGCTTTTCGAGCGAAGAACGAAGGTCTTCTTCAGAATCAGCAAGCATTGTATCAAACACCGCCGCCGTGTAACCCTTCTGCTGAACATAAGCAGCCGCATAAAGCGTGCCAAGCGGGGCATACAGGTTCATGTTCCGGTATTCCTTGGGATCGTGTTTAAGGAAATATGTATTTGCAAAAAGTATTTCAGCCAATCGGTTTGTTATGCCTGTTTGTTAGTTGTTCAGTTGAATGGTTAATTGGTTGATTGGTTAATAAGTTATCAGATAGCATATGGAAGCGGAAAGGTAAATAAGCTTAATGCAGATCGAAATCCGTGAGTTTTTGGTTATACATTCCCAGAATGCGTTTCTGCATGTTGCCGGGATGTGTTTTGGATACGCCGGGAGTTGAGCGGAACATGTGGTTCCTTTCGGCTTCAGGCACGTGCGCATAACGGCGGTTCCAATGCTTTATGGTGTTTTGCATCAGCATGGTATTTAGACGGTTCCCTATCCATCCCCCGAACGGCAGCTCCAGTATCCGCTGAAAAATGCTGGTTGAATCATTTATCCTGCATCCCGGTGCATGCAGCATCGGGTCGCACAGCACATAATTCGGGAAGTAGCTGCGGATCCAGTTGTTCGCTTCCAGGAATTTTGCAAGCAGCCGGCTGTTATGCATGAACTTCACTGTCGCAACCTCGGTTGCGGAGAAGATATTTTTATCTTCTATCTCAAGGCAGTCTTCCGTTACGAAATAATTTATGCAGAAATATTTATAGCTGTTGAACAGGAACAGCTTTTTGAAAAGCATAAGCATGGTGCGTGATATCCACAGTCTGCCTGGTTTGGTTATGACCATAAAATCCAGATCGCTCGAGCCATCGCTGCTGTTTTTCGAAAGGCTGCCGGTTATCATTACCGCACGCACAAATGGGAATCTTTTTATCAGATGCGTAACAAGCTGCGCCCGTTTCCACATTTTTTTTGAGTACTCTTCCTTTCGCAGCCTGCTTGAGATATTTCCAACGGCAGGCTTAATGTAATAATAGCCGTCTTTTTCGCCGAACGGAGTACCTTCTGTGCGCGCAAGCTCGCCAAGGTATTGCTTCACTACATCCAGCGAAATTGAATTGCGCGGCAGGAACGCATATATTTCCTCCGGCCGCAGCGGATGTGCGAAAATATCGTAATAAAGCAGTGTTTTAAGTATACTTTTCTTTAGATCTTCCATCTGAATAGCTGAAAGTTCTACATAATTTTTGAATTAATCAACATTTATCTAAATCCGCTCATTAGCCTGAATGTACTACCCTGTATAAGCTATAAGATTTTTTAATTTCAATTTTATATGTAATTTTGTGAGATATGATAAGCGATAATTTAAAGAAGGTTTACATTTTTTCGGGTTTGAATGCAGATGAGATCGACCGCCTTGCGGCGATTGTGAAGCTAAAGACATTTAACAAGGGCGATAATATTTTTTTTGATACAGAACCTTACCTTGGATTTTATATAACGACAGCAGGGCTTGTTAAGATATATAAAATTTCACGCGATGGCCGTGAACACATCCTGCACCTGATAGCGCCGCCGAATACTTTTGCCGAAGTGCCGCTGTTTGAAAATTTCGGGGAAGAGTTCGAAGAAACTTACCGATACCCGGCGAATGCAATGGCGCTTGAAGATGAAACAAATGTGATACTTGTTCCCGCGCGGAAGTTCCGCGAGCTTCTTGAAAGCGATTCAAAGATATGTATAAAGTTGGTCTCCGGATTCGCAAGAAGGCTCAGGCATTTGAATCACCATATAGAAGAGATTACGCTGAAGGATGTTACAAAACGTGTGGCCGGATACCTGGTAAAAGAAAGCGATAAACCGGATATGCCGCAGAGCGGCAGCGAGATCTCGCTGGCTATCAGTAAGAATGACCTTGCGGCATACCTCGGAACGATACCCGAAACCCTTTCACGCACGCTGAAGAAGCTGCAGGATGAAGGGTATATCGAAGTAGACGGCAGGAAGATAGTGATCAAAGATCCGGCAGGATTAAAAACAGCGGCAGTGTGAATCTAAAGTTATTTTATTCCCGCGAAGGCGGGAATTACTATTTCTAAAAGCAAACCCCCATCGTGAATTTCCGTATACTGCAAATTATTTTTCAATCTTTACTATCGGACTTGCAAGCGATCGATCCCCCTTCTAAACTGCTAAAGCAGTCAGGGAAGCGGAAGGGGGGACTCAATGACCTTCAAAAAAATGTAGAAGCATTCATATCCCCCTGAAAGGGGGATTATAGGGGGTAGCCGTCATACTCTGAAATTTTAACAGGTAAACTATCTTACAGCGCTTCTACTCATCCGATGACTGAAAAAAAATTTCCGAAGAATCCGGGAGAATTGTGTCATCGGATGAGTGTGTACCGATTGAAGCAAACCCCCATTGTGAATTTTCGTAAGCCGCAAGAAATCATTCAATCTCAGCATTCGGATTTGCAAGCGATCGTCCCCCCTTCTCAAAAGCAGAAGGGGGGACTAGCAACTGATTTTGTCCCCCCTTTTTGCTTCTGAAAAGGGGGGAGAATTGCTGCCGGCCTTGTATTTTGGCGATTTAACCAAATTGGTTTCCATTTTGAATAATTATCGGGGGTTTAGCTTCTAAAAGCAAACCCCCAT
>JAYRXC010000026.1:0-96226 GCA_041917655.1 Ignavibacteria bacterium | reverse complement strand
TCATCCCGCTAGCGGGATTGGTCGTCACGCAGAATGCGTGATCTCCCGCTCAAGATGTTCTACGTTTATGTTTTGAAGAGCGTACAGTACGATAGATTCTATATTGGCCAAACCAAAAATATTGAAGAACGCTTAGAATGGCATAACTCACCGAGAGCAAGGTGGACAAAAAGATTTCAACCATGGGAGTTAGTTCACCAGGAAGAATTTGCGACAAGATCAGATGCTATGATCAGAGAAAAAGAGCTCAAGGCTTTAAAGAATATAAAATCGTTCTTAAATATAAACATATAAGTTGGTAGAGTCATCCCGCTAGCGGGATTGGTCGTCACGCAGAATGCGTGATCTCCCGCTCAAGATGTTCTACGTTTATGTTTTGAAGAGCGTACAGTACGATAGATTCTATATTGGCCAAACCAAAAATATTGACGAACGCTTAGATTGGCATAACTCACCTAGGGCAAGGTGGACAAAAAGATTTCAACCATGGGAGTTAGTTCACCAGGAAGAATTTGCGACACGATCAGATGCTATGATCAGAGAAAAAGAGCTCAAGGCTCTAAAGAATATAAAATCGTTCTTAAATATAAACATATAAGTTGGTAGAGTCATCCCGCTCAAGATAGATTCAGATCATCACATATAACTCACAGGAAACAGACTATTCAATATATTCAGGTTGTGATCACTTTCACAATTCCCTAAAATAAGACAAGTATAACAAAAGACATAATACTACAATGGCAAAAGACGGAAGATTAATAATAGTTCTTGAATGCACTGATTGCAAAAACAGGAATTACAGCGCAACAAAAAACAAGACAAAACATTCCGGAAGAGTAGAATATAAGAAGTTCTGCAGATTCTGCACAAAACGCACGCTTCACAAAGAAACCAAGTAAGTCAACCGGGCTAATACGTCAGTGGCTCAATTGGTAGAGCAGCGGTCTCCAAAACCGCAGGTTGGGGGTTCGAGTCCCTCCTGACGTGCAACATTCTCTGAAATTAAGATCGCAGGAAACGGAGTATTAAATTGAAAAACAAGATAATCGGCTTCTTTACAGATATAGTAAAGGAAATGAAAAAAGTAACTTGGCCAAAAAAGGAAGAGCTTAAGGAGTCAACAATGGTAGTAATTGCAACCTCTTTGATCTTCGCGATTTTCGTTTATGCCGTCGATAAGGTCATTAATGAAGGCTTAAAAATAATATTCTAATGGATATGGTTGAAGAAAACGTTGAAGCACCAGTTACGGCACCCGGAAAAAAATGGTACGCGGTCAGAACAATTACCGGCCACGAAAAGAGAGTAAAGAATTATCTTGAAACTGAAATAACAGAGCTTGCTTTAGAGAATAGGATTTCACAGGTTCTTATACCGGAAGAAAAAGTTTTTGAAGTAAAAGGCGGCAAGAAGAAGATCAAATACAAAAACTTCTTCCCCGGCTATGTACTTGTTGAGGCTAACCTTGACAAAGAAGTTGTCAAACTGCTTTCGCATGCTCCCAGTGTGCTTAAAATGGTTGGCGATAAAAATGAAGCCATCGCGTTGAGAGATGATGAGGTTAAGAGGATAATCGGCAGGATTAATGACTCTGATGAAAAAGAAAAGATCGATATGCAGTTCGAAAAAGGCGACCTTATCAAAGTGGTAAGCGGTCCTTTTGTAAACTTTAACGGAACCATCAACGAGATCAATCTCGAAAGGATGAAAGTTAAGGTTATGGTAAGCATCTTCGGCAGGAAGACCCCGATAGAGCTTGATTTCACACAGATAGAAAAAGAGAAATAATTTCCTTTCCAGTTCTCCCTGGTCAGGCAAATACAAATATTACGCACTCACAGTAAACTTAAGGATACAATAATTTAAAATGGCAAAAAAAGTAGTAGGATTCGTAAAGCTTCAGATTCCTGCTGGACAGGCCACAATGGCTCCGCCGGTTGGACCGGCATTGGGTCAGCGCGGTGTGAACGGTATGGAATTCTGCAAGCAGTTTAATGCTAGAACGTCGAAAGACCAGGGTCTGATCATTCCGGTTGTTATTACGGTTTATTCGGATAAGTCATTCACATTCATTACCAAGACTCCCCCTGCTGCCGTGCTGCTCCTGAAGGCTGCAAAGCTTGATAAAGGCAGCGCCCAGTCCAACCGTAACAAAGTTGGAAAGGTCACCCGCAAACAGGTAGAAGATATTGCCACGCTTAAGATGAAAGATCTTAACGCAAGGACAGTAGATTCGGCTGCAAAGGTGATAGCCGGTACTGCAAGAAGCATGGGTATAACAGTAGAAGGATAAGACAATGAAAGTAACCAAAAGAAGAAAAGAAATAAACAGCAAAGTAGACCTTAAAAAGGATTATACAATTGCTGAAGCTGTAACAAAGCTTAAAGAAGCATCAAAAGCGAAATTCAATGAGTCTATTGATATTGCCATGAAGCTTGGCGTTGACCCAAGGCAGGCAGACCAGCTTGTCAGGGGCACCGTAGCGCTTCCGCATGGAACCGGAAAAACTGTGAGAGTACTTGTAATTGCTAAGCCTGAAAAACAGGAAGACGCAAGGAATGCAGGCGCTGATCATGTAGGTTTTGAAGACTACCTCAAGATGATCTCTGAAGGTTGGGCAGATTGCGACGTTATTATCGCTGCACCCGATACAATGAGCGAACTTGGAAAAATGGGTAAGGTGCTCGGCCCCAAAGGCCTGATGCCAAATCCGAAAAGCGGAACTGTTACAAATGATATCGCTAAAGCTGTTAAGGAAGTAAAAGCCGGAAGGATCGAATTCAGGGTTGATAAAGCGGGTATCGTTCATGCATGTTTGGGCAAAGCTTCATTTGAGCCGGCGCAGCTTGAAGATAATATCCACACTTTTATTAACCAGGTACTGAAGATGAAACCCGCGACGGCAAAGGGCCAGTATGTAAGAAGCGTTACTCTCTCCAGCACAATGGGTCCGGGACTTTCCATCAGCAGGAACGAATTGGCAGCACATTAATTTTATAAAGAAACCAGACTTTAATGACTAAGCAGGATAAAGAACAATCAGTTCTTGAAATAAAAGAAAAGCTCGAAAAGGCATCCAGCATCTACCTTACTGATTTCAGCGGTTTAACCGTTGCTGAGACCAACCAGCTGCGGGATGAATTTTTCGATGCTAAGGTTGAATACAAAGTACTAAAGAACACTTTAGTTAAAAAAGCACTGGAGCAGGAAGGCGGCAAGTTCAGCGCCCAGAGCGAAAAGCTTGGTGAATTTTTGAAAGGGCCAACCGGCGTCATCTTTGCTTTTGATGACCCTGTATCCCCTGCCAAGATCATAAAGAAGTTTTATGATAAGGGTGAAAAACCAAAGCTGAAGCTCGCTTTAGTGGAAAATGTTGCTTACGAAGGTAAACAGCTCAATGAGCTAGCATCACTGCAGAGCAAACCGGAGCTTATTGCTGCAATAGTTGGAAGCCTGAATGCACCGATATCGGGTATCGTGGGCTCCATCAACGCGGTGATAAGAGACCTTGCTTCGCTTATTGAAGAAGTAGGCAAGAAACAGAACGCAAATTAAAAATAAATCAAATAATTAAGGAGATACATCAAAATGTCTGTAGTAGAAGAATTAGTTGAAAAAATAAGTAACCTTACACTTACTGACGCTGCTGAATTAAAGAAAGCACTCGAAGATAAGTTCGGCGTTACTGCTGCTGCACCTGTTGTAATGGCAGGATCTACAGGCGGTGCTGCACCTACCGCTGCTGCTGAAGAAAAAACAGAGTTCTCTGTTGTGCTTGTTGATGCAGGCGCTTCAAAGATCAACGTTATTAAAGCAGTTAAGAATGCTACAGGCCTCGGCTTAACAGAAGCTAAGGGTCTTGTTGAAAGCGCACCGAAACCGGTAAAAGAAGGCTTACCTAAAGCTGATGCTGAAAAGCTTAAAGCTGAGCTCGAAGCTGCCGGAGCAAAAGTAGAATTAAAGTAATTCATAATACAAGAACGAATTCTATTCCAAGCATAGGTTCTCGCTGAAACCTATTAACTCAAAAAATACGTAAATTCATTAATTTTAGACAAGCCATGTTCTAATGGCTTGTCTATTACCTATTTATATAAACCCCCACCGGGAGGTCACAAAAATGCCAATAGACATATCTAAATTCAATTTCAACGGAGAGCGTATCTATCTATCCAAGTCAGGCAAGCAGCCTGATGCTCCTGACCTGCTTAATGTGCAGATACAGGCGTTCAAGGATTTCCTCCAGGAAGATGTTGCGCCTTTCGAAAGAAAAGATACAGGAATGCAGGCTGTTTTCCTTCGTAATTTTCCTATTACAGACTCGAGGGAAACCGCTCTTCTTGAATTCATAGAATATTATTTAGAAAAGCCGCAGTACTCCATCCGCGAGTGCCAGGAACAGGGACTTTCTTATGCAGTTTCGCTTAAAGCAAAGCTCAGGCTTTCAACCAAGCCCAACAAGGAAGCCAAAGAATACTCAAACGCTGTTGAGCAGGATGTATATATGGGTAATATCCCTTATATGTCTCCATACGGCAGCTTTGTGATCAATGGCGCTGAAAGAGTTATAGTTTCTCAGCTTCACAGGGCTCCAGGAGTTGTTTTCAGCGAATCTCTTCATCAGAACGGTACCAAGCTATATTCTGCAAGGATCATTCCTATGAAGGGTTCATGGGTGGAATTCACAACAGATATCAATAATTGCCTGTTCGCATATATCGATAGAAGGAAAAAATTCCCTGTAACAACGATCTTAAGGGCATTAGGTTATTCAACTAATGAAGAGATTCTCGATCTGTTCGGTCTACTGGAAGTTGTTGAAAAGAAAGACCTGAAGAACTTCATGGGCAAACAGCTCAGCGATGACCTTATCGATAAAGAGACAGGCGAGCTGATCGCTGAAAAAGCAACAGTAGTGGATGAAGAGCTGATAGAGAAGATCAACAAATCAGCAATTTCAAAGATCAAGCTCTTTAAGTCAGATAGGCCTTACGAAGAATCATTGATCGCAAACACCCTGAACAAAGATGCAGCGCAGTCTGAAGTTGACGCTTTGGAGCAAATCTCCGAACAGCTTCGCCCCGATCAGGATGATGAATCAGCCAAGAACCTGGTTGATAAGCTTTTCTTCAATGAAAAGAAGTATGACCTCGGCGAAGTCGGAAGGTACAAACTTAACTATAAGCTCCATCTTGAAATTCCGCCTGATAAGACTGTTCTTACAAAAGAAGATATAATTTCAATCATAAACTACCTTGTTGATCTTGAAGCAGGCAGGAAAACCATCGATGATATCGATCATCTTGGAAACAGGCGCGTCCGTTCTATCGGCGAGCAGCTTGCAGCACAGTTCAACGTAGGTTTGGCAAGAATGTCTAGGACCATCCGCGAAAGGATGAGCATCCACGACGAAGAGAACATTACACCGGGTAACCTTGTAAGTGCGAGAACAATTACCACGGCGCTGGTTTCATTCTTCGGAACAAGCCAGCTTTCACAGTATATGGATCAAACCAACCCGCTGAGCGAAATGACCCACAAAAGAAGGGTTTCGGCGCTTGGACCGGGCGGTCTAACCAGGGAACGCGCGGGATTCGAGGTTCGTGACGTACATTATACACATTATGGACGCCTCTGCCCTATTGAAACACCTGAAGGTCCGAACATCGGTCTCATATCCTCGCTCTGCACACACGCAAGGATCAGCGACTTCGGCTTCATCGAAACTCCGTACAGGAAAGTTAAGAACGGAAAGGTTCTCAATGAGATCGAATACCTTTCAGCAGAGAAGGAAGACGATTTTATTATTGCACAGGCTAATCTTGACCTCGATGGAAGCAAAATAACTGAGAACAAGATCAAAGCCAGGTATAAAGGCGACTTCCCAATTGTTAATCCTGACGAGGTTCATTATATGGATATAGCGCCTAACCAGATCGTTAGTGCTGCAGCAGCTCTTATCCCCTTCCTCGAGCATGATGACGCCAACAGGGCGCTCATGGGATCCAATATGCAGCGACAGGCCGTTCCGCTTTTAAGGCCTGAAGCTCCGCTTGTAGGTACCGGTTTCGAGAAAAAGGTCGCCAACGATTCAAGGACACTTATCCTCGCAGAAGCAGACGGCGTTATTGAACACGTTTCCGCTGACAGGATAGTTGTAAAATATGATATTGATAAAAATTCAGACGAAGCTTTACTCAGCTTCGATGATGAAGAAATAAAAGAATATAACCTCATCAAGTTCCTGAGAACTAACCAGGACACTTCTATTAACCAGAAGCCTATAGTTCAGGTTGGCCAGAGGGTTAAGAAAGGTGATACACTTGCAGACGGCGCGGCTACCGATAAAGGCGAGCTTGCTCTCGGAAGAAGCGTACTGGTGGCATTCATGCCCTGGAGAGGCTACAACTTTGAAGATGCTATTGTTATCAGCGAAAGGATCGTTGCTGAAGATATATACACTTCGGTTCATATCGAAGAGTATAACCTCCAGGTTCGTGATACAAAACGCGGCGAAGAAGAGCTCACACGCGATATTCCGAACGTAAGCGAAGAAGCTACCAAAGATCTTGATGAAGATGGTATAATAAGGATCGGCGCAGAAGTTAAAGAAAACGATATACTCATCGGTAAAGTTACACCTAAAGGTGAAACCGAACCGACACCTGAAGAAAAACTGCTAAGGGCTATCTTCGGTGATAAGGCTGGCGACGTGAAGGATGCATCACTGAAAGCTCCCCCGGGAATGAAAGGTATCGTTATCACCAAGAAGCTTTTCACAAGGAAACAGAGAGATACCGAAACCAAAAAAGAAGAAAAGAAGAAACTGGAGAAGCTTGAGCAGGACAGGTATGACGCTATCAACGATCTTAACCGCAAGCTTGCTGAAAAGCTCGGTAATATGTTCGATGGCAAGGACGCTCTGGGCATCCGCGATATCGATGGTACAATTATCATCAGGAGCGGAACCGCGATAAAGAAGGATACCTTCCTTAAACATCTCGAAAATCCAAATTTCAGAATTGATACTCTTGATGTATCCAATGACTGGACATCCAACAAAAAAGGACAGTCATTACTGCAGGCATTATACAGGAACTTCAAGACTAGATTAAGTGATATTGAAGAAAGAACAAAACGCAACAGGAACAAGATCATATTAGGCGATGAGCTCCCGACAGGAGTTGTTAAGATGGCTAAGGTTTACATTGCAAAGAAGAAGAAGCTCTCGGTTGGTGATAAGATGGCAGGCAGGCACGGTAACAAAGGTGTTGTTGCCAAGATAGTTCCCGTTGCAGATATGCCGTTCTTACCGGACGGAACACCGGTGGATATAGTATTGAATCCGCTTGGCGTACCTTCGCGTATGAATCTCGGCCAGCTGTATGAAACAGCTTTAGGCTGGGCGGCAAAAATGCTGGGCTGCACATTCGCAACCCCGGTGTTTGACGGCGCTTCATTTGAAGATATTACCGATATACTGGTTCAGTCAGGGCTGCCAAGCAACTCACGAAGCGTGCTTTTTGACGGACAGACCGGTGATAGATTTGACCAGATGGTAACTGTTGGCTACATCTATATGATGAAGCTATCACATTTATCGGATGATAAGATCCATGCAAGGTCAATCGGACCGTACTCTCTCATTACCCAGCAGCCGCTCGGCGGAAAAGCGCAGTTCGGCGGCCAGAGGTTTGGAGAGATGGAGGTTTGGGCGCTTGAAGGATACGGCGCAGCTTATACACTGCAGGAAATCCTGACAGTAAAGAGCGATGACGTAACCGGAAGATCCAAGACCTACGAAACGCTGATCAAAGGAGAGAACACTCCTGAACCGCAGGTACCTGAATCATTTAACGTACTTGTAAAAGAACTCCAGGGCCTGTGCCTTGATATCACATTAGATTAATTAAAATCATAAAAACATATGTTTTTTAAAAGAGATCAGAAAAAAGTAAAAAAGGTTTTCACTAAAATAGCGATAAACCTTGCTTCTACAGATTCCATAATCAGGAATTCCCATGGTGAAGTACTGAAACCTGAGACAATTAACTACAGGACGTTTAAGCCGGATAAAGATGGTTTGTTCTGCGAAAAGATATTTGGCCCGGTTAAGGATTGGGAATGCCACTGCGGAAAATATAAAGGCATCAGGTACCACGGCATAGTATGCGACCGCTGCGGTGTTGAAGTAAACCTTAAGAGCTTGAGGCGCGAAAGAATGGGACATATTTCCCTGAGCGTGCCAGTAGTTCATATTTGGTACTTCCGTTCAACCCCCAGCAAGATCAGCTACCTGCTCGGACTGACTAACAAAGAGCTCGAAAGGATCATTTATTACGAGAACTATGTAATAGTGAACCCGGGCCCGACACAGTACAGCAAGAACGACCTGCTGACCGAAGATGAATATCTGAATGCACTGAATAACCTTCCCGAAGACCAGGAAGAGCTTGATGATTTCGACCCGAACAAATTCGTATGCAAGAACGGCGCTGAAGCAGTAAAAGAGCTTCTCAGAAGAGTTAATGTAGATGAAGATGTAAGCAGGCTCAGGATCCAGCTTTACGAAGAGACCTCTGTTCAGAAGAAACAGGATCTCATCAAGAGGCTCAGGGTTCTTAAGTCATTCCAGAAAAAAGAAGGCAGAAGGCAGAACAAGCCGGAATGGATGATACTTGATGTTGTACCTGTTATCCCGCCCGAGCTCAGGCCGCTTGTGCCTCTCGAAGGCGGAAGGTTCGCTACTTCGGACCTGAATGACCTGTACAGAAGAGTAATTATCAGGAATAACCGCTTAAAGAGATTAATAGATATTAAAGCTCCTGAAGTAATTCTGAGAAACGAAAAAAGAATGCTCCAGGAAGCAGTTGACGCTTTGCTTGATAACTCAAGAAGGGCTACAGCAGTAAAATCAGAGAACAGGCCGCTGAAATCACTTTCTGATATCCTCAAAGGAAAACAGGGACGTTTCAGGCAGAACCTGCTCGGTAAACGTGTTGATTATTCAGGCCGTGCGGTAATTGTTGTTGGACCTGAATTGAAGCTCCACCAGTGCGGCTTGCCGAAAGACATGGCTCTCGAGCTTTTCAAGCCTTTCGTAATAAGAAGGCTTATCGATAGAGACCTTGTTAAAACTGTAAAGAGCGCCAAAAAGCTTATCGAAAGAAGGACACCCGAAGTTTGGGAAGTTCTCGAAAACGTGATCGACGGACATCCGATAATGCTTAACCGTGCCCCTACCCTGCACAGGTTATCTATTCAGGCTTTCCAGCCTATCCTTGTTGAAGGTAAGGCTATCAGGCTTCACCCGCTGGTTTGTACAGCGTTCAACGCGGATTTTGACGGTGACCAGATGGCTGTACATGTACCGCTTTCTCCTGAAGCTCAGCTTGAGGTAAGGGTACTCATGCTTTCAAGCCATAACCTGATGTCACCGCAGAACGGCGATCCTATCACTGTTCCCAACCAGGAAATAGTTTTAGGCTGCTACTACCTTACAAAGTACCGCAAGGGCGATCTTGGCGAAGACAAGATATTTTCAAGCCCGCAGGAAGTTGTTATTGCGCTCAACAATAACCGTGTTGCGCTGCATGCGAAGATCAAAGTAAGGATCAAAGGCGAGCTTATCGAAACGACAGTTGGAAGGGTTATTTTCAACCAGATCGTTCCGGAAGGCGCAGCGTACATAAATGAGCTTCTCACTAAAAAAGGAATTATCAAAAATATCGCAAAGGTATTCAAAAGCGTTGGTAATAAAAAGACGGTTGAATTCCTTGATGCGCTCAAAGAAACCGGTTTCCGTTACGCTATGCGCGGCGGACTCTCCGTAAATCTTGATGACATCGTGGTTCCCGGCAGTAAGGACAGGATCATTGAAACTGCCCAGAAAAAAGTGGACGCTATCGAGAAATCAAGGATGCGCGGACTCATTACCGAGGGCGAGCGTTACAATAAGGTTATCGATATCTGGACGCATGCAACCAATGACGTAAAGAGCGATCTTATGAGCACGCTTCGTACGTCAAGAGACGGTTTCAACTCGCTTCATATGATGATCGACTCCGGCGCGAGGGGTTCACAGGACCAGGTAAGCCAGCTTGCTGGTATGAGAGGTCTTATGGCTAAGCCGCAGAAAACTATGACAGGCCAGGCCGGTGAAATTATCGAAAACCCGATCATCGCGAACTTCAAGGAAGGCCTTTCGATCCTTGAGTACTTTATATCAACACACGGCGCGCGTAAAGGTCTTGCAGATACTGCTTTAAAAACTGCGGATGCAGGTTACCTTACACGTAAGCTTGTGGACGTTTCACAGGATGTAATAATTTCAGAGCTTGACTGCGGTACATTCCGCGGACTTACTGTTGAAGCTCTCAAAGACGGCGAAGATATTAAAGAGCCGCTTTCAGAGAGAATTCTTGGCAGGACAGCAGTTCAGAACATTGTTGATCCTTTGACACGCAAAACCATTGTTAAAGCAGGTGATGTTATTGACGAGGATCTCGCACAACAGATCACTGAGACTTCGATCCAGTCTGTAGAGATTCGTTCGGTATTAACATGCGAATCAAGAAAAGGAATTTGCGCTAAGTGTTACGGCAGAAACCTCACAACCGGCAAGCTGGTTGATGTAGGCGAAGCAGTTGGCGTTATCGCGGCACAGTCTATTGGCGAGCCGGGTACACAGCTTACACTCAGAACATTCCATATCGGCGGTACTGCAAGCAGGATCGTTACTCAATCCAGGATACCTACAAAGTTTGCAGGTAAAGTTAAATTTGACAGCATTAAATCAATTAAATATTCCAACCCGGGCTCAACAGAGGGTGAGTTCTTTGTAACACACAGCCGAAACGGCATCATCCAGATACTTGACGAGAACAACAGGCTCGTATCGAAGTATGATGTTCCCTATGGCGCTCACCTGATGGTAAAAGACGGTGAAATGATCGAAAAGAACACAGTACTTTATGAATGGGATCCGTACAACTCGGTAATTGTTGCCGAACATACGGGTACTGCAAGGTATCTCGATCTTAAAGAAAATGTAAGCTATGCCGAAGCACCGGATGAAACCACCGGACATATTCAGAAAGTGGTTATTGAATCGAAGGATAAGACTCTCAGTCCCACGATCCAGATCACTGACTCAAAGGGAGACCTCATGAGCCAGTACATCATCCCAGCGCAGGCGCATATGCTTGTAAATGACGGCGAGCCGATATTTGCAGGACAGATACTTGTTAAGATCCCAAGGGATACCGGTAAAACAAGGGATATTACAGGCGGTCTGCCGAGAGTTACAGAGCTCTTTGAGGCAAGAAGCCCCAACTCCCCTTCTGTTGTTACGGAGATCGACGGATTTGTTGAAATCGGTTCGCTCAAGAGAGGTTCACGCGAAGTGAAGGTTAAAACCGCTGACCTTTCGATCGAGAAGAAGTATATGATCCCTGTAGGTAAACACATTCTTGTAAGAGATGGAGATTATGTTAAGGCCGGCGAAGCGCTTTCGAGCGGTTCGGTTGACCCGCATGACATCTTAAGGATCAAGGGTGTTGGAGATGTGCAGGCATACCTTGTTAACGAAATACAGGAAGTTTACAGAATGCAGGGTGTGAAGATCAACGATAAACACATCGAGATCATAGTAAGGCAGATGCTTCAGAAAGTTCGTGTAGTTGATTCAGGCGATACCATGTTCCTTGAAGGCGATGTTGTACACCGCTTCAAGTTCCTGGTTGAAAATGAATCTCTCAGGAATAAGATCATCGTGACCGATAAAGGAGATTCCAACAAGGTCAGAATGTATGATATGATGGACAAGAAGAAGGTTAAAGAGCTGAATACAGAGCTGAAGAAAAAAGGAAAGGCACTTATCGAATTCAGGGATGCAAATCCTGCTATCGCTAACCCGATCCTGCTCGGTATAACACAGACCTCTTTAACAACCGACAGCTTCATTTCTGCTGCTTCATTCCAGGAAACAACAAAAGTGCTCACCGATGCTGCTATTGAGGGCAAAGTTGATTCACTCCAGGGATTAAAGGAAAACGTTATCGTTGGCCAGCTTATCCCAGCAGGTACTGGTTTAAAAACCTACAAGGACCTGCTTGTTGTAACCAAGGATGCAGTTCAGCCGGAAGAAGAAAAACCGAAGAAGGCTAAAAAAACCAAGAAAAAGGTTAAAGAAACAGCTGAGACAGAATAAGCTTCAAACTATAATGTTTATCGCTTAAAAAAAACCCCGGTTAATTCCGGGGTTTTTTTATTTAGTGAATCATTCCCCCGCCTGTCTTCCGCAGGCAGGAAGGCGGGAATCCACTTTCCTTAAAATAAATATCTACAGTAAGAAATCAGATAAGAACAAATGTTTCTGACCCTCACCCCAAAACCACCTGATTGCCTTGGCTGTTCTACCGAATGTAGAGCAGAGAAAAGCTAAGTACAAGACAGTAAATAGAAAATACGATAAAAACTATATTAGAAACATGTATCTCAACATACTTGACCTCACCCCATAGCCCACTCTCCTGATAGGAGAGGGGCAACAGAGAAATTTTGAGTTTTTTCTCCCCTCTCCCTCCGGGAGAGGGGTCAGGGGTGAGCGCCGAATACAAAATTATAAAGTAAAGTGTTTTATTGTCGTGTACCTAGGGAGAAAAGACACGTACTCTTCTTACATTTGCTTTAAATTTTAAATTATATATTTTGCATATCTGATACAGATAATAGTAAGCATCAATCATTAATGAAAAGCATCAACGACTATTTTGATTTCCTCTACTCCCTTGAGCGTACGGGGATGAAGTACGACCTCACGAACATTCGCAGTCTGTGCAGGGCAATGGGCAATCCACAGAACAGCTTCAAAAGCATACATATTGCAGGCACCAATGGCAAAGGCGCTACAGCATCTTTTGCTGCGTCAGTATTGATGGAGCATGGGGTAAAAACGGGACTCTTCACTTCACCGCACGTGCTGAATTTTAATGAGCGTATCAGGGTTAACGGGAAGCAAATCCCGACAGCGTATGTTAAGCGATTCCTCGATAAACATTCGGCGCTTATCAAAAGGATAAAGCCCTCCTTTTTTGAAGTTAATACAGCAATGGCCTTCAGATATTTTGCCGATAAAAAGGTCGAAGCTGCAGTTATTGAATGCGGACTTGGCGGCAGGCTGGATTCAACCAATATCATTTATCCCGAAGTATCTGTGATTACCCCTATCGGTAAGGACCATATGCAGTTCCTGGGGAACACACTGAAGAAAATCGCACTCGAGAAAATAGGCATATACAAACCCGGCGTTAGAGTAATTGTAAGCGATAGCAGCAAAGAACTAAAGCCGCTTTTTTTAAGGTCAATTAAGAAAAATGACCTTGTTTATCTGAAAGATGAAGTCAGGTTATCATCTTTGGATGTGAAGAAAGGCGCAGTGGAATTCACGCTAAACGATGGCATAAATTCATTAAAGCTTGCCTCTCCCCTTCCCGGCAGTTATCAGCCAGCAAACGCAGCAGCGGCATATCTGGCAGTAAAAGAATTTTGCCGCAAATGTGATATTTCGTTTAGTAATTCCGCTTACACAAAAGGTATTAAGAATGTTAAAATAAATACAGGTTATTTCGGCAGGCTTGAAATACAGAACATAAACAGCAGGCGGTATATTTTTGATGTTTCTCATAATGCACACGGGATTTCGCATACTGTCAGCTCTCTGACAAAGCTTGGGGCAAAGCCGGACTTCATTGTATTCGGTATTATGAGCGATAAGGATTACAACAGCGCACTTAAGGAATTGCTTAAGCTAAGGGGCCATTTCATTTTCACGCGGCCTGAGTATTCAAGATCACTTGACCCCATCGTACTCGCTGCAGAATCATTAAAATTAGATAGCGGGAATAAGTATAGTATGGCAGAAAATGCGAAGAAAGTGCTTGAAGTGTTGAAACGCTTCAGGAAGGGAACAGTGCTGGTAATTGGCTCATTTTTCCTTGTTTCGGATATGCTTAAGGCGCTGGGCATTAAAAAACTGCCCTAAGTTTTTTCTGAATCCGGGATATCTCTTTAGAAAGGTTTCTCCTTTTTGTTATCTTTCTGGTACTGTTTAAGCAGTTTTTTTATCTCATTATTGAATTTACGCTCGAACACGATCATTTTTGCGATCTGTTTTGCTGAAAGGATTGTTTTCATATCAGATATAAAAACATCCCTCCGGGCTTCGATCTTGTTCTCATAATCCAAAAGCTGGTTCACAATGCTATCAAGTCCGTTACCGCTCTCGATATTTTCAGTCATCTGTTTATAAGTCTTAGCCCGATTGCGGTTAAGTTCCCTCATGTCATCTGTGAATTCTTTGTACTTATCCGTAAATACAGATTTCGTAGTTTCATCCAGATCAAGTTTCTTGGTAAGCTTCTCAAGCTTTATTTCCTGCAGCTTTTCCCTGAAGTCATCCTGCGCGTAAACAGGCTTAATGCAAGCCGCCAGGAACAGAACAAGCAGCAATATTTTGTATTTTTTTCCCATTTTCAAATATTCTAAACTTTTATAAATTACTGTGCATAAGCTCTTCCAGCAGCATATTACGGTCATTATCATCAAGCTTCTTCAGCTCATCTTCAGTTTCTTCATCCAAACCTGCACCTTCACCGGATGCAAATATTGATGATTCTTCGATATCTGCTGCGAGGTTCTCGTCTTTAGGTGCATCTGTAGCAGCTTCCCTGATCTCATCCTTCGGCACAATGTCTTTTGCTGTCTGCCCGTCATTCGGTACATCATGATTGCGATAGTTGTTTCTTTGCTCAACGGTATTTGGCGTTTTGAAATCCGGGCTTTCCTTCACTAACTCATTTTGTTTATCAATCGATTCCATCTTGTTCTCATTGCTGTTAACATCCTTCTGTTTGTCCGGATTCTTCATAGAATCGCGGGTAACATTTTCAGTCTTCTTATCTTCTGTGATCTGAACTTCAGAAGGCCTTAAAGCGAAATATATAACTGCTATCAGCAGTATTGCAGCAACGGGTGCGAACACTTTCCAGAAAACCGAAAGCTTCTCCCATGAAAATCCCGCTGATTGCTGCTGTTCTATCCTCTCATGGATCCGAGGCAGCAAATTATTCCAATACGCAGGCGAAGGCTCTTCGGGTATTACGGAATCAACGAAGCTGAAAGCTTCCTTCATCTCCATGTAAAACTCCCGAAGCTCCGCATTTTCTGCGATAGCCTCCTCAACATATTTCTTTTCAGTTTCACCAAGCGAGCCGGTCACATAATCCGGTATCATCAGCCTGATCTCTTCGATATTTATTTTACTTTTCATGGTCGAAACAATTAGTATTCTTTTATCTTTCTATTTTCCCCTTTACAAACTCGCCAATTTTTTTTACTGCGTGGAAGTAATTCGCTTTTATGCCCCCTGTTGACTTGCCGAGTATCGAAGCTATTTCATCATACGGAAGCTGGTCATAGTACCTCATGTTAAAAACCGCTCTTTGCTGTGCAGGAAGTGTCTCAATTGCAGCTTCAAGTATTTTTCTTCTCTGGTCCTCGTCAATCTCTTCATCGGCGCCTTTATCCTGCGATTCAATCGGCTCCAAAACCAGTTCAACGCTTACGGTGTTTCGGACCTTTGTCTTGTTCAGGTGATTGATCGAGTAATTTGTCGCTATCCTGTATAGCCATGTAAACAAATTTGACTCTTCCCTAAAATCCTTAAGCGCCGAATATACCTTTATGAACACCTCCTGGGTAATATCGTCCGCCGTGTCATGGTCTAAAACCATCTTCCGGATGACCCAGTAAACCTGCTTCTGATATTTTCGAACGATCTCATTATAGCCTCTTATATCACCCTGTTTGAACAGCCTGATGAGCTCCGAATCTCCGTTTATGTTCGCAATGTTCCCCGTCATTGAAGCGAGCTTGAATTTTTACCCAGCTTAACTAAATTAATAAGTACTTGTATTCAAACAATTTACAGCGTTCAGTCAGCGTCTTCAGCCCGCTCGTGTATTCCCACTTTTTCATTAATATGACAAAAAAATGGTAAAAAGGTTTAATGAACGGTAATAACTGAAATTGCTGATTTACAACAAATAATAGCATTTCATTAGGGATAAAAAAATACTAAAATTGAAACTATTGTGGTTATATTTGTATTGCAAATAGTGTGAATGTGAGCCTAAAGTCCATAAAATTAGAGAATTTGGTCAAAATTCCAACAATTGTCATCGGCGTGATGATCATTGTTGTATTAGTTACTGTTGTCGTCAAGTTCACAGACCTGGGCAGCAGCACAATTGTTGAGCCCAAAAGCTCAAATCCGGATGCTGTAATTCCCCCGGTTGAAACCGGGCAGGAGAAGAAATCCGACAATTACCTTAAACAGGCAAGCTACAGTAATGCAATAAATCTTGAAAAGGCGTTTTTGAACTGGCAGGATATGTTCGATATATTTGCATATAATGTAAATGACAGCGCCTTTGCAACATCTGATTCTGTGCAGCGATACGAGAATCTGGTGAAGATAATACGTAATCCAAACCGCAAGTTCAATAAGGGCGGCTCAGATAAGATCCTGGAGGATTATGGTGATATAATCCTTGACGAGTGTAAGTATTATAATCTTGACTGGCGGCTGATACTGGCTATGATAAAGCAGGAATCAGCGTTCACTTCAGATGCTGTATCTCATGCAGGCGCTTATGGATTCATGCAGATAATGCCGCGGACGGGCTCAATGCTTGAGGCCACCCTTAACCTGGAAGACCACCGCTCGCCGGAAAATAATCTGAAGGCCGGAATATATTATTACGCTATGCTTGTTGGCAGGTATGACGGTGCAGGTGACACTAATAAGTACAAGTTTGCACTTGCGGCATATAATGCCGGTTCCGGGCATGTTGAAGACGCAATGAGCATGGCATATTACTTTAACGAAGATTATAAGAACTGGGATGTGGTAAAAGAATATATGAAGCTGCTTGCGCCCGGCAACGACTCACTGCACCAGCTAGTGTGGGGTGCAAGGCCGCCTAACGGCGTTTTTGCCAACTGGAAAGAGCCTTATAATTATGTTGATAACATTTCATGGTATTGGACTCAGTTCAGGAAATCCTATCCCCTTCCTGAAGATTCAGGCAGAACCGAAAAGAAGAAAAAGAAAAATAAATAATCTGACAGCATAATTTGGATCTGAAATTTCTTAAGGCAAAAACTGCAGCACTTTTACTTATCGCATGCACATGCGTTTATTCACAGGATACGATCAACTTCAGGGCTTTTGACAGCCTTAAAACCAGCGCTGAAGACCGTAACAGGGTCACCAGGAATAACAACATACTCTTGCTGAACGAGAATTGTGCCCCGGATCCCGATAACTTTGATGTAAGGCTGTTCAGGAGGATCAATAATTCGCAGACACCGTTCAAAACCAAGGTGCTGAATGTGACAGACCGCTCCATGCTGCCTGTATCGCTAATGGTGCCAACATCCATGTTCGCTTATGGCAGGCTGAGAAGAAAAACATATGAAGAGAATACGGGCTATTTAATGAGTGTTTCTGCTTTTACGAATATTGCCGTAACTTTCGGGATCAAAACATTTGTCAAACGAGAGCGTCCCGTAAACTCACTTAAGAATGTGTATATGAATGGAACGCCGGCACTGGACGTGTATTCCTTTCCATCCGGCCATACAAGCTCCGGATTCGCAATGGCAACCATGTTTGCTTTAAGATACCCTAAATACCCTCTTGTTTACGCGCCCGTATTCGCCTGGTCGCTCATAGTGGCTTATGGCAGACCTTATTTCGGTATGCATTATCCCTCTGATCTGCTGGTAGGCGCATTAATTGGAACAGGCTCATCAATTGCTGTTTATTCTCTGAGGAAAGAACTCTTCAGGTTCAAAAATCGTGTTTTAAGCGAGGATATGGAAGATACCGGCTCAATAAAATCAGGTGCTGCTACATTTTTTGTGGGCTCATTCATAGCCAGCGCGCTGGTTGATTCATTTATAACCGGCGGCAGGGTCAAAAACAGGATGTACATTTCGCCATGGATGGATAGCAAACGCGGGGGGCTGAATTTTAGATTGAAGCTGTAAAAAAGTGAAAATGTCACCCTGAACTTGTTTCAGGGTCTGATGCCCTACTCTAAACAAGTGCAATTCACCATAGATGCTGAAACCAGTTCAGCATGACAGATTATGAGGTTTAAATACTATTTCTATACTACGAAATGGTCTCAATATTCTCGATTTAATACTCAAGTATGATTAAATAGTCTTACAGAATTAGTCAATCTATTGTCTTTCCATACCAGAGATCCCCGCTTTCGCGGGGATGCGTACTTTTAATCCCCAATTCTTGCATCCAAATTTCCATTCAGGCCTGAATACTGCGTAAGCTCAGCAACCAGCGCCCCTATGACAATGTTCATTTTAACCTTTACGGGTATCTTACGTTCATCATCGCTTAGATAAACGAATATATCCGAGGTTTTATCCGTGAATCCCTCTTTCAGCATTGGTCTTAAAATGAATGTCTTGAACTCACCTGAAGCCACTTCAACAGTTTCCCTGCCTTCGAACCTTATCTGCAGCGGGAAGAAGTTGTCCTTATAGAAATAATTCACTGTCACAACATCACCGGCATTTTTGCCCTTCCAGTCGAGTGTTCTGGCATAATAGAACGCTGAGATAAGGTCCTGCACATACTCGCTGTTTGACATGTAGGTCTTATCTTCAACGTAATTCACCTTTGTGTAAACTTTAAGACTCTCCTGAATAAATGTCGCCTCAAAATCGCGCTTGTAATTGCTTTCGCGAATATGCTGTTCGAATCTCCACGGAAATATACCCTGCGCATCTATGAAAGTTTTATAGTTATCCCTTACTTTATAAACCGCATCAAAGCTTGAGCGTGAGTTAACATCAAAGTTAACTTCGTAGGTCTCGCGGTTATTGTACATGAAAGGCGAGGGAGAGATCGTCATAAATGCCTCAGCTGCCGTTATGAAGCCGTAGCTGACCTCAAACGAGAGTCTCTCGCCGTACGAAAATGCGTTATTTGTATGTGTCCTGAATTGCGGGAACGATACCGATGTAACGGTCAGGATCAATACTAGTATTTTAAGATATTTCATATATGTTTTGATTACTTTGCTTTATTGTAGTTTTCTTATGATTTCCGGGAATATCTATTTTTCATCGTCATCCTCTTTTTCTTTTATTTCCGGCTTATTTAACAGCTTTTTATCAAACTTTGAGTTGAATTTAATTTCAGAAAGCACTACATCACCACCTTTATTCTTGATCAGGTACGGCATAACGATCTTCAGGTCACCTGTTACTTTAAAATCTGCGAATTCTGTTGAAACGGTACTGGTAGCATCCTTAACCTTCAAAAATGTCTTCGTATCAAAAAACACTGTTTGGAAAGACGCGCCATCTTTTACCAGGTCAACCACATAGGCTTCACTGCCATTCACCTGTTCGTTCTCCAGAAGCAGGTATGTAACACCTCTTGTCTCCGGATACAGGAAATTACCCCACAAAGTTCCCTCTATCGAGTTCTTCGACCTTTCAAGCTCTTCCTGTTTCATGTCCTTCAGCACATCGCCAAACATTGTCCAGCCCTTTTTCTTTTTGAAATCTATAGCCTGTTTCATTGTAAATACTGTTGAGGACATGTTCATATAAACATATCTATCACTGAAATAGATCTCAATTCCACCTTTATCACCATTCAGCTCTGCGTTAGCCATTTTGCCCTTCATATAAATAGCATTAATCTCTTTCAGGGCATCTACACCGCCAATCGCCTTCAGATAGTTATCTATTACATCCTGGGCAGTTTTGACTTCTTTAAACTCCTGCGCCCGTGTTGAAATTGAAAAAACGCACAAAACCACCAGTAATATTATCTTTTTCATTAATTTGTTATGTTTTTCATAAAATTACTTATAAAATTGAAAACTTCCTGCGGATCTATCTCATCCATTACATCTATATCATCCCTATTCTTCTCGGGATGGAATATCTTCTTTTTGTCGGTCAACGGACCCCATCTAACAGCAGATTCCACTCTTACGGGCGAATACAGCCCAATTACATACGTTCCAACTGCTGCAGCAATGTGTATCGGACCCGTTGAATTACCCAAAAACAGCGCTGCCTTACTGATAACTGCGGCTAATTCCTTCAAATTCAGAGTAAATATGCAAAAAACTCGGGAATTCTGCGGCAGCATATCCACTACACCTTTAACTTGAGGCTGGTCACTTTCTGTTCCCGTTAAAAGTACGTTATAACAATTATTTACATCCGATAAAATCAGATCAAGCAGTTTCGCGAAGTTCTTATTGCTCCAAACCTTAGCAGATCCCAATGTAGGAATGTGAATTACAATAAATGGCTTTGAGATATCGAAACCAATGGACTTTAGTTTACTAACCAAGGCTTGCAGGTCTTCAACCTTCACTTCAAGGCGAGTTGTTAACTTCTTATCTACAACAACGTTAAGCTCTTGAAGCAAATCCAAATTATAGATGCTTTCGTGCTTAATGGAGTTCTTTCGGTGCTGCCTGTGCTTCAGGTTAAACAGGAATGAATACCATCTGTAGGCCGTTCCCAACCTGTACTTTACTCCCGCTTTGTAGACTCCATAAGCAGCTTCGAAAGTGGGATAAACTATTATAACTAAATCATACCTGCCTTCGCGGCAAATATCATAAACTGCCTTTGTTGTTACCTTTTCTATGGAATGAACTTTGTTTATATTTGGATAGTCGCAAACAAGTTCATAAACCCGTTTATTTACAAGCAAATCTATCCCGGCATCGGGATAATGCCCACTGAGGGCCTCTGCCATAGGCAAAGTAAGCAAAACATCGCCGATTCGGTCTGTTCTTACCAGCAAAATCCGCTTTGGTTTTATATCCGGTTTAGATTTTCTTGCGATTTTTATCAGTTTTATTGATAAATATAAATGAATTTCTGCTCACTAAAAAGCAAAAAATAGGTTAGACTCCCGTTTTTCCATTTATTCCAACATGAAAGCACTACTAATATTACTTATTCCGGCACTATTGATGTGCAATTTTGCCTGCCTGACACCCGGCGCAAAAGATGATGAGACAGGCAGCAGCAGCGGCAATACTCATAAAACTGACTCCACAACACCGGTTAAAACCGATTCAATCAAAACCAACACAACATTGAACAAATATACAGACCTCAATAAGGACGCGTTTGCTTTACATTACGACGCAATTGTGATAGATACACATAATGACATCCTGATGCCCGTTTTCCTTGAAGGGGCTGATTTGAACCGCAATAATCCGGGAACGCAGTCAGACCTGATAAAATGGAAAAAAGGCGGGCTTGATGTGCAGATGTTTTCCATCTATGTGCCCGAAAGATATAAATCCAACCACTTCAGCTATGTAATGAAGCTGATAGATAAGCTTGAAGAAAACCAGGCAGAGCATCCCGAGACATTTGCGCTGTGCAAAAACAGCGAAGAGCTGCAGGCAGCACTGAACAGCGGGAAGTTCTGCGGCCTGATGGGCGCCGAAGGCGGCAATATGATCGAAGGCTCAATGGAGAATCTTGAAACACTCTACAGCCGGGGCGTACGGTATCTTGGCCTCACATGGAACACAAGCAATGCCATCGGTATATCCGCAAGGGATGAGACCGAGCGCGGCAAAAAGGGCGGATTAACCGAGTTCGGTAGGGATGTTGTAAAACGCATGAATGAGCTTGGTATGATGATAGATGTTTCTCATTTGGGCGAAACCGCGTTTTGGGAAGTTGCTGAGCTTAGCAATGCGCCGATAATCGCATCACACTCAAATACATATTCACTTTGTCCGCATTACCGCAATTTGACCGATGAGCAAATCAAAGCGATCGCAAAATCAGGCGGATATATTGGCATTAATTTCTTCTATAAGTTCCTTGATCCAAGCGGGAATCCGGGCAATATTAAATCAGTTCAAAGCAAATACAGAAATGGCAGCAGCCGGTTTAATGATGATGACCTTGTGAAATTCAACGAAGAGCGGTATGAATACATTCAGAATAATCTCTCGAACAGCGGAACAACTATCGACATATTGATTGATCACATTGACCATATCAAAAATCTGGTTGGCATTGATTACATTGGACTTGGCAGTGATTTTGACGGCAGCATTACAACAGTAAACGAGCTATATGATGCTACCTGTTATCCAATAATAACCAAAAAGCTTGTAGAGCGCGGATATACTGAAGAGGACATCAGAAAAATACTCGGCGGAAATTTTATGCGCGTATTTAAGCAGGTGTGCGGATAATCCTGAGCGAAGCGAAGGATCTCACTAATTGACTCTATAACTTTGCTGTATTGAATTAGTTCGATAATTTTGTAACCCTAATAGCAGGGTCTTCCCCGCTCTAACGGAAAAAGTAAGTTTCTCAAAAATGAGAAAATTTAGAAACTGTTTCAAGCCCACGACTTTAGTCGTGGGAAATAGATTTGCAGAACTATACTAAACCGATTCATCGGTTTTTCAAAACGTATAGCCTAACTAATGAGATCCTTAGGTTTGCTGAAGCAAGCCTCAGGATTTGAATATGAAAATACCACAAACCAAAATAGACGAGATCGCATCATCGATAGATATTGTTGATGTGATAAGCGCATACACACCGCTTCGCAAGGCAGGCAGAAGCTTCATGGGCCGCTGCCCTTTCCACGAAGAGAAAACACCGTCGTTCAGCGTATCGCAGGAAAAAGGCGTTTACCACTGCTTCGGCTGCGGCAAGAGCGGCAACATGTTCACGTTTGTTATGGATACGGAGAATGTAAATTTCTTCGAAGCCGTTAAAATGCTGGCTGATAAAGCAGGTATCCCGATTGAATTTGAAAACGAACCTTATGACCCTGACAGGAATAAAATCGAGCTTTATTACGAGATAAACGCCAAGGCCGGCAGGTATTTCCATGAGAACCTTTTATCACGCGGCGGCGGCTACGCTAAAGAGTATCTTGTTAACCGCGGATTGAAAGATGAAACCCTGACCAAGTTCGGCATAGGATACTCCCCGCGCGATAAAGACGCGCTGTACAGAACATTTGGCGGCGACTATGCGCTGGAAGACCTGACCGAAACCGGCCTGGTGCTGAACATTGGCGCAAATGAAATCCGCGACCGCTTCCGCGGCAGGCTGATGTTCCCTATCTTTAATGAATCCGGCAAAGTGGTTGGCTTCGGCGGCAGGCGCATGTATGATGAAAGCACCGAAGAAGCCAAGTACATTAACTCCCCCGAAACTAAGATTTACAATAAGAGCAAAACACTATACGGACTTAACTTCGCAAAAGGCGCTATCAAGCAGCAGGGATTCGTAATTCTGGTAGAAGGTTATATGGACCTTATATCGCTGTACCAGAACGGTATTGAGAACGTGGTCGCATCAAGCGGTACATCGCTTACGCAATTGCATGCAAAGATAATTTCACGCTATACGAAGGATGTTGTAGTAGTGTTCGATAGCGATCTTGCCGGTCAAAACGCCTCGCGGCGGGCAATTGAGCTCCTGATAGAAAATGATATTTCGGTTAGCGTACTTGCGCTGCCGCCGGGCGATGACCCCGATACATTTATAAAAAAGAACGGATTAGATGGATTTACCCGATTCCTTAACCGCAGGCTTAAGATAATAGATTATATTGCCGAGAGCTATGAGATTCGCGGCGGATTAAGCTCACCTGAAGGCAAAACGGAGTTTGTAAGGGAGATCATCGGCCTTATAGCAAAAATGCGCGATCCGATAAAACGGGATTTTTATATTAAAGATGTAGCAGAGAGATTCGGCATATACGAAAGCATTATACGCAAGGAGCTTGATTCGTTTAAGGGATTAAAGAGTCGCGGACTCACACGGGAGATATCACCTGATGCGCCTGATAAAAAATTAAGGGAAAAGGCTTCGAAGATATCCACAGTTGAGCTTGTTTTGATCAGACTTTTGATAGATGCAGATATCCGTGCGAAGGAATTACTGATGAACGGGCTGGAAATGGATTTGATACCAAACGAAAATGTGAGGAAGATAGTGAATTATATTATGATGAACATAAACTCCCCGGAAAAGATATCGCATATTGTGCTTTTTAATGAATTCCAGGACGAAGAATCAAAAGATATTATAGGCAAAGCGCTGTTGGATGAGAATTTCGTTATGCAGGGCTCTAAGAACAAAAATTATGTTGCAGAGGCACAGGCTATTTTGAGTCAATTGCGGCTTCAAAACGTACGCCAGCGAATAAAAGAAATTGAAGCCAGGATAAAATCCAGCAACGAGTACTCCCCAGAAATACTGGAGCTATTGACAACCCAGCAATCACTAAAGAACGAACAGCTTGAGCTTGAAAGAAGTTTGAAGAGTATATAAGTTACTCATCCGATGACTCCAAGTCATCTGACAAGGTGATTCTGTCCTATTTTACTAAAACCATTTTTCTCGATTCGCTGAAATTCCATTGCGTAACTTCCAAAACAAAAGGCAGGCTTAACTCAGCCTGCCTTTGCAAAATCAATCTTGATTTGCTCTTACTTTTTGCCTGTATCAACCATCTTCATGAATTGTGAAATTATATCTACAGGCAGCGGGAAGATTATTGTTGAGTTCTTCTCGGTCGCTATCTCGGTCAATGTTTGCAGGTAGCGGAGCTGCAGTGAAATAGGCTGCTTGTTAATGACTTCCGCTGCATCAGCCAAACGCTGTGATGCCTGGAACTCACCATCTGCGTGAATGATCTTGGCTCTTCTTTCCCTCTCAGCTTCAGCCTGGCGAGCCATTGCGCGCTGCATTTCTATTGGCAAGTCGATCTGTTTAACTTCCACGTTCGAAACTTTTATACCCCACGGCTCGGTGTGCTCATCAATTATCACCGCAAGCTTTTTGTTGATCTCGTCCCTTTCGCTCAGCAGCTCATCCATTTCGGATTGTCCGAGCACACTTCTCAAAGTTGTCTGCGCGATCTGTGATGTAGCGAAGAGGAAGTCCTGGACTTCAATAACAGCTTTTTCCGGCTGCAATACTCGGAAGTAAACCACCGCGTTCACTTTTACTGAAATGTTATCCTTGGTTACGATATCCTGTGAAGGAACATCCATAACCAGGGTCCTTAAGCTTACCTTTATCATCTTATCGATGAAAGGAATGAGAATGATAAGTCCCGGGCCCTTGGTTTGTGAATACCTTCCAAGCCTGAAGATAACTCCCCTTTCATACTCCCTCATAACTTTTATCATGCTGAATAAAATTATAACGAAGAATAAGAAAGCGAAGAACAAAAATGTTATTATTACTGCCTCCATTACGGTCTCCTTATGGTTTTGAATTTAATATTTTGATTGACGATAGATACAAATACTTTTTCATTTCAACACACCCCTTCCGCAATCACCCCTGTGGTGTGATTGCTCCCTCCCCTCTCAAGAGGGTAATTAACAAGTTTAACTTTGGTTTCATCCTCCTGAGTATTTGTATTGCTCCAGAAGGAGAAAGATGCATCAACTTTGCGGTGAATAAAATTTAGAGCGAAACTGCTAAAACGAAAAAGATCAATTCCCCTCTATAGAGGGGTGCGGCTTTAGCCGCGGGGTGTGTCTATTGCTGAACTTCATTTTTACTTCACCCCTTATATCTCAACAGCACCTCACCCCCTGTCCCCCTCTCCTAAAAGGAGAGGGGGAACCCAAACTTTGAGTTATCGCTCCCCTCATCCTTCGGGAGAGGGGCCAAGGCAGTCTAGCAGGCTGGGGGTGAGGGTCAGATTCTTACACCTTCTGCACCCTAATCGTCAGATCATGCACTCCCAGTACTTTTACCTTTGCGCCTTTTTCAATCGGCTGGTCGGATTCTGCCTTCCAAAGCTCGCCCATTATTTTTACTGTACCCTTACCATTAATTATATCGATAAACACTTCGCCAATCTCGCCTATCATACCTGATTCGCCTGTCATAGCTTTTCTCCTGTGAGCGCGCACAACAAGCCATGCAAGAACGGCAAACAATGCAGTGATAATTATTACAGTCGTAATAATTACACCAAGCGATATATCAATCGCAGATTCCAGAGGCGAGCTTGTATCAACAAGCATAAGTGAACCCAGCAGCAGGGATATTACCCCGCCGACTGTCAGCATACCGTAGCTTGTAATTTTAATTTCGGCAATGAATAGGATTATTGATAGCAATATCAGTCCTACCCCTGCATAATTCAACGGCAGCGTATGCAGTCCGTACAGACCAAGCAGCAGGCATATAACTCCAACCACACCGGGCAGAATTGCGCCGGGATGGTAAAACTCGATTATTATTCCCCAAATGCCAAGCATCATGAGTATATACGCAACGTTTGGATCGCTTACTATATCAAGGAATTTCTGGAACCAGCTTTCCTCGTAATTCACAACTGTAAAATTCTTAGTGTTCAGAACTTTCTTTCCGGCTGCAGTTTCAACTTCCCTGCCGTCAACTTTCGCCATTAGTTCATTTAAGTCCGCCGCAACAAGGTCAACAACGCTGTCGCGCAGCGCTTCGGTTTCGGTAATACTTACGCTGTTACGCACCGCATCTTCGCTCCACTTCACATTGCGCTTTCGCTTTTCGCTTATCGAACGGATAAAAGCAGCGGCATCGTTGGTAACTTTTTCGCTCATTGTGGAATCCATTTTGCTGCCGTCACCGCTGACAGGGTGCGAAGCGCCGATGTTTGTTCCGGGTGCCATTGCGGCAATGTTACCTGCCAGCGTAATAAACACTCCCGCCGAAGCAGCCTGTGAGCCGCCCGGCGAAACATATACAATTACCGGAATTGTCGAAGTAAGCAAGTCGCTTACAATGAAGCGTGTTGATTTCAGCAATCCACCCGGAGTATTTAGCTGTATTACAAGGCACTCGGCATTTTTCTGCTTTGCCTCCTCGATGCTTTTGTGGATATAATCTGCGGTACTGGGATTGATAGAGCCCTCTACTTTGATAACATAAACCAGCGGATTCTGCTGTGAATAAACAGCAGAAACGAGCATAAATGCCATCAGGAAAAATGTTATATTCAGGAAGGTGTTTTTCATTTTAAATACTAATTGAACAAAAATAATGAAAAATTAGCTCATAATTGCATTATATTTTTGAGCTTGCTATTGTAATAAACCCGATTCTTGCGTATATTTGTAAGTTAATATCTCATCATAAATCACCCGCATTTAAATATATCGTAAAAAACAGCATATTTTCAGGCATTTCTTAAACATACTTTCCTAAAGATTACAAATCTAAACCAACATAAATTAATTTAAGTGTATTATGGCATCAGATAAAAAAGATGATTTAAAGCCTTCTATGGATGTAGCTGAGCTTAAGAAGAAAAAAATAGCAGAGCTTTATGAACTGGCAAAGGGATTGAATATTTCCGGATACAGTGACCTCAGAAAACAGGAACTGATTTATAAAATACTGGAATCAGGCACACAGAATGACGGCGTTGCATACAGCAAAGGCGTACTTGATGTGCTTCCGGACGGTTACGGTTTTTTGCGGTCGGCGGATTACAACTATCTATCCTCGCCCGATGACGTTTATGTTTCCCCTTCACAGATAAAAAAGTTTGCTTTAAGAACCGGAGATACTGTTAGCGGCCAGGTAAGGCCCCCGAAAGACGGCGAGAGGTTTTTCGCGCTCTTAAGGGTTGATAAAGTGAACGGCGTTGATCCTGAAAAAATGAGGGAAAGAACACTGTTCGATAACCTTACACCGCTATACGCAAATGAAAGGTTAAATCTAGAATCCGCCCCCGGCGAATATGTAACGAGGATCATGAACCTGTTCACGCCTATCGGCAAAGGCAACAGGGGTATGATAGTTTCACCTCCCAAAGCGGGTAAAACAATACTGCTTCAGCAGATAGCGAACGCTATCGCGAAGAACCAGCCGGAAGTTGAGCTGATCGTATTATTAATTGACGAGCGCCCTGAAGAAGTAACAGATATGGAGCGCTCTGTTAGGGCAGAAGTGATAAGCTCAACGTTTGATGAACCGCCCGAGAGGCACGTTCAGGTTTCAGATATAGTGCTTGAAAAAGCAAAAAGACTCACAGAGGCCAAGAAGGATGTAGTGATACTGCTTGATAGTATTACGCGTCTGGCAAGGGCCCACAATACAGTAGTGCCGCACAGCGGTAAGATACTATCAGGCGGCGTAGATGCAAACGCGCTGCACAGGCCAAAGAGATTTTTCGGGGCTGCAAGAAATATCGAAGAAGGCGGAAGCCTTACGATTATTGCAACCGCCCTGGTTGAAACCGGAAGCAGGATGGACGAAGTTATCTTTGAAGAGTTCAAAGGCACCGGTAACATGGAAATTGTTTTAGACAGGAAGCTTGCTGATAAGAGAATTTTCCCTGCTATAGATCTTAACAAGTCCGGCACGAGAAAAGAGGAATTACTCCTTGATGAAGAAGAGCTAAGCAAGGTTTGGCTGCTCAGGAAGATACTGAGTGACTTCTCACAGGTTGAGGCAATGGAATTCCTTCTTGGAAAAATGAAAGGGACTAAACACAACAAAGAGTTTTTGAAGAGTATGAACTCGTAAAGAAAATCCGTTTGTTAAGTCCGATTACGAAGATGTAAAGCAGGATCCAATGAAAAAAGAAATTATCATCAACTCAAACGCTGATGAAAACAGGATAGCTATAACCGAGGACGGAAAGCTATCCGAGCTCTTCATAGAGAACGAAGAATATGAAAGAGTAGTAGGCGATATTTACCTGGGGCGTGTAGCAAAGGTAATTCCCGGGATCAAAGCGGCATTTATTGACTTAGGTTTCAAGCAGGATGCATTCCTGCATTTTTCCGATGTGGGCGAACAGGTCGATGACCTGAAGTCGCTTCTCGGCGATGACTCCGATGTAGATGACGATGATGACGAGGAAGATACTCCCCCGCAGAAACAATCCAACCAGAGAAGGCGCAGCGCGCCGCCAAGGCTGGAACGCGGCCAGAAGATAATCGTACAGATCACAAAAGAGCCAGTAGGCAACAAGGGAGTCCGTGTAACATCTAAGGTCTCTTTGCCCGGCAGGTACCTCGTATTTTTACCCTTCGAAAACAAGGTCAACGCTTCCAAGCAGATACAGAACATGCGCGAAAAGCGCAGGCTGAAAAACATTGTCCGCAATTATCGTAATTCCAAAGGTCTCGAGTTCGGCGCGATTATCCGCACAGTAGCAGAAGAACAGGAAGATAAGGCAATACTTGAGGACCTGGAAAACCTACATAACATTTGGCGGGATATCGAAAGGCAGCTTAAAGCCGCCGTTCCTCCCCTGCTTTTATACAAAGACCTGACGGTTACCACAAGCGTTATCCGCGATCTTTTCCGGGATGATGTTGACAGGGTCATAGTTGACTCAAAAAAGCTGTTTAAGGAAATTCACAGTTATGTTAAGATAAACTCTCCCGAGCTTCTTAACAAAGTGGAGATGTACAAGGGCAATAAGGCGCTGTTCGATAATTACGGCATCGAAGCGGAAATACACCAGACCCTCAGCAAAAAGGTACCACTTAAGATCGGCGGCCACCTCGTAATTGAAAAGACTGAGGCGATGTACGTGATCGATGTTAACTCAGGCAAGTATGCGAAGAGCAAAGATCAGGAAACCAATTCCCTCAAAACTAACCTTGATGCTTCGAGGGAAATTGTAAGGCAGATCAGGTTAAGGGATCTTGGCGGTATAATTGTCGTTGATTTCATCGATGTATATGACGACAGGAACAAGAAAAAAGTTTACGACGAGCTTAAAAAAGAATTCCGCAAAGACAGGGCCAAGGTAACCCTGCTGCCAATGTCCGAGTTCGGGCTTGTGCAGATTACCCGCCAGCGCGTAAGGGAAAATGTAGTACGCTCGATCACCGAGCAGTGCCCGTTATGCGGCGGCAGCGGCATTGTTGAAAGCTCGACAAATATATTAACAAGGATAGAGCGCTGGATAAAACGCTTTAAGCTTGATAAAGCAAAGCCATCCGGCAAGCTGCTGCTTAAAGTTCACCCAATGGTTTATAAAACACTGCGGGAAGGTACTATCAGCAATATTACAAGGATGTCATTCCGTTACCTGCTCAGGATAACTCTTGAAGAGGACGCAACTCTGGCATTCCAGGAATTCAGGTTCATCAGTGTAAAAACTAACGAGGATGTAACAGCCCGGTATTCTTAGAGCTTGAGCCTGCAAACAGACATATTAGTTATCGGTAGCGGAATTGCAGGCCTCTCATTTGCCCTTAAAGCCGCAAAGTACTCGCATGTCACAATTGTGACGAAAAAGGACCAGGCGGAATCAAACACCAACTACGCACAGGGCGGAATTGCTACGGTAATTTCACCTGATGATTCATACGAGCTGCATATTAAGGATACACTTGAGTGCGGCGCGGGTCTCTGCCACATTGATGCCGTCGAACAGATCGTTAAGAACGGACCACACCTTATAAATGAATTAATCGAACTCGGAGTCAAATTTTCGAAGGAAGAAGGCAAGCTTGATCTTGGAAGAGAAGGCGGCCATTCGCGCAAGAGAATAGTTCATGCCAAAGATCTCACCGGCAGGGAGATAGAGCGCGCATTGCTTCATAATGTTAATACTAACCCTAACATTACAGTATTGGAGCATCACACAGCTATAGACCTTATCACAGAGCACAACTTAAGGTCAAGAAAGAATCCGGAAGAGATAACATGTTACGGCGCGTACGCATTTGATGAGCTTAATAACCAGATCTTAACCATCATATCGAAGCTAACTGTGATTTGCACCGGTGGCATCGGTCAAATATATCTGCATACGACAAATCCGGCTATAGCTACAGGCGATGGCATCGCAATCGGATTCCGAAGCGGCTGTAAGCTTGGCAATATGGAATTCGTGCAGTTCCACCCTACCAGCCTGTACGAAAACCGCATCTCCCCTTCTGATGAACAGGCATTCCTGATCTCTGAAGCATTAAGAGGTGCAGGTGCAATTCTGAAGACGAAGGACGGCAGCGAGTTTATGCATAAGTATGATTCACGCGGCTCGCTTGCGCCGAGGGATATTGTCGCGCGGGCTATCGATAACGAAATGAAAAAGCGCGGGGACGATCATGTTTATCTCGATATAACTTCGCTTGGTGAAGCAAAAATTAAAGATAAATTTCCTTATATTTACAAAAAATGTATGTCAATCGGCATTGATATGGCTAAGGACATGATACCGGTTGTGCCTGCGGCACACTACATGTGCGGCGGTATAGCCAGCGATCTGAACGGCAGGACATCGCTTGCAAGGCTGTTCGTGCTTGGCGAGGCTTCAATGACGGGCGTGCACGGCGCAAACAGGCTTGCATCGAATTCACTGCTTGAGGCGCTTGTGTTTGCAGATAAGGCGGCGAAGGTATGCGAAGCCGATATTAAAAACGACCTGCTGAAATGCCCGGGCGAGATTCCGGAATGGGATGACAGCGGAACCGAAAATGCTGAAGAATGGGTTTTGATTGCACAGAACAGGAATGAGATCAAGCAAATAATGTCTAACTATGTGGGCATAGTTAGATCGAACTTAAGGCTTCACCGCGCGTTGAGGAGGATAAAACTTATTCGCAGCGAGCTTGAAACATTCTACAAGAAAACCAGGATAACACGTGAGCTTCTTGAGCTGAGAAATATGGCATTGATATCATACCTTATCATAAGCTCTGCGCTGAAGCGCAAGGAGTCAAGGGGGCTGCATTACAGCACCGATTACCCGGGGCTTTCCAAGAGATTCCTGAAAGATACAATCATTGATAACCGCAAATTGTAAGTAGAACTTATAACATTAGATTTAATGAGCATTAAAACTACTGTTTCGAAAAAGGAAGTTTTAACATCAAAACACAAGATCGGGCTGCTGCTTGTATCGCTCAGCGTGCTTATGCTTGAGTTCACCCTCATCAGGGTGCTCTCGGTTTCGCTGTGGTACCACTTCGCGTTCATGATAATCAGTATTGCGCTGCTTGGCTTGGGGATAAGCGGCGTAACGATACTTATCTCTGACAGGATAAACAAGAGCGAGATAAACGGCTTCCTGAGTGTTACTTCCCTGCTCTATGCGGTTTCCATAATTGCCTCATTTATTTCCATCAATAAAATACCTTTCGATCCGTTTAGCCTGTTTTCAGATTCCAGCCAGTTCCTTTACCTTCCGGTCTATTATGTTTTGATCACACTTCCTTTTTTTCTTGCCGGATTGATTATTGGTCAGTTATTTACCAGATTTAAAACAAGCATTAACAAACTATATTTTTATGATTTGGTTGGAGCAGGGCTCGGCTGTTTTGCGTTTATTTTGATACTCCCGGTCTTTGGCGGTTCAGGGGGAATAGCAGCAGCATCGATCATTGCATGCCTTGGAACGCTCATTTTTGCCATGCAGAAAAACCGCAGGCAGTCAATAGCGCTGTTCGGAGCGATAATAATGCTTCTGCTCAACGGGATATTCCTCTCAAACCCGGACTCTTACCTGCCAATATCGATCTCAGCTAACAAAGTTTACGGGAATTATATCAAAGAGAATCCCGACCTACGCCTGCAGACAAGGTGGAATTCATTCTCAAAAGTCGATATAATGAAGGATGACGGCGAAAACGTTGATGATTACCCCGTATATGCAGCTATAATTGATGCGGGCAATTCTACCACAAACATACCAAAGGTTCCTAATTTGCTTGATTCGGGCGCACGGCCTCCGTTCGACGCCTCTATGCTTGCAATGATACTCAAGCGCGATGATACAGCAAAGGTATTTGTGCTGGGTTCAGGCGGCGGCGGGGAAATTCTGACTGCGCTCACAAATAATGCTAAATCAGTTACCGCTGTTGAGATAAACGGCATATTGAATGACCTGGTTGAAAAGGATCTTGCGGGATTCTGGACCGGCGGAATAGCAAAAGATAAACGTGTTAAGATATTTACCGATGATGCACGAGGCTGGCTGCGCGGCAAAAGAATAAAGTATGATGTCATCATCAGCGCGCATACTATTTCAGCTTCTGCAACGAACAGCGGCGCGATGAGCCTGGTTGAAAATTACATTTTGACTGAAGAAGCCCTTCGGGAATACCTCCAGCATTTGGATATAAACGGAATATTGTATATAACCCGTCCGGAACCGCAGATGCCAAGGCTTGTTACATCAATTAAGATGGCGCAGCAGTTAAACGGCGGCAGCGACCTGAAGAACCAGTTTTATGTATTCAAACGTCCGCCAAGTGAGTTTGAAAAAGATGTGAGCTTCTTAAGCGGTGTACTATATAAGAAATCCGGATTCGACGAGTTCGATATTCAAAGGCTCAAAACAATGTCAGCGCTACTTAACCTTGAAACTATTTATGATCCTGTTTCAAAGCCTGATGGGATATTTAAAGATATTATTGAATCAGATAATATTACCGAAACAGTTAAAAAGTATCCGCACATGAAGCTTTTGCCGGCTACTGATGATAACCCTTATTTTGAGCACAATACCAATTTTTCTGATATCGGCTTCGGCACCATTAAGGAATCATTTTCACAGGGCGATAGAGCGATGATCTCTATGATCCAGAAGCCTGTGGCTGAATCAACCCTGGTAGTACTTTTGCTGCAAACAATACTTATCTCGGCGCTGCTGATATTCCTGCCAATATATCTGAAATTCAGGAAAGACAAGGAAACACGGAAAGTTAAAAAAGGTAAGTATATCACATACTTCGCGCTTCTCGGACTCGGCTACATAATCGTCGAGATATGCCTCATTCAGAGGTTCACATTATTCCTTGGGCAGCCGGTTTATACTATGCTTACGGTCATCTCAACAATGCTGCTGTTTTCAGGTATAGGTAGCATGTATTCCGAGAAGATACTTTTATTATTCAAGAACAAACCTCTCCCGGTATTTTTAATAATTGCAGGTTTAACACTGATAGTTGGATTAGCAAGTCCCGCGATATTCTCCTCGCTCGCAAGGCTTGAGATATTGTGGAGGGTCGTGATATCAATCGGCCTGATTGCTCCGCTTGCATTCTTTATGGGAATACCTTTCCCCTACGGAATGAGCAGGATTAATAACAACGCGAGATATCTTGTTGCTTACGGCTGGGGTGTTAACGGATTCTTTTCAGTAATGGGAAGTGTGCTGGTTGTAATGCTTTCTATGAGCTATGGATTCAGCATTGTGTTCATATTTTCTGCGATACTGTATATAGCTGCATTGTTTGTTGCAGGAAAGCTTAATGAAAATTCAAATATTCCTGCTGCGGCAAAAGTTTAGTTTGCCGCAGCAGTATTGTTCCCTTATAGAACTTTTTCCTTATATCACTTTTTGTTGAACGTAAAATGTCCGGCATCATCTACAGTAACTTCTACTTTATCGCCGGGAAGTATATCGCCTGCAAGTATTTTTTCAGATAGTTTGTTGGTAATGTGATTCTGTATTGTACGCTTAAGCGGGCGTGCACCGAAAGTAATATCATACCCTATCTTAGCAAGCCAGTCTTTAGCCTCGTTTGTCACATCCAGTGAAATATCACTGTTCTGATGCAGCATTCTTTTGATGCCGTTAAGCTGAATATCCACTATTCTTCTTAACTCTTCGCCCAAAAGAGGCTTGAACATAACAACTTCATCGATCCTGTTGAGTATTTCGGGCCTTATCTTCTGTCTTAACAGCTCAAACAGTCTTTCACGCAAACCGCCAAGGATCTCATCACGGTTTTTCTCATTTATCAGCATCAGCTCATCCTGGATCAGGTGCGAGCCGAGATTCGAGGTCATTATGATTATGGTATTCTTAAAATTAACAGTCCTGCCCTGTGAATCGGTCAATGTACCCTCATCCAAAAGCTGCAGAAGTATATTAAACACGTCTTGGTGCGCCTTTTCGATTTCGTCAAGCAAAACAACGCTGTAAGGCTTTCGGCGTACGGCCTCGGTAAGCTGGCCGCCTTCTTCATATCCCACATATCCGGGCGGAGCGCCTATAAGCCTGCTGACAGAAAATTTCTCCATGTACTCGCTCATATCTATGCGCACGATATTGTGCTCATCATCGAAGAGGAATTCCGCAAGCGCTTTAGCAAGCTCTGTTTTACCTACACCGGTAGTGCCGAGGAAAATGAACGAACCTATTGGCCTGTTCATATCCTGCAGACCCGCACGGCTGCGCCTGATTGCGTTGGCAACTGCGCTGATGGCTTCATCCTGTCCAACAACGCGGTTGTGGAGATTCTCTTCAACATGCAGAAGCTTTTCTCTTTCGCTTTCCAGCATCTTCGAGACCGGAATGCCCGTCCACTTAGCCACAATCTCGGCTATATCTTCAGAATCAACTTCTTCCTTCAGCATTTTCTGGGTTTTTTGAAGCTCAACCATTTTCTCAGACTTCTCAGCTATATCTTTCTGAAGCTCAATTAGCCTGCCATATCTGATCTCGGCCACTTTGGCAAGGTCGCCCTGGCGCTCAAAATTATCAGCTTCGTTTTTCAGGTTCTCAACTTCTTCCTTCATAGACCTGATCTCTGAAATAAGGTCTTTTTCCAGAATCCAATGGGCTTTAAGCTCATCGCGCTTGCTGCTTAGCTCAGCGATTTCCTTTTCAATATCCGCCAGACGTTTTGCTGTCGGGTCTTCTTTTTTTCCTTTTGCCATATTTGTGAATGAATTTTAGCTGCTCTGTTGTAAAGATACTAAATTACACAATTCTTTGAAATGAATAGAATTTTAGCCACATCTTGCCTATATTTGTCCTTTATGAGCAAAAAAAAGACACTGGAAACCGCACCGAAGAAGGCCGAATCGGTGCTTAATGTTCCATATTATGAATCAGAGTTCGAGGCCAAATATTCCCGGTATTTCTGGTTAATTATTCCCATTTTAGCCATTCTTTACTTCTCTTACCGCAAGATAGCGGTCGGATTCTACCAGGATGACGAGGTAGCACAATACATTAACATGCTGAATTTCTGGCATGATCCATGGGCTATCCTTGGCAACGGCCCAAAACCCGGTTACAAGATCTTCATGGTACTCCCGGCCCTCATAAGTTACGATGCCGTTCTGATCTTCAATTCTATTGTTGCCGCTACAACGGTATATATGACTTATGTTCTGATAAGGACATATAAAGTCGGCTATGCTATGATAGGTGCTCTTCTGCTTGCAACCCAGCCGCTATATGTTGATCTCTCGTTCAGGTCATATTCTGAAATTTTCACAGCTCTGTGCATAGTAACATTTCTTATACTGTACAAGAAGGAAAAATTCACACTCAGCGCATTGCTGCTGGGTTACATTTATACTATCAGGCAGGAAATTGCGCTGCTTATTGTGGTGTTCGCCGTACTATTCGCATTGAAGAAGCAGTACAAATACGCTGCACTTCTGTTTGTTTTCCCGGTACTATACAATTTACTTGGGTTCATCAAGACTGGTGACATAATGTTCGTACTGACTGAGATGCGGTCGGTAGCTGGACTTAACTACAAGTCACAGGGATTACTGCATTACTTCAAGGTATATATATTCATTGTCGGACCAATTTGTCTTTCACTGTTCCTGCTCGGATTTTTTGGATTCCTTAACGACACTTCAAAGATCAAAGAGTATTTCAAAAAGTATTTAGAGTTCTATGTAATATTCATCTCTATTTTTATTATCCAGATGCTCACCATGGTGAGCGATGGCCCGAACCCGGGTAACTGGCGTTACCTGCTGCACATTTCTCCCATATGCGCATTCTTTGCAGCAGTTGGCCTCAACAATCTCTCTTTAAAAAGATTTAAAAGCAGCAATTACCTGATAACAGGTGTATTTGCAGTGTTTGTTTTCGCATTCCTTTCTAAAGCAACCGATGGATTCGTACTTCTCGAAAAGACGGAATACACAAAGCTCATTTTTGTAGCGCTGTTCTTTGTTTTATCGGTCATACTTTGGAATGAATCGCGGAAGAAATACCTGGGAACACTTGGAGCGGCTTTGGTAATACTTGCGGCCTCGCACCTTTATTTTGTAGATACCAAAGAACTTTCATCAGAGAACATTTCCGTTAAAGAAGTCGCGGAGTTTGTTGATTCACTGCCTGAATCAAAAGGCAAAGTGAAGTTAACAAACCACACATTCATAATGTTCTATTCATCTTCGTATAAAGATGAACAGACACTGTTCAAAAAGCTGGATACGAAGAATCTGAATGAAGCACCGTCGGGCTCAATAATCATCTGGGAATCTCACTACGGCTACAGACCGGAGTTCAAGAATGATGTTAAGCTGGATGATCTGCAGGACCCGAACAAGTATAAGCTTCTAAAAGAAATAATTTCCCCTGACAAGAGATTCGGATCGTTCATTTACCAGAAACTGTAATTTCGTTATAGTTGAAGCCCGGCAAAGATAATTTTGAAGCATGGAACGAAGAACATGCCAAAAAGCATGACCTTGACAAGTTCTATAATCATCCAAACCGGATTTTCAGGTTTATTGAAAATAAGAGGATCAGGAAACTGATCCAAACCGCTGAGATAGAACCGCATCACACGGTCCTTGAAGTTGGCTGCGGCGCAGGTCACATCCTGGAAAGAATTCCGCATGGCATACTAACCGGGGTGGATATTTCAGCTATCCAGGTACAGCGCGCTTCGACGCGGCTGGGGTCAAAGGCAACGATCATCAAGGCACCCGGAGAAAAACTGCCGTTTCCTGACAACAGCTTTGACAGGATACTTTGCACTGAAGTATTTGAACACGTTTTGGAGCCAGAAGCGCTTCTTTCGGAAATGAAGAGAACGTTGGCGCAAAATGGTTTGATTTCTCTATCCATTCCGAACGAAAAATTGATTATTTTTACAAAAAAAGTACTGTTAAATTGCGGATTAAGAAGAGTTTTGGAGCCAAAAGAAAGTAACTGGGACCTGGCATCAAAAAACAACCTGGAAGAATGGCATATACACAATTACAGCCTGAAGCTCATGAAGAAGCAGGCTGGCAACTATTTCAGGTTGAGCTGTATTCAAAGGATTCCATATTTTTTCATCCCTTTCAGATATGTAATGAAGCTGCAGCACAAATGAATCAGACCAAATGGAAGAAAGCTGTATAATTTACGGGGGCGGCGGATTTATAGGCTCGCATATTGCCGAAGACCTTTTATCGAAGAACATGAAGGTTGCCATCTTTGATAAACAAAACACCTCGAAGAAGAATGTTGAGCATATCCTTGATAAGATCGATTTCATCGAGGGTGATTTCAATAATACTGTTGATATAAGCAGATCTGTAAAGAACAAAGACTATGTTGTTCACCTTGTAAGCTCTACTCTTCCGGCAAGTTCAAACCTGAATCCATGGTACGATATCGAAAGTAACCTGCTTTCGTCACTTCACCTTTTTGATGAATGTGTTAAAAACAAAGTTAAGAGGATAGTGTTTATTTCTTCAGGCGGAACTGTATACGGGAATCCGGAAAAGCTGCCGATAAAAGAAACGCATCCAACCGCACCGATGAATTCATACGGAATAATTAAGCTAACAATAGAAAAGTACCTTTACATGTATAACCTGCTCCACGGACTTGATTACAGGATACTCCGCTTTGCCAATCCATATGGCGAAAGGCAAAATCCGTTTTTAACACAGGGGTTGATCGCTCACCTGCTTTATAAGATAAAGAAAAAAGAAAAGCTTGAGATATGGGGTGATGGCAAGATAGTTCGTGATTACTTTTATATCAAGGACGGTGCTAAATCTATCTACAAAGCATTTAAGGATAAGTCATCGAACAGGATATATAACATAAGCAGTAACAAAGGACTCTCGATAAACCAGATACTGGATAAATTCCGCAGGGTTCTTGACCTCAAATTCAAAGTTGAATACCTGCCTTCAAGGAAATTTGATGTGAAGGCTAACATACTGGATAATTCACTTGCGGCAAAGAGCCTGAAATGGCACAGCGAAACACCATTTAACGAAGGATTAAAAAACACGTGGAGATATTTTCTTGATTTCGAATAAAGATATAAGCCTATCGGTATTTTTCCCGGCTTATTATGATGAGAATAATATAGGCAAGGTAGTTGATAAAGCGGTTGAGGTTCTGGAAAGCCTGGGGCTCAAAGATTACGAAGTTACTATTATTGAAGATGGAAGCCCTGATAAAACCGCAGAAGTAGCCGATGCGCTTGCGGCACAGTACCCGAAGGTAAAGGTCATACACCATGAAAAGAACAAAGGCTACGGCGCGACTCTTTGGGAAGGCTTCACAACAGCAAGAATGGATTATGTGTTTTACACAGATGGCGATAACCAGTTCGATCTGGAAGAGCTAAGGAAGTTCGTTGCGATAATTCCATTCAGCGATATGGTAGTTGGTTACAGGAAAAAGAAACAGTACTCACCATACCGGAAGCTCACAAGCTTTGTGTATAACCTGTTATTGAGATTTGTATTTGATATTGACTACATAGATATAGACTGCGCATTCAAAGTATTTAAGACTGATCTTTTTAGGAAGATAAAAGTAAATACTAAAGACGCGTTCATAGATGCTGAGATTATGATCCGCGCGCAGCTGCAGGGTTACACTTTCACCGAGCTTGGCGTAAAACACCTTCCGCGTGTAGACGGTGTATCAACTGCTGCAAGGCCATCAATAATATTCAGGACCATAAAAGAGATCTTTCAGCTTAAATCGGAGTTGAAAAGGGAAGGCCTGATAGGCAATAATTCAAAAAAGTGAAATTGAGATAAATTGACAGAAGAGCCCGCAAAAAAAACGACAGAATCTAATGACCTGAAAGATATCATAATTATCTTCTCGATAATTATAGTCATTCTCATCGCTGCATCCATGCTTGATTTCTTTGTTTGGATGAGAAATATTGCAGCGGACCAGGACGGTTTCAGAATCGTTGAGCTTTTGTTCGTTCTTGCATTGTTCGGCCTGGCTTATGCTGTGTTTACCCGCAGACGCGCAAAGGAATTCAAGCAGCAGATGGCTGATATTTCCAAAGACATGGAAGAGCTTCAGGATAATGTTAACAGGCTAAGAAGTACGGTTGACCTCTCCCCTGACACTATCACAATACACCGCGATGGCAAGCTGCTTTTCATCAATAAGGCGGGTCTAACGCTTTTCGGGGCTGAGACAGAAGACCAGCTCCTCGGGCTTACAATGAACGACTTAATTCATTACTCATACCGCGAAAAAATAGCGCAGCGTATTGAGAACATGATCAAGTACATGAAACAAGTGCCTGTTATCGATATTTCAGTCAAAAGGTTGAATGGTTCATATATTGATGTTAGTGTCGCTTCCACACCTGTGCTGTATCACTCCATACCGCATGTCATCACAATTTTAAGGGATATAACCGAGCGCAAGAAAAACGAAGAGATCAAAAATCAGCTCGCGTCAATAGTACTGAATTCAGGCGACGCAATTTATGCTATGAGTATTGACGGCCAGATCCAGAGCTGGAATCCGGGAGCGGAAAAGCTCTATGGCTACGCTGAAAAAGATGCGATTGGCAGGAACATATCAATAGTTGTGCCGGAATTCAAGCAAAATGAGCTTAACCACCTGCTTAACAAGGTATCCAAAGGCGAAAGGATAGAGGCATTCGAAACGAAGCGCCAAAGGAAAGATAAATCCATGCTTGATGTTTCGCTAACAATATCGCCGATCAGGGAAGAATCGGGATTAGTAACCAGCGTTTCGGCTATATCACGGGATATTACGTTCAAAAAACAGGTTGAAGAAGAGCTTCGCCGGTATGCAGAAGAGCTTGCTCTTTCGAACGAAGAGTTGTATGTATTTTCCTATGCCGCTTCACATGACCTGCAGGAACCGCTGAGATCTATACAGAATTTCATAGAAACGCTGAACAAAAAGTACAAGAAGAGACTTGGCCCTGAAATGGAAGAGCAGATCAAATCTGCAGATGACGGTGTAACCAGAATGTACCGGCTAATCACAGACTTCCTGATGTATTCAAGAGTGGGTACTGAGAGAGCAATTAAGGAAGAAGTTGACTGTAACAAGGCATTGAAGGACGCTTTGGCAAACCTGGAAGTAGCCGTTAAAGAAAGCAAAGCTTCTATAAAGCAGTTTACTTTACCGAAAATTTTCGGCAATTATATACAGATGACCCAGGTCTTCCAGAACCTGGTCGCAAATGCAATAAAATACCAGGGAGAAAACAAACCTTCTATAGAAATAAGCGCAGAGAAGAAAGACGGCATGTGGCTTTTCGCAGTTAAAGATAACGGAATTGGTATAGAGCAGTGGTTCTCTGAAAGGATCTTTATTGTATTCCAGAAGCTGCATGACCACAGGAAATACCCCGGCTCAGGAATCGGGCTTGCTCTGTGCAAAAGAGTAATAGAAAAACATAGCGGAAAGATCTGGTTTGAGTCTGAGGTTGGTAAAGGCACTACATTTTTCTTCACTCTCCCTATAATTGACGAAACAAAGAAGCAGGCCGAGAAAAAGCCTGCTTAGCAAATCTGCTCTGTTTTTTCATTTCCGCTTTTAAGGAGAAAGCTCGCGCTTCAACGCTTCCCTTTCGATTTCCAGCTGTTTTATCTTCTTCTCGATCACATCCAGTTCCTCCGGCATTGAATCGATCTCAATTCTAAGCTTGCTTGCAGCTTCATCGATAAGGTCAATAGCTTTATCTGGCAGGAAACGGTCTGAAATATATCGATGCGAAAGAGCTGCCGCAGATACAATTGCTGAATCGGTAATCCTTACTCCATGATGTACCTCGTATTTTTCCTTCAATCCCCTGAGTATCGAAATCGTGTCTTCAACAGAAGGTTCATCAACTACAACTGGCTGAAATCTTCTTTCAAGCGCAGGATCTTTTTCTATGTACTTCCTGTATTCATCCAGAGTTGTAGCCCCTATTGCATGAAGCTCTCCTCTTGCAAGTGCAGGCTTCAGAATATTAGCCGCATCCATTGCACCATCGGTTTTGCCCGCCCCAACGAGAGTATGTATTTCATCGATAAAAAGAATTATCTCCCCTTCACTCTGCTTTACCTCATTTACAACAGCTTTAAGGCGCTCTTCAAACTGGCCGCGGTAGCTAGCCCCGGCAATAAGTGCTCCCATATCAAGCGCTATGACAGTTTTGCTCTTCAGGTTTTCAGGCACTTCGTTGTTTACTATACGGATAGCGAGTCCTTCCGCAATAGCTGTTTTACCAACCCCCGGCTCACCGACCAATACCGGGTTGTTTTTAGTTCGTCTTGAAAGTACCTGTAAAACCCGCCGGATCTCATCATCCCTGCCAATTACCGGGTCAAGCTTCCCCTGTTTCGCAAGCTGATTAAGATCGCGCCCGTACTTTTTAAGCGACTGGTAAGTCTCTTCCGGCGCCTGGTTAGTTACACGCTGGCTGCCGCGTACATCTTTAAGGGAAGTGAGAATGGACTCCCTGTTTATTCCCAGTGAACTTAACAGCTTTCCTGCCGGGCTTTTGTCTTCAGCAACAGCGATCAACAAATGCTCGATGCTCACATATTCATCCCTTAACTGGGCTGATACTTTTACCGCCTCATCAAGCACTTTCTGCATATCGTTGGAAAGATACTGATTTCCTGAGGCTGCTGAAGATACTTTTGGGAGCTGTTCAATTAATCCTGCGGTCTTAACTCTCAGCATATCGGCATTGGCGCCGATCTTGAGTACGAGCGATACCGCGATGCTCTCATTGTTCTGGATCAAAGCAGCGAGCAGATGTGCAGGCTCTATCTGTTGATTGGAATAGTTTGCGGCTATCTCGCCGGCTTCCTGCATTGCTTCCTGCGATTTGATTGTAAACTTGTTGAAATTTATTGCCATATATGAGAAATGATTTATTAATTAAACTCTGATGATAGATCTGTTTCAAGCAGTTCTTTTGCATAAAATGTATCAGATATTTCTTCGGGAGAATACTGCTGACCCTTTTTCCAAAGTCTGTTAAGCTCTTTGAAAGCCTCCTTATTTTCAAACCATTTGATGCCAAATGAAGTTTCTAATTTACAGCGCAGGTTAAAAGCCAGCATCTGCGCCCTGAAGTATCTTAGGCTGAACAAAAATGGTTCGGTTTCGGCCAGATATCCATTTTCACTCACTTCAACCCCTAATTGCTTTTTATGGTGAAGCACAAAGTCAGCTTTAAGGCTCTCAGCCGGATGTCCGCTGAAGAAGTCAATATCATAAACAGCTTTCAGGGCGATACTTCTTAACTTCGTTAATTTATAGAACTTCAAAAATGAAATCAATTCACTTTTCTGTATTTTATCTATAAGTAATTCTGATTCCAGCCAGCTTGCTTCATAAACCAGGTTCTCAAAAAGCGCCGCGTAAGATTCAGTTACAGAATCATCACCCAGCCTGAGGTATTCAAATGGTAAGCTGTCCTCTGCTGCAGAATAATGCAGCGCATGCCCAGATTCATGCAAAAGGTCACGGATGTTATGAAACCCGCCTCCCACCCCTATCACAAGACGGATATCATCAGGTATACTCAGAACTGAACAAAATGCCCTGCCGGTAACTCCAGATGATTCAATTTTAATACGATCTGAGCATATTCTGTTACTTTTATATCCGATGAGTCTGTTAAAAATCTCTAATGGAGAAATTGCTCTAAAACAGTCATCATTACTAACTTCCCAAAATGATCTGTAGAGAGCATCGCGGCTTATATCTATATCATTACTGTTAAAATATTGTAATTTGTATTCAGATAATTCTCTGAAATACACATCAGAAGTATCATCAAGAAACTTGGATGCTGAATCTCGCCAAACTCCGGGGTCAATTCCAGTAATACTTTGAAACATCTCCAAATGGTCTTTAAATCCAAACTCATTTATAGCTCTCAGTTCAGCTTGAAAAGTTTGCATAAGCAGGCCGTTCAGCTTGTTTTCGGCAAACTCCTCGATCTCTTCTTCAATCTGCTGCTTTTCTTTTCCATAAGCCCAGAATAACTTCTGTTTTAACTCATTATAAGAGAACCTGCCGACTAAAAATTGCAGTTTTTGTGATTTCAATTCAAGCAATTTCTGCTTATCAGCTATAACCGATCTGTTAACATACTCAACTAACAGGAATTCTATTAGATATCTTAATCTCCTGTTAATAACCTCATCTGATGAACTCAAATGCCGGATTTCATGTAGTGAATCAGCTGAAAAGATATCCGTATATCTATTATAGATGTTTTGCAAGTCTGGTATATCTGCTATTCCTGAAGAATGCTGGTAAAAGGCATTCAGTATAACAGAATGAAATTCAGCAGCCCTCGTTGATACCACTTCAAAATTTTTCAGGTTCAAGTAAAATTAGTTGAGTTTCACATTATCAAGATGCAAAATTAGCTCAATTTCTTCTGATTTAGTATGTAAAAATCCTCAAAATCCTTATGAATTCGATACATAACGAAATTCAGGTTTTTTTATGTATTTATTTCATATTATTTTTGAACATCTAAATCAGGAGGATTTATGAAATCAAGAATACTTGATAGAATTTTCTTTTTGAGTGCAATCTTACTTTTCCTTTCAACTTCCATTTCTTTATCTCAATCCTGGAATGCTTTAGGCAGCGGTATAACAGGAAAAGTAAATGCATCAATTGTATTTAACGGGCAGCTTGTTGCGGGTGGTGAATTCACTTCTCCAGCCGGCAATGTTGCAGTTTGGAACGGAACTTCCTGGCAGACACTGGGTACCGGACTGAACGGTGTAGTTTATGGATTTACAATTTACAATACTCAGTTAATTGCTGTTGGGGCATTCAATAGCGGCGGCAACAATGTTTCCAGATGGAATGGCTCGAACTGGAGCGGACTTGGACTTGGCACAAATGATACTGTTTACACCGCAGCAGTTTACCAAAGTCTGCTGAGAATTGGCGGAAAATTCACTTCAGCCGGAGGTTTAAACTGCAACCGGGTAGCAGGTTGGAATGGCACGCAGTGGACAGCTATGGGCTCTCCAAATGGAACCAATAATTCTGTATATGCACTTACTACCTTCAACTCTGAACTCATTCTCGCCGGTGACTTCACTTCCGCAGGAAACTTGGTTTCAGTCAACCGTATAGTCCGTTACAGAACTGACGGTACCTATGCAGCACTCGGCACAGGTATTGATAACAATAAGGTTCTCTCTCTTGCAGTTTACCAAAACCAGCTATACGCGGGGGGTAACTTTACTTCAATTGGCGGCATTACGGTAAATAACATCGCAAGATGGAACGGCAGCAATTGGAATACAGTTCTTTCCGGCACAAATGGCACAGTAAGCAGTTTCGGCATACAGGGTACAAACCTGATCGTAGGAGGAAGTTTCACCGGAATCGGAAACAGTATTGCTTCCTGGAATGGATCCGCATTTTCAGCGCTTGGAAACGGGATCACCGGTACTGCACCTTCTGTTAACTCTGTTACTGTGTGGTCAAACATCCTTGTAGCATCCGGAATATTCAGTAATGCGGGTCTAACTGATGTTCCGGTTAACAATGTTGCAGCATATGGCTCTGTACCAGCAACGCCTACACTTGTTTCCCCGGCAGATGGTGCAACCGGTGTAGCATTAAATGTTACTCTGGACTGGAGCGATGTAACATTGGCAACTTCATACGGGGCACAGGTTTCCACCAATCCTAACTTTACCACATTTATACTTAACACATCAGGTTTATCAACTTCAAGCTACACTTTTCCTCCCCAAACACCACTGATAAACAACACAACTTATTTCTGGCGGGCAAACGCATCAAATGGTTTGGGAACCAGCGGTTTTTCACTTGTAAGGTTCTTTACAACAGGGCTGGTTGGAATTGTAAATAGCCAGGAAATACCTTTGGCATTTAAGCTGTACCAGAATTATCCGAATCCATTCAATCCAGCTACCAAAATAAGATTCGACCTACCTTCATCATCCAATTCGGGAAAGATAGAACTGTCAATATTTGATATAACAGGCAAAGAAGTCAAGAAACTCTTAAGCACAGATTATAGCCCAGGTTTATGGGAGCTGGAGTTTGATGCCTCTGATCTTCCAAGCGGATTATATTTGTACAGGGTAAACGCCGGAGATTTTACTGCGGTAAACAAAATGATACTTATGAAGTAAACTGAAACCAAACAAAAAAGCCCCGGCAGCAAACCGGGGCTTTAAAATGTTCAGATAATACTGTTATTTTACAAGAACCATTCTGCGGGTTTCAATATACTGTTTTCCAGTATTGTCCCTTGCTTCTATCTTGTAGATATAAATTCCGCTTGCAAAATTACCCGCATTCCAGTCAGCTTCATATTCGCCTGCTTCAAGCGATGAGTTCACAAGCAGATCAACCTGCTTGCCGAGCATATCATAAACTGTAAGTTTAACATTTGCCGAAGCCGGAAGCCCGAACTTAATCTTCGTTGCCGGGTTAAACGGGTTCGGGTAGTTAGGTGTAATGAAGAACTCAGCCGGAACATTCGAAGAGATCGGCTGTATCCCGATAACTCCTCTTACAATTGTGACCAGGAACTGGTTGCTTGAAGGAAGTGAATCGAGCATTGTATATGCTTTTACTGACCATCTAACCCTGAGTGAATCGCCTGCATTAGGAGCACCCCAGGTTGCAATAAGCGAATCCAGTGTTCCCTTTTTGATGCTCAACACAGAATCACTTCCTGCATTATTGCTGCTTAGTGTATACGAGAAAGCATTGTTAATAGTACTCAATGTCCATTTATACTTGAACTCAGGATAGTAACCTGATTTAGTAAAAGTAAAGTGGGACCTGGAAGTATCTCCTGAGCTTACATTGATCCTGCCTAACTGCGGCGGATCGACCAGAAGAAATGTGTTAATTGCAGTTCTTATCTGGAAAACGCTATCACTCATATCGCCATTGGCAGTGTTTCCTGATTCAAAAACCCTTACTTTTGCCTGTGTTGTTGTTGGCATGTTCGGTATTAACCATTCTATTGAACGTTGAGTTGCGGATACACCGGTCTGGATATTTGTCCAATTGCCACCGTTATTAGTAGTATACTGAATATCAACATTACCGGTATTAGATGTACCCCAGATTATCAGTGTTGAAGCATTAGCCCTGAATAACTGACCGCCATTTGGTGTAGCAACCAGGAATCCATTAACCGTGTTCATACATGCTGCAACTTCTGCTCGTGTCCTTATGAGATTTGTCGGAAGAGGCCCGAAGAATAACGCAATTGATCCGTTCAAATGGCAATAGCTCATAATAGTACCGACTCGTGCGATTGGGGGTCCGGTATAACAGCCGCCTTCGGTTGCATAACAGCTATCGATGGGTCCGCCAGGCCATGAGCAGCTATGTGTATGCGGCGATCCGAAATTATGTCCGGTTTCATGTGCCACAACCATACAGTCCCATGAATATGTTGGAAGCTGATTGAATGTACCGTCAATATCACTGAAAGCGTAACCATAACCACTTGAAACACTTGCGCACAATGCATTTAACCAGGCAATTCCGCCAAGTCCGCCGGGCCGTGTTGTTATCATGTGCGCCAAAGTTCTGGGGACAGCCTGCATATTTGCATTCCAGTAATTCCTGAATTCATTAAGTAGAGGACTAGAAGTGGTTTGGTCTGAATACGGGTCGTTTATGTCAGACCAAACTCTTAAATATGAGATCTGAAGCTGTACATTTACGTCCCTGCAATAAATAGCTGAAACAGGAACATAAAGTGCGATGATATAATTACTGGTCCTGTCAACAGAATTTCCGAAAAAGGAATACGCATCATAGTCTGATTCAACAGCAATATTAGCTTTCAAGAGTGTATTCGTTGCCATACTGTTAACACTTGGGTCAAGATTCTTCTGCATCTCCTGAATTTCCTGTGGGATCACAAACTCTTCAGAACCGCAATGGAAGTCCGGGCGCTGTTTCATCTTGCTTGCCTGATAAGACACAAAGTCTCCGGTGCTTCTCTGCTTGGCAAGCACATATGTATCCTGCTGTGTAATTATCATTGCCGAGACATCATCATTAAAGAATGTAATTACCACAAGCGGTGAATTTTTATCGTACAGGTCGCTAGTGTACGCAACAAAAGGAGTTTTGTTGTTCAGAAGAACATCTCCAGCCGAAGTACCTGATACGATCTTTGAACCGGGAGCCATAACATCAAATTTCTTCATTTCAGCGCGGTACATAGTACCTTCGAAAGGAACCTGAACTGAAATATACTCATCATTATTTGCGATTATGCTCTTCACGGCGTTCATATCCACATCAACTACCTTCAATCCTTCAACAGTGCTTTTGAGCTCTGCTGCTTTGGTTTGTGACTTGCTCTCATTGACTTTGAACAGGTCATAAGTGCGCTGCTGCCCTGCAAATAACGGTATTTGCAGCAAGAGGGTCATGAAAAGAATGGATAAAGTTTTCATTATTTTGTTTATTAGTTGTATTATGATAGTTTCACTTTTGGATCAAGAAATGCATACATTATGTCAACGATCATGTTAACAATAATGAAAATCACTGCAGTAAACAATACAGTTCCCTGTATCATCGGAAAATCAAGTGATAATATTGAGTTTATGGCGAGAAGCCCAATACCGGGCCAGTTAAATATATACTCTATGAAGAATGTTCCCCCCAAAAGCGCAGCAAGCCATGCACTGATAGTGGTTATTACAGGGTTCAGCGCATTCCGCAGCGCGTGTTTGATTATCACTTTCCAACCGCTGACACCTTTAGCCCTTGCAGTTCTGACATAATCCTGCCCCAGCACATCAAGCATGCTTGACCTGGTAAGCCTGGCTATTATGGATAGCGGCCTTAAAGCTAAAGTAAGCATTGGAAGCACAAGGTAGATCATGCCATTGTTAACATATCCCGAGATCGGAAACCATTTAAGCCATGCGCCAAAAACCAGCGCCATTATGAGTCCCAATGCAAAAGGCGGAAATGATATACCGAACAACGCAACAAGCATTGATAGATTATCTGTCCACGTATAGGGCTTAACAGATGATATTACGCCGATCAATATGCCGAGAATAGATGAAATAAAAAGTGCCGTAACTGCAAGTAAAGCAGTGGCTGGAAAAGTTTCAAGGATAGTTTTCAGTACATCACGGTTAGATGAATAAGAACGCCCGAGATCGCCCTGTATGGCTTTAACCATAAACCTGCCGTACTGAACATATAATGGGTCATCAAGCCCGAGCTGTTTTCTGACTGCGTCAATTGATGCAATATCAGCTCTCTGTCCCAGCATAAGTCTGGCAGGATCGCCGGGTATAACGTACATTAAACAAAAAGTTACTGTAATCACCCCCACAAGGATCAGGATGGAATACAGTAACTTTCTGATAATATAATTCCCCATTTATTTATTACTTGATAACGCGTCTGGCTGTTACATACTTAGCGTTATAGTAATCTTCGTTAAGCGAGTTTGTTTTTACACCGCCGCTTGAAGATGAATGGGCAAAGACGCTTTCGCCAAGGTAAATCCCTACATGCGAGATCCGGCTTCCCATGGTATTAAAAAATACCAGGTCGCCAAACTGAAGGTTTTCCCTTTCAACAGGTTCACCTACAGTAGATTGCATGATAGAAGTACGGGGAATATCAATTCCTAAAGCATATTTCATTACTCTCTGGCAAAATGCTGAGCAGTCGATTCCGTTAGTTGTAGTACCGCCCCATAAATATGGAGTGTTGATCAGCTCAATAATGTTGATCATTACAGCGTCCCTATCAACAGTTGTGTTGGAATATTCGGAAACAATGTTTGTGAGCGTCTCTAAGTTAGATTGCTCTATCAAGCTTTTTTTCTGAACACCAGTCAGGCTGGCAACTTCTTCTGTTTTTTTGGTTTTTTTGTTGGTTTTTACACTGTAATCTTCATCACTGTTTGAAGCTGAACAGCCTGTAATGCCGGCTATAAAGATCGGCAGTACAAGCATGCCGAGGACTAAATGTTTTTTGATCAAATAATTTATCCTTTCTATGAATGATTATTTAGCAAATATAATTATTTTTTGGGTTTTATAAAACCCAAAACCCTGCTGATAAGTATATGTAATAAAACAGTTAAGCAAGAAAAATAATTCCATAATTAGTTGAAATTATTTATCAAGCCAGGTAAACCGCATATTTACCCTGTGCATTGGGTCAAGTGCATACCCTCTCACATAGGGCTGAATAAGCCGCCAATCTTCATCATAATAAATAAACAATACAACTGCATCATTTACGGCAAGCTGTTCAGCTTCTTCGTATAGTCTGTTACGCTCTGCAATATCAGTAGTTGCAATGGCCTTTTCAAACAACTCGTCAAATTTCGGATTTTTATACCTGAAGCTGTTTATGGGGCTAACATCTTTGGGGTTAGCAGGCACATTTTTTCCGTAGAACAGGTTCAGGAATGTTTCAGGATCCGGGTAATCAGCATTCCAACCCAGCCTGTAGAAATCACTTCTGCCTGCATCAATGTTATCCAGATGCTGCGCGAACTGCAGAAGCTGCAGCTTCACGGTAACTCCGATCTCTTTAAGCATATCCTGTATTGCTTCCGCTATCTGGGTATTCCTCCCTCCGCCTTCATTGATGTTAAGAGTAACTACGGGGAAACCCTTGCCGTCCGGGTAACCTGCCTGGCTCATTAGTTCTTTAGCTTTAGGCAAATCGAATGAATAACCTTTTATCTTCTTAGCATTGTAATTCGGCATTACCGGAGGTACCATTCCGTAAATAGCCGGATCTGTTGCTGAACCCTGCAGCACATATTTAAGGATCTTTTCCCTATCGATAGCATAATTAAACGCCTGTCTCACTTTGGGGTCTTCAAATGTTTTGCTTGTTATAAGGAATCCATAATACTGGGTTGATAGTGATGTTTTCCTCTGTACAATGAATTTTGAATATTCAGGTGTCAGAGTCTTATCTTCGTTAACAATAGTTTTGAAAAGCTCGTTCGGAATTCTGTACGAATCATCTAAATTTCCATTTTTAAACTCAAGCAGCTGCTGCGAAAGATCTTTGATGAAGCGGAACTTTACCCCATCTAGATAAGGGATCTGGTTGCCCGCAGCATCTCTATCCCAGTAGTTAGGATTTTTCTTCATGTTTATCTCAAGGTCGGGCGTCCATTTTTCAAAAACAAACGGACCGGTACCAACTGGATTCTGGAAAAAATCCTTGCCGTATTTCTCAACAGCTTCCTTTGGAATTACATACGCAAATCCAAGGCATGTATAATATATGAATGGAGCAAATGGCTTAGTGAGCTTTATCTGGAATGTTGTATCATTTACAGCTATGTAGCCTGCCGCATCTTTGATCTTCGGTTCGCGGCCCTCGCTTGTTGCCTTCGTAACTTCCTCGTTGAATTCTTTGGCTCCGACTACATAATTCTTGTAGAAATCGAATCCAAGGCTTCCAGTCCTTGGATCAAGGACACGGTTCAGTGAATATCTTACGTCTTCGGCTATCATTTTCCTTCCTTTGCCGCCGGGGAAACAGGGGTTATCATGGAATACTACATCATTTCTTAGATGAAATGTATAAGTAAGTCCATCAGGGCTGATCTCCCAACTTTTTGCAAGCATTGGTATCAGCTGCAGATTTGTATCAAGATCAACCAGCAGGTCATATATCTGGTGAGCAACGTGGTGCGAAACTACGTCATTAATGCCAACAGGGTCCAGGCTTCTGATATTCTCCGTTTCATTGGAAACGAATATACCGCCGCCTTTAATGCCGCCTTTCAGCTCAACCATATTTTCGCCACCGGATTTTTTTCCGCAGCCTGCTAAGACGACGATCAGCGCGAACATTGTTATGAGGGCTGGAATTATTTTTAGTGATCTCATGTAACTGTTAAGTTTGATTAGGAAGGAATGACAATTAAAAAAATAGCGCCGGCATTTTCATACCGGCGCACTAAACTTCTTATTTATCCTAAATAGGTCTTTAATTGTTTACTTTTGGAAGCGTGTTTAAGTCTCCTGATGGCTTTTTCTTTGATCTGCCTTACACGTTCGCGCGTAAGCTTGAATTTCTCGCCGATCTCTTCAAGTGTAAGAGGATTCTCCTGGTCAAGCCCGTAATAGAGCTTCAGAACATCCCTTTCCCTTGAGCTAAGTGTATTGAGAGCACGCTGTATTTCGATCTTAAGGGATTCGTTTATCAGTGTGTGATCCGGTAAAGGCTGGTTCTGGTTCGGCATTATATCAACAAGCCTGCTGTCTTCTCCATGCACAAATGGAGCATCAATGGATAAATGCCTGCCTGATATTTTTAATGTATCAGAAACTTCATATAAAGACATATCAAGCTGCTCAGCAAGCTCGTCTGCGCTTGGTTCCCTTTCGAATTCCTGCTCGAGGGTACTGTATGCTTTACCGATCTTATTTAAAGCGCCAACCCTGTTAAGCGGGAGCCTCACTATTCTTGATTGTTCTGCAAGCGCCTGCAGGATAGACTGCCTTATCCACCAAACTGCGTAAGAAATGAACTTAAAACCCCTTGTTTCATCAAATCTCTTAGCAGCCTTAATAAGACCCAGATTTCCTTCGTTGATTAGATCGCCGAGAGAAAGCCCCTGGTTCTGGTACTGCTTGGCAACACTTACAACAAACCTCAGATTTGCTTTCGTCAGTTTTTCAAGGGCCTTCTGCTTTTCCTTGTCGTCTCCGTATTTGATCTTTTTTGCAAGATCTATTTCTTCTTCGACGTCAAGAAGCTCCACTTTACCGATCTCCTGAAGATACTTGTCGATCGATTGTGATTCCCTATTTGTAAATTGTTTACCAATTTTCATAGGCAGTTAGATATGTTAAAATTATAGAAAAGTTTGGAATGAGTACCTAGCAGTATAAACCGCATGGCTTATGCCGATGTTTCAAAAAGGTCTATTTTGTTATCCTTAGCCAGGGTAACGATAGCTCTTTTCCTGCTGGGCCTGAAGCCTTCATATCTGCCTCTTTTTGTGAACTGGCTCTTACGCTTGCCTTTTGATGTGACGGTACGGATACTTTCAACTTTTACGTTGAATTTCTTCTGTACCGCGTTTTTGATATCAACCTTGGTTGAATTGATGTCAACTTCAAAAGCATACTGGTTCTTCTGCTCCTGAAGAAGAGTCATTTTTTCGGTAATGACGGGTTTTACTAAAATACTTCTAGCCATGATCTTAAATTGTGCTTTCTTCTAAAAATTTATTTCAAAAAAGGCTTGCAGAGCTCATCAATTGCACTCTTCTGGATAAGTATGAGCTGGTTGTTAACAAGGTCATATGTAGCTGCGCTTTTAGCGTTAAGCACATTCACTTTGTTAATGTTCCTGCCAGACTTATACACGTTTTCATTGTTCTCAACCGTAAGCATGAGTACTTTCTTGCCGTCCGCCTTAAGGTTCTTCAGTATTGAACTGAAATCTTTGGTCTTAGGTTTCTCGAAATTAATGTCTTCAACAACCATGATCTCGCCGTTCTTAGCTTTGAGGCTGAGTGCGCTTTTCCTTGCAAGCTGCGCCGACTTCTTGGTCATAGAAAGCTTATAGGTATGAGGTCTTGGCCCGTGAACTGTACCGCCGCCAACCCAAACGGGTGACCTGGTTGTACCGGCCCTTGCTGTTCCCCTGCCTTTTTGCTTCCATGGCTTTTTTCCGCCGCCCGATACTTCACTTCTTTCTTTTGCCTTGTGGGTGCCCTGCCTCTGGTTAGAGAGATAAGTTCTTACCGCCTGGTAAATAAGATGGTGGTTCGGTTCAACTTCAAATACATTTGAAGGAAGATCAATTTTTTCCTGTGATTCGGTTCCGTCTATTTTATATACGCTTAATTGCATCTTTAGTTCACCTTGTAAATTTCTACGATACCGGAAATTGCTCCTGGTACGGCTCCTTTTACTAACAGCAAGTTAGATTCAGGAATAACTTTAACTATTGTAAGATTGCGGACGCTGATCTGGTCTCCGCCTGTGCGGCCGGCCATCCTCTGTCCCTTAAAGACCCTTGATGGGTAAGAGCTTGCACCGATAGAACCTGGGGCTCTCAGCCTGTCGCTTTGGCCGTGTGTAACAGAACCGCCGCCAAAACCATGTCTTTTAATAACACCCTGGAAGCCTTTTCCTTTACTTTTGCCGGTAACTTTTACGGTATCTCCTGCCTTGAAGAGGTCGGCTTTTATTACATCGCCAACTTTGTAGCCTTCAGCATTTTCATAATCTCTTACTTCTTTAAGAAACCTGAGAATGGGCAGATTTTTCTTCTTGAAATTCTGTACGTTAGGTTTAGCTAAGCGCTTTTCTTTCCTTTCGGTGAAGCCAAGCTGTAACGCATCATAACCGTCACTGTCTTTTGTTTTAACAGCAGTAACGTAACATGGGCCAGCTTCAATTAATGTACAGGGTACACTTGCACCGTCCTCGGTGAAAACCGAGGTCATTCCAAGTTTTCTTCCTATTAAGCCTTTCATTACTTTTCCTTATATCTTTCGCTTATGTTTTGATTTCAATGTAAACGCCGCCCGGTGGGTCTAACTTAGTGAGCGCATCAACAGTTTTTTTGTTAGAGTTCAGAATATCGATCACTCTTTTGTGTGACCTGATCTCGAACTGTTCCCTTGACTTCTTATCGACATGGGGTGACCTTAAGACAGTATAAACAGCCTTCCGGGTTGGAAGTGGTATCGGTCCCGATACCACTCCGCCGGTAGATTTAATAGTCTTAATTATCCTGTCAGTCCACTTATCAATAAGCCTGTGGTCGTACGATTTTAATTTAATCCTTATTTTCTGTGTAGCCAAGTTATTCTTTACCTGCCTTAATTATGACCTTTAATATTATTCAATTATTTTAGTTACAACACCGGCGCCAACTGTTCTTCCGCCTTCACGAATAGCGAACCTTAAACCTTCTTCCATCGCGATCGGGGTGATAAGATCAACAACCAAATTATCAACGTTATCGCCCGGCATAACCATCTGAACGCCTTCCGGCAGGTTCATAATACCTGTTACGTCGGTAGTCCTGAAATAGAACTGGGGCCTGTAGTTACCGAAGAACGGTGTATGACGGCCGCCTTCTTCCTTTGAAAGGACGTAAACCTGGCAGTTGAATTTCTTATGCGGGGTAATTGATCCAGGCTTTGCAATAACCATACCTCTTTCGATGTCTTTCTTTTCAACACCGCGGAGAAGCATACCGAGGTTATCGCCTGCGAGGCCTTCTTCAAGCTCTTTCTGAAACATTTCGATACCGGTAACAACAGTTTTCTTGTGCTGACCGAGACCGATGAGCTCAACTTCGTCGCCCATTTTGCATTTTCCTCTTTCAACCCTGCCTGTAGCAACTGTACCGCGGCCTGTGATCGAGAACACGTCTTCAACTGACATGAGGAACGGTTTATCGATCTCTCTTGCCGGCTCCGGAACGTATGTATCAACAGCGTCCATGAGGTCATAGATGCATTTTAAAGCGGGATCATCAGCAGTGGAGCCGTCTTTTACAGCAGCTTCCATAGCTTTTAGAGCGCTTCCGCGGATGATGGGAATTTCGTCTCCGGGGAATTCATAGCTCTTTAAGATATCCCTTAATTCGGATTCAACAACCTCAAGAAGAAGCTCAGCATCGTCAGTTGTTTTTTCCTGTTCGTAGATCATATCTACTTTATTGAGGAATACAACGATCCTGGGAACTCCAACCTGCCTGGCTAAAAGAATGTGCTCTTTGGTCTGAGGCATAGCACCGTCATTCGCTGCAACAACAAGGATAGCGCCGTCCATCTGCGCAGCGCCTGTGATCATGTTCTTAACATAATCAGCGTGGCCCGGGCAGTCAACGTGAGCATAATGCCTTTTATCTGTCTCATACTCAACGTGAGCTGTCGCGATCGTAATACCCCTTGCTTTTTCTTCGGGTGCATTATCGATTGAATCGAAAGCCCTGACTTTTGCTTTTCCTTTTTTTGCGAGCGCCATTGTGATAGCAGCAGTAAGTGTTGTCTTACCGTGATCAACGTGACCGATAGTACCTATGTTAACATGAGGTTTACTTCTATCGAATTTTTCTTTAGCCATTTTTGATTGTATCTCCTAAAATGATTTATATTTTTATTTGTTTGATTCTATTTTTTGTGTGAAAAATCTATGCGCTTAACATTCTGAAGAGCGAAGCGACGAAGAATCTCATATCAATAAGATTGCTTTAACCCTCTCAAATGAGGGATCCTTCACTTCGTTCAGGATTTTTTTTAAGTGGGACAGGGAGGGATTTAACTCCTCACCTTCCCGCTGAAAGCGGGACGCTCTAACTAACTTTTTAAGTGGGCCAGGGAGGGATTTAACTCCTCACCTTCCCGCTGAAAGCGGGACGCTCTAACCGACTTTTTTAAGTGGGCCAGGGAGGGATTTAACTCCTCACCTTCCCGCTGAAAGCGGGACGCTCTAACCAACTTTTTAAGTGGGCCAGGGAGGGATCGAACTCCTTCCTTCCCGCTGAAAGCGGGACGCTCTAACCAACTTTTTAAGTGGGCCAGGGAGGGATCGAACTCCTTCCTTCCCGCTGAAAGCGGGACGCTCTAACCAACTTTTTAAGTGGGCTAGGGAGGGATCGAACTCCTTCCTTCCCGCTGAAAGCGGGACGCTCTAACCAACTTTTTAAGTGGGCCAGGGAGGGATCGAACCTCCCACCTCGTGCTTATAAGGCACGCGCTCTAACCGACTGAGCTACTGGCCCAGTAGTTCAGTGGAAACAATCGGTTCTTAAAGACTCTTTATGAACTCCTTGTTTTACAAAGCGGCTTTTTAGTGCCTGATCATTGACGAGCAGCTTTCAGTAAGCTAACCCAAAAATTCAAAGAACATTATGAATCTAAAACTATTTTTATGTCAGCGAGAAATCTTCCGATTCCGCGCTTCTTGATACTTAACTCTAATTTCATTGCTTCCGATTTCGTATCAACTTCCTTATGCCAAACTAACTTCCAATCTTGTGCCCTGCTGTGAATTTACTTCTATCCTTACCATGTCTTTCCAGTCTTTTCTCTAAATCCGAAGCGTGACCGGCATAATACTTACCGAGTTCATCGCTGTACAATATATATACAGTATACAATTTATGAACCTCCCACCTTCCCGCATGAGCGGGACGCTCTAACCGACTGAGCTACTGGCCCAGTAGTTCAGTGGAAACAATCGGTTCTTAAAGACTCTTTACGAACTTCATGTTTTACAAAGCGGCTTTTTAGTGCCTGATCATTGACGAGCAGCTTACATTAAGCTAACCCAAAAATTCAAAGAACATTATGAATCTAAAACTATTTTTATGTCAACGAGAAATCTTCCGATTCCGCGCTTTTTGATACTTAACTCTAATTTTATTGCTTCAGATACAGAAGGCAGCAGACTTAAGCGCCTACTGATTCTTTTCCTTTATACTTCTCAATTATCTGCTCAGAAATTGACTTCGGAACTTCCTCGTAATGAGAGAATTCCATGTTATAAATAGCTCTTCCCTGCGTCATTGAACGCATAGAAGTTGCGTACCCGAACATTTCCGAAAGAGGAACCATAGCCCTGATTACCTGTGCATCAGCGCGCTGATTCATACCTTCTATTTTGCCTCTGCGTGAGCTGAGGTCGCCCATTATATCACCCATATACTCATCGGGTGTGGTAACTTCAACCTTCATGATCGGCTCAAGAATGATGGGGCCCGCTTTTTGCGCGCCGGCCTTGAATGCCATAGAACCTGCGATCTTGAATGCCATTTCTGATGAGTCAACATCATGGAATGAACCGTCGAACAGCACAGCCTTAACATCCTCAACTGGATAACCGGCAAGAACGCCGTTCTTCATGGCTTCTTCGATACCCTGCTCTACAGGTTTTATAAATTCCTTGGGAATAGAACCGCCGACGATCTTATTCTCAAAAATAAAGCCTTTGCCTTTTTCATTCGGCTCAATTGTGATCCAAACATGGCCAAACTGTCCTTTACCGCCGGACTGCCTGATGAACTTACCTTCCTGCTCAACTTTCTTGGTAATGGTTTCTTTGTAAGCAACCTGAGGTTTACCAATGTTGGCTTCAACTTTGAATTCGCGTTTCAAGCGATCTACAATAATTTCAAGGTGAAGTTCACCCATACCTGCGAGAATTGTCTGCCCGGTTTCTTCGTTAGTTGAAATACGGAGAGTTGGATCCTCATCAGCAAGCTTGCCCAATGACTCAGAAAGCCTGTCCTGATCCGCCTTGGTTTTAGGCTCAATAGCAATAGAGATAACCGGCTCGGGGAAAGTCATTCTTTCCAGAACAATCGGGTCACCTTCATCGCAAAGAGTATCACCTGTCTTGGTGTGTTTCAGACCAATTGCAGCGGCAATATCGCCTGCGTAAACTTCTTCAATATCCTCGCGGTGGTTCGCATGCATCTGCAGAAGCCTGCCTACCCTTTCCTTCTTTCCTGAAACAGGATTGTAGGTATAGGAACCTGATTTCAAGACACCTGAATAAACCCTGAAGAATGTAAGCTTACCTACAAACGGGTCAGTCATGATCTTGAAAGCAAGTGAAGAGAACTTTTCATCATCAGAAATATTCCTGGTAATGTGGTCATCAGTGTGAACATGATGTCCCCAAACTTCGCCGATATCCTTAGGACACGGGAGGTAATCAATTACCGCGTCAAGCAGCGACTGAACGCCTTTATTCTTGAATGATGAACCGCAAAGAACGGGAATGATCTTCACTTTAAGTGTAGCTTCCCTCAATACTTTTTTAATTTCCTTTTCGGATATTTCCTGTCCATCGAGGAATTTATTCAATAATGTATCGTCAACTTCCGAAACTGATTCAAGAAGCTTTAAACGATATTCATTCGCTTTTTCAACCAATGAAGCGGGTATTTCCTGCTCCTCCCAGGTCTGCCCGAGAGTATCAGCATTATATATCAGCGCTTTCATTGTAATAAGATCTATCTGTCCAACAAATATATCGCCGGCGCCAATTGGAAGCTGAAGAGGAACAACATTCGCTTTCAGTCTCTCCTTCATCATATCAAGCACATGGTAAAAATCTGCGCCTGTCCTGTCCATCTTGTTAATGAATGCCAGACGGGGCACACCGTATTTATCAGCCTGTCTCCAAACGGTTTCAGACTGAGGCTCAACGCCGCCAACTGCGCAGAAAAGCGCAACGGCTCCGTCCAGAACCCTTAATGAACGCTCAACTTCAGCGGTAAAATCAACGTGGCCGGGTGTATCGATAATATTGATCCTGTTATCCTTCCAGAAACATGTTGTAGCAGCGCTGGTAATTGTGATACCGCGCTCTTTTTCCTGCTCCATCCAGTCCATTGTAGCAGCGCCTTCATGAACTTCACCCATCCTGTGCAAACGGCCGGTGTAATACAGAATTCTTTCAGTAGTAGTAGTTTTACCGGCATCGATGTGAGCCATGATACCGATGTTTCTTGTCTTTTCTAATGTTACTTTTCTAGGCATTAAACTTTATATGCTTTCTATTCTATTTACTTTTTCGTGAAACAATAAAAATGCGGCGCCGGCAAAAACAGAATTACCACCTGAAATGCGCGAAAGCCTTATTGGCTTCAGCCATCCTGTGGACATCTTCTTTTTTCTTTACAGCACTTCCTTCGTTATTAGCAGCGCTCATAAGCTCGCCTGCAAGCTTTTCAGCCATTGATTTGCCGGCTTTAGCCCTTGTATAAGTAAGGATCCATTTTATAGCAAGCGCTTTTCTCCTCTCAGGCCTTACCTCTGTAGGAACCTGGTAGTTTGAACCGCCCACTCTTCTTGAACGTACTTCAAGAGATGGCTCGCAGTTATGAATTGCCTTCTTGAATATTTCAACAGGCTCTGCATTGAGCTTCTCTTTTATGATGTCGAAAGCATCATAAACAATTCTCTCGGCTTTCTGCTTCAGGCCGTCATACATGATACAATTTATGAACCTGTTTACCAGTACATCATCAAATATCCTGTCGGTTCCTCTGCGTCTTTTATTTGCTGTTCTTTTTCTCAAAGCTGGTTATGATTTTATTTTTCTTATTTCGGTTACTTTGGCGATCAAAAAATTCAGCGCGGGTTATTTCTTTGCGCCGCCCTTTGCTTTCTTAGCGCCGTATTTCGAGCGCGCCTGTTTTCTATCTGCAACTCCGCTTGAGTCAACTGCGCCTCTCACGATATGGTATCTTACACCGGGAAGATCTTTTACTCTTCCGCCGCGGATAAGAACAATTGAGTGCTCCTGGAGATTGTGTCCTTCACCCGGGATGTATGCTGTTACTTCCATCTGGTTGCTGAGGCGAACCCTTGCAACTTTCCTTAAAGCCGAGTTCGGCTTCTTAGGTGTGGTTGTATATACTCTTGTGCATACTCCTCTTTTCTGCGGTGATGATTCCAGGGCCGGAGATTTGCTTTTGAACTTTAAAACTTTTCTACCCTTGCGGACAAGCTGATTGATTGTTGGCACGTAATATTCCTAATTAGTCTTAATTTACTAAAATAAATTTCTGCGCTCATTTGCCTAAGGTGGCTTTGGATGAGCGGCATTATTATCAGAAACTACAAAATTAGCGATTTTTTAAGAAATAGTCAAGTTATGGAAAGATGGGTGCCGGGTACGTATGGTATATAAACTGGTTGATTTATGGATTGCTGTAAAAGCCAATAAAATTGGTCAAAACATGCCAAATTTGAGGATTTTGGCATAAGTAATTTAGTAACAAGCTCAATAATTAGAATTATTTGGAGTTACGCAGCTCCTCCGCAAACTTACCAAGCATAGTCCCCCGGTATTGTGCTGTCAACTCTTCCAAAAATTCAGCGGCTTCGACTTTATCTTCCCAATGTGAAATCAGGGATAACAGATTCCCGTAATTAAAATAGTTTTCAGGATAACGATACACATTCCGGAGGATGATCTTACTCAGACTATCTGCCGATAAACCTGACGAAGAGATTACCCTGTAGCTGGAATACAAATTCAATACCGCTCCCAAATATACAGAAGACGGATGCTCCAGTTTGAAAGATTCTATCGAATTCAGTAATTCAACCGCAGCAACTGTTTTATGATCGGAGATCAATAGCTTATACATACTGATCAGTGCATCCCTTGATTCTTTCTCCTCCCCTTGAGCCGGAATTACCATAAATCTGAGTTCCATAGGCGGGATGTATTCTTCATTATCCGGCAAAGCAGAATTGTGTAATGACGCATATAGTCTATATGTTCCTTCAGGCAGATATTGCCTCATTACCATTTGCGAATAAGGAAATTCAGTTTCGCCATAAAACAACAAAAGGTTTTCGACATAGTAAATTGAATCAACTGAAGGAGAAGGCGAATAATATTCTTCATGACCGCAGTAATTGGTCACTGTATCACCTTTTTCATTCATAATTGCAATCTTTAAGTCTCCTAAAAGATTGAGATGTGGTACCGAGCTGAAAAGCAGTTTGCTGCGGAACCGTAATTTGGCTTCCAGCCAGACAGGTTCACTTTCTAAATAAGAAGCTTTACTCAAACTTATCTCAAGATCGCTATTTTGACCTTTCGAGATCGCATAGGATGTATCTTTTTCAGGTAATAGTTCTTTTGGGGGTAAATCAGAGGACAAAACTCCGGGAAAAGACGTAAATAACATTAACAAGATTAGGTGGAATAACCGCATGAACAATTACTAATAAATTTCAGACTTCAAAATTCCTAATAAAACTGAACATCACCATAATTCCTGCAGAATGGATCGCCCATTGGATAGCGTCGGGAGAAAAAGTAAAACCTCCTTGTGCTTCCGTTCAGAAGCAACGATCTGCCGCTTACTGAAAATTGATACATACCCGGATTAAGAATCTGTTCCCGCAAAAGGAAAACGGTATCGCCGTTCGTTTTCCCGTAACCTATGCTTACAGTATCTGTTTGCGCCAACCCGAATTTCAGATACACTGTATCCCTAGTTGGGTTAGGAAATGCCGGGGGAAAACTATACGTTGTGGGAGAATAAATGCACCAGTCAGTAGTATCGCCTCCTAATACAATTCCATATTTATCTGTATGTAGTATATTGGGATCAATAAAGAAATAGTTTTTGCCGCCGGTTGGAGTTAATGTATCTTCTGAACAGGAAATCACAACAACCATAAGCAGTACCGGCACTATATACCTAAGAAACCAAATCCTTTTGCTTAGAAGTAATGTTATGAATTGTACAGGGTATTTTGAGTGTTGCTTCTTTGTTCCGGGAACAGGGAGTCTCATTTCAAACAGGGTTTAAGTTCAAATAAATTCACTCAAATATAGGTCAATAATCATGTGAATAAAATGAAATTATGTATTCCATACATGGCTAAATGATTGAAAATATAGCTCTAATTTACAATTGAAAAATTAACAAATTTCATTATATTTGTTTAACTGTAAAACTATTGCTGATAAACAGGAGGCAAATGTTTAGAAGGTATCTCCACATATTTCCCCTTTTATATATTCTGGTTTGTATCAGGCTATTTTCACAGGGAATCTCAGGCGACGAGCTTTCTGCAGATAAGATCTACGAAAAGGTAGATAATTCTATAGTGGTGATCCTGGCTTATGATAACAATGGAAACGTTTTCCAGGGCTCAGGCGTAGTTATAGATGATAACGGACTGATAGCGACGAACCACCACGTATGCAAAGATGCCTCGAGGATTGAAGTTAAGCATTATTCAAAAGAGATAAGAGATGTAGAAGTCTATAGATACGATGAGGTAAAAGATATCCTGATACTTAAAGTACCCGGGAGCATGTTCAAACCGATCGTTTACGGCAGCAGCACGAATCTGAAAGCCGGCCAAAGGGTTTATGCCGTGGGTTCACCCGAAGGATACGAGAATTCGATTTCAGAAGGTATTATAAGCGGATTCCGCACCGATGAAAACAACGTGAAGCTTATCCAGATGACATGCCCCATTACCGATGGCTCAAGCGGCGGCGCTGTGCTGAACTCTAAAGGAGAGCTGATCGGCCTTAGTGTAAGCGGCCAGCATGAAGGAAGCCTGTATTTCGCAGTGCCCGTAAATGATATTTACGCGCTGCTGGGAATTGAAACGAATATTACTGAATACACCGACCCGGTCAAATATTACGAGATCGGTACCCTTGCCAACGAGAATAAAAACTACAAGGACGCAGAAGTTTATTTTTCCAAATACCTTGAGAAATTCTCAAGTGATGCCAGCGCGTATTATAACCGCGGGTATGCGAGGTTTAAGCTGAAGGAATACACAAAGGCAATCAGCGATTTTTCAACTGTTCTCGAAACAAGCGGCGCGGCTTCGGAGTCATTTTTCTACCGCGGCAACTGTTATTATTCGTTGAAGGATTACAAAAATGCGAAGCTGGACTACACCAAGGCACTTGAACAGGAACCGGATAATTCTGACATTTACTATAACCGCGGCTATGCCAATTTTAAGCTTAAAGCATATTCAGAAGCTGTGAGTGACTGGCAGCGTGCAATCGAGTTGAATCCCGAATACAAATCAGAGTTAGAGGTTAAAATAAAAATAGCACAGGAAGAGCTTCTTAAAAAATAATATATGCTGCCTGATAACTTTAAAAGCTCCACCCAATTTTACCTGTTGTTCGGGATTCTGATCTTGACACTCATTGTTGCAGGGATATATGTTGGTTTCCTGCGATAGACATCTCATTTTTAAAATAATATCACTCTATACCTTGCCCTTGCTCAATTTCAAAACAAACTAATTACTATAAGCTATGCAGTTTATATATTTTATCAGACCGCACAAAGAGAATTTTGCCGAAACTATAACCGAAGAAGAGGGCGAGATAATGGGTGTGCACTTTATGTATCTAAAGGGCTTGCTGGAATCAGGCAAGCTGATACTTGCCGGACCCGAGACAACGGGGAAATTCGGGATATGCATTATTGAAGCGGAAAGTGATTCAAGCGCCCAAGATATAATGATGAATGACCCGGCGGTGAAATCAGGTATTGTTACCCCCGAGCTCTATCCGTTCAGAGTAAGCCTTATGAATGCAAAATAGTGAGATGGTGAGATAGTGAGATAGATTACTCCTCTTCTCGTTCCCAAGCTCCCGCTTGGGAACGCAGCCTTTCATCCGAAGCTCCGCTTCGGTGCATGATCAAGACGAGATAGTGAGATAGTGAAATGGTTGAATAGTGAAATGGTGAGATATATTACTCCTCTTCTCGTTCTTAAGCTCCCGCTTGGGAACGCAGCTTTTCATCCGAAGCTCCGCTTCGGTGCGTGATCAAGACGAGATAGTGAGATAGTGAAATGGTTGAATAGTGAAATGGTGAGATATATTACTCCTCTTCTCGTTCCCAAGCTCCCGCTTGGGAATGCAGCTTTTCATCCGAAGCTCCGCTTCGGTGCGTGATCGGAACAAATTTCGAAGCACAGCTTCGACTCCAATAAATGTCCCAAGCAGGAGCTTGGGTCACAGGAACTTGACTTTTTGAATAAAAAAGCACAGACATGTCACGAAGTGCTCTTCTAAATGTCTGTGCTAATATTGTATTTCCGAATCAACGAAATAACTTAATGCATCAATAAATCTCCGAACAACTTACCTACTCACCTAATCAAATCCTACTTCTTCTCTTCTTCCTTTTTGCTATCGTCCTTTTTCTTAAAATCTAATGCTGCTGAGTTCATGCAGTATCGCTGGCCGGTTGGTGCGGGACCGTCATCGAATAAATGCCCCAAATGCGCGCCGCAGTTTGAGCATATCACCTCAGTGCGGGTCATGCCGAATGTTTTATCGGTTTCTTCCTTCACATTTTTACTGTCCACTGGCTGGTAAAAGCTGGGCCAGCCGGTGCCTGACTCATACTTGGTATCGGAGGTAAAAAGCTGCTGACCGCAAACCACACAATTGTAGACACCTGATTCGTGGTTATCCCAATATGCGTTATGGAAAGGACGCTCAGTTCCTTTTTCCTGTGTCACTTTGTATTGCTCATCAGTGAGCTTACTCTTGAGTTCTTCTTCATTTACCATGAAATTACATTCTCTTTCTTTGATTTTAGATGAATCAGACATGCCTCTTTGGAGGCTTGCCATATTCATTTTCTGCTGAGAGCAGCCTGATATTGCCGCCAGCACCAGCAGCACCGTTAAGAAAAGCGTTTTTTTCATTACTTTGAGTTTAATTTACTAATTCAAACAATTATACGCAAAGTATTGTTTCATGGTTTTAATTCATTTTGTTTCATCGTACTAAAGGATCCTTAATAATTAAATTTTAAATCTGAAGATTGAATATTATATTGAACAATGTCAGTAAGAGAGCAAAAGATTGTTATACTTCTCGCAGTAATTATATTTGTGGTAATTTTGATAAGAGTAATGTTCTGAAAATGCCTGTTATACAAATAAATTCACTACCGTTCGATGGGAAGCCTGATATTGCATCCACCCTAATACAGTTAAACACAAAAGTGGCAGAAACTATCGGGCTTGAGCCGCGCTATGTATGGTCATACTGGACCTTCATCCAACAGCATAATTATGCGGTTGGAACGGAAACGGCAGTCGTAACCGGCAGAGAAAAACATTCACCTATTGTTGAAATTCGCTCATTTGAAGGCAGGTCTCAGGAGCAGATAACCGCCATGCTTAATGTTGCTGCAGAAGTGATCTCGCAAAATACCGGTATAAGCAGGGATAATATCTTTATCACATATCAAGAAATACTTTCGGGGAGAGTGCTTGACGGCGGCGAAGTTGTATTCAAAAAATGACTAATACCTTTTTTAGATACTGCCTTATAATGTTAATTTCCTGTTAAACCTTCAGGCTGATATTTATTGATTATTGCAGGATATATTCATTATATTTGTGAAGCAGATTGAGAAGTTCTGACAGAAAAATCCAGCCTTATTCTTATCTTTGGGTTCGTAAAATGGATCCAGATACAATTCAATTATCCAATTCCGGCTGTTTAATAATTCCAAATTTTAACTACTGTTAATGAAGACCAATAAATCCTCAAGGAAAACCTTTGTACTTGATACCAATGTAATACTGCATGATTCAACCTGCATCAACCAGTTCCAGGAACATGACATTGTGATCCCAATAACCGTTATCGAAGAGCTTGACCATTTCAAGCGCGGCAGCCAGGTAATTAACCTGAACGCAAGGGAGTTTGCACGAAAACTTGATAGCCTCACAGGCTCTGCCCTGTTCAATGGCGGCGTTCCGATGGGCAAAGGCAGGGGTAAGGTCTCAATAGCGCTTAGCCGCGGACTGAGCGATGAAATTCGCGAGATATTTAAGGAAGATAACCCGGATCACCGTATACTAAGCACTGCGCTTGAGGTTAAGAAGAAAAAGCAGGATGACTCGGTAGTTCTCATCAGCAAAGATGTTAATTTAAGAATGAAGGCTAAGGCAGTTGGTGTACAGGCTGAGGATTATTCGACCGATAAGGTCACCAATGTTGAAGAGCTTTACAGCGGCAAGGAGACAATCGAGAATTACAACCATGATCTCATCGAAAAGCTATACCAGCCGCCATTCGAGATCCCCGTTAAGTCATCGCTCAAGAAATCAAAATCAGAAATTGTACCTAACAAGTACTTTGTATTGCGGAATTCAAGCCATTCAGTACTTGCGGCGCTGGACCCGAAAACTGAAATTCTTCGTAAGGTTGATAAGAATCCCGTTTACGGAATTAAGCCCCGCAATGCCGAGCAAACTTTCGCTATTGACGCGCTTACCAACCTGAACATACCGCTTGTTACAATAACCGGAAAAGCAGGAACTGGCAAGACACTTCTTGCGCTTGCATCGGCGTTGAATGTTAAGAAATACTACAGGCAGATATACATTGCCAGACCTGTTGTGCCGCTAAGCAACAAAGATATCGGCTACCTGCCCGGCGATGTTGAAAGCAAGCTTGCACCCTACATGCAGCCGCTTTGGGATAACCTGAAGGTGATACAGGACCAGTATAACGAAACTGAAAAGCAGCATCAGCTGATAACGCAGATGGTAAAGGACCAAAAGTTAGTTATTGAGCCGTTAAGCTATATTCGAGGCAGAAGCCTGCAGCGGATATTTTTTATAGTTGATGAAGCTCAGAATCTGACACCGCATGAAGTTAAAACTATTATTACAAGGGTTGGCGAGGGCGCAAAGATAGTATTTACCGGTGATGTTTACCAGATAGACCATCCTTACCTGGATTCCCAATCAAACGGACTGACTTACCTGATTGAGCACTTTAAGGGGCAGAATTTGTACGCACATGTGAATCTGGAAAAAGGCGAGCGTTCGGAACTGGCAGAGCTGGCAAGCAATTTGCTTTAAGTTGCAGGTTGCAGTTTACAAGTTTAAAGCTAGAGGTTTCTCGTTCCCAAGCTTCCCGGTCTGTTTCAAAACAAACATATTGATTTGATAACAACAAGATCTTTTGGTTTATGAAGATTAAACTGTAGAGACGACCCGCCTGCCAAGCCGAAGGCATGGGTGGGTCGTCTCCTATTGAGTTTTAAGACAAACTCTCCCGCATTTCTCGTTCTCAAGCTCCGGATAGAGAACGCTGACATTCCTCCGAAGCTCCGCTTCGGTACTTGATCAGAAAATATTTCGAAGCAGAGCCTCGGCACAAACGAGTGTCCCAAGCAGGAGCTTGGGACACAGGAAATAACTACAAGATCTTTTCGGTTTTTGAAGATTGTTCTGTAGAGACGACCCGCCTGCCAAGCCGAAGGCATGGGTGGGTCGTCTCCTATTGAGTTTTAAGACAAACTCTCCCGCTTGGGAACGCTGATTTCACACCGAAGTTCTGCTTCGAACTCTATACACGCTTTATTTCAGTCTTTCCAGATTTGCTTTTGCTGTCGCGTTGGCTGAATCAACTTCAAGGGTTTTGCGGTATTGTTCCTTTGCCTTTGGAATATCATTCAGCTTCTCATAGCACAAGCCGATATTATTGTAAGCGGCCACAAACTTCGGGTCAGATTTAGATGCCGCCATGAAGCTGTTCAATGCTTCATTATATTTCCCCTGGTCAAGGTAACACATACCCATATTGTTGTAATAGGCAGCGGGATTCAGCGGCGTGAGGTTAATAAGCTCCCTTAGCTCTTCAATTGCCTTGTCATATTTCTTATCAGTGTAATTCTTATATGAGCTTTGTTCCAATGAGGCTATCCGTTCAAGCTCCTTCGGCGGAATATTCTCAGAGTTTTGCTGCATTTCGTTTGCAGGAATTTTCTTCAGCTCTTCTATCATCTGCGGGGCGTTCATATATCCAGGCGAAATTTGCTGTACTTTTTCCAGCCATAGAATAGAGCCCTTAATATCCCCTTTCCTTTGCAGCATTTGCGCCATGGTGAACATCGGCTCGGGTGAAAGTGTATCAAGCAAATGGGCCTTGTTAATGTAGAATGCTGCTGAATCATACTGGTTTCTGATCATCATAATCTTGCCGAGATTGTTGTTAGCAAGAAGGTTTTCACTTCTCAATCCCAGCGCTTTGCGGTAATAAACTTCCGCTGTATCGAATCCCTGTCTGTTTGCGTATATATTGCCAATATTAACATAAGCAACTGTTCCCGGCTTTCCTTCCGCGCTCATAAACAGGATATCATTGGTTTTCCAGTCTGCATTCCTCTTCACGGTCATGTAACCGAATCCAACCAGCACAACTACAGCGGCAAGCAATATCACATTCATATTCTTACGGGAGTAATAGTGATAAGCCGCAAATGCCGCTATTATACTCAGGAACATGGAGGGAATATAAAGGAACCTATCGGCCATGAAGTTCATTGTAGGCACAATATTCATAACGGGAATAAGTGTCACAAAGAAAAGCAATATAGAATAGGAAATATACGGCGACCTCTTTACGAAAAATACCGCTAGCCACAACATAACGGCAATAAATACCAGTGCAAATATAACCCTGAAATCGAGCAATGTATTTATGTAAGGCAGGTAACCGCCGTAATGGTACAGCATACCATACGGAACCACGCTCAGGCGGAAGTATAGAGGAACAGTTTGCAGCATAGTGTATATTACCGTGGGCAGATCCATACCGTTAAAATACATGTAAGATTCACGCGGAACTACATTCCTAAGGGCATACCAGCGCAGCAGCATAAAAAGGAATGAAAGCAGTATGAGCGATGCATACATCCATTTCTTCTTGTTCAGGATTGCCTTAAAATCAGACCTGTTTATGATCAGGTCATAAAGAATTATTATCACAGGCAGCGATATCGCCATTTCCTTTGAAAGCAGCGCAAGCAGGTACATGAACAGCGTTAAGAAAAAATACTTCCCTTTAAGCTCTTCGGAATATTTAAAATAAAATATGAATGCCGCAAAGAAAAATGTACCCGCAATGCCGTCTGTGCGGCCGCTGATCCATGCAACAACCTCTGTATGTATTGGATGCACTGCAAAGATGAGTCCTGCGATCAGCACGGCGTAATCTTTAAATACCGATTGTTCCTTCCTGAACATAAGCAGCAGCAGCATACAGAACAGCACTGAGTTCAGTACGTGCATAATGACATTTGTGAGATGGTAACCGTATGGATCAAGCTTCCACAACGAGTAATCAACAGCGTAAGATGCTGAGACTATTGGCCTGTAATAAGAACCTATCACCTTGTGAAAGCCAAGCTCACCTGTGAAGAACTTGGGGATATTTGATAGTTGGGTTATAGTAGGATCGCCCAGCACAACTGAATCATCGTCAAAAACAAACTGGTTCGAGAGCGAGTTAGCATATACAATGAACGCCACCGCAGCGATGATAATATACAGCAAATGAGGTTTTAATACCGGAAGCCCGGTTTCACTTTTTTTTGCCTGTATTTTTTTCGAGCTACCCGATCTGTGCGCTGACTTGCCGGCCTCTGTTTTCGAGACCTGCCTTTTACCCTGGTTCTTCTGCTCCAATCCTATAACTTCGCTCCTACTACCAATGTTGTTTTAATGGTTTCCACTACCCCGTTCTGGTCGTTGAGCGCTTCCAGGAATACTATATATATACCCAGCCTAAGCTTCCTGTTTTCCTCATCAAGCCCGTTAAATGTTACCTGTCCCTCGGATCCTGATGCCTGGTTGTTAAGTATGGTTTTGATCAGCCTGCCTTTAACGTCGAATATCTTCAAGCGGACCTGCGAAACTGTGTTCTGCAGCTTGTACTTTATTATTGTAAAGTCTTCAAAGCCGTCACCATCCGGTGAGAATGGATTTGGTGAAATTGATATCTCGCCGTTTTGAGGCTGCAATGTGGTATAAATTGAATTCTTTAATCCGGGTGTGCCGCCGTTTGGCAATACGCAGCTGCTCCAGTTCTTGCCGTCATTTCCGTTGAGACCCGGATTAATCTTCTCAAGCGAGATTCCTGACCCGCTGAAATTAGGGTTATACCAGTTATCATCGTAATACACGCTGTCTATCTTCGAGCGGAAGATATCTGTGATCTTAACCATGTCGCCGTCATTATTAAGACCAAGCGAACCTGCAAAATATACCTTTTGTGTCGAGTCCGGATTCCTGAGGTATCCGTAAATATTGTACAAAGTTGTATCAGCCGCAATTACCACGTAATTGCCCGGCTTGATTATCGCAGAGCATGTATCTGTAATATTTACTGAGCCGCCGGTCTCGAACATCATCCAGTTCGAAAGATTAATACTGCTGCCGGTTGGATTGTATAGCTCTATCCACTCACAGCTTGATGTGTTTGGACCCGCCATTATTTCATTTATGATCAGGTCACCAACATTGTAATGCGGGGCTGTAGTCACGGAGTTCGCGATAGTTGGCGTAGATTTGCTGCAATCAATTGAGCTGGCCCAGTTAGAGGAATCATTGGATATGCCGTTAAAATTGATCCTCTCAAGTGAAACGCCCTCGCCGCCCCAATCATCGAGGTAATCAACCCTGTCTGAAACCGTACTATTTATTTTATAAATTATTACAGCATCACCGTCAGCATTGAAGCTGGGCAGCGAACTGTTGAAGATGATCTTGTTGGAATCAAGCCCGGGGTGATTGTTGTAGATCGCGGAATTCCTGCTTATAACAACATAATCGTTCGGATTAATGAATCTATCTGTACTTGTTATTATCACTTGAGTAGCTGTATTATCCTGGATCTTCCAGTTCTTCAGATTCACTGTTGAATCAGAATTATTATACAGCTCAATCCATTCGCATTCGTTTGAAGGTTCATCATACATAATTTCATTTATGATAACCCTGCCGGCTGTGCTGCCTCCTGCAACTTCAATTCCCTTAGTAAGTCTGTTATTAGATGTATCCTCATCAGCAGCATAGTTAACCACTGCAATATACAGCCGCAATCCAGCACTATCCAGAACCTGGTTATAGGTAAAACTGGCAGAGTCGCCGGGATTAATGCTGCCGGTCGAATTCAATGTGATCTTAAGCTCATTTGGCGTTGGGATACTATCTTTATTATAGTCGTCGTAAAATGAAACAGTATATGAAGGCGCTGAGTTGAGTCCGCGGTTCTTAACCTGTGCAGTTATCCTAAGTGTATCACCCAATGCGGGAATTGTTCGGCTGAATGTAATGCTGTTCAGGGCAAGGTCATTGGGCTTAGGCGTAAGGCTGTTGACTTTGTTTGGTGTTGCCCCGATTACCGCAACACATGAGCCCCAGTTTGACTGCTGGTTTGAGTTTCCGGTTACAGAAATTCTTTCCAGCGAGCGGTTGTTTGTGCTTCCGCCCCATGAAGAAAGAAATGTTACGCTATCGATAACAACACCTGATGAATTCATGATTATCACGTTATCACCTGTGTTGTTAAGCGCGCTCCACGAAGTCTGTATATATATACCCGGATTATTCGGGTAATAGCTTTTTACTGCCGCTGAATCTTCACATAAAACAACGAATCCGCCAGCCGGAATACTTAAAGCCTGCGTTGTTATAGTCTGAATTGAGGTTGTTGCATCTTTCCACTTCCAGTTCTGAAGGTTAACGGGATTTGATGTCTTGTTATATATTTCAAACCACTCTTTACCTGCACCTGTTGTTGGCGCATACATGATCTCGTTTACCACAAGCGAATCAAATCCGCCGGCAGAAATAACCGTTACCGTACCCGTTTTTTTGTTATTAGAAGTATCCTCATCGGCAGCGTAAGTGACCACAGCAATGAATTGCCTCAGACCCAGGCTATCCATGGTCTTTGATGTATTCAGATTTGCAGAATCACCCGGATTCAAAGCGCCTCCGGAATTAACAGTATTTATCAGCTCATTAGGAGTCGGGTTACCGTCTTTATTATAATCATCATAAAACGAAACAGTGTATATAGGCGCTGCGATAGTTCCCCTGTTTTTAACATTCGCGGTTATTTGCAGGCTGGAACCGATGAGAGGAGAGTTATTACTGAATGAGATTATGTTCAAAGCAAGGTCGTTGCTTAAGGGCGAAATACTGTTTCTTAAATTCGGTGTTGCGCCTGCGGATGCTACCGAAGAACCCCAATTGGTTTGCTGATTGGTTGGCGCGGTTGAGCTGATTCGCTCCATTGACCTGTTTCCTGTTCCGCCGCCCCATGTGTTTGTAAATGAAATAGAATCTATAACTGTTCCGCCCGAACTGAAAAGTATCAGGTTCTCTGTACCTGTGTTATTCAAAGCGCTCCAGCCGTTTGTGGGCTGAAGGAGTAAACCCGTAAATCCGGGAAACGCTGTGCGGAATGCAGCTGAATCCTGGCAAACTACTGCATAGCCGCCTGCCGGAAGGTCTATGGCAGATGTTGTGATAATCCTCTGAGTCGCTGTAGCATCCTTCCATTTCCAATTGGCAAGGTTCACTGGATTGGCGGTATTATTATAAAGTTCGAACCATTCATTGGTACTGGGTGTTGGCGCATACATAATTTCGTTTATGGCAACATCTCCCGGATTCTGCGCATACGTAAACCCAAATAAAACAATAATAAACCCAATTACCGATAGGAAATTAATTTTCATATTTTTGGCCAAAATGATAAAATATATTTGTAAATTTACAGAAATAAATGCAGGATTACAACGAAAATGAAATCACTACATAAGTACAGGTATATCTTTACATACACAGCGACTCTGCTTCTGATATTAACAGGATGCCAGAATATTCATAAATCCCCTGACGGTGCGGTAGTGGCCTTCATTGTGGCTGCAGAGCAGCGTGACATGACCAAAGCATGGAATATTCTTAGTCCGGATTTGCAGACATATTACAACGGGCTTGGTGAAAAAATGAGGAAATCGGGTAAAGGCGCCCTTGAAAACGAGATAGCACGCATAACTAAATTCCGCAGCGTAAAAAAAGACTATACTTTGAAGGTTGACAGCACTAACAGCACTACTATAAATATAGTTACTATCGGCGGACCCACACACAAAGTTGAAACAGTTGATGTTGGCGGAGATTATAAGATAAAAGATGAGGCCTCAATGAAGAACCTTCTGGACGCCATAACGGCTGAAGAAACGAAAGAAAAGGGTTATTAATATTACTTGCCGGACTTAGCAGAGTCGAAGTCTAATCAACATTGCCGGACTGAGAGTAGTCAAAATCCAAACAACATTGTCGGGCTGAGCGGAGTCGAAGTCCATAATACACTAAAACGCACTCACCTCTTTATTTAATTGAATTCATGATCCCGACCCTTATCATCATAACTGCTATAGCAGCAAGGAAAAGCGAGGCAACTTTCGCGAATGCCTTTGAGCCTGCATCTCGCAGTATTTTCTTTACAAGATCTGCGTACCTTAACGCAAAATAGTTTATAAGCAGGTTAAGTATCAGCGAAATTATAACATATGTTTTGCCGTTCTCGTTCATTAGAATGAGCATGGTGGTTAGTAAGGCTGGCCCCGCAATTAAAGGGATACCCAGAGGTACAACACCAACATCATCCGGCTCAACATCTCTTACCCTTGAAGAATAAAACAACAAATCATTTATGGAGATTATGAGCAGGATTATGCCCCCGGCTATGCGGAAATCATTTACTGTAATACCAAGGAAATTAAACAGAGCGTTTCCAACAAACAGAAAAGCCACACAGATAACGAACGCCGTCAATGTGGCTTTTAAAACAAGCTTGTTTTTTTCAAAGGGCGATACTTTTTCGGTTAATCCAATATAGAGCGGAACAATTCCAAGCGAATCTATTGCCACAAACATCGGAATGAATGTAAGTAAAAAAAGTTGTAGATCCAATTTGCCGCCCTTGTTATTTTATTCGCTTGCAGCTTAGCTGCAAAATGTATTAAGCGTTCATGCTAATTTTCGAACCTGAACGTATCCCATATCGGAGTAATCAGCCTGTAATCACCGAAACCCGTATTATCTACAAATACGAATTGTTTATTATCGTCGTAATAATCCCAGATCTCATAAGGCTTGGCATCCATATCATACGGGTGCCGCTCGATATTGCTGGGCTCACCGAATATTACATAAACCATTCCCATGTCCGATTTCCAGCCCTGCGAATAAGTTGTTGAAAAGAGCTTATTGGCAATCATGATTCTGCTGTAATACTCCTGCATTACTTCATTGCGTTTAGTTCCGGGGCTTGGGTCTTTTTTCTTCCAGAAAGCCAGGAAACGCTTTTGTTTCTCCGCGTCAGTTTTTCCATCGCGCATGTGATCGAGCTCATCATCTTTCGCGATGTACTGAAGCTGCTCTATCAGCTGGTCAATATCCTTAAGCGGCATGGGAAAATCCGGACTTACATTCTCGAAATATGAAGCCGTTTCCGCCTTATAATTGCTGCTTGCCGCAGAAATTTCTATAGTATATTTACCGTAGCCAAGGTCCGCCGTCGGAACAGCCATAAAAAGCTGATTCTGAAAAGCAACCCCGGTGGTAAAATCAATAGTTTCTGATTTTGAATACACTTCCTTTTTATCGTTATCCAGGATCCTGCAATTCACATCTACCTTAGCATCGTCATTGTTCTTATATACATAATAGAACAAATAGAATGTATCCACTATTCCAACATTTCGCTGAACATCAGGAGTAATTATTTTTTTTCCTTCGTTTGATGAAAGGCGTGAAACGATCATAACATCACTAATACTCAACGGGGGTGTTGAGAAATCTTCAACTTTAATCTCCCTCTCCTTTTCAGAACGTTTCTTGGTTCCGAGTTCATACACTGATACAGCGACCAGATACTCTCCGGGCGGCAGGAAAAGATTACGAGTAAGTATCTGTGAGTTCTGCGAAAGATATTCCTGACCTGTTTCCTTTGTATTTACTTCCTCTTTGGAAACATTATTGTAAATTATGTTCCCGTCTTTATCTTTTACATCGATATTGAGGTCAAATTTGGCAACGAAAGTGTTCTTTACCGTTTTGGATTTCTTGAACTCCATATTCTTGAGCGGGATCTCAACATAGATATCTACGCGTGAACGAGTGCCTTCGCTGGAATAGAAGTTCAAAACATCAAGATTGAACAGGTCGATCCTGGGTTTTTCTATTTGTGAAAATATTGAAGAGCTGTAAAGAAGGGCTGAAACAATTATTGTAAATAATATTCTCATTTTTACATTTTGAATATGAGACAATTTATTTAATTAAAGTTAATACAATGTTTTAGAATTTCAAATGAAAAATGGCGGTTATACATTGTTGTCCCCTTTTTGGCCATTATTTCAGGGGGAGAGAATATACTCCCCTATTGTAATCAATACTTCCATTAAGTAATAAGTTTCTAAGAGTTAGAGTGATAAACCAGAGGTCTGTGACAATGACAGGAGTTTTATCCGGAGCACAATTTTGCGGTAATTTCTCCCTGTCCCCATGCATTAGGCAAGATTTCTCAGGAACATAACAAAATTCCTGTTTTTTTTGGTGTGCGCTGACTGTGTCAGTGCTTCATCATAATGCATCCACACAGTGGATGAACTCCAAAATAGGATTTTTGTAATTTGAAGCGAAAGTTTCCCGCTCAACGTAAAAGGCAGAGTCTCCCGGAAGGGACTCTGCTTTGGAAGCAAAACTTCTATGTCAATTAGAACTTGAGATTCCCGCTTAACTGCAGCAGTCCGGCGACTCGGGACTCTCGCCCTCCCCATAGGGGAGGGATAGGGTGGGGTCACACATTAAACCTGAAGTACACCACATCGCCATCTTTTACCACATAATCCTTTCCTTCCACGCGCATGAGGCCCTTTTCTTTTACTGCGTGTTCGCTGCCGTTAGCAATAAGGTCGTCATAGCTCATTATTTCAGCGCGGATGAATCCGTGCTCGAAATCGGTGTGAATTATGCCCGCTGCCTGCGGCGCCTTGGTTCCCTGCGTGAATGTCCATGCGTGAACTTCCTTTTCGCCCGCGGTGAAGAATGTTTTTAATCCAAGCAAGTGATACGCAGTGTGAATAAGCTTATCGAGGCCCGGCTCTTCAATGCCTAACTCTTTAAGGAACTCTGCTTTTTCATCGGCCTCCAGCTGCGAAAGCTCTGACTCAATTCCGACCGATAGCACTATAGCCTCTTCACCTTCCTTTTGCGCGATCTCCTGCACGATCTTAGAATACTCGTTGCCATGAATATTTTTATCATCAACATTGGCAACATACAGTACATGTTTATCGGTCAGCAGGTTCAGATCATGGAAATGCTTGTAATCATCCGGAGCATGGGTCGCTTTGTATTCATTTATGAAATACTTTGCAAGCCTTCCTGCTTCAAGTTGTTTTTTCAGCTCCAGGTAACTGACGTATTCTTCTTTTATCTTTTTGTCGCCGGTCTTCAATCCCTTTTCTGTTTTCTGTATTCGCGCTTCAAGAGTTTCGATATCTTTAAGGATAAGTTCTGTCTCGATTACTTCGATATCAGCCTTCGGGTCAACCTTATTATTAACATGTATAACATTCTCATTTTCGAAACAGCGAACGATATGTATGATCGCGTCAACTTCCCGTATGTGCGAAAGGAATTTGTTGCCAAGTCCCTCACCTTTTGAAGCTCCTGCTACGAGTCCGGCAATATCAACAAACTCAATAATTGTCTTTACGATCTTTTTCGGATTGTATAGCCTGACGAGCTCATCCACCCTTTTATCAGGCACGGTGACAACGCCAAGATTTGGTTCAATAGTGCAGAACGGGTAATTAGCAGCTTCTGCCTGCTGCGAAGATGTTAGACAATTGAACAAAGTTGATTTACCTACATTAGGCAATCCAACAATACCGCATTTTAAACCCATATTTTTCCTCTGTTCCCGAGAAAGCGGGAATCTATAGTTTGTATATTTAGAAAGATCTGATTATTATTTTTTGAACTTCACATTCCCGCGAAAGCCTGCCTGCGGCAGGCAAGCAGGAATTACTAAAATACTGTACATTTTTTCGGAGTGCACTGAATGTGTCAGTGCTTCATCACTAAACATCCACACAGAAGATGCACTCCAAAGAAAATCTAAAGCGAATTAAGATTCCTGCCTTCGCAGGAATGACAATATCACTGATCCCTCCCTGCACGCTTTAGGCAGGCCAGTGCGGCAATGATAACAAATTTTGCCTCTAATTGGAGTGCATTGACTGTGTCAGCACTTCATCACTAAACATCCACACAGAGGATGCACTCCAAAGAAAATCTAAAGCGAATTAAGATTCCTGCCTTCGCAGGAATGACAAAACAAACTAAGCGGGAATGACATTGTGCTCAAAACACTATCCCCGGATAAAGCAGAATATAAAGCAGATACATAGTTGTGCAGCATGTTACAGGTATCGTAAAATTATCATCAACAGGCAGATTCATTCCATCTGCTGCAGTAGTTAGAATGACAGCAATAAGTCCTATAATGTATTCTTTAGGTGTACCGAAGTATTTCGGTGCAACAAATAAGATGATTATTCCGACAACAAAAAATACCGCCGTACCAACATATGACCTGTTAGGAGCATATTGCTTTTTACCGTAAAGCCTGCCGAATATTGCCGAAGTGCTATCTGCGAACGTGAGCATCAGCAGCCCGGTGACAGCTATCAGCTTGGGAAAAAGCAATATGCAGAATATAGAAGCGAATATCACCCAGCTTGCGCCGTTTATCCTGATCTTACTGCGGTCATACTCATGTTCCCTCAGCATGTGGCGGAAAAGCCTGGTGTAAAGATGATACAAAAAATCACTCTTATACTTAGCAACCTCAAAAAGGAACATTGAAAGCAGCAATGCTCCAAGAATGATAAGCATTGTACCGCGCGGAATAAACAGGTAGCCGATCGGGATAGCTGCGGAGGAATAATGGATCAGCTTCCTCTGAAGCTCACCGTAAAACGGTGTGGCTGAATTATCTTTTACCGGTTCAGGCTGCAATATTTCATTATCCTTTAAAAAAGAAAAGCCTGCCTGTAAAAATTTCTTGCCAGGCAGGCATTGAACTTAGTTTAGAAATGAAGCTGCTTTCAATCTTTCTTTGTATCGGGTGCCGTGCCGTCTTCCGGGTTAACGCCGGATTTATTCTCTTCGGTCTTTTCACCGTTAACTGCGGCATTGAGGCCGTTTTTAACTTCGCCGTTCACCTTGATTTTCTCGAACGGAGGCAATGATTCGCCGCGCATAACCCTGTCGATCTCATCGCTATCCAGTATCTCTCTTTCGAGCAATGCAGCAGAAAGCTTGTGGAGTGTATCCATATTCTCGTTTAGAATCTTCATTGCTCTTTCCATACCCCTGTTCACAATAGTCTTTACTTCCACATCAATAAGTATAGCAGTTTCTTCGCTGTAATCCCTGTGCTGAGAAATTTCCCTGCCGAGGAATATTTCTTCTTCCTTTTTACCGAATGTAAGCGGGCCGAGCTTTTCGCTCATTCCCCACTCGCAGACCATCTTCCTTGCAAGAGCCGTAGCCCTTTCAATATCATTTCCTGCGCCTGTGGTAAGCTGGTTGAATACAATTTTCTCTGCCGCCCTGCCGCCCATAGCGTAGGCTATCATGGCTTCAAGGTATTCCTTAGAATAAGTATGCTTCTCATCTATCGGCAGGTAAGTTGTAACACCTAATGCCCTGCCCCTTGGTATAATTGTAACTTTGTGTACCGGGTCGCTTTCAGGAATCATCTTCGCAACCAGCACATGGCCAATTTCATGGTAAGCAGTGGTCTTCTTTTCCTTCTCGGAAATTATCAGGCTCTTTCTTTCCATGCCCATCATTACCTTGTCTTTCGCTTCTTCAAAATCTGCCATGGTAACCTTTTCCTGGTTTTTCCTTGCAGCAAGAAGCGCAGCTTCGTTCACCAGGTTAGCGATATCCGCGCCTGAGAGTCCGGGCGTGCCCTTTGCAAGCACTTCAAGTACAACTGACTTATCAAGAGGAATATTCCTTGCATGAACTTTGAAGATTCCTTCGCGGCCTTTTACATCGGGCCTATCGACAACAACCTGCCTATCGAACCTGCCCGGCCTTAAGAGTGCGGGATCAAGAACATCGGGGCGGTTTGTTGCCGCAATAATTATCACGCCGGCATTCTGTTCGAATCCGTCCATTTCAACCAAAAGCTGGTTGAGTGTCTGTTCGCGTTCATCATGTCCGCCTCCCAAGCCTGCACCCCGGTGCCTGCCTACTGCGTCAATTTCATCGATGAATATGATACACGGCGCGCTTTTCTTTCCCTTTTCAAAAAGGTCACGTACACGCGAAGCGCCAACGCCAACGAACATTTCAACAAAATCTGCGCCGCTGATGCTGAAGAACGGCACACCTGCTTCACCTGCAACTGCGCGGGCAAGCAAAGTTTTTCCTGTTCCCGGAGGACCGAGCAAAAGCACGCCTCTGGGTATCTTGCCGCCAAGCCTCTGAAACTTAGATGGCTCGCGGAGGAATTCAATAATTTCTTCAAGCTCGTATTTGGCTTCATCAGCGCCGGCAACATCTTTAAATGTGACGCGGAGCTGGTTTTCGGTGAGCATCTTGGCTTTGGATTTCCCGAATGAGAAAATTCCTTTTGAGCCGCCGGCCTGTCCCTGCATCCTGCGCATTATTATTATCCAGAATACAATGATAAGTATCCATGGCAGCGCGCCTATCAGCGGACCGATCCAGCTTGTATCTTCCTTTTCAATCCGGAAGGCGATCTGTTTCTCGTTCCATGTTTTGATGATGGGGTCATCGATGTTTGTGTAAGGAAGCAGTACCGAGAATTTATCCGCGGAGATCTGCCTTGAGCCCACATTAAGCGGCTCCGGCTGTTTAAGAACACCATGAAACGTAAAAGTGTTATCAAGCTTTTTAACAACTGCTTCTTTGATCTTATCTTCAGCAAGCAGCTTCTGGTACTGGTCAAACCCGATCTCAACCTCGCCGCCATCGCCGGATTTAGACCAAATCATAATAAGGAAAAAGCCGAACAAGATAGCACTCCATCCGAGTACTACTTTGAACACCCTGTTCCAGTTAAACTCTTCGTTGCGCCTTTTTTTAGGAGGCTTGGGGTTTGAAGAACCGTTATTCTGAAAATCTTCAGGCATCTGTAATTAGTTTTTTAGAATACAAATTTCTTTTAAATTCCTGTACTTCTGCGCGTAATCAAGTCCGTATCCAACAACAAACTCGCTTCCTATTTCGAATCCGATATATTTAATATCAAAATCGAGATTACTCAGCCCCCGTTTCATCAGCAGTGTAACAAACTGAAGCGAAGCGGGCTGGTGCGAAAGCACGAGATCTCTTATATATTTTATCGAAAGCCCTGAATCAATTATATCTTCAACAATGATGATGTCTCTACCGTCTATGGTGCAGTTAAGGTCTTTTAACAGCTTAACCTGACCTGATGAGATCTTGCTATCCCCATAGCTGGAAAGCTTTAAAAAATCAATTTCAGTTTCCACATTTACAGCCCTAACAAGATCGCTGATGAAAATGAATGAACCATTAAGCACACCTATGAATATCGGTGTCTTGCCGGAGTAGTCTGCGTCTATCTGCGCCGCAAGCTCCTTTACGCGGCTGCGTATCTTCTCCTCGCCAATAAATGGCTCAAGCAAGTCTGTTCCGGCTGTATCTTTCGATTGTAAATTCAAAAGTTAGAACAACGTTTAATGGTTAGCAGTTTCAAAAATTACCGCGATCGGGCAGGTTATAATAAAAAACCCATCCTTATATAAAGCACATAGTACCGGATGGGAAAATCTGTTAGCCGAAACGGGATTAAGCCGCAGTTTCTTCCGCCAAAGTTCTTTTATTTCTTCTTATAGCCTTAGCTTTCTTCATACGTTTCTTAATTGATGGTTTTACAAAGAAGCCTCTTTTTCTCACTTCTTTTAAAATACCGGCCTTTTCGTACTTCTTTTTGAATCTTTTTAAGACCTTATCAATAGATTCGTTTTCTTGCAGTGTTACTTTGATCAAGTTTTTATCACCCCTTTATTATGGATTTTAGCTTACAAATATAAGAAAATTAAAATTTAAAATCTATATAACCATTAATATTGAAGATAACAGCATTTTCTGCCTGCTATTCCCATTTGAGTACAAAAATGCCATAGTTCAGGTCTGATATTATGTATGACTCCCCTGCCGGTGAAATATTGTAAGAAAGTATGAGTGGTAAGAGAAGAAATTTTTACCATGTAGGGAATGCATCTGAACGATACTTTAGTTGCCATGCTTTTGTCTCGATTAAACTTAATTGAAGCAATCAAATGAGATTTGTATGCATTCCTGTTTGAAATGGCAGTTAATGAAGATAGATTTGTTTGCAAACTACCCCCTTGTGTTCCCCCTACCAGGGGGAAATGTTGGTTCATGATATGTTTCGTGCCTAAGGCACTTGTGTAAGGCTTCGAGATCCGGTCAGGCGACCGGATTTACATTTACAGGTTGTAGTTGTTGGTGACAACACCAACAACGGGGTTGAATGGTTGGGCTTCCGAAGCTACCCATATTTCGTGCACACGGCACTTGTGATTTGGCACTCCCACACAGACGTTGGGGAATGAGAGAGTTTTATGGTTCACTCATCCGATGACTCAAACTACCCATTATCCTCAAGTAAGCGTAAATCCCAGTCATCGGATGAGTTAGCAACAAAAATATTAATATCCATTTGGCATTTGGATTTTGGCATTTGACATTGCCAGCCCTCAGCCTCTTTGCCTTGAAACTCAGTTTATTAATAAGTAAAATTGGAGTCTAATATCCTGAAATTTAAACAAAATAGCGCAATATTAATGATCAAAACAAACAAAATAAAAATGTATGTATTCCTGTTATTTTCCGCATTTCTGGCTGTTTTCACAGCAAATTGCAACAGGGCAAGCAAAACTCTCGTCGAAATCGGCAATGATAAGGTCACTTTAGGCGAGTTTGAAAAACAATACCTCAAAACTGTCGGTAACTTAGACAGCGCAAAAGCGAAATCACTCGATGAAAAGAAACAGTTCCTCAACCTGTATATCAACTTCAGGCTTAAAGTAAAGGATGCGCGCGAACGCGGACTGCTCAGCAATGCCGATATTCAGAAGGATGTGGATGAATACAAAAGGAACTTCGCCCCCACATTCTTAATAGATAAAGAAATAGTAGAAGAAAAAATAAAAGACCTCTACGAAAAGAGAAAAGACGAAGTAAGAGCTTCACATATACTGATAAACCTGCCTGAAGGCGCAAGTCCGCAGGATTCAATAGCAGCTTACCAGAAGGCTGACTCGGTTATAGAGCGCCTGAAAAAAGGCGAAGACTTCGGCGAAGTTGCCCTGCAGTACTCAGATGACCGCACAGTTAAGATGAACCGCGGCGACCTGTATTACTTCACCGCAGGTATGACTGTACCCGAGTTTGAGAACGCGGTTTATGAGCTGAGCAAAGACGAATATACAAAGAAGCCGGTCAGAACAATGTTTGGCCTGCATATAATCAAGCTTACCGATAGAAAACCCAGGACAGAATCAGTAAAGATATCGCATATTCTTATCCAGGATAAAAGGGATTCCACCGGCGCAGTTGTTGATTCAGCCGGCACATACCAGCGCGCGCTTGAAGTCTACAATAAAGCAAAAGGCGGCGAGAGCTTTGAATCGCTGGTTCAGCAGTACAGCGATGACGCGGGAAGCAAGCCCCAAAACGGCGATCTTGGTAATGTTGACAGAAGAAGGCTTGCACAGCCGCTTGATTCAGCAGCGTTTATTATGTCAAACGGAGATGTTGCCGGACCGGTGAGATCACCCTACGGCTGGCATGTGATAAAAAAATTCGGTGAAAAGAAAGTTGGTTCTTTCGAAAAAGAGAAAGAAAATATCAAAACTGAATACAAAAAGACCAAAGCATATAAAGACGATTATGCCAAATATGTTGAAACATTAAAGGGTAAATTTGGTTATAAGATATTACCGGAAGGCTTGAGTTTCTTTAAGTCAAAGGTTGATACGTTAAAGACAGTAGCTGATTATAACTTCGATAGCCTGTTCACACCGCAGGATAAGGAGATCATTCTCGCATCCTATGACGGCGGCCAGGTAAAAGTGATAGATATTATAAAGCTTCTGATAGTTAACAGGGATTTCGCAAGGATGCAGCTTACCGAGCAGACAATAAACGGTATGATAAATTCAGCTGCCGAAAACCCAATCCTCAACCGCAAGGCTAAGGACATGAACTTTGAGAAAGATGATGAATACGCCGCCAGCATCGCAGATTATGAGAACGGCCTGCTTGTCTTCAGGATTGACCAGGATGAACTTTGGAGCAAGGTAAAAGTATCAGAAACTGATATAACCGCTTTTTATGAAGCCAATAAGTCAAAATACACAAAAACAGACTCCACCGGCAAAATGATCAATAAAACAATTGATGAAGTAAGGGCGGAGATATCCAACGAACTTCAGCAGCAGAAGTATAAGGATTCAGAAAAAGCATATCTTGAAGCGCTCAGGCAGAAGTACCCGGTTGTGATCCACGAGGAAGTACTCACCGAAGCATTCAAGGATTAGATAATTTTACTGCGCCCGGGCGCATAACCCGGGCATCTTAAATGTTTCAAAATTACCCAGGAATTAATAAAAGATATTGAAAAAACTAAAGCTAATATTACTTGTCCTCTTAACACTTGTGAGCTTTAAGGCTTATTCACAGGGGGAAGGCGATAAAATAATTGCCATAGTAGGCAATGACATCATACTGCAATCAGACCTGAACTTTCAGCTATACAGTTATATGCAGCAAAACGGTATTCAGCAGATCTCGAATGAGCTTGTTGAACAGGTGTTCCAGAGCCTGGTTACCGATAAGCTGATGCTGGCTAAAGCAGACCAGGACAGCATTTATGTTTCTCCGGAAGAAGTGAATAAGCAGGTTGATGGCCGTATAAAGGAATTCGTTGCGCAGTTTGGTTCAGAAAAAAATGTAGAAGATGCATACGGGTTAACAATACCCAAAATCCGCAACCTGCTGAAAGAGCAGACCGAGCGTAATATTAAGATCAGCCGTGTGAAGCAGGAGAAATTCGGATACGGCATTAATGTATCGAAGCCCGAGGTAAATAAGTTCTTTGCGGATTACCGGGATTCGCTGCCGCCCGTACCTGAGACTTATGACCTTGTACAGATAGTGAGGATTCCGAAGATAACCGAAGATGCGAAGTTCATTGCTAAGCAGAAGGCTGAACAACTGCTCGATAGCGTAAAATCAGGCAGGGATTTTTCCGAACTTGCGAAGCTGTATTCCGACGATTCACTTTCTGCGCTCCAGGGCGGCTCACTGGGTAAAGCCAAGAAAGGCTCATTTGTAAAAGAATTTGAAGATGCCGCATTCCTCCTTCAGCCGGGTGAAGTATCGGGAATAGTAGAAACTGAATTCGGCTACCATATTATAAAGCTGAATGATAAAACCGGCGACTTCATCACCGCGCAGCATATACTGGTGAAATTCCCGAGGCTTGAAGCCGCTGATTTCACGGAGATAAATTTCCTGAAAGACCTCAAGAGCAGGATAAACTCAGGCGAGCTTACATTTAACCAGGCTGCGGTGCTTTATTCGCAGGAACCGAAATCTGCCGCTGATAGCGGCCATATAGGCAAAGTTAGCATCAATAATCTTGACAGCCTTGAGATAATCACTCTGCGTGACCTGAATACAGGCGAGATATCGGAGCCAGTTAAAGTCGGCGATGACAGGTTCTATGGTTATTACATGTACAAAATTAAAGAAAGAATACCGGAACATGCAGCAACACTCGAAAGTGATTATGAGATTATTCAGCAGTACGCACAGAGATACAAGGAACAGAAAATGCTCGGCGAATGGCTGGATGAGCTGAAAAAGACGATATACGTAGAAATAAAACTCTGAATTTGAAAGCGGCTGTTTAATCTGATCATAAGCAGCCGCCTTCTATAAATATTTAACATGCCAGGATTCACTTCATCTTACTCTCCCCTGTTCCTAGCTCTCTTCCTGATAATTGCCGCTGCGGTTTCGTGGTACTTTTACCGCAATCATTCCATAAGCGCACCGTTCAAACTTTTCCTCATCTCCTTAAAAACACTTGCACTCTTCCTGCTAATGGCTTTATTTATTGAGCCGGTGCTTTCATACCTGGTTAAAAATGATAACGCGGCAATTGATATAGTGCTGGTAGATAACTCCAGAAGTCTGTTAACAGGCAGCAAACAGGATGAGCTGAACTCGGTAATAACAGGCGGAGACATTTTCGGCGGCGGGAAAAGAGTATTCGCTTTCTCAAATTCAACCGATTTGGTAAGCTCAAAGGACTCGCTCAACATAAACGGCTACTCAACAGATATTTCCTCTTCACTTGGCAAACTTAAGGAGAGTTACCCTGACAGGTCGTTCAGCTCAATTACAATAATCTCAGATGGTATCTTCAATTCCGGCGTTAATCCGCTTTACGAAGTGAGATCTTTGGGTGTTCCCATAGTAACCATTGCAATTGGTGATACTATGCAGCAAAAAGATATTGTACTATCCAAAGTTGTATGCAACAACAAGTCGATGGTGAATACGCCTGTGAAGATAAAAGCGTACCTGAATGCTTACGGATTCCAGGGAACCGCTGTCAATATAAATCTGCTTCGCGAAGGGAACTTTGCTGCATCAAAAACAGTACAGGTTACAGGTGAGCAAAATTACGAAACAGAGTTTGATATATCTGAATCAGCCCCAGGTAAGACCCGTTACAGAATAGAGATTACACCCTCTGCGGGTGAGCTTACAATAAAGAACAACTACGAGGATTTTTTCATAACTTATCTCGATAACAAGATCAGCGTACTGGTAATATCCGGCGGACCAGGTTATGATAATGAGTTTGCCGGTTCAGTGCTGAAGCGGATTGGAAATTTCGGCATAACTTACCGAACAATGAAATCACCCGGTGAATTTTATGAAGGCGGCATTGCTCCAAATGCGTTTGGAGAGCTCTCGGCATTATTCCTGCTAAACTTCCCTACAGCGGTAACATCAGCGGCGTTAATGAGCGATATCACAGGCCAGGTTAAGCTCTACAAAACACCTGTGGTGTTTTTCGCCGGCAAAAATTCCGATTACAGCAAACTTGCCTCACTCGAAGAGCAGGTACCGTTTTCAATATCACGCCCCAACTCCGGCGAGACACAGTTTGGATTGCAGATAGTCGGTAGCAGCGAGAATCCGCTTGCTAAAATTAGCGGACTTGGCTCTCTGCAGTTGTTCAGGAATGTTTCAGGTATCATTCCCAAACCGGGAGCTATTACATTGGCAACAGACAAAGCTTCGGGTGAGCCTGTTATGATAAGCAGAATCACAGCAGATTCACGCTCGGCAGCATTCCTCGGATACGGCATGTGGCGCTGGAAGCTGAACAGCGGCACGAATGCTGAAAAGACAATGGAGGATTTCCTTTTAGCCAGCATTCAGATGAGCATCGAAAAGGAAAAGAAAACACGGCTGAAGGTTTACCCGGAAAAGGATGTGTTCGATTATACCGAAGAAGTGCGTTTGATAGCCGAAGCTTACGATGATAAGTTCCTCCCAACCCGAAATGCAAAAGTAACCGCGAAGCTGTTGGATAAGAACGGCAGCAAGGCCGGGGAGCTTGAACTTAAACCCGATGGCAGCAGATTCTTGGGAATTTTGCCCCCCATGCCCACGGGAGACTATACCATTGAATGCAGCGCAGAATTCACAGACGGGGTTTACTCTAATGATAAATCGCGGTTTTTGAGCGATACCGTGAACAGTGAATATAAAGTCACCCGCACAGATGCCGCTATTTTAAGAGAGCTTGCCAACAATACCACCGGCGCATATATTGAAAAAGGCGGTTATAACGATTTAAACACAACTTTGGGCAGGATAAAGTCAACAAAAACCGAAGCATTTACGCCTGAGAAAACTATAAGATTCGATCTGTGGAGCAACAAGTATTTCCTGCTTCTCATCATACTGCTTTTCACGGCAGAATGGGCGCTTAGGAAGAGGAACAATATTCCATAAAAATAACTGTGGATAAAAGTCATATACTTAAAAGTTCACTTTAATATATCAGGAATATTTTTATATATTTGTATTAACAAGTTACTATTATAAGGAGATATTAAACTATGCCGTGGGTTATAACAAAATTATGTATGGATTGTAAGGATACAGAGTGCGCTGAAGTTTGTCCGGTTGACTGTATTTATGAGCTGCAGGCTGACGATGAGAATTTTTCAAAGAACATGCTTTACATACACCCTGCCGAGTGTATCGATTGCGCGGCTTGCGAGCCCGCATGTCCCTGGCAGGCAATTTACGAAGATTCACAGGTTCCTGCTATATTCAATGCAGATATTGAACTTAATGCTAAGGTGTTTGAAGTACATCCGCCGGAAGATTTCACGACGGAACCTACACCTATCAGAAAGAATCCGACCCCTGAAGATATTCAGGAAAACAAAAATAAGTGGGGATTTGCATAATCACGCGTTTTAGAGCTAACAAAAAAGCCGTCAAAATTGACGGCTTTTTTATTGGAAATTATTGGCAGAATCTAAACAAAACTTTGTGTGTAATTGTTGGATTGTTTGATACAGAATTTCAGACCAGATTAGATTTAAAAACCAGCTATAACTTCTTCAAATGCGGCGAGGAAAAACACCACGTCTTCTCTGGTAATAACATACGTAGGAAGCAGCCTTATCACATTCTCATTCGTGCAGTTAACCAGCACATCTTTTTCCATTAGCTTTTCTACCATTTGCTGGCAAGGTTTATATAGCTCGATTCCGATCATTAATCCTTTACCGCGGATGCTCTTTATCTTATCAGGAAATCTTTGTTTTATGAACTCAAGCTTCGAAATAATCATCTCACCCATTTCGCTTGTTCGTTTCAAGAGACCTCCCGTCAATTCATTAAACACCACTATTCCCGAAGCTGCGGCGACCGGGTTGCCGCCAAATGTTGAGCCGTGTTCACCATAAGTAAACACTTCCTGCACACGCTCATTTCCAAGAATTGCGCCAAGAGGTAATCCGCCGCCAATGCCTTTAGCAAGAATGACTACATCAGGTTTAAGGCCGAAGTGCTCAAAAGCGTGAAGCTTGCCTGTCCTGCCAACACCTGACTGGATTTCATCCGCAGCGATCAGAAATCCATATTGGTCCCGCAGCCTGATAATGGCATCTATGAACTCCTGATTAGCTGGATTAACGCCTCCTTCACCCTGGATACATTCAATAAATACTGCAGCGGTGCTGTCATCAATATTACTTTCAAGTGCTTCTATAGAATTGAATTCGAGATGTTTAACATCCGGCAAAAGAGGTTCGAACTGCTCCCTGTACTTTTTCCTCGCCGTTAGCGAGAGCGCACCCATTGTTCTGCCATGGAATGAGCCCGAAAATGAAACAAGTGTGCGTTTACCCGTGCCCAGGAAGTACTTACGGGTAAGCTTGATCGCGGCTTCAACGGCTTCAGTGCCGGAATTGCAGAAGAACACTTTGTTGAATCCTGACATTTGCGTTATCAGGTTAGCCAGTTCCAGCTGTTTTTCCTGGTAGAAAAGGTTGGATATATGTATGTACTTCCTTATCTGCTCTTCGATGGCTTTGTTCATGCCGGGGTGATTGTAGCCCAGTACATTAACAGCTAAACCGCCAAACATATCCAGTATCTTCCTGCCTGAATCAGTATAAAGCCAGCTGCCTTCTCCGCGCTCTATTACAATTGGCAATCTTTTGTAAGTATGGAAGAAATCTTGTTCTTCCGAGCTAATGATATTTTGTATATTCTTCTGTTCCATTCTAAAGGAGTTCCAAAAAACGAACCAGTGATACAACTTTATGTTTAAGTGAATTGGCTGTTGAGTTATTCGGGATAATAAAATCAGCCCGGCGCGCCTTTTCGCGCTCATCAAGCTGCAGCTTCATAAGCTTTTTGATGGCTGAGATAGTGACATTATCCCTTTTCCTTATCCTTGCGATGCGGTTCTTCTGGTTTGAGTAGATCACCACAACATAATTCATTCTTTTATAGCTGCCTGATTCAAACATTATCGCGGCTTCGAAAAATATCAGCCTGTCTTTGATCTTAGCTACCATTTTTTCCATTTCGGCAAATACAAAAGGGTGAACAATGCTGTTCACCCTTTTAATATTTTTCTTTGAAGAAAAGATTATCCTGCGTGAATTGGACCTGCTGATATTGCCAGATTCGTCCAATATACCCTTCCCGAAAGCCTTCACAAGCTTTCTTCTGAGCAGCAGATTGGAAGCGTACAGCTCTTTTGCGACTCTATCAGCGTATATGACCTTGTATCCAAGCTCTTCGATGTAACTGCATGCCAGACTTTTACCGGAGCCAATGCCGCCGGTGATGCCGACCCTTAACCTGCCCGGAACATTTGTTCTACTTGGCATAAGCCACAGAGCGTCTTTCCCTGATGACCGTTACCTTGATCTGTCCCGGATACTCCATTTCTTCCTGTATCCTTGTAGCAATATCGACCGAAAGCTGATCTGCGAGCGCGTCGCTCACTTTATCATGCTCAACTATTACTCTTACTTCCCTGCCTGCCTGGATTGCATAAGTTCTGCCAACGCCTTCAAATGACTTGGCCACTTCTTCAAGCTTTTGCAGCCTCTTTACATAACCTTCAACTGATTCGCGTCTTGCGCCCGGCCGTGCTCCGCTGATGGCATCGCATGCCTGTACAATCACAGCGATTGGCGTTTCCATTTCCATATCTTCATGATGCGCGCCAATTGCATTACAAACTATCGGATGCTCTTTATATTTCTTGGCAAGATCATAACCTAAAATGGCGTGAGGTCCTTCGATCTCCCTATCTATCACTTTTCCGATATCGTGAAGAAGTCCCGCGCGTTTAGCCATAACCGGGTCAAGCCCAAGTTCAACAGCCATGATTCCGCATAAATGAGCAACTTCAATGCTGTGCTGCAGCAGGTTTTGACCGTAACTGGTACGGTATTTCATCCTGCCCACGTGGCGCACAAGCTCCGCATGGAGTCCGTGCAAACCGCACTCAATAATTGAGTTTTCGCCGATCCTGATAATTTCTTCTTCAAGCTCTTTGCGGACTTTTTCAACAACTTCTTCGATCCTGGTGGGGTGTATCCTTCCATCGGCAATGAGCCTTTCCATCGCGATCTTGGCAACTTCCCTGCGGAACGGGTCGAAGCCGGAAATTGTAATTGCTTCCGGTGTATCATCAACAATTATATCAACGCCGGTAGCCGCTTCAAATGCCCTTACGTTCCTGCCTTCCTTTCCGATGATCCTTCCTTTAAGCTCATCGCTTTGGATGCTGAGCACGCTTACAGTAGTTTCTACAGAATGGTCGGCGGCGCTGCGCTGAATAGCCTGTACTATCAGGTTTCTTGCGAGCTTTTTGGCTTCAAGCTTCATTTCATCCCTGATCTCTTTCAGCTTGCCGGCGGTCTGCATTTTTGTCTCTTCGATGAGGTTATCCATCAGGATGTTTTTGGCTTCTTCTGCCGTTAAGCCTGAGATGTTCTCAAGCTTGTTGTTCTGTTCCTGGATGAGGCTTTCAAGCCTGTTTTCTTTTTCGGAAACGTTTTTTATTTTCGAGTTATAGTCATTTTCAAGCCTGTTGATGTTTTTTTCTTTCTTAGCATTCTCATCTATCCTTTTGCTTACAGAGTCTTCTTTATCCTGAAGCTGTTTTTCGAATGATTTAAGCTTATTCTTCTTTGATTGGTAGTCCTGGTCAAATTCCTGTTTCTTTTTATACCATTCGTCCCTTACTTCAAGCAGCTTTTCTTTCTTGGTATTCAGTGCTGCTTTTTCACCGTCTGCGATGATCCTTTTAGCCTGTTCCTCCGCGCTGTTTATCTTACCTTTTGTTACCTTGTTCTGGAGATACCATCCAAGATAAAATGTCGCCGCGCAGAGTATGACGATCAAAGGCACAAGTACATAAATTTCCTGTAACATATTATATTCTCCGAAATTCTGACATATGATTTAAGTTGAAGCTTATTAATTAATTCGAAACAATTATAAAGTAGTGAAAATAAAAAACCGCACGCGATTTAATACCATAGCGAAAGAGTTATAGAACCCTCTTTCAACACAGTGGGTGAGTGCCGAAATGTCTTTTAACTTCCACTGTCCGCCATATGGTTATGCTGACATAACCGGCGGTCCTGCAGCAAGCTGCAGGCGAGGCCTGTAATTGACATTGGTATCGAGCTGGCTCCCCAATTAAATAGTGTTGGTTCTATTTAATTTTTGGCTACGGTCGGTCGGTGCGGTTTTAAAATCTTTTTCCCGATTCAAAGAACAAATAAACTGGATGAAGTGTTGCAGCTGGTTCTGCGGCTATTGTGCCTGTTGGGCTGAACTTTGGTCAGATCAGGCCAATCATGTATTGCTATCTATGTATTCGTTAATTTCTTTGACCTGTGCGTTCAATCCGCCTATCAAAGATTTGTAATTCTGGTCAAGAACGAAGCTGCTGTTCTTTTCCCTATAATAGTTTTCAGCAATATTTAAAGCTGATACAATGGCTACAGTGAAGTCTGACTGGTTAGGAATATCATTTTGAACCTTATGCATTAAAGTATCAACGTACTGGGCGCTTTTTTCAAGAAGCTCCACATCATCACCCTTGAGGGTGTAATGATTGTTGAATATTTTGATCCTGATATCCTTAGAGTCCATCCGTTTATTGAATTATTTAAGATTTTACCTTTTTTGTAAATCCCGACCAACTGGTGTACAACGAATAATCTTTAATCCTTCTGTTAATAAAAAACCTGCTGCTCCCCTGAAACTGCAGAATTAAAAATTATTATTTGCTTTTTGTTCGAGATGCGCATCCAGCCTCAGCATCAGCTCGCGAATCCTTGATTTCAGCTGGGCCTTATCTTCTCCTGAAACCTTATTTTTTCTTTCATCAAGAAGCTTGTTCTTGAATTCAGAAATTTCCTTATCTTTAGTTAATAACTCCGAATTTCTGTTAGAAATTTCAATCTCAGCATCGCTTAAAGAGTGTTCAAGCTCTTTAATTTTTTCCTTGAGCAGCTTGTTTTCATCGCGTGCCAGGTTAAATTTGTCAACCAATACCTTTACCTTGGAGAACATCTTCTCCAGCTCGTTCTTTAAACCCGAATCGTTTACTTTTAGTATTGAGTTATCCATAATTTAGAAACTTTTGATTGAGCGCTTCGTTTACTTCCTCAGATCCGCATTAAGCTTTTTTTTCAGATCTGCCACAATTCCATCCTGGATCTTGTTTATTTCTTCATTTGTCAATGTCTTCTCATCCGAGCGGAACTCAAGGCTGTATGTGTAGCTTTTTTTGCCTGAATCTTCACCCTTTAACTCAAAAATATCGTACAGTTTCACATTTTTCAGAAGTCCATGTGTTTTGCTGCTTTGTATTACATCAACTATCTGTGATTGCCTTATGTCTCCGCCGGCCACAATACTTAGATCTCTCAATACAGGCGGAAAATTGGAAAACTCCTTAAATATTTGTTTTCCGTTAAGATTTTCACTCAGGCTTAATATAGTATCTCGCATACAACAACCGGCCTTTCTATATTAAGTGACTGTAGAAATTTCTTTGAAAATCCGGTGATTCTGGCAACAGTGTTGTTCTTTGTTTTATATTCTATCACTGATTCCAGCACTGAATTATGCGAATAATAATCAAATTTTTTGAGATTTACAACTCTTAATTTTTCAAACAGACCTTCAGCTTCACCTATCATATCGTAAATGTCATAATTTCTTGACTTTACATCAACCGAGCTAATGTCTGCCTCGCCAGCCATAACAAGCATTATGTTCCTGTTTTCAGTTATTTTACCCTCTTTATCATAACTGAACGTGTTACCTATCTCAAATAGCTTAAGTGAATTGTTCGAGTTTTCAAAGTTAACTTTAAGTACATCAAACAAGCCTATATAAAGATTGCTTCTTAATACACCCATCAAATCGTTTGACGGATTCAATAGACTTACGTACTCAACCTCAAACTTCTTCTGGAGGTTCTCGTCCACAAGTGTATTTGAAATAATCTCCTTAAAGCCCCGCCCTGTAAGGAATTTCTTTATGCCGTTTAAAGCATCATATTCCCTGCCGGAGAAGTCACGGATATCGTGGTATATCTCTGAGTAGTGCGGAACGGTTATCTTCTCGTATCCGTGAAGACGGATAACCTCTTCAACGAGATCGATCTCCCTTTGCAAGTCTTCCCTTCTTGCCTGCGGTATTTCGAACACTGCCTCTGAAGCATCGCCTTCCATCTTCCGGATGCCTATCTTACCAAGGAGCATGGCTGCATCATAGATGCTGTATTCAACCCCGGCTATACGGTTAAGGTGCTTGGCCCGCATTTTAACATTCAGCGGTTCAAGTTCTTGGTGATACACATCAAGAAATCCATCTGCGATCACCCCACCGCTCAGCTCAGCAATTAAGTTCGCCGCCCTTTTGCATGCCCATTTCGTTCTTTCGATATCCACTCCCCTTTCGAAGCGGTATGATGAATCGCTTTGCAGTCCAAGATACTTTGATGATAGCCTTGTCAGAACCGGGTCAAAATAAGCACTTTCAATGAAGATATTTGTAGTGGAATCTGATATCTCAGAATTTTCGCCGCCCATGATCCCCGCCAAAGCAACGGGCTTTTCAGCATCGCATATCATTAAGATATCTTCTCTCAGCTTGCGTTCTTTGCCGTCAAGTGTTGTGAACTTAGCTGTACTTCCGGCTTTTTTTACAATTATCTTTTTTCCGCTGATCTTATCGTAATCGAAAGCATGTAGCGGCTGGCCGCACTCCATCATAACATAGTTCGTAACATCAACTATGTTATTGATTGGTCGCAATCCAACTGCTATAAGCCTCTGTTGAAGCCATTCAGGCGATTGTTTTACCTTAACATTCTTCACCATCGTGCCGCAGTATCTTAAGCAGCCTTTTGGATCTTCAATATCTACAGCAATGGCATCTTTTAGCTCATTGCCGGATTCATTCACCTCGGATGCGGGAATCTTAAGCTCGCTGCCGGTCAATGCACCTAACTCCCTTGCTACACCAATGTGCGAAAGCAGGTCGCCCCTGTTAGGAGTAATTCCTATTTCCAAAATTACATCATTTGCTTTGAGGTATTCAGCAAACGGCGTGCCAACCGGCAGATCGGTATTCAAAACCATAATGCCGGAGTGGTCGTCGCCCAGATTAAGCTCTTTGGCAGAGCATATCATGCCTTCGGATGGCTCTCCGCGCAGCTTCGCTTTCTTGATCTCGAATCCGCCATTTGGTACAATTGCGCCAACAAGCGCCACGCAAACGGTCTGCCCTGCATCAACATTCGGCGCGCCGCATACGATGTTTAGCAGTTCGCCTGTGCCAACATCAACTTTACAAACGCTCAATTTATCTGCATTCGGGTGTTTTGCCCGTTCAATTACTTTACCAATGACGAAATTCTTAAGCACAGCTGACTGGTCTTCGACACTTTCAACTTCTATACCAAGATCAATCAAACCCTTCACCAGATCATTTACCGGAAGGTTTAAATTGATGTAATCACGTATCCAATTCAATGAAATTTTCATAATCTGCAAATATAATTAACGTCATTTTAAGTATAAAGGAATGAATTAGCACAGTGCAGCTGGTTTGTGAGTTGCAGCCACATCATAAATGTGTGACTGCTGCGCGGTCGATGTAAATCCGGAAATAAATTTCCCCCTGGCATGGGGAATACAAGGGGGTGGATTGCGTTAACATGCCACTCCTATGGAGCTGAACAACTTTATGAGGTCTAATTCGAGCTAAAGCTCAATTAAATTATAGGGATCTTTTCCACGGTCCAAAGACCGTGGCTAATCATATTTGGTTTCATTGTGTACAATACCCTTTCTCAACGATCTGTAATTGAGGAATGAAGAGTTGTAGTGCCGTAGGCACGAGCTATGGGTAGACGAAGCCACGCCCTCTTCTATCCCGTCCCGTACGGGACGGGATATGGCGGTATTTGTTGTTCTACCAATAGCCAATCCCTAACAGGATTGATCACGCGGTATATTTTGATTAATTAACAGAGCATTATTACACACCCCGTCATTGCTTCGCAATGACACCCCTCTCAAGAGGGGAATCATTTTATTACCAGTACGGTGTTTGGTAACGAAAAGCCCTGAAAGGGCACAATACGTAAGCGATGGGTGAAGCCCATCGGAAAAATACTGAATGAACATAGCCCTGAAAGGGCGGAATCAGACTTTGCAACGTTGCAAATGATTATTCACCAACATATCGCTCCTACGGAGCTCGAGATAATAAAAAGCATCATCTACAAACATTTCGCTCCTACGGAGCTGAGAATTACAATTTCTTACGCCACCAGTCAGTAGCTTGGGAACGAACAGAATGAGTTTTCAGCTCCCCTTTTATGTTAAATAGAAAGCCCAAAAAGATTTATAATAATAGACAAAAAATCATAGAATAATACTTTTATCAGCGGTCACTTTAAAAGTGCTGCATTATCTTGTTATATTTTATGAAGCAGGCACGCAGTCTCCTA
>JAYRXC010000025.1:0-86256 GCA_041917655.1 Ignavibacteria bacterium | reverse complement strand
GGGTGGCACTTCAGTGCCGGGGTGTGTTCACAGATAGATCACGAAGTGCTCTTCTAAATGTCTGTGCTACTAAATCAAAAGTTGTTACGTTTCCCAAACTAGAGTTTGGAAAGAGGGGTGTTTGACGCAGGCGCAAAGATTGCGCTGTCCCCCCTTCGCTTCATAGAAGGGGGGACGATAACTATCAAATTCTTTTGTGAAAATTGCACAAGAATGATTAGTTACCGGATGAACATCAATGGGGGTTTGCTTTTTGGGGCAACACATGACTGCTCATGTAGACGAAGAATAATACACAGTCAGGTCACGAAGTGCTCTTCTAAATGTCTGTGCTACTGATTATCTGATTCCCCTCTTGAGAGGGGTGGCACTTCAGTGCCGGGGTGTATTGCAGCCTTGATTCAGGGAATAAAAAAAGCCGCTTAAATTAAGCGGCTTTAAAACCCTTCGACAAGCTCAGGGTGAAATTCGTTACATAAGTTTTACTTGGTAAATACCATTTTTCTTACTTCAACTTTTTCAGGAGTTTTGATCCTGTAGAAGTAAACACCTGAAGGGAGGCTTGCGGCATTGAATGTCACTGAATGCTCGCCTTCGTTCTGAGATTCATCGACCAATACAACAACTTCGCGTCCGAGGCGGTCATAAACCGTGATCTTTACGCTTGTTGAATTCTTAAGTGTGTATGTGATCTTTGTTTCCGGATTGAACGGGTTAGGATAGTTCTTTGTGCTGAAATATGACTCGCCGGTTCCAACATCATTCTGTGCAACTTCCTGCTTAACTTCTTTATTATAGCGCTCAGAGATCATAGCGATACCGGTTTCAACGGGGCTTGCTGTGAACTCTTTGCCTGTCTGGAAGGAGAACTGTATGCCTAAAGCTTCCTGCTCGAGAATTGAAAAATCGTCGTCTTTGCTTTTTGATACAACCTTGAACTCACCCTGGTTGATGTTGAAGTGAACTTCCTTCCAGCCTGAAAAATTCATGCTGAGAGGCTTTGATTCAAGCCTTACATCGGTGTTTTCATCATACTTGCCGTCGTTATTCTTATCGAAAAGGATCTGGACGGTGGTTGTCATATCGTTGTTGATGCCCTGGATCATTACTGAAAGAATATTATCCTCAGCTACCTGGAGCTTTTCTTCTTTCCTGATGATGCCTGCGAATGAATTCGGAGTAATCTGCTTGTTTGATGAGGAAATTACGCCGTACCCGTTTTCGAGGTTATCCTCTTTATGAGAATACTTGAGGCCAAGATCGCCGCCTGAATACCAGCCTGGAAGTGTGTGATCGCCGAAACTATCGATAACGTACAAATTTGTGTTCTGTGCAAGGACTGCTGAAGCTGAAAGTAAAACTGCTGCAATAGTAAATATAAACCTCGTAATGAATTTAATCATTAATTAAATTACCCCCATGGTAAAAAAATTTAAAAATAAATATTTAGGAAGTATTTTAGGTAAACTACTTAACCAGGGTCATCCTCTTGACTGAGGAATTTTCACCGACCTGTAGTTTATAGAGGTAAATACCAGCGGGCAAATCATTGGCGTCGAAAGTAACTTCGTAGTAGCCGGCTGTTTGATAGCCGTCAACCAGTACCCGTACCGACTGTCCGACAAGATTAAATACTGTTAATTTAACATTGCCGTCGGTCTTCAGGATGTACGAAAGCTGCGTAGATGGATTGAATGGATTGGGATAATTCTGATTGAGTTCGAACTTATCGGGATTACCCTTAAAATCCACCAGTTGTTCTTTATTATCGGCGCTCACTGTTAAAGTGCCGAAGACAAAGAATAAGCTTAATATGGCTACGTAGATTTTGGACATTTACCTGTTAAAATACTTTCACAAAGTTAATCATAATTGTTTATAATGTCAATATAAAGCATACTGTAAACCCGTGATATTGAGTTAGGGGGAAAACAGCGATTTCGCGCAATTTTCCCCGTTTTCTCAAAGAATTTACAAATTATTACTGAAGTTTAACGGCAATTATCCTTTCGGTACCGCTTTTATCAATAATCTTCAGCAGAACCGAGTCGCCGCCGGACTTGCCGCTGAGCGCATCGGTTAAATCACCGGAATTGCTTACTTTTTTCTTGTTGGCTTCGATAATAACCACACCTTCAGATAACCCACGGAGGAAGGAATCTGAAAACTTATCCACAGAGGTAACAACTACTCCGCCTGAAATGCTGTATTTATCAGTAATGGATGAAGGCGCATCCTGTACGCTGATACCTAAAGATTTCACAGTTGTGGATGAAACGCCCTTGTTTATTCCCTGTTCTTTCTTCTCGTTCAAAGTGGTCTGCTTAGGGTCATCTTGTCTTGGTTTCAGGGTAACATCTTTTTCCATGGTTTTGCCATCCCTGAAAACAGTAAGCTTTGCAACGTCGCCGGGGCGTTTGCTGTTAATTATCACCTGCAGCTCATTTGAGGCGTTAACTTCTTTGCCGTCAACCGCGAGAATAACATCGCCTGCCTGGAGCCCGGCATCTTCACCGGCGCCGCCTTTTTGCAGGCTCTGAACCAGTACGCCTTTGGCTTTATCTAAACCAAGGCCCTTTGCCATGGTTTCATCTACAGTCTGTATCTGCACGCCAATGTAACCGCGTACAACCTTACCTGTTTTGATGAGCTCTTCTACAACGGTTCTCACTATGTTGACCGGGATCGCGAATCCATACCCCTGGTAATAACCTGTGTTTGTTTTGATAGCAGAATTGATTCCAACAAGCTGGCCATTAACGTCAACCAATGCTCCGCCGGAATTACCTGGGTTGATAGCTGCATCTGTCTGGATGAAGTTCTCGATCGCATATCCGCCGCCGTTCACGCCGATATTCCTGCCAAGCGCGCTTACAATACCTGCTGTAACGGTATTGTTGAGCCCAAGCGGGTTACCTACTGCAAGCACCCACTCGCCCACCTGGATATTATCTGAGTTTCCTAGCGACATAACTGTAAGGTCGTTTGCTTCGATCTTAATTACCGCAAGGTCAGTATTTTCATCAAGTCCTACGACTTTTGCGTCGAATTCTCTTTTATCGGTAAGAACAACTTTGATACCGTGTTCGCCTGCGCCTTTAACCACATGGTTATTGGTAACAATATAGCCGTCTTTGGAAATTATAACTCCTGAACCGCTGCCCATTTGTGGACCCGGGTCAGGCATCTGGCCATCAGGACCAAAGAAGAACCTGAATGGATCGTTTGGATCCTGCGGTGTTTCATTATTCTCATTTTTTCCCGGCTGAGATTTAACTTCGATGTAAACAACCGAAGGCGTAACGGTTTTGCTGATCTCGATGAACGCATCGTTCAGGCTTTTCACATTCGGGTTCACCGTAATAGGCGGTGTTGAATTGAATTCGATCTGTGAATCAGAGTGTACAACCTTCACCCCGCTGAAATTAGCTATCAGAACAGCGCCGAAGATTATGGAAAGCAGCACAACAAATCCGGCTGCTATTATTGATTTTTTAGACATATGTTTTTCTCCTTGTTTCTTTTTTAGAGTTTTACTCTTTAATAATAGTAAGAATGTTGACTATATATTATCTCCTGTATTGAAAAATATGTTCTTTTTTATGAGATGCCGCAAAAGACGTTTTAGTTTGAATTAAAAACTCTTTTCGCCTTTGATACTCCCGCATGTTCAAAGTGGTCACGCAGATAGTTATCAAAAAATCTCTCCAATGCAAACACCTGTGATTTGTTAATATTAAGACTCATTAATGAATTAAAGTTCCCCCTGCAAACAGCTTCCAGGGTCTTTAAGTCACCGGGCGTAAAACGCGTTTCGTAAAAATATCCATTTTCTACCGTTTTGTCAATATTATTGGCAGGAAGATCATCGATATTTATTTTGAATCCCAGCAGTTCCAGCAGCTTGAACTCAAAGTTAAATAACACATTAATATAATTTTTGGTTGCATTTTCAAGAAAATAGAGCGAATCGCATAGAAGCGTAAAAATTTCCGGGTTTTCCTGATTTTCTGCAGTTGTGCGGTTTATGAGCTCAATTATACGGTAGCCTGTTTGAAGCTTATCAAAATCATCATAAATATTGTGCAGCGCGGTGAGGTGTTCTGCTTGGGAGACAAGGTGCAGGGTACGGTTTTCCTTATAATAGAACATGATGCTGAGCATTGCCATTGATTGCAGCGCGCCGCCCCATTTTGTTTTAGAGCTTCTTACGCCTTTGGCTATACCTTTTATCTTACCATGCGAGCGGGAGTAAAACGTAATGATCTTACTTGTTTCCCTGTAGTTATCGCATTTTAAAATTACGGCATCTGTTTTAACGATAGGCATTTACTCTCCGTCCTCTTCCTTTCGGAGCGTAGAGATGTAGCTTTGGAACATGTGTTTTAATCCGCCGAAGTTAAACGGCGGAAAGTGAACTTTGTACTCGGTAACAATAGCTGTGATCAATTCATTTGGAATGAGGTCAAATGCCGGATTCTGAACGCTGATATCGCTCCGTGTGATCTTCTCTCCTTTTATCCTGGTGATCTCATCTGCTGAGCGCTCTTCAATTTCTATTTCATCGCCGGATTTAATATCGAAATCAATAGTGCTGCCGGGAGCGGCAACATAGAACGGTATCTTGTGATACGCGCAGTTGACAGCAAGCGAATAGCTGCCAACTTTGTTAACGGCATCGCCGTTGGATGCGATACGATCAGCGCCTATTATGACGCAGTCAACCAATCCGTCGCGCATGAGGTTGGCAGCCATAGAATCGATTACAAGATCGAAATCAACACCGTTCTCTTCAAGCTCATAGGCTGTAAGCCTTGAGCCCTGCAGCAACGGGCGGGTCTCATCAACATACACGAATATATCCTTCCCCTGCTGTTTAGCGGTGTAGATTATCCCAAGCGCGGTGCCTATGCCGCCGGTTGCAAGCTCGCCTGCGTTGCAGTGCGTAAGCACCGACATTTTTTCACCGAGAAGCTCGCTGCCGTTCACGCCGATGCGTTTGCACATTTCGGCGTCTTCATCGTATATAGCATCCGCTTCGCGAAGCAGCGCGTCTTCGATATCAAGGAAATCCTTTTCAATATTCTCTTCGAACACTTTGGTCATACGTTCGATGGCATAAAACAGATTTCGCGCTGTGGGGCGTGAATTGCGAAGCGTATCGGTAACTTTGTAGAAATGTATCTCGAAATTTTTCCGGTTATCGGTATCGTAATGGTGCACGCCCATTACAACTCCGTACGCTGCTGCTATGCCGATAAGCGGCGCACCGCGTATACGCAGCGAAGCGATAGCTTCGGCAACATCCTTGTAATTTTTGGTTTTGAGATATTTCTTCTTTAAGGGCAGGAGCGTTTGGTCTAAGAAAATAAGCTCGTGTTTGTTGTTATATTCAAGCTTATCTATCATATGTTTTTTCAGTGCAGCTGTTTTACGGATTAAGTTAGAAAGAATGAAGCAGATGGAAACATTTAAAAAAAATTATAGCTTGAGACTATTGCGCTATATCAACAAGAGATTTAGAAGAGCACTTCGTGACCCGCATTCGCGGGAATGACAGAACAATTTAAGGGCAGGAGCGTTTGATCTAAGAAAATAAGCTCGTGTTTGTTGTTATATTCAAGATTATCTATCATTTGTGTTTTAGTGCAGCTTTTTACGGATTAAGTTAGAAAGATTGTATTTCCCAAAGTGGGGAGTTTCGGAAATTACTTAAAAGGAGACGACCCACCGGGTCGTCTCTACACGAAAATCTTCAATAGTCGAAAAAAACACTTCGCAAAATATATCAAAATAATCTACTCGAACAAACTTTGCAGTTTGGTAAAAGTGAATATCATGTTTGACATTTGGATTTTGACATTTGTCATTACTCTATAATTCTGCCGGTTCGAAGGCTGAGAATCTTGTGAACTCGTTGAACCTGTCTTTGATAACAAGTTTCGAGAGCTCACGGGTGCCTTCGAGGGAGAATTTCTCAACGCAGAAAGAAGCGATGGTGCTGCCGAATATTACAGCGCGCTTCATATTTTCGAATGAAATGTCATCGGTTTTAGCGATATAGCCTATGAATCCGCCTGCGAAGCTATCGCCTGCGCCGGTCGGATCGTAAATTGATTCCAGCGGGTAAGCCGGTGCGCTGAAAAGCTCATCTTCATAGAACAGCAATGCGCCGTGTTCGCCTTTTTTGATTATTACGATCTTCGGTCCCATGCTCTGTATCTTTTTTGCCGCTTTGAACAGGTTAGCTTCTTTTGAAAGCTCCCTTGCTTCGGAATCATTCAGTATGAACACGTTGATGTGCTTCAGCATATCAAGCAGCGCGTCATACTTGCCTTCTATCCAGAAGTTCATTGTATCGGCCACTATTAGCTTGGGGCTATCCATCTGCAGCAGTACTTTTTTCTGAAGCTCAGGGTTTATATTGCCGAGGCAGAGGTATGTGCTCTTTTTAAAATTATCGGGTACAACAGGATCAAAATCCGCAAACACATTGAGCTCTGTAACAAGGCTTTCTCTTGTATTCAGGTCATAATCATATTTGCCGTGCCAGTGAAAAGTTTTGCCGTCTTCAACTATCTGCAGGCCTTCAAGATCGATCTCTCTTTCTTCAAAATATTCAAGTTCTTTCCTGGGGAAATCTCCGCCAACAACACCAACCAGCCTTACGGGCTGGATGAAATATGATGCTGCAACCGAAATAAAAGTAGCCGAGCCCCCGAGGGTTCTTTCAGCTTTTCCGAACGGTGTTTCAATTGTATCAAGTGCAAGCGAGCCAACAACAAGTAAAGACATTAATTCTCCTATTCTGATTTTGTTACCCTGCATCCAGGGTGAATCCTGTATTCAGCAAAATTAGCAAACAGAGACATGAAATGAAACAAATTAATTTTTGCTGATTTTGTGCTTGACAAACGCCAAATTGTGCATTAATTTAGTGAAAAATACTGATATGGCACCTTTGCTGAAATCACTTTTACTCACTTCTCTGATATATCTAATATCCGCATCTTCTTATTCTCAAAACGGCTGGATTTGGCAGAATCCACTGCCGCAAGGCAACGATATGAGCAATTTGCAGTTTGTGAATTCCACCACCGCTTACGCGTTATGTTTCAACAGTGTGATGAAATCCACTAACGCCGGAAGTAACTGGAGCATATATTATACAGGCCATAGCCAGAACAATACATCGCTTCACTTTATAAATGAAACTACAGGTTTTGTAGTCAGCGATACAGGTATAGTTCTAAAGACTGTAAATGGCGGGGTGAACTGGAGTGTGATCAGCAATATGCATCAGAAGAATTTTCATAAAACTTACTTTTTGAATTCTGAAACCGGTTACCTGATAAGACACAATGATATTTACGGCAACCACGGTACAGCATTGTACAGAACATCCAACGGTGGGGTAAGCTGGAATGTATTGCTGGAAGATTCCACAATATCAATAAACGATATAAAATTCGCTGACATGCTGACCGGCTATTTTGGCGGACATCTAAACCAATTTTCTAACAGTAGCAATTACCTGAAAATATTCAAAACGACAAACAGCGGAATTACTTTTGACTCATTGCATACAGGCTTCATATTCCCTATCATCGGAATTGAGATTAAAAATAATGTGATCTTTATATATGGTGGGCGGAGCTTTCCCGGTATGTACGGGCTGATTTACTCAACAAACGGGGGGCTGAACTGGTTGCAATCTGATTTAAAGAAGACCCTTAAAGATGTTTCATATCTGAATGCAAACAACTTTTATGCCACGGAAGCCATCAACGGCAGTTCAGTATTATTATATAAATCAACCAATAACGGCATAAACTGGAACAGTGTAACCGGTGACATGAAGGGTTACGATTTTGAGTTTCTCAACACTTCAACAGGTGTAACCGTTGGTCCAATGGGACAGATTCACAAGACAACTAATTCAGGCAGCAACTGGCTCCCGCAAACATCCACTATAGCCGACTACATGAATAGTGCAGATTTCGTAAACGAGAACACAGGATATGCATGTGATGAATACAAGTTGTTTAAAACCACCAATGGCGGAAATAACTGGAATAGCCTTTTTACAGCATATCTTTATGTTATCGATTTCGTTGATGCTAATACAGGATATTTCGGCGGGGAGCATAGTTTGTACAAAACAACAAACGGCGGAGCAACAATTACTGACATTACTTTCGCGAATATGCCCGGCAAATTAACCGAAATTCAATTTCTCGATGCAAACACAGGTTTCATTCTGGGAAAATACAACACAGCCTGGAAAACCACTAATGGCGGAATTAACTGGAGCTTGATATCAGGATACGGGACGGGTTCACATTACTGCCTGAAATTCTGCAATGAAAATTTGGGATTTATCGGATTATATATTTACAACATTGGCAGTGGTATAAGCAAAACTACGAATGGCGGACTGAATTGGAGTTTTATGCCTATCCCTGAAGCCGGCGACTATATTTGGGATTTCTATTTTCTGAATTCAGTAACAGGATTTTTTACCGCAGATGGAAAAATTTTCAGAACTACAAATGCAGGTGGTAACTGGAGCCAGGTCTTTGAAATTTTTCCCCATTATGAGATATATTCGATTCAGTTTCCAAGCGAAACAATTGGTTATGCAACTTTTGCCTGGGGAAAAATGGTGAAAACCACCGATGCTGGCAGCACATGGACAGTACACAACTCCATTACCGATAACTGGTTCACCGATCTATACTTCACTGATATTAACACAGGCTATTTTGTTGGCAGTAATGGTGTGATTTTAAAAACCACTAATGGCGGCGGGAGCCCGATTGGCATTGAGCCAATTAGCAGCAATATTCCCAACAGCTTCGAGCTTTTTCAGAATTACCCCAACCCATTCAATCCGGTAACAACGATCAGGTTTACTATTCCGAACAACACTAGCAAGCGGAATGAACTTACAACACTGAAGATCTTCGATATTCTCGGAAAAGAAATTTCCGTTCCTGTAAGCGAGATACTCTCACCAGGCGAATATGAGATTTCATGGGACGCATCCGGTTATCCAAGCGGCGTGTATTTTGTAACTCTTAGCAATGGGAGTAGAAGCACATCATTAAAGATCGTGCTGGTAAGATAACCGAAATGTACTCTGTACTTTTGTCTCCCTTTCCGCTTCTAAGAAGAGGGGTTGATCGCTTCTGAAACGGTTAGTTAAGATTGGATTTTTATTTGCATCATGCAAAATTAGCAATGGGGGTTCGCTTCAGTCATTACACTCATCCGATGAATCAGCTCTTCCAAGTTCCTGGATAATCTTCTTTCTCAATCCCTGGATGAGTAAATCACCTTAGCTGATACGGATTCCCTTCCCAATTCATTCAAAATCTAACGTATTTGCAGTATTGTATAGCCAATCTAATTAATTTAATTTTATCTTTAGCAATAAAGATTAGAAGTAACGATATTGCTCTTGGGGAAAAATCAAACAGATTTTGGCATACACCGGAGGAATTTGACATGCTGAAGAGAATCTTGGGTTTAACAATTTTGAGTTCGCTTGTGTTTTTCTATAATGGCTGCAACTCTGCAATATATGAGATAGTTGAAGTGGAAGAACCGGTTGAGATAAAACAGGAAACCAAACAGCCGGTCAGCGAAATTAAAGAAGACACCAAGCCCATCGATAACAAGTTCAGTGAAAAGCAGGTTGTTTCAAGAACGTATGTGATCCAGATCGGCGCATTTACAGATGAAGATAATGCCGAAAAGTTCACTAATTCCGCCAAAAATAAGCTCGGCGGACAGGAGATTTACTACAAAGATATCGACGGCCTTTACAAAGTAAGACTTGGAAGCTTCAGCAGCAAAGAAGACGCTATCGGATACCTCGCTAACGCCAAGAACGCGGGATTTCCTGATAGTTTTGTTGTTGAACTTACCTACGTGAAACCTTAAAATAAGTAATTAATTTACTTGTATCTAAGGTTTTTTATAAATAATTTACAAAGTAAATATCAGTTATTATAGAGTAAATTTTACTTTCTAAATTTTAGTAGGGAATATACAAGCTATGAAATTCAAACATTTCTGTATAGCACTATTAGTTATTATTCTGCCTTACTTAATTGGCTGCGGATCGGGCTCTTATAATATAGAAAAAGGCGATTATAAAGATACCACGCAATATAAGTCAACCGGACTTAAGCTAAAAAATTCATATAAAATTCAAACACCTCCCAGGTTCACTCTGCAGGTTTCCGGCGGATTAAATCTAGGTATGGCCGAACTTTCCAGCAATTACCAGAACAACTTTGACTCAGCGCAGTTTTCGCAGGGTCTCAATTTCGGTGTGAAGAACGGCTACGGCGTTATGGTAATCGGGAAGATCCCGCTTCACCCTGCAGGTAATGTCAGGCTTAATATCTCAGGCAACTTCAACCGCTTCGAAAGTGATTTCCTGGCAAGCGCATCGAAGTTTGGAAAAGTAAGCTATAATGTAATGGCTTTCGGCGTAGGTATAGAGAACTCGTTTAATCCAAGCTTCAGGCTGAAACCATATATAGCTGCTGAGCTGCAGGCAAACATTATTAACGGCAAAGCTGAAATTAACAGCTCAACCGGCACCAACACCCGTGAAGTGAAGGTAAAAAATTCATTCAGGCTTGGATATATGATCTATGGCGGGCTTGAATATATGTTCAGTAACAGGGTTGGCGTGAACTTTGGGCTGAAGCTCACAAACTCCAACCAGGTTTTCAAACAAACAAAAGAAAGCACAGACCCGAACGAAGTTCCGCTGAGGGATAAAAAAGATGATTCAGGCTTAATAGAGTTCGGCGGCTTCAAAAATTTCATTTTCACATCCTTCTATCTCGGCATGAATTTCTATTTTGGCGTGAAGGATATAGTTTACAGGTTTAACAAATAAACTTACTTGTCATGAAGAATAATTACAGAAATATCTTTATTGCGGCAATGGCGGTACTTGTAATGGCGGCAGGTACATTTTCACAGACTACTGAGATCAAAAGATATATGATCGTAAGAAGTACCCCCACATATACTCTTCAGTTTAATATTGACTATAACCAATCCGTTCTCGAGCTTTCGGGTGCGTATAATGATGACTACCAGTCCGTTAGCGTTTATGACGGCGAGAGCTTCGGCGCGGATAAGGGCTATGGCGCCAGCTTGCTTTCGAAGATAACGCTTAATGAAAGAGGCAGTTTCCGCTTCACGCAGTCATTAACCTACAACAGGATATTATCATACACATTCGGCGATAAAAAAACCGTTGCAGATAACGGCAAAGCAAATTATAACTGCTTCACCGGCGGGCTTGGGCTTGAATACAACTTCACACCTGCGCACAGGTTCAAAATTTACATGGGCGCAGAGCTTAACGCAAGCATGATAAACGGCGATATAAACGTTTGGTTCGAAAACCGCGGAGTAGGCGCTCCCTATAACGAGACTTTCAAAGTTACCAACAGCTTCAGGATGGGGTATGGATTCGTGTTCGGTTCAGAGTATCTTATCAATGACGGATTTGGGCTTAATATAGGCGCTAGGCTGATAAATGCGAACGCCTTCCTTAAGGAAGCCAAAGGTACCAATGCAGATACTGAATTCAAGCTGCGCGACGATGCTGACCCAAACCTTGAGTTCGCAGGCAATAACAGGAAAAGCTTTTCGTTCTACTCAATTCTGGCGGGAGTGAACTTCTACTTCGGCGTAAAGGAAAAAAGATACAAACTGAACTGATTTCCAAAAATACAGAAATTTCAATAAGGTTAGCTAAAATTGTTATTGTAGCTAACCTTTTTTGTTTTCCCACTCGCCCTGCTTCAACTTTTTCGCCGTGATAACTGCTTTCTTTTTAATGAGTTACAGTTTTATTTTAAATTATCTCTTTACTAGGCTTGCTTTTCTTAAGATTATGGGTTATATTGACTTAGAGAAATATGCAAAAAATAGCAAAAATAAATATTATTGTCATTTTAGCAGTTTCGGCAGCGTATTTTTGGGGCTGCAGTTCCGGTGAATATGATATTGAAGAGTACAAAGTTGATTATACAGAGAAGACGGTCAAAACCGATACTATAAAGAAGCTCATAGTAAAAGATGACCAGATAAAGGACGATAAGAACAACAAAGATAACATTAAAGATAACCTGAAGGACTCTTACTCATACGTAGTTCAGATAGGCGCATTCGCAATACAATCCAACTTCGATAGATTTATGGAAAGAGCCAGGCAGATCCTTGGCGACGGCGTATATTACGAGCAGTCTGGAAACTTATATAAGATCCGTATCGGCAAATTCAACAACCGCGCTGAGGCGATCAAATTCGCGGAACAGGTAAAGAGCAAAGGCTATTCAGACGCATTTGTTGTCACAAAAAAGAACTAATTCCATTAGATGAAAATTAGAATATTATATATTATACTGTTTTTCATCGTAAGTACATTAACTGTTTTTTCACAGGATGAGCCCGTCGGCTTTTCTAAAAAAGATACAATGTACAACTCCCTTGCTACCACTAAGATCCAAAACATGATAATACCGGGCAAGGCGCCAAAAGTAACGCTGCAGCTCAGCTTCAATTATGATATCGGCCACATGGATCTTGCCGGCAACGAAAATACCATATTCAGAAAATCAGAATTCATTTCCGGCTCAAACTTCGGGACACGCTATGGTTATGGCGCGCAGCTTACCGGTAAAATTGCTTTGCATAAACAGGGCAATGTAAGGCTGAACATTTCGGCTGCGTATAACAGGTTTCTAAGCAATTTTGTAATTTCAGAATCACCCGACGGCAAGGTAGCGTATAATGTATTTACCGGCGGACTTGGAATTGAGAACAGCTTCACACCCGATAAAAAGTTCAAGCCGTACATTGGATTCGAGATAATGACAAATTTGATCAGCGGCAATGCGACGCTATCTACTGATTCCACAGATTTTGACCTGAAGATAAAGAACTCCATCAGGTTTGGCGCGGCGCTGCACCTTGGATTTGAATACGCCATCAACAACAAAGTTGGGCTGAACCTCGGATACAAGATATCGCATGCTAATATAATTGGCAAGGAGTCGAAAGTTTCATCGAATCCGAACGAAACAGTTTTGAACGATGATAAGTACACATCGGTTGATCCGGTACCATACGGCGGCTGGAAGCAGTTTGTTTACAGCTCGTTTTATGCCGGATTCAACTTCTACTTCGGAATGAAGAACAAGAAATAACTTAATGCTCCCAAAGATATATAAAATATCGGCTGTAATATTTATCCTTTTCCTTTCCACGCTTGTGCAGGCGCAGGATTATGAGATCACAATAAAGCGTGATACTATCGTAACTCAGAAATCAAGGATACTCCGCATAGTTACGGTAAGGACTCTGCCGAAGTTCACCCTGCATTTCAACGGCGGGTATAACACCGGAGCGATGGAGCTTACCAGCCACAACGGCGGCTACTCAAGGGATGATTTCAGCACCGGGAAAAATTACGGCGCAAGGAACGGTTACGGTTTTAACCTGATCGGCAAGCTTCCATTGAACAAAAAAGGAAATTTCTGGTTCGATATTATTACCGGATTCGACAGGTTCCAGAGCGATATATTCGCGAAAAATACCGAAGAGGGAAAAGTATATTACAACTCATTCAATGGCGGACTTGGGCTTGAATACAATTTCACACCAACACATAAGGTGAAATATTATGTCGGCGCTAATCCGCTTATCAGCATAATCTCAGGCAAGTCAGAGCTTATCAATCCAGATAACAACCGCGTTGATATTAAGATAAAGAACAGCGTGAGGATCGGTTACCAGGCATTCCTCGGACTTGAGTACGCATTCGAAAAGAACTTTGGCGTAAATCTTGGTATAAGATTCACGCATGCTAACCTGCTTCTGAAAAAATCAGAAGAGCCGGAAGAAGACTTAACAACTTCCACGCCAACATCAACAGTTGGACTCAACGATAACGCAGTACCCGAAACAACTCCCATCCAGTTCGCGGGATGGAAACAGTTCGCATATTTCAGCGCAAGTGTTGGATTAAGTTATTTCTTCGGTGTAAAAGAGTTGAGGTACAAACTGCCTGACAGGTAAACAGAAAAAAATTGTGTTACAAAAAAAAGCGGCCATCAAGCCGCTTTTTTTGTGGTAGTTAATCGTCTTAGCCTATCAAAAACCCCGCCTTTCGAGCGGGGTTTTGATTTCAGCATGAATTTTATCTACTTCTTCTTTACGAATTTCTTTTTGAAAATATGCGGCAGTGCTTCATCTATCTTTTCGACGCTTATTATCTCCAGTCCTTTTTTTATCTTATCGGAAATTTCCTTCAGGTCCTTTTCGTTCTCTTTGGGAATCAGCACTTTTTTAATGCCGCTGCGCTGAGCCGCCAGCAGCTTTTCGTTCAATCCGCCGATAGGCAGTATCTCGCCGCGAAGGGTTATCTCCCCTGTCATAGCTACATCGCTGCGTGTTGGATTCCCGGTTAACGCCGAGATCATTGCCGAGGCCATTGTGATACCGGCCGATGGCCCGTCCTTCGGGATGCCGCCTTCGGGAATATGGATATGAATTTCCTTGCCATTGAAGAAATTGCCTGCAACCCCGAATTTTTTGGAATTGCTGCGGATGTAAGTGAATCCGGCTAAAGCTGATTCCTTCATCACATCGCCAAGCTGACCGGTTAGTGTAAGCTTTTCTTTGCCGGGCATAACGCTTACTTCTATATCAAGTATATCGCCGCCCATTGAGGTCCATGCAAGCCCAACAGCATTGCCAACCTTATCTTCTTTATCAGCCTGCTTTTCCTTAAACTTCGGAACGCCGAGGTATTTTTCTATAAGCTCGGGAGAGAGTGTTAGTCCGCTGTCTTTTTTCTTCGCGGAGCCGTTCGCTTCGATCTTGCGCAAAACTATCTCCTTGGTGATCTTTCGCATCAGTGATGCGATCTCGCGCTCTAAGTTCCTTACACCCGCTTCGCGGGTATATTCATTAATAATTTTTTTGATACATACATCCGGTATAACAACTTCACCGCTGTTCAAGCCGTGCTCTTCGAGCAGCTTGGGCAGGATATGGCGTTTTGCAATTTCCAGCTTTTCGTGCTCAAGGTAGCCGGGCATCTGGATAATTTCCATCCTGTCCTGCAGCGGGAGCGGTATCTGGTACTGCACGTTCGCTGTAGTTATGAAAAGCACCCTTGAGAGATCATAATCCACATCAAGGTAATGATCGTTAAAAGTGTTGTTCTGCTCGGGGTCAAGCGCTTCAAGCAGCGCGCTTGCGGGGTCGCCGCGGAAATCCATTCCCATCTTATCGATTTCATCCATAAGTATAACGGGATTGTTCGTTCCGGCTTTGCGCATCGATTGTATTATCTTACCCGGCATAGAGCCAATATAAGTACGCCTGTGGCCGCGAATTTCAGCTTCATCGCGCACGCCGCCAAGCGAAATCCTGACGAACTTCCTGTTGAGCGCGCGTGCAATTGATTTGCCCAGCGAGGTTTTTCCGACACCGGGAGGTCCAACAAGGCACAATATCTGCGCCCTTGCTTTCAGCTCAGACGCATTTTTCCTGCCCTTGTTCCTGTTCTCAAGATTATTCAAAATTGCAATATGCTCAAGGATCCTTTCCTTCGGTTTTTCCAGCCCGAAATGATCTTCATCAAGTATTTCCTTTGCATGAACAATATCAAGGTTATCTTTACTGTAGGTTTTCCACGGCACGCTTACCATCCAATCGAGGAAGTTGCGTGATACAGTAGCTTCGGGTGACATTTGCGGAATTTTCTTCAGCTTCTGGAATTCCTCAAGCGATTTTTCCTTAACATCCTTCGGCATTTTTGACTGCACGATGGCATCCTTCAGCTTAATGAAATCCGGATCGGTTTCATCTTCATCATTTAGTTCATCCTGAAGTATGCGGATCTGCTCCTGCACAATGAACCTGCGCTGGTTCTTCTGCATGCTCTGGTTTATCTTGGTCTCGATGTCTTTCTCAACCTTGAATATCTCAATTTCAGAGCTGAGTATATCGATAAGCTCGTAGTATTGTTCAAACAGTGTTGTAAGCTCAAGCAGCTTCTGCTTGCGCTGGATAGATACGAGTATTGTTGATGCGATATAATAAAGCTTGCGGTCGGCCTCTTTTATGTTCTCGTATGCCATTAATGATTCCTGCGCAACTCCCCTGTGGTTCGTCACGTAGTCATTGAACAGCTTTGTAGCCTGCCGCATAAGAGCGTTAAGCTCTGTTGATTCCTCAACCGCGGGGAAAATATATTCAATATCCGCTTCGAGGAATTTTTCCTTTTTGAATTTTTTGACTTTCGCCTGCGCGATTCCATCGACCAGCACCTTTATAAGGTTATTAGGCAGCTTTATAACCTGCAGTATTTTCGCCACTGTGCCGTATTCATACAGGTTATCAGCTTCTGCTTCTTCCACTCTTGAATCTTTTTGAGTGAGAAGCATTACATACTTCTCTTTTTCCAAAGCGAAATTAATAGCGCTGATAGTCGATTCTCTTCCGGCAAGGATAGGATACATCATATAAGGAAATATGACAATATCTCTTAAAGGTACAATTGGCAGGAATGTCGGCAATTCAGATTTATCCTGAATTTTCTCTTCCTGTACATCTGCTACACTTGAAATTTCTTTGAATTCATCCATAATAATACAAAAATACTTCTAAATTCAGGCACATACAATTCAAACATTTTTGAACATTCGCTCTATATATCATATTCCCCTTTATATTTACTTCATTTTTCAATAATTTTGCACCATGCATATCCAAAACATTGTATTTATAGTGCTTTTTCTTGCAGCACTATCACTTTTTACCAATAATTTACTCCGTATCCGAACTTACCTGATGCTTGGCAGAAGCGAAAACCGCTTCAGCGATGTAGGCAAACGTATTGGCAAAGTGCTGGGGATCGGTATCGGGCAGGCAAAGATATTCCGCGACCCCGTTGCGGGCCTTATGCATGCGCTGATATTCTGGGGATTCCTTGTACTTATAACAGCAGTACTGGAGGCATTTATACAAGGATTTTATTCCGGATTTTCGCTGGGTATGCTGGGCGCCGTATCGCAGGTATTTTTTGCTTCGCAGGATCTCTTCGGTTCGCTTGTGATACTATCGGTTCTCTATGCATTGTTCAGAAGGTATGTGCTTCATCCAAAGCGGCTGCAGGGCGATGGCAATACAAATGCCGATGCAACATTTATCCTCTGCCTTATCATGGGTGTAATGTTAACCATGTTCGGTGTGAATGCAACCAAAATGGCAGTTCATCCTGAATATGCATCATATTACAAAGCGCATTTTATCGCTTCGCACTTAAGCGGGCTGTTCGCAGGCAAAGAGATCACATTCTATAATATATTTTGGTGGGGGCATATTATAATCATCCTGACATTCATGAATTATCTCCCCTACTCCAAGCATTTCCACATCGTCACTTCGCTGCCGAACGTTTACCTATCCAAGATAGGACCGCAGACGCTTGATACCGAAGAAATAGATTTTGAAAAGGAAGAAGTTTTCCTTGGCGCAGGCGATATCGAGCAGCTTACATGGAAGGAGATGTTTGACGGCTATGCATGTACGGAGTGCGGCAGGTGTACTTCAGTTTGCCCCGCAAACCTCACAGGCAAGCCTCTTTCACCGCGAAAAATAATAATGAATATCAGGGAAAGGACTTCAGAGAAGGCTCCCCTGCTTGTTGGTAAGCAGGAAATTCCCGCTGATATTGAAAGCAAAAAGCTTGTATCAGAACATTACATCACTGATGCCGAGCTATGGGCATGCACAAGCTGTATGGCATGTGTTCAGGAGTGCCCGGTAAATATTGAGCATGTGAATCCGATAGTTGACATGAGAAGATTTTTGGTACAGAGCGAATCACGATTCCCAGATGAGCTGCTGACTGTATTCGGCAACATGGAAAATAACGGCGCGCCGTGGGCATACCCGCAGTCTGACCGCCTGAAATGGACCGAAGGCCTTGAAGCCAAGGTGCCTGTTGCTTCCGAAAAGCAGGAGTTTGATGTGCTGTATTGGGTAGGCTGTGCAGGCGCATTTGATGCAAGGTACCAGAACGTATCGCGCTCGGTGGCGCAGCTTCTGGATAAGGCAAAAGTCAACTATGCAATTTTGGGTACTGAAGAAAAATGCAACGGCGACTCGGCCCGCAGGCTGGGTAATGAGTTCCTCGCGCAGACGCTGATTAAAGAGAATGTGGAAACGATGAAGAAGTATAAATTCAGCAAGATCCTCGTTAGCTGTCCCCATTGCCTGCAGACAATCGGCAATGAGTACAAGGAATTCGGCGGCAACTACGAGGTTGTACATCACTCTGAATTCATAGACGAGCTGGTAAACAGCAAGAAAATTGAAATTGACGTTACAAAGAAAATAGATAAGAAAATAACTTATCATGATTCATGTTACCTCGGCAGGTATAACGATATTTATGAAGAGCCGCGCGACCTTATAAAACAGGTGAATAGCGGCGGACTTGCAGAGATGGAACGCTCTAAAGACCGCGGGTTATGCTGCGGCGCGGGCGGCGGAAGAATGTGGATGGAAGAGAAGATAGGTAAAAAGGTGAACATTGAAAGAACCGAGGAGGCGCTTGAAACAAATCCGGATGTGATCTCAACAGCATGCCCGTTCTGCATGACAATGCTCACGGACGGCGTGAAGGAAAAAGGCAAAGCAGAGGAAGTAAAAGTAAAAGATTTTGCCGAATTGGTGCTGGAATCAAGCAAGTAATGACCATATATGAGCGAAGAAACGATAAATAAGATAAGGAAGTATTTCGCAGATAAGCCGGTGATAAAGGCATACCTTTTTGGCTCTTACGCCAGAAATGAACAGGATGAAAACAGCGATATAGATATTTTGGTGGAGCTTGACTATAGCAAGAAAGTGGGAATGGAGTTTATAAGGATGCAAATCGCGCTCGAAGATCTTTTGAATAAAAAGGTTGATTTGGTTTCTTCAGGCGGATTATCAAAATATATCAAGCCTCATATCGATAACGACAAAGTCCTGATCTATGAAAAAGATGTTAGGTGATGAGGCCAGGCTCAGACACATTTTAGATTCTATTGAAGCAATTGAAACATATACCGAAGGATTCGGGATTCAGGAATTCCTGAAAGATGAACTGGTAAAGCATGCTGTATTGAGCCGGTTCACTGTTATTGGTGAAGCGGCAAATCATCTTTCTGACAATTTGAAGGAAAAATACAATGATATCGATTGGAAGGAAGTTGTGGCACTGAGAAATGTGATAGTTCATGAATATTTTATTGTTGATTACAGCATAGTTTGGAACATCATTGAGAATTTTATTCAGCCTCTAAGATTCATCATTGAAAAAATTCTAAATAACGAATTTAACACTAATAAATAATATCAGGAGATAAAAATGTCTTATTTTTTTACGTCCGAATCTGTAAGTGAAGGACACCCGGATAAGGTTTGCGACCAGATATCTGACGCGATCTTAGACGATATACTGGCACACGATAAATACGCACGTGTTGCATGCGAAACCTTCTGCGCAACAGGATTGGTAATGGTTGGCGGAGAAATTACAACTTCACACTACGTGGATATTCAGAAGGTTGTAAGAAATGTTGTTAAGGAGATCGGCTATACAAAGGGCGATTACCGCTTTGACTTCCATTCAATAAACGTAATGTCTGCCATCAACAAGCAGTCACCTGATATTGCGATGGGTGTTAACACAGGCGGCGCAGGCGACCAGGGTATGATGTTCGGCTACGCTACCAACGAGACCCCGGAATATATGCCGATGGCGCTTGTATATTCACACAAGCTTGTTAAAAGGCTTGCCGATATAAGGAAACGCAACCTGAAGCTTATGCCCTATTTAAGGCCGGATGCTAAATCACAGGTTACTATCGAATACAGCGATGATAACAAACCTCTCAGGGTCGATACAGTTGTTATTTCCACACAGCATGACCCCGGCGTATCACAGGCTAAGATAAAAGCTGATGTGATCAAAAATGTGATCAAAAAAGTTATCCCCGCAAGGCTGCTTGATAAAAAGACAATATTCCATGTTAATCCGACCGGCAGGTTTGAGATCGGCGGACCGCATGGCGATACAGGCTTAACAGGCAGGAAGATCATTGTTGATACTTACGGCGGCAAGGCTCCACATGGCGGCGGCGCCTTTTCCGGTAAAGATCCGAGCAAGGTTGACAGAAGCGCGGCATACGCTGCAAGGCACATCGCAAAGAACATTGTAGCCGCAAAGGTTGCTAAGGAATGTATGATACAGCTTTCATACGCTATCGGCGTTGCACAGCCGGTATCGATCTATGTTGATACCAACGGCACAGGCCGCGTTCCGGATAGCAAGATAGCTGCATTCATAAAGAAGAACGTTAATCTTACTCCAAAAGGCATTATGGAAAGATTAAAGCTCAGAAGGCCAATCTACAGGAAGACCGCTGCATACGGACACTTTGGCAGGAATGAAAAGGAATTCACATGGGAAAAGCTCGACCTTGTGAACCTGTTTAAGAAGATCAAATAATAGTACTTTTGAAAAAGAAGAAACTTAAGATCAAAGTTTTTAACAGTCACGCTGCCCAGGAAAAAGCTGATAAGATATATTGGCAGAAAATGGATCCGGGAAAGCGTGTGGAAACTTTAGAATACATGAGACTAAATTATTTGAGAATGAAATATGGACGAGTACCAAGACTTCGAAGAGTTTATAAGCTTATTAAACAAGCATAAGGTCGAGTACCTTATTGTGGGAGGCTATGCAGTTACATTTCATTCCCGCCCCAGATTCACAGAAGATCTGGATGTTTGGATCAATAAGACAAAAAAAAATTCAAAGAGAATTTTTGAAGCTCTCGAAGAATTTGGTTACGGAAATATTGATATCAAAATTGATGATTTTACAAAGGAAAATCTTATTTTGCAATTGGGCTACAAACCTGTAAGGATAGACATTTTAACAACTATTGAAGGGGTAAGATTTTCCAAAGCATATAAAACCAAGAAGACTGCTCTATTCTATGGAAAAATTTCTGCAAATTATATAGACCTGGACAATCTGCTCATTAACAAGAGCACTGTTAACAGAAGCAAAGACAAAGAAGCATTAGAATGGATAAAAGATAACGCTAAAAGAAAGAAATAATGAAGGATTTTCTTTTCGGTTTTACATACCCGTTTAGAAGCCTGAAGTTCTTTTTTTCGCATTCTGTTCTGATAAAATATTCTATCGCTCCCATGCTGATCAATTTACTGATCTATGGGAGCGTTCTTATTTTGTCTTATAGCTGGTTCATGAACAGGGTTGAATCATGGCTTGGGGTTGAGGCCTCTGATGCGGGCTTCTGGCTTAGGTTCGCGCACACAGCCCTGCTCATTATTGGCTTCCTTGTGCTGCTTTTTCTCTGTTACCTTGTGTTTACTGTGCTGGGGAACCTGGTTACCGCGCCCTTCAACGAAGAAATTTCGCAGCGTGTTGAGGAAATAGTAACCAATACAAAAGACGGACACAAAATGGGATTTTGGGAGGATGCTTATACCAGCATAAAAGGCGAGGCGCAAAAGCTGGTGTTTTATTTATCTATATTGCTTTTCATTTTTCTGCTGAATCTGATACCTGTGGCTGGAAGCGTTATTTCCACAATACTCGGGCTCATATTTTCCTGCTATTACAACGCACTGGATTTCCTCGATTACCCTATGACAAGAAAAAAAATGCGCTTTCGTGATAAGCTGAAAGTCACAAGGAAGGGCAGACTAGTGACCTATGGCTTTGGCTTCACAGCTTTTTTGCTTTTGTTCCTGCCTATAGTAAATGTGTTTATGAAACCAATCCTTGTAGTAGCCGGCACAAGTCTGTTTTACGAAAAAGGTTACAGTAACCAGGATTTATTCAAAAACCGCTGATTCCCGGCTATCTATTGTGAGAAATTCTGGCATAATTTATGTGAATAGATTTTTTTATCTTTGAAGATAATCTAGCTGAAAAAAATCTATCACTAATTGCCAACAATTTACGTAATTGCGGGATGTAATGGCGCAGGAAAATCAACCGCCGCCAATGTTATTTTACCTCAATTTTTAAATTGCAAGGAATTTGTAAACGCGGATTCAATCGCGGCGGGACTTTCCCCCTTTCAGCCGGAAACAGTTTCATTCCAGGCAGGCAGAATTATGCTGAACAGGATAAAAGAACTTATAAGCGAAGAAAAGACTTTCGCATTTGAAACAACCCTGACAGCAAAAAGTTATATACCACTGCTGTATAAGGCAAAGAAAAAAAAGTACAAGATCGTTCTGTTTTACTTCTGGATAAATTCTGTTAACCTTGCTCTTGCGAGAATAGCGGACAGAGTAAAAAAAGGCGGCCATGACATTCCAAAGGACGTAGTGGAAAGAAGATTTGAGAGGAGCCTGTTCAATTTGGTAAACTTGTTTCTGCCAATTTGCGACAAGTGGTATATCAGGGATAACTCGAATGAGATATACTTTGAAATAGCCAAAGGAAAGCTGAACAATTCCGCAGTAATCTACAATATCGAAAAATGGAAAAAGATATATGAATATAAAAAGTAAAAAGATAAAAGACGTTCTGGAAGAGAAATTCAGAAAAGGCTCTAAATTAGCTATCAAAAAACTTATCGAAGAGCGCAAAAAAACTGATGATTACCTGATCGTTTCAAGAAATGGCAAAGTTGTTAAGGTTAAGGCTCGAAGTCTTTAATGATTTATTTGCAATGGAAGCGCCACTGTTCACAACAAAACAAAAGATATAATAACACATAAATGACCGAACCCGAAGTAAATTTTGAGCTTGCTAAAACATTTGGACTGCAGCAGGATGAATATGAACGTATCATAAGTATTCTGGGCAGGATACCTACTTACACAGAACTTGGAATATACTCAGTAATGTGGAGCGAACATTGCTCGTATAAAAATTCAATTCTCGAAATTAAGAAGCTGCCCCGCTCAGGCGGCAGACTGCTTGTTGCTGCGGGTGAAGAAAACGCGGGGCTTGTAGATATAGGTGACGGGCTTGCCGTGGCGTTCAAAATTGAATCACATAACCATCCTTCGGCAGTTGAGCCATACCAGGGCGCAGCCACAGGTGTAGGCGGAATATTGCGCGACATATTCACAATGGGCGCAAGACCCATCGCTGCGTTGAATTCGCTAAGGTTCGGTAACATTACCCCCCCTATTCCCCCCCTTGGTAAGGGGGGGGCGCAGGATTTATCCGGCGGGGGGGTCGAAAGAACCAAATACCTCTTCAAACATGTTGTGCAGGGAATCGGCGGCTACGGAAACTGCTTCGGCGTTCCGACTGTTGCTGGCGAAATATATTTCGATGAAAGCTACCGCGATAATCCCCTCGTAAATGCAATGGCGGTCGGAATTGTAAAACACGGCGAAGTAGCAAAAGCCACGGCCAAAGGCGAAGGCAATCCGGTATTTATTGTAGGTTCATCCACAGGCAGGGATGGCATTCACGGCGCAACGTTCGCATCGGAAGAAATCTCGGAAGCGTCTGAATCAAAGCGCCCTTCGGTTCAGGTTGGCGATCCGTTCACCGAGAAGCTTCTTCTTGAGGCATCGCTTGAGCTTATTCAAAGCGGAGTAGTTGTTGGCATGCAGGATATGGGCGCAGCAGGCATAACATGCTCAACCAGCGAGATGAGCGCGAAAGACGGCGCGGGAATGGATATTAATCTGGACTACGTTCCGGCGCGCGAAGAAAATATGTCTGCCTACGAGCTTATGCTTTCTGAATCACAGGAAAGAATGCTTGTTGTGATTGAAAAAGGCAAGGAAGATAAGGCAAAGGAAATATTCGAGAAGTGGGACCTGAACTGTGTACAGATAGGTACCGTTACAAAAGGCCCAAATGTAAAGATATCTTACCGCGATAAAGTTGTAGCGGAAGTTCCCGCTAACACACTTGTACTTGGCGGCGATGCACCCGTATATGTGAGGGAATCTCGCGAGCCTGGATACCTGAAAGATCTCCGAAATTTCGATCAGAACACACTTGAAGAACCGGCGGATTACAACAAAGTACTTATAGAGCTGCTTTCAACGCCGAACATCACGAACAAGAACTGGGTTTATGAGCAGTATGATACGCAGGTTAGAACCAACACAACGGTTATGCCGGGCGGCGATGCCGCAGTTGTGAGAATTAAAGGCACTAACAAGGCGCTTGCAATGAAAACTGATTGCAATGGCAGGTATGTTTACCTTGATCCATACAAAGGCGGTATGATTGCTGTTTGTGAATCTGCACGTAATGTTGCATGCACCGGCGCAGAGCCGCTTGCAATAACCAATTGCCTGAATTTCGGGAATCCTTACAAGCCTGAAGTATATCATCAGTTCCGCGAAGCGATCCGCGGTATCGGCGACGCATGCAAGAAGCTTGATACTCCGGTAACAGGCGGCAACGTGAGCTTTTACAATGAGTCGCCGGATTATGCCGTGTATCCCACTCCCACTATTGGAATGGTTGGGCTCATAGAAGATGTTTCAAAAACAGTTACATCATATTTCAAGAATGAAGGCGATGTAATCGCACTGATAGGCAATACAGAATTCAGCAGCAGCATTGGCGGCAGTGAGTATTTAAGCATGCATCATGGATTGGTAAAAGGCGATGCGCCTGAAATTGATCTTGAAAAAGAGCATGCATTGATCAAAACACTGATAGAGCTTGCAAAAAACGGTGCTATAAACTCAGCACATGACAGTGCAGATGGCGGGCTTGCAATTGCAATAGCAGAAAGCTGCCTCATAAACCGGAACATCCCGATTGGCTGCTATGTTAATATTAAACGGCAGGATAGACAGGATTTTGTACTTTTCAATGAATCACAAAGCCGCGCTGTAATATCATTTTCCCCTGAAATGGAAGCAAAAGTTAAGGATATTTGCCTCAAACTGGGTTCAGGCATGGAAATACTGGGTAAAGTTGGCGGCGGTTCCATCCGGATCAATGATATTGATATTCCACTTGAAACAGCGAAAGATGCTTATTATAATTCCATATCAAAGATAATGGAAGCTGAAGTTATCGGGTAACGGGCCGTTTAAATATGAGCAGTAAAAATATGGTCTGCGGCAGCAGCTTTTACCTGTAAAATTGTATACTTATACACAAAAATTAAAATATGAAGATAAATTGCAGGCAATATACACTCATCGCGCTATTATTGCTTGCATTTACACCCGCCCTGTTTTCACAATTAAGCACCGATCCCCGTTACAATTTGAGCCCGGGAGAACTTACCCTGGGCGGCAGCTCCAAAAATAAATCCACAAAAAATTATAAAGAACCCGGCCTTTCGGGCACAAGCAGCTCAGTATTGCCTATTTCAATAGGCGTACTCACCGCTGTTTATCTGCTTAACCCGCTGGTTGAATATACCAGCAGGAAAGTTTACGCCGGCCTTACAAAAGAAGTATCTATAGGCTGGGGAAAGCTGGGCGAGCACCGGACAACTGCAGAATACTCAATGGTATTCGGCGGCAACATAAGGCATTACCTGAGGTTTGCGTACAAGTATGATTTCCTGCTTGCCCCGGGGATCCAGCCTTCGCACATGCTGCAGGGTACCAGCGTACTCTCATTTGGCGCCGGTTACTTCACAGATTTCAATGGCGAAGGGGTCTTTCCGGAGCTGACCTATGGATACTCGATCAGGAATCACAAATTTTTATTTTTTCCGCATGTGAAGATCCGCTACACACACATGATCACAAAAGATAAGCCAAGCATAACCGACTTATCATTCGGCGTTATTCTAGGCATTGCGAACCCGTTTTTAGATGTAGATATCAGGAGGAAATACTAAAGTTGATCACAAAATATTTTATCAATTGCTGAAAAGTATATTACCAAGATCTGTTCAGAATATTTTTATAGAGACCTGGGGAATCTACAGCTTCGCGGTAAGGTTCTTTAAAGAAGTATTCAAGCCGCCATACAATGTGAGCGAGCTGATAAGGCAATTCTTCCAGATTGGGAATAAATCACTCGGTCTTGTTGGCATTACAGGCTTCATAATAGGTTTTGTACTTGCTCTGCAGGCAATCCCGACGCTTCAGCCTTTTGGCGCAACGGCATTGATCCCTTCAATGGTGGGACTTGGTATAATACTTGAGATCGGCCCGGTAATAACAGGCCTGATATGCGCGGGAAAGATAGGCTCAAGTATAGGCGCCGAGCTTGGCTCGATGAAGGTCACGGAGCAGATCGACGCAATGGAAGTATCGGCAAGTAACCCGTTTAACTATCTTGTGGTAACAAGGGTTGTAGCCACAACATTAATGATACCGCTGCTGATAATCTACGCTGATGTAATAGCGCTTCTTGGCGGCTACCTGGCGATGAATATTGTCAGTGATGTATCGATCGGCCTATACTTCTCACAGGTTTTTGATGCACTCGATATAGGCAGCATAATAGGCCCGGTGATAAAAACATTTTTTTTCGGTTTCACGATCGGGATTGTTGGCTGTTACAAAGGTTACAATGCTGATAAAGGCACAGAAAGCGTGGGAGTAGCGGCCAATACATCGGTTGTGATATCTTCGCTGATGGTGATAGTATGGGACATGATTGCAGTTCAGATAACAAACATAATTCTTTAGGATTTGGCAGAGGATAAGACAGAAAAAGACGAAAGCTCACCGGAAGATAAATCCGCTGAAGAGAATTCAACTGGTGAGAATAAGGATATATCAACGGAAATGAAGAATCATAAATCCGGCGGTGAGCAGTTGGATAAATCTGCTCAAACAGCTTCAGGCAATGAGCAATATGAAAAAGATGAGATAGTTGTAGATATCGAACACCTGAAGAAATCCTTTGGCAAGTCTGAAATTTTAAAGGATGTTAACCTTAAGATCAAGCGCGGCGAAACTATTGTTACGCTGGGCAAATCCGGCACGGGCAAATCAGTTACACTGAAGTGTATTGTCGGGTTGATAACCCCTGATTCAGGCAAAGTTAAAGTACTGGGGAAGAATATTCCTGATCTTTCATATGAAGCGCTTCAGTACATGCGTAAAAAGATCGGATTCGTTTTCCAGAGCGGCGCGCTGTATGACTCAATGTCAGTAAGGCAGAACCTGGAATTCCCCCTGATGCGCAATACAGATCTCTCAAAGGAAGAGATCGATAAAAAAGTAGAGGAAGTGCTGAAGGATGTCGGCCTTTCGCAGGCGATAGATAAAATGCCCTCCGAGCTTTCAGGCGGTATGAGGAAACGAATCGGTGTAGCGCGCACTATTATCATGAATCCGGAAATTATGCTTTGGGACGAACCCACTACGGGTCTTGACCCCGAAACAACCCGTGATATCAGCCACCTTATTGTAAGAATGCAGCGCAAGTATAAGGTATCATCAATAGTAGTTACACATGATATGATTTGCGCCAAAATAGTTGCCAACAGGATAGTTGTGTTAAAAGACGGCACATATACCGAGTCCGGCACTTACGATGAGCTTGAGCGATCTGAAGACGATTTTGTAAGGTCATTCTTTGAAGAAGTAAAAGATGACAGCTCAAGCCGGCTCAGCAACTACACCGGCGATGAGAATAAAGAAAGTATAAAAACAAAGGAAAAATAGTTATGGATACAAGTAACGAGAAAAAGATCAAAGTAGGCCTGTTTATAATCGCAGGTTTTGTAATGTTTGTTGTCGCGATCTTCGTATTGGGCGGCAAAGATAACCTGTTTACCCCCACCTTCAACATAAAGTCTGAATTTGAGTCTGTAGCCGGGCTTAAAACCGGCAGCTCCGTCAGGCTTAACGGCATTGTTGTAGGCAAAGTGGACGGGGTTGATATCGAGACATCTCAGAAGGTACTTGTGACCATGACGCTTGAAAAGAGCATTCAGAAATTCGTAAAGAAGGATTCTAAAGTGACCATCGGCTCGGACGGCCTGGTTGGCAATAAGGTGATAGATATAACACCCGGCACACCGGGCACCCCCGAAGTTACAGACGGCGAGATGCTGCAATCAATAAAGCCTGTTGAAGTTGCAGACATTATGAACAGCCTTAAAGAATCAAGCGATAATGCCTCGGATGTTACAAAGGACCTCTCTGAAATTACTGCAAAAGTAAACAACGGACAGGGTACAATTGGCCAGCTTGTTAACAATGATACTCTATATCGCAGTATTGATACAACTTTCCGCTCATTTGCAAGTTATTCAGGACAGCTTAACTTAGTTTTCGGCAAAATAACCAATACTGTTGATAATGTATCAGGCGATCTGAATAAGCTTACTACTGAGATCAACAAGATCACAAAGGACATCTCTGAGATCGTAAGAAAGATGAACTCAAACGAAAGTATAGTGGGTACATTGCTTACCGATACCTCGTTTGCGAACAACCTGAAGCAAATGATGCTTAATGCCAATATGACAACCCAGAACCTGGAAAACGGTACTTTCAGCTTCGCGCAGAACATGGAAGCGCTGAAGCATAATTTCCTTTTCAAAGGTTACTTTGAGGATATTGGTTACTGGGAAAAGCCCGATTGGGAAAAGAATGTTGATAAAAAAGCTCTTGAGCTTAGGATCAAAGAACAGGAACTGCTGAAAAAGGAAAAAGAGCTTAGAGATCTTGAACAGCGCCTGAAGCTGGAGCAAAAGCTTATAAAAGAGTAACAGGAAAAAGAAAGTACTCTCAAAAGCCTGTAATATTATGTTATTACAGGCTTTTTTTGTTTGTATAAAGATATTCCGGTATATATAGATAAACTCTCACTATTTGCTTATTTTTGTAATCAATTATCAGTTTAATTAGAGTCCCTCACTCTAATTTATTTTACAAATAAAAAACATTTTTATTCTGAATATGGTTAAGAGAACCGGCAAGATCTATTTATGCGCAGCTTTGTTGCTGTTTGTGTTATTAACATCTGCATATGGCCAGGTGCAGACTTTCACCGAAGGCAAGTATACTTACACAATGGTCGAGGGCGACCCGATGAAAACCAGGATTTATACCCTGGATAACGGGTTGAAGGTGTACCTTACGGTATATAAAGATGAACCGAGAATACAGACTTACATTCCGGTTAAGACAGGCAGCAAGAACGATCCATCGGATGCAACGGGATTAGCACATTACCTCGAGCACATGCTGTTCAAAGGAACTGATAAATTCGGCACCAAAGATTACGCAAAGGAAAAACCGCTGGTTGATGAGATAATAGGGCTTTATGAAAAACACCGCTCAACTACCGATCCAAAGAAGCGCAAGGAAATATACAGACAGATAGACAGCGTTTCAGGTCTTGCTGCCAAGTATGCTATAGCAAATGAGTACGACAAGCTGATGGCAGATCTCGGCGCCTCGGGAACCAATGCATACACATGGGTTGAGCAGACTGTTTACACCAACGATATACCCTCAAACCAGCTTGAGAAATGGATCATGATAGAAGCCGAGCGCTTCCGCAATCCGGTAATGAGGCTTTTCCATACCGAGCTTGAAGCGGTTTATGAAGAAAAGAACATCAGCCTTGATGATGATAACGATAAAGCATGGGACGAAATGCTCCTCAGCCTCTTCCCTACCCATCCCTACGGAACACAAACTACCATTGGAACGATAGAACATTTAAAGAATCCCTCTATCAGGAAAGTAATTGAATATTATAACGCGCGCTACATTCCAAACAATATGGCAATTGTTCTTTCAGGCGATCTTGACCCGGAAAAAACAATTGAACTGATAGATAAATACTGGGGCAGTAAACCTTCGGGCACCATACCGGCATTTAACCCGCCGGTTGAGAAGCCTATAACAAAACCGGTTATAAAAAGTGTGTACGGCCCTGAAGCAGAATACCTGTTGATGGGTTACCGTTTCCCCGGCGCCAATACAAAAGAAAATGACCTTATTACAATGGTTGATATGGTGCTTGCAAATAGCGCTGCGGGACTTCTTGACCTGAACCTGAACCAAAGCCAGAAAGTGTTAGGCTCCGGTTCGTTCATAATGACTTTTAAGGATTATTCAGCGCACATGCTTTCAGGCAACGCACGCAGCGGGCAGAAACTCGAAGAGGTTAAAGACCTGCTGCTTGAACAGGTTGAAAAAGTTAAAAGCGGCGACTTCCCTGACTGGCTGCCGGAGGCTATTATCAATGATCTCAGGCTTTCAGAGCTGCGCGGACAGGAAAGCAACCGTTCACGCGCTGACCAGATCGTTGATGCATTCGTTAAAGATATCCCCTGGGAAGACAGGGTTGCAAGAATAGACAGGCTTTCGAAAATAACAAAGCAGGATATAGTTGACTTCGCAAAAAAGAATTATGGTGATAACTACGCAATAGTTTACAAAAGAACCGGCGAAGATAAAAACGTACAAAAAGTTGAAAAACCTAAGATCACTCCGGTTGAAGTTAACAGGCAGGATAAATCAGACTTTCTGAAAATGGCAGAGCAGATGCCGGTTGAAAGCATGCAGCCGGTGTTCGTTGATTACAGCACTGACATGTCTATATCAACCCTGAAAAGCGATATTCCCCTGCTTTATAAACAGAATACGGAAAACGAGCTCTTTTCGCTGAGCTTTGTTATTGATGCAGGCGGTGCAAATGATAAACGTATACCGCTTGCTGCATCGTATTTTGAGTATCTCGGTACAACTGATTATTCACCTTCGAAACTGAAGGAAGAATTCTATAAGCTGGGATGCTCTTACAGCATTTCATCCGGCGATGAACAGACGGTAATTTCGCTCAGCGGATTAAACAAGAATTTTGATAAAGCGCTGCTGCTGCTTGAATCGGTTATAGCCAGTGTCGTTCCCGATGAACAGGCTTATAGAAACATGGTTTCAGATATTATGAAAGTGCGCGCTGATGCGAAGCTGAACCAGGAAAAAATACTTTGGGATGCTATGTTCTCTTACGGCAAGTTCGGCCCTAAATCATCCTTCACGGATATTATGACCGAAGAACAGCTCAGTTCCATTGACCCGGGCGTGCTTACTAATGTAATAAAAGAGCTGCCCTCGTATAAGCATAAGGTTCTTTATTACGGACCTATGTCACTTGAGGAAACTTCGCAGAAAATAAATACAGAACATAAGATCCCCGAAGGCGGCTTAAAAGACGCGCCGGCAAAAGTGAATTATGAAGAGCTGCCAACCACCGAGAACACAGTTTATGTTGTTGATTATCCCGATATGGTGCAGGCAGAGATCCTGATGATCTCTAAAAAAGGAGCATTCAACAAGGAACTGCTGCCTTACGCTTCGATGTATAATGAATATTTCGGCGGCGGTATGTCCGGGATTGTATTCCAGGAAATGCGCGAATCGAAGGCCCTTGCCTACAGTACATTCTCATCGTTCTCATCTCCTTCCAGGAAGGACAGGTCACATTACAATATCGCTTATATCGGAACTCAGTCAGATAAGCTCCCTGAGGCAATGGCGGGGCTTATGGGACTAATGACTGATATGCCCGTATCAGAAAATACCTTTGCAGCAGCAAAAAATAATGTGATACAAAAATATAATACCGAGCGTGTAACAAAATCTGGAATACTCAACAGCTATCTGGCAGCCCAGAAGCTGGGCTTAACAAGCGATATAAGGAAAGATGTTTATGACGCTGTTATGAAAATGTCGATCGCGGATATCGAAAAATTCCAGCAGGAAAATGTTAAGGGTTCTAATTACACGATAATGGTACTGGGAGATAAAAAGAAGCTGGATATTGAAACTCTGAACAAGTACGGGAACATTAAGTATCTGACACTGGAAGAGATTTTTGGCTACTGATTCCATACTTCAAAACCATGAAGAAGGCAGGGCTAAGCACCCTGCTTTTTTTATCACTGCTGTAGAAATAGGACTTATATAGTCCGATAGGACTTGATTAGTCCGATTTTACTGTTTATGTTTGTGTAATCATTAATTTTCAATAAAATTAACACAACAGGAATGGAAGATATTAAAGAAAAGAACTTTGTAGCCATAAACTACATAAGCTGCAAAGATCACTACAGGGAAAGATTCGAAGAGCTTTTTGCTACACGAGCGGGGGCAATCGATGTTATGCCGGGATTCAAATACATGGAAGTATTAAGGCCGATGGAAGACGGAGATAACTACCTCATAGTCAGCCACTGGGATAGTGAAGAGAATTTCAAAACATGGACAAAATCGCCTGAATTTATAAGAGGGCATATCCGCGGATTTGAGGATATCAAAATTGCAAAGCAGAAGGGCGAAGAGCCGCCTATGACTTCAAGCTTCAAAACATACGAGGTGATCTCGAGGTGATAAAAGGAAAGGCAGTTGATTGGATTCGCCGGCTTGGAGTTGCGGGTTTCCTGTTCTTTCTGATAAAAGGCCTTTTGTGGCTGCTTGTACCGGCTTTGGTGACATGGTTTGCCGCAAAATGAAATCTAAATAAATGATTTTTACGTATATAAAAGAAATGACCAAAATCTTGTTAGCTTATGACATAAGTCATATTATGCTATGACATGTATATTTAATTTTGTACCAAGTTAACAAGTTCAAATTAACAATTAACCATTTAACATAACAAGAACAATAAATGAAAAAGACATTTTTAAATCATTTTATGCTCTTCGCTTTTGTGGCAATCCTGGGTATTTTGATAAACAGCTGCGGTGAAGATACTATTATCAACAACAATAATCCAACTACACCTGATACAGCATGCACAGATACAACGCTTACAGGACTTATGATAAAAGGAAGAGTTACATTTGTAGATACCAACTTCATCAGATCCGGCGGCATTTACCTTATATCAGCTTATCCGGAATCAGGTTGGCCCCCAACCGGCGGACCGTCAGCTTATGACACAGTAAGGATCTCTGGAAACAACCTGAACTACTGTTACACGCTTTCAAATCTCCCGGCAGCTCAGAAGTATGTAGTATCTGTAGGTTTCAGAAAATCTACCGGCGGACAAAGTCCGATAATGAGCATATACGGCTGTGATACATCACACTCTCTAACTTGCCTGTTCAGCCCTTCGAACAAGGCTGATCTTAGCGGCGGAACAGGTGTCAGATATATTAACATGCTTAGCTGGTCAGATACAGCCAAGAAAATCTACTAATGGATCATAATTCAAAAATAAGTTCAGTACGCAGCGCCCTGTTTTTTTTCAGCAGGGTGCTGTGTATTTTTATTTTTGCCTGCGGCATCACATTTTCTGAAGAAGATAATACCGGCAGGATATCAGGCTCGGTTGTAGATAAAACCAACGACGGCATAGTAAGTTACACCAAGATAAAGCTTGAGCAGCAGGACGGCGGCAAGTATAAAGCCGAAACAAGTTCAGACCTGGTTGGCAAGTTTGAGTTTCCTGCGGTTCCATTCGGCACATACAAGCTTTACACCATCAGGCTTGGATATGAAAAAGAAGAGATCACGGATATTATTATTAACAGCAAAGAGGCAAAAAGCGTCAACATCTTCCTTACACCTGTTAATATTGAAACGGAAAAGATAAATGTAACGGCAACTAAAACGGAGCTTACACTTAAGCAAACACCCTCATCTATTTCTATTTTAAGCTCGGATGATATTAAGAACCGCAATCCACTCACATTTGATGACGTTTTGAGCGATATCCAGGGCGTTACGGTTTTCAAAACGAGCGGCATTAACGTGCAGAGCCTTTCAATCCGCGGCTCAAGCGATGTTGCAGGCGGCGGAATCGGAAACCGCGTGCTGCTGCTGCTTGACGGAAGGCCTTCGCTGACAGGTGATTCAAAAGGCGCATTATGGTCGCTTATACCTGTATCAATAATTGAGCGTACAGAAGTTGTTAAAGGAGCGTTTTCATCGCTTTACGGCTCAAGCGCAATAGGCGGTGTGGTTAATGTTATCACCAAGAAGCCGACATACAAATCATTTACGAGCATAAATACGAATTTTGGGTTTTACGAAAAGCTCAATGACAGCCTGCGTTTTACCAACGGGCTCAGGACATTCCGCGGGTTTGATATGCTGCACAGCAATACAACAGGCAAACTGGCTTACATGTTCAATTTTAACTATAAGCAGAATGAAGGCCATGCCATGCAGACCGCGTATGATTTTTACAGCGGGCTTGCAAAGCTGATGTATGACGTAATAAATAACAGGGATCTTGAAGTTACATTGCAATATACCAAATCAAAAAGCGACTATCCCCACTACTGGCGAAAAGACCCCGGTGGTTACTCAATGCCATACAGGGTGGCTGATTATTATATCGGCGATAAGATAAATAAAGAAACCCAGAGCATAGACGCTTTCTACACTGCTATTCCGGGGAAGAAAACAAAATATACCTCCAGGTTCTATTATTATAAGCTGAAGAGTATTTCTTACTACAATCCAAATAACCCGGTTTCGATACAGTTCGCTGCAGATCCTTCAAAGGGGCTTGAGACATATATTACCTCGTACAACTTCGGGAACATTTCCCAGTTCGATATTCAGTTTTCGAAGAATAACTACTTCATTTCAGGAGTTGACCTTCAGTGGAATGTAGTAAGAAGCGATCCCGCTGAAATTCTATATGGTAACCAGCAGATGAATAACTTCGGTGTGTTCGTCCAGGACCAGCATAAGATAGTTACAGATAAAAGCGGCAACAGCATTTTATCAACAACAGCGGGAATAAGGGCTGATTACAATAAATTTGTTGGTATGAATGAATTCGTTCAGCTTAGCCCAAAGCTTTCATTCCTGTATTCACCGGTAACTTCAAACCGGATATTAGAAAATACCTCGTTCCGTTTCCTTGTTGGAAGGGCATTCCGCGCTCCTTCTATCGCTGAACTTTATTTCAAGAAGGAACTGTTCGGCGGTTTTGATTTTATATTCAATCCGGACCTGAAACCGGAAGAAATGGTTTCGCTTGAATTCGGGTTCAGGAAACAATATGATAAAAGGTTCACACTGGACATTTCTGCATACATAAACGAGTATGATAACCTGATACAGTACGTTAATGTGGGCGGCGGCATTTACGGGCCTTTCCAGGTGCAGAACATAGCTAAAGCACAGATCAGGGGGTTGGAATTTTTGATAGATTATTCTTCCAGCTTCAGCCTGCTGAAAGAGCCCATTGGCTACGCATTCGGGTACAACTTCAGCCTTATTGATGCAAAGGACTTATCAAAAAACCGTAAGGATGAATTCCTGCCCTATAAGCCAAGGTATATAATGAACTTTTCGGCTGATGTAAGCTATTTCGATTTTAATTTTAATGTTACCGGTAAGTACGTAAGCAAGATTGAAGAAGACCTGTTCTACAAGCTTGAAGAGCCTGATGAGTATTTCCTTATGGATCTGAAGCTGAGCAAAAAGCTGTTCAAGAGCACAACCATATTTATAGCAGCAAATAATATCCTGAACACCTCTTACCAGGAGCTTGAAAGAACACAGGCGCCCAACCGGAATTTCAACACCGGGATACGCGTAGAGTTTTAATCTGCATGATTTAAGAGTTTTCACGCTTCTTTTATTGAAATTGAAATTAACAGTAATGCCGGGTCTTTTAGCCCGGCATTTGCTATTTATAGCCCTTACTCCCCTCTCGTTCCCAAGCTCCAGCTTGGGAACGGTGTTAATGTACCAGCTTCATTTGTAACTCTAATCGCCTGATTCACAAATAACCCGGATAACCTGATCCAGATCCGACATATAAACAATTCCCACTAATCATATCCCCCTGAAAGGGGGATTATAGGGGGTAGCTGCCATACACCATGATCATTTTTGAATGTGCGACTCCGCTGGAGTCGAAATCGTAGCCATCAAATTTTCTATAAATGTTTGACCCCGATGGGGTCAATGCGATCACACCACCGTTATATAAATTTCTCTGCAGACTGGAAACCTCGCGATAGAACTCCCCGTTTCAGCTGACGCTGAATCACCCCTCCAAAGGAGGGGTTGCAGATCACTTGTAACTCGAATCACCTGATTCGAGTAAATGCATGTGATAAAAAAATCCGGTCAGCGACCGGATTTACATTAACATGACCGCGTAGCGGTCAAAAGTTTATAGCTTAAAATCCCCGAGAATAAAATGACCTCAGCGGGGGTCACACGTGATTCATGTGCGACTCCACTGGAGTCGAAATTGTTGTGATTGACATTTCTACAAATGTTTGACCCCGATGGGGTCAATGCGATTGCACTCCTTGTGTTTCCTTTAACTATGGGATTCCCGCAGCTACCCCCTTGTGTTCCCCCTTTCAGGGGGAAATGACCAATACAGGCAGAAGAACTTACTTTATCAGCGACATTTTGTTTGTAAACGATTTCCCTCCGGCGGTTAGTTTATAAAAATACACTCCGCTGGGCATACCGGATGCATTCCACTCAACTTCATAACTACCCGCACGCATATTCTCATTCACAAGCAGGCTTACCTGCCTGCCAAGCATATCATACACGGCAATCTTCACTAATTCAGCAATTCCGCCTGTGCCGGGAACTGAGAACCTGATCTTAGTTACCGGATTGAACGGGTTCGGATAGTTCTGCATCAGCTCAAAAGAGGCAGGAACTATTTCAGAAACCTGCTCAATTCCGACCAGCGGATTATCTCCATACACACCATTGTGGCGGGTATTATACTGCCACATTGGAGTAATAACCTTTGCCGAAGAGTAAGTAATACCGGTATTCCACAAATAAACAAATGTATTTGCAGGGGAAGTTGTACCGCCCGAACCTGCGATATCCAACATTCCATCCCTGTTCATATCGGCGAGCATTGGCGTGCTGAAAAATGTTGCACCTGTTGTTTTTACATCCCATCCGGCAACAGGCGAGCCGTCGTGATTAAATGCGAGGTACTTTCCCCTGCCGTCTGTTTGGGTGTTGTCATCACAGATAAGCTCCATGCTGTTATCATTATCAATATCAGCAAGTGTAATTTGGTTATTTATAGCCCACAGCGGCCCGATCGGGAAACCTGCAAGCGCTGCTCCGTTCCTGTTCCAAGCATAAATAAAATCAGCCGGTGAGCCGCTCAGCACCTGGTCGCCCACAGCAATATCAAGAAGGTTATCGCCATCAATGAATCCAACCGAAGGCGGGCCATATATCCAGTTTCCTGTTTGTTTGGGCCAGCCGCTCATTACTGTACCGTTATTTCTCAATACATACACATATCCGCCTCCTGAGTAATGCGTACCAAAAATTATTTCGCGCTGGTTATCACCGTCAAGATCAGCAAGTACAGGTGATGAATATGAATTCACATCAGTGTTGGGCATTAAGAACGGGAATCCTGCCAGCGAATCGCCGTTGCGGTTCCACGCATACAGACCCGTGTATGATTCCATAACAATTTCAACGAAGCCGTCATTATTAATATCCCCTACCGCCGCGCTCGATGCTGGTACATGCCCCATGCCTTTCGGCCAGCCGGGATAAACCGTTCCGTTGCCGCGGTAAACCCAAACTTCACCAAGCGGGTAGATGCGTTTGTTGACAATGATTTCCAGTCCGCCTGAGTTATCGAGATTCGCAAGAACAGGTGTACGAGTGCTGTAACCGTGATTAATTGGAAAGCCTGTTACTGCAGTACCGTTCTTTTCGAATGCGTAGATGAATCCGCCTGATGTTAAGCCGTGATTAGTAACCACAATTTCATCCTGGCCGTCGCCATCGATATCGCCGAAGGCAGGCGCTCCTTCGAGCGCGTATGAGGCTACGGTCTGCGGCCATCCCGGAACCGGAGTTCCGTCGAAGTTCCATGCCTGCACGGTGAAGCCGATGTTGTAAACTATTTCAAGCTCGCCGTCTGCATCCATATTACAGACGATACCTCCTTCAAACGAAGTGCCTGAAACAGTTTTTGGGAACGAGCCGAATTGGGGGAAAGAATCAAGTTGGTTTACATTCACCATAAAATGTTTGCCTGCCGGATCGGTTACATTAACAAATCCCATAACATCGGGAATAATAGGCTGCACATAGCTTGTGGTATTTTGAGCCTCAGAACTATGGCTTAAAAAAAGAACAAGAAATATTAACCCGAGGGCGAAAAAAGCGAAATTCCTGTTATTCATATGTGGATTTATTTTTTTAGCTTTTGTAATTTTATTGGGTTTAATTTAGTTTTTAAAATAGAATTAAACACGGTAAAATTTTGTTATGCTGTATATAAGTACACAATATTAGAATATCTGATAATCTTTCGATATTGACCCTCACCCCCGGCCCCTCTCCCGAAGGGAGAGGGGAGAAGAGATTTAAAAATATCGAGATTCCCCCTCTCCTTTTAGGAGAGGGGGTTAGGGGGTGAGGTCAATCATTCTGTGATTTTTAATGAAAAACTTCTTCAAACATAGTTTTTCAGATTTTATGTTTTACTGTCGTGTACTCAGATGCTGTATACAATACCGTTTTTTACTTTGTTATTAAAAACTGTTAAGCCTATATTTAAAACTCAAATGAACAGAATTTATCTATTTTTTATAGCCTTTTTAGCGCTTTTTTCATCTATCAGAGCGCAGGATATGCCCGCGGACTCAAAGGCAGTTGAGCTGTTTATCGAAGCTAAAACCCTTGAGCTTAAGGATAACTATCTTGCCGCTATAAGCAAGTACAACGAAGCCCTGAAGATCGAAAAAGCTGCAGGGATCTATTTCGCCCTCTCTAAGCTGTACTCAAATGTAACGCAGCATCAAAAAGCGCTGGAAAACGGGCTTGAGGCTATAAGGATCAATCCGGATAACCTGGATTACAAAGAGCATGTTGCCGATACTTATATTATACTTGGCGACTATACCAATGCTCTGAAATACCTTAAGGAAATTTCCGAAAAGAAGCCTGATGATATAAACATACTCTATAATGTAGGCAGGATGTACGAGGCGATGAAAATGCCTTCGGAAGCAGTGAAGTATTATGATAACATCACCGAAAATTACCAGTATGATGAAACAGTACTTATAAGAATGGCGGATATTTACGAGTCATTTAACGATTATGCCAATACTGCCGCTACTGTTGAAAAGCTGCTGGTTTTGAATCCGACGGACATAAACCTGAAGTATTCCGCCGCAGCATCATACGTTAAAGTTCCGGATTACGATAATGCGATCAGGATATATGAGGATATACTAAGCACAAATCCAAATAACCGCGACGTACAGACCGAAGTAATAAAGCTGTATTTCAGGCAGCACAGGAACAACGAAGCTTTTGAAAAATACAGCAAGCTGATTAACCGTGATAGCATCGACTTCATGACGAAGATGGATGTTGCCGTTGCGTTCATGCAGGCCGCCGCGGAAGATAAAGAAGCGATGGGAGTTTCGAGGAATATTCTGCAGAACCTGCAGGCATCATACCCGGGTGAATGGATGCCGGAATATTACCTGATATACCTTGATGCAAAGGATAACCCGGAGCAGGCTGAAACAAGGTTTGAGAACCTGCTGGCAAGAGTGGATACCTCAGCAGAATTGTATGTACAAACCGGATTCTATTATTACGAACAGAACAAGTTTAAGCAATCAGTTGAGATATTCAAAAACGGGTTCGAAAAATTCCCGGGCGATTTCAGGTTGGGTTACCTAACGGGTAATTCATATTACCGGCTTGGCGATAACCGCGCGGCGCTGCCCTATTTAGAGAAAGCGCTTGAAGTGAATCCGCAGGACCTGAATACCATAAGCAATCTAGGGCTGGTTTACGACGACCTGAAAATGAACGATGAGTGTGATATACTTTATGAGCAGGCATTCAAATATTACCCGGATAACATCATGCTGTTGAACAATTATGCATATCATTTATCCGAGCGCGGGGTTAAGCTGCAGGAAGCAAAAGAAATGTCGCGGAAGACTATTGAAAAAGAACCGGATAACTCATCATACCTCGATACTTACGGCTGGATACTCTTCAAGCTGAAGGATTATAAAAATGCCGCCATATATATAGAAAAGGCGATCAAGCAGGGAAAAAACGAAACACTTTATGATCACCTTGGTGATGTTTACGAAGCGCAGGGTGAAATAGTAAAAGCGCTCAAGGCATGGAACGAGGCTTTGGCTTTAAATCCGAACAACGAATCAATTAAACAGAAAGTAAACAAGTACAAATAATCAGTCTTAATAAACAATACTATTACTGTTAAAATGAGTGAACAAAAGATACACAATGTAATTATCATCGGTTCAGGTCCGGCTGGCTTAACCGCCGCGCTTTATACCGGCCGCGCCAACCTTAATCCCCTTGTATTCGAAGGAATGCAGCCGGGCGGACAGCTTACAATAACTACGGAAGTAGAAAACTACCCCGGTTTCGAGCATGGAATAATGGGTCCCGAGCTTATGGATGTAATGCGCAAGCAGGCGCAGAGATTCGGCGCGGACTGCCAGTTTAAATATGTTGATAAAGTTGACTTCTCATCACGTCCGTTCAAAATGACAGTTGGCGGGCAGGAATACCTATCAAATGCAGTAATTATCGCAACGGGCGCATCAGCAAGGCTGCTCGGGCTGCCTTCTGAATCGGAGTTTATGGGATTCGGAGTATCGGCATGTGCAACATGCGACGGTTTCTTTTTTAAGGACCAGAGAATAATCGTGATTGGCGGCGGCGATACCGCGATGGAAGAAGCGAACTATCTTACGAAGTTCGGTAAAGAAGTGAGCATAGTACACCGCAGGGATGAGTTCCGCGCATCAAAGATCATGCTTGAAAGAGCGCAGAAGAATCCAAAAATTAAGCTGGTAACCAACACCGTGCTGGAGGAAGTTGTTGGACTGAATGAGAACGGCAGAAAGAAAGTTACCGCTGCAAGGCTTAAGAATGTTGTAACAGGCGAAACAACCTTGCAGGAAGTTGAAGGAATTTTCCTTGGCATAGGCCACAAGCCAAACACCGATGTGTTCAAAGGGCAGATAGACCTTGATGAGAATGGTTATATCATCACAAACAAAGCTAACACATACACCAACATCACAGGCGTGTTTGCATGCGGCGATGCGCAGGATCATGTGTACCGCCAGGCGATCACCGCTGCAGGTTCAGGATGTATGGCCGCAATTGATGTAGAAAGATACCTTGAATCACTGCACGATTAAATAAAATGATATTTCATATTATACAGGGATAGATTCGGTTCTATCCCTTTTTTAATGTCCGGTAAACTTGTAAATATAGCGTTCAACCTGCCGGTTGAAGATGTCTTCACGTACTCCATTCCGCCGCTGTTTATGGGTGATGTTCAGGCGGGAATGCGCGTCCTTGCGCCATTTGGCAGTAAGGAACTTGCGGGGATAGTCATGGATTTCCCTGACTCTACCACCCTGAAAAAAGTACGCAGCATTATCAAAGTACTTGATGCAGAACCTGTCCTTTCAGAAGAAATGATGAAGTTCTGTAAATGGATCTCCCGTTACTATATCTCCCCTATCGGTGAAGTAATATTTTCGGCTGTTCCAAAAGGAATTCAGGTTGAGTCAAAAATACTCTACAGCCGTACGGAAACTGAACCTGAAGGTGAGCTTACAAAGCTGCAGAAGGAAGTTTACATATCACTTGAAAAGCGGCCACTTACGATCAAGCAGCTTGAAAACAAACTGCACTCACACAGTATCCGCAGCGCGGTGCAGAGTCTGATAGAAAAAGGATTACTGAAGAGAGAACATGTTTCGGGGAAAGAATCCGCGAAGCCAAAGTTTGAAAGGTATGTAGAGTTTGAGCTGCTTGAGGAGTTTCGTGATTATACTGCCGAAGCGCTTGAAATTTTTATTAAGGAAAGTAAGTTCCGCTCAACCTGCCAGCCAAAGGTTCTAAGATACCTTATCAATAACAACATTTCCGAAATACGCGCTTCAGAGCTGCTGAAAAACACTCGCTCTGCTTTATCGGTACTGAAGAGCCTTGAGAAACGTGAATTCCTTACACTAAAGCAGGTGCAGGTAAACAGGGCAAGCGACCATGATTTCAGTCCCGATAAAAAGATACTTGAGCTCAATGGCGATCAGAAACATGTACTGAACGAGATTTCATCAGCAGCCGCAAAGGGTAAATTCAAAGCATTCCTGCTGTTCGGAGTTACAGGAAGCGGCAAAACACAGGTATATATTGAAGCTATACAAAATGTTTTGAGTAACGGGCAGACCGCGATAGTACTTGTGCCGGAAATATCGCTTACGCCCCAATTGATCCACCGCTTCAAGACATATTTCGGCGAGATAATCGGTGTAATTCACAGCAAGCTCTCCGAAGGACAGCGATTCGATGTTTACCAGCGGATACGCAGCGGCGAGATCAAGATCGTCATTGGCGCGCGTTCGGCGCTTTTCGCCCCGCTGGAGCGGCTTGGCATTATCATAGTTGATGAAGAGCATGACCATTCATATAAGCAGACGGAAAAGAATCCGAAATATAACGCCCGCGATTCGGCAATAATGCGCGGCAGCATTAACAATGCCATTGTGGTATTAGGCTCAGCAACCCCATCGCTTGAAAGCTTCTATAATTACAAAGCAGGCAAATATACTCTGCTTGAACTGCCTCACCGCGCGCTTAAGACACGGCAGCCTAAAGTTGAAATTGTAAATATGCTTGAGGAAATGCGCGGCCCTTCCAAATACAAGAAGTATGAAACGCAGGAACAGAGAGTGCTTTCTTCAAAGCTGATAGCGTATATTGATTCGGCGCTTAAGATGAAACAGAATGTGATACTCATGCAGAACCGCAGGGGTTACTCCGCTTACCAGCAATGCCTGGAGTGCGGCACGGTGAAGATGTGCAGGAACTGCGACATCACAATGATATACCACAAAAATAAGAATAACCTGCGGTGCCATTACTGCGGTTATACAGAAAGCCTGCTGACAAACTGCGAAGTTTGCCAAAGCAATAACTTAAAGCTTGTGGGAGTTGGAACAGAAAAGATTGAAGAAGAAATTCACAGGCTTTTCCCCGATGCAAAGGCGGTCAGAATGGATGCAGATACTGTAAAAGGAAAGGATGCACACCGCAAGATACTGAAGAGCTTTCATGAAGGCGAGTTCGATATCCTGATTGGCACACAGATGATATCAAAAGGATTGGATTTTCCGAATGTTTACTTGGTAGGTGTTATCTCTGCTGATATCGGGCTGTTTATACCTGATTTCCGCGCGGCTGAGAAAACATTCCAGCTTTTGATGCAGGTCTCAGGAAGATCCGGCAGGATCAGCGATGACGGCAGGGTTGTGATACAGACTATGAATCCGGATAACTACATTTTCCCTATGGTTGAAACGCATGATTACCTTTCGTTCTTCGAAAAAGAGATCAGGCACAGACAGGCGCATTTTTACCCGCCATTTTCCAAGATGATACTTATCGAAGTAAGCTCACCCAGCCAGGTAAATGTGAACAGCTATGCATGGAAGATATACCATTTCCTGAACGGCCGCATAGTTAAATCGTCTGCCGCCGGAAGGATAGAAGTATTGAAGCCCGCACAGGCGCTTATTTATAAGATCAAAAATACTTTCAGGATGCATATCATTTTAAAGATACATAAAACGTCATCCGAGATAATTTCTGTAAGCGAAGATTTGATGTTTGAACTGAAAGGGTTCTCTGAAAGCCTGAATATGAGATCAACCGAGCGGATTAACATCGATGTTGACCCCCTCAGCTTCTACTAAAACTGTTATTTTGCGAATACCAGGTCAATCCACCTGTGTTCGGTATCGACCTTGTGAACCTTTACCTTAACTTTATCGCCAATCCTGTATTTTTTTCTCCTGTGCCTGCCAACGATCTGGAAGTTCTGCTGGTCGAGTATATAATAGTCGTCGTTCAGGTCGCGGAGCCTTATCATTCCTTCTATCATACTTTCTGTAATTTCAACATAAATGCCATATTCGGAAATTCCGGAAACTATTCCGCTTAAGATACTGCCAACCTGGTTTTCCATGTACTGGCACTGTAATATCTTAATTGCTTCGCGCTCCGCCTGTACGGCGTTTATTTCCATATCGGTTGATTGCTTGCAGATATCAGGCAGTTCCTTGCGGTACTGCTCCGAACGCTTCGCCTTCATTCCGCTCAACAGGTCGAACAATAACCTGTGTACAATCAGGTCAGGGTATCTCCTGATGGGCGAAGTAAAATGTGTGTAGTAATCAAACCCGAGTCCGTAATGCCCGATATTCTCTTCGGAATAAACAGCCTTCGACATTGAGCGGATGGTGATATCATTGATAAGATATTCTTCCGGCAGTCCTTTCACCTCAAGAAGCATCTTCTGGATGGACCGTTTACTATCCGGGTTGAGACTTACGCCGAATTGTTTAACAAACTGTGAGAGCTCTTTTATCCTTTTTTTATCAGGCAGGTCATGAACCCTGTAAACAAACGGCGGAATTTGTTTTCGCCTCACCGCAAAAAGTGTAACGCACATATTTGCCGCAAGCATAAAATCTTCGATCAGGCGCATCGATTCAAGCCTTTCCTTAGGCTTAATGCTCTTAATGAGACCGTTCTCAATTTCTGCCTTCACTTCGGTTGATTCAAAATCTAAGCTGCCTTCATCCAAACGTTTTTTGAATAGTATGCGGTGCAGCTCATTCATCTCATTTAGCTTATCGAGGAAGGGGCCATCCTGTTTATCGAGAATGGACTGTACTTCTTCATAGGTGAACCGTTTTTTGCTGTTGATGACCGATTTACACACTTCGTATTTCAGTATCTCGCCGCTGCCGTTTATCTCCATGAAGCATGAAAATACAAGCCTGTCAACTTTTTCACGCAGCGAACAAATATCATTCGAGAGCTTTTCCGGCAGCATGGGTACAACATCGTTCATTAGGTAAACGCTTGTTCCTCTAGCCAGGGCTTCATTATCAAGGGCTGAACCCTCAGTTACATAATGGCTTACATCTGCTATGTGAACACCCAGCCGGTAGTTGCCGTTTTTCAGGCGGTCAAGTGATATAGCATCATCAAAATCTTTCGCATCAACAGGGTCGATTGTAAATATCAGCTCGCCGCGCAGATCTCTGCGCTTTTTTATCTCTTCTTCGGTTATCTGAAAGCGACCTTCCTCTTCGAGTTTTTTAAGCTCATCGCGTACCGGCTTGGGAAATGTTTTGGTTAATCCGTATTTTTTTATCAGCGCTTTGAACTCGGTGGCAACATCCCCTGCCTTACCGAGTATCTGTACAATCTTGCCTTCGGGCGAGAGGTCCTGGTATTCCCAGTTAACTATTTCGCATACAACTTTATCGCCGTTGGCAGCGCCTTTGAGAGAATTTTTAGGTATGAAAACATCTTTGCGGAACTTGCGGTCATCGGGTATTACAAAGGCATAATCCTGCCCTTTGGCGCTGAACTGCAATTTGCCAACCAGCCTGTGTAAAGCGCGCTTCACAATGTTTTCAACGATAGCTTCGCGCTCTTCGTTGGCGGCATATTCTATTATAGTGACTTCTACGGTATCGCCTGTAAGAGCAGTCTGCAGGTTTTTCTTTTTTATTGGCAGTACCAGCAGCCCCTGTTCAGTCTTTATCTCGGCAGCATATTCATTTTTGCTATCAAGAATGATCAGCGCTTCGTAGAATGCTGAATTGCTGTTGCTTTCGTAATACTTGCCGTTCTTCTGTATCTCGCCTGCGCGGATAAGATCATTAAGCGTATTGCGTACCTCTGCCTTTAAGGACTTGTTCACCTTCAGCATGTTGAATAGCATATTGAATTTTACTGAAAGTGAAGGCGACTTTTTGAAGAGATTTAATACCCGGGTTTCCAGGTCCGATTTGTTTTTTCCGGCCAGTGCTCTATATTTTAGTTATTATACCAATAATAGCAACTTAATATCGAATTTTATATGTCAATCCTGCGCTTGTTTCCACGCCAGGCTCGAATAAAGATAATGAACCGGAATATGAGCGCGATATCTGTATGATTAAATTATTTGATACATCTATATTGAAGAGCTTGTTCAGCGGATATTCCACACTTACTTCGAGATTATTGATATTGGAAAGTATCTTACCGCCGAATTTCACAATAGCATCACCGAATGCGGAGGTGATCTTAATATCGGTGCTGTTCAGGTTCCCCCCGTTATATATTATCTCGGTATTCACAATAAACGGCGCAATGTTACGCAGCGCTTCGTAGAGAAGTGATGATGCAAGCCCTGAGCCGAAATTATTGGTAAAGCTGTTCAAAGCGTTTGTGCCTTTTTGCACGGGTCCGCCGAACAACAGGTATGATATTGCATCGTTCTGTGCCTTGGGACCAGTCTGTTTGTTATCAGTGTCATCCCTCAGCGAAAGTGTTAAACTGGGTTTGTACCTTGTCCCCTTGATCTCCAGCACAACATACATTATTTCCTCATTATTGTTTTCATCTGTCCTGATGTTCTTATATTCAGCATTTATATTCAGCAGCGGGTCATTGTAATCACCGTTAAAATCCAGGTAACTATCTTTAATGGCAAAATTCTTATAGAACCTGTAATATGAATCGCCAACGATATTAAGCCTGCCAAAAAGCTGGAATCGTTTGTCAGGTGTACGGTTATCCAGCTTCAGGTTGCCCTGGAACTCACCGTTCAGTTCTTCACGCGTGAGGCTGTTCATATTCACATTTACCACGATATTTTTTTCCATCAATATATCCAGGTCGTATGTAATATAATCAGCAACAGTTGGTTCTCGTTTTTCAAGAATATAGTTATACCTTAAGAAAGGATCCAGGCTGCCTATATCTTCCTGTGAAATTGTAATTGTAGTATCAAGAAACTTGAATCCTGCTTTATCAGTAAGTATCCTGTAAGTAAAATCATCGGAATACACATCATACGCCAGGCTTGATATCGCGGGAAAATAAAGCTTCGCGCTCTTTATTACCAACTGCCCCGAAACCAGCAGGTTGCGAAGGTTGCCCTGGATCCGGATTGGCGGATCGCCAATGCCTCCAAGCATTTCGCCGTAAAAACCGAACCTGTTCTGAATCGATGAACCGTCGAGGAAATACATGTCACCCCGCGTTTCAAGGTCTATATAATTTACACTTAACCCGGCAAAATTGATCTTACCGGTTACATCTATGTGCCGTGAAAGGTCCCTGTCATTAAAAATGCTGAACTTTTCTACAATGAGATCAGATTTATCGGTTTTGATGCTTGATTCAAACCTATAATACAGACCGTTCCACGTAAAGAACAGCCTGCCGCGTGTGATATTGGCGTTACCCGAAAGAACAGGGTCAGCGACAGTACCTTTAGCCGTTATCTCGCCGTCGAGGAATCCGCGCAAATCAGTAAAATTCGGGATAGCCTTTGAAAAGAAATTGATCTGGAAATTTGTTGCCTTCAGGTTAAGATCGAGCGGCGAAGTAAGTACGGTCATATAGGCAGCGCTATCGGGTGTAACCAGCGGATTGCTGAAGGGGACATTTCCTGTAAGCCTTAATCTTCCCTGTCCCTGAGCATTGCTCATAAGTATATCTGTAGAAAGGTTATTGTTCGCGTAGTCAATAAAAGCATCCACCCTGCCTACTTTATTATTATCGTATCTTAAGAGGCTTGTGTTCAATTCTATTCCAAGCTTAGGATCATCCATTGTTCCCTTCATGGTAAGGAGTACACGCCTGATGTTGCCTTTGAAGAGTGACTCGTAATCATCATACTTGGCTTTTTTGTTGTACAGCGCACCGGGATTGGAAATGAGCTCCACAATTGCGGGAATACTGATATTTCTTGCCTCCGCGTAAATATCGCTTTCCTTATTAAAAGAATATGAGCCGCCGATATTAAGCTTAAGGTAATCACCCATTATATTGAACTTATCAAAAAATATACGCTGATCTTCTGAGTACGGATGGTAACTTATGAGCAGCTTGTCATCATTAAAAGCTTCGATGCGGTTATAACTGGCAAACATTGTATCAAATTTGACTAAGACGGAATCCGATGAAAGGTCAATGTTCCCTGCAAGGTCAACCTTTATTACAGTATCCTGCGTGGCTGCAAGCTTGAATGACTGGAGGCTGTTATCCAGCACAAATGTTGTCTTAACGCTGTCAAATGTCCGGGTTGACATCCTTAGTGTATCAGCAAAGAAAGTTATTCTTGAATCGAACGAGCCGAAATCACCTTTGGGGGCAAACTTGTAGTTAGAATAACTGTTGAAATGAGTGAATTCAGCGACAGAATTCTTAAGCATAAAGATCGTATCCTTATACGTGAAATCATTAAGCATCACTTTTGTATAGCCCTCGAAACCGTTTGAAGAATTGGCAATCCTGCCTTTTACAGAGCCGTCTAAGTACATATCGCTCAGGAAGAGCATTTTAGAGACAGCCTCCGGATTCTTCGTCCTGAGATCAAAATCGAACTTCATATCAGACCGGGTGATCTTAACATCCTGCACCGGGAAAAGGGTATCAAGATTAAATTTCTTTGCGATCTCGTTTTGAAGCATAACCACATTGCTTGCTATTACATCGCCGATCTCAGCAATCCTGAAATTGCCCTTCGCGTTGAAATCAACCAGGTTTGAAGTGAGTATTATGTAATCGTTTGTGCCGCTTGTTGAAATTTTCAGGTTAACCGGCGTTGCGAGGAAATCATAATTGCCGTAAAATGAGTTTGCAAGGTTGATATCATATGTACCTTCGAGTGCTTCCGGCGAAATACCCCGGCCGTTCACATCAAAGGCGAATGTGAGGCTGCTTTTATCCGCTGAATTTTTTGTAAAGGAGGAAATATCCAGGTTTCGCACCTGCCCTTTCATTGAGTAGATGGGATTATTGAAATCTCTTATATTGACATTTCCTTTGGCTATTGCATCAAACTTTCCGGAGGCATATGTTACATCTGCTTCTATGTTATAGCCGCGGATATTAAGTACACCCTGCGACTTATCTATCTTCTGGTCAAGAAGCTTTGTATCCTTAAGCTCATATTTAAGTGTTGAGTTAATTACTCCAAGTGCAAAACCTGTGCCAACTGCTTCAAACCTGCCGTTGATATTGCTTTCAAGCTTCTGGTCTTTAAGGACCTTGCCAATATTTCCGCCAGTGACTTCGACAGAAGTATTATATTTAAAATTTGGCACTTTCAGATTAAGATCAAAAAATCCTTTAGCATTGCCGGCAGTTGACTGTACATCAAACGTTGACTGAAAATCAAGCGGTTCACCTTTATATGTCACATTTCCTGTAACCACGCCTAAGTGAGTGTAATCAGGTATGGGCAGCCCTGGTGTATATCTTTTTGTATCTTCGGGGTCAATGCGGAACTGCGTACTTTTAACATCGAACCAAAGATGTTCAGGATCGATCAGGTTTACCATCCTGCCTGTAAAGCCCATATCAGTATTCGGAGTCTGAATCCTGCAAGCCTCTACAATAATATCATCAAACTTACCTTTTGCTTTGAGCTCAAAGAAAAGATCGCCATCGAGGAAATCAACGGCAGGCAGAAAGGCCTTCAGGTCGTCGAAGTTAAAATTCCGCCCAACAATGCTGAGCCTCATATCTTTTCCCTTGAACGAAGGCAGCCCGTCCACCTTCATAAGGTCAAGCTTATCTATGAATACATAATCCATATTAACCCAGCTCTTGGAGGTCTCAATGAACAGCTTGTTAATTTCAGCGCGCGATTTTGAGATATAAAAATCACCCGAAAGCCCTTTGAGGTCAAAACCAAAGTTCGAAGTGAAGCCGAGATGGTCTATCCAAAGCTGGATCGCGTTTTTGTCATATTGCGCGCGCGTTTCAAGCGTGAGGGAGCTTATTTTAAGATTATAGGTTGTAAATGAAACTGCGGGGTCAACGGGCAGCTGGGTAATGGGCAGGTCCTGCTTTTTAACACCCAGCATCCTGAAGTTCAGGTTCTCAACACGCAGCCTCTTAACATCTATCTTCCAGTCAAACTCGGATGAATCTTTTGTTGTATCTTCAGATGAGAACAGGTATGCAAAATTGAAAAGTGAATCGCCTTTATCGCCGGGTATGCGCACGAAATTCACGGTTGGATTGTTCAGCACAGCATCGGTAACTTCAACGGTTTTATCCATAAGGGTGAAAATGTTGAAATTCAGCTTAACGCGGTCTGCCTTTAGCATCTGGTCATTTTTCACCGTGATTAGCACATCTTTTACGATGATCTCGCTGAAGAAATTGCCTTCAATTTCACCCACGCTTAAGGTTGAATGTTTTTTCGAGAAGTTCTCATTGGCAAGGTCAACGGCATAATCTTTAACAAATGATCTGAAAACGGAAGTTTGAGTAACAGAAACAAGAAGAGTGATGAATAACAGAAGGATGGCAAATACAAGAATGAGCCCGGAGAAGAACCTGGATTTCTTTTTCTTTTTCGGCGCTTCTATTTTTTTCTCTTCAGCCAATAATTATTACTTGCAGTATAATTCTATTATTCTATCAATAATGTTAGTTGAAGAATTATTCTCAACAAATGTGATGCGTTTTATCTCTCCGCCGTTTGCTTTCACAATATCAGCGCCAATGATCTTATCCTCCGCCCAGTCTGCGCCTTTAACCAGGTAATCCGGCAAAATGGCTTTGATGGTGTTGTACGGATTATCTTCATCGAATATCACTACAAAATCAACCGGCTTCAGATTTGCGAGAACGAACGACCTGTTTTCCTCGGGTACAACCGGCCGTTTTTCTCCCTTGATGATCTTAACTGAAGCGTCGGAGTTCATTCCGACTACAAGCACATCTCCGAGCGACCTTGCTTCGGCAAGATACTCAACATGGCCGCGGTGAATGATATCGAACACCCCGTTTGTGAAAACTATCTTTTTACCTGCTGCCTTCAACTCCGCTGATAAAGCAGCAAGGTCTTCACCCTGTTTATATATCTGTTTAAGCAATAGATTAATTTAATTTTGGCGACTACAAGAGATTATTGAAAAATTGTTATTACCGATCCTACACCTCACCCCGGCACTAAAGTGCCACCCCTCTCCTTTTAGGAGAGGGGATGGGGGTGAGGTTATATAAAAAATCAGCATTTTATCTTAATCGGAATACTTATCTAGCTTTTATATGAATTTATCAACGACTCTTTGTATATTGGTATGATACCAACTTCTTCGCAGACGATGCCGGCGGCCTGGTTTGCAAGCATAACGGCTTCAATGATATTTGCGCCGCCTGCAAGCGTAACCGCAATTGTTGAAATTACCGTATCACCTGCACCTGATACATCCGCAACCCTGCGTGCGCGGGTTGGAATATTCAATATCACAGTTTTATTTTTTTCCTTATCAAAAAGCATCATGCCTTTTTCGCCGCGGGTTAAAACAAGGTACTCGCAGTTCAGCCTGTCGATAAGCTTCCTGCCGGCTGTTTTGACCGACTCTTCCCCGTCAATTTTCATGGCGAGTATATCAGCAGTTTCCTTCCGGTTCGGCTTGAATACTGTAACATCTTTGTACTCAAAAAAATTGTGGAACTTCGGGTCAACGTACACAGGTATTTTGTATCTTTTTGCAATTGAAATAAGCTCGCCAATAACCTGTTTTGTTAACACGCCTTTATTGTAATCCTGCAGAATAACTGCGGCAAACTTTTTTACGTTCTTTTTGAAAAAGCCGGTAATTTTTTTTACTGTGGCAGGTGAAATATCATCCTTCACTTCGCTATCAACTCTAAGGACATGCTGTGAGTGAGCTATGACCCTTGTTTTTGCAGTTGTAGGCCTTTTGTTATCTTTAATAATGCCAATGGTTGAAAGTCCAAGTGACTTCATCGCGTCAATATAGTGTCCGGAATCATAGTCGTTACCGATTACGCCAATCAGCACAGGTTCTGCACCGAGAGCCTTGATGTTGTTTGCAACATTTGCCGCGCCGCCCAGCTTATACTCTGTTTTATCAATATCAACAACCGGAACCGGCGCTTCGGGAGATATGCGGGAAATTGTACCGTACACATACTTATCAAGCATTACATCGCCTATGATGGCAATTTTCCTATTCTTTGATCTCTTTAAGATGCTGTTAAGCCTGCTTTTTGTGATTTTCAAACCGATTAATGGATTTTTGCAAAAATGAATAAAATTAAGCAAATATAGGGCTATTTGATGGCTTATTCAATTGCAAAGACCAAGTGTAACTAATTAATAATTATTAAAAAGGACAGTATATTACTGTCCCTTTCAAACATATATTTAAGGAATCGCTATTTTAACAGTATCATTTTTCTTGTTTCCGCAAATTTTTCTGTCTTTAGTGAATAAAAATAAACGCCACTGGGCAAATCAGCTGGAGACCAGTTGAATTTATGACTTCCGGAATTGAGCGTCCCTGAATATACAACATCGATTTGTTTGCCATTTACATCATAAATAACAAATTCGGCAAATGAGTTTTCTGAAAGTTCAAAACTAATTGTTGTTTCAGGATTGAACGGATTCGGGTAATTCTGCATCAAAGAAGATCTTGTTGGGAAATTGTTATTGTTATGCTGCAATCCAATCGGGAATAGAGTATCAGAGAGGATCTCATTTTGAGATAGATAAGATGAAGCGTATCCGCTTGCACAGATCAGTTTCCATATGTTATTTCCTGTGTTAACTGTTCCGCTTTGACCGGTTAACCATGAAGTAGGTTTATCAGGAAGTCTTTGCCATAAATTTGCCCCGGGACTGAAAGTATAACATTCATTAGAATTGGTGTTAAATGTATTATCAGTACTGCCGCCTGTCATAATAATTCCGCGGCTTCCCCAGGAATGAGCATCGAAAAAAGTTCTTGATTGACCCGGGAAATTTGCTCCGCGGGTCCAAGTAATCTCTGACCTGTTACTTTGATTTATGACACCAACATACACGCTATCAAAATATTGTGATGACCCGAATGCTGATGTACCGCACATATAAACCAAAGTATCGCCAGTAATTGCAAAGCCGCCAAAGTTTCTGCGTGTTGCCGAAGGAAAAGGTGTTGCAGCACGCCACTGATTGGATTTTGCATTATACATGTAAACTAATTCTGCAGATGAAAGCCCGCTCAAGCCGCCTGCTACATAAATAATACTATCCTGGTAAGAAACTGCTTTAGCATCAACAATGCCGGCTGGAAAATTTGCAGCATTACTCCATGTATTTTGTGTAATGTTATATTTAGCCACTGTATTAATTCCGGAACCGGGAGGATTTATCACCCCACCAACTACATAAAGACTATCTCCCAATATTGCTGCTGCACCACCGAGCAAACCTGTTGGATGCGGTGCAACAGTATCCCAAGTATTTGTAGAGACCCTGTACTTCTGAACGGTTTTTATAATAACATCGGCCGAGTTTCTGCCCGAAACGATGAACAGGTAACCTTCACCATTTTTTGAATAGCTGGCTGAATTGCCCGCACGAACAGAAATAGGTATTTCTGAGCCTGTGCTCCATAATGGTATTTCATTAGATGCAGATGTAATTTGGGAATTTTCAATTAAGGCTGCTCCGGATAAGATTATTGAAATAAGAAAAAGAAGGACGGAAGAAGGTCGAAGGCTTTTTATCATAAATTGTATTTTATTTAATTAATTGATTAAATAGTTTAAAAGAAGGGCCAAAAATTATTGCAGCAAGTATATTCAAATAGCTGAACTATTACAAGGGTATTCTAAAAAATTATTAATTTTCAATAAATAAGTGTAATATCCCTATGAATTTAAACATTGAAAGCCTTTTGTTTTTTGCGTATTTTTGTAGTTCTATGCAATTTACTACCAGAACAAATACATGCGGCGAGCTTACCATTGCCGAAGAAGGAAAAACCGTTTCCCTGAACGGATGGGTATCACAGGTACGCGATCTCGGCGGGGTAATATTTATCAATTTGCGTGACAGGTACGGCGTTACACAGCTAACAGTTGATTCTGCCGATAAAGAAGTTTATGATACCGCGAAATCACTTGGCCTTGAATATGTAATTTCGGTTACGGGAAAAGTTCAAAAGCGCTCATCCGCAAATCCAGCAATGAAAACAGGCGAGATAGAAGTTTTAGCGGAAAAAATAGAAATTCTGAATTCATCCGAAGTTACGCCTTTTGTTGTTGAAGAGGAAGTCAAAGCTTCGGAAGAACTAAGGTGGAAATACCGCTATCTTGACTTAAGAAGAAAAAAAATATCAGATAACCTTGTTTTAAGAAGCAAGGTTTATAATATAGTTCACCGCTATTTTGAACGCGAAAAATTCGTTGAGATAGAAACACCTATTCTCATGAAATCCACACCTGAAGGAGCCAGGGATTACCTTGTGCCTTCAAGAGTTCACAAAGGAAAATTTTACGCGCTGCCACAGTCACCCCAAACATACAAGCAGATACTGATGGTTAGCGGTATGGACCGCTATGTGCAGATATGCAAATGCTTCAGGGATGAAGATCTTAGGGCTGACCGTCAGCCGGAATTCACACAGATCGATCTTGAGATGAGCTTTGTGCAGGAAAAAGATGTTTTCAGCGTTGTGGAAGGTGTGATACGCGATATCTGGAAGGAAACAAAAAATGTTGAGCTTCCTAATCCGTTCACAGTGATGAGCTATGACGAAGCGATGGCAGCTTACGGCAGCGATAAGCCTGATCTTAGAATTAAAGGCGGATTAAAAATTGTAAATATAACCGATACTGTTAAAGCAACTGATTTCAAAGTTTTTACAGACGCCATTAATACAGGCGGTATAGTTGCGGGAATTAAGCTTCCTTCGCAGGATGTGACACGCAAGATAATTGACGGGTTAACCGATTATGTAAAGACACTGAAATTCGGCGGGCTAGGTTATATCAAATATAATGCAGACGGTACAACTGCTTCGCCAATGCTGAAGTTTTTGAGCGAAGAGATACAATCCGGAATTAAAAGCAGCTTTGATGCTGCAGGCGGCGATGTTGTGTTCATTTTATCAGGCGGGAAGAAGAAAGTACTTTCGGGACTTGGCAATTTAAGGCTCAAGCTTGCTGAACAGTTCAGCCTGGTTGATGAAACACGCGATGAATTTTTGTGGGTCAATGATTTCCCGTTGTTCGGCTATGATGAAGAATCAGGCACAATAGCCGCGGAGCATCATGCATTCACAATGCCGCATGAACAGGATATGGATAAGCTGGATACCGGCAGCAAAGATCCTAAGAACAATGTTGAGTTGTTGACTTCAATTAGAGCAACATGTTACGATATGGTATGCAACGGCAGCGAATTCGGCTCCGGCAGTATCAGGATACACCGCAGCGATATACAGGAGAAAGTGTTTAATGTACTGGATCTGACCAAAGAAGAGCAGCAGGAGAAGTTCGGATTCCTACTGGATGCGTTTCGTTACGGGGCGCCGCCGCATGGTGGATTCGCCCTCGGCTTCGACAGGATAATAGCGACGCTTTGCGGCACTAAAGATATACGCGAAACTATCGCATTCCCTAAGACCACTAGCGCTGTGAGCTTAATGGATAGCTGTCCGAGTCCTGTTGACGAAAAGCAGCTTAAGGAGCTTGGAATATCAATGGGAAAATATTGATTCAGCAATTACACTTCCCCGGTTTCACAGAAAAATAAAATTTACAGATTCACATGGCAATAAAGATCGGCAATACAGAAATAGAAGTTATAAAAGGTGATATTACATTGCTTGATGTTGAAGCAATTGTGAATCCCGCGAATACTTTTTTAATGCACACAGGCGGACTCGCCGCTGCGATAGTGAAACGCGGCGGGATGATAATCCAGCAGGAATCAAAAAAAATAGGCAATGTGCCCGTAGGCAGCGCTGTATTAACCAAAGGCGGCAATCTGAAAGCAGAGCATGTTATACATGCTGTGGGTCCAAGGTATAAAGACGGTAAATCTGGTGAGCCTGAGAAGCTTGCTTCGGCGGTAAACGCAGCATTGAACGTTGCCGATAAGAAGAAACTTAAATCAATTGCAATACCGGCCATCAGCTCGGGAATCTTCGGTTACCCCATGGCAGATAGCTCTAAGATAATTGTTGAATCCGCAAAGGATTTTTTTGAAGCAAAGAAGAAGGAGAAGCAGGAAACTACTATAGAGAAAGTAGTATTTTGTTTATTTGACGACGAATCATACAGCCTGTTCAGCGAACAGCTTGAAGGTACAGCAAAGAAAAAGAAATAACTTAAACTATAAATAAACTAAACTTCAAAATGCCTAAAACATTAGAAAAAGATTTAAAGCTTGAAAAATTCAAAGTGAAGGATCTTTCACTTGCTGAATGGGGAAGAAAAGAGATCCGTTTGGCTGAAGCCGAGATGCCGGGTTTAATGGCTATCAGGGATGAGTACAAGAATTCAAAGCCTTTAAAAGGCGCAAGGATCGCAGGCTGCCTGCATATGACCATCCAGACCGCTGTGCTTATCGAAACACTGGTTGAGCTTGGCGCAGAAGTAAAATGGTCATCATGCAATATATTCTCAACTCAGGATCACGCGGCAGCAGCAATCGCAGCGGCAGGTATCCCCGTTTACGCATGGAAAGGCATGAACGAAGAGGAATTTAACTGGTGTATCGAACAGACACTGTTCTTCGGTTCATTCGATAGACCGCTCAACATGATACTTGATGACGGCGGCGACCTGACCAACATGGTGCTTGATGACTACCCCGAGCTTATTGCAGGCATTAAGGGAATTTCAGAGGAAACCACAACCGGTGTTCACAGGCTGTATGAAAGAATGAAGAACGGTACGCTTTCACTCCCCTGCATCAATGTAAACGACTCGGTTACAAAATCAAAGTTCGATAACAAATACGGCTGCAAAGAGTCACTTGTTGACGCTATCAGGCGCGCTACTGATGTAATGATGGCAGGCAAGCTTGCAGTTGTTGCAGGCTACGGCGATGTGGGCAAGGGTTCAGCACAGTCATTACGCGGCGCAGGCGCAAGGGTTATGGTTACAGAGATCGATCCTATCTGCGCTTTACAGGCTGCAATGGACGGCTTCCAGGTTGTTACTATGGATGACGCCGCAAAAGTTGCCGATATCCTCGTAACAGCTACAGGAAACCTGAACATTATTACAGACAGGCATTTCAAATCAATGAAAGATAAAGCCATCGTCTGCAATATCGGCCACTTCGATAATGAGATCGATATGGCATGGCTCAACAAGAATTATGGCAATACAAAGGAAACCATTAAGCCGCAGGTTGACCTGTATAATGTTGACGGCAAAGAGATCATTGTTCTTGCAGAAGGCAGGCTTGTTAACCTTGGCTGCGCGATGGGACATCCTTCTTTCGTTATGTCAAATTCATTTTCAAACCAGGTTCTTGCGCAGATAGAGCTTTGGAACAACCACACAAACTACAAGAACGAAGTTTATGTGCTTCCTAAGCATCTTGATGAAAAAGTTGCAAGGCTTCACCTTGAAAAGGTTGGCGCCAAGCTTGAGACACTTTCACCTGAGCAGGCTAAATATATCGGCGTCGAAGTCGAAGGTCCGTATAAAGCCGAGTGGTACAGGTATTAAACACTCAATATAACTAAACAATACTAAGCACTGACAATGTTGCGAACTAGTATAATAGATACAATCAGGCAATTAACACATCAAGAGAATGCTTTTGAAAGGCTAGAGAAGGCTTTTGCAAAAATTAATCGTAAAACACTTTCGAAAAACATAATCGAGTGTGGTATTATCCCTGAAATGTTCAGCGCAGGAAGTTCAGAGGAAAAACTGTGGTCTAAACTCTCTGATATAATGTTAGCCGCAGCATTGTCTCAACTTGGTATCAAAACGCGGGTTTTAGGAGCAAGAGGAAATGCCGCAGATGTCTATGGTGAATCGAAGAAATATACGATAGTTGCTGACTCGAAAACTTTTAGGTTGAGTCGCACGGCAAAAAATCAAAAAGATTTTAAAATTCAAGCATTATCTAGCTGGAGAATTGAAAGTAGTTATGCTTTGTTGGTTGCACCGTTATCCCAATTTCCAACAAAGAGCAGTCAAATATATGTGCAGGCAATCAATCTCAATGTTACCTTGCTTTCTTATACTCACTTAAACTTCCTCTTGGACTTTTATAAAAATGAAAATCTCAAACCACTCTGGGAAACTGGAAGCACAATCAAAAAGCTCCAACCTGGTAACTCACACTCCGATTCAAAGTTGTATTGGCAACAGATAGATGAAACAATTTGCCATATCTTGAATAAAAATTTAGATTCACTAAAGAAATACAAACTATTAGAGTTGGAAAAGACGAAGGAAATTGGTAATGAAGGCATAAATTACTGGAATGAGAAGATAAAGGAATATTCTAATTTATCGAAATCTGAAGCGATAAAGAAACTAATTAAGGCAGAGAAGATACATAGCAAGATAAAGCTTATTCAACAAACAATATATATGGGTTATGAATTAGTCTAATGAATAGCAAATATCTAAATAAAATCACTAATGCTGATTGCATCGATCATCTTGTAAATCTAGACTTCAATAGCATTGACCTATTTCTCTCTGATATTCCTTATGGTATTGGACTTGATGATTGGGATGTATTGCATAACAACACAAATTCTGCATATTTGGGTACTTCTCCGGCTCAAACCGGAAAAAGTGCATTTAAAAAAAGAGGCAAGCCGATTAACGGTTGGAGTTCAGCAGATCGTTTGATAGGCAAAGAGTATCAAGATTGGTGTTTCAAGTGGTCTTCTCTTCTCTATCCAATCATGAAAGAAGGGGCAACACTATTTGTGTTCGGCGCAAGAAGAACTTTACATAGAGTTATTAATGCTTTTGAAGATAGCGGTTTCTTGTTAAAAGACGTATTAGCTTGGAAAAAAGGTTCTGCTCACCATAGGGCTCAAAAATTTACAAATGTCCTTGAAAAGAGAGGATTAACTGAAGAAGCTAAGTTTTGGGAAGGTTGGCGACTAGGAAATCTTGCGCCAATTTACGAGCCCATTGCTTGGTTTTTTAAGCCATATAAGATCACAGTTACTGATAATATTTTGTCCAATGGAGTAGGAGCTATCAATATAGAAGGCTGCAAAATTAATGGTAGCAGCCCTACAAATCTACTTGATTTTAGTTTTGCAAAGAACGAGAAGAGAATACATGAAGCACAAAAGCCAATTGCACTAATTGAGTATCTTATAAAGTTGACTACTTTGAAGAAACAAATCGTGTTGGACCCATTTATGGGAAGTGGAACTACTGCAGTCGCCTCAATAAACCTTGGTAGAAAATTCATTGGCTTTGAAATTCAAAATGATTACTTTCAAAATTCCATGAAACGAATTAAGGAATTAAATGATGATTTTTTAGACAACGAACTTGAGTTAATCAAGCATTCTAAACGTAAAGCCATGTAGTTTTTCGTTTCACAAAGGCGGCTCTGATGCCGCCTTTTTTATTGCCCGGATTACATCAATAAAGAAAGAAGCCCCGGTCTTGCTGACCCGGAGCTCTATTGGGGGTTGAATTATGAAGCAGAAATTCGGAGGAAAAATCTGGAGGTAAAATCTTGCGGTTAAATCCTGATCCTGGAACTCTTTATAAATCTGTAATACCCGGCTTTATGAAATAAATATGCTGATAATGTTCTGAACTGTTGATTTAAGTGACCAGTAGTACTGTACGTTGTAGAATAAAATGTATGCTGCTATTAATGCACCCTGAACCATTGTTATTATAAAATTTATTGCTTTCATTTTTGTATTCCCTTTTATTGTTTTTATTTTTTAATTTTTCGTTTTAGTAGTTTAAGTTTGATCTGCTTTCGTAATTTCTCTCTATGAACCTTCTGTATTCGATCTCTTTGTGCTTCTGTGTGTAGTTTCCGTTTCCTTCAAACTCCCAGTAAAACTTAAATTCTGTTATCCTGAAGTTCTTTGCTGTTACTTTTTTGTTTTTGTTTTCTGCGTTTTTCATTTTTTTCCCCTTTTGTGTTTGTTTAGTTATCTACTTTCTACTACAAAGATATTTTCAAACCTTAGGGCAAACCTTACAGTTTTCTTACAACTGTAGCTTATTGATATTATTGTATTTATGGCAGGCATTGAGCAGCACGGAATGACCTCCAATAAGGGTAATAAAGGCAGTGAAAGTTTGGAAAATCACCGTTAAATTGCGCTGTGAGTCAAACTATCATAAAAACGAGAGTTATCCCGAAGAAGATAACCGAAAACATTGTTTCCCGGCAGCGGCTGCTCAGTAAATTTGAGGAAAATTCCGCTAAAAACATGATTTTCGTACTGGGTCCGGCGGGATACGGCAAAACTACATCCGTGCTGGATTTCCTCGCCGAAAGCGGCCGGAAATATGCCTGGCTCTATATATCAAATGATATCGACAGCGCGGCTTCCTTTCTCGGTTATCTTATTCACGCACTGAAAGTGCTGAATCACGGTTTTGGTGACGAAACCCTGGAGCTTATAAACAGCTTCGTACAAAGCGACCTATTCAACAGGGATGAAACCAATACCATAAACGCAGCGGTTGGCTCGCTGATAAATGAATTTGTAGAGAGCTTTCCGGAAGAAGTTTACCTTGTCGCGGATGACCTGCATAACATAGAAGATTCAAGCTGGGTGAGCGGCGTTTTTAACGCATTGATCGAGAGCTTTCCGGCAAACCTTCACATGATCATCACTTCCCGCAATTCACCTGTTTTCAACATTTCCCGCTTAAAAGCGAAGCGCAAGCTTGCAGTTATAGAAAGCGGTGACCTGAACTTCACTGGCGAAGAAACCGAAAGGCTGCTGGATGAGATTTACTCCATTAAGTACAAAAAGGAAGATGTGAACCTGCTGATGGATAAATTCGAAGGCTGGATCACGGGTCTGCATCTTGTGCTGCAGACTTACGGAATTGAGTTCAACCGGCTTACATCAGAAAAACAGGAACTGGGGGGAGATCTTTTCAGCTATTTCGCTGAAGATATATTTGCTCAGCTTGATGTAAGCACCAGGAACTTCCTGTTATCTACTTCAATGCTTGATCAATTCACACAGGAGCTATGCAGCTCCGTGCTTAAGCTTGAAGGAAGCAGCACCATACCCGGCGAGCTGAAAAGGAAAAATCTTTTTATTGAATCCGCCGAGCATGTTGATGATAAAGGTAAAACCGAGACTTCCTACAGTTACCACTCTCTTTTCAGGCAATTTCTCTATGCAAAGCTGATGGAAGTAAAGTCACCCGCGGAGGTAAAAGAGCTCGCGGAAAAAGTATTCGAACATTACTTACAAAAGGGCGATAAGCTGCAGGCAATCGAGTTCAGCCTGCGCTCTGAACATTTCGACAGGGCCGCTTCACTCATACTGGAAAACTACGAGCTGCTGTTCCAGTCGGCGGGTTATGAAACGCTGCGCAGGTGGCTTGGGCAGATTCCTGAACCGGAAATAGCGGCAAATCCGGAGCTGAAATTCATAAAAGGCAGGCTGCTGAATTTTTTCAAAACGGATACGGAAGGCGCCTACGAAATATTTACTGAGCTGATTCGTACTTCAGATGTGAACTCTCCCCTTTACGTAAAAGCGAATCTTGAAGCCGCAGAGATACAGCGTTTGACCGGAAGACCGGATGAAGCGCTGACAATTCTAAAGGAGCTTTATTCAACGGATACTGCGCCGGAGCTGAGGATAAGGATAATTATCTCGCTTGCCAAATGTTATTACAGGCTGGGCTCTAAGTATTATGATAACATCCTTAAGCTGGCAGCAGAAGCAGAAAAGCTGGCAGATGAGAATAAAACAGAGCACCTGCTGTTCGATATATACAGCCTGTACGGCAGAATTTACCTGAACAAAGGCGAGTTTGTTAAGTCGCTGCATTATTTTGAAAGCAGCTACCGCAGGGAAAGCAACCTGTTCAGGAAATTCCAAACCGTAAGCGATATAATTTTGCTGCAATCATGGCAAGGCAGCTATGAACGCGCGAAGGAATATTATGATGAGGCCGAAGCGCTGCAGAAGAAAATAAGGATCAGCTTTCTTGAGCGCGACCTGATAAGGCTAAATGCCCTGCTTAGATTTGAAGCCGGGGATTATGAAAGCGCAATAGAAGGATTTTTGAAGCTGAGCAGTATGGATGTTAAGAACAAATTCACATCATTCCTGCCAACATATAACCTGATACTCTCGGAGTGCAGTATGCTTCTGGGCGAGTTTTCTAAGTCCTCGGAGTATATTGAGCTTGCGGTAAAATTCAAAGACCCCAAAGACGAATACCTGCAAACTGAGCTGGAGTATCATAAAGCGCTGCTCGAAAAGGCAGTATCCCCTTCTGCTAAGACCGAAAAAGTTCTGCTGAACACACTTAAGCATTACGAACAGTTCAGCTCGTTATACAACAAAACGCAGGTACAGCTGCACCTGGCCGATCTTTATAACAAAAAAGGAGAACAGCTTGTATCGCAGCAATACCTGAGTGAATGCTTAGCTTCCGCAAGGGAAAAGAAGTATCATTCATTCCTGTTGCAGCATTTCAGGCCAATGCGCTATTTGTTTGATTCCGCAATTGCCGCAGGGATAGAGAAAGAATTCGTCGATCACCTGAAAAACAGTGTCGTTAAGCGGAATTCAATTAGCTGGCTTTCCGAAGAATGCAGGTTTAGGCTTGAAAAAGAAAATGCATCGCTTGTTGATATCAGCCTGAAAGCATTCGGCGGAGCGGAGATCAGCGTGAGAGGCACGGCCATTCCCGAAGAATCATGGCTGCGCAAAAAAAGTAAGCTGCTGCTTGTGTACCTGCTCATAAACCAGGGAATAAGGATACAGAAAGATAAAGTACTTGGAATATTTTTCGCAGAGCTCTCGCCGGAAAGCGCGGATAATATCTTTCACCAGGCTATTACAAATATCAGAAATGTACTTAAGCCTGAATCAAACGCAAAACAAACCGAAGAAGGCAAGGCGAAGCGCAGCAAAAAATCTGCGGGCACAGATAACACAGTTTCATACATAGTGTATGAGGATAAAATTCTCCACATGGCGCAGGGATTTGAGTATTATGTGGATGTGCTGGAGTTTAACCGGCTGGCCGCGCTGGTTAAATCACCCGAAACAGATGAATCCGCTAAATCTGCATACGCCAAAGAGGCAATATCCATATATAGAGGAGAGTTCCTCCCCGGTTATTATGACGAGTGGATCGAGGAACTAAGGTCTATATTAGAACATAAGTATATAGAAACCTGCGAAGAGCTTATAACGATCCTTGAAAAAAAGAAACAATTCGAAGAGCTGATCGAGTATTCTGAAAAGCTTTTGCAGGCCGATAAGCTGCATGAAGAGGCTTTTTATATGCTGATTCATGGATATGCAGCGATCGGCAATGTTACCATGGCGAAAAAGAAGCTCTCCCAGCTTATTAAGACATATGATGAAGAGTACGGCGAAAAGCCGCCGAAGGCATTGATGTCCAAAATCATGAATATTGAGGGTTTACAATAACCCTCCGCTTCACGGTACACACCCAAAAACCCTGATTTCCTGACATTTTAAGCATTTTCTGCTGTAAGAATCCTGTAAGACCTGCAATAAGGTTTCGGAATATCTTTGTACAGAAGTTAATTACAAACAAACATCTGAACAGAGATTCAGGAAAATAGAAAGCAGAAAAAAGTCATGAAAAACACAAAAACAAATTCATCAAAAGCAGGCAGGATAGTTACAGTTTTATTTTCAATGTTATTCACAGTTATATTCATTCAGAACACGGCAATTGCACAGGAGACTGACGGCCTTGAAGGCATAATGTTCAACTTTGTTGATGAAGGCGATCCGAATGTGCTGCAGCCCTACGCTGACGCGTTAAGCTCAAACATGAACTCGGGACTTTTCCACTCTGCAAAAGTTAAAAAAGGTTTCAGTTTATACTTCGGGCTGCAGGGAACGGGCACTTACATTAATGGTGATAATCCTTCAGTTCTGAATGCAAACAAAACACTTGATATACTTCCGATGGCTATTCCTCAGATACAGATCGGCTCGCTTGCAGGCACAGAAGTTTCAGCAAGGTTCCTTCCTTCGGTAAGGATCGGGCAATACGGTTCGGTGGGCATGTGGGGCTTCGGAATAAAACACGGTGTAACCAGTCATTTTAAAAACAGCCCGGTTGATGTTGCAGTAGGATTTGCTGTGAACGGCTTAACGATCGGCGACTCAAAAGATAAAGATCTGGTTAACGCATCATCAATAGCCGCTAACCTGCAGGTAAGCAAAGAGCTCAGCGTGTTCACTTTCTACACCGGCATACAGTATGACAAAACCAACATGGAAGTTAAAGTTAACTACGCAGGCGTAACATCGAAAATGGAATATGAGAACGAAAACAATTTGAAAGGTATCGTTGGAATGAACATAAAGCTTGGTCCCATGAACCTGAACGGCGGATACAGCTTCGGCAAAACAAATTCAGTAAGCGCAGGTATAGGTTTCGGATTCTAACTGATTAATCCTCTGCAAAAAAGCACGGCATATTCAGCCGTGCCTTTTGCATTTTTAGCATTGTATAAAAAATGATAAATAGTTAAAATAAATTGAGGAGAGTAATTATGAAGTGCTTAAAATATATTGTTTTTTCAGTGATTTTGCACACAATTTGCTATAGCCAAACATGGGTGCCGCAGGTGAATCCATCACCCGGAGTTATGTTTTCGGTTTACGCATACAGCAAGGATGTTGCCTGGGCAAGCGGCGAATATGGCAAGGTGCTTTATACTTCCAACGGCGGAGTAACCTGGTTCAACAGGTCAAATGCCATATTTGACTCAAGCAACGTACTCAGCATCCACGGTATAGACGCAAACACAGCAGTTTGTGTTTGTAACATAAACGGCGGAAAAGTGTTTAAGTCAACAAATCAGGGTTTAAGCTGGCAAACGCTTTATTCAAGAACTGGTACCGCATTTACAGATGTTCAGTTTCTGAATTCAACAACAGGATTTGTATTCGGGAATCCAACAGTGGCAAGCCTGAAGTATTACATAATAAAGACAACCAACGGCGGTTCAAGTTTTGATACGATCTCCGTGGCAAGGCCAAATGCGCCAACTCCAAACGCGCAGATCATGTCTAACGCAACTTATCTTATGCAGCCGGGTGTTGGGGGCCCGATTTACATCTGGTTCGGAACAAACGAAGGGAAAGTATACTTCAGCACAAATACTGGCACATCATGGTTATCAGGTACCTCACAATCAAATGATCCGGTGCTTTCGGTCACGTTTGTTTCAACTCTCACCGGATACGCCGGGGGGCAGAATCCTTTTGGTTCAAACAACGGCGGATTAGGATGGAGCATGCAGGGTACATATCCCAACTCAGGAAAGTTCTTCGCGTTTGATAATGTAAGCGGGCAGCTCTTTTATTCCAGCGGCCAGTCAATTTACCGCTCCACAAACGGCGGTGCATCTTTTCAGCTTCAATACACTAATCCATCAAATGAGGATTTCCGCGACCTGAGCTTTGTTTATACAGCTGGCGATGGGCCTCGTTCTGTGATCAATGGCTGGGGAGTGACAGGAGATGGTATTCTGGCAAAATACACTGATCCTATCGGTATAATTACCATAAGCACCAATGTACCGAAAGGATATTCACTTGAGCAGAATTTTCCTAATCCCTTTAACCCTGAAACCAGCATCACTTTTGATATTCCAAAAAAAGGAATTGTGACTCTTGCGGTTTATGACGCTTTGGGAAATCTGATTCAAACAATTCACAATGGCGAGCTAAGTGCGGGATCATATAAAGGCGATTTTGACGGCACCGGCTTCGCAAGCGGAGTATATTTCTACAGACTCCAGACGGGTGATTTTGTACAGACAAAAAAGATGATATTGACGAAATAAGTAGATTATATCACCTCACCCCCCGGCTCCTCTCCTGAGAGGAGAGGGGAAGAAAAATATTCTCGTGCCACGAATAGCCACAAGCATTATTTACAATTTTACTTTTATTCTGCACATATCGATTTTCCTCTACCTCAAATTTCGTGGAACGAGTAGCTTCTTATCTATTTGGACGATTGTGGAATCATTGAGCTTCTTTGAAGCCAACCCCCGTCAGAGCTTACCGATGGAAATCATTCAGGATTCAATCTGCATTGTAAGCAGGTTCAGGCGATGCTCCCCCCTTTTCAGAAGCAAAAGGGGGGACAAAAACAGACACACCTCTTTCCAAAACTGGAGTTTGGGAAAGCTTCTGCTTGTCATACCTGCGGAGGCAGGTATCCAGACATACAACATCAATCAAGAACAAATATGCAGCACTGGCTGATTCAAGATACTATGACAAGTCAATCAATCACAGACACGTCACGAAGTGCTCTTCTAAATGTCTGTGCTACTAAAGACATTTTTGCTTAGCAGCAGGTATGACCCCGCAAGCGGGGTTTCGCCCCGTACTTTCGCTTTATGAAAATTTCGGCTCAACAAGCATACAGGCCTTTAAAAAGTACATCGAATATTATCATTGAATAAAGGCGGTATGATTGGTATTTTTGTGTTCTGTTTTAAGCTAGCGTAGCTCAGCTGGTAGAGCAGCGCATTCGTAATGCGCAGGCCACCGGTTCGATCCCGGTCGCTAGCTCATCCTAAATGGGAAGCCAGATGCTTCCCATTTTTTATGCGTATAACTAACTGTTTTTCACGAAGTAATTCGTTTGCGACTAACAATTTCATACCTTTGGGCAGATTTGATGCTTATTTTAGCATATCCAAACCAAACCTAAAATGAAAAAGACACTGTTATTTACCACACTAATACTTACACTGTTAAGTACACTGCTGTTTAGTTCATGTTCGGAAAATGACATCACATCGCCGGAAAGTAATTTCTCCGATGCTGAGCAAATCGAACAGAACGTAGTATCGGAAAGCAATGTTATCAGCTTTTCAGTTACTTCTTGGACGATCATTGATTCGCTGCCTTACACCATAACGCAGCCGGGCAATTACAAGCTCAGGCGTGATCTTGAATCATACGGTGTAAACGGCATCACTGTTTCGAACACTAACCATGTTAACATAAATCTTAACGGACATTCCATCAATGCCCAGCCTTCTGCTGTAACCGAACAAACCGGTATTGTAATTACCAACTCATCATTTGTCATAATTTATGAAGGTGATATCAATAATTACCGTTCAGCATTCTCTTTTGCTAACTCAAGCGACTGCAGCGCGAAGAATATCGAATATACTCCCCTAAGCAGCCTTGGTGATGTGCCCCCGCATTATTCGGGTGTTAAGATAAGCAATTCACCGAGGATACAGGTAAGCTGGAGCGTTTTCAATACCCTTGATAACGCAGTCGAGATTACCGGCGCAGCCAGTATCGAAGCTAAGTTCCTCAGCAATACATGCTACGGAAATCCAAATCCCTCAACAGGCAGGCCCACAGGCGTAAAAATTTCGGATACTTTGAGCTCGCCGCAGAAAAGCATTATCCGCAACAATCTTTTTTCCGGATTCGATTATGGCTACAATGTTAATTCCAAGAACGGGAATCACAAAATTAACAGCAATACGTTTGAGTTCTATATCGAAAAGGGATTTAACAACGATGCAACTAACGAGTTCAAATACAATACGTACAGGCTTATTACTCCGTAACTATAATTTTATTTAGTTTCACTCAGTTTTTATCAACTTTTACAACAACCGGTTCATTCCCGCTTTTGGCGATAACATACACCCTGTCTTTGCCATTGGGGCGCACTATATGTTTACCCGTAAACTCACCAAAGGCGGGCAGTATACATTGTTTTTCGGTGAAATGAAAACAAGGCAGGCTCAACGTTTGCCTCCCCTTCCCTTCCAGTCTAACCCCGGGATGAACATGCCCGCTGAAAATGTAATCACATCCCGCAAGCTGAATATCCTCATTCATGGGCATGTGAGTCAACAGGAAGCGGTTCCACAGAAAGTACTTCCTGTGCAGCTTTATATCGAAGTGTGAATAAACTTCGTCTGAGAGTATATCGTGGTTACCCTTCACCAGCGAGATATCGACCGCATGGTGAACATCACGCCATGAATCGAACAGCCTAAGGTCATAATTCACCCCGCTGTGGAACAGGTCTCCCAAAATAAGGACTTCTGCAACATCATTTTGTTTGATTATCCGGTCAAGTGTTATGAGATCTGCCTCTGCCAATCCTCCGGGGATTGCAATGCCGGCATTGCGGAAATGCCCAACCTTGCCGAGATGAATATCCGCAGCAATGAGCGTTTTATACCGTTCAACGTAAATTGCTTTGTAGGGAAGTAAAAGCAGTTCTTCATTGAAAAGGGATATTTTCAGAGAGTTCTCTAAAATTCCTGAACGCTCCGATCTGCTAACTTACCCCAACACATTATTACTATTCCTAAGTTTTTACTTTTCAAATTTTAGCTGCATTTTTCTAACCCTGTCCTCAAGCTTTTCGGAGCTCATTTTCTCGCGCATGGAATCAACCATGATAGGGAAAGCGAAAGGTGTTGGCTTGCCTGTTCTTTTTATGATGATCTTCTGCCCTCGTATTCTTTTCAGCGCCTTCCTAAGCCTGTACTCTTCAAGCTGGAACTGCAGCATTTCTTCGTGCGCCTGCTTCAATAGCAGGCTATCGGGTTCATACCTGCTGAAGACATCATACAGCAGTTGCGCTGATGCCTGCAGATTTTTTGTAGTTTTGAACTTACCCGGGTAACCGGTGAAGATAAGTCCCGAAATTCTCGCAATTGGCCTGAACCTTCTTTTTGCAAGCTCTCCGCTGTTAATGCTTCGGTAAATATCTTCTATCAATTCTTCATCCGAAAATAAACCATTATTTATCGCATCTTCAATGGGAATTTCAGTATCAGATAATAATTCAAACCCGTAGTCGTTCATCGCGTATGAAAACGTCATGGGTTTTAGCTGTGATATGCGATATGAAAATATTGCAGCCATTCCTTCGTGTACAAGCCGCCCTTCGAATGGGTAAACAAACATGTGATGTCCTTCATCAGTATTGAACAATTCTATAAGCAGCTCATTGCTTCGCGGCACTGCCGAGCTTTGAAGCTGGCGGTCGATGATCGGTTTGATAGTCCTCACTTCAACATCTTTCGGATAAGGTTCCAGCGCTTCATTAAGCTTAATTCGAAGCATTTCAGTTAACCGGGATGAAAGGGGCATCCTGCCGCCTGCCCAGCTTGGCACCCTGCCCGATCTTTTTTTGCTGCGCCTCACAAATGCAGTATTTTCTCTTATTGATACAAGCTCAACTGTTCTTCCGGCAAAAGAAAACACATCACCGGTTTTAAGAGATGCAATAAATCCTTCTTCAATCGTACCAAGCCTGCCTCCGCTCAGGAACTTAACGTTCATGCTAAGGTCACTATCTATAGTACCGATCGAGAGCTTATGGAAGAGCGCCTTCCTGCGGTCGGTAAGTTTAAACATGCCATCTTCAAACTTCACTTTGGAATACTCATCATAATTTCTGAGCGAATCTCCGCCGGCAGTGATGAATTTCATAATCCATTGCCATTCATCCCGCCGGAGTGTTTGAAATGCGAATGTGGAAACTACTTCAAGAAATGTTGATTCTTCATCAAAACCATCTGAAACTGCAAGCGTAAGCAGGTATTGGATCAGAACATCATAAGGTTTGAGTATGGGCTGACGGTCTTCAAAAACCTTTTTCTGAATTGCTTCCTTCAGTGCTGCGGCTTCTACAAGCTCTAATGAGTGCGTTGGCACAAAATAAATCCTGCTTACGGCATCGGGCTGATGCCCGCTGCGCCCTGCGCGCTGAAGGAAACGGGCTACACCTTTTGGACTGCCAATCTGCACAACCGTATCAACCGGGCGGAAATCAACACCAAGATCGAGACTCGAAGTGCATACCACCACCTTGAGCCTTTCGTTGTGCAAAGCGCGCTCTACCCATGCGCGCATATCGCGGTCAATAGAACCGTGATGCAGCGCAATTTCGCCTGCAAACTCGGGGTAAAACTCAAGTATTTTCTGGTACCAAATTTCAGATTGAGAGCGCGTGTTGGTGAATACTAATGTTGATTTGCTTGCGCGTAAAACGGGTATAACTTTATGCAGCAATCTAATGCCCAAATGTCCCGCCCAGGGGAATTTTTCAACTTCATCAGGCAGAATGGAGTGTATCTCAATTTTCTTTTCAAACTCTGCCCTCACTATCTTAGCCTTACCGGCATCTGCGCCAAGCAGCACATCCATGGCTTCGTTTAAGTTACCTATCGTGGCAGAAATTCCCCACACTTTTAGTTTTGGGTTGAATCCGCGCAGCCGCGAAAGTGCAAGCTCTGTTTGCACTCCCCTTTTTGAGCCAAGCAGCTCATGCCATTCATCAACAACCACGCATTTCAGATCGCCAAGCAGCGTACGGTAACCTTTTTGCGAGAGCATAACATGCAGGCTTTCAGGGGTTGTAATAAGCACCTGATGCAGACTTTTGTTCTGGCGCGCTTTAACTGTCTGTGAGGTATCACCGGTTCTCGTGCTTACCTGCCAGGGAATTTCAAGGTCAGCGCAGACCTCCTTCATGGCTTTTTCAATATCTTTGGAAAGCGCTTTTAAGGGAGTGATCCATATAAGCTGGATGCCAAGCGGCTTTTTCTTTTTGTGATCTTTATTGTTGATGATATACTCCATTAGCACAGGCAGCCAGAGAGCATAAGTTTTCCCGCTGCCGGTCGGCGCGTTGAGGAGTCCGTTATGCCCGTTCAGGTAGTAATGCCATGCCTGCTTCTGGAATTCAAACGGCTGCCGCCCATTCTTAGCGAACCAATTGTGAATTATGTAATATGCCTCATCTGTTCCCGAAGTCTTGGCGGCGAGTGCTTCGGTTACTGCTAAAATTTTCGCAGCGCTACGCTTTGGTTTCATTCAGCAGTTTTTTCATATTTTCAATTGTATCTGCTTCAGCGGGTTTTTTATCTTTATACCAGCGGTTTATCCTGGGATTTCTGAGAACTATTCCTGATTTACGGCGTTTGGATTCAAATACCCCGTCAAAATGTATTTCAAAAACAAGTTCAGGTTTTACAACCCTTACCGGTCCGAATCTTTCAACAGTATTTGTTTTAACAAATCCTTCTATAACATTCATTTCAGTATCGCTTAAAGAAACTTCTGTTTTAGCTATTGGTATTAACTCATTTTTTTGCCATACGGCAAAAGTAAACTCTGTTAAAGGACTAACGCTGCTTCTTTGAACATAATGCAAAACTCCCAAAAATGCATGAGGCCCAATCCCAAGACTTTTCCAGCTTCCGGGTGTATTATAGAGGGAATCTTTCCGTTTCAATATGATCCCCCTGCAGTTATTCTGCGCTGAAGCATTTTTCAGTTCTTCAAGCGACTTCCATGATCTTAATTCAAGCAATGGTGAGGAGTAGATCATATTTTGGATACCGGTATGTGTTATTAAAGCCTCAAGGAGTTTTCGCCGTTCATGCAGTTCTTTATTCCTAATATCTTGTCCCTTATGTTCCAGAATATCAAAAACAAAAAAAACTGCCGGCGCTTCTGAAATGGAAGCTTTTGTTTGCCTGGTTTTGAGCAGCCTGTTTTGCAGTATATTATACTGCATAGGCATTCCATTTTTGTAAGCTGTGATCTCTCCATCCAGAACTGTTCCGTTAGGTAAATATGATATGACATCATACAATTCCGGGAATTTTTCTGTAACCAGCTCGCTATTCTTCGACCACAGCAGCAGTTCGCCATTTCTGTAAATCAGCTGTACGCGTAAACCGTCCCATTTCCATTCAGCCAGCCAATCCTTCAGGTCTCCGGGAAAATCACTTTTCGCCCCTGCATCTTCGGTTTGGTTGAAAGGATACGCTTTCAGGTTGTTTCCGGATTTTTTATAAGAACTTAGTACCGCATTCAGTCCATTTCCCAGTGGGGCAAGGTTATCAAGAAAATGATACGATGATATTTCATCAGGTAAAATTGACCCGGCAAGCACGTTTACAATTGATTTTCGGCTTATATCAGAATGGAAACTTCCGGTAATCAATTTTATCCAAATGTACTTTTCATGCGAATTCATTTTTGCAAGCAGGTTTACGGCTTTTTCCAGTCTAACATGAAATTCTGCCCGCTTCAGTTCAACGCATAACTCTACAAGTTCAGGAAGCCCTAAGGGTGCAGCATTTTGAGGTTCCGGCAAAATCAGTGATATGGTTTCCGCCTTATCCCCGCTGACTCTCAGTGATTCATCGATCAGCCAAACCGGTACGCCGGATAACTCGGGCAGTATATCCCAAAGCGCAGGAATACTGAATAATTTCGGCAGCTTTTTTCCTGAAAGCAGGTATAAGGCGCACAACACTTCGTCCCCGCCGGAGCTATCAAGATAATTCCTCAGCAGAAGCTCTTTATACTTCGGCCCCGAAGTTTCGAAAAGGAGTGAAGACAGCTCAGCGAACCTTTTCATATATACACTTCTCCGCCGGCGTTTTCTGTTATGCTCATAAACTCAGCTCATTTCTATGCATTTCGCTTTTGTTCAGTTCAAAGGCTTCAATTTCATTTGAGCGCAGCCAATTCACAAACTGGGCAGTGAAACCATGGGTAACATATACTCTTTCGGCTTGTGTCAATTTAACTGCTTCATTCAGCCCATTCCAGTCAGCATGGTCTGAAAGGATAAATCCGGCATCGCATGATTGCCTTCCCCATGCTTTTCGTGTCTTGAACCAGCCGGAAGCAAAGCCAATTGAGTACTTTCCAATTCTGCCTGCTGCCGAACTGTTAATATACGAAGGAGGAGCAATAATGATATTCCCTTTCAATTCTTCGAATGATGTGTTTTCATCTGCCGCTTTAGTTACGGGCAGAATAAATCCCCGGCTTCTCAATATCATGTTCACATCTTCAATAACTTTGTGCGCATAAATATTCCCAATTGATGTATCAAGGTGTTTAATTATTCGCTGCGCTTTACCGATTGAATAGCCGCATAATAAAGATACCAAACCGGCATTTTTATTTCGAAGCCACCATTGGTTGATCTTATCGTAAATCTTCTCCTGCGGTTCCCATTTATATATGGGTAACGCAAAAGTTGATTCAGTAACAAACAGGTCACATTTAAGCGGTTCAAATGGAACGCTGAACCCGTCATTTTCGGTTTTATAGTCACCGCTGATAACCGCAATTTCGCCGCAGCCTTCAATCCTCACCTGAGAGGAACCCGGCACATGCCCGGCAGGGTGAAGCGAAATCCTGATCCCGTTAAGCAAAATCTCCCTGCCGTATTCTGTTTCCTGAATATTTATCCTGCTGCCCAGCCTGTGCCTCATTAAAGCGGCAGTTACAGGGTGAGCCAGAAAATGATCGGGCCCCCTTCTGGCATGATCGCTGTGAGCATGTGTAATTATTGCTTTATCAACTTTGCCCGATGGGTCAATGTAAACATCGGCTTGAGGGCAGTATAATCCCTGCTTAGTATATTTTAGCAGCTTAGAGTTCAATTACTTATTTTTTGTTCACTAAATTATCAATTTATCATGTCAGATTAAAGTTCTATAATACAACATAATTATTTCATTGATATGCATCTAATATAGGAGTATTTTTGTTTTCTCGTCATTTGATGTTTGGAAAATAATACAAGAAAATACATATTCTGGGTTGCGCTTATAGTTGTTCAGGCTATCTGGATCTTCAACTCCGATGGTTTTTACTTTATAGATGACTCCAGTCATTTCAATTATAACAGGCACTACTTTGATTCATATACTCAAAGCATTGGTGCATGGCATAGGATGGGGCGGGTACTGCTTTTTGCCCTCCCGTCACAGTTAGGCCTGAAAGGCGTACAAATTGCCTCTGCGCTCATCTTCGCTTTAACTATCTATGTATCTTATAAGATACTGAGAGAAAAAAATATCCCTTATGCAGAATGGGTGATACCTATTATTGGTTTTCAGCCGGTACTGTTTAACATTTCTTATACATCCCTGGCAGAGCTCCCCGCTGCATTCCTGATAATACTTTCTTTCTATTATTACCTTAAGGACAAGCCTAAGCTTGTTCTGATAACATCTTCGCTGGTATTCATTTTCAGGACGGAATACTCGTTTGTATGCGCTCTCTACTTCCTTATCTACGCATTCAGGAAAGATTTCAAAGTTCTGCCTCTGGCTTTGGCCGGCCCTGTGTTGTGGTATTTATACACGACTGCAATTACTCTGAATCCTGTTCAGTTCTTCTATGACATGACACTGCACTCACGCCTGCTTAAGATAGATGTTGGGGTTGACTGGTATTACTATCTGTTGCACTCACCGAAAATATTCGGTTTCATCCAGGCGTTGTTCTTTGCTGCCGGTGCGGTTATGGTATTACTCAAAAAGGAACTGAAGACTTATGGCCTCCTGGTACTGATCTTCATCGGGGGTATCGCCGTTCAAACCCTGCTTGCTCTTAAAGGGCTTAATCTTACCTGCAGTATCGGGCAGCTGCGGTACGTAGCGGTGGTTGGCCCGGCTTTTGGAACAATAGCTGCATTAGCTGCCGGATACTTTTTTGCAAAGATCAAGAAACCGCTTCCTAACGTTATTCTGAGTGCGGTATTGCTCCTGCTGATGTTTATACCCGGGCCGTACTCAACACCATTTCACAATAAATTCGAGATCGAAAAAGTTTCCGAGGACATTGTAAAGTTCAGTGAAGATAAATATCCGGACTTGAAGCTCATAACAAATATGCACCAGGTCGCAAACGCGCTTGATGAATCGCAGACAGGCGGCAGGAAGTTCACACTGCTCTCGCAGACAAACCTGGATAAAACACCTTCGGCACTCATTATATGGTGCAGCTACCTGGAAGGATCTCCCTTTGTTGAAGATGATGTTACTTTGAAAGAGATCGAATCTATCCCCGGCATAAAACAGGTAAAAGATTACAAAGACACTGTGAACAACTGCACAAGTATCCCTATTTACAAATACCGGAAAGAAGGTGATGAGTACAAAACCTCAAGAGATTTGATCGACTACCTGATAGCTGACCAAACAACATGGGAAACCATAGATATTAGAGTTTTTTTGAAGCAATAGGCGAATGCAGTCAGCCGTTGTAATATGTTGATTTTTTTTAATTAATAGGATATTTTAGATTCTTTAAACCGGACAGATGGCTCATAAAGACATATTACAAAAGACTGAAGAATACGTAACCGGATTATTATCGAGTAAGCTTTCGCCGAAGCTGAAATATCATAACCTTAACCATACCCTTAACGTAGTGAATAACGCGCAAAAGATCGGGAAAAAATCTGACCTCAACGAAGAGGAGCTTGAGATAGTTACCATTGCTGCCTGGTTTCATGATACAGGTTATATTGATTCATACACAGGACATGAAGACCGCGGCAAACAGATAGCGGAAGAATTCCTTAAGAGCATCAATTACGATCCTGTAAAGCTCGCAAAGGTGCTGACATGCATTGATGCTACAAAAATGCCGCAGCAGCCTAAAAACCTTATGGAACAGGTGATCTGCGATGCTGACCTAATGCACCTTGGGCAGGAAAGCTTTTTTGATTATTCAGACATGCTGAGAAATGAATGGGAATCCGTTGATTTTAAAAAGTCGGAAGAGCTTGAATGGTATAAAGCCGGCTCAGAGCTTCTAAGCGGCCATACATTTTTTACTCCGTACGCGAAGCGTAAATTCGAGCCGCAGCAGGCATTAAACCTGGTAAAGCTGCAGCGCAGCTACCGCAAGCAGATAAAAGAGCTTGAGGAGCAATCAGAAAAGAAGGCAAAGCTGCAGTTTGAAAAAGAAAAGCTTGAGCTTGAAAAGCAGAAGATAGCCTTGCGCAAAGATGATGAAAAGCTGGCAGTTGAAAAAGAGAAGATAGCGCTTAAAAAGGAATCGGCTAAAGTCGCCGAGCGCGGCATAGAAACGATGTTCCGCAACACCATCAGGACGCATGTAGAGTTCAGCGCAATGGCAGATAGCAAGGCTAACATAATGATCAGCATAAACACGCTGATAATCGGTATAATCGTAACCACTCTTCTGCGCAAGCTGGTAGAGTATCCTTACCTCACCGCCCCGACATTCATTTTACTTTCGGTTTGTTTGGTTTGTATCGTTTTCGCAGTTTTTGTCACGCGGCCTAATATCACATCCGGCCTTTTCACCAAGGAAGATATTGAAAGCAAAAAAACAAACCTGCTGTTCTTCGGGAATTTCTTCAAGATGCCGCTTACGGATTTCCAGTGGGGCATGGATAAGATGATGAGCGATAAAGAGTATCTTTACGGTAGTATGGTGAAGGATTTTTATTTCTTAGGGCAGGTATTGGGAAGGAAATATAAATATCTCAGGATATGCTATACGATCTTCATGTACGGGCTGATCATATCTGTTTTGGCTTATACTATTGCATTCATCTTAAATCCGGAACAGCATTCTAAGCCGCTTGACCTGCTGAATTAAGTACAAAATCAGTTTGTAAAAAATTCTACGAGCTTCTCTCTTTCACCCGGTGTGGTTATCACAACAACTTTGCATCCTTTTATAAGAACATGATCACCTTTGGGGCTGTAAGACCACTGTTCTCCTGTGGAAATAGCGAGAATAAGTGTATCTTTGAACTGTTCCATTTCAATTTCCGAAATACACTTACCGTTAAATTTTCCGCCCACTTCAATTTCTTCAACGCGCAGGTTTTTATCTTTATCAGCAAGCATTTTATCAAGGAAGCTTGTAACAGTTGGGCGTATCATTTCCGAAGCCATCCTCATACCCGCAATATAGTTCTCGGTAATTACGGTATCAGCGCCGGCTTTTTTCATTTTCTGCTGGTTGGCCGCTTCAAGGCAGCGGGCAACAACCCTCACCGAAGGATTGATATACTTTGATGTTAAACTGATAACAAGGTTCTGGTTATCATCACCTGTTGAAGCGAAAATTCCCTTTGCGCTGCGAATGCCTGCCTTCTCAAGCACTTCTTCAATATCGGCATCGCCTGCTATGGCATAAACATCCGGGTATCTTTCCGTTACAAGCTCGATCATCTCCTCATCCCTATCGATGACCACGCACGGCCTGCCTGTTGAAATAAGCTCATGAAGTATCACCGAGCCTACCCTTCCTGCGCCGCATACTATGTAATGATCATCCAGCTTCCTGATATTTTTTTCCATACGCTTTTTTTTATATGTTTTTTTTAGCTGTCCTTCAACTATTAGTGCTGTAAAGGTTGATATGATGTACGTAGCAGTTCCGATCCCGGTGAAAGCAATAACGATGGTGAAAAGTCTGCCGTTCGAGCTGTTGGTAAGATCGATTATTTCGCCGTAGCCTATTGTGAGGATTGTTATTACAGTCATATACAGGCAATCCATTACTGTATATTTGCCGCCGCCCACATAATAATACCCGGTAGTGCCTACAATAAGGATAACGAACAGCAGCAAAAAAGGAACCCGGAACTTTCTTAACAATTCGTGCGCCATCTTAATCAAATTTAACTAATTAGGTTCATAAAATCAGTGTTATTAAAATTTAAAAATGATTATTTTTGTATTCCGGATGAAAAATTTAATACTGGTCAGGCACGCAAAATCAAGCTGGGATAATGCCGGCTTAAGCGATATAGAGCGCCCTTTGAACAAGCGCGGCAGACATGATGCCCCGATGATGGGCAGGCTTCTGGCAGAAAAAGGAGAAAAACCGGACCTAATGATCTCGAGTCCGGCAAAAAGAGCTTTAAGCACCGCTAAAAGAATCGCCGATGAGCTTAGATACGACAGAAGCAGCATTAAGATAAACAACTCTCTTTACATGGCCGGTAACGATGACTTCTTCAGTGTTATCGGGGATGTTAAAGATAAAGTAAGCTGCCTTATGATCTTCAGCCATAACTACGGTATCACTGATTATGCAAACCTGATAACGGGCGAGAGCATAAGTAATATACCTACTTGCGGTATAGTGAAATCGGTTCTTGATATAGATTCGTGGAGTGATATTATAAACACAAAAGGAAAGATGTTATATTTTGAGTACCCCAAAAAATACACAGACGGAATATAAGTTTTTTAACAGGGAGCTAAGCTGGCTATCATTTAACCACCGTGTGCTGCAGGAAGCGAAGGACCCTGCAAATCCGCTGTATGAGAGAATAAAATTCCTTGCCATATTTTCATCAAACCTCGATGAGTTTTTCCGCGTGAGGGTAGCCTCGCTTCGCGCACTTCTTGACCTGAAGAAAAAAACACAAAAAGAGCTTAAGTTCGATGCAGTGAAGCTGCTTGAAAAGCTGCATAGGACTGTTGTAAAAATGCAGGAAGAGTACGGTGATATCTACATTAACCATATTCGCCCCGAGCTTGAACAGAACAACATTTTCCTGGTGGATCACACCCAGCTGAACCCGCTGCAGAAGGAATTTGTATCAGAGATCTTCAATTCACAGGTCGTACCGCATATAATGCCAATGATAGTAGCGAAGAAGAAGATCACCCCGTTTTTAAGGAATCAAAGACTGTATCTCGCAGTTAAGCTCTCAACAAAACAGAACACCAAATCAGGTAAATCAACAGGACGCAGGTACATTTACGCTATAGTCGAGATTCCCGTAAACCATTTGGAAAGGTTCATTCTGCTTCCGAAAGTGGGAGATAAGAACTACATCATGTTCCTTGACGATGTTATCAGGCTTTTCTTGCCGCAGATATTTTACGGGTATGTGATTCACGAATCATACTCAGTGAAGCTTACGCGCGATGCAGAGCTATATATTGAAGATGAGTTTTCTGGTAACCTGCTGGATAAGCTGAAAAAGAGCCTTTCGAAACGCTCAACAGGCGCGCCAAGCAGATTTCTGTATGACAGATCTATGCCGCATGGATTCCTGAAATTCTTAAAAGAAGCGCTCCTGCTCACAGATGAAGACCTTTACCCCGGCGCGAAATATCATAACTTCAGTGATTTTTTCACTTTCCCTAACCCGGGCAAAAGAGAGCTGAACTACCCTGAGATGAAACCGCTGCACAGCAAAGAGCTTGATGGATTTCCCAACATGTTCAATGCAGCGAAAGTGAAGGACCACTTGCTATATTACCCCTACCAGTCATACGATTATATAGTACACGCAATGGAGCAGGCCGCACGTGACCCCGATGTGAAATCAATAAAGATAACTCAATACCGGGTTGCAAAAGACAGCAAGATAGTGAATGCGCTCATAAAAGCTGCGCACAGAGGCAAAGATGTTACTGCTTTCGTTGAGATAAAGGCGCGTTTTGATGAAGAGATCAATATAAAAAGCGCGGAAGATATGCAGAAGGCCGGCGTGAAGGTGCTTTACAGCCTGCCCGGAATCAAAGTGCATGCGAAGATTGCACTCATTACAAGGATGGAAGAAACAGGCCTGAAGAACTACGCTTATCTATCAACAGGCAACTTCAATGAAAAGACCGCAAGGCTTTATACTGATTACGGTTTCTTTACAGCAGACCCCAACATAACCAACGAGGTAGAACATGTTTTTGAATACCTGGAAGGAAACAATACCGGCTATGAATTCAGCCACCTGCTTGTTGCGCAGTATGGAATGAGGCAGAAATTCCAGGCTATGATTGAAAAAGAGATAGAGAACGCCAAAAAAGGACTGCCTGCCGCTATTACAATAAAAGTTAACAGCCTGGAAGATGAAAGGATGATAAAGAAGCTTTACGAAGCTGACAATGCAGGCGTGAAAGTAAGAATGATTGTTAGGGGAATTTGCTGCCTTATTCCCGGAGTGAAGGACATGAGCGAGCATATTTCAGCAATCAGCATTGTTGACCGTTTCCTTGAGCATGACAGGGTTTACATTTTTCACAACGGCGGGGATGAAAAAATATTCCTTTCAAGCGCAGACTGGATGAAGAGAAACCTAAGCCGAAGAATTGAAGTTGCATTCCCTGTATATAACGAAGAGCTTAAGAAGATGGTTAAAGATATTGTGAATATTAAGCTGAGCGATAATGTAAAGGCAAGGATCATCGATGAGAAACAGACAAATATGTACCGCAGCAATGAAGGGCTGGAGCAGCACCGCTCGCAGTACGAAATTTATGATTATCTGAAAAGCAGAAGCAAAGCTTAATACAGCAGCATTTAATCTGTTCGAAGAGTGATTTCGAATATGCTGATATCAACTTCTTTGCCCTTAAGCCGGAAACTGCCAAGGGGTTCGCTTGTCATATCATCGTCTAGATTCAGGTGTTTCAGGGCTTCTTCAGAAACGAGGAGCTGTTTGTTCAGAACTTTTGACTGTCCCTGTATCCTTGATGCAGTATTCATCACATCGCCATGAAACACTATCTCTTTGCGCAGATCGCCCACCTCTCCAATTACAACTTCGCCGTAATGTACGCCTGCTTTGAATCCCGGTATCAGCCCGAACTGCTTAATATATCTTTCGCTTAGCGCGTCTATCCTCTCTTTGATGCCGAAAAAGCATCTCAGGCATGCTGCTCCTCCGGCTGAATTCTGCTTTTTCCAGCTTATTACAACTTCATCGCCCACATATTGATAGATCTCGCCTTTTGACTGCTCTATTGGCTGGCTTATATCGAAGAAAAAGCTGCTCATGAATTCATGGTACTTAACAGGACCTATAGTTTCGGCTATTGTGGTGGATGATTCAAGATCGAGGAACATGAAAAATCTCTCTTCCATCTTAGGCTTGTGATACCTGCCTGTGATGTAGCTTAACAGTACTCCCTTGCCCAGCAGCCCGTTCACCTGGATAACAAGATTTGTAAGAAAGCTGATTGCCATCGCAAACAGGAATATATATGGAAAAACGTGCGTCATGAAATTGCTGAAGTCGTTATGCCGGATGGTCGCAATAACTCCCCGCGAGTTGAGCATGCTTTCATGAACTATCCAAACAAACATTACGGAAAATGAAATAACCGAGATATAGACAATTGTTCTAACGGCGAGAACGAGCGAGAAATTCCGCTTCTTGAACTTGGTTTCAAGCACGAATTTTTCGAAGAACGCGCTGAGAAAGGAAATCATAACACCGGCGATGAGTCCTTTAACTGCACGCTCGATATCAAATCCAAATGCTATGCAAGTAAATAACGGACCGATCACTGCGCCGACTATTGCCGCACCGAATACTGTTTTAAGCTTTGAAGAAAATCCTTGTTTCAACGGGATATATTTATTATTTACTTGTCTATGAGCGCAAAACGCATTAATTTATAAAATTATTTTCAAAAAAATCATTCATTTAAGCCTGTTGAAAAGAACTATACTTATCCTGCTGCTATGCGGCGTATTTTGTACCGGCGTACAGGCAGATTCCACCTTCAGCAAAAAAAATTTCAAGCCGCGAAAAACCACTGTATGGCAGGATCTCGGCAATGACCTGAAATATTTCGCATCAGACTGGGGAAGCTATCTAACCCTGCCGCTCAGAATGAACGGTAAGGATGTACTGATAACTTCCGCTGTTGTGGGAGGAACTGTGCTTTCATCAACCCTGGATAAAGATATTCGCAAAGGTATTTCCCGGCAGGGTTATGAAACATATAATCATGATTTCTGGGATGGGCCCACTGCATACGGATTTGTTCAATATCCCAGTATTTTCGGCGGTGCCTTGTACACTTTAGGTTTGGTGGCGCGCGAGAGCGAGCTTCGAAAAACGGGCAGAATGATGCTGCAATCCCTGGCCTACTCCGGTACTTTAATAATGGGCCTTAGATACATGTTCGGCAGGCACAGGCCGTTTGTATCATCCGGCAATCAATACGAATTCTCGTGGTTCAATTCCGCAGGCGATACACAATCATTTCCTTCAGGCCATACCGTAGTGGCATTCGCTACATCAACAATTTTAGCTGAACAGATCGATACATGGTGGGCGCGTGTTGTGTGTTACAGCTTTGCGGCGCTCACTGCATACGCGCGGCTTTATAACGATAAGCACTGGTTCAGCGATGTTTTTTTCGGCGCAGCGCTGGGTTATGGCACATCCATGTTTGTGCTGAACCGTGAGAGGGAGCGTGAGCGAAAAGAGAATATGCGAAGCAGCAAGGACGGGAAAAAAGGCGGAGGATTGAATTTTTATCCCGGGCTGAACGGATTTTCACTTACGTATGGATTCTGAATACTTCAAAAACCGAAACCTGTACCGAAATAGAAGACATAATTGTTTTCTTCTGAACGGGCGAGCGTAAATCTGAATGTGATATCCCTGTTCAGGATGAACATGAAGAGCCCCCCGCCGTAAGAAGCATGCCATTTCTTCGATTCTTCGTTTTCAATGAACACCCTGCCGGATTCAACAAACCCAAATATTCCAACTGTTTCAGGCAGCAGCACGTTCATTTTAAACAGCGTGAGCCTAAGCTCTGCCGATGCAAGCGCGCTTGCATCGCCGGCGAACCGTTCGCTAGCGAATCCGCGGAGATATTTTGAGCCGCCGAGAAAGGCTGACTCAAAGAACGGGTTAATGCCGAACACTTTTTCACCCCTCAGCCTTAAACCAAGCGAGATCCGTTCTTTGTATCCAATATAGCCCCTAAGATCACCGGTTATTTTGCCGAACTGGCCGCTATTATTAAAAACCTTTGGATAATATGAACCATCGATAGTTGCGAAATATCCCTTAAAGGGTGACTTCTCATGATCTCTGCCATCTATCGTTACGTTTCCTAATGCTCCAAGCAAGCTTAGTTTATTGCCGCCGTATGGATTCAAGTCGCTGTAAGAGCGGTGTTCATCTTCATTCCTTACATTGAAATACTTTACAATTGCTCCAAAAGTGGTTTTGATCTTTCCTTTAACAGGAAAGGTTATGGATGGAGAAAAGAACAGCTCTTCATGCTCTACTTTGTAATACTCCTCATCTGCAAGCGAGTCATTGCGAACAGACTGGTTGCCCTGACCGAAATAATTATTAACTTCAATACCCGACTTCCTGAAATGCAGCTCTAGCGAGCTATTGCGCAGTATTCCGCGGTAATCATTCATAATATCTACATACAGGCCCGTGATGCCTTCTTTCTTTGGCGCATAGCCAACTGAAAGCGCAAGCTTATACAGGTAGGGGTTCATACGGAATCCGTATTTGTAATACGTGAAAGTGCCGCCACCGAATATCCCGATGTCCGGAGAATAGTTTACAATAGGGAAGAAAAAAGTATTATCAAATCTATCGGGAGGTGTTACCGGGTCATACCTAAGGTTTCCGATTTTTTCTTCGAGCTTATCTTTCTCTTCCTTTGAAAGTGTCTTCTTATTCTCTTTCAGCTCCTTTAGAGGCTTATCGTATGCGTTCGTGAATTTATACTTATCTGTATTTACATTACCTTCCGTCCTGGATTTCTTACCGTCATCATAAAAATATATGGTCTCATCTGATTTATTTATTACCTCGTCTTTGCCATCGCCTCCAATTACCCTAATGAGCGGTGCATCTTCAGGCTTACCGCCGATAAGCAGGCGGTCATCACCATCCTGAAGGTAAATTCTTATCTCGTTTGTCACAGTATTATCAAAAAACCTTTGCCTTGTGATCTCTTCCTTCGAGTTTCCTGAATCCGCAGCTGAGCGGAACACAGTAACAAGTGTTTCATACGCCTTATTGCTGCCGGGGACAACAACATTCCTATCTACGTTGAATCCGATGCGGACGAAATCATCCTTATCGGTTGTATAAATATCTACAACTGAATTCACCAGCTCATAATATTCATCAGACGCCTCTTTCAGCTGATCGCGCCTAGATTTAAGCTTTTCGGTAAGCTCTTTGCGCGCGATGTTATACACTTCAGGCGGCAGGTTCTTAACCGCTTTATCTATAACTTCATTTGTAAGCTTAGAAAGTACTTCGGCTGTAACTTCATCCCATGAGCTTTTTGAGAGGAATGTCAGGAACCGCTGGTCGAGGTACCGCCCGCTCCATGTCATATAGCGCATATTAGGGTAGTCTGACCCGAAGTTATTCAATTGCGGCAGATTCTGCTCTGCCAGAAACGGGAGCAAGCCGTCAAACTTCGCGAATGCCTGGTCACGATCCATTGGGAAGGGCTTATATACTTTTCTGCTGCCTTCTTCAAACCTTATCCATTTCCACTGGTCTTTATGCCTGTCCCAATCACCCAGGAAAATATCAACAAGCCGCGCCTTGAGGAACTCTCTGCCGTCAACACTTTCATCTGATTCCTTATTAAGCCTTTCAAAGAGCTTTAATGTACTGATAACTTTATCGGAGCCTTCGAACTGATCAGCGGAGGGAACTACCTCCATAATGCCAAGCAATCCGGCGAACTCTTTCCTGTAATCTCCAAGCAAAGGATCATCGGGAAGCAGAGCTAGTGTGTAGTCAGAATGGTAAACTCCGACTGCATCAAGGATTGGGTTTACTACAAATCCGGCATACGGATTTGAAGAGCTTATCTGGTCCTGTACAACATCTTTCGCGATTGATTCCTGCAGCTCAAGCGGAAGGGTTTTCTGAGGGTCTTTATCAAGCGAGCGGAATTTGTAGGTCCTGCCATCACTGCCTTTGAACTTCAGCGCCTTGGTTTGAAATCCGCCTCCCTTTTCATCCGGTGTCAATCCCCCTCCGTATTTGGCAAGATCAATCACACCGACTCTTACCTTAGATGTCCACACATCGCGCCAGTGTGAGCCGAAGAAAAATTCATGCAGCCAGCCGGCTTCATATCTGGCCGCCGGGACAACTTCTTTGTAACCCGAAAACCAAGACGGATCAGTTTGTGAATATACGGTACAGGAGAGTAAAACCAGCAATACCGAAAGTAGCCTTTTGAACAGGTCTGCTTTCATTAATTCCCCGAAAGTTTATTTAAGATTTATTATTTTGAGCAGGAATAAACAAATATGCAGCTCAATTTATCAGCTTTATTTAACAGCTTTATATACAGCTATGACTGCTGTTTTGCCTTTGCCTTCGTTGCTTACATAAAGGGTGCCGTCTGTTTTGAACGCGATACCTTCCGCCTGGCGATGAACACTTTCCGGCAGCTCCATTTGACCGAGTAAATTTCCATCGGCAGAGAGCTCGATGATCATGTTACCGCGCGCGGCAATAACATAAAATGTGCCAGTAAGCGGATTCCGGGAAATACCAGATGGATTGAACTTTCCTTCGGCGCTGTTATTTTTGATTTCTTTGAACGGTATTATGAAGCGCGGCTTTGAGCTGAAGCTCATAGAAGCCAGGGAGTACGTAAATACAAGCTTATCCTTCCCGTATTCGGATGACGGGGTTTCTTTGCAGGCAAGCAAAAGAGAATTTGTGGAGCTATCGAAGCAAAGACCTTCAACATCGTCTTTTGCGCTGAGTTCTGTTGCGAACGTTTTGTAAGTCACAAACCCGCCGTCTTTGCCTTCGGCAAACCGGTAGAGCTTTCCTTTTGATTCCAGCAGGTAGAACATACCTTCAGCAAATGCTATATCTTCAAAATCACCTTTTACCACCAGCATATCGCCAAGCGAAAATTTCTTTAAGATGCTCCCGCTTTCGGGATCGATCTCAAAAATATCGGCATATTCATCACAGTGGCCGAAAAGCCTGTCATCGGGAGTGAAGGTTATTCCTGAAATTTCCGTAAGCTGCGGGCCAAGCTTCAGCAGCTTTGGGTTTTCTGAAGCGAGGTCGTACCATCCAAGACTGCCATCACCCGATGTAACAGTTTTGTTACCACGGTCTTCAGGCTTCTCTTTTTTTTCGGTTATCTTATCGCTGTTCTTATCGCTATCCTTACCTGTTTTTTCTTTTTTAGAACCACAGGAAGAGATCGCAATACAAGAACAAAGCAGCAAAACCGCAATGCTTTTTGAACTGATAAATTTCATAGATTTGGCAAAATATATATAAATTTCAAAGATTACAATTAATAATTTCAATGATTTAGCAGGGTGTAATGGTTCCCGCTTTTATGTTAAATAGAAAGCCCAAAAAGATTTATAATAATAGACAAAAAATCATAGAATAATACTTTTATCAGCGGTCACTTTAAAAGTGCTGCATTATCTTGTTATATTTTATGAAGCAGGCACGCAGTCTCCTAAATAGCGGTCTGATATAAATTATTATACCAGCTGCAGGGGAACGATAGCGTTGATTGCCTGCATATTTTTATCTTATGATTTGTATGCC
>JAYRXC010000024.1:0-95817 GCA_041917655.1 Ignavibacteria bacterium | reverse complement strand
TGTTATAAAGGCAAAGGTAAAACAGGGTAATGTATCAGAAGCAATTACAGATTACGAGAACATCTACCAGTTAAACCAGAACACACCTAAAGGTACACATGCACTGGTAAATAAAATGTGCCTCGAGAACATGCTGCAGGGTTTGACGGATGATCCGAATGAACCTGTAAAGCTTAATCCGAATAAGGCACATTTGCTCGCTTTCCTGACAAGAAATATTACATCTAACAGCCAATCAGTACTGAATAACAATTTCCCGACCTCATTCAGGTTATATCAAAACTACCCTAATCCATTCAATCCGCAGACAACCATCCGGTTTGATGTACCGAAGGATGCAATGGTATCAGTCAGGATATACGACCTGCTTGGCAGGGAAGTGTATAACTATAGCGGTTACCAAACAGCGGGAACAAATGAACTGAAGTTTGACGGCTCGAACTTTGCAAGCGGAATGTATTTTTATTCAGTTGAGGCTAATGGATTTAAGGAGACGAAGAAGATGGTGCTTCTCAAATAGTGAAATTGAGAAATGGTGAAATAGTAAATTGGGGGAGTAGTGAAGTTTTTGAGTAGGTAAGTAGGTGAGTAGTTGAGTGGGTAAGTTTTAAAACCAGAAAAGCATAATCAAAGAAATGTCTGGTATGAGAGTGCCGGGCATTTTGTTTGTTCAGCACATGTAAATCCGGTCGCTGACCGGATTATTGATTTACGCAAATTCACTCGAATCAGGCGATTCGAGTTACAAAAAACACTCGTCAGGAGGAAACTCCTGACGTTTTCAAAAAAGTGCTGTTGCAGAAACCTTAATCCTCTGCTATAACTATCAGCTTATCGCTTTCCGTAAATGTTACCATGTCAGATTTTTTCGGATTCACTGAAACGCCGTATGCCTTATTCACATTATGAGAAAACTCGTTCAGCCTGTAGCCTATAGCGATCTCGCCTTTTCGCGAAGCAGATTCGCACAAAGTATAGAAGCTTACGGGTACGCCGGTCTTAACATAATCAGTGATGGGCTTTACGTAAATTTCCGAGCCGTCCGCATCGAACAGGTCGTCGAACACAGCCTTCAGTTCTTTATTTTCTGATAGCTGCGAGAGCATCAAGCTGATAAGCTTATTGCTGATGATGAAATCATCTGCTTCGGTAACTTCAGCAAGCTCTTTGTTCCGGATATCCATCATCTCGCTCACTATGGTGAAATCATTGCCGGTCTTTTCTTCTATGTTCCTGAGATGGAGCAAAGTGATGAGCGATTTCGAGTCGGCATCCTGCTCCGGCATTGTATCCGAATACGAAAGCAAGATGATATGATTGTAAATATGCAGCTCCATTGAATCAAGCAGTTCCCTGTCACTTATATTTCCCGGTTTGAATTCTACTGTCTGGTTTTTCAGCCTGGGCTTAAGAGTATTTATCTGTTCTTCCACTCCTTCGCCTTCGGCAACAACAGTGAGCATTGAGCCTGCAGCCAGATAGTTATCCAGTTCCATAGCTATATTACAAGCCTTGCAGTTCCATCCCAGTATCAGGGTTTTTTCGGTATCTGCTTTTTTGGGGCTGCCGGTAGTGATGGCGTCCGGATTCACACTTGCCGTGCCGCCTGATGACAGCCTGATAGTATCGTCATCTTTTGAAATTGCAACAACTTTATCACCCGGATTGAACAAAGTATCCATAGGCGGATTGATAATCGTTTTGCCGTCTTTCCCCCGGATACCCATTACCGCTGAATCCTCATAGCTCATAATTGCTTCCTTAAAAGTCTTGCCGTTTAGCCCGGGTTCTTCCTGGAAATAAATTTCATCGCCGTCGAAATCAAGCAGCTCGGTATATACCACGCTTAAGCCGGACTGCCTGCATGACTGAGCGATAACCCGTGAGATAAGGTCTTCGGTATGCACCAGCGTAACTTCGCCGGATGCTATCATTTCGGCAACTTCCTTGTTCTTGTGATCGCTTATTTCAGCAACTATATGATAAGGTTCCTGCCTTCTGCCGGGATTATTGGTCAAAGCCAGTATGGTTTTGATCACACTTATATCAGGGTCATTGCCTTCCTGGGCCAGAATTATTATTGAACGTGATTCATGCGGGTTAACAATTTCAATATCGTTCATATCAACGGTGCTTCCGCTGCGGCAGATCACCCGTGTATTTTTTGTGTCAGGTATTTTTGATTTCAGCTCATCTTCCATCTCAACCTTATCTTTTTCGCCGAGGATAACTATCACAGGGTTCTTTTGGTTTTCGTTGGCGATCAGAAGCTCTGAAATTATGGGGAATATTTTTTCAGACCAGCCGAGGATCAGGGTATGATCTTTTTCAACTACGAATGAATGTCCTTTGCGAAGCTCGTCAAGCTTGTTGGATATGCCGCTTGCAAGCACACCGATAAGGGTCGATACTATGAAGATACCACCCAGCGTAACGCCAAGCATTGTTATTCTGAAGCCCCAGCCGGTATCGCCGCCCATTGTGCCTGGGTCAAGTGTTCTCATCAAACTTTTCCAGGCTGCTTCGATGAATCCCATTGTTTCGCCGTCGTCCTGTGTGAAGCCGGACAAAGTGAGCAATATTGCAGCTGCGCAAACAAGTATAAGCGAGAGCAGCCCAAGCCATCCTATGAGTGCAATCGGCCCGCGCGCCATGATGTTATCGAACCTGTAACGAAGCTTTGTTTTGAGTGAAATATTACGGTCTGCCATTGTTTTTTTTCATGCTTAAAATTTCAGGAAATGTAATTCCGGCGAAAGGGCTGCCTTCCCTCCCCGGCTGTTGATGGTGTTTACAGCATATCCGCTGCCATTTCATTTTACTATTTTACTTTCAGATCTGTTCCCTGCGGAAGGTTATTGAACTGTTTTATTTTCGGCTCCCTGAGAGTATTCTTAGGGTCAGCATCAGCGTAAATAAAGAATGAGCCCTTTGCGGCTGTCCATGTTGTTGAGACTTTGAAACTGTCTCCGGCAGCGAGATTGAACCTCACGCCGTGATCAAGGATTTTTTTATTCTTCACGATCTGCCAGGGTACGCTTTTTAACATTTTTTCAGATACATTCTTAATCGTCATTTTGATAATCACCGGTTTACCTGCCACCGGTTTAAGGGGGCGGACTGAAAACCCGGTAACGCTTACTTTATCGTCTTTCCTGCTTTCTGTGGTCCTGATCTTTTTAAGATGAAGCTTTTTTACTTTTCTCATTTATCTCGCTTATTGAAAATGTTTGAATTTTACCAATTAGTACGCAATTTTGTAAGGAATTATTGTAAAATCAATCTAATTCTATATTTATAGCTATTTAGAATGCAATTGTGAAAGCCAGAATAGCTGTTTCAGGTTAGCTTAAATCATATCATTCGGCTTGAAATATTAAACAAGTATTCATATTTTATTAATTAATCAAAACTAATCCACACATTTAAATACGTATTAAAAATGAAAAAACTATTTACAATTGTTTTCATTTTAACAGCCATAACGTCTTCATTTCTTGCGGGAGACAGAATGGTTTTGATCGAGAGATTCACTAGCTGGACCTGCGGTCCCTGTGCCTCAAACAACCCGGCTATGGAATCTTGGCTCAATTCTGTTGATGCCGATAGAGTCGTCGGCATAGCCTATCATATGAACTGGCCCGCCCCGGGTAATGACGGGTACTTTCTTTATAACCCGAATGATAATAACGCCAGGAGATCGTTCTATGGTATAAACTCTATCCCCCAGGCCAGAATGGATGGGCTCATTACAGTAAATTCTCCATATACTTCCGGCGGCTTGCAGTCTCTTTTTGACACAAGGACAAACCTTCTTAGTCCTGTAACAATGATTCTCACAGACAGCACTTTTGGGGATAGTATTCTCATACGTGCCAGGATCTATTGCGAAGTACTTCTGCCTAACCCCAGTGTATTTGTTCATTTTTCTATCCAGGAAAGGCACCATAGCTACACTTCGCCTCCGGGAACAAATGGCGAAACACAGTTCTATGATATAATGAGAAGGCTTGTTAACGGCGGTAATGGTGAAAATGTTTATCTTTATCCCGGTCAAACTGTTGTTGTAGAGAAGAAATTCTACAAAGACGCAATATGGAATCCGGCAGAAGTAATGCCGATAGCATGGATACAGCAGGGAACAGAAGTTATGAACGGCGCGAAGAAGACAGCGAACTTTACTATGATACCTACTTCTTCATTCAAATCCGTACTTCAGGGTCAAACCCAAAGCGCAACATATGATATGACGATCCCTGTAGTAGCCGCCGGGTATAACTCTCCGGTAAATTTAACCGCACAGGTAGATCCGCCAAATGCAGGCATTTCTGTTTCATTTCCATCTGGCAGTACTGTCAGCACTTTCCCCGGTAACTTCACGGTCCAGGTTAATTCAACAGCGGCCGTGCCGACTGGAAATTACCGTATCATAGTGACCGGAACCAATGGTAACGGCAAATCGCATAAAACCTCAGTAAGTTATCTGGTTGGCATGAACTATGTTGGTGTAAATACAAACAGGATCCTTCTTGCGTACAAAGTTAACGGCACGCAATATACAAGCCCGTCGCTTTTCGCATGGAACATAGGGTCAACTCAGCAGCTTTCTGCAGTTTCACCCCAGATCTTCGGTTCAACGAGATACCTGTTCCAGAACTGGAGCAATGGAGGGGATACAATTAACAATGTTACGATTTCTACAAATGTTTCGAACTATACTTGTAATTACAGAACGCAGTTTAAGCTGATATCATCAGTAACACCGCCTGTTGGTGTTACGGTAAACGGCGGAAACCTGTTCTATGATTCTTCATCTGCGGTTAATTTTTCTGTTTCCGCAACAACTGCGATTTATAACGGAAAAACTTATTACTTCCAGAGATGGGTAGGATCGGGTAATAATTCATACAATGGAAATAATCCGAATGGTACCATAACGAATATGTCTAATGTTATAGTGCAAACAGCCCAGTTCGATACAATCGTACCGTTCGGTATTCAGAACCTGAATACAGGCATTCCAAAAATATTCGCGCTTCATCAGAACTATCCGAATCCGTTTAACCCGGTTACAAAGATAAAGTTCGATATTCCCAAATTCGCGAACGTAACCGTTAAGGTATATGACGTGATAGGAAATGAAGTTGCGCAGGTATTCGCTGGCGATCTGGCCGCCGGATTCTACGAAGCGGATTTCAACGCTTCAAGCTATGCATCGGGTGTATATTTCTATAAGATCGATGCGGGTGATTTCACCAGCGTAAAACGAATGGTGCTGGTTAAGTAAACCCGGTTACTGTTTGGATTTTTGTTAAAGGCGTTCGGCAAAACTGAACGCCTTTTTTGTTGGCATGAACCGGCTTCCCGGCAATGGGTCTATGATCGTATTCTATGTATATAATTTTCTGTCGTGCTGAGCGTAGTCGATGCACTAAAGCATGAAGTTTCACCCTTCGACTCCGCTCAGGGTGACAGAAATACAGCGAACCGCCCAAAAATCAGAAGCTACCCGTTCCGCGAAATTTCTTAAACTCCTGCACACACCCCGGCACTAAAGTGCCACCCCTCTCCAGAGGGGAATTTTCTTAACTCTGTTTCCCTGCAAAGTTGTACTTCGTACAAACTCTAGTTTGGGAAAAGATTAACAAGTCATATTCTCCCCCTCTCCTCCGAGGAGAGGGGGCTGGGGGGTGAGGTAAAAAATCAAAAGCTACTCGTTCCACGAAATTAGAGTAATCGCAGTCATCGCTTTTCGCAGGAGAATGTATCGCGGCAGCTATAGCTCTTTGGTATTCGTTGCACGAGAACCACCATGTTTTTCCCACACCATAAATTTACCATTTTAATAAGGGGATTAATTGGCTAATATTGCCGGTAATATTATGAAAAGCGGAATGAAATATTTGGCTCTTATTATGCTCCTTGCGGGAGTCATTCACGCGCAGGTCAGCAGGGAGTGGGTGCGCCGGTTCAACGGCGAAGATAACCGTTTCGATATAGCTAATACCTTGAAGCTTGATGCTGCTTCAAATGTATTTGTTTACGGAGTTGTAACACGTTTAGCCTCGGCATCTGATATAGCTGTTATCAAATACAATTCTTCAGGCGGCATTTCATGGGTGAGCAGTTTTAACGGATACGGTAATGCCGTAGACCAGCTAAACTCTGCCTGGCTTGATAACAACGCCAATTCATACATCACCGGCTTCAGTGCCGATACTTCGCAGGTCATTAAGACAGTCACGCAAATGTATGATTCCGCGGGCGCTATATTATGGAGCAGGGTTTTTATGCCGCCCGCCTACAATCAGTCGATTGGGAACAGCATTACAGTTTCAGCATATGGTGTTTATACTGCGGCAATGATGCGCCGCGCAAACGGTTCATACGTAACCGCGGTATTGCGGTATGATTTCGCGGGCAATCTGGTTAACAGCGCCATATTCAGCAAAACTCTGCAAAGCAGCGAGGTGCCGGTTACCATATGTACAGATAGCTCCGGCGCGGTTTATGTGCTCGGCAAAACAAACGCCATCAGCGGCTCTGATGATATACTCATGCTGAAGTATGACCGGCAGCTAAATCTGAGGTGGCAGAATACATTCAGCGGAACGGCAGTTGGGAATGATGTGCCTGTTCAGATGATGATAAGTAAGGATAATAAATTGGTGGTATGCGCGGGAATGAGAAACCTTCCCGGCGGAATAGATTACGGACTTTACAGGTTCGATACAAATGCGGCTGTGATTATGATCTACAATTATAACGGAACAGGTAACAACCAGGACCTGCCGTATGCAATTACATGCGATACAGCGAATAATATATTTGTTACCGGCGGTTCAAGGAATGCGGATACACTTGGCTCGGAAGATTTTTATACTATCAAGCTTGATCCTACCGCACAGCTATTGTGGGAGAAAAGATATAACGGCACGGGGCGCGGACTTGACTACGGAACATCGATTGCGGTTGACAGGCTTGGAAATGTTTATGCAGGCGGCTGTTTTGATAAGCACGATAACCACATTGCTTTCGGGCTGCTGAAATACGGACCTACCGGGGACCTTCACTGGCTGGAGGAATACAGCATGCTGGAGCTTTCTGAAGATTTTTTATACACTACTGCTGTTGATAAAAACTTTAACATATTTGTAACGGGCATCAGCTTCGATAGCACTACTGATTATGATATTACTACAATAAAATACTCCCAGACTATTGGAGTTGAGCCAATTAACAGCTTAGTACCCGAGAATTATAAATTATATCCCGCTTATCCTAACCCGTTTAATCCTGAAGTAAAGATCAGGTTTGCAGTGCCGGTTAACCCGTCACATAGCCTGACACTCAGCATATTTGATATAAACGGAAAGCTTGTTAAAAAGCTTGCTGAAGGTAAATTTTCCCCGGGAGAGTATGAAGTAGATTTCAATGGCGAAAGTTTTTCAAGCGGGGTATATTTTTACAGGCTGCAGGCAGGTAATTTTTCCAAATCGGGAAAGATGACAATGATTAAATAGCTCTGATTTAGCAACAAATTACCTTATTTTTGGCTCATTTTTACAATTAAACCCAAATTTATCCCTAAACAACGTTATTAATTAGAAACAGATTAGAGATAAATTCAGTATAGATTAGACTTGATAATTAAAACTTAATCTATTAGTTTTTCAACGGATACACGGAAAAAATACTCCAAAACTTCATTTAATAGAGAGAGGAATCTAAAAATGAAAAAGCATTTACTTGTTGTAATTGCCCTCGTTGCATTGGTAGGCATTACATTTTCACAGGCGCAAAAGACTGTCCTGTTCGAGAACTGGACAAGCTCAACTTGCGGCCCCTGCGCTTCAAATAATCCGCAATTAAAAATATGGATTCAGAATAACTGGAACGCGCTTATCTGCGTTTCATACCATGTAGGCTGGCCTTCACCGGGCAACGACCCGATGTACCTGCACAATCCGACAGAGTCTTATGACAGGAGATACTACTACGGGATCAATTCAGTTCCTGCGGCAAAGATGGAAGGTATCTACTCATATGTAGGCTCACCTTTTAACTTTTCGGGAATGACGGGTAATTACCAGTATTTTACCGGGCTTAGCGTTAACACTGCAGTTACAGTTACAGATACAAGAATTGGTGATTCAATAAGAGCAGTTGTAAACGTAACTAAATTTTCAGAGCTTCCCGCCGGCACATATACATTAAGAGTAATGGCTGTAGAGCGCTGGGTTATCTATACATCACCTCCTGGAACAAACGGTGAAACTGTTTTCGGTAACGTTTTCAGAAAATCACTTCCTTCAGCAACCGGCACACCTATCACAATTACACCGGGCACTGAAAGCTATACGTTTACTTATTATAAAAACCCGGCATGGCAGGATTCTTCAATGTATACACTTGCTTTCCTTCAGAACGACAACGATAAATCCGTTGTAAACTCAGGCCGTATGGGTATGCTTGTTGGTGTTGAGCCTTTTATCAACGAGACACCTGAAAGATTCACACTCCAGCAGAACTATCCAAATCCGTTTAACCCGACAACGAACATTAAGTTCTCAATGCCGGAAAACGGATACGTAAGCCTGAAAGTATTCAACGTTCTTGGTAAAGAAGTAAAAACACTTGTAGATGGAAACCAGCAGAAGGGAACATACAATGTATTCTTTGATGCTTCCAATCTGCCAAGCGGAATATATTTCTATACATTGAATACGGGCAAGTTCACAGAGACAAAGAAAATGATCTTAGTGAAATAGTTTTCAGCAGCCCTGCTATTGCAGGTTGATATAACTAATAATTTTACCAATCAAAAAGCGGGCTGGTTTAGGCTCGCTTTTGCTTCATATTTTTAAGGGTGAAAGGGGTGACCTGACAAAGAGTTAAGAGTATATTTGAAATAGATATGAAATGCTTCATGTTTATTTAAATCACATCCTCATTAATGTTTCATTAACCCAAGAAAGGAGAACTGTATGACTAAACTTATTAGGTCAAATACAGTTTTTTTGCTTTTTTTGTTACTTATGCTTTTAAGTTGGAGTTGCAGTGAAAGTCCAACTGATTTTCAGTATAATCAAGGAACAGATCTCAAAGAAGTGGTAAAAGAAACTGGAGATGGAACACCTGTTCCGGTTTGTACGGCCAGAATGATGGTCACTCAGGATAACGGTGAAGTTGAAACTGTTCTAATAGATAGGTCATTTTCAATTTACACATGGCAAGGCCCAAATCCAGGAGGGTATTCAACTGTAGGAACAACTTCAACAGGTCCAGGCATTTCAACTTTTAATCTTTATGTTGATCTTTCATGGACTAACTGTCCACAGGATTACTGGTACGCTTATTACTTTATCAATGGTTCGGGAATGGGTTCGTTGAAAGCTGATATAGGTACTGGCACAACAAGCCGTACTTATTATAATATCACAGGTCTAAGTCCGAACACGACTTTTACGCACCAAATGTTGATTACCCCTGTTTACGAAGATCAGTAGTAAGTTTCCTTTTATATTAATATTGTGATAAAATTCTCCAAGGCGGACTCACAATCCGCCTAATTCAAATTAAGTTCAATAATCCATGAAAAGAATAAGACTATCTTTTTGCATTTTCTTGTTATTCATAGTTTCAACTTCAAACGCGCAGTTCGTGAGAAAAGTGCTGTTTGAAGAAGCTACAAATGCATCATGCGGTCCCTGCGCCGCGAATAATCCCGCTCTGAAATCATATATTGATTCCAAGGGCGATTCTATTATTGCTATCAAGTATCACGCAAGCTTTCCGGGTATTGACGCGATGTACCAGCATAACCCCACCCAGAACCAGGAGCGTTACGGCGCGTATTACGGCATGAATGCCATGCCGTGGCTGAATTCTGACGGTATAGTGAATGATGTTTGGCCATTCAGCCTCGCAAACCTGAACAATGCATTTTACGGCAGGCTTTCGGTTCCTGCACCGCTCTCGATCACAGTAACTGATACAAGGATTGCCGGTGATTCCATCAGGGCAACTGTTACGGTGAATATACCAAGTACGCTGCCTTCGGGAAACTATAAGCTTCGCGTAATGGCTATCGAGAGCTGGGTGATAAATCCCGTGCCGCAGGGCACAAACGGTGAAACCGTTTTTGAACATGTGTTCAGGAAGGCTTTCCCTAATACAAGCGGAACGGTTATTGCGGGCACGTCAGGCAACTTCCAGTATGTGTTTACATACAAGGTTGACCCGGTTTGGCGCGATAGCTCTATGCATACAGTGGCATTCATACAAAATGATAACAATAAGGAAGTTCTGAATGCAGGAACTGCGCCCAGGGGCGTAACCGCAGTTGACCCTGTTTCAGGAGTTACACCAACAGCGTTTTCGCTTTCGCAGAACTATCCCAATCCGTTTAATCCGCAGACAAATATCAGGTTCAGCCTGCCAAAGGGCTCTGATGTTAAGATTTCAGTGTTTGACGCAGTGGGCAGAGTAGTTGCGCTGCTTGCCAACGGCAGGTTCGAAGCCGGAACGTATAATATTGATTTCAACGCGTCGGCGCTATCGAGCGGGATATATTTTTACTCTATCACCACCAATGAATTTACGGATACAAAAAAAATGATGCTGATAAAATAGAGCACATTGCAGAAGTATTTTTTTTAAGAGCGGCAGTCAAAAGACTGCCGTTTTTTTTGTAACTTCCCTAAAATCCGCCTCCAAAAGAGGTTAATGGGGATAATGCGGCACTGTGCTATAAAGGGGTAACCGCTTCGCGGTCAATGTAAATCCGGTCGCCTGACCGGATTTTTACTATACTTGCATGCACTCGAATCGTGCGATTCGAGTTACAAAAAACATTCGTCAGGAGGTAACTCCTGACGGCACAGAGAAGCCTAACATATAGGACCTCCCCTAAATCCCCTCCAAAGGAGGGGACTTAAATTATCAGAGCTTCTAACCCCTCCTTTGGAGGGGTGTTTCAGCGTAAGCTGAAACGGGGAGGTCTTCTTTTTCTGCTCCTTTTTTGTTTCCCTTCAAATGAGTACTTCTTACAAACACCGGTTCGGGAATCTCTTTGTGCATTATATATCCTGTCGTGCTGAGCGGAGTCGAAGCACGAAAGTATGCAGTTCCACCCTTCGACTCCGCTCAGGGTGACAGAAATAACAATCCCCCTTGAAAAGGGGGAGCAGATTGTGGGGAATATATCCAGAGAGGATTGTTCAAGCCTGTATCCCAAACTCCAGTTTGGGAAACTCTTGGTTCAAAAGATAGAATTGATAAATCACAAACCAATCGGTGCTCAATAACAATGTGAGAAACATCAACACACCCCGGCACTAAAGTGCCACCCCTCTCCAGAGGGGAATTATCCTTACCCTGTATCCCAAACTCCAGTTCGGGAAACTCTTGGTGCGTCTATGTCCGCTTGTCATACCTGTGCAAACAGGTATCCAGCAGAGAATTTTGGTAGAAACACAAATCCAGGGTGCTATCGGATTTTAGAGGAGAGAGCCGATAGATCATAAATCTTCCGGTGCTGAAAAACAATGCTTCTATTATGGATTACTTCTGATACCTGCTTTCCTGTCTGTTGCAGGCAGGCGCAGGTATGATCCCGCCAGCGGGATTTCGCCTGCGGCTCAACAAGCAGCTTTCACCTATGGTAAATTATATTCTTAAAACTATAAAGAATTTTTCTCTATATTTAGGAATAATTTCGGAAAAATCTTGAAATTCTTTTTAAAATCTTCGGTTTTTGCGGCAATGTTGTTTGCAGGTACGTATGTATTTGCACAAACGGATACCATTCGTTTGGGCAGCGATTCTCTGCGTACTTTGGGCGATACAGTTGATGTAAGGGATAACAATGCCATAGAAATGCTGCTGGAAAACCAGACGGACGATTCAGAAGACTCAAAGCTGCTTGAAACACTGCAGCAGCTTGAAGCAAGTCCGATCGACCTTAACACTGCGAATTCCGGCGAGCTGCAGCGCGTGCCTTATATAGACGCTATCATTTCTTCGCGCATAATTGCATATCGTGTAAAGAACCAGAAGTTCTATTCAATTGCAGAGCTGCGCTCTGTGGAAGGAATAGATGACGACCTGTACGGCAAGATCAAAAAATTCGTTATGGTTAAGAACTCAACCGTGGATTTCATACGTGATGAGTTTGGAACAGTGAACAGCAGCAAGAACAGCCGCGGCAGCTTCTTCAGGAACCTGAAGCTGGAGTTCCGCACCAGGCTCTCAAACGACTTGCAGCCAAGCAGAGGATACCTCGATCAGAAATATCTGGGCAGCCGCCCGAAGTTTTATAACAGGCTACTGGCTAAATATTCGACAGGCGGTTACACTTTCACAGGCAGCCTTTTAACCGAAAAGGACGCGGGAGAAAAAAGCTTAACAGATCATGTAGGCGGATTTCTCGAAATGAAGTCGCCGCTTATACTTAACCAGGTACTTGCCGGAGATTATACGCTTGAGTTTGGCCAGGGAATAACCCTATGGGGCTCGTATTCATTTTCAAAAGGCAATGACGCGGTTTCAGGCATAAAGAAAAAAGGCGACGATATCGATTCATATAATTCCGTGAATGAAGTGCAGTACTTCCGCGGCGTTGCAGGCAAGCTGAGGCTTGGTACATCAGTAGGTGACTTAAGCCTGTTCGGCTTTTATTCAGATAATTACATTGATGCATCGATCGATACAACTCTGAACATGCTTTCTTCCTCTTATGAAGACGGCAACCACCGCACTCAGTCAGAGATCAACAGGCGCAATTCCGGCAAAGAAAAGCTTATTGGCGGCAGGCTGTTCTATGAGTCAAAAATTCTCGGGACAACCAAAATAGGCCTTACTTACTATAAGTCTGAATACAACAAACCGTTTGAGTATAAAGGCCTTTATGATTTCAGCGGAACTACCAGCAATGCGCTTGGCGTTGACTATGATATAGTATATAAGAACATCAATATTTTCGGTGAGTGGGCGCGGAGCTATACCGATAAAGTTGGCGGTGTGACCGGCGTGAAGTTCCTTTTCTTCAAGCTGGCAGATGTGATATTTATGGTGCGCAACTACCCCAAGGATTTTATCATGCTTCATTCATACGGATTCGGTGAGCAAAGCGGTACATCGCAGAATGAGTTTGGTATCTATTCCGGTATCCGCTTCAAGATCGGTAAGCTCGCTGTTGTGAACGCGTATTTTGACCAGTATAAATTCCCTTATGCAACTTTTTACAACCCGGTTCCAACCACAGGAAATGATTTCCTAACATATACAGAGTGGAACGTGACCCGCAACCTGAAGCTTTTCACCAAGTATAAAAACGAAACCAAGGAAGATGTAATAAAGGTAACCAACCAATACGGCATCGAAGAAGAGAAGATATACGACAGGGGACAGAGGAATTACAGGATACAGTTTGATTATGACATGTTCAAAAAGCTTAGAGTTCGCAGCAGGTTTGAATACGTGTTTGTTGACTATGCCGGTTACCAGACCTCTCAAAAAGGAATGCTGTTCTTTTCGGATTTCAGGGCAACGGTTTTTAATAACCTTGTGCTTGACGGCCGTTTCGTGATATTCCAGACTGATTCATTCGATTCCAGGATATACGAGTACGAGAACGAGATCAACGGTGTAGTATCGAACCAGGGGATGTACGGCAAGGGACGAAGGTGGTACCTGCTGCTGAAATACCGGCCGTATAAATTCCTCGAGCTCTCGGCTAAATACGCTGAAACGGTTATAGACGGGGCGAAATCGATAGGCTCAGGTAACGATGAGATAATGGGTGACCTTAAGAACAGGTTTACACTTCAGCTTGAACTGAAATTCTGAGAGCCATATACTGTTTATAAATGCTGCGATAGCTTGCCAATTGAAATTGCCTCATCCTGCCTTGATAAAGAACTGCCGGAATAATTGAACAACAGGAAAATAGAAGAGATAATTAGCATCCTGCAAAAGGAGTTTCCCGGGCAAAGAAGCTCTCCCGGCAAAGCGGACCCGCTTGATATCCTTATAGCGACAATGCTCTCACAAAATACGACGGATAAGACCAGCTATATTGCCTTCCGTAATATTAAAGATGAGATCGGCGGCTGGGAAGAAGTACTGAAGGCCCCTCCCGCGAAGCTTAAGAAAGCTATACGGGTATGCGGACTTGCAAACCAGAAATCTGCAGCCATTAAAGGACTGCTTAAAGGACTCCTGGAAAAACGCGGCAAGCTTAGCCTCAACTACATGAAGAAGATGACGGATGAGGAGATTTTCAGCGAGCTGCTGGCATATAACGGCATAGGTGTAAAAACGATCGCATGTATGCTTGCTTTCAGCATGGAAAGGGATGTGTTTCCCGTTGATACTCATGTGCACCGTGTATGCAACAGGCTTGGTTTGGTAAAGACATCATCACCGCTGAAGACTTTTGAGCAGATGAAGGACCGTGTGCCGGCAGGGAAGAAATTTCTTTTTCATACGCTGCTGATAAAGTTCGGCAGGAAGATATGCCGCTCTGCGGCGCCGCTTTGCGGCAAGTGCCCGCTCTACGACTACTGTGAGTTTCCCGAAAAGGAATTTTACGCCGAGAGAACAACCGCGGAGCCTAAAGAGAATAATTTTATCATACTTGAACACGTATAATCATTGGATACGAATAACAATTGAAATTCGACAGGAAAAAAGTACATAAGATTCTGGTAATAAAGCCCAGCGCAATTGGCGATGTGCTTCTGTGCACGCCTGTTATAGAAAACCTGCGGCATAACTTCCCGGAGGCGCAGATAAATTTCCTGACTCAAAGCTATTGCCGAGATGTGCTTGTGGGTAACCCATTCCTTGACCGCATTCTGACTTTTGATATTGGCAAAGGCGATAGCTCTTACTGCCTCATCAAAAATATTAATCATCAGAAGTATGATCTTATAATCGATCTTTTCGGAAATCCGCGCACTGCTATAATAGTATTCAACAGCGATGCTCCCTACAGGGTGGGATTCAAATTCAACTGGCGCTCGCTTGCATATAATATCCGTGTAAAGCCAAGAAGCAGTATGGTGCATAATATAGAATTCAATCTGGATGCCCTGCGTGCCCTGGGGCTTGAAATAATCACAAGCAAGCCTGTATTTGTTACAAATGCAGTTCACGAAGAATTTGCGGATAATTTTTTCCGCTCAAACGGTTTGGTGAAGGATGAAGTTATCGGGCTGAATCCCTCGGGCACGTGGCCCACAAAGGTTTGGTATCCCGAAAAATTCGCAGAGCTTGCAAAGATGTTCCCTGAAAAGTATAAAATACTTATCTTCTGGGGTTACGGCAAAGAAAAAGAGGAAGCTGAAAAGCTGCAGGCTATGATAGGTCCGCGTGCGCTCCTTATTCCCGAAGCGGGACTGAAATACATGGCTTCCCTTGCAAAACGGTGCAGACTTTTTGTAACCAACGATACGGGTCCCATGCACATTGCCTGGGTCAGCGGTGTGAATACCGCGGCGATCTTCGGTCCGACGAATTCAGAATTACAGGGTCCCTTAAGTAAAAATTCTATAGTCATAAAGAATGAAGGGCTGCCATGCCTTGGCTGCAATTTAACTCAAATTACAGAATGCCCGAATTCGCATAAATGCATGAGGGATCTTGAGCCGGGCTATGCTTTTGATAAGATAAGCAGTTTTATAACTTTGTAAAATCGATTTGGAACTAAATCTACACCTGCCAAAGTTAAATAGCTTGTAACAGAAAGGAATGATAAATTGAAAAAATTCAGGTTTTTGGCGGTGTTTGTAATGCTTCTGGCAGCTTCGGTAACAACAGCGCAGAACGCTTTTGAAGACGCGCTTGCACAGGCTAAGAGTGAAAATAAAATACTCATAGTTGATGTTTACACAGATTGGTGCGGATGGTGCAAAAAAATGGATAAAGAAGCATACAGCAATAAAGACGTGAAGGATCTAATTGCAGAGAGCTTTGTTTTTGTGAAGCTGAATGCTGAAGGAACCGGAAAAATAAAGTATAACGGAAAAACTTATACCGAAACCGAGCTGGCATCTTATTTTGAAGTTACGGGTTATCCTACCACCGTATTTATTGAACCGGACGGCAAGCAGATTGAGTTTAATTATGACAGGTCAAAGATGAAGAACATACCGGGGTACTTTAAAACCGATGAGTTCAAAAAGATACTGCAGTATTTTAAAGACAAAAAATATAAGGATACTGATCTTAGTACAATAGTATAGCTATAAACACATCACGTATTAATCAAAGGGCGGATTAAAGATCCGCCCTTTTTGTTAAGAAGCTGCAGCCGTTAAAATTAAGAGCGCCGGCATTCTGTTAGCTTTAAGTTAAGATATCCCCCGCATTCCCCGTTTTCGCAATATTTCCTTAATACTTTCCAAACATATCTCTCATATACGGCTAATCCTATTTCGCAATATTTGTAAATAAAGAATATTAAAGAAGGTTATAAAGCCAAAATAATGAGAATAAGAATGATACTTTTGTTTTCCGCCCTGATACTTTTATCAACCGCTTCATACAGTCAAACAGGTAAGATAACGGGCAAAGTGCTAGACGGCACAAACGGCAGCGTGCTGCCTGATGCTGTTGTGAAGATAGAACAGGTGAACAAGGGCACAGCGAGCGATCTTGACGGCAAATATACATTTGAAAATATCGCAAGCGGCGAGCTGAACATCAAAGCTTCGTATGTGGGTTACATTGCGCAGGATATGAAAGTAAATGTAAAGCCCGGCGAAGTTGTAAATGTGGATTTTGTTTTGCAGCCGGAGGGAACACTCACAGATACAGTAACAATCGAAGCTACAAGGATACAGAACAATGACGCGGCTTTACTGCTGAAACAGCAGAAGGCTGAAAATATTCAGGATGGTATTTCAAGCCAGCAGATCAAAAGAACATCAGATGCAACAAGCTCTGAAGTTTTAAAAAGGGTTGTGGGCGTTTCAATAGTTGATAATAAATTCGTATTCGTAAGGGGTACCAACGAGCGCTACAGCTCAACAACGCTGAACGGTGTTATACTCCCGAGTACTGACCCCGACAAAAAAGCGTTTTCATTCGACCTATTTCCTTCGAACCTGCTTGATAATATTGTAATATCAAAATCATATACCCCGGATCTTATCGGTAATTTTTCAGGCGGACTTGTGCAGGTTACCACCAAAGATTTCCCCGACCAGCTTTCAGTGAATTTTACCACATCAAGCTCGTATAATTCAATTACAACAGGGAAAGATTTCCTTTCATACACCGCAGGTGAGTCTAAGATACTTTTCTTTAACTCGGGCAGGGATAATGGCTCAAGAGAGCTGCCTTCCGTAATACCGGGACAGACAGTGCTTTCGTCCAACTTCAGTTTACAGGAAGTTAAAACATTCAGTAAGGCATTTTCAAATAACTGGGCGCAGGAAAAATCTTCCGCTCCGCTTAACGGAGGCTTCCAGCTCTCACTTGGCAACAACTTCCTTGTTGGTAAATCAAACAATTTCGGATTTTTCGGCGCCTACACTTATTCAAATTCATTTAACTCAAAGCAGACCGAAAGAAGAAGTTACCAGGGCGATGACCTGATCGAATCGGAGTACAAAGGCTCGCAGTCAGAATATTCGGTTCTTTGGGGGGGATTGCTTAACATGAGCTTCCGCGCAGGGGAGAACAATAAGTTCTCATTCAAAAATACGTATGTTTTTAACTCGGAAGATAAGACTGATTACCAGGAAGGCTATTATGCTCCCCAGACTCAGGATAGAAAACTGTATTCAACAAAGTTTGTTGAAAGGAACATGCTTTCATCACAGCTTTCCGGTGAGCATTTTATCAGCAAGCTTGGTAAGCTGAGGATCACATGGCGCGCGGCATACTCCGAAGCTGACAGGAATGAGCCTGATTACAAAACTTTAAGATACCAGAGAGAAACAGGCACCGATGGAAGGTTCTACTCTGCGACCAGTACAGGTGAACCCAATTCACTTGGCGGCGGAAGGTTCTTTTCAATGCTGAAAGATATAAACCGCTCAGCAGAAGGAAATTTTGAGTTTTCATTTGCGCCTGTTAAAAAAATGATCGTGAAATCCAAAGCCGGTGTGTTTTATAACCGCAGCTCAAGAAACTTCAGTGCAAGGCTTTTTGCGCCAAAAATTGTTGACGCTAATAATTTCATGCTCATATATGAGTCACCCGATTCGCTTTTCAGGTCAGAAAATATTGATACCAATAAAATTCTCTTTTACGAGCTTACACGCCAGTCAGATTCATACACTGCAACCGAAGACCTTGCAGCGGGCTACCTGATGCTTGATATACCATTCGGAAAGCTGAGAACTGTGATTGGCGCAAGGCTGGAATCAAACCTCAGCAAGCTCAATTCGTTTGACCAGATAGGCGAGCCTATCAACAGGAATGTTAACAAAAATGATGTGCTGCCATCTCTAAACTTAACATACGCCATTTCGCCTAAGATCAATATCAGGGCCGGGTACTACCAGTCAATTTCCAGGCCTGAGTTCAGGGAAATTGCGCCGTTCAGCTTTTATGATTTCACTGAGCAGATCTTTACCATCGGAAATCCTGATCTCAAAAGGAACCTCATCAGGAACTATGACCTCAGGTTTGAGCTCTTCCCGCAGGCGGGCGAGATACTTTCGCTTAGTATGTTCTACAAAAAATTTGATTCACCAATCGAAGAAGTGTTTGTGCCGAACTCGGGCGGTGATAACAGGATCAAGACTTACCAAAACGCAACCGGCGGCGCCGAAAATTACGGTGTTGAGCTTGAAGCCAGAAAAAACCTGGGCTTCATAGCAAAACAGCTCAAGTTCTTTTCGATCAACGCCAACGTATCGCTGATAAATTCCAAAGTCGATCTTTCCGGTATCGGTTCAACAGTTACCAATCTTGAAAGAAGACTCCAGGGGCAGTCGCCTTATACGATAAATATGGGGCTGTACTATGATAACTCCGATATCGGCACAAGCGTTAACCTATCATACAACAGGTTCGGCAAAAGAATTTCAGAAGTAGGACTTGAAGGCCTTTCGGATATTGAAGAGAACGGCAGGGATGTGCTTGATCTATCAGTGATACAGAAGCTCTTCAAGAATTTTGAAGTGAAGCTTTCAGTTAAAGATATTCTGGCGCAGGATTACCTCTTTACACAGCAGGTAAACGGCAAGGATGAAATGTTCAAAAAGTTCAATGCCGGCACCGGTTATTCGCTGAGCCTGAGCTTCAAATATTAAGATTAAGTTAAGCAGCATATATAAATCCCGCTATATTAGCGGGATTTTTTATTTTCAGTTAAGATTTATTCACTGTACATTAACAATTCCTTATCAAGCCCCTAACACATATTGATTAGATTTGTACACTAATCAAAATTTAAATCAACCAACAAAGCAAACTGAAAGGAATCAAAATGCTAAAACAATTTCTATTGGCTGTTGTTTCAGTTTTTGTATTGAGCTCAGCTGTGTTTTCAAACACTTGGACAGATACATTAACAGGGAACATTACAGGCAACACAACACTTTTGAATACAAAAAGATACCTGCTGCTTGGAACAGTATTTGTAAAATCAGGCGGTACACTTAATATTCCCGCAGGCACACAGATCTTTGGCGATAAAAACTCAAAAGCTTCGCTCGTTGTTGAAAGAGGCGGCACAATTAACGCGAACGGCAGCGCAGGCGCGCCTATCGTATTTACCAGCGCTCAGCCGGTTGGCAGCAGAAGCGCAGGCGACTGGGGTGGTGTTATTATCTTAGGCCGCGCCAGAATTAACACTGCTTCAGGCTCTGATACCGCAGCTATCGAAGGTATTTCCCCTTCAGTTTACTATGGCGGAAGCAATGACGCTGATAATTCAGGTACATTCAGGTATGTAAGGATAGAGTATTCCGGTATCGCTCTTTCACCGAACAATGAGATAAACGGCTTAACAATGGGCGGCGTAGGTTCAGGCACTACTATTGAATACGTAATGGTTGCTTATAACGGCGATGACTCGTTTGAGTGGTTCGGCGGAACAGTTAACTGCAGGTACCTAATTTCATATTTCCCTGTTGATGATGAATTTGATACAGATTTCGGTTACAGGGGCAAGCTGCAGTTCCTTTTAGGCATCAGGAAACCAAGCATAGCGGATGTAAGCGGTTCAACATGTTTTGAATCAGATAACAACAACGGTCCTAACTTCAACACTCCGAGAACTGAACCGATGTTCTCTAATGTTACATCAATTGGTCCAAAACAGTACGATACATCAGTTGTTAATCCGAACTACACAAGAGCAGGTCATTTAAGAAGGAACTCTAAGATCAGCATTGTTAACAGTGTTGTTTTAGGATGGGGAACCGGAATGTTCTATGACGGCTCAGGCACAACATGTTCAATACAGAACGATTCATCAAGGGTAAAAGCTAACGTACTTGCAGGCTGCTACACACTTGCGGCATCAACAAGCGCAGGCTGCAGCTTCGACGCAAGCACCTATACTAATTCAAACAATTCGCCCTTCACAACAACCGCTGCAGCTCTTTTAACAAATCCATATGGCGGCGTTGCAACAGGAAACTATGATCCTTCCTTTTTCACACCGGGAGCAGGATCGCCTGCGCTCACCGGGGCGAATTTCACATTACCCGGATTGAACGATCCTTTCTTCACAACAACAACATACCGCGGCGCATTTGCTCAGAACGGCACATGGGCCAATGGGTGGACAAACTTCAGGCCTGATACAGTTAACTACAAATTACTGCCTATCGGTATTCAGCCTGTAAGCAACATAGTTCCGGGATCATTCAACCTTAAACAGAACTACCCGAATCCGTTTAACCCTGTTACATCCATCAGCTTCGGAATTCCGCAGTCAGGCAACGCAAAGCTGACAGTTTTTGATATACTAGGACGCGAAGTAGCAGTTCTTGTAAACGAGAACCTCACAGCAGGGGAGTATAAGATCAACTTCAACGCATCAAGCCTGCCAAGCGGTGTTTACATGTACAGGCTCAGCGTAAACGGCGATAAATCCAATTTCACAGATACCAAAAAGCTTATCCTTGTGAAATAAAGCTGATATAATTAAGAAATTTGTTTAAAACCCCGTTAAAAGCGGGGTTTTTTTATTGGATAAAAGTCAGCTAAAACCTGATTTATATCATTTCTACCAATACTGATTTAGTGCTATATTTGTGAAGCGATATCATTAAGCAATACTGAATAATTTGCAAAACGATACAGATCAAAATCTGCTCTCACTTAATTCCTGAAACAAACGATGAAAACAATTCCTTTTAAATGCCTTTGCTTCGTTCTGTGTTTAATCTTTAATGGCGGAACTCTTTTTGCACAAGGAAAACAAGACTCATATTCCGGAAACTTATTGCTTTCGCTTAAGGCAGGCTATCATACTTCATATCTCATCAGAAGCGATAACGGTTTCCCTGACGGATTTACTTTTGGCGGATCCGTTGCAGTTGGCACAGGAAAAAATTTTCTTATTGGCTTCAATTTTGACTATTGGAAGAGGAAGAATGTTGCGGTTAATCCCTCGCTCACTGATATAACACTATATAAAAATTACAACGGGGTTGGTTACAGGTTTTTTGTGCAGTACAGGCGTACCCTTTTTAAAAAGCTAGATATTTATGCCGATGCAGGGCTGGGGCAGTATCAGATATCTTACAATTACATGTCAGGTAGTACCTACAATGCGGATAAAAATGAATATCTTCATGCCGGTGTGAGTATAGGAGCGGGCTGGAAGATCGCAGGCTTCATGATCCTTAATGCAGAGCTTTCCCACTCCGGGTTAGTGAGTTTTTCACTGGATGGTTCTTCTTCTGCGAGGATCACAAGTTTCAAATTTGGTCCAACGCTGTATTTTAGAATGAAGTAACAGGAAAACCGGTATGATCCTTTCGAAGATTAAATATATATTCCTTCTCGCAGTAACGCTAAACAGCATTGTATTCTCACAGCAGGATTTAGACTTCAAGAACTGCATACTTGTTAGTTCAAAAGCAGGGTATCATTCCGGATTTAAGCCGGATAGGGATAACGGGTTTCCCGGAGGTTTTATCTGGGACGCATCGATTTCATTTGGTTTAAGCAATTCCTTCATAGTTGGCCTTAAAATGGAGTTATGGAACAAAAATAATATTTCCAGACCGTATAATAGGGAAGAAGATATTTCAGCAGTTTCTTACAGTATAAACTTTCGTTTTCGGAAATCAATATTTAAGATTGCAGATCTGTATATTGGAGCGGGTTTAGGCAATTACAGTATTTCAAGAAAGTACAGCAATCCCCTCTATGAGGTAAGATAAGTAACTTAACCCTGTTTCTGCTGTTTGGCACGAATGTAAAAATATATAAGAATCTCCTTTTAACTGCTGAATGTAATCTAACGGGAATGATTGGTAGACTGGATTATGGGGGCGGTGGTAACACAAGCCCCTCATTTTCGAGTTTTAAAATTGGCCCAACGTTTTTGTTCAAGTTGCGCTGAATTAAGCCATAATTTCAAGAAACTTTAATCCCAAATGAGTTGAAAACTATTAATGATTTTTAATATGCGTATTTGCTTAAAAAAAATGTTTCTAATGAAATGATGAAACAACTGATCTTATTATTGGTAATTTCATATACCAGCCTTTCAGGCTGGTATATTGAAAAGCAGTATCCAGCTGATTATTTTCAGTATGTATCAATTGTAGATACCGGTGTGGTTTGGGCAATTGGTTTCTACGGTCAAACTAACGACACTCAGTTGGTTGCCCTAAGAACACCTTCCGGATGGCAAAAAAGGCCGTCAATTGGTTTACCGTTCGGTTTTCTCTCATGTGTAAGTATTGCAGGCACCGATTCATTAAATGCATTCGTTGGCACGCGTACGGGGAAAATATATCGGACAACTAATAGCGGTGTTAACTGGATATTGCAGATTGACGCAGGCGGCGGGTATATTAACGATATCCAGTTTTCCAGGATAGATCCTGCGTACGGTTATATTTTTTGTGACCCGCCAGCAGGTCCCGGCTCCACATTTAGGATATATAAGACATCAAATTTTGGAGAAAACTGGACAACATTTTCGCCCTCTTTCGGACCGGATGTGGTTGGCTATGGCAGGTCAATATCGGTAACGGATAGTAATCACGCCTGGTTCGGCCTATATTGCACTGCTGCAAACTGCCTGCTTTCGAAAATCGCCTATACAAGTAACGGCGGAGCAAACTGGAATACAATGACAGTACCTGACCCGAATGGATACGGTGTTACTGATATAGAATTCAGAGATGATAATAATTATGCATTAGCTTCCTGTTATGTTGACGCATTTGATTTTCAAATATACAGAACTACCAACAGCGGCTCCAGTTGGAATTCGATTTATACATTGCCGGTACCCGATGAAATACATAATCTGAAATGGATAAGAAATTCCAGTGATTGGTACTATTGCATAACGAACGAAGTAAGAAAAAGCTCAAACAATGGTTCCACATGGTCGCTCTCAATTTCTCTTTCGGGGACTGATCAGCTTACCCATATGGATGCTATTGATGCAGGTAACAAAACATACGCATGGGCAGTTGGCAATACAGGCAGCCTTATGAAAATGGTAGATTCCAATACTACAATTGGTATCCAGTCGGTTAGTAATTCTGTACCAGTAGTATACAGCCTAAATCAGAACTACCCGAATCCGTTTAACCCTGTTACATCCATCAGCTTCGGAATTCCGCAGTCAGGTAACGCCAAGCTTTCAGTATTTGATGTACTTGGCTGTGAAGTAGCAGTTCTTGTTAATGAGAACCTCACAGCAGGCGAGTACAAGATCAACTTCAACGCATCCAACCTGCCAAGCGGTGTTTATATGTACAGGCTCAGCGTAAACGGCGATAAATCGAACTTTACTGATACAAAAAAGCTGATTCTGGTGAAATAAAGCTTTAAGAAGCTAGAAATTTGTTTAAAACCCCGTGTAAGCGGGGTTTTTTGTTTTGGGCAAAATTTCGCTGTAAAAAATTGATTTTAGGATTTTTTTCTGTTAATTTAGTACTTATTCCACATAAATACTGATATTTTTCATTAAATAGGAGAAAAAAATGAGAATAACAAAATCTACTGTTTTTTTACTTTTGTTCATGTTTTTGTTTTCGGCAGTTTCTTATTCACAGGTAAAGACTAAATCGTCTTCACTGAAGAAACCCGCTGCCTTCATGGTGGAATGGAATTTTTCATATTCACAGCCACTGCCAAACATGATGGGCGAAATGGGTGAGCAGTTCAAGTTCAAGAACTACGGCGTTAAGTCCGGATTCGGAAGCCAGGTTTACATGAAGCTTGTCACAAACAAAAAAGGAACCATCAGGCCTTATATTTCATTGGGCTATGACCTGTTCCTTAACAGCGATAACAACAATGCATACATTCCCGCGAACATTCTGAAGGTTTGGCCCGCAGATACGGCAGTCACAACTACAGTTCCGGGCAAATCCAAAATGTTCCTGCATAATTTCAGCGCAGCGCTTGGATTTGAATACGCTTTTGTAAACAAAACCAAATGGACACCGTACGTGAACTTCGATTTCGGCCTGAACATGCTGTTCGGCACTTACCGCCAGACGCCGTCATCAACAGGTACAGAAGTTTCATACACATACAAACAGGCAGCAAGGCTCGGCATCGGGCTTGGGGCAGGCATTAACGGCAGGCTTACAAGGATATTCGGACTTGCATTCGGCGTTAAATATAAACTGCCAAACCTCCTGTTAAAAGATTCACAGCTTTCCACAGAAGTTAACAAGCTTTATATCAACGACAAGGAAGATACCGGGCTCAGCGCCAATCTTTCAAAAGACAGGAACATGATGTACCTCCAGCTTTATGCAGGTGTTACATTCTTTATAGGTAAAAAATAGTAAGAGTTAAATATTATGAATCTTCAGACCCCGTCACTTGTGGCGGGGTTTTCATTTTGTAATGCGGTTTTTGGCTCATCAACCCTGCGGAATATAAAGTAACCGAGCAAAAAGAACAGGATTATAGAAAGAACGGCATACCTTTGGTTGCCTGTTATCCATGAAACGAGCCCGAATGTTAATGGTCCAAGTATTGTAGATGTTTTCTCGAACAGGCTGTAGAATCCAAAGAACTCGGTTTTCTTTTCCGATGGTATCATTGAACCGAAAAAGCTGCGCGATAAAGCCTGTGATGAGCCGAGGAATGTTCCCGCAAATGCGCCAATTACCAGAAATGTAGTTTTATCGTTAGCGAAAAATACCGATAAGGTTAATACAGCCCAGCAGATTATTATTATGCTTATTGATTTTTTGGTTCCAATACTGTCGGCTATCCAGCTAAAAAGAAATGAACCCAGCAGCGCAGTTACCTGTACGATGATAAAAAATAGTATCAGGTCCGGGATATCAAATTTGAGTGTTGTTTGGGCGAAATTTGCCGAAAAGAAAATTATGGTATTAACACCATCTATATAAAGGAAATAAGCGAAAAGGAAAAGCCTGATATTGCGGAATTGGCTGATATGTTTCAGGGTTTCTTTGGTGCGGTGGAATCCCACTGAAAGAAAGTTACTGCCTTCAAATTCTGAAACAGGCTTAACTTTTTCTTTTACGAAGAGGAAAATAGGCAGCGAGAAGAAAAGGAACATTCCCGCGCATGCAATGAATGTGAGCCGTGGTGAATCCTGCAGCACAATTACCACCGCCAGCGAGGCCAGTGAGCCAAGATAACCTACAGCATACCCCAGCGAGGAAACTCTATTATAGTTCTTTGCTTCCGAGATATCCTTGATGAACGCGTCATAAAATCCAAGCCCGGCCTGGAACCCTATATTAGCAAGGATAAAGAGTATCATTCCCCACACCACCATGCCTTCTGTTATAAAATAAAGGAAGGCAGTTGAAACTATACAGAGGAAGGTAAATACAGCGAGATATTTTTTCTTGTTGCCGTAGTGATCGCTGGCAGCCCCGAGCACCGGACTCAGCACAGCGACAAGTATCATTGATATATTTATCGCCGTTGACCAGTACAGGTCGGCAACGGGCTCGTTGCCTGCTACTACTTTTTTGAAATATATTGCGTAAACGAAAGCTACTACAATTGTTGCAAAGGTTGAATTGGCGAAATCAAATAATGACCAGTTGAAGACTTCTTTTGTAAGCCACTTACCCGGCTTAAGCGGTTTATCCATAGGTTGAAATTTAGATTTACCGGGAAAGCGCTTAGGTAACGGCGTGTTTCCTGCCGCCTATGAGCCCTTTACCTTTTTTATTGATCAGTTTTTCCTTCTGCAGCCTTTCAAGTATCGCGTCAAGAACGCCGTTAACGAACTTGCCTGAATTACGCGTGCTGAAATCTTTTGCTATATCTATAGATTCATTTATTGATACCTTGGGCGGTATATCTTCAAAGTGGAAAAACTCGGTAAGGCACATTTTGATAATAATGGCATCTATCAATGCAATGCGTTCCATGTCCCAGTTATCAACAGTTTCCTTGATAATTTTTTCATACTTCTCGTCATTTTCTACCGTATATTTTATAAGGTCGTCGCAGAATCTCCTGTCGTCTTTTTTATCAAGCTCCTCAAGCTGCTGAAACTTAACCTGGTCGATAGGGTCGCCTGTAAGCTCAAATGCATAGAGCGTTTGCAGGGCTTTTTCACGTAAATATCTTCTGGTTAATGCCATCTTACAAAAATAACTTATCCTATGCCAAATAACCAGAACAAAATTACTGCAAAGCTCTCTTTGATGCAGAAATTAAATGAAGATTCGGTCGAGAGCGGCGTATCAGAAGAAACCGTGTAAGCGTTGATCCCGAAGAACTTGCATATCTGCTTGGTTCGCAGCAGGTGGAAGTTATCGCTTATTACGACTATTTCCTTCCAGTTGTTCTTTTTATATAGGTTATTGTTCAGATAAGATATCTGCTCAAGGGTAGAATTGGATTTGTTCTCTATATATATATTGCGTTCGGGTACACCTTTTTTGAGCAGCTCATTTTTAGAGACCTCCGCTTCGGTCATTTCGCCCGGTGCGCCGCCGCCTGTCAGTATAATATTCTTTATCATACCCTGCTGGAACAGCTCGTATCCTTTGTTAATACGCTCTCTTAAAACCGGGGATGGCCTGTTACCGCCCCATACTGCCGCGCCGAGCACCGTGCCTGCATCAACAGTCTTTTTGCTTTCGGTCAGTGTTTTTGTATCATCTTTATAATTATACGCAAACAGGAATACAACTCCATAGCCTGCCAGCAGTATAAAAATGGTTATCCAGATGCTTCGGAAAACGTAGAACTTCATCAGCACAGAGAATGAGATCACGCATGCTGAAACGGTAATGAACAGGTGAAGCATTGAAAAAATGGAAAGGCTGATGGTCTGCACGCCCTTCTGAGAAAGGGTGATGAGGTTCTCATAAAAAGTTTCGCGTGGTATCCTGCCCTGGAAAAATGCAAATGCGAGGAACAGCAGCGAAACTATAGAAAGCACTACCAGCGCGCGTACGGCATTTTTGTTCACCTTTGCCGAGTGCATCGAAATATTCACAATAGCTATGATGGATATGAGGCAGATGGTGATCCAGAACAGATTGCCCGTGTATAAGATGTTGAATCCGGAAAAAAAGCTCGAAAGAAAGCTCCGGGAAAGCATCGATATGTACGTGGAGTTAAGCCAGTACTTGTAGGCTTCCATGAAGAAGAGAACAAACAGCTCAAATCCTATCAGCCATACAATTGCCAGCTTCGAAGTACCCGTCTTTACTTTGTTATCCAATCATTTTCTCTGAAAATTCACAGCACAATATATAAATATACTAACTTAGGATAAAAGTTTCGTTATTATTCTATATTTTACAAAACATGTACTGCTTTGTGGCTACCAGCCAAGGATCCATGCAAACATTAACGGCGCTACAATTGTTGCGTCGCTTTCTACAATGAACTTTGGAGTGTTAATATCCAGCTTGCCCCATGTGATCTTTTCGTTCGGCACAGCGCCGGAGTATGAACCGTAGCTTGTGGTTGAGTCCGATATCTGGCAGAAGTAGCTCCAGAACGGAACATCGTGCCATTCCAGGTCCTGGTACATCATAGGCACTACGCAGATCGGGAAGTCGCCGGCAATACCGCCGCCGATCTGGAAGAATCCAACGCCTTTGCCTGCGGAATTTTTCCTGTACCACTCGCTTAATGTAACCATGTATTCAATACCTGATTTCATTGTTGATGGCTTAAGCTCACCCTTTATGCAGTATGATGCAAAGATATTGCCCATTGTGGAATCTTCCCAGCCCGGCACAATTATAGGCAGGTTTTTTTCTGCGGCCGCGATCATCCATGAGTTTTTTGGATCTATCTCGTAATACTGCTCCAGCACGCCGCTTAAGATCATCTTATACATGTACTCATGCGGAAAATATCTTTCGCCTTTAGTCTCGGCATCTTTCCAAAGCTCATAGATATGTTTTTGCAGCCTGCGGAAAGCTTCCTCTTCGGGAATGCAGGTATCGGTAACCCTGTTTAGCCCCTGTTCCAGAAGATCCCATTCTTCCTTCGGGGTCAGATCCCTGTAGTTTGGAACGCGTTTATAGTGTGAATGAGCCACGAGGTTCATCAGGTCTTCTTCCAGATTTGCGCCTGTACAAGAGATTATCTGCACTTTGTCGTTGCGGATCATTTCAGCAAGTGAAATGCCAAGCTCGCCTGTGCTCATTGCGCCTGCAAGTGTGATCATCATCTTTCCGCCTTCGGCAAGATGGGTTTCGTATGCTTTGGCTGCATCCATCATAGCCGCAGAATTGAAATGGAGGTAGTGCTTCTCCATGAACTTTGAAATTGGACCTCTTGTCATTTGAATTTTCCTTTTGACCTCATCCCCGGCCCCTCTCCGAAGGCGAGGGGAGCGAAGTGTGGTATATCTTTAGTTTTCTAAAATTCTATTTATATTTTTTGCCTCGTGACACAAATGCCCAAGAGCGAGAGCTTAAAAATGCGTTTGTGTTCTGCACTCATCCGATGACTGGCCACATAATATCTTGAGGAGTTCCGTATTCCAGTCATCGGATGAGTTATTAGCTCGTTTCGTGGAACGAGCAGCTTTTTGATTCTCACCTCACCCCCGGCCCCTCTCCTAAGAGGAGAGGGGAGAAGGCGAAAAAAACCTGCGTTGTATCCCTCGTGCCACGAGTACCCACGAGCGAAAGCTTAAAAATGCGTTTGTGTTCTTTACTCATCCGATGACTGGCCACATAATATCTTGAGGAGTTCCGTAATCCAGTCATCGGATGAGTTTTGCATCCTTTGAGTAACATACTGCTTCTTTACAGCTTCATCTTCTTAAACATGAATTCAGGTATCGAAGTAATTATCTTCATTATCCACCACCAGAAAAAAGGTGTGTACTTAACCGATTTCCCGCTTTTCATCGCCTTGTAAATATCCCTGCCAACTTTTTCCGGAGATGCAACCAGCGGTTTGGGAAGCGGCATTCCGTAAGTCATCGGTGTATTCACAAATCCCGGTTTTACGGTCAGCACATTTACACCCGATTTCGAGAGCCTGTTGCGGAGTCCGGATAAATATACGCTTAGTCCGCCTTTTGCCGAGCCGTACATATAGTTGCTCTGCCTGCCTCTATCGCCAGCAACGGATGATATTACGGCAATATTGCCTTTTTTGCGTGATTCAAATTCTGCCGCAATAAGCTCGCAGACTGAAACTACCCCAGTAAAATTGGTGTCTATTATCCGGTGCGCTTCATCAAAATCAACCTGCGCTTTTTCCTGTGTGCCAAGGTATCCGAAAACAATCAGCACATTATCAAGCTGCGGGGTCTTTGCCAGCACATCTTCCACGAACTTTCTGTGTGTTGGGTAGTCCAAAGCGTCAATATACTCAGCCCTGCAGTTTACCTTATAGCGTATGCTGAAATCATTTGCATACTTTTCAGGTTCATCCTGTTTCCTGCCGGCAAAAATAATTTCATGCCCTGCTTCCGCAAAATGCGAGGCGGCAGCCTGTGCTATGAGCGAGTTTGCGCCAAGTACTAAGAGGGACATAAGCCTATCCTCCTGCCAAGGTTTGAAGTGAACCTGTTTTCCGGGTCATATTTTATCTTTATATCCATCCACTTTTCCCATAATCCGTTATACATCTGTTTAAATGTCTTTTCGTCAAGAATTGAATCTTTGGTAAGGTATGTTCTGCCGCCGTGATCGAGCACGATGGCATCAAGCTCTTTGCACATTTCTATAATTCCTTTTTTGACCGGGAAATCCATAGAAAGTGTGTAGCCTTTGAAGGGGAATGATAGTATCCCGTCCTGGTCGCCCATTTTTTTCAGTACGGCAAGGAATGACCCGCCGCCTGAAGCTACAACTTTTTTCAGCACTTTATCCACGGCATCTTTGCCTGATTCTTCGGGAATGTTAAGCTGGTACTGTATCAGCCCGCTTTTGCTGTATATATGATTCCAGTTCAAAATGAAATCAAGAGGATAGAAATATTTATCGTAATGCTGGAAGTCTGTTTTGGATCTTGCCTTCATATAGTAGGCATTATTAAAAAGGGTAATTGAAAGCTTGTTGAGAGTTGTGAACGGTATCTCGAACGGTACTGAAATTTTCTTCTCAACATATTTTTCGGCGGCTTTCTTCCGAAGCTTATCGGTAAGCTCACCGCTTTCGCAGTGATTTCCCAGCAGCAGGATATTCCTCCCGTATTTGCTGCCTGAAGCTACTATATCCATCCATGCCACTGAGTACAGGTAGTCTGCGTCGTGCTCTTCGAAATTTGAGAAAAGCTCATCCAGATTTTTCAGCTTAATGGCTTTGTTCACAAGATAGGGTGAGCTTATTTTCTTTAGCTTAATTTCTGTTTCCAGAATAAAACCCGTTAAGCCCATTCCCCCGACTGTTGCCCAGAAAAGATCCGCGTTCTGTTCCCTTGAGCACTGAAGAATTTCCCCTGATGCAATTAGTATTTTAAAGCTGATAACGTAGCTTGAAAATGATCCTTCTTTATGGTGATTCTTGCCGTGCACATCGCTTGCCAGCGCGCCGCCCATGGTTACATATTTTGTTCCGGGTGTAACAGCAGGGAACCAGCCGCGGCTTACGAATGTATCAAGGATATCTTTGTACGTCACACCCGCTTCACATCTTAGAATACCCGTTGTATCATCGAAAGATATGAACTTGTTCATTATCAATGATTCTGCTACAATGCCTTTATCGTTTACCGAAGCATCGCCGTAGCTGCGGCCAAGGCCGCGGGAAATAACCGAACCGGACTTCAAACACTCAAGCACTTCGTTAATGCCGTTTGGCCGAGTAACTTTGCAAAGAGCTTTGGGATATTTCCCGAATCCCGACAGCTCCATTTCTTCAAATTTCATCAAATTCTGCGTTTTGAAAGCCAAATCCTCCCAATTTGTGTAATTACAAATATCGTAAATAATAAAATGATAAGAAATTTAGAAATAGGGTAGAGAAATGACCAAAAATTTTATCCACGAATTTCACGAATTAGCACGAAACTGGACCTTCGTGGACCGAGTATCTTTTGATTATCACCTCACCCCCGGCCCCTCTCCAGAGAGGAGAGGGGAGCATTGCTTGTTAATCCCCTCGTGCTACGAATATCGTGACCGAGTATCTTTTGATTATCACCTCACCCCCGGCCCCTCTCCTGAGAGGAGAGAGGAGCATTCAACTTGCTAATCTTCTCCCTAATCAGAGTTTGGGAAACAGGAATGGAATAATTCCCCTCTTGAGAGGGGTGGCACTTTAGTGCCGGGGTGTGTTGTAATATCCCATATTCAAATTCAATACTGATGAGATATGTCACCCTGAGCGAAGTCGAAGGGTGAAACCTCATACTATTGTGCTTCGACTCCGCTCAGCACGACAAATTTGAGAAGTTACGGTCTGAATATTCTCCATTTCTCTTTAACATTAATTTCCCTATTTTTGTAAAACAGCTCTTTGTTATACTTCCGCTTAAAGCGGAGAATTATTTTCGGTTCACTTAACTTAAATGGTGAATAATAGGGAACCAGGTGAAGCTTGTTCAAAATACTGAATAATCCTGGGCTGTCCCCGCAACTGTAATAGAGAAGACCGGTATTTGTTACGTCACTATCGTTTTATTGATGGGAAGACTTACCGTTAATTGCTCTTAAGCCAGGAGACCTGCCGGAAATATCTTCTGTAATGATCTTCGAGGGCAAAGATTACATGTTAACTGAAAAAATTGGGACTCCCTGTCTCTATATGACCATGTATTTGTTTTCTCCCGTGTCATTTAGAAGCAGGGAGTTTTGTTTTTGTAACAAACCAATTTTATAACTAACTTTTTTCATCGGGAGAAATATGAAAAAGTTCAAATCAGTTTTTTTGTTTTTTATTACCTCATTTTTTATTGCTGTTTTCTTTACCGGCTGCGGTGAAGAAGAAATTGTATACAATAATCCGGTCACTACAACAAAAGGAGTTTTCGTTCTTTACGAGGGCTCGTTCGGTCAGCCAACCTCATACGACTATGCATTTATAAATACTGATAGCGGTACTGTGAATGCCAATGTGTTCCAGAATTCAAACAGCGGTATGGCGCTCAACTCAACACCAGACGGGATGCTGCTAAACGGGAGCACCCTGTTTGTCATATCCCAGGGAACTTACGGACAGGCCGGTACGATCTACAAGATAAACCCATCAACAAACCAGCTCATAACTTCGCGCAATTTCGGCACGAATCCATATTCAGCAGCGGGTGAATATAACGGCAACCTGTATGTGACAAATACAGCCGGTGATCATATTACTGTGCTTGATAATAACCTGAATATAATTGCTGATTCCATCCGGGTCGGCAGCAATCCATCTGATATCGTTCTTTACGGCGATTATCTCTACGTTGCCAAGCAGAGCTATACTTTTGAAAACTCTGTCGCAATAGTTAATAAAAATACTTACCAGGTCAACAAATTCTATTTTGATACACCGCCGGTTTGTGTTACAGAAGGCGAGAACAGGATATACATCTCAACCTATTCCGGCAAAAAGATCTATTCAATAATCCAGCAGTTCAATACCATAGGCGATTCCATGACAATGTCCATACCCGAGCCTGCTATAGGCTCAATGATCGCTGTGGACTCTCATGTTCTGCTGGTTTTGGGGGTTGCAGATACATCATTTGCTTCCAATGTGGGCAAAAGGGTTTACAAAGTGGATGTGCAGACCCGCACTATAGACCCCTCATTCAATATCCAGTTCACCGGCACAGATGATGTTTACGGAATATCGTTCGACAGGATCAATCACAGAATATATATAGCAAATTCCAAAAGCGGCACGGCAAATGGTGAAGTACGGGTGTATGATCTGAGCGGAAACCTGCTGAATACCTTTCCGGATATTGGCGGAAAATTTCCTAAGAAAATGGCGTTCAAATATAATTGATGAGATGTTACATCAATATACTTGTTCTTCTCATGGCAGCTGTTCTCTGCGGGGAGTTGTATTCGCAAAGGATGGATAGCGTCGTTACCGGCGAGATAGTTGTTGAATCAAACCGTGTAAAGATGACAAACTCTACCGCGCCAAATAAGATTCAGGTAATGGATGGGGAGTTCATTTCATCGCTTAACGGCACTTCGCTGCCGGATGCGCTGAAACTGAGTGACGCAGTGTATGTTAAGGATTACGGATTTAACTCCGGCACCAAGACCATATCACTAAATGCCACTCAAAGCGAGCATACGCTTATCCTGCTGAATGGCATCAGGCTTAACAGCAGCCAGAATGCTCAGGTCGATCTTTCACTTTACGATCTGGATAATATTGAACGCATCGAGATCTCCAAAGGCGGTTCATCGGCGCTCTACGGCAGCGAAGCTATCGGCGGGGTAATTAATATTATCACCAAAACCAATGTTCCTGCCGCGCCGTTTGGATTCACATTGAAGGCAGGTTTAGGTTCTTACGGTCAAAAAAATTTCTTCGGCAGATTCTCGCAGGGATTCAGGCTGAAAGGAGTTTCAACCGCCGGCTACAGCATTTCATTTTCGGATAACAGGGCAAAGAATGATTTTGATTACTACCTCAATAGCGGTGTTAACAAAGTGTTGAGGAACAGGGAAAACTCTGACTATAACACGCAGTCATTCGATGCTGATTTAACTTTTTCCGAAAGTGATAAAGTAATGCTGGAACTGTTTGCTAACTATACTCATTTCGAAAGAGGAGTACCCGGGATTGACATCGGCTATGCTACGGGAATAGCGAGGCAGATAGATAAAAATATTTTTTCGGGCGCTTCACTGTTTCGCAGGATCTCTCGTGTTCTTACGATGAAGTCAACACTTGGATACCGCAACGCGCTGCAGAAATACTTTGATCCGGCAACATTTGGGTTTTCTTCGCCCATCAACAGCTTCTACAGGCTGAATAATTATTCTGCATCAAATGTGTTCAGCTTTGTGCCTGAGAAGAATTACAGCTTCGATGCAGGCGCTGAAGTATCGTTCAGTAATATCACAAGCAATGAGACCGATGAAGGCAAACAATTCCAGGCTGCTGCTCTATGGGCGGGGAAATTCGAATTCCTGCGAAAGGGCTCGCCGGTTTTCACTATCTACCCAACCGTGCGGTATGACCATTTTTCCAACATTAACACCAAAAATGTTGTAACAGGCAAGCTTGGAGTGAATATCAAACCATTTGCAGCTGCTGACCTGCATTTCAAATCATCCTTTGGCAACAACTTCAGCGCGCCGACATTCAACGAGCTTTACTGGAAGGATATCGGCAATCCGGATTTGAAGCCTGAGCGCTCCATCAGCTTTGACGCAGGAATCTATTACAGGCTAAATCTGGCCGCCGAACATGAGCTTGAAATATCCTATTACAATATCAATACAACAGACCGCATTTTGTGGACGCCTGAATCGGCAGCAATATGGAAACCCATAAATGTAGGCAAAGTAAGAAGCGAAGGTATTGATGTAAGCCTGCGCTCGGTGTTTGCACTGGCTAAGAAGCTCACAACGCAAACCGCTATAAATTATACTTTTGGCAGCGCTATGAAGAAAAACGAAGATTACCCGGGAGACCCTTCTTACAATAAGCAGCTTATTTACCTGCCAAAAGAGATGCTAAAAGCTTCAATTATGCTGAATTATTTGACTACAAGTAAATTTATAAAATTTGTATCTTTTAGCCTGTTTTACAATTTTTCCACAAGGAGATATACCAATTTTGAAAATACGGAATTCATTCCGAGGTATGATGTCCTTGACGGAAATATAGGGCTGGGCTTTCAGGCCGGAGATATTGAAGTCGGACTGAAGTTCATAGCCAACAACTTATTAAACGAAAGCTACAGCGTCTTGCCGGGCTACCCGATGCCGCTTAGAAATTTCAAAACAGAAATAAATATTAAATACTAAATACAGGAGAATATCATTAAATGAATAACTCTAAAATGACAAACTTTATCATAGCAGCAGTTCTTATACTGTTTGCTGCCTTTTCAAGGCTGATTCCCCATCCAATGAACTTCGCGCCGATAGCGGCAATAGCATTGTTTGCCGGCGTGTATATGGATAAAAAATTCGCGTTCATACTGCCAATCACCGCAATGCTTTTAAGCGACCTGTTTATCGGGTTCTACGCAGGCATTGAATGGGTTTACGGCTCATTTGCTGTTGTTGCGCTTATCGGCCTCTGGCTCAAGAAAAGAGTCGAGAACAGAAGCGGCGCAGGCAAGGCCGGTTACATTTTCGCCTCAACACTTGTTGCTTCAGTGTTTTTCTTCCTGCTTACCAACTTTGGCGTGTGGACAAGCGGAATGATGTATGAAATGAACTTCAAAGGACTGGCTGAGTGCTACACAATGGCTATCCCGTTCTTCCGTAATTCACTTGCAGGCGACCTGTTCTATTCCGCAGCTTTATTCGGCATATATGAAGTGGTGACAAGGCTGGCAGGTACATCTGCTGTTTTAAAAGAAGCAAAGATCAGGAAATAAAACATCATTCATGATAGAGCGATTAAAAGATGAGCTAAGCAAAAGAATAGTAATGCTGGATGGCCCCCGCGGCACAATGATCCAGAAGAAAAATCTTGATGAAGCGGGCTTTCGCGGCGAGCGGTTTCGGGATTTCCCAAATGACCTGAAGGGCAACAATGATATCCTGAACATAACGCAGCCTGCGATCATATCAGAAATATATGAGCAGTACCTTGCGGCAGGAAGCGATATAGTTGGCACAAATACTTTTAATTCCTCTTCGATCTCACAGGCAGATTACAATACACAGGAATATGTATATGAAATGAATTTTGAATCCGCGCGCCTTGCAAAACAGGCCGCGGATAAATTCACAGCGTTAACGCCGGATAAGCCCCGCTGGGTTGCCGGGGCTATCGGGCCAATGAACAAAACCCTTTCAATGTCTCCAGATGTAAATGATCCGGGCTACAGGGCTGTTACTTTTGAACAGATCAAAGAGTCATACCAGGAAGCCGCAAAAGGGCTGATAGATGGCGGAGTTGACCTGCTGCTTGTAGAAACAGTTTTCGATACTCTCAACTGCAAAGCCGCGCTGTTTGCCATTAACGAGCTGTTCGACCGAATTGGAAAGAGGATCCCAATCATGGTCTCGGGTACAATTGTTGATATGAGCGGAAGAACGCTTTCAGGCCAAACTGTAGAAGCGTTCCTGAACTCTGTTGCGCATGCCGGAATTTTCAGCATCGGGCTTAACTGCTCGCTTGGCGCAAAAGAAATGCGCCCGTACATCGAAGAGCTTTCGGAAAAGGCTAATATGTACATTAGCTGCTATCCAAATGCCGGATTGCCTAACGCATTCGGCGGCTATGATGAGCTGCCCGAAGAAACGGCCGCTTACCTGAAGGAATTCGGTGAAAGCGGTTTCCTGAATCTGGTTGGCGGCTGCTGCGGAACTACACCGGACCATATCGCTAAGATAGCAGAGTTTGTAAAGGATATTCCGCCCAGAAAGCTGCCTGAAGTAGAGCAGTATTTAAGGCTTAGCGGACTTGAGCCGCTGAACGTTACGCCGCAAACCAATTTTGTAAATATCGGTGAACGTACAAATATTACAGGCTCGGCAAAGTTTGCCAAGCTGATTAGGGAAGAGAATTATGAAGAGGCGTTAAGTGTTGCGCTTCAGCAGGTCGAGAGCGGTGCGCAGGTCATTGATATTAATATGGACGAGGGTATGATAGACGGCGTTGCCGCCATGGAGAAATTCCTTAAGCTGACTGCCGTTGAGCCGGATATTGCAAGAGTTCCCGTTATGCTTGATTCTTCCAAATGGGAGATCATCGAAGCTGGCCTGAAATGCCTGCAGGGAAAAGGAATTGTTAACTCTATCAGCCTTAAAGAAGGTGAAGAGAAATTCATAGAGCATGCCCGGAAGGTTAAGCTTTACGGCGCAGCAGTTATTGTGATGGCATTTGATGAACAGGGACAGGCTGATAGCTACGAAAGAAGGATCGAGATCTGCAAAAGATGTTATGATATATTGACTAAAAAAGTCGGCTTTGCGCCGCAGGACATAATTTTTGACCCGAACATTTTAACTGTTGCAACCGGTATTGATGAGCATAATAATTATGCCGTTGATTATATAAGGGCGACTAAGTGGATAAAAGAGAATCTGCCGCTGGCAAAAGTAAGCGGCGGCGTAAGCAATATTTCGTTTTCCTTCCGCGGCAATAATGTTGTAAGGGAAGCAATGCACTCAGCATTCCTTTACCACGCTATCAAAGCGGGAATGGATATGGGCATTGTTAACGCGGGTATGATAGAAGTTTATGATGAGATACCCAAAGACCTGCTGGAGCTGGTGGAAGACGTATTGCTCAACAGGCGCGCTGATGCAACAGAGAGGCTTGTTCAGTTTGCGGATACCATCAAAACAAAGGGCAAAGTAATTGAGCAGGATAACAAGTGGCGTGATGCTCCCGTAGAAGAGCGGCTTAAGCACGCGCTGATTAAAGGTATTGTAGAGTTTATTGAAGTTGACACAGAAGAAGCGCGTCAAAAATACCCACAGCCGCTTGATGTAATCGAAGGTCCGTTAATGGACGGTATGAATGTTGTTGGCGATCTGTTCGGCGCAGGAAAAATGTTCCTGCCGCAGGTGGTAAAAAGCGCGAGGGTTATGAAGAAATCCGTTGCTTACCTTACACCTTATATTGAGGCTGCAAAAGCCGCAGGCTCATCAAGCATCAACGGCAGAATACTTCTTGCAACTGTTAAAGGCGATGTTCATGATATTGGTAAAAATATCGTTGGCGTCGTGCTTGGCTGCAATAACTACGAAGTTATCGATCTCGGTGTGATGGTGCCGGCTGATAAGATACTGCAGATAGCAAAAGAAAAGAATGTTGATATAATCGGGTTAAGCGGACTCATAACGCCTTCACTCGACGAGATGGTACATGTTGCAAAGGAAATGGAGCGGCAGGGATTCAAAGTGCCGCTGCTTATCGGCGGTGCAACTACCTCGAAGATACACGCCGCAGTGAAGATAGCGCCGAATTATTCTAACCCAACAGTTCACGTACTCGATGCATCACGCAGTGTAACAGTGGCCGGCAGCTTAATGAACAAGGATAACCGCGAAGGATTTATCGGTTCCATTAAGCAGGAATATGAGAGAATGCGTATTTCGCACAAGGGCAGGAAGGATAATAAAAAATTCCTTACAATTGAAGAAGCGCGCAGCAGGGGATTGAAGATCAATTGGAAGAGTACGAAGATCACCAAGCCAAGCTTTACAGGGAATAAGGTTTTTGAAGATTTCCCGCTTGAGAAGATAAGAGAAAGGATCGACTGGACCCCGTTTTTCCAGACATGGGAAATGAAGGGCAAGTATCCAAAGATATTTTACGACACAAACTACGGAAGTGAAGCCAAAAAGCTTTTTGATGACGCTAACCGTTTGCTTGATGAGATAATTTCAAACAAATGGCTTAAGGCAAATGCAGTGGTTGGATTTTATCCGGCCAACTCCGAGGGTGATGATATAAATCTTTACACAAACGATAAGCGCAAGGAAACAATTGCAGTTTTACATACAATAAGGCAGCAGGCAGAGAAGACAAACCGGGAGCCGTATTATGCACTTTCGGATCTGATAGCGCCTGAATCCACCGGTATAAAAGATTACATCGGATGCTTCGCAGTTACCACGGGTATTGGCATTGAATCACTGCTTGAAAGATTCCACAAAGAGCATGACGATTACAGCAGCATAATGACCAAGGCGCTTGCAGACAGGCTTGCCGAGGCATTTGCCGAGCTGATGCATGAAATGGTGAGGAAGGAGCTTTGGGGCTACTCGAAAAATGAGAACTTAAGCCCAGAAGACCTGATAGCGGAAAAATATGATGGCATAAGGCCTGCACCGGGTTATCCCGCGCAGCCTGACCACACCGAAAAGCAGGTAATTTTTGACCTGCTGGAAGTGGAAGAGAATACCGGTATTAAGCTTACTGAATCATTTGCGATGTATCCTGCATCAGCGGTGAGCGGATTGTATTTTTCGCATCCTGAATCAAAGTATTTCAATGTAGGCAAGATAAACCGCGACCAGGTTGAAGATTACGCGCGCCGGAAGAACATGCCTGTTGAGGAGATTGAAAGATGGCTTGCCCCGATACTGGCATATGAAAGAACGGAAAAAGAATTAATATAAGATGCCGGAGATAAGCAGATTTCTTGGTATAATTATTAAGATGTTCTACAATGAACATGCTCCACCGCATTTTCACGCAGAATACAATGATTATAAGGCTGAGATCTTGATCGAAACACTTGAGGTTAAAGAGGGAAGGCTTCCACGAAGAGTTTATTCTTTGGTACTTGAATGGGCCACCGAACACAGGGATGAACTGATTACCGATTGGAATTTGGCAAGAGAAAAAAAGATATTAAATAAAATTGACCCGCTTGTATGAGTACAATAGAGAAATCGATCATACACGATATCATCAAAGTTGAACCATTAGGGGACTATTCAATTAATATACAGTTTGATGATGGGATGGTTAAGAATATTGATATAAAGCCATTTATTGATGGAGGAATTTCCGCTGATCTCAGGGATATTGATTTTTTTAACAAAGTATATTTAGATAATGGCTCTGTGACCTGGCCAAATGGTTACGATTTTTGCCCGGTTTTTTTGAGGAAGTTATAAGTCGGGAGCAAATGGTCATAAAATGTGTTTGTTCGGATATATTATTTTCAGAGATGAAGAAGATCGCAGAGAAGCACGGTGTAAGCACACCGGATAAGCTTAGAGAGTATGTTACATTTGGTGTAAACTGCAGGCTATGCCTGCCCTATGTAAAGAAGATGCTTAAAACGGGTGGAACAGAATTCGAACCCGTTATTGAATAATTTTTTTTGCTGCCAAAGCGAGGTATTTAATTGAATAAAATAATTGCCGTTGTTGGCATGTGCGGATCAGGAAAAAGCGAGGCTGTGAAGTTCTTTGTTGATAAGGGCTTTAAACGCGTTTATTTCGGTGAAGTTGTGATGAATGAAATGAAAAGGCTGGGACTTGAGGTCAACGAAGCCAATGAACGGGCTACCCGCGAAAATTTGCGGAAAGAATTCGGCATGGGAGCAATGGCTGTTAAGAGTCTGCCGCTTATAGAGGAATTTCTGAAGGAACACAATGTGGTGGTTGAAAGCCTTTACTCATGGGAAGAGTTCAAAATACTGAAGGATAAGTTTGGCGAAGCATTTAAGCTCTTGACGATATATACAACCAAGGCTTTGAGGTATGAAAGGCTGCTGAAGAGGCCTTTCCGCCCGCTGACTAATGATGAATCAAAAAGCAGGGATATCAGCGAGATAGAGAAGCTTGATAAGGGAGGCCCGATTGCCTATACTGATTATACCGTGATAAATGACGGCACCCTTGAAGAGATGAATGAGGAGTTGAAGAAGTATGCTTGATTGATTTACACAGACAGGTCACGAAAGTGCTCTTCTAAATGTCTGTGCTACTGAGTTGAGATTATTTTTATATGGGTGATTATGGATTAATTGGAACTGGAGATTCCCGCCTTTGCGGGAATGACAAAAAGCTGCCTGAGCGGGATTGACAAAAGCCCGCCTGCGCGGGAATGGAAAGTGAAATGAAAAGACAGGATTACATTTCGTGGGATGAGTATTTTATGGGGATCGCATTGCTTTCCGCAAAGCGGAGCAAAGATCCCAGTACGCAGGTCGGCGCATGCATTGTTAACCAATACAATAAGATAGTTGGTATCGGTTACAACGGATTCCCAATTGGCTGTGATGACGACCAGCTACCCTGGGGCAAAACCTCTGAGGAAACCAATGAGACTAAGTATCCCTATGTGGTACACGCCGAAGCCAATGCCATACTTAACTCCACTAAAGACCTGCATGGCTCAAGGATATATGTAGCGCTTTTTCCCTGCAATGAGTGCACAAAGCTGATAATCCAATCCGGTGTAAAAGAAATAATCTACCTCTCTGATAAATACAAAGAGACCGACAGCGTTAAGGCATCAAAAAAAATGCTGGATCTTGCCAAAGTAACTTACCGCCAGCTTGACCTGGGCGGAAAAACCATCACAATAGATTTTACAATTGATAAGTAGATCGGACCAGTCTTTATGAGCGGTAAAAATCTCTCAGGCGGTAAAAAGGTTTCTATAGAAGAAGCGAAAAAAGCCGGCGGCAAAAAGTACCGCGAAAAAGTTCAAAAGGTCCTGGAAGAATACAACAAGCTCCCTGACGAAGCAAAACACCAGTCACACTTATATTACGGCTACGGCAAAGGAAAAACTACAGCCGCTGTCGGACTCGCTTTCCGCGCATTAGGCGCCGGGATGAGCGTGGCTATTGTGGAGTTCGATAAAGGGCAGGACCAGGCAAAGGAGCATTATTTCGAGCGCCGGATATTTCTTAAGCTTAAAGAACAAGGTTATCCTGTTGAAATATATTCAAGCGGATGCGAGCGTATGAATGAAGACGGCACTTTCCGCTTCAAAAACGCAGAAGAGGATTTTGAAGAAGCTAAGCGCGCTCTGGGTATCGTAAGAGATCTCATCGTTAACGGCAAACAGGATATATTGGTGCTTGATGAATTTGTTGCCGCAGCAAATTATCACTTGATAGAAGAAAAGGATGTATTTGAAATTCTCGACCTGTACGATAAAAACAGAAGGTTCGAGCTTATTATGACCGGTCATAAGCTGTTTGAGGGACTTGAAGAACGCGTTGACCTGATTACCGAGAACAGGAAAGTGAAACACTATTTTGATAAAGGCATACAGGCGAGAAAAGGAATAGAGTATTAATGACAAATGTCAAAATCCAAATGTCAAAACTTCCAAATTTTCAGAAAACGGAAGTCGGGCATGAAACGTGAAATGTGAAATGTGAAACGTGAAATGTGAAACGTCAAACGTGAAATGTCAAACATCAAACGTGAAATGTCAAACGTCAAACGTGAAATGTCAAACGTCAAACGTGAAACGGAAAAAAAGAAAACCATTATTCAAAAAAAATCCTCATACAAAATTCTAATACACCTTAAGATGAAATACTCCATAACAAAATCAATTTTGCATAGCCTGATGCTCTGCTTTACTATTATCCTGGCTGCATGCGGCGATTCAGAGGGGCCGACAGTAAATAATTCAGCCGGTAATCCATTGGCGGGGGCTTATATACTTTATGGCGCGCCTGCATTCACTGATTATGCATATTATGATGCTGCCAGGGATTCGGTTACTGATAATGTTTTCAGAACATTTAATTCCGGAAAGACACTACAGGGCAACCCGGGTGATATGAAGTTGAATTCAGACAGAAAAATATACTTAACATCCAGCGGAAACCCCGGAAGTAACGGAACAATTTATAAAATTGATCCAGTAAGCAATGGTATAGAAGATTCACTATATTTCGGGAATGCCCCAAAAGGATTTGCGATAAACAACAACAGAATTGTTGTTGGCAATTCAGGCAGTACGAATATTACAGTGCTCGATCTGGATTTTAATATTATTAAGGATACGGTTGAAGTTGGGAGCAATCCGGCAAACGTATTGTACGGTTTCAACAAGTACATTGTAACAAGATCTGCGCTGAATAACGAACCCTCAACGGCATTTATTGATGAAACTAACTATGCGGTAACAAAGCAGTTCTTTCCTGCTGTGCCTGTGAGTGCGATCTACAATGTGAACGGAATTTTTATTTCGACAAATACTAACAAAAATATTTACAGAGTAGATCCGCCAACTGTAACTATAACTGATTCATTTGCTGTACCTTCAGCATCATTTGGCATCAATGTGCTTGAATTTAGAACACAGAACAGTTTTTATTCGGTCGTTGGCGGGAATGAAGTATGGCTTGCAGCCGCTAATTCAGGTACTTTTGTCTTCACTAAAATATACACCGCTGCCTCAGTAGAAAATATACAGACTATTGCTTATGAATCAAGCGCAAATGAACTGTATTTGGGATTGTGGCACAGTAACGGATTCTTGGTAATAATTGACGGGACAAGCGGGGTAGTTAAACGAACAAAGCCATTGGTTCCGGGACTAGTTGCTCAAAAAATAGTTTTCAGGTATTTTTAACTGTAAGGATTTCCCTGTTCCTGTAAACAAGCATGCCCATCATTATCGTAAAGGCGCAGATTATCAGTCCGCCAAAAATATCCACTACGTAGTGATACCTCAGGTATATTGTAGCCGCAACCATGCAGAAAAAATAAGGAAGGTAGAAGTAAAATGATTTTGACCTGAACTTGAAAGAGAGGTACATTATCAAAAATGCCGTGATGGTGTGCAGGCTTGGCATCGCATCACGCTGTACATAGTCCTGCGGGTTAACCACCCCCGGCGGTATTGACTCCCCGAAGTTTATGAAATTCCGCAAATGTTCGGTTAAAAATATTCCCGGCAGCTCCGAGTTTATTGAGTAGAAATCATGCAGGTGGAAACGCGGCCCGTTTGCCGGAAAAAAGAGATAGAGTATATAGCTGAGGAAGAAGCTGAAGAACAGAATGAATATGGTATATTTGAATTCCTTATACCTGTGCCCGAGATATAATTCCAGCCCGAACACAACTATCATAGGGTAATAATACAGGTAAACGATCTGCAGGAACTCTGTAAGGTATGGATTTGCGAACTGGTAAGCCCATTGAGTCGGATTCAGTCCGAACAAACCGAAGTCCATCCGCATAAATACACTATCCCAGTCCATAGGCTTAAGCGAAAATACGATTATATACACTTGCTTGAATATATATAGTATCGCTGCTACACCGTACCAATAGCGCAGTATTTTGAGGGGAGAGCTGTTCCTGATATTTTCATCCTTAACTGATTCGGTTTTTCTTCCGTATGAATCAGCCAGCCGCCAGATGAACCATATCAAAACCAAATTAATCCCACAGAACACAAACCAGAATCTGATCGTGCTGTTATGGTACGCAAATATAGATGTAAGTATCAGCAGCATGCTCTGCGTTACAATATCTGCGGGGATGAGGTATTTAAATATACTTTTTCTGATCGTTGTTACAATTTAATATGCAGCCGGTCAAAGCAGCCACCTGAGAGCAAAAGTTGAAAGCGTAAGGAAAACCGTAATACCTACAACATCCTGGAATGCTGTTTCGAATGGGCCGACGGTTATTGCCGGGTCGAATCCCATTCTTTTGGAAAGCAGGGGAGTTGTAGTGCCGACAAATGCTGATATATTGATTGAGATCAGCATAGAAATTCCAACAACCACACCGAATATTGCTTTGCCGAACCAGAACGCCCCTATAAGCCCAATAATTAAGCCGCAAATTGAACCAATTATGAGGCTTATCTGCAGTGAACGTTTCACCGGTTCAGCCCATCGGTTAAGGGATATGCCGCCTGTTGCGAGCGCGCGAACTGTCATAGCTGAAGCCTGCAAACCGGTATTGCCCGAAATAGCCGAAATGATCGGCATGAACGAAGTTAACAGCAGGACTTTTGCGAGTGTTTCATCATAATAATTTATCACCACACCAGCGAGAAACTGAATTCCGAGCGTAATGAGAACCCACGGAAGCCTCAGCCATGCAACCTGGAACGGCGATTTGCTTTCAAGCTCTTCTGCATCAGAACCGACGATCTTTGCTACATCTTCGGTAAACTCTTCTTCCATGATCTCGGCGATATCATCGAACGAAATCTTTCCCGCAACTCTCTGGTTCTCATCAACAACGGGTACAGATACAAGGTCATATTTCCTCATAATCGAGGCTACTTCTTCTCTATCAGTATCAACTGTAACGGAAATTACCTCGGTAGACATAATATCCGCCATGATAACCGAAGGTGTATCGAGCGCAACAATAATTTTTTTCAGCGATACAATTCCCTGAAGCCTGCCGGAATCATCGGTTACCCAAACATGGTACAGGTGCTCGTTATCCGGTGCTTCTTCACGGATGATCTCAACGGCGCGGTTAATAGAGTCTGCAGCATTAACAGTAACATACTCCTTCTGCATGATACCGCCGGCGGAGTCTTCAGGGTAGTTAAGCAGCTCCTTAACTTCGCTGGAGTCTTCGGCTTCCATCTGCCCAAGCACATCTTCGGCCTTATCTTCCTCGAGGTCGCCAATGATATCGGTCGCGTCATCGGAATCCATCTCACCAACTATCCCGCTGATCTCACCGGTCGAGAGGTGGTCAAGTATGAATTCCTTCTGGTATTCGCCAAGCTCAAGCAGCACTTCAGCCTGCGTTTCATCATCCAGAAGCTTGAACAGCCCGAGGCCTTCCTGTTCTTCCAGGTTATCTATAATAAGCGCAATATCCGCAGGGTAAATATCGGCCAGGATATTTTTGAGCAGTGTTTCTGACTTGCTGCCAACGAGGTCTGAAATATCACTCAGTAGCTGCTGGTCGACTTCTATTACTGCTCTATGTTGTTTTTTTTCGGACAATATTAGCTGATTTTTTTTGAAGGCTGTTTTGGATTAGCTGTTATATCTGAACCGTGCGTATGCGCTTTCAAGCAGGGCATTTGTCGGAATTGCCGTGCTGTTATCCCTGTATTTCAGGTATGCGGTGTAACCTATCATAGCGGCGTTATCCGTTGAATATATCTTTTCCGGGAAGCTGATAGTGTAACCTTCTTTTTCGTAGTTGCTGAATTCTGCACGAAGAGCTGAGTTGGCCGAAACTCCTCCCGAAACTGATATCCGTTTGATGTTATGGTCTTTTGCTGCCTTAATTGTTTTACTTACAAGCGAGCTGATAACCGCTTTTTGAAATGACGCCGAGATATTATTAAGGTCGCTGCCTGTTACTCCGGAAGGGAAGTTTTTCTTCAGGTAATAAAGTACAGAAGTTTTGATTCCGCTGAAGGAAAAATCGTACGGACTTTCTTTAATATGCGAAACGGGGAATTTGTGGAAATCGCTGTTACCATCTTTTGCCAGTTTATCTATCAGCGGCCCGCCTGGATACTCAAGTCCCAGCATTTTTGCGACCTTATCAAACGCTTCACCTGCTGCATCATCCTGTGTTGTTCCCAGCACCCTGTATTGTATTTCGCTTTCAGCGAGGAAAATTATCGTATGCCCGCCTGATACTACCAATGCTATGAATGGATAATCGACTTCGCTTCTGCCGATAAAAGATGAGTACAGGTGAGACTCGATATGATCTATACCAACAAACGGGATGTTGCGTGAAACTGCGAATCCTTTCGCGAAGTTGAGTCCCACGAGCAGAGAGCCAATTAATCCGGGTCCATGCGCAGCTGCGGCAAGCTCAATTTCCTGCGGAGAGATTCCCGCGAGCCGGAATGCTTCGTCTGTTATTTTTTCTATTGTAGTTACATGTGCCCTGGAAGCCAGCTCGGGTACAATGCCTCCATACTCTTTGTGAAAGTACTGCGATGATATGACATTAGAAAGGATGTTTTCATTATCCAGAATTGCAGCAGAAGTTTCATCGCATGAAGATTCAATAGCAAGTATCTTTAATGACATATACAAAAATATGATTTTTTGTGTGTTTTAGCAATTCTTAGCGAAAACACACGCAGTCAGTTAGCGATTTTCGGCATATATACCGTTTTAGTGGTATTGAGAACAGTAACCGAACACGCTAATTTAGTGTACCCCAAACGAAAGAGCAGTTTGATTTTAGGAAAAAATTGATTATTATTGTAATGGGGGTATAAGTAAATATTATTAAGCATTTAAATGGCTTGGTAGTAAAGTAACACTTTAAATAAGCAGCTATTTTCGAATCATTAACTAAAAAAATGTTAAAGAGATTACTCCCAATTTTTCTTCTTCTTCTTGCTGTATTTTCATCTTTCTGCTTTTCCCAGGGAATTGCAGGCAATGAAACATATCGCAATTCTTCCTCTTTTGATTTCGGGAAAAATGAAGTATCCTTAAAGCTTAAGGATAAAGAAAACAAGAGAATAGGGAACTACAGCTACTTGCCGGAAACGGAAGCCACAGGGCTTTCATCAGGCAATTCAGAGCAATCAACCGGTTTGGATCTTTCCGGCTCTTTCGCACTTAAACAAAAGTCATCCAAATCAAAAAAGTATCTCGATATATATTTCCATAACTTTTACGATTCATTCCAGGAAAATTATATAGCAAACCTCATTGGCCATGTGCATTTCGGTATAGGCCCGGACTTCTTTTTAGGACCTTACCTTGATGTGTACGCTGATTCAAGATCCACCAAGGCTCTGATATACAATGACAGGTTTGTAGAGATCGGCTTTTTCATGCGATACTACCTGATGAAAAACCTGTTTTTTGAAGGCAGGATCGGGTACACCAGGCAGATAGATCTTGACTCAAACAAAATAAACTTCAAGCCGATGCTTGTGTATTTCAACAGGTTTGGTGATGCAAAGCTTAAAGCTGATAAAAATTCCAAAACCAGCCTGTACCTTGATATATATTATGCGGCAATGTATGATTATAAATATAAGAACGCATTCCTGCAGGGAATGCTGCAGCAGGTCATCAGGTTCCACACTAAAGGTTATTCATACGTAGAGAACTACCTGTTTGAATCAGGACAGTTTGACGGCAGAAAAGTGGACTATAACAATTACTTCGAAGTTGGCACAGGCATCAGGTTCAAGCCTAATGTAATGGATTTCCCGGTGATATTCCTTGAGCCAACCTACAAAATTTATTTCTTCGGAGACAGGAAAAATTCATTCCAGATCAAAGCAGGGTTCGTTTTCAATATCTGGAAAGAGATTTAAGCAGCAGATTCCGTAAACAAGAGCAGCGCGTTTCGCAAAGTTTAAAAAAATTTATAAAGTATAAATAAAATTATATGCAAGAAGTTTTCACAGTGTTACTTTGGATCTGTTCAATCCTGCTGATAGTAAGCGGAATTGACGATGTAATGGTTGACCTGCTTTACTGGTTCAACCGCTGGAAGTATAACAGGAGCCTGCCGAACGTTGATGACGTGCTGGCAGCAAGTGAAAACTCGATAGCTCTTGTTATCTGCGCATGGCGCGAGTACAAGGTAATAGGCAGAACGCTCACCTACGCGCTAAGCAAAATGAGGTACAGCAACTTCACTATATTCGTGGGTATTTATCCTAATGACACAAAGACACTTGAAGTTGTTAAACGTATCGCGCAGAAGAACAACAAGGTTGTAATCTGCGTGAACTCACACGACGGCCCCACAACAAAGGCCGATAACCTCAATAACGTTTACGCATCAATAAAAAGGTTTGAGCACGATAACGGCAAAAACTTCGATGTTATCTCAATTCACGACAGCGAGGATTTTATACATCCATTAACGCTTAAGATAGATAACTATCTTATAACACACCAGGGAATCGACGCAGTACAGATCCCTGTAGTGCCTATCAAAGATGACAGGGGCAAGTTCATTCACAGAACTTACTGTGACGCTTTCGCTGAAGTGCATTCGAAGGATCTTATCGTAAGGCAGGCATTAAAGGTATTCATACCGTTTGCAGGCACAGGCATGAGCTTCCGCAGGGAAATCTTCATGAACCTTGATAAGAACTACCCGCAGGTGTTTAACGAAGCGAACTTAACTGAAGATTACGAGCTTGGCTTAAGGCTCTTTAAGATGGGCTACAAGACGGCTTATATAAATCTATTAATAGATAAGAACAATCCAAACTCACGTGTTGCGACCGGCGAGTACTTCCCCAATACATTCTGGGCGGCTGTTAAACAGCGCTCAAGGTGGACAGCAGGCATCTGCTTCCAGAACTGGAAGATGCACAAATGGGCAGGTAACCTTAAAACAAAGTACTTCCTCATGCGTGACAGGAAAACCATATTCAGCAATTTTATGGTGCTGCTTAGCAATCTTGTATTCGCGCTCTTCCTGCTGTACCTGCTTGGTTTCGGGTTGGGAATAAAAGTATTTGAATCTGCGGTAGAACAGAACACAGCGTTATGGTTCTTCCTGTGGGCATGTTTCTTCTTCATGGTCTGGAGGCTTGTACACCGGTTCATCTTCACCTACAGCTGGTACGGACTCAAGTACGCGTTCTTTAGTCTTATCAGGCTGAACTTCGATAACCTGATAAACTTCTTCGCAACGTTCCGCGCTCTGAAGGTATTCATGAACATGAAGAACAAGATCGTTTGGGAATCAACCGATCACTATTGATCGAAAAGTTTTAGAAATACATACCATGGTACACGGGGGCGGTCTGAACATAGGCCGCCTTCTTTTTTTTAAGCCGTTTATTGTATTTCTCACGTGAAATCGGTATTAAATGTGGTTTTATCTTATAGTTTAGTTACTTATCTTTGTTACGTGAAAATTTAAATTATGGGTCAGGAAAATATAAATATAGGTTTAAATCCCGAAGATCTTAAAGGGAAAAAGGTAATTGTCTTCTTCTTTGGCACCAGGCCGGAGATACTTAAGCTGTTCGTATTATACCGGATTCTTAAGAAATCGGATGAATTTTACCCGCTGCTTTATAACACAGCGCAGCAGAAGATATCGGGCGATATACTCTCAAACATCGGCATTCACCCGGATATTACCGCTACCGAGAAACCAAACCGCTCCAGCGATCTCAACGAGCTTATTGCGCACCTGCTTAACGATTTCAACGAGAAGTTCGGTGAGAAGTCGCCGGTTAAGAAGGATAACCTGCATGGTATTATTGTGCAGGGCGATACAGCTTCCGCTTTCGCAGGTGCGCTGTGGGGATTCCTGAACCAGATACCGGTATTCCACGCAGAGGCAGGCTTAAGGACGCTGGATAAGATGAACCCGTTCCCAGAGGAGTTTATGAGGGAATCAGTCGCGCGTATGGCTACATGGCACTTCGCGCCCAAAGGCATTAACCGCGATAATCTCATCAACGAGGGCATTAAGCATGACAAGATATTTGTGATCGGTAATACGATCAATGACGCTATATTCACCCTGATAAAAGAAAAGAAAATTAAAGAACCGGTACAGAAGAATTATATACTGAGCACATTCCACCGCAGGGAAAACTGGGGCTACGTGGCAGATTATGCCCGGGTCCTGAATACAGTAATGGATGATGTTGACGGCTACACGGAGATACTTCACCTCATGCATCCGAATCCCATGATACAGCGCAGCTTCGATGAAGTGATGAACGGTAATGGCCACAAGAAGCTTATCATAATGAAGCCAATCCATGATTACTTTGAAATGCTGGGCTATGTTAAGAATGCTGGATGTATTCTAACTGATTCCGGCGGCTTGCAGGAAGAGTCATTATTCTTCAACGTGCCGTGCGGAGTGTTGAGGAAAACAACTGAACGCCCCGAAGTGCTGAAGAAGAACGCTAAGCTTCTTCCGATTGAGAAGCCTGTCATTACAGAATTCCTGACCGAGGCTATTGACTACAGGAAGGTACATCAATCGAAGTACAACTATACGTACGGATTCGGCGACTCAAGCTACCTCATCTATGAGCTGCTGAAGAAATTCTACGGAATACAAACAGAGTATTCGTTTATGTAAGTATAAAAATTATACAGAATTTTCTTGACCCGGTTTATAGCCGGGTTTTTTTATGGGCAATACTATTTGTTATGTCCAAGAAAAAAATGTAAATTTCCTCAAGATTCCTGCCTTCGCAGGAATGACAAAGCACTTTTGAGACCTTATCTTTTTCCAAAAGGCAGGGTAAGTGCAGTGCCGGAGCATATTAATTTGATTCTTAAATCCGATTTATGCATTTTAAACGTATATGAACAGAAAGAGATTCAGTTTCAAAAGGAGTTATGAGCAGAAAAGATATTAGCGTAGGGTAGAATAACAGGAATTCAAAAAAATGGAGCAGAATGTTGAAGAACTTTTTACAAAATATTCTTCTGATCACTGCGTTGAGCTTTAGCCTGTATTCACAGGATAAGGCTGCCGTTGAGGAGATTCTGCATACTGCACAACCTGATGCCAGCCGTAAAAGTTCGTTAATAAAAGTGAACCCTGATGAAACGTCATTACCGCCAAATATTGAATTCTACCGTTATGAGCTTACCATGTTCGCGCCGCAGAAAAGTGAACAGGTTGAGAAGTTTGACCCGGTTTCATCTTTCCGTTCAAACATTCGTTTCGGCGGTTTCTGGGATAGATACGCAATCGTTAACTACACTCCCGCCTTCAACATAACACCATTCAGCTTTATAGATATAAGCGCCTACCACAACATGAGCTATTTTGTACCCGTGAAAGCCGTGAAGGAGCATTTCAGAAGCATGGCGCTTCAAAGTGCCGCAGTATTGGGTATCGAGTCAGTTTTCCGTTATATGAAAATATTCCCGCCGATGCTGCAGCAGATCATTTCATTTCTCTGCAAGAATGCTGTACTGCAGTTCTTGCAGAAGAAAATACTGAACGAAGGCACAGAGAAGATATTCCGCCAGGTCAATTATTATTACAAGTTGAGGATACGGTTTTAGTTGGATCTATGGCAATAAAAAAGGGACTGCTTTAAAGGCAGTCCCTTTGTGTAAAAATAAAGCTATATTATTTTACAAGCATCATTTTCTTTGTTGCGGTGAAGTCACTTGCTATCAGTTTATAGAAGTAAATTCCGCTTGAGAGTTTTGATGCGTTGAAGTTAGCTGTGTAATTACCCGGCTGCTCGTAAGCGTTGAGTATTGTTTCAACTTCATTGCCAAGAGCGTCATAAACTGCCAGCTTTACGTTTCCTGCTTTAGGAATGCTGAAGTTTATAACTGTTGACGGGTTAAACGGGTTAGGATAGTTCTGTGAAAGATCGTAGTTTGCAGGAACTTCTGTTCCGTTATGTGTTACGCCTACTGTGTTTGCTGTAACTCTTACAAGGTCGAGGCAGAATGATGCGCCGTCATTGAATGCATCGAGAACCCACTGCCTGAAACCAATGTAGATGTTTGAACCTGCAGGAACGAGTGAACCAATGTTGTATTTGTACTGAATGTATCCTGAATCAGCAGCAGCGAAGTTCAAAACCTGAACTGTTGTTGTCATAGCCGCAACTGTTGGTGTTGTTGTTGAGATCTTAACATCAATGTGATCAACATAGTTACCGAATTTCCTTAACCAGAAGGTCAATGAATCGCCGGGCTGAACGTTTGTGATCTGTGGGGTAATAAGCCACTCGTCGTTTGAAGAGGAACCGCCGGTTAAGTAGTTACAGAAAGCAACTGCTGTTCCGCCGCCAACCGGACATATTATTGAACCGCCGTTAAATCCCGGAACCGGTGTTGTGCCTGCAACCTGTCTTTCCCAGCCTGTAGCGCCTGCTGCAACCTGGATCTTTGTCCAGCCTGCGGGCGGAAATGTTACGCCTTCAAATGATTCTGAAAGTGTGCTTGAAAATACTGTCTGCGGTGCGCCTTTTACTTCTTTTATGTTTGCGTTGTTTGTGTTTGATACATAGTTTGGATCCCTGTCTGATGGATTCTTATCAGATCCCGAAAACCCGAAAAACAATGCAACAAGGGTAATAGCGCATAAAATAGAAATGTGTTTTTTCATGTTGATTTGGTTATTTGGTTAATAGCTTGAAAACAATAATAAGTTATTTAGTTTCACATATCAATATATTAATTATGATGTAACATTTATTTACTATATTAATTAACTCATTAATAAATATTAAGTTATACTGTATTACTTTATCAAGATCATCTTTCTTACATAGTTTTCCGTTCCGTTTGTCAATCGGTAAAAATAAACTCCGCTTGAGTATGCCGCTGCATCCCATTCAGTTTCATAAACACCGGCATCGAAAGCCTTATCTACAAGAGTGGTTACTTCCCTGCCGGAAGCATCATATATAGTAATTCGTACGTAGTTGTTTTTTCCTGTTGAAGGAACGCTGAACTTTATTTTTGTAACCGGGTTAAACGGATTCGGATAATTTTGCTGCAGCTCGAACCTTGTTGGTATCTCCTGTGATATCTGGTTCACGCCGATCACAAAGTTGATTAAAGGAAGCTCGATGTAAGATTTTGATGCGTTGTTTATAAGAACTTTGTTTGTACCTCCTTTTAGCGAAGGAAGCATAAATGGATTTGTCCTAATGAATGTGTCACTGGTATCGCCTTCAAAGTTGTATAGCGGCACATTATCCAGATTTGTCAGCTTAACCCTTATTTTGTTTCCTGTCCTGAAGATATGTGAATATGACTGCCCGTTAACGTATTTTTCTTTAACCTGGTTTGCTGTGTAGCTTCTGTCTGTCCAGTTGATCCTTGTTACAAGTTTTTCGTTGCCATTGGGCAGCACATCCCAAATCTGCATATTGTACTGGCACATCTGGCTTGCAGTCGATGAATAATACAGGTAAGCGTAAGGAGTACCTGCCATTTTGGCGTCCTGCAGCAATGCCGGTGTATCGAAAGAAACCTCATTTTTTTGAAACTTGGACGTGAACAGGTTTCCCCTGAATTCTGTGTTGACCAGATATTCCATGGTTACATTCGGATCAAGAATGGTATTGTTGAAGCTAACGTTTGCCTGTGAGCCGCCATATCCGTAAACCTGCAGCTTATTATCGGGATGGAAATACAGCTTAACATTCTGCACTCCTGCCGGCGGCCACACCGGGCTTTCATATCTCTGCCATGTCCAAGCTCCACCATCCTGCAGCGGAAAGCTGCTGGATGCGTATGTGAATTTTTGATTCACATTCATTACATTGTTGTTAACGCCGTCTATATGGTATTCTATCCAATCACTGTACACACCGTCTTTAAAATCTTCCTCATCCTGGTCGTAGTCGCTGCCATGTCCGTCCATTGCTCCGTAATAGGTTCTGATATTATTGTAAGGGAGGACATAACTGCTTCTTATCATTCCCAGTGTATTGAAAAATTTATCCTGCCATGCATTTTCTATCAGAATTGGTATCTGGCAATTGCCAACCTGGTTCAGGAAATCCCTGTTAATCGGCAGGTAGTAGTTAAGGCTGTCCCACTTTTCTTTGGTATCTGCGAGTATCCAGGAACGAAAGCGGCCTACAGTAGAATTGTATCTTACAATATTTGTTGGATAGCTTGATGTCCACAGGAATGTCATTTTGATACCGCCGTTCTCGATCCAGTTTGACCCTGCTTCCGGAGAAGCCATATCTGTAATTATAGTCTTAACATTCATGCCTGTACATACAGCCATAAACGGTATTATGCCGCCCTGTGAGCCGCCGTGAATGAAAATTTTATTGTCGTTGGTATTAGCATCGTTCTTTATGTATGTAATTACCTGTTTAAGGTCATTTGCTTCAATTGTACTGATGAAATTTGAAACTCCTTCACTTACTCCCTGCCCGCGCATGCTGTACACTAAAGAATAATATCCCATGGAAGCAAAATCTTCCGCTTCTTCCATTTCAGTGTACTTTGAAAGTCCGTATCCATGTGTTATAACAGCGCAGGGCCAGCCGCCTGAAGGCGGTGTGCCAGAAGGCACAAATTTTGAACAATCCAGCTTGATACCGTCTGTCAGGGTGAGCATAAAATCAACCTGGTTATAACTTCCGTCACCTCGTTTGGAGTATATATCTGAGTTGAATAAAGCAAGAACGGCAAATACAATAAGTACTAAATTCTTCATTACTTTTGGGGGATTAATTCTGGGAATTCCATTAAAATTAGCATATTAAAATGAATTGTGCAATAGTAGAATAACAAGTTTATGTATTTCGGATTTTCATGAATGATCTTCCGGATTTCACAAATCAAATCAGTTTAGTGCCCTGAATATGCATTTGTTTTGCTTTTCTTTAATAACTCAACGCTTTTAGTTATATTTGTAACCATGGAACCACTTGTAATATCTACCTGGAAACACGGAATTGCTGCCAACGAGAAAGCAATTGAAATACTCAAAAACGGGGGTACTTCCCTCGATGCAGTTGAGGAAGGTGTGAAAGTCGCAGAAAACGATCCAAATGTACTAAGTGTTGGATACGGAGGATTGCCCGATGCCGAAGGCAGAGTAACCCTTGATGCTGCTATCATGGACTGGAAGGCGCGGATAGGCGCGGTGATTTGCGTTGAGCATATCAAAAATCCGGTCAGTGTAGCAAGGCTAATACTCGAAAATACAGAGCATGTTTGTCTTGCGGGAGAAGGAGCCTACAACTTCGCCATCACTAACGGCTTTCAGCCCGATATTCTTCATACTGAGAATTCCATAAAGAAATATATCGAATGGAAACAAGGGAATTTTGGAAGGTCACAGGAGTTTCACACTGATGAATACAAAGTAAAGCGTTCAGGTGAACTTGGAATCAACGATGACGGAAATCACGATACAATTGGAATGGTAGCCATAGATAAGAACGGGAATATATCCGCATCCTGCACAACCAGCGGGACTGCATGGAAGCTGCACGGCAGGGTTGGAGATTCTCCGATAATAGGCGCCGGGCTTTATGTTGACGGCGAAATTGGAGGGGCTGCATCTACCGGCAGGGGAGAAGAATGTGTAAGAGCCTGCGGAAGCTTTCTGGCTGTCGAAATGATGGGACGCGGAATGACTCCGCAGGAAGCATGCGAGTATGCCGCAAAAAGAGTGATCAAGCTGAACCTGCTTTCGCATAAGAACAGGGACCACGATTACCAGGTTGGATTCATTGCAGTAAACGTAAAAGGCGAATATGGCGCGGCAAGCGTCAGGGAAGGATTTGAATACGCACTTTGCACCGGAGGGAAAAACACTCTTTCCAGAAGCAATTTCATTATTGACGAAAAATTTGTAATAGAAGATCTTTGAAAATTCTTAAAAACGCATACGTACTTACCTTCAACCGAAGCAATGACTTCGGGCGGTATTCATTATTGCTGAATGGCAACAAGATCACAGATATGGCAGATTCCACTGCGAAAGGAACCGCCAAGGTTGAAAAATGGATCGAGCAATACAGCTCAACAGCAGAAATTATTGACTGCACAAATATGCTGCTTATGCCTCCGCTGGTAAATACATGCCAGAAATCCGAAGGCGCATTGATTCACTACCTGCTTAAGAGAAGGCATTATGAAAAAGCAGAGGAAGATCTTTGCACTGACCTGATTTTTAACTACATGTACCAGGAGATGCCGGGTGAAAATCACAAGCGCGATCTGCAGAATATTTATGATTATTCATTTAACCGCGCCCTGAAATCCGGTGTAGCTTCGCTGAACGAGTTTTCACTTCGAAAAGATACTAACCACCTGTTACCTGTAACTAATGCTTCAAACGCAACCGGGCAGAATATTTCGGTCTGCTACCCAATCAAACAGGACCCTAATACCATCAGGGATTACAAGTATCTGAATCCTTCATTCTACGTAACGCAGGAAAACCTACTGACGGTTTATGACATATCCGGAATTACCGAGCTGAAGAACCATAACCTGCGCAACCTGTTCCTTGAAGTTGCTGTGAATAAAGATGTGACCGAACAGTTCAGGCAAACCTTCAGGAAATCGGTAATATCCCTGTTTGATGAATACGGACTCATTGATTCCGGTACATCACTTATAAATCCCCTTTACCTGGATTACAGCGATATGAAGATAATTACTGAAAGGAAAGCAAACGTCATTATTTGTCCGCGCGATCTTAACTTCTTTACTTCGAGATATTTCCCGATAGATGATTACATAGGCCATGGCATAAAATACACAATAGCCACAGGGTGGCTTGGCGAGGATATACTTAAAGAGGTAAGGCTTTTCAGGAACAAGTACAAAGAGCTTAATATTTCCAGCACCGAGCTGCTTGGCGCGGTTACTTCGGGCGCCCATAACCTGTATTTTAACTATGAACCCGAAGGTGATGCGGGCTACTCCATCGATATAAACAGGCATGCTAACATGATGTTCGTGGATCTTGCGGATCTTCGCTTCCAGTTTTTCCCCGAAGAGTTTACATATGAAAGCGTGTGCGATTTCCTCGTTGATAACCTCACATCATACAATATTTCAGGAGTTATGATAGATGGTGAGTTCAAATACCGCGAAGGGAAACTGCTATGCTGTGACGAAAATGATCTTGCGGTAAGGATAAATGAAACCCGTGAGAATCTTTACAGGACAGGAAAATACGAAGAGCTGAAGAAAAAACAGGCAGCCAGGGAAAATGTGGAAAAGCTCGATTTGACAGGCCGCTCTGATGATGAAATAAAGCTGTTTTCGGAAACCACGGCCGAAGATGTTGAACAGGGTGAAAAAGAAGAGTTCCGCATCAAAACAAAGATACCTGCATTCAGGCAGAAAAAAGTACCCGGCCAGCGCAGCCTGTTCGAAGAGCTTGACCACATAAATATAATCCAGTCCGAAGACTTCCAGCAAACGCCCGAGCTGAACCTGCTGCTCACCGATGCTGCTTCAAGCAAGTCTGTTGAGGATGACCTTGTGCAGGTAAAGGCAGTAGATGAAACAATCATTAGAAGGCTTAGCACGGAAAAGAAAACTGAAAAAACCCCGAAGCCTTCCAATACCGAAAGCAAGATCGAGCTTCCCAAAAATGTTAAGCTTAAGTTCGGCGATGATTGATCGCGGCACCGGCTTACATTGTAAAATACCATAATTCAGAAACATACCCCGCTTGTATAAAAAACTCACGATCATTCTGGCTGTAATTCTTGCCGCACTTGCTGCGGACAGGCTGGTTTTTACATCCAGCGATATAAAGATAGATGTAGCCCCGGAAGTATTGAGAGCAAGCGTGAATTCGGAAGTCCTTATAACGGTTAAAAGAGTTAATATACTTGGATTTGAAGTTCCGTTCAGCAAGGTGGATGCCGCATTCGTTATTGAAGAAGGTGCAAGCTTGGTTGAGTTTGCCGGAGATCCGGGCAGCAGCTCAGTCAGGGTCAGGTCAAAAGGCAAAGAGGGGGAGGCCTCTGTGGGAATTTATTCCGTCAAATCCGGAATGCAGATAAGGAAAGTACTTCTAAAAATACTGCCCCGTGATGTTGCGCTGTTACAGTGATGTTGCGCTGTTACGGTGATGTTGCACTGTTACGGTGATGTTGCGCTGTTAGTTCTAAGCGTTAACCGCGCCGAGGGGTTTGCTCTTACTGAAATAGAATTTATAGAATATTACTTCAAGGGTTGTAAGAAGCCCCAGTGAAAAGGCTGCCTTGGTAAGAACCCTTGTGAGCCCTGCATCGGGGATGAAGAACCCTACAACGAATGCGGAGAAGGTCCACCCAACAGTAAAAATGATAATGACAAATATTGTGCTTAGTATCGCGCTGACCAGCTTTTCTTCAACATAATTCCTTGCGAAAACATAAGCGAAAAAAACTGCGTGAGCGTAGAATAAAATTACTTCTATCATTTAGTAAGCCGCCTTTGAGAAGAACATCTCTTTAATTGTTTTGATAATGATCTTAAGGTCAAAAATTATCGACCAGTGTTCAATATAGTATATATCGTATTCGATTCTTTTTTCTATAGATGAATCGCTGCCCCGCAGCCCATTCACCTGCGCCCATCCTGTGATACCGCACTTTACTCTGTGCCTTTCGAGGTACTTGGGTATCTTATCTTTGAACAGGTTTATGAAATACTCCCTCTCCGGCCGCGGCCCAACTATGCTCATATCGCCTTTAAGCACATTGATAAACTGCGGAAGCTCATCCAGCGAATACTTACGGAGCATCTCTCCTATTGGTGTGTACCTTGAATCGCCCTTTTTAACATATACAGCCCCGGTAGCCTTTTCGGCATCAACAACCATTGAGCGGAATTTTATCATATCGAATTTCCTGCCCGTAATACTTAGTCTTTCCTGCTTATAAAAGACAGGTCCTTTTGAGGTGAATTTAACCAGCAGAGCCAGCAGAATGAACAGAGGAGAAGTTAAAATAAGTATTGATAACGCAAAAGCAAAATCAAACCCCCTTTTCAGAATACGGTTCCAGATGTTCATGGGGATGCTCTTGATCTTCAGCAGGGGGATGCCGTCAATTTCCTGTACGCGCACAGAGGATGTTATTACCTCGAGAAAATCAGGCACCATAAGGAATTCAACATTTTCTCCTTCGCAATCTTTCATTAATCCATACAGCTTTTCGTGTTCGGTGGAAGGTATCGCTACCAATACAGTTTCAATATTCCTTTGCTGAACAATGTTAACAATATCACTGTATGTTCCAAGCTTCATTGATTCCGGAAGATAGCCGCCGTTTGCGGGTGAGCTTTCTTCAATATAGCCTATGATATTGAATCCCGCGTATCTGTGGCTGGAGAGCCTTTCCGTTATATCGGCTGCGGTTTGGTTATTGCCAACAATCAATGTGTCTTTAAGCCCGCGTCCTTTGTTATATAAGGTCTTTTCAAACTTAAGCACAAAGTAACGGCCGGCTGTTATTAAGATTATGGAAAGGAACCATACAACAACCAGCACAAGCCTTGAATACGGAAATAACCTGTAGAAGAATATGAGGCCGAATGAAAATATCAGTCCGAAGGTTACAAGGCGGCCAATAAGGAAAAACTCATCAAAAATAAAAACAATACGCCTGGAGCGGAACATTTTCCTTGATTGGAATATCAGCAGCCAAACCGGCAGTACGACTGCTGCAAGGAAAAGGTAGCCGGAAATAGGCGGAATTTCTCCCTGGAATGGGAACAGTGACACAAAGGGTTTAAAATAGAACCTGATATAGTAGGATATTATGAATGATGCAAAGATAGCAATTGAATCGGATGCAATATTGAGCAGGGGAATAAGAAACTCCAGCCGCTGGGATTTTTTGTTGAATTTTTGATCAATATAATTCATATTTCATTCAAATATATACAATACAAATATCAAATTGAATGATTGAAATAATCTTTTACAAAAAGATAAAGTATCTGTTTTTTAATGTTTTAAGCTGTTTGATTTAATTTAAAAAAGCTGTGATCAGATAAATAATGTGTGATTGAACTAATTATATGCATATTTTTTGAAACTTTTTTTTTGTTAAATTGTATAAATATTATCATTATTCATCAACTAATTAGAAAGGGTCAAAATGACTAAATTTAAATTGTTTTTGGGGTTTTTCGCTTTGTTGCTTGTTTTAGGCTTCACATCAAACATTAAGGCTCAGAACGGCCCCGTACTTTATTTCTGTGAAAAATACGGTTCTTCAGGCGAGCAGTCAATCAGCGACAGGTTCTATACAGGTCCTGTTACAGTCATGGTTAAATGCGATTATGCTCTTGGCTTAACCGATTGTTCCATCCAGTTTGATAAATACAATGGCTATTCATTCGATTATTATAAAAAAGTCGATTTCGATGTATCATCAGATATGAAATACATCTATTTCGAATCAAGCGATCTCAGGGTTGATTCACCCGGTATCTACAGGTGTTTCCTTCTTGATAAGAGCAAAAACACAGTTGCCAGCGCGCTTGTTGAATTCATAAGATAAGTTTGATCTAAAAATCAAAAAACAAAAGGGCTGTCTTTAGACAGCCTTTTTTATTATCTAATATTGCCGAAAAAAATAATATCACTTATACCTAATTGATAGCCAGGACTTACTATCTCACAGGAAGTAGAATAAATATAGTAAGGTCCCACAATGCATGAGAAATTATTCCCGGCCAAACAGATTTATACTTCTTGAACATCCATCCCCAGAACAGTCCGCATATCAGTGCAGCCATAAACAGCATAAAATTCATCGCTACAATATGCACTCCGCCGTAAATAAGCGATGCGATGATCCAGCCTTTGTTATCTCCAAACTTTTCGGCAAGTGTATCCTGCACAAAACCGCGCCAGAAAACTTCTTCCGCCGGGCCAATTAAAAACACAAGCAGCAGGCCAATAACTGTTGGACTAAGCAGCGATTTGTTATCATACACGCCAATAACCTGTTTATCAGCGAAAGGTAGTATTAGCTTTGATACTATATCCCCGGTGTAGAACACAAGGTACAGCAGGGCAGCCGAAACAATCCCAACAATTATGTATTTTGGTTCAAAGTAATACAGCCTGTAATTTATTGCCTCACCGGAACGGTGATTGAACCAGAGCCCAAGCCCTGCAAGCAGCGTAGCCGCTATTGTCATTTCTATCCAGAAATTAAATGACTTAAGGACAAACATTTCTACCCATAAAATGGCTGCGATTATTACAAGCGCTACCAGGGGAGTTATTCTTTTGGACATATTAGTATAATCTGTTTAATTTTTTTAAACCGGTTAAGCAATTCTTATCAGGCTCATTGAATCTTTATAGTTAATGAGAAAGTGCTCCCTGATTACTTCGTTTTCTTTTTTCCTTATCTCCGGATCAGCCAGCACCATATCAAATGCTGCCCTTCTCGCTTTTTCTATCAGCGCCATATCTTTGCCAAGATCCGCGGCTGAAAAACGCAGCTCGCCGGATTGCCTCGTGCCGAAAAACTCGCCGGGTCCGCGAAGCTTCATATCTGTTTCAGAAATTAGAAAGCCGTCTGTGGTTTCGCACATGATTTTCAGCCGCTCGGAAGCAATTTCGCCGGGCTTTTCTGCCATCAGGATACAGAACGATTGCTCCGCACCGCGGCCAACCCTGCCGCGAAGCTGGTGAAGCTGTGAAAGCCCGAACCGCTGCGCCTCTTCGATCACCATAATAGTCGCGTTCGGAATATCAATCCCCACTTCAATTACAGTTGTTGAAACCAGGATATCTAATTTTTTTTCCTTAAAACTCTCTATTGTATCATCTATTTCATTCCATGCAAGCCTGCCATGAACCAGCCCCAGCCGCAGGTCTTTAAATGTGAAGCTCTTCAATAGTTCGAAATGCTTTACTGCTGATTTAAGGTCATTTTTCTCCGATTCATCAATTACCGGGTAAACAATGTAAACCTGCCTTCCGGCCTTAACCTGTTCGCGGATAAATGCATAGACTCTATTCCTGTCCTCTTCAAAACGCATTGCTGTTTTTACTGCTATCCTGTTCTTTGGCAGCTCGTCTATAACCGAGACTTCAAGATCGCCGTATACTGTTAGTGAAAGCGTGCGCGGTATCGGTGTTGCGGTCATAACCAGCACATCCGGGTTTGTGCCTTTAGCTCTTAGCTTTGCTCGCTGCATTACTCCGAACTTATGCTGCTCATCAATTACAACGAATCCCAAACTATTAAATTCAACCGATTCCTGTATCAGCGCATGAGTTCCAACTACCACTTTCGCGTCACCGGTTTTTATCTGCTGCAGGATCTGATCGCGGAGTTTTTTCTTCTGGCCGCCGACTAGTATTACAGAATTTATTCCAAGCTTATCGAAGTAGCCTTTCAGGGTTTTGTAGTGCTGTTCGGCAAGGATCTCGGTGGGGCACATAAATGCAGCCTGGTAACCATTTTCGATGGCTATCAGTATGCAGAACACAGCAACAATTGTTTTACCGCTGCCAACATCACCCTGCAGCAGCCTGTTCATAGGCTTGCCTGCTATCATATCCGCGCGTATTTCTCTGATTACCCTTTTTTGCGCAGCGGTAAGCTCGAAGCCAAGCAGCTCTTTGAAAAGCTTTTCGAAATTTTCGCCAAGCTTGCGAAATGATATCCCTTTTTCACCTTCTGTTGCCGCGCGTTTTTTGAGCGCCATTACAAGCTGCAGGTAGAACAGCTCTTCGAATGCGAGGGTCTGCCTTGCGCGTTCAATATCATCGCTTGAATGCGGGTAATGCGTGCGCAGCAGCGCTGTCCTGTGGTCAAGCAGCGTGTTTGATTCCCTTATGCTGCCGCTTAACACTTCCGGAACTTCAGATGAGCCGCTTCTCAGCGCATTGAAGATAATTTTCGTAAGGCTCAGCGGGCGTATCCATGTTTTTTTCAGCTCTTCTGATAAGATATAGATAGGTATCAGCGGGTATTTCATCAGGTCATCATCGCCTGCGTCGCATTTTTTGTGATCTCGGATATCAAGCTTTATTTCGCGTTCAAAAGCATTGTAAGCTGCCTTACCCCAGAACAAATATTCTTCGCCGATCTTAAACTGCTTTTCACGGTACTTTGCGTTTCCCCACATAAGGGTTTCAATGCTCGCTGTGCCGTCGAAGATAACGATCTTAGTCGGCTGCTTGGGTTTCCATGGTATGTATTTTTCTATGACCTTTCCGCGGATGATGACGTTAGTATCAAGATGATCCTTGAGGCTGCGTATAGTAGTATTTACTAAATACAGGCGTGGATAAATGGTGAACAGGTCGGTGTTGTACTTCAGTCCCAGCTTTTGGAATGCTTCTGCCCTGCCGGGTCCAACACCTTTAATGTAGGCTATTTCCTGTTTTTTGTGACGGGTCAAATGTCTAATATTTGTACAAATATAATAATTCGTTGATTCATAAATCAGGGCATCGGTGGTGCACAGTAAATACGTGCACAAAAGCATGTTAGACCTCACCCCCCAGCCCCTCTCCCGAAGGGAGAGGGGAGAGAAAACTAAAAATTTCTCAGTTCCCCCTCTCCTATCAGGAGAGAGGGGGTAGGGGGAGAGGTCTATTAGTTATTTCTGTTACTATAATGTAATATAAATTTCATATTACTAAAACTATATTTTTGTTATAATTGTACTTACTTTTTGGATAAAACATGAAGAAAAACAATTTTGCATTAATTGGCGCAGGCGGATTTGTTGCGCCGAGACATCTACGAGCAATTAAAGACAATGGCCAGAACCTGGCTGCAATTTTTGACCCCAATGACTCCGTTGGAATAATTGATACGTATTTTCCTGATGCTTCTTTTTTTACTGAATATGAAAGATTTGACAGGCATTGCGAAATGCTGAGACGCAAAGGCGAAGAGGCACGCATACATTATGTAAGCATCTGCTCGCCGAACTACCTGCATGACGCGCATATAAGGTTTGCATTGAGGGCAGATGCCAATGCGATCTGTGAAAAACCGCTTGTTCTGAATCCATGGAATGCTGATGCGTTAAAATCGCTTGAAAAAGAAACCGGAAGGAAAGTGAGCACTATTCTGCAGCTAAGGCATCACCCTTCTATAATAGCACTGAAGGAAAAGATTGATGCGGATAAAAGCGGAAAAAGACATGATATTGAGCTTACATACATAACACCGCGCGGCAAGTGGTACCACTATTCCTGGAAGGGCGATATGCTCAAGTCCGGCGGCATCGCGACAAATATCGGGGTTCATTTTTTTGATATGCTATCGTGGATATTCGGCGAGCCGAAGAAGAACACGCTTCACTATTACAGGGAAGATAAGGCAGCAGGATTGATAGAGCTTGAAAAGGCGAACGTCAAATGGTTCCTCTCAATAGATAAAAACGACCTGAAAGAAGGCGATAAAACTTTCCGCTCCATAACGCTTGATGGTGAAGAGATAGAGTTTTCTGAAGGATTCACCGACCTGCATACTGTGAGTTACAGGGAGATTCTTGAAGGCAGGGGATACACCATCGATGATGCCTTACCCTCTATCAAAGCGGTTTACGAGATCAGAAGCGCAGTTCCCGTTGGCTTGACCGGGGACTATCACCCGTTCTTAAAAAAGATAAAAACATAACATACTTTTTCTGGATTTCGCGGAATCGGATTGAATACAAAGTTTCGTTGAGTGAAACAAATATTTGCTTTTCTGCATTAAGCAGGTAAAGCAGTGACGGACAGTAAATTTCAGGACTTTTGCTCTTGTAAATTCCGGACTCTCTCATTATTTACTGCATAAATCTTCATTTTGTGTATTCTATAATTTCTGTACTTTTTAAAAGCCTTAATTCACATTTCTTTCTTAAAAATAAAGAAAATTAAAATGCTGCAAAATACCATACCACTAAAAGATTTCTTCAGAAATCCCGAACGCACCAATTATGCTATATCACCTAACGGCAAACATCTCTCATTTATGGCTCCATACGAAGGCAGGCTAAACGTATTTGTGCAGGAAATAGCCGGCGGCGAGCCGCGCAGGCTGACGGATGTAATGGAAAGAGATATTGCAAAATATCTTTGGGGCAACGATAGGACTATACTGTATATTAAAGATAATGCCGGTGATGAAAATTTTCACCTGTATTCGGTTTTTACTGATGGCAGCGGCTCTAAAGACTTAACGCCGTTCAATGGCGTGAGGGCTAATATAGTTGACGAGCTGGAAGATTATGAATCGGAAATACTTATTGAACTGAATAAACGCAATCCCGAATTTTTTGATGTGTACCGCCTCAACTTCGAAACAGGTGAAATGAAAATGGCTGCCGAAAACCCGGGTAACGTATCGGGGTGGGGAACCGATCACAAAGGGATAATAAGGATCGCGCTGACTACTGACGGCGTTAACAACGGAATTATGTACAGGGATAGCGAAGCAGATGAGTTCAAAACTATCATAACCACTAATTTCAGGGAGATGCTTGCGCCGCTTTTTTTCACTTTTGATGATAAGAACATATATGCTTCTTCAAATCTCGGGAGGGATAAAGCAGCCATAGTTGAGTACGATATCAAAAATAATAAGGAGCTGAAAGTACTTTATGAACATCCGGAAGTTGACCTTAGCATTTTGAAGTATTCCAGGAAAAGAAAAGTGCTGACGGTGATTCCATGTTATACCCATAAAACAGAGCGCGTATTCCTCGATGATGAGATCCGCAGGATCTATGAAAAGCTTGAAAAAGAGCTTGCAGGATATGAGGTTACAATTGTTGACACCGATGATAATGAAGAAAAGTACATTGTAGCGGCATATAATGACCGAACAAATGGTTCATATCACATATATGATAAAACTACCGATAGCCTGACCAAAATAAATAATGTTACTCCCTGGATCATAGAAGATGAAATGTCTGAAATGAAGCCCATATCATTTATGTCTCGCGACGGGCTGAAGCTGAATGGTTACCTTACGCTGCCCAGAGGCAAAGAAGCGAAGAATCTGCCTGTTGTTCTCAACCCGCACGGCGGTCCATGGGCAAGGGATTTCTGGGGATTCAACCCTGAAGTACAATTCCTCGCAAACAGGGGATATGCTGTATTGCAGATAAACTTCCGCGGTTCTATTGGATACGGCAGAAAGTTCTGGGAATCATCTTTCAAGCAGTGGGGCCGCAAAATGCAGGATGACCTTACCGATGGCGTTAAATGGCTTGAAGAACAGGGCATTGCTGATCCCAAACGCGTCGCGATTTACGGGGGAAGCTACGGCGGTTATGCTGTGCTTGCCGGGCTGGCTTTCACTCCCGATCTGTATGCATGCGGAGTGGATTATGTTGGTGTATCGAACCTGTTTACGTTTATGAAATCAATTCCGCCTTATTGGCAGCCGTTCCTTGAAATGATGTATGATATGGTTGGTAATCCGGAAACCGATAAAGAGCTTCTTGAATCAGCTTCGCCGGTTTTCCATGTTGATAAGATCAAGGCGCCGCTATTCATTGCGCAGGGCAGGATGGACCCAAGAGTTAATGTTAATGAATCTGACCAGGTAGTTGAAGCCCTTAAAAAAAGAGGGATCGATGTCCCATATATGGTAAAGGATAATGAAGGCCATGGATTCCACAACGAAGAAAACAGGTTCGATTTTTACGAAGCGATGGAAAAATTCCTCGAAAAGCATTTGCACCCGGAAACAACTGCGGTAAAATAGACATAAGGCTTTACAGCATCATTGCAGAAATGAACAGGCCATGCTTAGGGTTTGTTGATTCGTATTTGTATCTTTGCCAATAACAAATGAACAATTTCCTAATATACAGGTCTTCGGCAGGTTCAGGCAAAACCTTTACTCTGGTCAAAGAATATCTGAAGCTGGTGCTTGCTAACCCGGAGTGCTACAGAAACATCCTGGCGGTCACGTTCACCAATAAATCTGCCGATGAGATGAAGAGCCGTATAGTAAGCTCGCTGGCAAAGCTTGCCAAAGGCGAAGCCGCGGGACTGCATGACCTGCTCAGAAAAGAAGGCGTTAAGGCAGACATAAAGCATAACGCCGGCACAGTCCTTACAAACATACTGCATAACTACTCTTACTTTGCCGTTTCCACTATCGATAGCTTTTTTCACCGGGTCATCAGGGCATTTGCCAAGGAGCTTAAGCTGCAGCTTGGGTATAATATTGAGCTTGACCAGGCTGAAGTGCTTGAAAAGATAACCGATAAGCTGCTGGATGAAGCAGGGCTGAATCAGGAGCTTACGCGTTTCATCGAGGAATATATCTTCTACAGTATCGATGATGAAAAAGGCTGGAACATAGACCGGAAAATAAGATCGCTAGGGGATGAGATATTTAAGGAGCGGTATTGGATCAGGAAAGGCAAGAGCGAATCACTTGCCGATAGCCGCGAAAAGCTGAAGAGCTTTATCGGGAAGCTTTTTGCGATAAAGAATGAGTTTGAGAGCTACATGAAGGATATTGCCGAGAAGGCAATCGTCATAACGGAAGAACACAGCCTCACCATGGATGACTTTCCCTATAAAAAAGGCGGCTACATAAATTACCTGCTGAATAAAATAAGATATGGGATAAAATCTGAGCATTACGAACCCGGTTCCCGCGCGCGCGAAGCGGCTGGCAATATTAGCAAGATGTGCAACAAAACATCAAAGCCTGCGGTGAAGGCCGCCGCGGAAGCAGGACTTTATGAGCTGCTTAAAAATGCCGTTGAGTATTACGACAGCCGGTTTGTAAAGTATAACACCGCAGCGCAGCTAATCAAAACAGTTTATGTGTTGGGGATATTCAAAGATCTTTTGGATAAGCTTAAAGTTTACCGCGATGATAACAGGCTGCTCTTGATATCTGATATAAATACTATACTGCTTAAAGTTATTACCGGCGATAGCAGTCCGTTTGTATATGAAAAGATCGGCAATTATTACCGTAACTTCCTAATAGATGAGTTCCAGGATACATCGACATTCCAGTGGAAGAATTTCCTGCCGCTGCTTGAAAACTCGCTGAGTGAAAATAACGGCTCGCTTATAGTGGGCGACGTAAAGCAATCAATATACCGCTGGCGAAACGGCAACATGAAGCTGCTTCTTGAGGATGTGAAAAATGACCTTGCCGGATTCAGCCCAATGATAAAAGAAGAGAGCCTGGCTTCAAACTACAGAAGCAGGAAAGAGATTATTGATTTCAACAATCTCTTTTTCAAACGCGCGGCAGAGATCACTTCAGAAGGCGCGCCTGAAGCATACCGCCACCTGATAAGCAGGTCGTATTCAGGATCAGAGCAAAGCTCCGGCACCGGCAGCACCGGCGGCGGAGTTTGTATCGATCTTTTCCGCAATGATGAAGATACCGGCCAAACTGCCAGGGAGCGCTCTATTGCAGATATGATCGCAAAAATAAAGCGTGTGCTTGCCGAAGGCTATTCACAAAGTGATATTATGATACTCGTAAGGGGATTAGCCGATGCATCAGAGGCTGCTCATAATCTGATAAATGCCGGGTTGAGGGTCGTATCCAGCGAATCACTTCTTTTAACGAATTCACCAAAGGTAAGGCTGCTCACAAACATATTCATTTATCTTAATGACAGCTCGAATGTGATAGCGAAGACTGAGATCCTATACAACTACTTGGTGTACATTAAAGATACCGATGCTGATCTGAATGCTATCTTCACTGATCATCTCAAGACTTCTGATTCACATTTCAGCAGCAAAATACCGTCAAAGTTTTTTGAAGCAGGCTCGCCTGGTAAAATAAGCAGCAGGCTGTTTGGAATGGGATTGTATGAGCTGGCAGAAGAGCTGATGAGGATCTTTGAACTTGGCGGAAATGCTGATGCATACCTGCTGCGCTTTCTTGATATGATCAAGGAATATAATGATGAAAAAACAGGCGGGCTGAACGGATTCATAGAGTGGTGGCAGGAAAAAAGCGCAACGGCAAGCATAATTGTTCCATCCGAAGCCGACGCTGTGAAGGTTATGACAATTCATAAGGCCAAAGGACTGCAGAGCCCGGTGGTATTTATGCCTTTTGTAAACTGGGATATGAATATCAAAGGAGGGCGCGATCTGCTTTGGGTTTCAACAGATATACCGCCGTTCAATGAATCATCCGCATTTTTAGTTGCGGCATCAAAGGAACTTGAGCAAAGCTATTTTGCGGAAGACTACAATGAAGAAGCTGCGCTGACAAATCTGGATAACCTAAACCTTCTTTACGTTGCGTTCACCCGCGCGGAAGAAAGATTGTACATCAATATCCCCGTAAAAGGAAAGAATGGAAATAACACAGGCGAGCTTGTCCTGAAAACAGTTACTTCCGCTGAATCACTTAGCGGCTCTTATGACAGCTCAAATGAACAATTGGTTTACGGTAATATTTCATTGCCGCGCAGCACAAAATCCGCCGGTAAGGTGTATGATGTATTGCAGATCGATGAGATACTTTCAAATGATATATACAGCAGGCTGCTTTTGAAGAAGGAATACGGCGGCTTTGTTCCTGAGCTTAAAAATGATCTTGGCCGGTCAAAGAACAGGGGAGTTATCCTGCATAAAGCCCTTTCAATCCTTAAAGCCGCCAGTGAAAGCGCAATAGTTGATGCTGCGGATAAACTTATAATATGGGGCATTCTAAAAGCGGAGCAGAAAGATTCCTTAATTGCAGAGCTGAAAAAAATAATTAAATCACCGGTTATAAGAAAATGGTTTAGCAGCGAGGCTGCATCATGGAACGAGCGCGATATTATTCAGCCCGGTGGAGAAACATACAGACCCGATAAGGTGGTGATTCATAACGGATCGGTAAGTATTATTGATTTCAAAACCGGGGGAGCTGCCGAAGAACATTCCGTTCAGGTGAAAAACTATATCACTTTGCTTCAGAACATGGGTTATAAAGAAGTTAAAGGCTATCTTTTTTATGTTAACCAGCTAAAGGCGGTGGAAGTGAATTGAAACCATTCCTCAGAAAATTGGCGGAAAAGCTGTATGCAGAGCATGGAAAGGATATTTCCGGGTTGAAGATTATATTCCCTTCACGAAGGGCCGGATTGTATTTAAGGCATCATCTTTCTGAATTCCTTGTTGAGGAAAAAATTTTCACCCCTGTTTGGTCGCCGGTTACTTTAGGTATCGATGACTTCATAAACGAAAACTGTTCAGGGCTGATTGCTGATGACCTTACCATTATATTTGAGATATACGAAATATACAAAAAATATAACAGCGAGCTTACATTTGACCAGTTCTATCCCTGGGGTCAGATCATACTAAGGGATTTTGATGACATCGATAAAAACGATATTGATGCTTCCAGGCTGTTCAGGATACTCAAGGAACATAAGGAAATCGAAGAGGATTTTGCCGTCAGCGTTGCAGATAAAGAAGAGTTCTACAGGTTCTGGAACAGCTTTTCGGCAAAGGATATTTCAGGGCTCCAGGACGAGTTTATACAGACATGGGAGATACTTGGCAGCGTTTACAGCGAGCTGCAGTCAGCACTTAAGGCAAAAGGATTATGTTACGAAGGCATGGCATATAAAGAGCTTATGCTTAACGTTAAGAATGGAACCTATGAGCCCGGATGTAAGAAAATAATTTTTGCCGGATTCAACCAGCTCAATAAGTGTGAACAGGTGATATTTAACGAACTGCTTAAGCGCGGTGAGGCAGAAGTGTACTGGAATGCCGATGAATACTATCTGAATGAAGATAAACAGGAAGCGGGCCGCTTCCTGAAAAAGAATTTCACCGATCTTAACATCAATGAACCCCTTTGGAAAGAAAATAACTTAGGTACATCCAAAAAGATTATTGAAGTCATCGGCGCGCCCCTTGAAGTTTCGCAGGTGAAGATACTTGGCAGCAGGCTCAAAAATCTTTCAGCAGAAGAGCTCGCCAATACAGTGATAGTGCTGCCTGATGACAGCATGCTTCTTCCGCTGCTGAACTCGCTGCCGGAAAACTGCGACGCGGTAAACGTTACGATGGGTTATTCATTCCGCAGCTCAAGGCTATACAGCCTTCTGAAGCTTGTAATGGAGCTGCAGAAGAACATTAGCGGCTCAGGCAGATCTGCTGCTTTCTATCACCGTGATGTAATCGGTGTTTTGCTGCATCCATTGGTCAAACAGTTTGCGCCCGCCGAAGCTGATGAGGTTGTTAACACCATCAACAGGCGGAATATTATTTATGCATCGCAGAAATTTCTGCATGAGAGCTTTAAAGGTACGTATGGTATTATTAAAGATCTGTTCGTGTCAACCGCCACTGCAGAGGAGCTGTATGAATACGTCTCACGGCTGCTGGTCGGGCTGGGTGAATTCAGCAATTCAGATGCGGGCAGTGCGCTGTTCGAGATAGAGATACTTAACAGGGTTTATGCCGAGCTGAACAGGTTGAACACAATTTCAGGACAGCATACAGGCGGGATAGATAAGGAAACATTCGGCAGGATATTTATGGAAGCCGCAGCGTCGCTAAAAATTCCTTTCAGCGGCGAGCCGCTAAAGGGGCTGCAGGTAATGGGAATGCTTGAAACAAGGTCGCTTGATTTCAAAAATGTATATATCCTCTCGGTGAATGAAGGCATCCTGCCGCGTGATAACTCATTGAGCTCGTTCATACCATACGCGCTTCGCAGGTCTTTCCGAATGCCTTTGGCAGAAGATGAGCAGGCAGCGAGTGCATATAATTTTTACAGCCTGCTTCAGCGCGCGGAAAATGTTACGCTGCTGTATAACACCGAAACCGGGACTCTTACTACCGGAGAAAAGAGCCGTTTCATCATGCAGATAGAGCATGAGCTTTCCGCACTCAATCGGGGTATTACACTCAGAAGCTCTGTATTCGAAAGTGATATCACGCTTCCCGAGCGGCGGGAGATAACAGTTCCGAAAACTGAAGAAGTGTTCGGGCTGTTAAAAGGAATTAAACGTTTTTCGGCATCATCGCTTACCACGTATATAAACTGTTCGCTGCAGTTCTATTTCAGCCGCGCTGCAAGACTGACTGAAGAGGATTCTGTTGAGGAGTACTTTACCGGCGCGGCATTTGGTAACCTGCTGCACCAGATAATGGATATTTTGTACCGCGATTTGAAAGGCAAAACAGCCGGTGAAAAGGAGATCCGCGCCCTGATCAAAACAGTCAATAGCAGCTATGACGAACTGTGGAGACAGGCATGTACTGAAGCGAATGAATACGCAGAGTTTGCCGCTATTAAGCAGGGGAAGAATGTTCTGTTCAAAAGCATAATTCACAGATTGGTAAACAAGATATTGGAGCATGACCTGCTTGAAGCTCCTTTCAAAGTGCTGGCCATTGAAGATAAAATAGAGCGTGAGTTGAAGGTTAAAACACCCGCCGGCGATTTCACCGTAACACTGCACGGCAGACTTGACCGTGTTGAACAAAAGAACGGTATTACGCGCATTATTGATTATAAAACAGGAACTGTGAAGGCCGAGAAGCAAAACGCAAAAGTATCTGATCCTGAACATATCGAAAAACTGTTCAGTGAGATCAAAATGAAAGAGAATTTCCAGCAGATGTTCTATGCATCGTTGTATATGAACGAGAACAGTAATTCACGTCTTATGGTGGGCATTTATCCTTTGAAAAAGATAGCTGACGGTGTTTACTGGTTTGAAGATGAACCGATTCCCGAAGAGAGAAAGCAGATATTTGAATCACATCTTAGCAAGCTGTTCGAAGAGATATTCGATCCTGCAACACCTTTTAACCAGACCGAAGACCCCGGCCGCTGCAAATACTGCCCCTACGCATCGATCTGCTACCGCGATTAAAAAATCCCCGGGTTTTTTAAATCCCCATGAGAAAGGTCTAAGAAAACAGTTGTCATTCTTGCGCAGGCATGAATCTTGGAAAACATAGAGATATAAATGCTAAAACAAACTACTGTATAATTTCAGACTTTTTCATTCTCACCCAGGCTTTTGTAAACAAATGTAAAACAAACAACCTCATCTTAAACCTTTGCTGATTGGTTTTGTCTTATAACCAAAGGAGGCAAACTAACAAAATTCTTAAATCAATAAAAAAAGATGAAAAAACACAAAATTTTCGGCATTTTTACATTCATTCTCGCAGCAATTCTCATTTCTCAATCTTCTTTTGGGCAGGAAAAATTCAAAAAAACCCCCGAAGAGCGTGCCCAGCATAAGACTGACAAGATGACAAAACATCTCTCATTAACAGATGATCAGCAGAAGCAGGTATATGATATACTCTACAGCCAGGCAACCCAGGTTGACGCTTTGAGAGGAAACCAGGAGATGACAAAAGAGGCAAGGAAAGAGCAGATGAAATCAATTTGGAAGGACACCGATTCAAAGCTTTCCGGTGTGTTCAATACAGAGCAGATCGAGAAGTGGAATAAGTTCAAAGAGAACAAGAAACAGAAACACATGCAGAAGAAAAACGGAAAGAAAAAGAACAAAGGAAACAATAAGCAAAAGTAACTTTCCCCGGTTTAAACAAAAGGGGCTGTCTCAAAAGTTGTGTCTAAGAGAAAGCATTTACTGATTTCTCAAGATTCCTGCCTTCGCCATGCAGAGCTTGGCATGGCAGGAATGACAAAACACAATTTGAGGCAGCCTCTTTGTTTATGAGCTTAACTAATTACTACATATGCTGTTGGATCTAAGCAAACATCATGTTTTCATCTTTTTCTTTTTCGCGGCAGGGAATAGTACGTTGTTCAGTATCAGCCTGTAGCCGGGAGAGTTCTTATGCATGGCAAGCTCGGTTTTGGGGTCGCCGACCGCATGCTGATAATCTTCAGGGTCATGCCCGCCGTAAAGAGTGAATGTACCCCGTCCAAAGTTTGCATGAACATATTTTACCCAGTCAGTGCCGTCGTTTTTAGCGAGTATAGTTACCGCAGGTTTCAGGAATTGCTCTTTAAATCCCGACTCCTGCCCTAAAAATCCTTTTATAGCCGAAGTATGGCACTGTATAAGCATTGTAGGTACAGGGTCAATTTTCGCTTTGAAATCGAACAGCGTGAAGTAATCGTTATATTGCCCTGCCATCAGCTCCTGGTCGGTGATATCAATATCGGAGTATTCGTAAACATAGGGATTCAACTGCACCTGGAAATCCTTAAATACCATCGTTTGATTAAAGTCCAGCTTATTGTTCGCGTCCTGGTCAAACGGGTCGCCGTCGTACATTGCATCGCATATATCGGTGAACTGCGATGCAAGCGCAATATCTGGTGTGGTAGTACCTGAACACATCGTGAAAAGGAATCCGCCCCCTGCAACAAAATCTTTCAGCTTTTTGGCAACTTCAAGCTTAAGCTGAGAAACTTTGGCGAACCCAAGCTTCTTAGCCATATCTTCGTTGGTCTGCTTCTGCATCAGGTACCAGTTCGATGCGCCGAATGCCGCGAAGAACTTTCCATACTGGCCGGTAAAATCCTCGTGGTGCAGGTGGATCCAGTCGTAATCTTTCAGCTTACCCTGCATAACTTCTTCATCCCACACTTTATCATACGGAATCTCAACATAATCAAGCGCAAGCTGAACCGCATCATCCCATGGCAGGGTATTTGGGGGAACGTAAACGGCTATCTTCGCGACTTTCTCCAGCCGCACAACATCCATGTTATTGTTCTCATCCTGTACTTCAGCATAAACCTGCGCGGCCTGTGTGCCGTTGAGGAGTTCATAACTTACGCCCTTTGCAGTACACTCGGTTGCAAGTTCACCGCTGTAATCGAACATAAACGAACCGCCCCGGTAATTAAGCAGCCAGTCAAGCTCCTTGCCGCCAAGCAGGTGACGGTATGCAATTCCATACGCCCTGAGGTGGTCAGTTTGTGAATTTACATCCATAGGTATCAGCAGCTTCTGCTGTGAATAAACAGTGCAGCCAAGTATTAACAGTAATAACAGGATTAATTGCTTCATTACAGGCAAATTATATGATTTTCTTCAAGTTTACAATGCTTCTATATATAGTTTAATGTAAAACCTGCATTATTTGTTTCCATAAAAAAAACGGGGCGTCCTGCCCCGGCTTATTTCTCTTCCTTTTGTTTGCTGCTTCTTCCGAATGCGAAAATCTGTTGCGGTTATTTCTTTGTTACAACTATATTGCCTGCGGAAGTGGTGCATTTGAAAATTGCACCGCCGTTATTGAACTTGGTATTGATGTATGATGAGATAATATTCTTCTTTTCAACTTTGGCAAATTCACATGATATCTTTCCTGCCAATGTGCCAATATCGGCATCGGCATCGAAATCCGCCGGCAGGGTTGCAGTGATATTCCCGCCAAGCGTGCTCATATAGATACCATAATTTTTACCGGTATAGTTAAGCCTTATATTCCCGCCTGCAGTCGAAGCGTCAATTTTTCCTTCGCCGCCATCAAGTTGAATATCGCCGCCTGCAGTAGATGCATCGACATTTCCTTTGTATCCATTTATCGAAATGCTTCCTCCTGAAGTTGATACCTTAATATCACCTACAGAACCCTCAATTTTAACATTGCCTCCTGCTGTATATGCTTCCAGATTTCCAACAGTGTTATCGATCGATATACTTCCGCCGGACGAATTGGTTACTATCTTACCTGAAACATCCTTTATAGTAAATGAACCTCCCGAACTGTTGAGCGCGATGTTATAGCTTGATGGCACAATGATCTCTACCCTGATAGTAAGGTTCTTCATATTGCGTTTATCTTTTTGTTTGCCTTCAACTTTTACTCCGGCAGAAGTATTTTCTGCGGTGAATATTATCTTTTCTTCGGCTTCATCATTTCCGTAAACCTTCACGCTAACTTCATTATTGCTCCACGAAGAAACCGTCACGCTGCCTGCAATCAGGCTTGTGGTTAAGTCCTTCCCGGGTTCTGTTGCCAGAGTTTTTTCGAACAGAAGCCTTGCATCATCTGCTGTAATCGTTTTTGTCATAAAAATTGAGGTTAGCAGGGCAAGCGCCCAAATTCCTGTAAATTTCATGTTTTACCCTTTTAATTAACTATTTCCTTTATTATAAGATGTTAAACCCGGTGAAATGGTTTACAGATTCCGCCGGTTTTGATCCGGAAATTTTGTTCTTTTTGTGGCCAAAAATTAATAAAAATGCCGCAGACATTTATCCGCGGCAATTTGGGGGGGTGTTTCTTAATGATATAATCTTACGATTATAAACTTTTTATTTGCATCCTTTTTGTTTTCGTAAACAATAACCGCTTACATATATTTTGCGGAGGCTTGGTTCAGAAGATCGAAATATTTCTGAGAATATTCATCCCTCGCTGTTTTCGGGGCCCAGTAGCCTGAGTATTCTGTCCATTTAAGCGGTGCCAGGCCGTTCACTTCAAGTATTCTGGAGTATTCCATCTGCTCATTGTTTTTATCCGGATCCTTCCTGTAATAGAATTGGGCATTTAGATCCGCAAACTGCTCCAATGTGCAGGGCGGTTTTCCGCCGTTTTTCTTTTCGATAGCTTCTTCCAGGTAGTTGTTGTAATCCTGTGCCAGAGTCAGGTAGTTTTCCGGTTCAAAAATCTTTGCATTCCAGCCATCTTTAACCGGCTGCCATGAATCCTTGTTCATTCCTTCCTTTTCCAGCGCTGCCCAGAATTCATCTTCAGTTACAGTGTCGGTGGTTGAGGCGATGAGCTCCGCGTATCTTTTGAGGCTTATTCCGTTAATTTCCTGCATACTCAAAGTTGTTTCCCTGTATTTGTGTTTAATTATATCTCGTTTACGTACATTACTCACTTAAGTTGATGAGGGTTCTTAAAATGAGTTTTCAGCAGAGTGTCATCTCTTATCCAGCTTATGTTTTGCTTCAGTCCAGAAGTGCATAAATCTGGATGCGGTTTTCCCCATATCGGCGGGATCTGTTATTTTCTCCTGCCACTTTGAGTGGGCTGAATTCCATTCAGACCTGCTGTAACCGGATTCTTCAGCAACCCTTAAGCATTCTTCGTTATCTTCCATTTGCCCGTCAAGCTTTGCGCATAATTCAGCATATACTTCAAGGCTTATCTTGTTCACTTTATTCATTTGTTTATTACCTACGAAAGGCATGCAAGGTACCTTTTGATACATGCCCGGCAGGCTGCCTCCCGCCGGGCTGTATCTTGAATGGATCACCTGTTCGGATTATATGATCTCTACTTCTCCTGTAGCGATTACATCGCCGTTTTTCTTTAAGCAGCTCACTTTGTACTTGCCCTTATCTTTGAACTCAACATCATCAAAGTGGATATAATCCCAGCTCGGCTGTACAGTGAAGGGGAATGTTTCAACGGCTTTGCCGGTAGCGGCGTCTGTTACGTTGATATCCACTTCCTTTTCCCCGATGGGGTTCTGCAGCTTAACCATAACTGTGATCTTGCCGGCTTTGAATTTTGTATCTTCGCCGATCTCTTTAGTAACGTATCTCTCGCAGAAATACAGACGGTCTCCCGAGAATTTATCTGTTATCTGCTGGATCTGTTTGATCCTTCCGCAGCCGGAAAATACCATCATTATTACTGCCAATGCCATTAATGCTTTTGTGAATCTCATTTTTGTGAATTCCTCCTGTATTGTTTATCCTTTTTGTTTTACCCTGTTAGTTGATGTGAAGATTATATGATCAGAACCTGTGATGTGTTCGCAGGATTATACTTTATGTTGATCTTATCGCCAACCCTTGGAATTGCGATCTTTGAAACTGTTGTTTCAACATCTGCCTGGAAAGCGGGACCGAACTGCGGTGTGATATTGAGCTTCATTTTAACTACGGGATTGTAGTTTATCAACGCGCCTGTATCTGCAATGCTCAGAACTTCTGCGGTGCCGCCCATACCGGTTTGAGCAAGATTGCTTGTATCGGTATAGTTCTTTGCCATGTTGAGGCTGGCATTTGTCTGGTCAACAAAATCCTGACCCATGAATGTTTTTGTAAGAAACCCTGATACCCCGGAATTGATTGCTTTATCAGCATTTTCGATTGCTTTCTTGGGGTCTTTTTCGATCTTTTTTCCGAATCCGAACATTTTGGTAATTCCTTTCTGTTTGTTTTGTTTTTTTGTTGAATTATTAACTTGATACAAAAATAGTACAGAGGTATTCTTCAAACAAAGAAATGAATCAATAGATGTTTATTTGTTGTTTGAATCAGACATAGTGAAATCCGAAATGACGAACATTAAATATTTGTAAAATATGTTCTTAAAGGTGGAAATTTTTAAATTGAAGTTTTGGAATGAAGAGTTTTGAAAGAAAATTGGTTTTGTTTCAGTTTAAATTGTAAATATTTTGACATTTCTTTGATATTAGGCTTTTTTTGAAGAAAATCTGTAATCGCAGAACCAGCTTGTTTTAAAAACCAAACAAAATGTTTCAAGAGAACTTACTAATTTGGAAACACTTTTTGGGTAAACATTTTAACTGATTATAAAAAGTGCCGAAAATGTGCGGCAAATGCACTTTTTCGGACAAAACATTTGTGTTTTATATGCCTCAAAAGTACTATATATTGCGGCTAAATTCGCCAAAAAACAAATGATAAGTGCAACGCTCCTAAATATGCTCAGTAAGTTTTCGGTTAAAGAGTTTAAGGAGTTTGGCGAATTTGTCAGGTCCCCGTTCTTTAATAAGAATGAAAATGTTATCTCGCTTTATGATTATCTTAAGAAACATTACCCGGAATTTAAAGGGCCAAAGCTCGAAAAAGAACATGTTTATTCGCGGCTCTTCAAAGGGAAACCGTATAACGACGGTTTCATGAGAACTGTAACCTTTAATCTTGGAAAGCTTGCTGAAGACTACCTGGCTTACATAAATTTCAGAAAAGATGATCTTAACCGGGGAATAAATCTTCTGAAAGAGCTCAATGAACGAAAGCTTGAAAAAGTATTCCTTAAGTATTACTCAGAGATCGAAGAAGATATTAATTCTATCCTGTATCACGATACAGAGTACTTTTTCAAAAAGTACGAACTGGAAGAACAGAAGGAGATCTATCTTGACTGGAGCAAGTTTAAACAAAAAGACTTTAAGAACTATTCCGAGAAAACGATATCATATATCGATGATGAACTAACCAGTTTCTACCTGGCTAAAATGCTGAACCATTACCGGTTCATACTCGATAAAGAACAGTACGAGCAGATACAGTTTGACAGCTCATTAACAGACCATATACTTGATTATCTTCTTAACAGGGATGATCATTTCAAAAATAAGATAAAGATAAGACTGCACCTGCATGAAGTGCTGCTGATAAAACAGAAAAAGACCGAAGATTATGAAGTGCTTAAGGAAATCCTGGTTACCGGAGAAAACTATCTTAGCCACAGCGACAGGTACAGCCTGCATAACATCCTCCAGAGTTACCTCATCGAAAGATCTTTTAACGGCGTACCGGGGCAGGCGGAAGAAAGGCTTGAACTTTACAGGATATGTATAGCACAGAAGCTCTACGCAGCAACCGAGCATATTTATTTTGATGACCTGATGTTCGGTAACATCGTTATAACGGCAATTGCTTCCAAACAGTATGATTGGACAGAAGAATTCATAAACAACTATTCGGAAAAGATCTCGCCGGATAACAGGGATGTTGTTTTCGGATTTTCGCTTGCCAGGCTTTCATTTGCCAGGGGCAGGTTTGAAGACGCGCTGAAGCACCTAAACGGTATCAAAACTATAAGACATATACAATACAAGATACCTGTGAGGAATCTTACTCTTATGGTTACATACGAGCTTGGTATGCTTGCACAGGCTGTTTATAATATTGACTCATACAGGCATTTCCTGAACAATAACAAGGATTCACTTTCATTGATCAGGCACGAAAGAGTTGTCAATTTCCTGAAATTCTTTGCAAAGCTTGTTAAATTCAGGGAAAAAGACTCCCGGAACGAATTACCAAAGCTTATATCAGAGCTTGAAGAAACAAATAATACAATTGAAAAGAGCTGGCTGCTTGAAAAGGCCAGGGAGTTTAGTTTAAATTGAACAAAAGCAGTTTAGTTGAGGCATTTAAAACATTCACGCCTAAAGAGATGAAGGAATTCGGTGAATTCGTGTCTTCTCCATTCTTTAACAAGAATGTTAATGTTATTAAGCTCTTCGAACAGATCAGGAAAAGTTATCCGGCGTTTGAAGCAGGCAGGGTTGAGAAGGAAAAAATATTCGCAAGGATATTCCCGGGTAAACCATATAAAGATAGTACTCTCAGGCTTCTGATGTACTATCTTTATGAACTGGTGGAAAAATTCATAGCTTATGACAGGTTTACTTCAGACGAGCTGCGGTTCCAGGGCATATTGCTCGAAGAGCTTCATGCCAGAAGGCTGTATAAGGACTTTGAAAAAACAGTCGAAGCCGCCTATAAAAAGCTGGACGAACAAAATACCAGGGATGGCTCTTACTACATGTACAAATATATATTTGCCGAACATAAACTCAGCTATCTTGCGGAACTGTATCTTGGTAAATACGAAAAGTATCTAACCAGCGAGAATCTGCACCTGTTTTCAGATAACATTACGCATTATTACCTCATCAGTGTTTTGAAGTACTACGCTATTACGCTGAACACAAATTACCTGTATAATGTGAAGGCAGATACTTCGGTATTTGAGCAGATGCTGAAGAATTTCAGTGTTGAGCAGTTTGAAAGTGTTCCGATGATTGTGATCTACTACCGTGTTATCATGCTGTTTTTAACACCGGATGATGAGGAAAACTACTTCAAGCTGAAGGAGCTCGTGGTTAAACATGAAAACCAGATCGGGCAGGCAATCGGCGATCTGTACATCAATCTGGAAAACTACAGCGTAAGAATGTCCAGGAAAGGTAAATCGAAGTTTGTGAGGGAATCGCTTGATGTTTACGACCTTGAACTTGCCAAAGGCACTTATGTGCTTCACGGCAATATGCCAAACTCCTTCTATACCAGCTATGTTGTCAACGGATGCAGGCTAAAAGAATTTGACATTGCGCTTGAATTCATAAACAAATATAAAAGTGAACTGGAAGAATCAACAAGGGAGCAGTATTATTACTATTCAATGTCATACCTTGAGTATGAAAGGGGGAATCATGAGAAGGCTCTGGAGTACCTTGCAAAGACCAAAGCCGAAGAGGTTTACCTGAAGATGGATATAAGGCTTCTGCAATGCAGGATTTACTACGTGCTTGTGTGGAACATACCGCTGCAATCGCTTCTGGATACTTTCAAAAAAACAGTGCAGAACAATAAGTATATTGCAGATATAAGGAAAGAGCAGTATTTCAAGTTTATCAGGTATACCAACCAGCTGAACAATATCAGGTATAAGTCTGATAAAAATGCGCTTGCCGGTGTTTTGGAAGACCTTGAAAAGGATGAATACTTCGCCTACAAATCATGGGTAATAGAAGAAGCGCAGAAGCTGTTTGACTCGCTGCCATAGAATAAATGTAACATTTACGGCGCAAGCCGTTCGATCTTCCACTGTTTTTTGCTCAGCGTGTACCTTATCCTGTCGTGAAGCCTGTTAGGCCTGCCTTGCCAAAACTCAAAAGATTCCGGTACCAGTCTGTACCCGCCCCAAACTTCCGGCAGCGGCACATGCGTGCGGAATTTTACCATATACTTCAAGAACTCACTTACTATTACTGAACGGTCATCAATAACGCTGCTTTGCTTTGATGCCCATGCACCAACCTTGCTTTTGTACGGACGCGTGTTAAAATAATCAGTGCTTTCCTGTTTGGTTACTTTTTCTACTTTTCCTTCTATCCTTATCTGCCGTTCAAGCTTATCCCAGAAAAAAAGCAAGCTTGCAAACGGATTTTCCTCAAGTTCTTTCCCTTTCTTGCTCTTGTAATTGGTATAAAAAACAAATCCTCTTTCATCAAATCCTTTTAGTAAAACCACTCTTGCGGAAGGTCTGCCCGTGCGTGTTGCGGTAGCAACCGTCATTGCATTGGGTTCAAGGAAACCGGAGTTCATTACTTCGGTAAACCATTTATCAAACTGTTTGAACGGATCTTTGCTGACATTTTTTACCGAAAGGGTGCTTTTTGTATATTGCCTTCTGAGGTCCTGGATTTCTTTTTCGGTCATGTTTTGGGGTGAAGCAGAAAGTATAAACCGGCTGCTGTTATTTCTTCCGGTGTATTATGAACGCGTTAGCGCACTTATCAAATCCAATTTTAGGATAATACTCTATTGCCTCTGAGGCTGAAAGCAGCACGAGGTTTGATTCTTCGCCGGCCAGCTTCTGAACTTCATTAACCAGCTCGTGGCCGATTCCCTGTTTCTGATATTCTTTATCCACTGCAAGATCTGAAAGATAGCAGCAATAACTGTAGTCAGAAAGCGCGCGTGCAATTCCAACAAGCTTATCGCCATCCCATGCAGTTACCACCAGGTTCGAATTATCTATCATCTTTTTGATCCTGTTAAGGTCTTCAACAGGCCTCTTGATGCCCGATGCTCTGAACAGGTCCGAAAGCTGGTGTGCTTCCAATGCGGCATTCGTTCTATAGGTAATTACCATGAAAACGTTAAGTTATTTACGGAAATAGGATTTATAAACCGGTTTTCTATAATAAAATTGGAGAAAAAACGCCGGAAACAGCAAAAAATTCAGCAGTTTATTTCCCGTATTATAGCTAATATCATCAATAATTATACTATTTTCAATAGATTTTTCTATTTTGTGGATATGGCGCAAAGTCTTAAGAGGCCACGGGAGAATCACCCCCTCATCTATGAATCCAATAGAATCCTCGTTTTTAAAATCTTCTGTTATTACCGAATGCCAATGCTGCTTAACTCCGAAAAAATTCAATAAGATCTCAACATTATCACCTGTTTTGCATCCTTCAAACCTCACAATCTTTAAACCTACCAAAGGCGGTTTAAGTTTCATAAACAGGTGAATATCAAAGCCTTGGAAAACTTTTCTAAAATCCTGCTCTACTTTTGTTTTTATTATTATACGCATATAAAAGGAAAACGGCTCATCAAAAGAATTGAAGAGCCGTTTTTATTGCTTGCCTGTGTTAGTTTAAGCAGAAAATCCGTTTTCACCATCGAAGGTGTAAAGATTTTCGGTTTTAATGAAATCAAATCCTTCGGTTCTGAATTTTTCAAGCTGTGCAAGTACCGCCTGGTGTGTTGTTGAACCATCAGCCTGGAAACGGCATCTCCAATGATCAACACAGAAAGTTTCCTTTAAGCCGCCGGGGTAAACTTTTACTCCGCGGTTTGTGATAGCTGTAAGCTTCAGGCCTTCAACAGCAATATCTTTAAGTTTATTGCCAAGCTCTTCTGCTGTGCCGTCCGTCCAGTGAAGGAAAATATCAACGCCAACAAGCTCTTTTTTTGCTTTGGTGATATTCCTGTAATCATAATGCGGCTGCATCTTCACTTCGAAATCATGGTATTCAACAGGCTTGAGAGTCGAAGGTACCTGGCCGAGTCTTGCAATCACAGCCTGCGCAAATTCCTTTGTGCCGACTTTTTCTTTGCTTACCCCATCCCTGAAAATATCATACGTATGAACGCCGTCTTCAAGAGTTTTGAGCCATGCATTGTGAACCTTTGTCGCAATATCAGCCTGGTTAATGTGCGCAAGCATTAGTACTGCGCCAAGCAGCAAGCCTGAAGGATTCGCTGAATTCTGACCTGCGCGCCTCGGTGCGGAACCGTGGATAGCTTCGAACATCGCGCATTTATCGCCGATGTTTGCTGAACCCGCAAGCCCAACTGATCCTGTCATCTGCGCGGTTACATCTGAAAGTATATCGCCGTAAAGATTTTCCATTACAACAACATCAAATGTTTCGGGAGCGGTAGCCAGCTTTGCGGCGCCGATATCTACTATCCAGCTTTCCTTCTCAATATCGGGATACTCTTCGCCAACCTTATCAAAAATTTTATGGAAAAGGCCGTCGGTAAACTTCATGATGTTATCCTTCATGAAGCATGTTACTTTTTTTCTTTTGTTGGCGCGGGCATATTCAAATGCATACCTGATAATTTTTTCAGAGCCGGGTGAGGAAATAAGCTTAAGCCCCTGCATAACCTGGTCGGTTTGTTTGTACTCAATACCAGCGTAGAGATCCTCTTCGTTTTCCCTCATTATTACAACATCCATAACCGGGTGTTTGGTCTGAATGTAAGGTGAGTATGAAACGCAGGGCCTGATGTTAGCATAGAGGCCGAGAGTTTTTCTTGTGGCAACGTTCAGACTTTTGAATCCGCCGCCCTGCGGGGTAGTTATTGGAGCTTTAAGGAATACTTTGGTCTTCAGAAGCGAGGTCCATGCGGCGGGCTCGATGCCTTCGGCATTGCCCTTGTTGTAGAGTTTTTCTCCTATTTCTATAACTTCAATATCAAGCTTTGCGCCGGCAGCTTGGATAATATCAAGCGTTGCCTGCATAATTTCGGGTCCGATACCATCACCATATGCTACTGTAATTGGAACATTTCCAGACATTTAGAGTCCTTTCTTTAAATATATATTATTATTGGTTCTTGCCACAGGTATGAAGAGGCAAAGTTACTCAAAAAACACTTAAAATTAAATGTAGAATTTGAGGCTCATCATTGAAAAATGAATAATTTAAACATCCCGGGAATTAAGCCCATGCAGTTCGGTTCCTTTTTCATAAAGCCAGCCGCCAAGCCCGATATATTTCAGCTTTTCCATTTCTTTGATGAAAAGCCCTGATTCGCTGCTATCCGGCTTCTCCTTTAGTTTTAGCAGCACCATGAACTTCGCAAGGAAACGCTGGTAGCTGCTTTTGAAATATGAAGGAATTTCCTTATGCTTGCGCAGGTAATCTTTAAGGCGCGCCATTTCCATCCGTGTTTCTTCAAGTTCACCTATTTCGAAAAATACAATAAGCTTATAAACGCTGGTATCCATGTAATGAAGGTAGTTCTTTCTCTTGATCTTATAGAGATGTTCCAGCGCGGTATCAAATCGTTTTTCATATACGCAAAGCAGCGCATTTGAAAGGCTCACTTCATCATCGCGGTTCTCTTCAGGTATTTCAGCGGCATATTCTTTTATGAAATTACTTATCCATTCAAATTTGCTGAGTCTGGAAGCAGCAAAAATAAAATTTCTGAAATGATTGGTGCGCGAGTTCATAACATTCAGGTCGCTGAATAATCCCTTTTTGAGTATCAGCTCGTTAAGCTCAAAGATCTCACTGTAGTATTCCGAATTGCCAAGGTTAGTTTTTTCTATGCAGTAATTCCGCAGGTACTGCAATATGCTATTGGTGAAGCCGCGGTTGATGTTTTCGGAATTTTGAAGAAAAAGTTTCTTCGCGCTGAAGTAAGGCACAGAGTCATCGGGGTTTCGGAATGCATTATATAGATTGTAGTAAATTTCAAGCAATGCTGAACGATTGGGAAAAACAGCGTACATTTCCTTCAATACCGCTGAAGTATCAATAGAGCCGGCGATCCTGCCTGCAAGTGATTCTTCCTGATGGATATTATTCCTCTTCTGAAGCTCCCGATCTAGCAAGTGACGGTATGAATCCGTCAGAAAATTCAGAGCTGTCAGATTAGAATAGCCGTTATAAAGCCTTGCCGCGGTTTCATAGTCATCTTTTTCAGTGTGCATATGGCTGAGGTTCAAAAGAATATCACGCTCATAATTTGAAGTTTCGTTCGGATTTTCCGGTCCGGAAAGCAATTTTAGTACGGGTTTTTCCTGAAGCATCATAGTCCGGTGGTCTCTCCTTTTTGACAGTTCATCAAACAGCAGGCTCTTTTCTTTGATCTCATCGTTTGAAATATTCTTGATAACCAGAAATTTTTCCGCAATTGAATTCAGCTCCGAAAGCCTGTTCCACAACGCTCTCTTGCTCAGCTTAGCAGATTCGAGTAAAAAAAAGAATGCGTCGCCCGGATCAGATTTAGATTTTTTTTTATACTGGCCAAGCAGTTTAAGTAATTTTTCATAGCTGCGTTTTCCGCTGAAAAATGGACTTGCTGCAAGTTTTATGAACTCTGTTTCTTCCTTTTTAGATAAATTGAAGAAAAACTGAATAAATCTGGGCCTAGTCTTTTGGTGGGTAAACAATGTTTTAAAGTATTCTAAAATCTTTGCATTTTATGTTAAAATAGTATTTTTTTGGTGGGTAAAAAACCCATTTTTTCTGTTTGTTTTACTTATCATTGAGGAGTATTTTGTTGTTCAACCTACTGGAAATTCCTGAAAAAACCTAATATCATTAGTAAATTGAAAAAGTTCATTCTTCTATTAACGGTCATTTGTTCGCATTTATTTGCTCAATGGACACCAAATACAGCTGTAAATACACTGGTAAGCGATGAATCCGGTGAACAATCTGTTACCAAGCTTGCACTTTGCCCTGATGGTTCTACTTATTACACATGGTTCGATAACAGGGGAGGCGGTTATGCGGTCTACATACAGAAATTGAATCCAAGCGGTGTGCCGCAGTTTACTGCAGGCGGATTGCTTGTGAGCAATAACCCGCAGAACTCATCTCTGGTTGATTGGGAATTGATAGCAGATAACAACAACAATGCGATAGTAACATTTACCGATATAAGGGCAGGCGGAACAATCAATCCGTATGCTTATATGATCAGCCCAAGCGGTACGATGCTCTGGGGAGCTAACGGTGTAGCGCTGTCTGATTCAGTTAATTCTTTCCAGCCAAATCCAAAGGTTGTGCAGACCTCAGACGGGAATTATGTTTTCTTCTGGAGGATTGGTACGGGCCCTCAGAAACTTGCGCTGCAAAAGCTGAACGCCGCAGGCGTTAAGCAATGGGGTACTTCGCCTGTTTACTGGACAAGCGGAACAAACGAAAATTATGACTGGCCGGCAATCGTGCCTTCCGATAACGGAAGCGTGATAGTGATGTTCTCAGGTTATACCGGTTCATTCATAAGCCCTGCAAATTACAGAATATACTCGCAGATAGTTTCTTCAACCGGAGCGAGGGTATGGAATCCAACACAGGATACAGTTTATTCACTCGGCAGGGTTTCAGGCTTTTATACACCCAGGTTATTTTCAGACGGCAATAACGGCGCTATCTATTGCTGGCACGATGACAGGAACGCGGTGAATCTTACAACCGGATATTTACAGCGCAAAAACAGCGCAGGAGCAATACTTTTCCCGGTGAACGGTACCGCGGTAACAGGCAATACAACAAATAATCATTTTTCCCCGATGGCCGGCTATATGCCTGCAACAGGAGAGACATATGTTGTTTGGCAGGAAGCAAATTCCGGGCAAACACAATGGGGATTTTACGCGCAGAAAATTTCTTCCTCAGGCGTAAGACAGTGGGGTGACGGTATCGCTGTGCAGCCGCTTGGTACTGACCAGGTAGTAGCCTATAACGTTGTTGCCAAAGATACGGCGGCGGTGATCTCATTCAGCCAGTCTGCAGCTGGTAACACGAACATTATTAAAGCGGCAAAGATAGGTACAAGCGGTGCGTACCTGTGGAGCGGCAATATTCTGGTTGCAAGCAGTGTTTCAAGCAGCAAGATCAGGCTTAACCATGTTATTATGCCGGCAAGCGGGATGTCAGTCTTAAGCTGGCAGGATAAAAGATTAGATAACGGCGGCGTATATGCGCAGAATATAAACTGGGACGGAACATTCGGCCTTGTGGGTGTAGTGAATACAGGAACAGTTGCAAAGGATTTTGAGCTGAAACAGAACTATCCGAACCCGTTCAATCCTTCAACATCCATCAGCTACAGCGTACCGCAAAGCGGTAACGTGAGCTTGACTGTATATAACTCTCTTGGAGCAATTGTAAAAGAGCTGTTCAGCGGTTCACAAAACGCCGGTACATATGAAGCTAAATTCGACGCTTCCGGACTCGCTTCGGGTATTTATTTTTACAGCATTAAACTCAGCGGTTCAAACGGCATGGAGTACAGCGACACAAAAAAAATGATACTTGTTAAGTAATTTTGATATGAAATTAACGAAGTTTAAAGCTGCGAATGCGGCTTTAAAAGAGTGATACTATGAAATCTCTTCACGTCTAAATAACGGGATATTTAGAAGGCTACGATAGATAAGAAGGCTTCCTTTTTAATGTTTTACCCCAAAACAGAACTCCTTTGTTGAAATACACAAAGGAGTTTTTTATTTACCAAAACTGATATATAATTTCCAAAAGGGATCAGTTGTATCTCATCACCTCAGCGATATCGCACAGCTCATGCATAACAAGCTCGGTACGCATCAGGGCTTCATCGCTGCTCAGCAGCCCGGCTTCTGAATACTGCAGCAGGTTTCCGCTAAGCGATATTTTCCCTTCAAATCCCAGCTTATGAACCTGGTCCAGCTTGAAACGTGTGTTGAAATCAAATAGTCTTTTCAGCTTCTCAGGATTATTGGACTGAAGGATGAATTTGTTGTCAAATTCATTATCTTCAACCAGAACAGAGCCATGCTGGTACTCTGCTGCATTTTTTCTGTTCCTCCGAACAGCGGCAAAACTGAACCCTTCGGCGTTCGCGCAGTCTACGCTGAGTACTGTATGGGGTATCACTTTTTTGCCGTCTATTGAATCCTTAACAACACTTTCTATCTTAACCTTCCTGTTTCTGTAAATTCCTTCTGCTGCAGGATGGTGTTTCATTCCCACCTTTTTTGAAAGATCGGTATGCAGTTCATACTTATCTTTCAATTTATTAAAATTGCTCACAACTTTTTTATTGGAAGCTATCATTATGATATAAAGGACTATCCACGGTAATATCAGAACAGGTACTAATACTATTATAAATTTTGCTTCCATCAGGATAAATTTTTGATTTTCAAACCACTTACAATACAATTAAGGAGAAATTTATTAAAAAATAAATACCTAATTAATGGGAAGTGCATATTTTGACTGTACGGCAATAATGATAGGATTCGGGATACAAGGTTTTAGGAAATCTATTATGAAGTGAAAGTATGCTGAAACTTTCCGGGGAGACCGGGGTTCATGAAACAATTGAACTTTAATATCCCCTCTCATTTTCATGAGAGGGGATTGCAGAGTTTAGGGTTGATCAAAATTTGATCGAATATTTTATGATCTCGTTCTTGTAGTAATATTCAACTCTTAACTTAGCTTCAATCTGTCATTCCGGTTCTTGAAAATTGAAGCAGCAACCGAGGATCCAAGTATCAGAACTATTAATATAAGTGAAAGCTCAGTTGAAATGATCTTGGCAGCAAAGTAATGATTCAATATCATTTTCGCCCCTACCAGCACAAGAATCGCCGCCAAACCGTAATGAAGATAGACAAACAGCTTCACAAGTCCGGCCAGCGCAAAATACAATGAACGCAAACCCAGAATGGCGAATACATTAGAGCTGTAAACTATGAAAGGATCCTGCGTTACTGCCAAAATTGCAGGAATTGAGTCAACTGCAAATATCAGGTCTGTAGTCTCAACAAGGATCAGCACTACAAAAAGCGGAGTAGCTACTTTTTTCGAATTCTGAACCGAAAAGAACTTGCCGCCATCGTAGGAGTCAGTTACCCTGAAAAACTTTTTGAAAAGCCTTAGAACAGGATTCTTTTCCGGGTGTATCTCCTTATCTTTCTGAAATGCTAGTTTTATCCCCGTGAATACAAGAAACGCGCCAAAGATATAAATTATCCATGCGAATTTATTGATAAGCGCTACACCGGCAAAAATGAATATTGCCCTCATTATTAAAGCGCCTAGAATACCCCAGAAAAGCACTTTGTGCTGATATATGGCAGGTACTTTGAAAAAAGTGAATATAAGTACAAATACGAAAATGTTATCAACACTAAGAGATTTCTCGATAACATATCCCGTTAAAAACTGGAGCGCAGAGTCGGCTTTCGTATAACCTTCCGCCGGAGTATAAAAATAGTATAGACCCAGATTGAATATCAAAGCCAGGGTTATCCAGACTCCGCTCCATATCAGGGCTTCCTTCATTTTTACTTCATGTGCCTTGCGGTTAAATACACCCAGATCTAGCGCAAGCATCAGCAATACAAAAACATTGAACAACACCCAGTAGAGCGTTTTCTCATCCATTTGATTTCCTTAATTTCGAACTTAACAGGTTGATTAATAAGGTGTAACTTAATAGTATACTGTAAAAGTTTCTATTTAAACTATTGACTTTCATATATTTTCGTAAGTCTATATAAATACAATAATTTATTTATGTAATATCAATTACTTACATTTTTTGAACTGAAGTGCTTATTTATGTGAAGAAATTGCATTCTTGTATGCTGTCAGAGTTCTGTTCCTTGCCTCAGAATGAACCACGATCTTCTGCGGATAGCCGAAGCCGTCAAGTTCGGGCACCCATTTTTTTATGTACTTATATTCCGGGTCGAATTTAGCTGACTGCAGCTCCGGATTAAATATCCTGAAATACGGCGCGGCATCACAGCCGGTTCCCGCTGCCCACTGCCAGCCGCCGCAATTTGACGCCAGCTCGTAGTCCAGCAGTTTTTCCGCAAAGTATCTTTCGCCCCATTGCCAGTCAATTAACAGATCTTTGGTTAAAAAGCTTGCGGTAATCATTCTAAGCCGGTTATGCATGAAGCCGGTTGTGTTCAGTTCCCTCATTCCTGCATCAACTATCGGGTAACCGGTTTCGCCGCGGCACCAGGCTTCGAACTCGGCTTCATTGTTGCGCCATTTGATATTGTCATATTCTTTGCGGAACGAGCCCGTTGCTGAATGGGGGAAGTGATACAGGATCATCATAAAGAACTCCCGCCATATAAGCTCTCTAAGCCAGGTATCATTCAGTTTCATGGCCTCTTTTACAAGTTTTCTTATGCTGAGAGTACCAAATCTTAAATGAACGCTCAGGCGGCTTGTACCGTTTACGGCGGGAATATCGCGGGTTGAATCATAATTCCTGATAATGTCTAAAGGAATCACTTTAGAGGGAAACTCTATTCCCGCAGGTTTGAATCCGATGCTTTCAAGCGATGGCAGCCCGGAGCTTTTAGGTTTGGAAAAATTCCCGATCAGCTTTTCGGATCTAAATTCCTTGGTGGAAGCTTTGTTTAGCTGTGCGCGCCATACTTTGCTGTATGGAGTGTAGATAGTATAAGGTTTTCTGTCCTGCTTCAGGACTTCATCTTTTTCAAATATTACATGATCTTTAAATGTGCTGAACCCTATCAGCTTTTCGGCAAGTAATTCTTTTATTGCCGCATCTCGTTCTATTGCATATGGCTCATAATCACTATTTGTAAAAACTTCGCCAATGTCGTATTCTGCCAGCAGCTCCTTCCATACTGCTAACGGACTGCCGTGTTTCACAAGCAGGTTTGAACCGGCTTCGTTTAGCTTTTCATTGAGTTCGGTTAGTGCATTATGAATAAACTCAACGCGCGCATCTTTACGGTTTTCAAGCTTATCAAGTATTTCAGAATCGAAAATGAATAGTGGCAGCACCGGGAATTGTGAGTTCAGCGCATGAAATAGCCCTGCATTATCTTCAAGCCTTAGATCGCGGCGAAACCAGAATATATTTATCTTAGCCAAATTTCCTGATGTATGTTATGTAATCCGTTGAGGGCAGCTTCTCAGCGCCGCAGAACCTGAGCATTGTAACTAACTGACCGCGGTGAAAAGTTGAATGATTGAAACAATGCTGCAGAATGTCGTAAACATTCATTTCAGATTCCTTACCATCGAGAGAAAGGTAGCTGCATTTTGAAGCCAGCTGACTCTCATCCATACCCCCGGCCAGTTTTTCAAGGCTAAGTGATGCATCAAGAAGCATTCTTACCGCTTCAGTTCCCGTACACTTGATCCCTTTTGAGGGCCAATCTGTCAGTGATACCCCGTTCAGACGCTTGAACCAAATGGTTTCCGCATCGTACATATGTTTCACAGTTTCTTTAATTGTGCGGAAGCTGCTTTTCTGTTCAGTTATGAACTGGTCTTCCGGCAGCGTGTTAAGCACTTCTGCAAGCGATGTGTTTGCCCAAAGGTTATATTTTCCGTATTTCTTTGTAAGTTCTTTCAGATTGTTCACTTCTTTTTCGATTTTATGAAGTTAATTCCAATTTTCAGCCCGAGGTAATAATCCCTTGTTTCAAGCCCGTCGGAGTTATACGATGAATTTACTGGCGGCGCAAACACAAACTCGGCAAATGTCCGGTAAGGAAACAATTTTTCGAACTGTAAACCTATTCCAATGTTCACGCTGTAGTTTATCTTTTTGTACTTTTCAAGTACTGAGTTTGTGGATCCATTCCAGATAAGATCAGAGTTATCGGTTGTTGAGACTTTGTAGCTTAGAAAGAAGTCGCTCTTTACTCCCGCAATCAAATATGGTGTTACTGCCCTTCCTTTATATAAAAACTTGCCCGTAACTCCCGCTGAAATGTAATTTGTGCGGTTGCGGACATCGTACCTTCCGATCTCATTGCCGAATTCATCGGTTTTAATTACTTCAAACGCATAGCCGCGCTGTTCATACCCGCCGTCTATTAACAGATTTATATTATCTGCAAGATTCAGCTCACCAAATACAGAGGCGTTGAATCCCAACAGGTTTTTCGAATCAAGGTCAAAATCTGAATACTTGTAATTGAACTTAGTATTTGCAAGCAAGGGACCGCCTTTAATGCCAAATCCGGTAAATACCTGTGAATTAATTAACGATACCGAGAATATTAAAACCAATAAAGCCGCAAGTGTGTTTTTCATTTTTATAGAAGTAGTTTAAGGAAATATTATTTTATTTTTCTGAGCCTCAGGCTGCCCGGAAGCGGCTCATAAATTTTGTCAGGGTCTGTTTTTATGAACTTTGAACAGGGCATGATATCCCTGACTTCATACAGGCAGCCGCTGATCCATACTTTTTCGTATTCAGTAAGCATGAATTCAGAGATCTTTTCTGTGAGGTATGTTGCATTGATATATACTGCCGGTTTACCTGATTCCGAATCGCCTATACGGTCTATATGCCAGTCAAGCGTATCGATCTTATAGCTTTGGCCTTCATCAAATATTATATCATCTGCGCACTGCTGGATAGGCTGCACAAGTGGATTGGCCGAAAGTATTACCATACCTTTGCTGCTGTCTTTCCCTGATTTCGTAATAGTATTTATGTAATATGTGCAGCCGGGTTCGCTTGATATTGTGATCATATCACCTGCCATGTAACCCCCGGTTATGGGTTTTGAGCGCGGTGTTTCAAGTATTGAAATATCCGCGCGAATGATTCCTTCCGAAGACCATATCCCGTCGACGATCACAGTCCGTCCGCATATTATAGTTTCGCCCGATTCAGGAATTGTAAAGCTATCCTGGCAGTAATTACTGCCGGCTAAGAGAAATAAAACGATCAGACAGGTGCACAGCGATCTTGTTTTCATACTTTTAGGATTTTATCTACTGAATATAGCACGATATTAAACAAACGTGACGTAATTTGATATTACAAATTAAATCTCAATCCGCCAGTAACAGAACTGAATGCAGGGACTCTCCGGTTATCTGTCAACACCAGGTATAGATTACCTTTAAGGTACATGCCGATTATTTCAGTTATATTCCCGGTAAATCCGGTGCCGATAACAATTGAAGATTTAAAGGGGTTTTCCCTGGAGGAATTTTCCTTTGCCAGTATAAAAATCCCTCCGCCTAATTCCGCAAAGGCGCTTAAATCGCTTTTGTTCAGGTAGAAACGCGGTCCCAATGTTAGGCCCAGCATTGTATTACTCTCTTCCCTCCGTGGAATTTTCACTTTGTTTATGATTCCGTCTAAGAAAATTTCTGTGCGTCCAGAGAGTAAAAAAGCAGCTTCAAAACAATATATTCCCGGGGACGAATAAGTGTAGCCATTACTCAGCGTATTACTAATTCCCCCTCCTGCTGATAAGGAAAATTTGCTGCTATTTTTCCTGGTGTGTGCTGTATCATTGCTATTATAGAAGCTCAGTCCAATCAAAGTGCTGAAGTATGAAACGCCATCTTTGGATGGGAAAGTAGTGTTGTATCCAAACCGGATCAGCATTGCGTTATTTTTTGTAACAGGAAGTCTGACCCCCGTACCAACAGAAAACAAAAACGGTGCGAGGGATTCTGAAGCATAATAATAGTTTTCGCCCAAAAACCAGTCGTATTCTTCTGTTCGTTTATAGTTGAACTGCGCTCCCAATGCAGTTTCTATGAAGAATATTTCATGTTTGAAAGGGTAAAGCCTTGGTCCCACACAGACCTCAAGCAAACTGCTGCTCGTGTAGGTTTTTTCGAATAGTTTTGAGGATGCAATTGATAAAACAAATTCATGGGTTGATGTTTCCCTGTAGGCGGTTTCGAATGATATCTTGTGTCCGGCCTTGCCTTCTGTGTTCAAGCCAATGCCTGCATTGTATGAAATGCTCCAGTCGCCCGGAAGCCCGGTTACATGCGGGGGAGTGTTGTACTGTGAGTAATTTGAAAAGGATGTAACGAGCAGGATAAAATAAAAAAAGCGGCTCTGCAATAAGATACGGGTCAACATATAGGCTCCTTTTTGATTTTTCGTTAGAAACTAAAAAGAGTATCTGTTAACCCGCAATTACCTCCGCTTAAAACAAACTTGTTGTGGAAATATTGTATTGATCAAAATTAGCAAGAAAAAGTAAAAAAACAAATGAAAATACGCTCCGGCCGTAGGCGGCATGGCTCGCCTGCCGCACAATAATTTAAAAAGAGACGACCCACCGGGTCGTCTCTACACGTAATTTTTAGTTATCCTCGTTCCCGGGCAGGAGCTTGTCCGAAGGACTCCTTTTATCTCGTTCCTAAGCTCCCGGCCACTACAAATTCTCGTTCCCAAGCTCCCGCTTGGGAACGCCTGCTTTCTTCCGAAGCTCCGCTTCGGTTGATGTTTTGTTATCCTTCTTTGAAGCAGAGCTTCAATTCCAATTGGTGTCCCAAGCAGGAGCTTGGGACACAGAAGAAAGTCCGGTCACCCGTATATTCCTGCCCTTCGACTTCGTTCAGGGCGACATAACGCAGCAAACCGTCAGTCAAGCCTGACGGCTGCAAAAAAAATTCCTATTGCCGTTTATCTCGTTCCTAAACTCCCGGCTACTACAAATTCTCGTTCCCAAGCTCCCGCTTGGGAACGCCTGTTTTTTCCGAAGCTCCGCTTCGGTATATGTTTTGTTATCCTTCTTTGAAGCAGAGCTTCAATTCCAATTGGTGTCCCAAGCAGGAGCTTGGGACACAGAAGAAC
>JAYRXC010000023.1:0-287639 GCA_041917655.1 Ignavibacteria bacterium | reverse complement strand
GAAATACGAAGGCGGCGACCCTGATCCTGTTTACGAAAATACAGGAGATAATCAAGGCTGGCATACCGTAAGTGATGAATTCTATGTTAGGGATGTTTCAGGTAAGGAAATCGCAATTTACTCCGGAAGTTCACTAACTCAATGGAACATTTGGGGATTGGATAATGTAGGTAAGATCAATGCTGATACTACACGCAACTACTACCTAAAGGATCATCTTGGCAGCATTCGTGTTGTGCTGAATTCGACAAACCAGGTAATTTCAGCGCAGGATGGCGCCTGTCCCGCACAGCGGCAGCGTGATGCGGGAACGCGTGGGGTTATCCGTTGGAAAACCGTACGTACAACGCCACTGCCATGAAGTATGATTTCACAGGTAAAGAGCGAGACGACCAGACTACGTATGATTACTTCGGTGCAAGGTATTATGATTCGCATATTGCAAACTGGACAAGCATTGACCCGCTCTTTGAAAAACATTTTGATCACTCGCCTTTCAATTATGTGTTGAGAAATCCGATGTTATTGTTGGACCCTGATGGTAAACAAATTACTTTTCATTGGAATGATTATGATAAGGACAATGCAAATGATGCAATGAAAGGGGATGTTGCCATGTCAGCCGGGCAAGATATCACAGCGCTTAATGAAAAATATAGTCCTGGAACAATAGAACCAAATGTTTATCTTCCTATTGCATTATCTTGGGTATTCAAATCTGTTAAAGGATTAGGAGAATGGCAATCTCAAACTAAAGGTGCTTTCTTAGGAAATTCTGATGATATTTTCGCAAATCCAAAATTATTAGAAAGCGAAACTCCACAATCTGTTAGAAAAATTCTAAACAAAGAAAAAGGTTGGATTGAAACACCGTTGAGCAAAGGCTATAATCAAGGCAAGGGTAATTCATTTAATAAATTAAATAAAAGAGGTGACGACTTGGGAGATAAGTACATTCAGTTTAGTCCAGGTGGATCCTCGCATCATCCAGATCCATATTGGAAGATTAGTTCTGGACAAACAGGAAAAATCAGAATAAACCAACAATTAGCCAAAGATGTTTGGAAAAATCTTGGGTTTAAGTAATAAATTCAACGAAGAATACTATGATAAGCATTAGCGCACCTATCTTTCCAAATGAATCATTAGGTGAAATTACTTTAAGAGATACCGAGGCTACCCTTGTAGATAACTTAACAGCTGCTGGAATTTTGTTTCAGGTTTCTTACGAAAAAAATAATGATTCCAGAGTATCTCTTTATTCAATATTTGAAGGAGTAATTATAATAGCTGTAGATAATAATAACAGCAAAATATTCAGGATTACCGCTAAAACTGGATATGACGGGAAATTACTAGACAAAATAAAAATTGGCGATACTTTACATGATATCTATAAAGCCGAAAAAGGTTTCTACTATGATGAAAGAGAGGATACAATATTAAATAATATATTACCCGGAGTATCCTTGGATTTGGAAGTAACTGATTACCTTCTATCTGGTATAGATAATCCGAAAATTGCATGCATTTCAGTTTTTGCAGAAGAAAGCATGACTATTCAAGGACAAAAAGGGAATTGGTAGACTATAATGTTTTTGAAAGCAGGGCCAAAAGCCCTGCTTTTTTATTTATATCATTTCAGATGATTTCTCTTATGGTTATTTTTCGGGAACCAACAGGCTGCTTGGTATAGGAAGTAATCCCGGCAGGGAAGAATACGCATATGATGCCAATGGCAACATGACCAAAGACAACAACAATCGTAACCACTCTATAAAATACGATCACCGGAACTTAATGACCAAGATCAGGAGTATCAAATCCGAAGCCGGTTCAGGTCCGTGGGATCCGGGTTTGGTTGACGTTCTTTACATAACAATATTTAAGTACGATGAGTCCGGTAACCGCATCCGCAAGCTTGTTGCAAAATACGAAGGCGGCGACCCTGATCCTGTTTACGAAAATACAGGCGATAACCCGGGCTGGCATACCGTAAGCGATGAGTATTACGTTAGGGATGTATCAGGTAAAGAAATTGCAATATATTCCGGCAGCTCGTTGGTTCTGTGGAATATTTGGGGACTGGATAATGTAGGCAAGATAAATGCTGATACAACACGCAATTATTACTTAAAAGATCATTTAGGTTCGATTCGTGTAGTATTAAACAGTACTAATCAGGTTATTTCAGCGCAAGACTATGATGCATGGGGTTATCCGTTGGAGAATCGTACTTATAACGCTACAACCATGAAGTATGATTTCACCGGCAAGGAGCGCGATGATCAGACAAGCTATGATTATTTTGGTGCAAGGTATTATGATAGCAGGATTGGCAGGTGGGGACAGGTTGAGCCTAAATTAGAGAAATTTTTAGGATTTTCCGCTTATATTTATTCAATGTCTAATCCACTTAATTATGCTGATTATAATGGAAAAGAAATATTATTCAAAGACCTTGGTGAACATCAAAGCACGTTGGTTAAAAATTTATCTGAAGTTACAGGATTGAAATTACAGGTAAAAGAGGGAGAACTTACTTATGACAAAGAATCATTTATGAAAGGAAACTTGGAAGGAAGTTCTTTGGCCAGAAATTTACTAATTAGCGCTATGGAAAATAGTAAAACAGTTACTGTAGAATTAGTAGAAGGTGTATCGGAAGGTACCAATTCAAAAATCAGGTTGAGTCCTGACCAAATAAAAAGTTTCATTAATGGAACTGTCGGATTAAATGAAAATACTATGGGGTGGGCCCTTGTTTTTTTACATGAATTATACCATACTGATTTAGGAGGAAATCTCGGAATGGATGAGGAGGATCTTACATATGGTACAATTGGAGAAATTGAGGAGAAAATTAATAAAATAAGAGAAGAGTTAGGGCTTGATTATGGTAAGAGATTTTCATACAAAGCTGCTGAATTAGAAAGCGGCAAAAAATACGTGCCTTTTAATCAAACAACATGGGAAAGATTTTTTCAGGGCAGGGATCCTATTAGAAGTGAACATAAATGGGTAGAATATTAAAATGAAAAAAACAAGAATATTAATTTTAATTCTAGTTATCTTATTTTCATCGCATTGTTTTGGTATTTGCAAGGATTCAATTATTTATAAGAAAGCATATGATTACATACTTGAATCATCTGTTATAAAGGATGCTTTCGATACAAAAGTAATTGGTATTTGCATTTCAGATGAAATACTAAAACAATCAACAAATGCTTTTAGTAAGCAAATTGTAGATTATGAATTTAGTACTTTGGACCAAAACAGCAAAGACAGAATTGAATCAGATATCGTTCGAGAATATTTTAATGAAAAAGGACTTGTTGTTAGAAATGATCCTAATTTGAATACAATTCAGAATTGTGATAGCTGTAATTTTGTAGCATTTTTTTCTGATTTCAAAAAAAGAAAATTATTTATCACAATTGAATTTTATGATCCCAAAAACAAGGATTACGAGAATCTGATAAAGAATCTTAACCCAGGATGTAGATTTCTATTTTATTTTAATGAAAATCACGAAATTGAGAAAGTATTTTCAGAAGTATTCTACAGATAAAGATACTGTGATTATTTTCAGTTTTCGGTGTACCTAACAGAGTCAATAAGAATATTCTTTAATACAAAAGCAGGGCCAAAAGCCCTGCTTTTGTATTTATATCATTTCAGATGATTTCTCTTATGGTTATTTTTCGGGAACCAACAGGCTGCTTGGTATAGGAAGTAATCCCGGCAGGGAAGAATACGCATATGATGCCAATGGCAACATGACCAAAGACGATAACAATCGCAACCACTCTGCTAAATACGACCATCGGAACTTGATGACTGAGATCAGGAGTATTAAATCTGAAGCCGGTACAGGTCCGTGGGATCCGGGTTTGGTTGACGTTCTTTACATAACTATATTTAAGTACGATGAGGCCGGTAACCGCATCCGCAAGACCGTGAAGAAATACCAGGGCGGCGATCCTGCACCTGTTTACGAAACCACAGGCGATTACCTTACTTTCTATCTATTCCACTACTATAATCCTCCATGCTTTTGTGCCTCCGTGTTAGAATGCAGCTTTATTGAACAGCAGTTATTCCCGGCAGCGGCTAATTTCACTTAAAATCCCTGAATTTCAAATAGTACTTTGTTTTTCCTGTTCTGTTTGGGCTTAAATTGATATTTTTGTTCTGCCGTGATAAAACGGCATTATTTATTTTGCTTTGAACCGGAACGATAGAGCATATGACCTTTTTAAGAATCTGCCTGTTATTGAAACTGAGCGGCTGAGGCTGCGCAGGCTTTCGCTGCGTGACGCGGGGGATGTGTTTGAATACGCCTCCGTACCGGAAGTTGCCGAGCATGTTACATGGGAGTACCACAGGAACCTTTCAGACTCACTGCACTATTTAAGGTTTATAACCCAGCAGTATGAAGACGGATTTCCCGCGCCATGGGGCATAATACACAAAGGTCTGGGAAAGCTTATCGGAACAATAGGCTACCATGTATGGTCGCTGCAGAGCCGTTACGGCGAAGTTGGCTACGCGCTCTCCATCGATTTCTGGAACCAGGGTTATGTTACCGAAGCATTTAACGCAGTAATACGGTTCGGATTCGAGAACATGGGGCTTAACCGCGTTGAGGCAACATGCAAGCTGCCTAACACTGCATCTGAAAAAGTAATGTTAAAGTGCGGGCTCACCTTCGAAGGAATAATGAAACAGAAATTGTTCGCAAAGGGCAAATACCACGATCTGAAACTATACGGGATAACTAAGGACGCTTGGGAAAAACTAAAGTAGAAAAAGAAAATAAGGCAATGCCGGTTAAGGAAAAAAAACTTAACCTGCTGGAGCTGCTTGTTAAGCGTGACGGCAATTACATGGGCTTCGGCAAAAATCACGAGGAGAAGGAATTCAAAGCCACCCTTGAGATGCGCACTGTTGTTAACAACAAGGGTGTGCTTATGCGTTATAAGGCGATCGGCGTGGAAGGAAACGAATTCAATAAAGATACCACGCTTTACAACAGGGATACTATATTATTCAACGAAGAGGCAACACTTATCTGCTACGACCCGGAAAACAAGCTCACGCTTTGGACGCTTAACAGCAACATCGGTACAATGGCGAGGTTCGATCTCCGCCGTTACAGGCAGGTATCCAGCAAACACTCGCTGTTTATTTTCGGCTTCGGCGATCCGGATGATAACAATGTGTTCCGCGAGGAGATAACAATTGAGCTTTGGGAAAACGGCGACCTGAGCTACAATTATTCATGGGGAGAAGCCGGCGGTCATTTCCTGGCGCGCTCAAACGTAAGGATGAAACGCTCGAGCTGAGTGCTTGGTAGTATGCATTGACTATACGCATAACAGTGAGTATATTTGCGCGTATAAACAGGAATAGAATATGGGAACTGAAAGATTCAACATTACAATACCATCCGAATTAGCCGAAAAATTCAAAAAAAGGGTAAAACCACGCAAAAGAAGCGAGTTCATTTCTCAGGCAATTGTCCAAAAACTGAATGAAATTGAAAAAAAACACATTCAGGTTCTTTTGAAAGAGGGATACCTTGCCGTAAATTTAGAAGAGAAAGAGTTGAGGACTGATTTTGATGATACTTCTTCCGACGGGATAGATGACTGAAAAAGTGAAACGCGGCGATATATTCTATGCAGATCTAAATCCTTCCACGGGAAGCGAGATATCAAAAATACGTCCTGTTCTCGTTGTATCGAATGATCTCAACAATGAATATGCCGAAACTGTGACAATTATTCCAGTTACTACAGCAAAAAGAACAAAAATATATCCTTTTGAAGTTTTGTTGAAAGCTTCGGAGCTTAAGCTGCAAAATGATTCTATTGCAAAGGCTAACCAGGTCAGAATTATTGATAAGAGAAGGTTAAGGAATAAAATATCTTCAGCAGATAATTTTCTTCTTGCAGATATTGAACAAGCTTTATGTATACACCTTGATATAGAAACTTCAGCAAAATGACCACCGTTGCGTCCATCGGCTGAAAACATGCCGGGTTGTATTCACCGGATTCTTTTTTGATTCCAATTTGTTTATAACTGTGTAATGAAAGTACTTCTGAAAATTTTGTTAGCCCTTTTTATTTTATCAGTTACATACGGGCAAACCGATGGCACCAATAAACTATCCACCTCATTCAAGATCGTACGGCTGAAATATTCCGGCGGGGGCGACTGGTACAATGATCCTTCCGCAGAAGTTAACATGATGGACTACCTGAAGAAAAATACGGTGATAGATGTAGATGAGCCCAAGTTTTACAGCGTGGATATAACAAGCGATGATATATTCAATTTCCCTTTTATCCTGATCACCGGACATGGAAATATTTTATTCAGCGAGAGCGAAGTGAAGAGGCTGAGGGAATATCTCGAAAAGGGCGGATTCATTTATGCCGATGATGATTACGGCATGGATAAATCATTCCGCCGTGAGATGGAGCGCGTTTTTCCCGGCGTGAAGATGCAGGAGCTGCCGTTCGACCATAAGATATACAGCTCACATTACAGCTTCCCTAACGGGCTGCCAAAGATACACGAGCATGATGCCAAGCCGCCGCAGGGTTTTGGCTACTATCTCAACGGCAGGCTGTGCGTATATTATACCTATGAAACGAACATTTCCGACGGGTGGGCAGAACCCAGGGAACACGACGATCCGCCCGAAAAGCGAGAAGAGGCATTCAAAATGGGGACGAATATTATTGTGTATGTACTGAACAATTGAAAATTTTTTCAACAACAGAGGTAAAGAGAAACAGAGAATTGCAGAGTAATTGAAAATTTGAAATCCTTTAAAAGTATATAAAAATGGAAGACATTATTGTAAAAGATTTTCAATCATTACCTTTAAGATATGCTTATACCTTTCTTCCCCAGAAAGGGCTTACGGCGGAAATGACATCAATAAAAGAAACAGATGAGAGAAACAGCATTAAAAGAGCAAAAACCTATAGGCTTCTAAAGTTGAACAACTTATTGAACGAATTCATTGATAAGTTCTGGCCATATGCAAAAACCGAAGAAGGAAAGAAGAAAATTAACTGGTATGAACATGTTCTTAATATGAATTTAGATGAAGATCCTTCCTTGGTAGATTCTGATTTCAATTACAATCATGAAGAAACAAAATTTGCTTACGAACAGGACCTGCAGAAGTACTTGGTTAAGAATCTTGGCATAATCGAAAAGGGGTTGAAACTGTATCAAGGCGAAGAAGGAAATGAGGGTATTGAGTATGTGATTGATGATAATAAGCGTATTGATATTCTGGCAATAGATAAAAATAATGTGCCGGTTGTAATTGAACTGAAAGTCAGCCGAGGTCATGAAAGAGTCATAGGTCAATCACTTTATTACAAGAATAAGATCAAAAAACAATTCAATGTCCCTAGAGTTAGAGTCATTATTATCTCGCGGGAGATAACATCGGAACTGCGAATTGCAACCGAAGAACTTCCTGATATTGAATTATATGATTATGAATTGTCCGTAAAGTTGAAGAAGGTTTCTGATTAAATTCGTTTTTCTGCTGATAGATTTCGCCCCTGCGGGGCTAAACGATTAACATTTGACGCCTGACTTTCGCTTTTTGAAAGTTTTCACACATGACTTTCGCTTTTTGAAAGTTTTGGCATTTGAGCTTTGGCATTTGGCATTATCTTCCATGATTTCGCCCCTGAGGGGCTTGGGATTAATGCATTCCCTTCGATGGGCTGCGCCCATCGCTTATAGATTTCACCCCGTTGGGGCTGAGCGTTTCACATTTGACGTTTCACGTTTGACGATTCGCATTTGACATTTTCCTTACATAATTGGCACTTGAATTTAGGGAACATTATTAGCATAATTAGGTATAAACACTCGAAAAAATCATCCGTAAACCGCAAATTTTAGCTGCCCTCTAAACTATAAATAATGAGCAATTTAGAGCTTACATACCGCGGATTCTTGAACCGGATATCCGAAACAGGCAGGAAGGATATCCTCTACACCCTCGCAGCGCATACAATTTTAATGCTTTTGATCTTCCTCGGCACGGCGTTTGTGCTAATATCGCTTGAAGCAATTTTCGGGTTTTCTCAAACCATACGCAAAGTAATGTTCTTCGGATTTTTCTCCGCCGTGTTCGCAACCTCGGTAATGATCCTTTGGAGAGCATTTTCTGCATATAAAGATCTTGAAAAACCTTCCTCTGTAACACGCTATGCAAAAAAGATCGGCGGGTTTTATCCCCAGATAAAAGATAACCTGCTTAACGCTATTCAGCTTTACAGCTATACTACCAAAAGCGGCCACATATTTTCGGGCGCACTTGCCGCGGAAACCATCTCCCAGGTAAATCAAAAAGCACAGTCGGTTGATTTCAGCCGTGTAGTTTCGTTCAAAAAGTCACGCCCGGTTTTAATAATTTTCCTCGCTTCCCTGCTGGTGTTCGCTTCGCTTCTGCTAGGCTTCCCCAATACATTTCTTGCTGCAGCAAACAGGCTGGTTAATTACAATTTTACTTTCATAGATAACTCTCTGGGAATATCGTTTGAAGTTAAGCCGGGCAATGTTGAGCTCTCTAAGGGTGAATCGGTAGAGGTTTCGGCAAAGGTAAGCTTCAACGATCCGGCCTACACAACGGAGAAGGTCACACTGCATACTAAGCAGGTCAGCTCAGATGGCACCGAGCTTTCCTCCGATGAAGAATCGCTGGAATCTGTTAACACCAATGAGTTCAAGTACACGCTTAGCAATATAAACAGTGCAACTGTTTACTGGTTTGAATACCGCGGGGTAAAAAGCTCACCGTACAACATCACAATAACAAACCGCCCTGTATTAAAGAGCGTTAAGATCACAGTTTACCCGCCGGCATACACAAGGCTTCCTTCGCGGCAGGTGGAAGGAAACGAAATTACCACAATTGCCGGCAGCACTATATATGTAGAGCTTGAATCATCCGATGACCTCAGCCGTGCCATGCTGAATTTCGGCTCACCGGTATCAGCATCAGGCGAGAATAACGCCAGCACCGTAAAATTCGAAGTGAACGGTAAAACAGCGCGCGGTTCATTCACCGCCACATCCAACGCTTCGTTCAGCTTCAGTGTGTTCAAAGATTTCAACGGCAAAGAGCTTACCAATACCGGCTCACAGAATTATTCACTCAGGGTTTACCCCGATGAATACCCGAAGGTATCTATAACCGAGCCATCAAACGGCGAAACGAATGTTCAGGGCAAAGGAAACCTGCTGATACGCTCACGCATCACGGATGATTTCGGCTTCACAAAGATGCGTATTGGCTATAAGACCGTAAGCTCGAAGTTTGGACCAACGGACAAAGACTACAGATATGCGGATATTCCGGTTAAGAACACCGATGCGACCGGGCTGGAAGTGCCATACATATGGGATCTTGGCCCATTAAACTTAGGCAGCGAAGACCGGGTGGAGTATTTTGTGGAGGTTTATGATAACGATGGCTTCAGCGGCCCGAAGATGTCGCGCTCGGAAATTAAGAGGCTTGTATATCCATCGCTGGAATCACTGATGGAAAAAACCGAAAAGACCAAGGAAGAAGTTGAGACCTCACTAAAGACCGCTTTCGAAGAAGCGATGGAGCTTAAACAGGACCTTGAAGAGATAAAAGAGGAGATGGAGAAGAATCCCGATGAGATGGGATTGAACGACCCGAAGAAGAACCAGGAAATGCAGCAGAAGCTTGAGAATGTTCAGAAGAACCTCAGCTCGACCCAGCAGAAGATGGAAGAGCTTATGAAGGATCTCCAGCAGAATAGCCAGGTATCGCAGGAAACGCTGGATAAATATATGGAGCTGCAGAAGCTGTTCCAGAAGATAGACAGCCAGGAGCTGCGCGACGCGCTGAAGAAGCTGCAGGAAGCAATGAAGAACATGAACAAAGACGAGCTTAAGGAAGCGATGAAGAATTTCAAGTTCGATGAAGAGAATTTTAAGAAGTCGCTTGAAAAAACCATGGAGCTGCTCAATAAAATAATGAACGAGCAGAAGCTTGGCGAGCTTACCCAGAAGCTGGATGACATAACCAAACAGCAGGACCAGCTTAAGGATGAAACGAAGAATACTGAAAAGAGCGATAACAGCAAGTTAAATGATCTTGCCAAAAAGCAGGATGATATAAAGAACCAAACAGGTGATTTCCAGAAACAGCTTAAAGAGCTTTCTGAGAACATGAAGAAGACCCATGACCAGCAGCTTTCGAAGGAAATGCAGAAGATGCTCGAGGATATGATGAAAAAGATGCTCGAGAAAAAAATGCAGGATTCGAAGCAGCAGATAGAGCAGGGAAACCAGAACCAGTCGCAGAAAAAACAGGAAGAGATATCACAGGACTTAAACGACCTTAACCAGCAGATGCAGCAAATGCTTCAGAACATGCTGGAAAAAGAGAACAGCAAGCTGAACCAGAAGATGCAGGAGTTCGCAGACCGCCTGAAGGAGCTCTCGAAAAAAGAAGGCGAGCTGATGGAACAATCCGAAGAGCTTGATAAGAACAGCAGTTCAAAGGAGTTCCAGGAAAACAAAGCGCAGCAGGAAAAAGTGCAGAATGAGCTTTCGAATCTGACAGAAGATATGATGAGCATGGCCCAGCAGATGGGAATGAGCCCGATGATGTCTAAAAATCTTGGCGATGCGTTCAACGAAATGCAAAAGGCATCGGAGAAACTGGGCAATAAAGACGGCAAAGGCGCGAACAAAAATCAATCGAATGCGAAGGAATCGCTCGATAAGGCTGCAGAAAAAATGCAGCAGATGTGCAACAACGGCAAACCCGGCCAGAACGGCAAAAAACCTGGAATGGGTTTAGAGCAGCTTTTACAGCAGCTTCAGCAGATGATACAGCAGCAGCAGGCATTAAATAACCAGATGCAGGGTATGAGCCCCAACGGCAATGACGGCAAGCTTAGCCAGGAACAGATGGCGCAAATGCAGAAGCTGCAGATGGAGCAGCAGAGTATTAAAGACGGGCTCAACAAGCTGAACGATGAGTTTAAGAAGCAGCAGGATGAAGACGGCAAAAAAATGATGGGCAATCTTGACGAAGTGCAGAAGGATATGGCGGAGATAATAAAAGACCTGCAGAACAATACAATTTCTCCGGAGACTAAAAAGCGTCAGGAAAAGATATTATCAAGGATGCTTGATTTCCAGCTCGCGACACGCGAGAAGGATTTTGAGCAGAAACGCGAGTCGCGCCCCGGAAAAAATTTCGACCGCTCTTCCCCGCCGGAGATCGTAATATCGCGTCCGAATATTATCAACGGGATAAACCAGGATGCGCTTGAGCTTGAAAAGGAAAATTACACGGAAGATTACGAAGCGCTTATTCAGAAATATCTGGAGAAAGCAAAAGTGAAGCCGGTGCAGTGATCATACACGTTTCTGCGTGATGTATGACGTGAAACCGTTATGATTTACTGATAACTGAGATTAATCGCAGGCCACAGATACATTGATACGAAAAGCATCTATTTCTAACTGTTTAACCTGTTGTAAACACAAAACTTGGAATTTGGTCAAAAAACGCAATTAAATTATGCCCGCTTAACAATTTCCTCACAGATAATTAATCCTTAAATCCGTATATTTGTATCAATAATCAATAAACATACTTATAATTAAAGGAGACGAAACAATGAGAAGACTATTACTTCTTGCTATGCTTTTATTGGCTTTTGTGGTTTCGCGCGAAACCTCGAGCCAGGTTTTGATGGATGAAAATTTCAATTACCCTGCGGGTGATTCAATTGTACTTCACGGATGGGTTTGGAATACAGGAACAACAAACCAGATCCTTGTTGCAACACCGGGTCTTACATATTCAGGTTATATCAACTCGGGCATTGGAAATTCATGCCGCATGAAGAACAACGGTTATGATGCTTACAAACAGGGTGACTCAACAATGTCAGGAAGCGTATATGTTTCTTTCCTGGTAAATTTTGATTCAGTCCAGGCAAACGGCGGCGACTATTTCTTCGCGCTTCTTCCCAACAATTCTACATCAAACTACGCTGCAAGGCTTTACGCAAAGGATACTCTTGGCGGAGTTTATCTTGGTATAGCAAAAGGTACTATCGCTTCAAATCCTTTATCATGGTCAAGCACTGTTTACCAGAAAAATGTAACATACCTTGTAGTTGTGAAATACACATTCTTAACAGGAACTACAACTGATGACGAGATCAGGATGTATATCTTTGCATCCGGCGTACCGGGTTCAGAACCGGCCCCGACAGTTGGCCCTGTAACAGGGACATCAACTGACATGCCTAATGTAAGCAGGATAGGTATAAGGCAGGGTGCTGCTAATATTGCACCTACATTGAATATAGACGGTTTCCGTGTATTCAGGTCATGGGGCAATTTAACAAGTGTATCGAACATAAGCACAGTTGCGGAGAACTTCTCATTATCACAGAACTATCCAAACCCGTTCAATCCTTCAACAAAGATCAACTTCTCGATACCCGAAAGAAGCTTTGTAACACTTAAGGTATATGATATGCTTGGTAAAGAAGTTATGCAGCTCGTAAGCGGTGATTACTCACGCGGAACATATGCAGCTGATCTTAATGCATCAGGCTTAAGCTCGGGAGTTTATGTTTACTCCATCGAAGCAAGGACCGAAAGCGGCCAGCTTCTTAAGGATACTAAAAAGCTTTCATTGGTAAAATAAATTTTGAATCGTGAAACAAAAAAGGGAGCCCGTTGGCTCCCTTTTTTTATGGCTGAAAAATATATGCTTATTGTTTCGCTGCCCCTCGCTGCCTCTTACGCAAAATGAAATTCAGGATATACATATCAAAACAAAGGAAGCTGAAGATTCCCATTCCGATCACCATAGCATTCCCGCGTCTTATGCCAATAATTATGAAGGCAATTGAAGCTATAAGCGTTAAACCTACGGCAATATGCGCGGCCACGTGTTTATCCTTCTTTACAGGAAATGAAAGCCCCAATAACACGGCTCCTATTGCAGGCGCAATAAGCGCAGTCGGGCTCCCTGAGCTGAAATAGCCGTAAACTCCTACTGCAATCAGTACAATTGCATTTACTAACATAACAATGTGATTTTTGATCATGTATTCTCCTTTGGTTAGATTGAATGATTAAGGAAGTTCTTAATACTGTAATCAAATAACCGGCAAAATGATTTCACGTATTAAATTGAATAACAGCGTTAATATTGCTATTTTTGAGATTTTACAGGCATAATCTTAACAGAAAAACATGGCAAAATCCTCAAAAAAGCAGGATAAGCATCAAAAAAATACTCCCAAAATAACCGATATTGCTTTTCAGCTGAAACTTGGCTCCACGGGCAACCTGATTGTACTCGCTGCTCTATTAGTGCTATCGGTTGTGCTTCCCTACTATTATATTAGCTATGCATTTTCGGTGAATCATTTTTACAGCTTTCCGCTAGATGACCCGTGGATCCATTTAACATTCGCCAAAAACCTGGCCGAGTTTGGCAGTTTTTCGTATTTTAAGAACGAAGTGGTAACTGCAGGTTCAACATCTCCTATCTACACAATGATACTTGCAGCAGGCTTTTTCATTACAAAAAATGAAATGTGGCTTAGCTACATATTCGGCATTGTATTTTTTGCGCTATCGGTTTATTATTTTTATAAGCTCTCCGGCGATGTATTCCCCCGCGAAAACTGGCTGGCAATTGCGTCAGCGCTGCTGCTTGTTATGGAAAAATGGCTGAACCTTATCACCGCAACGGGAATGGAAACAACACTGTATATCTTTCTTCTGGTCGCGTGTTTTTACTACTACCGCAGGCGAAACGCCATCGGGTTCGCAGTAACATTAGGACTTGCCTTTTGGACACGGCCGGATGCGGTTGCATTTATAGGCGCAATCGCAGCAGATTATTTCCTGCAATACTATCTTAAACAGCGGGCCCCGAAACAGAATGCGGATATTACCCTGTTTGATAAGAATCAACTGATCAAGATCGCTGCGATATTCGGCGTTATTGTTGGCGCATACTTTGCCATGAATATGGCAATCGCAGGCTCGCTTCTGCCAAATACCTACGGCGCAAAGCTGGCATACTATTCCCCCGAGTTCCGCAGCCGTACAGATTTTCTAAATGGCGAAGTATGGCTTTATTTCACTGAATCGGCATACCTGCTGCTGTTCATCCCGTTCGTATTCGGCGTATTCAGGATCTTTACGGATAGCTTTAAGCTGAAATATAATAACCTGATACCTGCATTGCTGTTCATAGTATTGCTCATATTCATATACTGGTACAAGCTGCCATATGCCCACCGCTTCGGAAGATATTTAATGCCGGTATTCCCCTTCTATATTTTATTGGCTGTTTACGGCGGCAGAGAGTTTTTCCGGTGGCTTGGGAATTTTATGGGTGATAAAAAACTTGTAAATGGTCTTAATATCATTCTTCTTGCCGCCACAATAGTATATTTCGGTACGGAGTATAACAAAAATAAAGTAACTTACCAGGATCAATCTCGCCACATATACATACGCCAGGTGGAAGCCGCAAAATGGCTGAACCAAAACACTCCCGAAGGCTCGGTTATAGCCACTCATGATGTTGGCGCAATTGCGTATTACTCTAACCGCAAGGTTGTGGATGTTGTTGGATTGATAAACCCGGAATTCATAGTGAAGCTCAATACAAAGGAATTTGTCGGGTTTGTGGAAGAGCAGATCAAAAAGCAAAATGTTACATACCTCGCGTTCCTGCAGGAGTGGTTCCAGGTTGTAAACCAGCCATCGCTGTTCACCGCAGGTGACAACAATTTTGAAATTATGCAGATATACAAATATGATCCGCAAAAAACGCATATACTCTCATCTGAAGTTAACAGCGGCATTCAGTATGTTGTAGGATTGCTGAATAAAAAGCAGTACCAGCAGGCAATTCCCGCATTGAACCAGCTTATTGCCATGGATCCGAAATCATCGCTCACTTATTATATGATGGCTTATGCAAGCTCCTCACTCGGCGATCTGGCTGCCGCTGAGAGGCACCTTTTGAAGGCGATCGAGCTGTATCCTGATTACAGGGATGCAGTATTTTCATTGAGCAATATATACCGTTCACAGAGCAAAATTTCCGAGTCAACTGACGTGCTTCAGTCATACATGAAAAATAATCCAACAGATACTGCTGCGGTCAGATTCTACAACAGCGTTAAGGATATCAAGCCTTCACTGGATACAGCAAAAATAAAATAATGCCAAGGAACATATTATATCCTTCTGTTTTCATTTTTACGTTTGCCGTGTTCTTCACGCTGCATTTCGGCTTTTTGAGCAAAAGCTTCCGCCCTGCAGGCGACGATGCTATCATTAAGATCACAAAGGGTGATAACCTGCGCTCTGTTGCATCAAAGCTGGAGGATAACAGGATAATTTTCAACAAGGTCGCTTTCATTGTAATTGGCAGAATCATGGGCTACCAGGATAACCTTATACCCGGCGAATACAAGTTTGGCAACGGCCTCACTTACCTGAATGTACTTAATACCATAACCGATCCATCTATAATCCGCACGGTAACAGTAACCATACCGGAGGGCCTCAACATCCGGCAGATGGGCAGGCTGCTGCAGCGGCAGATCGGCATTGACTCCGCGCGGTTTGTGGAAGAAGCTAAAAATGACAGCCTTGTGAAGCTGCTTGGTGTTGATGCAAAAGACCTTGAAGGCTACCTGTTCCCAGATACTTACCAGTTCCGCTTCACCGGCATGAACCGCGAAAAGGAAATTGTTTCTGTAATGTCAGCGGAGTTCAGGAAAAAGATCACGCCTGTTATGAGGGAAGAAATGACCAAAAGAAATATTTCTCTTAAAGAGCTGATCGCGATGGCTTCGATAATAGAAGGCGAAACAAAGTTTGAGCCGGAGAAAAAAACAATTTCCGGGGTGTATTACAACAGGATAAAAAAAGGAATGAAGCTCCAGGCTGATCCCACAGTACAGTATATACTGCCGGGCGGACCAAAGAACAGGCTGATGTACAGCGATCTGAAAATTGAATCACCTTATAATACATATTTATACAAGGGGCTGCCGCCGGGTCCGATAAACAATCCTGGCTTAAGCTCTATTATGGCTGCGCTATATCCAGAGGAGAACAAGCTGCTATACTTTGTAGCAAAAGGAGACGGCTCACACCGTTTCGCTGAAAGCTATGAAGAGCATAAGAAAAATATTGAGCTGTACCAGATATTCTTAAAAGAGCTGGAAGAGAAGAAAAAGAATGAAAAGCAGGGAGAGCAGAAGTGACCTATTACGCAAAGATCCGTCATCTCGGCAACCTGCTGCTTAAGCTTGAAACACGCAGCAAGAACGGTTCCGGCAAAAAGCTGCTGCTGATAAATCTCTCGTATCTTATACCCGGACTTTTTTTGCCATGGATACTTGTGAAACAAAATGCTGATCCAACAGGATTCCAGTTCTCATTCCTCACCTTTTTATTTTATTCGCTGATACTTGCCTTCACAATAATTTCTGAGCTTGATAATCTTGTTATTTCCCGCTCGGAAGCTGAGATACTTTCGGCAATGCCGATAGATGATAAGCTGATAGTGCGCGCGAAGATGTATATGCTGCAGCGGTACATAACATTTCTTTGCCTGCCGCTTCTGCTTCCGGGAAGCATATTTTATTACTCACTCATGCGCTCTGTGCCGCGGGCTATAATGTTCATCCTCGCGGGGTTCATGATGTGTTTCCTCACGGTAAATTTGCTGGTAATGCTCTACGCAATGGCAATACGTACATTTAGAGCCAAACGTATCGGGTCATACACGCTGTACTTCCAGCTTTTCATGATACTTCTGATGATCGTGGGATACCAGCTGGTTTCGTTTGGCATTACCGGAATTGCAGGCAGCAGTGTTAACTCATACATGAGCATTTTACTATCCAAAGGTATTGTAAACTACCTGCCGCCGGGCTGGTTCGCCTTCCTCGCGGCCAGAGAACAGTATGTTTTAGAGTGGAGCCTTATACTGAAGGTTATACTACCGATCGCAATAACTTTTCTCAGTTACATAAGCTTAAGCATGTACCTGCATGAAAATTTCAGCGCAATCAGGGAAAAATTCCTTAACTCAAAGGTTATCGAAGCTGCGCCTTCAGGCAGTAAGAGATTCTTCCTGTTTGAGTGGGGGCATGATTTTGTAAACAGCCTGTATCTCCGCAGCGCGACCGAAAGGTCATCTTACGGGCTTATCAATACACTGTATGCTAAAGATAAAACCGTCCGGCTGGCGATCCTGCCGATGGTAATAATTCCGATCGGGCTCGCCCTGTTCGCGCTATTCACCAACCAGCTTCCACCGCCTATGGCGAAGAGCTATTTTGAAACGAAGCCCGTGTTCCATATATCGCTGCTGCTTGCGGTGCTGGTAGTGCTTAATACGGCTATAATTGGCGTAAAGGTAACAAATTTCAGCGGCGCATCATGGGTGTATGACTCATACCCTATGTCCTCCATCCGCAGCTTCCGCAATGGCTTCCGAAAGTTCTTTGTAGTTAACCTGCTAGTACCGGTTTGTTTGGGATTGGGACTGATATTCCTTATAAAAATACCAATGGACCAGGCGCTACTGCACACCATGTTCATATTTGCTTCGGCAAACCTGTATAATTCCATTTACAACACTTTCAGTAAAGCGCTGCCATTCACAAAAGAGAACACTGTGATTAACTCAATTCAGCGGATGAGCTCGATCGTTTACCCGTTTATATACGGTGTCTTCATAATTATGCTCCAGCTCTTTGTGTACCGCAGCATGCTGAATGTATTGATCGCTATACTTACAATATTTTGTTTAACTTTCTGGATAAACTACTTCGCTTTTGTGAGGAATTCCGCCCGTTAGCCCGGTTCAATTATCTCCTAAACCCCTTATTTTACAAAATTAATAATTTCTGATTTTTATGTTGACAGATGTGAATTAATTTGTTATGTTTTAAAAAAAAGATATGAAAAGCCCCCTTTTTAGATACCTTAGTCTGCTTCTTTCAGTTGTCACATTTTCTCTTGCGCAGTATCCCAACGCACCGAATCAGTACATATTCATGCAGGGCAATAATGTTAACACTGTTATTGGAAATAACGGGATATTTAACTATGATAAAATTACATTTTCAAGCGCAGCGGCCGGATTCATTTGGCCTGCAACCGGGATCCAAAGATTAACAACAGTCTATGCATCCGGTTTATGGATTGGGGCGAAAGTGGGTCCGCAGCGGGAGCTCCGGTTAGCGGCCTCATGGTTTGATACTCACTACTCGCCCGGAAATATTCCGGTAATTGGCCAGGTTCCTCCTTCATCTGTATGCAGCGATCCCTCATGGCGCGGGTATTACGTCCAGCTTACAGATCCAGCACTCTTCAATGGCGGTACCAGATATAAAATGGCAGGTGGCAGACAATATACTTTCAATTATGATTCATGGGCTAACTGGCCGGTTCAGAAAGGTGCGCCATATGTTGAAGTGAATGGAATTCCTGGCTACCAGCCCGCATGGAATGGTGACAGACCGGGGATAGGCAATGGAATGACTGCAAAGCCCGAGGAAATTTCATTTGTTGTGTTTATGGATTACTCAGGTTGCACCAATAACATTCATCAATCTGCACTTGCACAGCCGGGAGGAACACTTCCGCTTGGAGTTGAAGTACACCAAATCTCTTTTATGTTCAACTGTAATCCTTTAAGAGATGTCTTTTTCACAAAATACCGCATAATAAACAAAAGCGGATTAAATTGGGATAGCGTATATATATCAAACCTGAATGATATTGATCTCGGAGAATCTAATGATGATATGACGGGCTGTGACTCCCTGAGAAACCTCTCATTTCAGTTAAATGGAAACAATAATGATCCAGTATATGGAGCGAACCCGCCGGCAGTTGGTACCAGGGTGCTTCAAAGTCCAATTAGATTTACAGGCAATTTAAAAGATACTGCCAAACTGCCGTACGATACATTACCGGGCTACAAACTGACCGGTCTGACAAGTTTCAACTCCTTTGCTAGCAGCACAAATGAATGTTTAGGTGATCCCGACGAAGCTTTCAAAGCATATTATTTCATGACAGGAACAAATGGATGCAATGAGCCGCTGATAAATTTCGCTACGGGAAACCAAACACGCTTCAGATATTCCGGTGATGCTTGTCACAGTACCGGGTGGTATGATAGTACTCAAGGCGATAAAAGAACCATTTCAAGCATGGGACCAACTTCTATGAATATTAACGATACGCAAGTTATCTTACTCAGCTACATGATAACCCGCGACGGCGGTAATAATTTCCAGAATGTCTGCGCGCTGCAATCATTATCAGACTCAGCTCTGAAATATTACTACAATGATTTCAAAACATGCATACCAATTGGTATTGAGCCTATAAGCTCGGAGATTCCGCAAAGGTATGAGCTTTTGCAGAATTACCCGAACCCGTTTAACCCGGTGACAAAGCTCCGATTCAATATTCCCCTCTTGAGAGGGGTGGCCGAAGGCCGGGGTGTGTTGCTTAAAGTTTACGATGTACTCGGCAAAGAGATCGCTGTGCTTGTAAACGAAAATCTCAAACCCGGCATTTATGAAATTGAATGGGATGCGACAAACATTCCATCCGGAGTATATTTTTACTCACTTATAACAAACGAATTTACCCAAACAAAAAAAATGGTGGTGCTCAAATGAAAAAGCTAATATTACTTTTTATGTTTTTTGCGGCAGCAGCGTATTCGCAATCGCTTGCGCCGGTTCAATCAGTTTTTATGCAGGGAAATAATATCAACACAGTGTTTATGACAAACGGAATTCTCAATTATGATAAAGTTACTTTTTCAGGTTCGACCGCAGGGTTTGTATGGCCGGCAGCAGCTCCACAAAGACTAACAGCGGTGTATGCATCCGGCTTGTGGATCGGTGCGAAGGTTGGACCCCAGAGGGATCTTCGTGTTGCATGTTCCTTTTTTGATTCGCATTACTCACCAGGTAACATTCCGGTAATCGGCGGTGTTCCCCCTTCATCGGTATGCAGCGACCCATCATGGAGGCCATACCAGGTGCAATTGACGGATCCTTCATTATTCAACGGCGGTACAAGATATAAAACAGCAGGCGGCAGACAATATACATTCAATTATGACTCCTGGGCTAACTGGCCCGTTGCAAAAGGCGCACCCTATGTTGAAGTTAATGGCATTCCCGGGTATCAGCCTGAATGGAATGGTGACAGACCCGGAATAGGCAATGGAATGACAGCAAGGCCTGAGGAATTGATATTCATGGTGTTTATGGATTACACCAACTGCACCGATAGCCTGCATTCTTCTCAGTTGAGCCTGCCCGGTGGAACAAGGCCTTTGGGTGTGGAAATCAGGCAGCTAGCATTCAGTTTTAACTGCCTGCCGCTGCGTGATATGTATTTTTTGAAGTATACTTTCATCAACAGAAATGCTCTGAATTGGGACAGCATTTATGTAACAAATGCTAATGATTGCGATATAGGCGATGAAGCAGATGATGACGCAGCAGGATGTGATTCTGCAAGAGGTTTGGGATATCTCTATAATTTTGATAATAATGACAATGGCGGATACGGCACAAATCCTCCTGCGGTTGGGCAAAGGTTTCTTCAAACACCTTACAAATTTACCGGAAGCAGCAATGACACAGTTTTTTTACCATATGATACATTGACGGGTTACCGCTCTATCAGGGTCAGCGGATTCAACACATTTTTGGGAGGTGGAAATGAATGTACAGGCGATCCGGATGAAGGATTCAGAGCGTATTTCTTTATGAAGGGACTCAACGGATGCGGTGAACCGATCAGGAACTGGGCTACCGGGCAGATCACTTCATTCAAATATTCGGGAAATGCATGCACAAGAACAGGCTGGTACGATAGCACAGCTGGAGATAAACGCGGAATTCTGAATGTCGGCCCATTCCAGATGAATTCCGGTGATACGCAAGTAGTATTATTGAATTACATGCTCACCCGGGATGGCGGTAATAATCTGCAAAACGTATGTGCTCTGCAATCGCTCTCAGACTCTGCCCTGAAATATTACTACAACGACTTCAAAACATGCGTGCCTATTGGCATTGAGCCAATCAGCTCGGAGATACTTCAAAGGTATGAGCTATTGCAGAATTATCCGAATCCATTCAACCCAATGACAAAGCTCAAGTTTAGTATTCCCCTCTCGAGAGGGGTGGCCGGCGAAGCCGGACGGGGTGTGTTGCTTAAAATTTACGATGTTCTCGGTAAAGAGATCGCCGTGCTTGTTAACGAAGATCTCAAACCCGGCATTTATGAAATTGAATGGGATGCCTCAAATATACCCAGCGGCGTATATTTTTACTCGCTCATCACAAATGAATTCACCCAAACAAAAAAAATGGTGGTGCTGAAATAACTAGTTACGAATTTTCGCTGAATTTCATATGCCGGCGCACATAAGCCGGCATATTTTTTTTTACATTTAATTTAATCATACACACTTATATTTTGCCTTCTTAAACCAAAATGTTCAGATGAATTCGCCAGACGGCAGCAAAATTTCAGGAAGCACTTATACCGGGATATTTCTTGTAGCGCTTTCCACGCTGATGTACGAAATACTGCTTACCAGGATATTCAGCGTAACGATGGGCTACCATTTTGCTTTTATGGCGGTATCGCTGGCAATGTTCGGCTTGACAGCGGGCGCTATAATAGTATATATATACCCGCAGAAATTCCCCCAGGAAACAATAAGCACAGTTCTGGCACGCCAATCATTCTACTTCAGTTTGGCTATTGTGATAAGCTTCCTGCTTCATATTGCTATCCCCTTCACACACGGAATGAATCTTGCAGGAATATCCGTAACTGTTTTCACTTACACTGTGATCTCGATTCCATTTATTTTCAGCGGTATAGTAATTTCGCTCATTCTCACCCGCTTCCCGTCATCAGTTAACAGGCTCTACGGCGCAGATCTTGCCGGTGCATCGCTTGGCTGCATTCTGGTGGTGATCGTTCTGAATCTGTCGGGCGGACCCACAGGAGTTTTTATCACCGCATTGATCCCCGCCGCAGCCTCGCTTGTATTTGCAGGCAGGCAGTTCAGCTCATCGCGATTCGGCAAGGCAGTGACCGCATTCCTGCTGATCGTGGTAGCATTTTCCGTTTATCAAACTGTACTTGTTTCACAGCATGATGCGCTGCTCCGACTTGTGTGGATCCGCGGCGATTACGCCGAGAAGCCCATGTATGAAAAGTGGAACTCCTTTTCACGGGTAAGCATAGATGGCGACTCAACCAGGTATGAAGTGCCTTTTGGCTGGGGATTGAGCAATAAGTACGACCGCTCGAAAAAGATCCGGCAGCTTATGCTTAATGTAGACGCGCACTCAACAACAGTACTCTCGCATTTTTCAGGTGATACTTCGGAGCTATCTCACCTCAAGTATGATGTTTCCAACATAGCCAACTACCTGCGTCCAAACAGCGACGTACTTATAATCGGCAGCGGCGCAGGGCGTGATGTGCTTTCCTCCCTTGCCTTCGGCCAGAAAAGTGTTCTCGGCATCGAGATCAATAAGGATATGATATCTGCCATCAATGAAGATTTCGGCGGATTCACCGGTCACCTGGATAAATACCCTAATGTTGAGTTTGTTGGCGATGAGGCCCGGAGCTACATCCAGCGGATGGATAAGGGCAGGAAGTTCGATATAATACAGATCTCAGTGATAGATAACTGGTCGGCTTCATCATCGGGCGCTTTTGTGCTCACCGAAAACGCGCTGTACACAGTTGAGACATGGAAAATGCTGCTCGATAGGCTTAAACCGGATGGAATTTTGACAGTAACACGGTTTTTCAGATCTACTTTGATAGAGCACTACAAGCTTATGAACATTTCAGCCGATGCGCTGGAGTCACTTGGTGTTAAGGATATCAGGAAAAACCTGATGATAATTAAATGTATGCAGCAGGAAAAAGAATTTGACGGCGCCGCAACAGGTACAATTCTTGTTAGCCGTTCGCCTTTTACTGAAACAGATTTCCGTATTACTGATAGCCTCAACCGCACATTTGATTTTGAAACCATTCTTTCGCCTGAAAAGGCAATTGATTCAATGCTTGTGAAGCTTACTTCTTCAACCGATATAAGGAACGAAGCAACCGAAAACTTCCCCATCGATATCAAAGCGCCGAATGATGACAGGCCGTTCATATTCCATTACATGGGATTCAGGGACATGCTCACTCCTCAATTGTGGAAACAGTGGGACTTGCTGTTCAACGCTAAGGCTCTCATGATACTGATAACTCTCACAGTAACAATGCTGTTTCTTTCGGCATTGTGTGTTGTGGTTCCGCTCAAAATGACAACAAAAAAGGCTGACCTGAAAGGTTCACTCCCCTTTTTCGTGTTTTTCATGGCCATAGGACTGGGATTCATGCTGATAGAAATATCGCAGATCCAGAGACTGAATATTTTTCTTGGACATCCGACATACAGCCTTGCCGCAGCCCTTTTTACGCTGCTGCTTTCAAGCGGTATAGGCAGCTGGTTTGGCGGAAGGACTGATAAACCGCGCTATGCCTTCAGATTTACCGCACTGATAATCGTTTTGGCACTAACCGGAATGATCTCCCCTTTCCTGATCGAGGTATTCAGGGAGTACAATAATACAACCAGGATCGCGGTATCGGTGGCAATGCTTTTCCCAATGGGGTTTTGTCTCGGAATGGTCTTTCCCGCAGGCATTAAGCTGGCAGGCAGGCTGAAGGAAGGCACGCGGCTTGCAGCATGGCTCTGGGGAATCAACGGGGTAATGTCTGTACTCGCAACAAGTGTTGCAATAATAATTGCGATGAACAATGGTATTTCAGCCTCATATTGGACGGGTGTAGGGTTCTATGTTATCGCTTCACTGGCTGTAATTTTTATGAAGAAGGCTGTACAAAAAGTAAGCAGTGCATAAAAAAAGACCTGCATCCAGGCAGGTCTTCTTAATTTCTCTTTCGTAAATAAAACCAATTTATTTAACAGGTTTAGGCGGGATAAGGTCTGATTTCTTTTTCATTATCTGGCCTGCCATTCCAGCAAAGAACCTGAATAGCTGGTTAACTCCGGATACCTGCGTTATGAAAGCAGGGGGTTCAGAATTTTCTTTATAAAGATTGATAACTGTTGTTTGCGCCGGTCCAGTAAGTGTCAAAGTATATGTAGGTGTTGGGAATGTTGTCATTACCGTATCCTTGAAATCTTCGGCTTTGAGGTTTTCGAACATTTTCAGGAAGCCATCCATAACAGATGTAGAAACTGAATCACCTGCAACCCTCCAAATATTTAGTGAATCCTTTGTTGCCGTAAAATCCACATTATTGGAATCAGTTGACTTAAATGTGATCTTGTTAAGTCCGAACGAGCTTATAGAGATCACTGATTTATCCCTGTAATCCTTAAGCTGTTTGGTGAAGTTACCTGCTGTAAGCTTTGATGCAAGCAGTATCCGGTTCTCATCAGGCTTCTGGATATATGTATTATCATTAGACTGGGCTTTGCCGAGTATGAATGTGCCAAGCAGCTTGCCTTCCTGGTAAGTAGTAACTTTCGCGTTGTTTACAGAATCAAGGTACCCGCTGAACTTAGAAGGATTTTCTGAGGCAACGCTTTCGAGCATGAAGTTCTTCAGATCTTTCAGCATGGCGTACACAGCGGATGTATCGGCATTATATGTAATGGGCTTGGTTATCTTCCACTGGTTATTCTGTTTTTCAAGGGTAATTGATTCCGAATTCTTAACAATCTCAATTTTATCGATCTTGGATGAATCGGCTACGAACAGCTTAGCATCGATCTTCTCGGTTGTAACCTTTTCGCCGGTGCCGAAGAAAAGGAAGTAAACCGCAATCAACACAGCGAATACTGCCAGTAATATTTTGATATTCTTATTCATTTGTTCCTGTAATTATTACGATATTCAGATTTATTGATTAACTTTTTGCCGCTTTCTTTTTTCTCCATCTCAGCAAGCCGTAAAGCAGTACCAGCAATGGCGGTCCAACAAGCATACCGTATTTAACAAGCGTTTTAGTGCTGTCTTCAACTGATTCAAGCGGTTTTGGGTTTGCATCCTTCGATCTTATCATCGAAAGCCCGGCATCATCGCTCATATAGTCTATCATGTTCGCGAAGAAGAGTAAGCTCTCATCCGGCCCGCGGAAATCATCCGTGGGGAAATCACCGTTACCGATAACAATGATCTTTGTATCAGGGCTTTCAGGTTTAACGCTTGTTGAAACAGGCGATGAGCCTGCAACTGTATCTGCAGGAACTGGCTTGCCGTTATAGAAGCTCTTGAACTTACCTTCATAAACTGCACCAACGGTAAGATCTTTGAACTTGAACATACTATCAGGCAGCATTGAACCGCTTGCCTGCACGATCGCGAATTCATTGTTGAGTCCTGATTTTGGCGAAGTGGTTAACAGAGGCATGCCTTTAATACCCTTAGTTGAAGCGGCATTAAGGTCAATATCGCTGGTTAAGCCAAGGAATACCTGCCCGATTGCGGCGAAAGAAGGAATATCCCTGTTAATGTTAAGTATTTTTGGATAGTATGGGAAAGGTATTTGTGTGTACATCTGCAGAGGCCCCTGCTGAACAGGCACACTCACGAATGCACATTCTTTATCTGTTACAATTGTATTATTGACTTTTGCGCCGTAGTTTTCGAGCAGGTCTTCAAGTCCTGTAGGAGCTACCTGTGCGATCTGGAACTGCTGCTGTGATGATACATTGACTTTACTTAGCATGAAAATAACTTTTCCGCCGTTCATAATGTACTGGTCAATAGCAAACTTAAGGTTTTCAGGTACTACAGGCGGTGCCTGCTGCATCTGCCCCATCTGCTGCTGCTGCTGGGGAGCTTTGGGTGAGAAAACAACCAATGTTTTTATATCAGCAGGAATAGGTGTATTCTTCGATGCGTCAACGTTTGTGACGTTGTAGAATTTGGATAAGTATTGGTTCACTTTTCCGATCTTATCAACCCCTGTCATGTTGGGTCCGGCAAGCAGACCGATCTTTTTCAGCTCGGGTTGGGTAAGCCTGTTGATAACACCGGTGAGGTCATACTCAAGATTTTCAGTGCTGCCTATAAACGGAAGTGTTTCCTGCTTGCCGCCGTAGAGGAGCACAACACCCATGTATGCTTTAAGAGCTTCCGCCCTGTCGTTCTTAACGGTCTGCACCTGTACAGGCTGAATGCCGTATTTCTGTGCTTCATTTTCAAGCTCGGTTTCATCGCTCGGGCTTATTATCTCGTAAGATATCTTTCCGTTGGAAGCGTTCCTGTAGTCATCAAGAAGCTCCTGCAGGTAGCGGCGGTTGTTATTGTATGGAGCGGGCAGGTTATCGGTAAAGTATGCTTTTACCACCAGCTTGTCATCAAGCCTGCTGACAATTGATTTGCTTGCATCTGAAAGTGTATAGATCTTGTTTGGGGTAAGATCCCACCTGAAGAAAACCTTCAGCGCAATAATATTAAGCACAACAAGAATACCTACTACAAGCAGTACGCTGATAATTGACTGCCTGCGGCGTGACTCGGTTTTTTTCTTCCTGCTGGTTAAGCGCTCATCTTCTTCAAGCTCTTCTGAGGATTCTTCTACTATTTCCTCTTCTTTTAATTCGTCTTTATTTTCTAATTCTTCTGCCATATGACTTGGTTAATACATTAATTTTTCGTTTAACAAAAGTAACGTTTTCCGCTTTCCCTTACTGCTTTCCTCTAAAGCTTACCACTTCCTGCTTTCAAGAGAAACCTTGGTGAGGAAGAGAGAAAGGAATATCATTGAGAAATAGTATATAAGCACCCTGGAATCAATAACACCCCTTGAAATATTTGCGAGATGGTAATCGGTGGTTATATACTCAAAGATCGATACAACTGAAGGCGGGAAAACTATCAGAAGCTTGCCTAACAGGAAAAAGAAAAGACAGATCAATACAGCTACTATGAATGCAATGATCTGGTTTTCGGTAATTGATGAAACAAACACTCCTACGCCTATAAAAAACGCACTCATTAAAATATAGCCTAACAGACTGGTTACAAACGGCCAGAAAGCGATGGGACCTATCATTTTAATAATGATAAAATACAGGACTGTGGGTGAAAGCGTTATTACTATAAGAGTAAGCGCGGCAAGATACTTGCCCAATATAAGCTCCATATCAGTTATGGGCTTTGTTAACAGGAGCTCAAGCGTTCCCTGTTTCTTTTCTTCTGAGAAGCTGCGCATTGTTATCGCGGGTATGAACACCACGAAAAGCACGAGCTGGATGAAGAAACTGCCGAAAAATTCCCTCATAGAAGCTATATTGACCTGGAAGAAGTTCATCGTGAACAGAAATCCTGATATCACCATGAACACTATCATTACAATATACGCAACCGGGGAATTAAAATAGGATTTAAGCTCCTTCGAAAATATAGTTTTTATGTTGTTGGTATTCATATTCTTATTTTGTTAACTCCCTGAAAATATCTTCCAGCGATGACTGCTTTGCCTGCATTGAAAGCACTGTAGCCTTCTGCTGGGTAACTTTATTTGATATTACTTCTCTGAGGTCTGAGCCTTTTTCACCAAATATATTAAAAACGAACGAGTCGCCGGTATCTTTTACAAACTCAACCTTATTAACATTACGGATCTCCTTCAGGCTGCCCGAAAGCGTATTTTTATCGCAGTTATTTTTAACTTCAAGAGTTACAACGCTCTGGCCCTTTGATTTGGCCTGAAGCTCTTCGGGCGTTCCGTCGGCTACGATCTTGCCTTTATTGATAATTATTACCCTGTTACATGTTGCTGTTACTTCCGAAAGGATGTGTGTTGAAAGAATTACCGTCTTTTCCCTGCCAAGCTTTTTGATAAGATTTCTTATCTCGATGATCTGGTTGGGGTCAAGCCCTGATGTAGGTTCGTCAAGAATGAGCACATCGGGATTGTTTATCATCGCCTGCGCAAGTCCGACGCGCTGTTTATAACCTTTTGAAAGCGTGCCGATATCTTTATGGCGCATGCTTTCAAGTCCGCAAACCTTTATCATTTCTTCGCGCTTCTTTTTGATCTCACCGGCAGGAACGCCATCGAGCTTGGCAACAAAATCGAGGTATTCAACCGGGGTCATATCATAGTAGAGCGGGTTAAGCTCAGGAAGGTACCCCAGCTTTTTTCTCACTTCGAGTGATTTATCCTCAACATCAAAGCCATCAACCACTACCGAACCCGATGTTGGCGGAAGGTAGGTTGTAATGATCTTCATAGTCGTTGATTTTCCTGCGCCGTTAGGTCCAAGAAAACCGAGGATCTCTCCTTTTTTTGCTTCAAACGAAATATTATCAACGGCAAGATAGCTGCCGTAGTATTTCGTTAAGTTGCTTACTTTTATTGACATAATAATAGATTTTTGAACTTAAAATTCAACTTAGAAATCACTTAAAAACAACGCTTTACATAGAGCAGCCTAACCCGTAGGGAGGCCGGCCAAATAGTGGTGTCTTTGGAAGCACAATTATAGAGAATTTATAGGTTTTAAAAAAGGGATAAGTTGGGTAGTAAGGCCCCCTGCAGCCTCCGGAGAGTATCCATTGAGCTAATTGTAAAGAACAAAAGACTGACTCAAAGTCACAAAGGCTCAAAGAAATGAGTTATAAAAACAGAAGTGATGGTGAACAACGTAAACGTTCCAGAGACCAAACAACCCCTTTATTGTTTACTGCTTTTTCATTTCAGTAAAACCATTTTATTTGTGTTTATGAAATCACCAGCCTTCATTCTGCAGAAATAAACCCCACTTGAGAACTGCGCTGCATTCCAGCTCACCTCATACAAGCCGGCTTTCAATACTTCATTTACCAGCACTTTAACATTTCTCCCTGCAACATCAAAAACTGAAATTTCAACCTTTTCCCCTTTTATGCCGGCAGGGATTGAAAATTTGATGCGAGTAGTTGGATTAAACGGATTAGGATAATTTCTGTATAGCCGGAATTCAGATGGCACGGTTTGGCTGACCGGGTTCAACCCGATCGGGTTTCCCCCGCCATTTGTGGTCTTGATGATAGTGCCATTGGAACCAACAGCATAACCTGTGTTTGGATCAGTAAAATAAATACCATGCAGGTCAGGTGATTTAGTCATGATGGCAAACCAGTTGCCACCATGATTGGTCGTTTTATATGAAATCCCTTCAGCACCCACGTAACCGGTATTTTGATTTACAAAATAAATACAGCCCGTGAGCTTTGCTTCAGGTATATCAGTATAATCCCATGTCAATCCTCCATTAGTTGTTCTGATGATGGTTCCCTTATTGTAGTATTTATTACCGACTGCAAATCCTAGTTCTGTGTTCACAAAATACAGGTCAGTAAAATAGAACACAGAGTCTAAATGAAATGTACTCCAGTTGGCGCCTCCGTTAGTGGTTTTCCTGATTACACCCCTCGACTCCCGACCTGCACAATATCCTGTACTATTATTAAGAAAACAAATATCATCCATGTAAAGAGTATTAGGAAGCTTAGAGATTTTCCAGTTAAGACCTCCGTTCGTTGTTTTAAGATTGCTTCCCGTTTTTCCGACTGCATACCCGGTATCAGCAGAAGGAATTGATATACCTGTAATGCTCTCTCCGAATAAGGAATCAATTGCATTTACCTGCCAATTCATGCCTCCATTGGTAGTTTTGGCGATTCCAATCCAGTCTAAGCCGACAAACCCGGTATTTACAGTTACAAAATCGAGGCAGTTGATTCCATAGTTTATAGGATTAACCGGATATCCCTGCCAGGAATGACCGGCGTTTGTAGTTTTATATACTTCCCCTGAAGACGATGCTATATATCCGGTTGCTTGATTTACAAACTGTACATCATCAAGAAAATCATTAAACCCGCTGCTGGAATTGCTCCAGTTAATTCCTTCATTCGTGGTTCGATAAACACTGCTTATTCCTAATCCTAACCACTCAACCGGACTCCTGAAACTGTACTTTGAAACTACCGGGCTGTTCACACTGATATTCATCCAGCTTGAACCAATATTTGTAGACTTATGGATCTTTGAATCAGAATAATCATTCGTCAAAAGAGTATTCGCGTTAACAAATTTAAAATTGTCTGCTGCAAAATTCCCGACTGAATCCCAGCTTGAACCACCATTCGTAGTTCTGTAAAGTTTACGTCCAAATGTTCTTTGGCTGATAAAGCCCGTTTGTTCATTTTGGAAATACACTCCAAGCAGTCCGCCAAATGCGGGGACGGCCGCCAGCTCCCAGCTAACACCGAGATTAGTTGTTTTAAACAGCCGGCTCCTGTCGTTTGTGACAGTTTCACCCGCTGCATAAATTATTCCGGAACCCGGAGAAGCAATATTGAAAATAGTCAACGTATCCGGCAGATCGAACCTTAGATTCCAATTATTGCCGCTATCAGTAGTTACAAAAATCCGTGATTTATACTCACTTCTCATTAACATGACACCTGTTAAAGGATCCGGAAAAACCAAAGTTACAATTTCATCTGTATAACCTGAATACCGGATTTGGAAATTTAAGCCGCCATCAGTTGTTTTGAGAATTTCACCTGTTTCAGTGCCTAAGTATCCTGTTTCATTATTAATAAATACTAAAGACGAAAAATTAAGTGTTAACGAATTTTGTATTTGTATAAAACTCGCTCCATTATCAGTGGATTTCAAGATCGTACCATTTCTGCCTGCTGCAAATATATGATTGTTATCAGATGTGGATATGCAGTTTAGGAAATTCCCCTGCGGCTGCGGGTTAAGCCAAAACCATTGTGAGCTTAAGTTAATTGTTATTAGCAGTAAAAAAAGGGCTGAGAGTGAGAGCTTCGTTTTCATACTAAGGATAATTACTTAATTTAACATAATAAAATAATAATATGATAGCAAGGCTTTTTCCGAAAATTATTAAATTTGTAGTGAAACAATTTCAAAGGGCTGATAAATGGAAAACTTTAATTCAACACCGGTACATATTTGCCAGAATTGCGGGCATGACCTAAGCGGAAATTACTGCTCAAATTGCGGACAGAAAAGCGATGAGGTATTCAAAAAATCAGTGTTTTCTATTCTGGGACATTTTTTTGAGGAGCTGTTTACGTGGGATTCGCGTTTTTTCAGCTCAATGAAATACCTTTTCCTAAAACCCGGATTCCTAACCCACGAATATATCTCGGGGCGTATCCAAAAGTACGTCTCACCTTTGAAAATGTTCCTGTTTACAAGCTTAGTGCTGTTCTTCATAATGCTGAAAAGCGATCCTGACCAGTACAAAGGCCTCGTGAATGAAGCTGATGATGATGACTTTATGAGAGAGTTCATTCTCAGCGAGCAAAACTCAAGCTCAGGTTCAAAGGAGCTTTTCGTTGATGAATTTAATGACCAGTTCAACGATAATGTAACTATATATATCTTTGTTATAATGTTTTTGTTTTCCCTGCTGCTTAAGATAGTTTACATAACAAAAAACTATTACTATTCCGAACATGTTGTGTTTACCCTGCACTTCTTTACATTCGTACTATGGAATTTTCTGCTTGGGGTAATTACACAAAGCCTGGGTGATATCTCCGTTCTGATGTTTATCTACCTGGTACCGGGCGTGTATCTTTTCCTGGCCATTAGAAGGGTTTACCACCGAACGCTATGGAAGGCAGTGCTCACGGGTATGTTCCTTACCTTCTCTTACTGGATGCTTGTTACAATGTGGGTAATCGGCACAATACTGCTGAGCGCAGTACGCGCTGCGTGAAAGTTCAGCACAAATAAAAAAAGCGGCACAAAATTGGCCGCCTTAGCAGAATTAACCGGTTAGTTTATTTTATCAGAGCCATTTTTTTTGTCTGCGTAAATCCTTCCGTCTTTAGTTCATAAAAATAAATACCGCTGGGATAGTTTGACGCATCCCATTCATATGAATATGTACCCGCAGCAAAGCGGTCATTAACAAGTTCTGCTACCGTCCTTCCTAAAATATCGTAAACTACCAACTCAACTTTTGACATCTGAGCTTTGGCATTTGGCATTATGCTAAATTGTATCTTGGTCGCCGGGTTAAACGGGTTTGGATAGTTCTGTGATAAACTGTATTTATCAGGCAGCTGGGAATTTCCTGTTGATATCCCAATAGTACTGCAGATAGCAAGTTGATTAAGATTATTGCTTACATTCCCTGAACAGGTTCTATCAGCAAGCTCGCATATTGAAGCGGATTGATAGTGGAGATCTGATACAGTTTCCGGCATAAATCCTGTGCGTATGGTTAGATGATCAAAATACTCAAAGCTGTTATTATCAGGGGCCAGGGGCTGGCTTTGACCGCTTGTGTATTCTACATATATCCTGTCCGGATTCAACCTAACGAACCTCTGACCGGCTGCACGAAACCTTTCGTACTGGTTAAGTACATGCGGGTGGTCTTTCTGAGATTGAATATGGTCTGAATCACTTGCAGTTACCATAAACATCAGGTCGGGTAATTTCGCTTTTACAGAATCAATCCAAACGTCGCCGGTTCTGCATCTCCAATATTCCTCTGCCTCAATGAGTGAAGGTAAATGGGAAGGAGGAACGGCAGGGTAAATGCTCCTGTTCACTGCCTCCCGCAATAATCTTGCTGAAACCATGCCTTTGAGTACCGAATTGTTTACAACCCAGAATCCATTTATAATAAAATCGGTACCGCGGTTAGGTACATTATCGCCATTGATATCATAATAAAAACCGCCGTGGAAAACACTTGACTCATGATAAAGTGAAACTGTATCGCTGTATCTCAGTTTTGAGTAATCGACTATTCCTGTTGTATCATTATATGCCCTGTTGAAATAGGGGTTACCATTGGAATTCCCCCTTCTGCCCAGCTCAGAACCGGGCATTTCTTCTCCAACCGGAGATTCCCAGTTGCTTATCCACGCCAGGTTTAATCCGGAACCATACATTCCTGCCGTAACAATAGATATATTACCTCCATTTGAAGAACCCAACACACCTACATTGCCATAGGCGGGAATCCTGGGGTTTGTGATAACATCAAGTCTTCTTCCGAGATAATCAGCAGTTACCCCTGTTGCGAATCCAATGATATCTTTCAGTGCTAATATGCAATTGGGTCCCCTGTTATCATAAATACCGCCGCTTCCGGTTCCTCCGGGGTAATTAAAGGTAATTACTATAAATCCAAACCTGGTAAACCTGGAGGAAGTATCGATATTATCAACAGCATTTCCACCCTGCAGAAATATGATCACGGGCGCACCAGAAACGTACCTTGTCGAGTCAGGTGTAAAAATCCTTGTTCTGATTCCAACAGAACTTGCAGAAAGTGAAGGTATCTGTGTATCTATATATGCTGTGAAGATATCTGAACCAATCAGCAAACATGCAATAATCATGAAAATACGTTTCATTTTATGAACTCCTACTTAACAAGAATCATTTTAGTGGTTTTAGTGAATTCTTTGGTAACCAATGAGTAGAAATATATACCGCTTGATAAACCACCTGCATTCCATGCGGCTGTATAACTGCCTGCCGCAAGTTCTTTTGCAAATAGTATGCTTACCAGGCTGCCCTTTATGTCATATATCCTGATTTCAGCAAAGATTCTCTCAGGTAAAGTGAAATCAATATTGGTGGCCGGATTGAACGGGTTTGGATAGTTCTGTGATAAACTGTATCCTCCGGGCACTGAAGTACTTGTTTGTTCAACAGCAAGTGGCATATCTTCGCACATTAGAATATAGGGTTTCCTGCCGTATGTAGAGTTCCAAATATTATAGATCTGGGTAAGTGATTTCCATTGCACCCTGCCGCCGGATGTAAGAGAATTTACTGAATCGATGAATTGAGATATTTTGAGCACCCGTGATGAATTGAGGTCACCCACATTAAAGATGGAATACGCAGGATAAAAACCTGTATCGGGAAGATTACCGCTATCAAGCTGCCTAACAATATTTCTCAGAATTTCCGTATTGTAGTAAATATTACTTGTATCTTCGATATGATTCTCGCATCCATGCCCCAGCATCACCAGGTGTTTTGCAGAATCATGTGTATAATATTCATTCATGCTCTTTGGTTTCCATGCGCCAAGCGGATTAGGGTCATTAACATGCAGCGGCGTTCCCCCGCCCCATAAAATATCTGGCTGCCAGAAATACGATGGGTACATCCTGCCGTATTGACCGTCTTGCAGATCTTCCCAATTGTTGCCGTTAACTATTGTATCGTACAAAAACCCGCCAACTACTTTTGTTGGTGTGATACCGAGCTGCTGGTGAAGATAGGCAACATCAGCGTAGTTGTAGCCGTTGGCTTCGTGAGAATGCGGATCGCAGAAGATACCCTTATCTTCTGTCATCCATTTTATCAGGTTTTTCCCGTTGGTGTTCGATACCACACTTCCGGTATCGAACATTGCAACGCCGAGTAGGAACTTCCAGTCTGACTGAAAGCTCCATGCAGCGCCTTTTGACTGAACAATATTTGCAAGCTGTACCAGCAGGTCGCGTTTGGCTTTGTAAAAGCTGAAAGTTGTCCAGAGAGAGTTATCTTCATTATGTGAAGCAAGCGTAAAATATACGGTAGGATGGGTTTGTGAATGTGCACTCGCGGTTTGAAAAAAGAGAAAAAACAGCATTAAAGATATTGACTTAATGAAAAATGAGGAAAAATGTACAGAATTCATGGGTTGCCTCCTGAGTTATTTTTATGTTTGACAAAGGTTTGGGGAAAAGGTTTAACGAAAATAATAAAAGGCGCTCATTACTGAACGCCTCTTTGTACAGAAAATTATGTACTCAATAAATGAAAACTTAATTCAGTGCATTTAGCAAACCTGCTTTATCAACCCTGTACTCAGTGCCGTTTTCTATAAGCAGGCCTTCGGTATCACCTTCGGCGTGGTCGGTATCGATACCTATGACTTTTCCATTGTAGAAATACCGAACATCATCCACAATTGTATGACCTACGATAATTTTGTTTACAGAGAAGCTGTTTAGTGTGTTATCAAGGTCTGATTCCGGTATAGTTTGGTCAATATATCCCCTGTACCAGAACGGGCTGAGCTTAGAGTTATAAATCAGCTTCACAAGAGTATCGCCGTAGAGCTTTGCCTCCTTGCTGCTGAAGCAATAATCGCGTGCCGAGCGGTTAATGGTTTCAATGGAAGCATTCTGATCATTCACTTCCTTCGAGATGCCGCCATGAAGGAACATATAGCCCCCGATCTTCTCGACTATGTTCTTGCTTTCAAGCCAGCGGCCAAGCTCCGTGGATGGCTTGTAAAGATCGTTGTAATCTACTCCGAAAAGCGAAGTGTTTTCTATATATTTCTTCCTTACATACTTAATATTTCCGTTCATGTTCATGATCTCATGGTTTCCCAGAATAAAATGTACCTTCCCACCGCTTTTCGCTGCTTCCTGTTCAAGGTAATATATGAACCACAGGCATTCGGTTACATTCAGTCCGCGGTCGAAAACATCGCCGGGTATCACAAGATGCCCGCTTCCGAATATCCATTTATTCTCACTATCTATCACACCGTTATTGATAAGGAATTTCCTGAAGGGAATGAAGTTGCCTTCGATATCAGATATTGCTATGATCTTTACCGGCATCGGATAAATGCATTCTTCTTCGGTGATCTTTTCCTTTAGCCTGAATGAAAATTCCGTTTCACCCGGCACACTGCATTTAATAGTGTGATTTTCTTTTGAAGAAATAGTATCAACCTGCGTTATGAATGCTGAACCTCTGCTTACAATTTGTTTCGAGATTACATGGTCATTCTGGTAAAATATGTACGGACCGTCAATAGCCGCACGTGAAGTATCAGCGTTTTCGGTTGAATCTGCTGTGCCGGCAAAGATCAAATTCACCATTGAAGCTGCAATCAATACCATCAATACCATGACGCTTTTCATCAGTAGTTCTGTCATTCTATTTTATCAATATCATTTTTCTTGTATGGCTGAAATTGCCTGCCCGCAGCTCATAAAAATATATCCCGCTGGGATAGTTTGCTGCATTCCATGCAATTTCATATGTGCCCGGATTCATTTCTTCATTAACGAGCGTTGAGATTTCTTTGCCGAGTGCATCGTAAATAGTGAGCAACACACCCCGTCCGGCTGCGCCGTCCACCCCTCTCAAGAGGGGAATACTGAATTTGAGCTTAGTTGCCGGATTGAATGGATTAGGATAGTTCTGCTCTAAAGAAAATGCTTTGGGCATTTCGCTGTTTATAGAGTTAACAAAGGTGATACCGCCATTTGTAGTTTTAAGTATCTTGCCTGACCAGTTTGAAATATAACCAGTTGTTGGAGTGGTGAACCAAACATCGGTCAGTATTTCATTCAATGGTGAGGTTTGAAGAAACCAGTTGTCTCCCCCATCGGTGGTGCGGATTATCGCGCCGGCATTTCCGCAGGCATAGCCGGTATTCATATCAATAAAATAAACCCCGAAAAGCGATTGGGTTGTACCGGAATTGACTAAAGTCCAGTTAGCCCCGCTGTTCGTGGTCTTCCCTATCCTGCCTGCATCAGATACATACAGCCCAAGGTTCTCATTAAAGAAAAATATTTCCCTGAAATTCTCAAATCCGCTGATAGACGGCGCATTCATATTCACCCATGTACTGCCTGCATCGGTAGTTTTGAGTGCAATGGCATAGCCTGAAATGAATCCCGTATTTTCATTGATAAAGTAAACTGAATTCAGCGAAGTCGAAGTTGGAGAACTTAGATTCACCCAGTTCACACCCGCATTGGTAGTCTTCATGATCCTGCCGGTGGAACCTGACACATAACCTGTTTGCTGGCTGGTGAAAAATAATCCCCAAAGCTGCAAAGTTGGCTCCGAATAAACCGTGACCCAGTTGGCGCCGCCATTTACCGTTTTGATTATAACTCCGTCATTGCCGCTCATATAAACCGTATCCGGATGGCGCATCCAAATTGCCATGAACCGCATGGAAGTATAGCCGGAGTTCTGGTCGCTCCAGTTCTGCCCGGCGTTGGTGGTTTTATGAATATTGAAATTTGAGCCGTTATAAAGCGGCGCGGTGGTATAGCCTGTGTTTTGATCGTAGAACCTGACCGTCTGCAGTGATTGCGCGGGACTGAAAGTAGTTTGCACGAACCAGCCCTGCGAGTATACTGTTGCTGCTGTGAATAAAAATATAAATATTGTTTTCATGACTTATAATTTTTTTTATCCCGCTGAAGCGGGACTTCTGATCAATTGACTGCGTCACTTGATCAGCAGCATTTTTTTAGTTTGTTTAAAATCACCCGCGGTTAATGTATAAAAATAAACTCCGCTTGGATAGTTTGATGCATCCCAGCTTACTTCATAAGTACCGGGATCCATTTCTTCATTAACAAGCGTTGCTATTTCTTCGCCAAGCGAATTATATACTTTGAGCAACACACCCCGGCCTTCGGCCACCCCTCTCAAGAGGGGAATACTGAATTTGAGCTTTGTCACCGGATTAAAGGGATTTGGATAATTCTGTTCAAGTGCATACTTACCCGGTATTTCATTTCCTGTTACGCTGATACCGGTTTCATTATGCACTGTGATGTAACATGTTCTGATGAGGGTATCATTACCAAACGCATTTGAAGAGATCAAAGTTACCTGGTAAGTTCCGGGCGAGCTGTATGTGATATTTGCCGGATTCTGCTGCGCTGAAACAGGTGTATTGGAGCCCGGGAATTGCCATGACCACGAAGTTGGGCTGAATGATGACTGATCAAAAAATGAAATTGGTTCGCTCATTGAGATCAGCGTTTTGCTTGCCCTGAAATCAGCAACGGGCTTTATATTCAGCGAAGGTTTGTAAGCCTTTATCTCCGTGCCGGAGCCTGCTGTTATAAAAATACCATCTTTAGAAAGCGATGGGCCGCTGTAATAATTATAAGGTACATTAATGGTCCATTTTACCGTTTGCAGGTTCGGAGAAAATGCAACATATCTCCCGTTTGAAGTTTCGCCGGTTGCGATATACACGGTGGAATCTGCCCCTGCCGCAAAATAAACCATAGGCGTGCGTGTTTGAGCGGAATCCAGCACGTTGCCGTTTGCGGGATCCAGCCTGTAAACATTGCTGTTGCCCTGCTGTGACGGATCGTTGATGTTTGAAGCATATAACGTCCCATCTTTACCAACGCCCTTTACTACATAGCCGGGCGTGTGCACCCACTGCTGTACAAATGCGCTGCCATTATCCCTGAATGCATACAGTGAACCGCCATCGCGGCAAATGTAAATTGTGCCATCCGGTCCGATGCATAGATCGTTTTCCTGGTCGCCATCACCGGGCAGATCAGCCGAAGTGTATTTTGTAGCGCCTGAGGTAAGATCGATCGCTATGAGTTTTTTTGGAGTAACAACTGAACCCGTCCAATGGTAATATGTATTGCCGTAAATGCAGAATCCGCCGTCGGGGCCGACGGGTATAGTATAATTATTTGTCCACCTTGCGACACCGGTGTGTTTATTGATCCTTCTGCCTTTATCTATCGGGTCGCCATCGCATGCAAAGAGCAATCCTGTATTGCCGGGAAACATATCTGAAGCGATTGACCATTTAACCGAGCCATCCGAAACATTCAGGGCGTAGAGAATGCCTGAATTATAATCATGAGCATAAACAGCGTCTTCGTTGAATCCAACTGCATACATGCGCGAAGTGGCATTGATCATTTTTTCCCATATCAACGCGCCTGTGTTTATGCTGCGCAGCTCAATTTTGCCGGTGTAGGGCGAGAGAATTATCCTTGATGTCACGAACCTATCGCCGTAAGTATAAATTGAATTCCCCCAAGCGGTAGAGTTAGTGCTGTTCACCGTCCAGTACGCGGTAGCGACGCTTCCGGGTCCGGTAATTTCTGAAATACCGTTTCGCTGCAGGTTGCCGCCTGTTGTGATCCAGTTCTGTGAAAATGAATCCGCGGAAAAAAGTAATGTTAAAGCTGAAAGAAGTAGTAGTTTTTTCATCTGTAAGCCCCCGGGTTTTTGTTCAGCATACCCTTCCCGAAGTTCAATAATATGCAAGTTTTTGGATTAATACCATTTAGAATTTTGTAACTGACTCTGGTTTCAGGGTGCAGCCCTGCCAAGTTTCAGGATTCACGAAGTTCAAACCTGGCAGGTTTTGTTAAATCGATCCCTCGTACTTACCAGAGTCTCTGCATTAGCAGGACTCTGGAAAACGTTAACCCGCACCACATAACTGAGCAAAGCCCCGAAGTGGCGGCATATGATAACGATGGGCTAAACAAAATTCCCGTAGGTCAAAGGCGTACTTTTGACCTGCAATTTTTCCGTCAGGAGGTAACTCCTGACGGCACTGCAATTCAGCCCCAACGGGGCGGAATATGTTAGCGATGGGCGCAGCCCATCGTGAGAGGAACGCGATATCTCAAGCCACGAAGTGGCGTAATACAATCTATGTAAATTCAGAGTTTTGCATAACATAAAATCTAATCAAACCGTTGAAACGGTTTTCGGCTTCGCGGGGTGAATTTAATCCCACGGATAAATCCGTGGGCTGGGCAAAAGCATACTCAGGGTGCAGACCTGCCAGGTTTTGTTAATCTCGTACTTTCCAAAGTCTCTGCATTAGCAGGACTCTGGAAAGATGGATATCCAAACGCAGAGTCCTCCTGCGGAGAGACTTTGCTGATACAAGAATACACTTTATCCCATAAAAAAAGCCTGCAATTAAATTGCAGGCTTTCAAAAACAAATCTTACCTGATGTTACTTCACAAGTATCATTTTCTTTGTATCTGTAAAGCCCGGAGTTGTTATCCTGTAGAAATAAACTCCGCTTGGCTGGTTCTTTGCGTTCCATTCATATTCATATGAGCCTGATTTCAGGTTCTGGTTCACCAAGCTGCTGACAAGCCTGCCGGAAATATCGTAAACGCTCACGTTCACAAAGCCGCTGTTCACTATGCTGAAGCTGACTTTGGTTGAAGGATTGAACGGATTGGGATAGTTCTGACCAAGCGAGTATTCCGCAGGCTGGTTTTGGTTTACTATTCCAACAAAACCAACATTTATGTTGATGAATCTCTCATGTACAGGTGTGCCGTTGGGTCCGTTGCCCACAACTCTTACAGTATAGCCGCCGTTAGGCACGCCGCCTGCTGTTTTTATGCGCAGCCTGAGCGAATCCGGATACGTGAGCAGCCTGTTCTGGAGTGTGTTCGTGGTCTTGTTAAGCAGGTCAAGCGTGATAGTGCCTGTGCCGGGCGGATTTGTAACCGTTGCCGAGAACAAAGCGGTATCGCTGTAGAGCTTAACTGCCGGAACAGTAACATAAATAAACTGGCTATCGTTGATGCCGTTCATACCAAATGCATTTGGAGATACACGCATTGCGAAATCAGGGAAGTATGAACCCATGTTCAGCGCAGTACCGTTACGGTGATCGCCCCAAACGCTGAATCCAACTTTTGGATTGTTCGCCATCATAGTGGTATAATCTCCGCGGTAACAACCCGGCGAACAGGGTGGATTTGGAAATACAAATGATTGGTTAGTCAGCCTCTGGCTAGTGGCAAAAGTCTGCCCGCCATTTGTAGTATATGTAGCATAAATATCTGTCGTGAAGTTCGATGGATTAGCGCGGTCATCGTACCAGTGAATATACAGCTTTCCTGTAGTACGTTCGCACCATATTTCAGGGAACCATTGATCGCTGGCAGTTGGATTGGGGTTATCATTTACAATAACTCTTGCGCTCCAGGTTGCGCCCTGGTCAGTGGAATATCGGAGCCAGATATCAGGCTTATTGCCGGAGCCCGGCGGATCATTTGAAGCGTTGATAAAATAAAGCCTGCCCCTGTATGGACCGTCGCTGTTATCCATAGCGATCTTAGGGTGAGGAGCGGTTCTTGCATTATTGATGTTATTTCTGCCGCCGGCATAGGTGCCTACAAAACCAGACCATCCTGACTGGCTTGACATTAATGTAAAGTTGGCGCCGCCGTTGGTTGAACGGTAAAAATTATAGACCCTTGAACCCGAAGCATCTGAGCCTGTATTTGTAACATACATAACACATCCGCCGTTTGTTGTGCCATTGGGGCCAACCGCAATGTAGGCGCCAGGCAATGCGTTACTAGGGGAAAATGTAGTTGTCCATGTTAATCCTGCGTCGGTACTTCTTCCAAAGTTACCGGGGGTCATAGCGGCGTAAACATAGTTTGCATACGGGCCTGTGCCGGTGTATTCAGCCGAAACATGGTTCCTGTCATTACCGCTTACAGAAAGTATTGGTGCGCTCCATGTGATACCGTTATTGGTTGAGCGGTAAATATACTGGCCTGTTACTCCTGAAGCATATATCAGCACGCCGCTGCCAGTATGGGCAGCCCACGGGTCACAGCATGTTCCGCCAGGGTAAGATGGATTGGATAAGTACCAGTTCAATCCGCCGTTAGTTGTTCCTCTTCCGTTCTGCGGATTAGCATTCGCACCGAAGAAGAACCATAGCGGGTTAAGCGGATTTGATGAGCCATACTGCTCATAGTTATCGATCCCTACATCAAAATTGTCAAAATCAGAGATCGTCACTACGTCTGGCTGGTCAGTAAGGTTTGGATTGAAATGCGAAAAAGATTCCAGCGTTGGCTGCTCTATATTCGGATTGTTATCATCAAACACATGCCCCGGCGGGACCTGTGCCTGGAATAATAAGATTCCCGAAACTATTGCAAAGACTAAAAAAAACAGGTTGGCAGCCTTACTCAGAGATTGAATAAGTCTTTTCATTTGTGATTTATTGGTTAGTAAAGCCAAAATATACAACAAATTGAATTAAAGCATAAGGATAATTTCAAGGGTTCAAAAAAATCCACTTGAAATGAAGGTTTTTGCAGTAAAATTCTACTTTATGAGAACCATTTTTCGGGTTAAAGAACCCTGATTTGTGCTCAATGAATAGAAATAGATCCCGCTCGGGTTCACAGAGGCATCCCAAAGTACTTCGTATGTGCCGGATTTCAGTTCCTGATTTATCAGATTAGCTATCTCTCTGCCCGTAACATCATGTATAACCAGCCGGGCGAATCCGGAATTTGGCATTTGAAATTTGAGCTTTGTCATTGAGTTAAACGGATTGGGATAATTCTGCTCAAGCTCGTATTTTTCTGCCACAGTTGAAACCGGCTCAATACCAATTGGCTGATAAATGAATGTAGTATCATCCTTCAGCGAATCAGGCACAGAATAGAACTTAAAGTTTAAACTATCATTGTAAGATGTAATAAGCATAGCCCCGTAATTGGAGGTAAAACGGTAACGGCTTTCGGGAACGATCACGGAAAAGTCACGCCAGTCTTTGCCGCCAAGTCCGTTCACAAAATATGTCATACCGGTGCTGTCAACAAGCCTTTCATAATTGTGTTCATGTCCGCAAAGCACGACTGTTGCGCCCCATTCCTTGAATGGCCAGCGCATATCCAAGTTATTGCCATGCTGCCCTGAAGAGAAGGGAGGGTGGTGGAAGTACACAATTTTGAATCTGGAGTTACTTGCCGACAGTCCGTTTCTCAGCCAGTTTGCCTGAACAGAACCTGATGTTATTCCATCCGGTTCATTAATATCGCTATCTATAATAAAAAAGTGGCAATTGCCTTTAATAAAATCGTAATATCTTTCGTTACCGGGAAGTGAAAAGAAATTCAGATATGGCCTTGCACTATCAGTAAGCCAATCATGATTTCCAAGGCAGGGAAAGAATCTGTTCACAGCTGAACCTGTTCCGAAGACACCGCTGTATGGGTATATATAGTCATGATAGAATTGCCCGATGTTTGAATCTATGGTTGAATCAGCCCCGTACTCATAATTGTTATCTCCCAAAGAAATGATAAAATCCGGATGCCAATCGTGTATCATATTCGATACGAGCGCCTCACCCGGAGTATACCATCTGCCGTAATCACCTATAGCCGCAAACTTAACGACAGGCTGAGAAAATATTGAAGCTGCCCCTGTAGCTAGAATAGATAACAGTATTAACAGGAATTTGAACATTTATTTGTAAATTTGCCGTAAATATACTTATAAAACTTCAATTGTTAAATAACTGTTAAGAAAAAAGTTCAATTTGGAAACTTCTGCTAATTAAAAAATAAAGCACTAAAACCGCTATTTTTATTAAATTAAAGGAAACTTTATAGATATGGATCCGCTTATAAGTATTAACACTAATTTTGTCAAACAACTAAATTAATACAGGAGGTAAAATGCTTAAAAAGACTTTTTCTGCCATTACATTATTTGTATTTGCTTTAACATTTTCAGCAAACCTGTTCGCAGGCATCCCGTCATCTGTAAAGAGCCCCGGGGATAAAGTAGATGATTTTTCTATATCCAATTTTGACGGTTCAAACTATAATTTGGCCGATGCTCTTAAATCATCTTCAAAGGGAGTTATAGTGATGTTCTGGTCAACAGAGTGTCCCAATGTTCAGCCTTATAATGACAGGATCAACGATTATGCAAAAGAATATACAGAAAAAGGATTTACAGTTTGGGCAATAAACTCGAACAGCACCGAAAGCGTTGAATCAGTGCAGGAGCATGCAAAGAAAAACAATTATGTTTTCCCGGTATTGAAGGATAACAAAAATGTTGTTGCAGACATGTTTGGCGCTACAAGGACCCCTGAAGTATTCGTTATCAGCAAAGATAACGTAATTCTTTACCACGGAAGGATCACCGATAACAAATCCGCTTCAGAGCAGACATCACACGACCTTAAGACCGCTGTAGAAGAGATCTCGGCAGGCAAGGATGTTACCGTTAAAGAAACCAAATTCTTCGGCTGCGGAATTAAACGCGCTGAATAATAATTGCAAATTGAACAAATGAAAAGGATCACAATATTTTCTGCAATGCTGTTTGTTATGATTTGTTTTCAGCAAGTCTCTTTTTCACAGGAAGTGAAAATGATCACTACACCTGATGAAATGAGATCAGTACTGGAATCAAATAAGGGCTCTGTTGTACTTGTTAACTTCTGGGCTACCTGGTGCCCGCCCTGTGTTAAAGAATTTCCCGACCTTGTTAAGCTGAACAATGAATATAAAGATAAGGGCCTGAAGCTCATTTTTGTTTCACTTGATGATGCTTCGGAAACTGAAAGCAAGCTGAAGCCATTCCTAAAGAAACATGGTGTGGATTTTACCACCTACCAGGGGATCTTCCCTAAACCCGAAGACCTGACAGATGTGATAGATAAAAACTGGGGCGGCGAAATTCCGGTTACTTACTTTTATGATAAGGAAGGCAGGAAAGCAGCGAGTTTTTCGGGCAGCAAAAAATACGAAGATTTTGAAAAGGAAATACTGAAGCTTATTAACTGATCCAATTTTTGCGCATTAAAAAAGCCTGTTCAGTTTTGAACAGGCTTTTTTTTTGATCAAAATTAGATTTACAATCCGGGCAGTTTCGCCATCTGGAACCAGAAGTCTTCAATAGTTTTTACGGTTTGCGTATACTCGTCAAAATCGACCGGCTTTGTAACATAACAGTTCGCACTCAGGTCATATGATTTTGATATATGGTCTTCGCTGCTTGAGCTGCTCAGCATAATAACGGGTATTCGTTTTAGGTCGTCATCTTTCTTGATACTTTCCAGAACTTCAAATCCGTTTTTCTTCGGCAGGTTAATATCAAGCAGTATGATATCGGGCCTGACACAGTCTGCATATTTTCCGCGTCTGTAAAGATAGTTCAGCGCTTCTTCGCCGTCTTTGGCAACTGAAAACACCTTATCTATCTTACTTTCGTTGAAAGCTTCTTTAACGAGCCTTACATCGCCTTCATTATCTTCTACAAGAAGAACCTGCAGAGTCTTTGGTATATAATCCATCTTATAGTTTTTTCCTCTGATTCAAAAATACCTAAATAAATAGCTAACAACAATAAAGAAAATCATGAAAAACAGGAACTACTGGCTGGAAAAAACGTAAATTTAGTCCCTGTCCGGAATTGTGAAGTTAAAAGTCGATCCTTCGCCGGGGTTTGACTCAACCCACAGGTGGCCGCCCAGCTTTTCAACGATCCTTTTACAGATAGCCAGCCCTATGCCAGTACCTGGATATTCAGAGCTGTTGTGCAGCCTTTGGAATATCACGAATATCTTGTCGCTGAACTCCTTATCGATACCGATACCGTTATCCTGAACTGTGAACAGCCATTCATCCCCGGCATGTTTTGCCGAAATGTTCACAACGGGGGCTGTATCAGGTTTCCTGAATTTGATAGCATTACTTACAAGGTTCTGGAAAAGCTGGTTGATCTGCAGGTTATTTGCTTTCACCACCGGCAGCGGCTCCGAATTGATGATCGCTCCGCTCTCTTCTATTGCTGCGTGGAGATTTGTCCTGGTCTGGTCTACAACCTTATTGATATCCACATCTTCAAGCGGAGAATCTTTTGTATTCACCCTGGAATAAACAAGCAGGTCATTTATGAGCGTCTTCATTCTAATGACGCCGTCAACGGCATAGTTTATGAATTCATCTGCTTCACCGCTGAGCTTACTCTTATACCTTCTCTGCAGGAGCTGTATATAGCTTGCGACCATTCGCAGGGGTTCCTGCAGGTCATGAGAAGCAACATATGCGAACTGCTCAAGCTCTTTGTTTGACTGAGATAGCTTTTCAGCCAGCTGTTTCAGCTTTTCTTCAGTGGTCTTGTGTTCTGTAATATTAATAAGTACACCGGCCATGTGCGAATTGCCGTTATTCCTGACTTTGATCATATGATCTTCGACCCAAACATAGCTTCCGTCAGCGCGCCGCACTCTGAATTCAAGATTCAGCACACCAGTAGACCCTGTCCTGTGCCATTCTTTGGTTTTTTCTTCAATACTTTTCCAGTCGCCCGGATGCGTTATTGTTCGGAAGAAATCCCTGTCTTCAAACTTCTGCGCCGGGTAACCGAGCATTTCGAATACATTTTCGCTCATGAACTCTTTGCCGCCGCCTGTTTCGTACAGCACAACATCCTGCAGATTTTTCAGGAGTGTCGCCAGCCTGAACTGTGTCCTGCTTAGCTCTTCCTGGGCCTTCTTGGCTTCGGTTATATCGCGCTTCGAGCCCCATATCCTGATTAGCGTGTCGTTTTCAACTATACCAACCAGGTTGTTCATGAATATCTTCTTGTTGCCGTTTTTATCCTTTTCGTACGACTCAATATTATCAACCTTGTAACCGCCCATTATACTCTTCAGGAAATACTCTGAGTTCTTGGGATCAGATTCTACAAGAAGCTCGCCAATTCTTGCGCCGGCAATATCGCCCGCTGCTTCGTATCCGTACATTCGTGCGAATACATCATTACACTCGGCCAGGTAACCATACCTGAATATCGCCTTTATCTGTTCATCTGCAGGGAGCTTGACTGAAATGGGCTCCAGGAATTCAAATCTCCATATACCTTCTGTGCTTTGTTTTACAAACGCGCGGTATCTTTCTTCGCTGTTCCTGAGCGCTTTCTCAGTTTCCTTCCTTTCGGTAATATCGCTGTAAATTCCGTAAACACCAATCTGGTCTTCTTCAAGCGTGATGGGATATGCAAGCACAGATACATCCACCATACTGCCGTCTTTCCTCTTTCGTTCAGTTTCACGATGTATTATCTCGCCTTTAAGCACAAAGAGCGTCATTTGAGTTGCCTGTTCTATCATACTTTCAGGCACAATAATAGAATTAAGTATCTTGCCTTTTATCTCTTCTGCGCTGAACTGGAACATCTTCTCGAAGCCTTTGTTAACATTAAGTATCCTGTCCTGGTTATCAAGAATTACGATACCTTCCGGTGAGTTTTCAAACAGCTGCTGGAAGTAGGATTTCTGCAGAATTATCTCCTGCTCAGCTTTTTTCCGTTCTGTAATATCCCTGTAATTTACTACAATCGCCCCGATCGTAGAATCGCCGGTTAAATTGTGGGCAGTTGCTTCGTGCCACATCAGGTGGCCATCCGCATGCCTGAAACGAAATTGTACATCGCTTACAATGTTTCCTGGGGTTGAAAGTACTTCTTCAAACAGCTTTTTCACTACGGGCAGATCCTCTTCGGCAATGTAATCAAAGATCGCACTTGTCTCATATGTGCTCACATCATATCCAAGTATCTTAGTAACTGAAGGACTTGCATAGATTATTTTTCCATTGTCATCTACTAAAGAAATGAGATCTGAAATATTCTCAATCAGCGCCTTGAATCTCTTGTCTTTTTCGCCCAGCTCGGTCTCGGCCTTTTTACGTTCGGTTATATCGATACAGATCTGATTAATAGCAACCGGTGTATTTGCGTTATCGAACTCGGCATATAGATATGTATCAAGCCATATAACGCCGGTGAATCGGTTCACGATCCTATAGTCAATGTGCTGGGTACCGTTATAGTTCATTTCCGCCCAATCCCTGTAAAACCTGAACACTTTTTCCCTGTCATCAGGGTGTATCATCTCAATAAGTTCCGGATCACCCAGCTTATTGAATTCTTCCATTGAATAACCAGACTGCCTTGTGAACTCTTCATTTACAAAATCGTATGCTCCGCTTGCCAGAATAACCCTTGTAACGGCTACAGGAGCGTTTGCAGCCAGATTCTTGTATTTGTTCTCACTTTCGAGAATCTTTACCTGGGCGCTTTTTTGTTCAGTAATATCAATACATATCTGGTTGATGGAAACAACGTTTCCGTCTTCATCAAAATCTGCAAACAGGAATGTGTCTATCCAAAGCAGGTCACCAAACCTGTTGTATATCCTGTAATCGATATGCTGGGTATCTCTGAAGCCCTCTTCTTTCCATTTTTTCCAGAAATCCGCAACTCTATCCCTGTCTTCCGGGTACGCCATAGCCCTTAGCTCTTCATTGCCAAGAGAGTTGTACTCTTCCATTGTAAAACCGGTCTGCCTGATAAACTCAGAGTTAACATAATCGTATTTCAGCGTATCGCCGGAAATCTGGGTAACAGCGATTGGCGCATTTGCTGCAAGGTTCTTATATTTCTTCTCGCTGGCAAGTATCGCAAGCTCGGCTTTTTTTCTTTCAGTGATGTCAACGCAGATCTCATTCATCATCACTGCGCGTCCTGATTCATCAAAATCTGCGTAAATAAATGTATCCAGCCATAGCAGTTCATTCTTGCGGTTCAGTATCCTGTAATCGAAATGCAATATGGCTTTGAAGCCTTTATTTTTCCAAAGGTCGTAGTTATCCTGAACTTTTTTCCTGTCTTCACTGTAAATAATATTGGTCTTAACATTTCGCGGGAGCCTGCTGTATTCTTCAACAGAACAGCCCATCTGTCGTGCAAATTCGTCATTGGCATATTCAAAGTCATTGGTGAGCATTGAGAATCTAGCCACAGAAACAGGCGCGTTCTGCGTGAGGTTCCTGTATTTCTTCTCGCTATCAAGCAGTGCGTTCTGGTATTCTTTATTAGCAGTAATATCCCTGCAGATAATGAACAGCTCTTTTGGATTGCCGTTATCATCAGAGATCAGCCTTGTACTTTCATTCACCCAGATTATGCTGCCATCCTTGCGAATCTTACGGAATTCCAGGTTTGCGCTTTCAACTTTTCGTGAAAATATATCCCCGATCTTTCCTTTAACAACCGCAACATCTTCTGCATGAACCAGAGTCCAGACTTCCTTGCCTATTAGTGAATCTATATCAAAACCAAGGTACTCCGCACCGAAACGGTTGACTGACCTGACAAGTCCTTCCGGTGAAATTGAGAAATACATATCCGGAGCGCTGTCGTATAAGTCCTGGTATCTTTTTTCACTTTGTTTAAGTGCAGCCTCGGCTTTTTTCCTCTCAGTAATATCTGTTGCAATACCAATATGCGCAATCGTTAAGCCCTTTTCATTACGCAGCATCGAAGTGGAAAGCTGCACGGGGAATTCCCTTCCGTCTTTTGCACGGTTCTCAATTTCGCCCTGCCATCCGCCTTTGCTTGTTTGTTCAAGTATTTCTTCGTTTAGAACGTATGGATTTTTGCTGCTTCTCACAACATTGATTGACTTGCCAAGGATTTCTTCTTTAGAATACCCGTAAGTTCTTTCAAACGCATCATTAACAAAAATGATCCTTCCGTCAAGATCGGTGATGCTTACGCACTCGGCAATACCTTTTATTGCCTGTGCAAGCATGTCAATTTTTTCCTGCGCAAGCTTTCTCTCTGTAATATCACGCACAAAAAGCTGAACAACCTCTTCATCAAGAAGCTTTATCAGCCGCATGCTTATTTCAACATCAACAAATCCGCCGTCTTTTTTCCTGTACTGGGTTTCGAACTGGTAATTACCCTTTTCCTTGAGAGAAGAGTATATGGCAAAGGTATTATCAATTATATTCTCGTTGATGAGCTCGGAAAACCTCATGGTATTAAGCTCATCCTTGGTGTAGCCAAGAAGCTTACATGCCTGGTTGTTTACGGAAATTATTCTACCGTTAAGCGACTGCACGAAGATCGCGTCAGTGGCAAAATCAAACAGGTTCCTGAACTTATTTTCGCTCTCGCGCAGCGCGGTTTCGGATATTTTCCTTTCCGTAATATCCTGGATTATGAGCACAGCGCCGGTAATGCGGCCCTTATCATCGCGCAGCGGCGAAGAGCTGTGATCGATGGATATTTCCCTGCCGTCACGTGCTATTAAAACGGTGTGATTGCTTCTGCCTATCACAATATTTTCGGATAGGACTCTTTCAATCGGATTTTTTATCGGCTCACGGGTATCTTCATCAAGCAGCCTCAGCAGCTCAGTTACGCGTTTGCCTGTTACCTCGGGGAGCGTCCAGCCTGTCAATGCTTCGGCAACCGGGTTAAGGAATTTTATGAACCCGTATTCATCGCTTACAATTACAGCATCACCAACACTTTTCAGGATCGCGCTCAGCCAGCGTTCGTTTTCCTTGAGCTTGGTTTCCATCTGGTGCTTGTAAAGCGCCATTTCGATGCTGGAGCGGAGATATCTTTCTTCAAATGGTTTTAATATATAGCCTAACGGCTCAGTAAGCTTTGCGCGTTTTAAGGTCTTATCATCTTCATAAGCTGTAAGATATACAATGGGGATGTTATATTTCTTCCTTATCTCGGCAGCGGTTTCAATGCCGTCGATCTCACCTTTTAGAACGATATCCATAAGCACAAGGTCAGGGCGCAGTTCTTCTGCACGAAGAATTGCCTCTTTTCCCGTGAATACAACATCGGGCACTACGTAGCCAAGTCCTTCAAGACAATTCTTGATATCCTGGGCTATAATACCTTCATCTTCAACAACCATTATACGCGGGGAACCGTTGAGATTACTCACTTGACTCCCTCTTTTGCCGCATCAATTTTTCCAATATTACGTATATTTTAATTAAACCTCTAAAGTCAGGTTTTTTACTCAGTCTGCTATATGCTGTCCTTTCTGCTTCTTTCCCCTACTTCTGTTCAGATAAACCATTTTTATATTTTGTTTTTTTGGAATTTCAAGTTAACATTAATACGGTATAGCTTCAATACCATGTAAACGTTAGTTGTTTTAATTTTTTTCTATACCCTTTAACTTAATATTATTTGGAGCTAAATTTGCATAAATATGGGGCAAATTCAGCAAAAATTAAATGTACTTTTTTCATGCGGCTCCCGTTCATGGGGCGGACTTGAAATTATTACTCTTCAAACTGCCCTGAAACTGGCAGAAAGAGGGGCAGAGGTTAACATGCTCTGTTTGCCGGGCTCAAAGCTGGAAGAACAGGCAGTCAATAGCGGGATACACACAATTCCAATATCTGGGAAAAAAAGCACAGTACTTTCTTCTATACTTAAACTAAAGAAGCTGCTAAAAAATTCAGATGTTGACATAATACACACGCACCTTTCACATGACCTCTGGATACTTTCCCCGGCATTGAGATACTCACGCAGCAAAACAAAACTCTTCCTTACCAAACATATGGAAAGCGGCGTTGAAAAAAAAGATATGCTTCACCGATACCTTTATAAAAAAGTAAATGCTATCTTTGCCATTTCCAGCTTCATAAAACAAAATGTTATCAGCACCTGCCCTGTTGCTCCGGATATAGTTTACTTAATACCTGACGGAATAGACCTTGGAAAATTTGATGCAGCTAAGATCGATAAAAATGCAGTACGGGGTTCGCTCGGAATTCCCCCAGGCAAGCTGCTGATTGGAATGGCAGGCAGAATGACACCCGGCAAAGGTCACGAAGAGTTCCTGGAATCTGCGGCAATACTGAATTCCGGATATCCCGAGAAGCTTCATTTCTGTATTATTGGCGGCGCAAGCTTGGGCGAAGATGATTATGAAGCAGATATTCGACGGCTTGCGGATAAACTGAAGATCGGCAATATTACTTTCACGGGACAAACTGATGAGCCTGCAAGGCTCTTAGGCGCTCTGGATATACTCTCTTTTCCATCGCACAATGAATCTTTCGGGCTGGTGCTGATAGAGGCCATGGCCTTGAATGTACCGGCTGCGGCAAGCGGCAAATCTGGTGTTCTTGACATAATTACAGATAATGAAACAGGGCTGTTATTCGAGCCGCGTAATGCACAAAGCCAGTCCGAAGCTCTCGCCCGGCTGATTGAAAGCAGCGAGCTAAGGAGAAAGCTGGCGTCAGCTGCACGGAAAAATGTTGAAGAGAAATTTGACCTCGAAGTAATTACCTCAAAGCTTCTGGAATTTTATTCACGCAGTTAAGCATTATAATCAATAATAACAAAATTATGCCCAGAAGACAAAGCGCAGGCTTGATAATGTACAGGATCAAAAACGGGGTAATTGAGATATTCCTTGCTCATCCCGGCGGTCCATACTTTAAAAAAAAAGATGACGGGCATTGGAGCATTCCAAAAGGCGAGCCGGATGAGGGCGAGCAAATGCTGGTGACTGCAATGAGGGAATTCAAGGAAGAAACCGGCATCACACCGACAGGTGAATTTATTCCGCTTGGTTCAATCATACAAAAAGGCGGCAAAGAAGTGCATGCCTGGGCATTCGAAAGTGACCTGCCTGTTAACTATGTTCACACCTGCAATTTTTTTGAAGAAGAGTGGCCACCCCACTCAGGCGAGTACAAAGAATTCCCTGAAGTAGATAAAGTAGGATTTTTCAGTGTGAATGAGGCAAAGCAGAAGATCAAAGCCGCACAGATACCGCTCATCGATAAGCTGCTGGAACATTTAAAATCAGCTTAAGCCGGCTTCCACTCTTCTCTTAATATGCTGTATATACTGCAATCCCAGTACTCATCGCCATATTTAGTTGAGCTTCTTTTTACACCTTCTTTTATAAATCCCAGCTCTTCGTAACATTTTATCGCCCCGGTATTGTAAGTATATACATTCAAGTCAATCCTGTTTAGCTTAACTACATTAAATCCGTATTTCAGCACTTCATTTATGAGCTCTTTCGCGATTCCTCTCCCCCGGAAATTCTTATCAACAAATACCCTGCATACAGATCCTGCCTCGTTTCTGCGGTCGATATTACCAAGTTCGCACATTCCCCCCATTTCTCCTTCGGCAGATACATATTTGAGCAGGTATCTCGTTGGGAATTCCTTTTCTGTTTCGCTGAAATAGTTTTCAAGCTGCTGCAAAGTTAAGGGATAGTTAAACACGGGTCCGCACCATTGAATCAGGGTTTTCTCATCTTCAGCCCAATTGATTAACTGCCGAAGATCTTCTTTCTCAAGCTTAATGATCTTTGAGTTCATAATTTCCGTATACGGTTTACATTTTTTTGGCAAAGGCGATAATATGCCCATCCGGATCAGCCAGATAACCTGCCAAATCACCCCAAGTCCTTGGTTCCAGCGGACTAACCTCTGCGGCGCCGGCCCCCAGGCTTCGTTTGATGTATGCGGCCGGATCGTCAACATATAAGTATAGTTCACATCTTGGTATTCCATTAGCGGTTGATGGCTCAGGCATTTTTGAACCGAGAATCTTAGCTATTCCGCTGTTAGGCATAAGTCCAAGCTTTGTACCTCCTGAAAACTCAAACTCAGTCATACCATCAACATTTAATACAGGTTCCAGCCCCAGCACTTCCTTATAAAACCCGCAGCTTTCCTGCTGATCTGAAACGTACAATATGAATTCTGTTTGTATGATCATAACAATTTTTCGTTCAATTCAGTTTTTTTGTCATGATATATCTTTCATGCTCTTTGAATCCGTTAGCCCTGTAAATTTTTTGTGCAATGGTGTTTGAAAGCTCTACTTCAAGCCTTAGATACTTGTACCCCTTTTCTTTTGCAAATTTCTCAGCGAACTTCAAAGCAGTTTTGCCGATTCCTTTACCTCTGTAGTCTTCGGAAATGTAAAGCTCGTCAATGAAAGCAGTCTTCCCGCCAAATTCTACACTGAACGCGCTTCCGATTATCATATATCCCGCAATTCCGCCTTCGGATACAAATATCCAGCATCCTCCGTTCGAGGTATCGCCTATAAGTGCGGCAAGCGCACTGTTTACTTCAGATTCCCTGTAAACGGTGTTTTCGCTTATATACAATTGTTCTATCATTTTGCTGATCAAGGGAATATCTGCTGTTGAGGCCTCAACAATCTTTATTTTAAGTTCTGTTTCCAAGTTGCATACAGTTTTAGTATCTATATATTACCCATTACATAAAGCTGTGTTAGTGTTGGCGCGGGACTGCCGCCTTTTTTCTCCAGTGTTACGGCAAAAGCATCGGCTTCGGGAATTTGCACAGGCATCATAAACATCTCACCCCCCGCGCCGGGCTTAATATCGAACACACCGGCATCAATTGGCTTACCATCTTTGAGTGCCCAAAGCTGGTATTGTTTATCTGCAGGCGGCATTGGCAGGTTATCCACATTCAGCATTACCTGTTTTGTACCCGGATTCCAATAAACCGTTGCAAATGACTGCGGCGCAATATCCATACCCTTCATATCAACAATCTTATTGGTACGGTTCATCACCATTTTCATATCAGTCGATCTTTTTTCCATATCAAGCCTGATCTTCTCGTATTCAAGCTTCATCCTGTTGTTCTCGCTCACAACTCCCGCCATCTGCTCTTCGGTACCTTTGAGCTTAGTATAGAAAAATACATTGCCTATAATATTAAGTACAAGGAAAGCCCAAACTGCAGCCATCAGGTAGCTGAATTTTGAAGATCGCTGATTGACATATGAAACATCTTTCAACGGTAAGTACGGCGAAGCCTCTTTTTTGCTTTCGTTTGATTGTTTTATATTCCCGGCAGAGTAATCATCAAGCTCATCAATTGTATCCAGTACCCGCTGCCTCAGTTCAGGGCGCGGATTCCTGCGGTGCATTCCGGCGTACTTATCCATAGCCTGCTGGATCGCATCAAGCTCGGCTTTCACTTCCGGGTGCGCTGATGCCATTTGCTCAACTTCAGCGGCTTCATTTTCTGATAGCGCTCCGGCTGCATACAGCTCAAGTACTCCCGATGATATGTATTCTTTGATTTTCAATTATTGATGCCGGCTATAAATTACTTCTTTTTCTTTCAGTTATTTGTAAATGCTTCTTAAGTTATTGATGGCGCTTCTAATGCGTGTTTTAACTGTGCCAAGCGGGATCCCCAGCTTTTCGGAAACTTCGGCCTGTGTATATCCCTGGAAATAAACCATGTCGATTAGCACTCTGTGCTCTGGGGTCAATTTTTCAAGCATTTCCCTTACGCCGATATGGTCCGGGTTAAACGCGGAAGAAGGGCTTTCTTCAATAATATTTACGTAATCCTCAATATCATGGTTTTGAAGCGAATTCTTGTATTCTTTTGATCTAATCTTATCAATTGCAAGGTTGCGTGCAATGTTACCTATCCACGTAACAAACTTCGCTTTTGCCGGATCAAAAGAGCTGATATTTTTCCAGATCTTAAGGAATACTTCCTGCATCACATCCTCGGCAGTTTCTTCGCTGTGAACTATTCTTACAATTATTCCATACAGGAATGCGGAATATTTATCATACAAAACGCCGGCAGCATCTCTTTCTTTATTTAGAAGAGATGATACTAATTGCTCCTCCGAAATTTCATTGATTTTTCTGATCGCTGCCTCAGGATGAATTATGCAAAGGTGAACATAATTTGTGATTTTTTCAATTTCAGAATTTGTGCCAGCATTAAGGACCGGGCAGCAGGATAAAAAAGTACATTAAAAAACTTCCGCAAGAGTATATAATTGGTTTATAGTTTTTAAAAATAAAGCTATATTGCATATATGCCGCTAAAGCCTGCAACAGGAAGAATACTTATCTCAGAGCCATTTCTGAATGATCCTAATTTCAAACGGACGATCATTCTGCTGGCTGAACATGGTGAAGACGGTTCAGTTGGGTTTGTGCTGAACAAGCCTACAGAATACAGGATCCATGAAGTTATTGAGGATTTCCCAAAATTTAATGCTCCTGTTTACTATGGAGGCCCTGTTCAATTAGACACTCTGCAGTTCATATACAGAGGTAAAGAGATAATTGAGGGATCAGTGGAGATCATGCCGGATGTCCATTGGGGCGGCAGCTTTGACCTTCTTAAAGCGGTCATTGGCTCCGGAAGCGTTTCTCCGGATGATTTCAGGTTTTTTCTGGGATATTCGGGGTGGACCGAAGGCCAGATCGATGATGAAATATCACTAAATTCATGGATAGTAACAGAGACCTCTGCAAAAGATATTTTCTCAAAAGATCCTGATAACCTCTGGCGCGATATACTGAAATCCATGGGAAAAAAGTTCGCGATTCTTGCCAGCTTTCCCGAAAATCCAAGTGTAAACTAAACCAAACAAAAATGTACCAAACACTTTTGACCGTTCATTCATTAGTCAGATGGATCGCACTTGCGATGCTGTTATATATGATCATTCGCGCTTATAGCGGATGGCTATCTTCGGCAAAGTTCACCGGCGGAGACAGCTCTATCCGCAAATGGACAATAACTTCGCTTCATCTTCAGCTAATACTCGGAGTTGTACTTTATTTTACAAGTCCCATAACAACATACTTCATGAGCCACTTCAGCGAGACCGTCGGCACCCGCTCGATAAGATTCTTTGGCATGGAACATGCGGTTATGATGCTTCTTGCAATCATAATTGCGACTATAGGATCGGCAAGATCAAAACGGCAGGCAGAAGACAGGCTGAAATTCAAAACGCTTGCAATATGGCTTACAGTTTCTTTGATTCTGATCTTAGCCGGAATGCCGTGGCCATTTTCTCAGGCCATCAGCAGGCCGTGGTTCAGGCTGTTTTAAGCATTTACATTACAGCATGTTGAGGTGGAATAACTAATTTCATATTATAAGTTCTACAATTGCCTTAAATTTGTTGTGAACAAATCTTACAACAAAGTGAAACTTACATATACAATTTTACGATTGGCAGTACTATCAATTTTGATTCATTCGGCAGCGGTATTTGCCCAAGAATACCTGAACTTCCCGATTGATACCATTGTGCGCGATTCATTCTACAATTACCGCAGCATGGTGAAGTTCGATAACTCCGGATTCATTCATTCCGTTAACACGCGGCAGTATGATACACCCAGCAATACCCGTGATATTTTTTACCGCACAAACCGTTCCGGCTCTTTGGTTACCACGAGGATAACTGATAATAACGTAGATGACAATTATGCCACGTTCGGATTCGATAACGGGAATAATGTCCACATCGGTTGGGAAAGGCGCGATGGTTCGAACAATTTCCAGCTTATCTATACTAACAACCGCGGCGGCACATTTATGGAACCCGTGTGGATCACAACAGGCGGATTGAACAAAGCAACACCGTTCATGGCCGTTGGCCGCGGCGACAGCCTGGTTCACTTTGTGTACTATACTTTTGTTACGGGGCAGGATAACGCATTCTACAGGTCTTACAATTATGTAACCGGCACGCTTGGCCCGGAAGTGAGCCTCGGGCCGGCAGAAACAGGCAGTGAAAATGATATTGAAGTAGCAGTTGACGGGAATAATAAGATACACATAGTATTTTCAACAAACGTAAATATAAACGGCGGCGCATTAAAATACTTTACAAACGAAAGCGGATCGCTTGTTGAAGTTTCAACGGGACTAAGCGCGAATTGCGAGTATCCTGATATTGTAGTGAGCAATAGCAATTTGGTTCATATTGTTTACAGGTTAGCTACCGATAAGCGCGTTTACCTGATCCGCAAACCTTCGGGCGGAGCCCTGGAAACACCGATACCCATAACTCCCGCTTCGAACGGTAATCCTGCATATTGGCGCGCAATTGATACCGACGATAACGGCAGGTTTTATATGACATACCAGAACAGCGTTTCACCATACCCTAAAGGATTTTTCCTTATACACGGTACAGGAAGCTCATTTACGAGCCCCATACTTATCTTCGAAGACAGCACGGCAAGCTACTCAACCCGCGGCTCGTCCTCGGTTGCAGCAAGGGGGAATGGCGAAATAGTTGTATTTTTTGATCCGGCAGGCGTAAGGAACGGGGTGGTAATATCTGATATTTTCATGAAACGCGGAACGCTTAACCTGACCGGTGTTACTCAATTGAATGAACTTGCTTCTGATTTCACACTTTTTAATAATTATCCAAATCCGTTTAACCCCGGGACTAAATTGAAGTTTTCGGTGTCATCACTTCAGACCACAAGAAGGATAACACTGAGGGTTTATGATGTTTCCGGTAAAAAAGTTGCAGAGCTTATCAACGGGTATTTGAAAAGCGGCACATATGAAATAAGCTTCGATGGCACTGGTCACTCAAGCGGGGTGTACTTCTATAAGCTTAGCGACGGGGTCTCTACATTAACGAAAAAAATGATACTTGTAAAATAACATTAGCTTCATAAGAATGTAAATATTAAAGGAGGCATTTGCCTCCTTTTTTTATTGCTTAAAGCTGAGATCTATCTCAAGTATCTCCGGCCGGTTGCCAGTGCGGATTGGCGGTCCCCATGTACCGGCGCCGCAGGAAACATAAATATGTGTGTTACCTTTTTTCTTATAGCCCATACTTACTTCATAAATTTTTTTCGTTATGAAATTGAAGGGCCAAAGCTGCCCGTGATGTGTGTGTCCGGAAAGCTGCAGGTCAACGCCTGATCTTTCGGCCTCTTCTAGGTGAACGGGCTGGTGGTCCATCAGTATAACAGGCAAGCTGTAATCTATACCATGAAGCAGTTCCTGCATCGGCTTGCGGAGAATTCCGGCAAACCCTTTTGAAGCGCGGTCTTCCCTTCCAACAACGTAAAAGCTATCGGCAATTTTAACATACCGGTCGCGCAGCTCAACTACTCCATGCTCTTCCAGGTATCTGCATGCCGCTTCTGCCCCGCCGATGTATTCATGATTCCCGGTGACAGCATACACACCGTATTTACTCTTTATGTTTTTCAGGAATTCACCCAGGTTCCGTTTTATTACCGGACCTATATCTTCATCAACAACATCACCGGGAAGGAGAACAATATCTGCGCCAATTGAATTTATTTTATCAACAATTCTTTTGAGGCTGCGCCGCGCAATTATTGTACCCAGGTGTATATCAGATGCAGCGGCGATCTTTAGTGATTTGAGTTCACCGGCCTTTTTGTTAATGTCTAAATTCAGTTTCTTTATAACAGGTGATCGGGCATTCATATAACCTGCAAACACAGTTATCACAACTGCCAGGTTAACCAGCCCGAAAAACATCAGCTTGTATTCTTCTGAATAAAATGACGAAGGAAAAAATCCTGTAAGCAGGTTTATCAGCCGCAGTAAATCGATAGCAATGGTAAAGAGGAAATAATATGTCATGGCTCCCAGCCAGAAGGAGCCAACCCAAATGAAAAAGGTGGAAATACCACCCGGTATCTTCCGCTCGAGGAATCTGCCTGCAATATAAGAAAGGAATAAAAACAGGTATGCTATTATGTAGACCGCATGAAACCTTGAAGGCAGGGCATGAAGCCCGGTTATGAAAATATAGTAATTAACGGCTGTATAAACCGTCAGAACGATAGATAAAAATACAGCAAATTGCGACTTTTTCAATAAATATTACGGTAGTTTATAATGGAGCAGACGGATGTTCATGCAGGATATTTTAAGACTTAAACCGTGTACTTTGCGATGAATTACTTTTTAACTTTTCAGTATCATATAGTTAACCTGAGCAACGGCAACCATTGTACCGTTCATATCAAACAGCTCGACCGCAACAGGGGCAAGTGTTTTGCCATGTTTGATGACACGTGCCACGGCGCGAACGTCGGTTCTGCATGCCGCGAGGAAACGGATATTCATATCAGTAGTAGTAATAGCAGCATCGGCGCCGGTTAAAGTTAGCAGCGCAAACGCGCTGATGGAATCGGCAACAGTCATCAGCAATCCGCCGTGAAACGACTCAAATATGCCGTCATATTTCTTTTCATGTTTTACAACCGCTTCGCAGATACCGTCATTCATTTCAACGAATGTGAATCCAAGGGTATCAACTATAGGTATCTTCTTGATTCTTTCGAGTACGTCGTCACGTATCATAAAGTATTTTCTGAATTTTACTTATAAAAAAAGAGTGATGTTAATCACTCCAATCGAAAATTCATCCGATGACTTAAGGTCACCGGATGAAAATGAATATGTATTATACTTTCTCGGTTTCTTTCTTTCCCAATAAGCCGGTTGGCTTGAACAGCAGGATCAGAATTAATATACCGAACGCAATTGCATCGCGGTATGTTGGCGAGATGTACCCGGTAACAAAAGTTTCAAGCAGGCCTATGATCATTCCGCCAAGAGCGGCGCCGGGAATATTACCTATTCCGCCGAGTACAGCGGCTACAAATGCCTTCAGGCCGGGGAGTATTCCCATAAGCGGATCGATGCTGGGATAGTTCAGCCCATATAGTATGCCTGCTGCGCCCGCGAGCGATGAGCCTATTATGAACGTGAAGCTTATAACAGCATTTATATTAATACCCATTAAGCTTGCAGCAGTTGGATTGTATGAAACGGCGCGCATTGCTGTGCCGATCTTTGTTTTCATTACTATCATTCTGAGGCCAAGCATAAGGAGTCCTGCCGTAATGAGTACAACTACGGGATTCGAGCCTATAACCGCTCCTGAAAGATTCACAAGCGGCTTGTTTTCAAGCAATGTTGGAAATGATTTTGGGTCTGCGCCAAAAATAAGCTGGCCGGAATATTCGAGAAATAATGATACACCGATAGCAGTGATAAGAATTGTCAGCTTTGGCGATTTGCGGAGCGGCTTATATGCGAGCTTTTCTATAGTGAAGCCAAGCAGGCCTGTGATTGCCATAGCTCCCAGCAGTATAAGTATTGCAAGGGCAAGCGAAGCACCTCCGCCGCCTGATGAGAAGGCAAACATGATGCCAAGGTAATATCCAGAAAAGGCGCCAATCATGAACACATCACCATGCGCAAAATTGATGAAGCGCAGGATGCCGTATATCATAGTATATCCAAGCGCTATCAGCGCATAAATGCTTCCCAGTGAGAGTCCGTTAAAAACCTGCTGTATAAATTCGGTCATTTGCTAAATAGTGATATAGTCAAATAGTCAAATAGTGAAATAGTGAAATTGTGAAATTGTGAAAAATTGAACCGGTAAATCATTTACTTTTTTTTGCCGTTTTGCGCGATACCGCCATTATCTTCGTCAGCTCAATTGTTTCATTATAGAGAGGCAGTAATTTCTTTTCTGAAACTATGTTTGATTCCATCAAAAGCTCCATCCAGAATGCAGACTCATCTGCTTCCTCAACTACAACCGATAATTTGGAATAGAACTCTGCTTTGGATCTTCCTCTAGATGCAGCTCGGAAGTTTGCTCCAACAGAAGTACTTGATCTCAAGAGCTGCCTGCCCAGGATCCTTGCTTCTTCAGTCTTGGGCAATGATTGGAACAGCTTAATATTTCTTAAAGCAAATTGTTTTGTTCGGTCTCGTAAATCATCATTAAATCCCATACAACTGCCTCCTGATGTAAAAGTAACTTAAAACTCTAAACCTATTCCCAAACCACTCTACCACTATTTCACTATCTCACCAACCATTTCACTATTTCACCATTTACGGCGCGACGGTTTCTTTATACTTGAATTGGCCGCCTTTTATCTCGAGAATAACCGCGGGCTTAATAGCATTGCGCTGTTCGTTTATAGATATCTTCCCTGTCACTCCATTAAAATCTTTCGTCTTGGCAAGCTCATTTTTCACTTTTTCGGGATCAGTTGTACCCGCGCGTTTCATGGCGTCGAATAATATCATGCCTGCATCATAAGCAAGAAAGCTCATTGCGTCTGGCATGGAGTTATATTTAGCTTTGTATTTGGTAATAAAGTTCTGGATTGCCGGGTCGGGATTTTCAGTTGATACATGTGTAGAGAAGAAGCATCCTTCAAGAGCGTCCTTAGCTTTGCCTTCGGTAAGCTTCTCTGATTCCCATCCATCACTGCCGATAAGCGGAACTGTTATGCCGATCTCTCTAGCCTGGATCGATATCAGGTTAACATCGGTGTAATAAGCAGGTATGAATATAGCTTCGGGATTTTTTGCTTTGATAGATGTAAGCTGCGCTTTAAAATCTTTATCCCCTGCCTGGAACGACTGTATTTCAACTATCTCGCCGCCCATTGATTTAAATTCCTTTTCAAAGAAATCCGATAGCCCTGTGCTGTAAGCATTTTTAACATCTTTGAGAATAGCAACTTTTTTGAGCTTCAGGGTATTTATGATGAATTTGCTGACAACCGTGGCCTGGAAAGGATCAATGAAACATACCCTGAAAATATAGTCGCCTATTGCGGTTACCTCGGGATTTGTTGAAGCAGGGGTGATCATCGGAATTTTGTTCTGCTGGCAGATGGGTGCGCCGGCTTTTGAGCGCGATGAAGCCACTTCGCCAATAACTGCAACCACGTTATCGTTCTTTATAAGCCTTTGAACAACCGTCTGAGCCTCGGAAGGTTTGCCCTGATCATCATAGGTTATTAGCTTGATCTTTTTATTAAGCAGACCGCCGGAATTATTCATTTCCTCAACTGCGAGCTTTAGCCCGTTTGTTGATGATATTCCGAAAGTAGCTTCAGAACCGGATAGTGAACCGAATTCTCCGATTAGTATTTCATCTCCGCCGCCTTTATTGCAGCCGTAGAAGGTGAAAAACAGCCCGGTAATAATTACAACCAAACTTAAAAAGAACTTTTTCATGTTTACGATTTATTAAATTTTAGTTGGAAAAGTAACCAATAATAGCCAATTTGTGCAAGATAATCAATTAATTAAAAATGCCTAAGGAAGCAGGCATAGGGTGGGTGTTTTACAGCTTTTTTGAGTAAGTTTCAAAAACAAGTTTTTCGGTTGGCTCACCAAACGTGCCGTCTTTTGAGCCGAATTCTTCCAGCTCACCGGTTGAGATGTATCCTCGGCGTTCATAATACTCTATAAGCTCTTTCCGGCGGTTTATAACCTTCATCCTGATCTCATCAAGCCCCAATACTTCTTTCGTATATCTCTCGCATTCGTTAATCAGGATCTTCCCAATGCCTTTTGATTGATAGTCAACATCCACTGAAAGCATGCCGAAGTATGAGTAATTGGCGCCGGTGGGATTTTCAAGATGCACGCAGCCAATAATAGTGTCATTATCAACAGCGAGAATTATCAGGTCATCTGAACTTCCGATGATCTCACTTACCTTTTCTTCAGTAATCCTTATTCCGCCTAAGAATTCAGCTTCCGTGGTCCACCCTTTTTTTGAATTCTCGCCGCGGTAAACTGAATTTACAAGTTTTGTAATTGACCCTGCATCACTTTGGGCCGCGATCTTTAACTGAATATTACCTGTATTCATTTTAATAAAAAGGGCAGGTTATACCCGCCCTGTAATAATAATTTAAGATTTTTGTTTAATTCACATTTCACAATGGTTCCCCTATTTCAAGCGGAAAGAAACATTATTTTTTCACAACCAGCTTCTGGCCTATTTCAATGGTATCATCTTTCAGCTTGTTCCATTTTTTCAGGTCTGCAATTGTACAGTCATATTTATCTGCGATCTTGCTCAGCGTTTCGCCCTTCTTTACCGTGTGATAAGTGGTTTTGCTTTTTTTCTCTTTAGTTGTTTCCTTCTTGGTCTCTTTTGATGAATAAAGCTTGAGCACCTGGCCTTCCTGTATTACATCACTTTCCAGCCCGTTCCATTCTTTAATATCAGCAACCGATACACCGTTGGCATCGGCTATCTTAGTAAGGTTATCGCCTTCTTTTACAGTATAGGTCTTGGCTTTTTTGCTGGAAGAAGTTACTTTTTTATCAGAGTAAACTTTAAGCTTTTGGCCAACCAGTATTTTATCTGATTCCAGGTCATTCCAGTCTTTAATATCAGCAACGTCAACATCATATGATTCTGCAATGGCGGTTAGGTTATCGCCTTCTTTTACAGTATATGTCTGATAGCTCTGCTTTTTCTTCTTTGTATCGGTATTTGTCTTCTTTTCTTTTTTTACCTCAGTATCTTTCTTTACCTCAACATCTTTTTTTACTTCCACATCCTTCTTTTCCTCTGTTCGGTTTTCTTTGTTAACCAATACAGTTTCGTTGGTACCTTCTGAATTCGATTCTTCAATTACTTCCTCTTTGCCGGGATCTTTGTTTTCCTCGGTCATTTTATCGGTTACGTTATCCTTTTTCTTCTCTTCTTTTACGGAACCATAAAGCTCTTCAAACTTTTGCTTAGTGAGCCAAACTGAAAGCTTATCTCCTTTCTTGGGATATGTTCCGTAATTGATGTTATTCCATATCCTGATATCACTTGGCCTTACCGAATATTTTAAAGATACATTATACAGATCATCTGTTTCTTCAATATTATGGAAAACCAGCTCCCGGTTTGAAGTGCTGATTATGAGCTTTTTATCTTCAACTGTATATCCGCTTACTTTGTAATATGTAACCGTCTCGTCATGGTTAACTGATGCTGTACCTTCATTGCCGTCAAATATCGGCTTGAAACTGTATTTTTCAATGTCTCCGGCAGCTTCATACTTCTCTGTAAACTCTTTGTACTTGCCTTTTGGGATCTTTATGAGGTAACCATCTTCGAACACCGGGGTAACATCTGTAAGCATTTGTGAATTCAGGTCGCGGATAGTTTCAACATCCGTATTGCAAAGCTCCGCAATTCTATCCATAGTAAGAGCGGATTTGATCACAACCCTGTCATACTCTATTGGTTTGCCCCATTCAACATCAGTGAATCCGTATTTTTCAGGATTAAGACAGATGAGTGCAACTGCAATGTATTGCGGTACATAATTTCTTGTTTCCTTTGGGAGGTAATCTCTCAGAGTCCAGAAATCAGTTGAACCTGATTTTTTCACAGCGGAAGTTATCCTGCCCGGTCCAGCGTTATAAGAAGCCATCGCCAGGTACCAATCGCCGAACGATTTGTAAAGATCTTTAAGGTGCCTTGCCGCAGCATCGGTCGCTTTTTCGGGGTCACGTTTATCATCGGTCGAGCCGTCATAATATAACCCGTATGCCGAGCCGGTTGTAGGCATGAACTGCCATAGACCGATAGCGCCTGCCCATGAGCTTATTGCGGGGTCAAGTCCGGATTCGATCATTGAAAGATATATGAGCTCTTCAGGTGCATTATTCTCTCTTAGAATAGCCCTCATCAGGTTGGAATATTTTCCAAGCCTGTAGAGCCACTTATCCATATACTTTCTGCCGGTGCCGGTGAAATAATTGATGTAATCCTGTACAGGTCCGTTTTCAACAAGCGGAATATCATCACACTCTGGAAGGTCCTGCGGATCGAATGAATTGCTGTAAGATTTATTTTCAACTTTTTCGTATTTGATGCCGAGTTTATTGGCAAACTTGAATACTTTATGGTCTTCGGGAAGGTCATGGTGAGCGGTTATATAATCTTGTACAATTCCTGTTGCTATCTCGTTATAATCTTTTTCCCACGCATAGTGTTTAGCGAGATTTTTTGTATCAATTTTGTTAAGGTCCTTTAAAGCCGCTTCAAATTCCTCCCTGGAAGATTTTGAATCAGCCTGCTCATTGAACTGAAGAGCTTTTGTGTAGTGGATCCTTGCGTTTTCAAGCGCCGTATAAACGCTTACTGAGTCCTTTTTCTTTTTTGTATCTGCACTTTCCTCTTCCACATCCGAACCGCCGCATCCTGCGAGGTATTGTAGTGATAAAAATGCGAAAAGAATGTAAAGAAGCCCGGATAGTCTTTTCATGTATTAGTTTTCTCCTGGTTTAATTAGCTGGTACACCAAGTTAGAATTCAATATAAATTATACAATTATGAAAATCAAGCTATTTCTTAAATGAATGCTCCAATTTGTATATAAATATAGCGGATAACAGCAACTTGACCGTACTTTTGGCAGAAATATAATCAATAGGCAAAAGATTACTTCTATTTATAAGGGCTGAAAATTCTGAACGCATTACTCCATTGAAAAGTGAATACTACTTATAACCTTTTTAGGCTAAACTTGTTCCGGAAGAAAATGGAGCAAAAGAAGTTCACTCATATTGATCTGGGTACAGCCGACTATAAAGAGGTATGGGACCTGCAGGCGAAGACCCTTCTTGAGAAACAAAACGGCAAGCCCGATGACATAATTTACACAGTTGAGCATAACCATGTATATACACTGGGGAAGTCGGGCAGCAGGGATCATATTCTGCTGAGCGAGGCCGAAATGACGGCTAAGGGTATTTCATACTATGAGATAGACCGCGGGGGAGATATAACCTACCACGGCCCCGGCCAGCTTGTGGTGTACCCTATTATTAACCTGAACAATTATTACAAGGATACACACCGTTACCTGCGCGATCTTGAAGAAGTAGTGATTAGGACTCTTGCAGAGCTTGGTATCACAGGCACGAGGGATGAAGAATTTACAGGTGTATGGGTAGGTGAAGAGAAGATCTGCGCCATTGGTATTAAGGTATCACGGTGGATCACAATGCACGGCATTGCTTTGAATGTTAATACAGAGCTTGAGTATTTTGATAAGATCATACCATGCGGAATATTTCATAAAGGAGTTACAAGTATAGAAAAAATAAAGGGAGAGAAGACAGATTACGAAAAAGTTAAACGCATGATATTAAATAATTTTGAAAAAGTGTTTTATCCTGCCGCCGAATAAAAAACTGATTTCTCAAAAAAACGTACAAATTTTTAAATTTTTCAATAATCTCGATTAATAATCTTGAATATTGATACAAAATTTATGATCTTACACCACTTACAAATACAATATCTATCATTTTATTACAGGTTTTAAACGCCTGTAGGAGGAATAAAATGGCTGATTTTTTATGTCTGAAAATTAACCAAATTAGGAGTCCTATAAGCTATGAGAAAAGTCCCGAAGCTGTTAATGCTCGCAATTCTGGCGCTATGCATTTCGTTCACTGCATGGCAGCCGGGTGAAAACAGTACAGCTATAACCAAATTCTATTATTACAAAGGCCAGCCGTTCAATCTAACACTTAAAAGCGATATGCTCTTTATCAAACTGAACAAAGAGCTGAATGAAAGTCAATTTAACTCGCTTGTTTCACAGGTCGGAACCGCAACACTTAATTCTCCTTCGTATGTATCAACCGACAAGAGATATTTTATCAACCTTTCATCAGTAAAAGATGAATCAGCGCTGAATGAGCTGATGAGCAAGCTTAACCAAAACCAGGAGGTTCAGTACACATCCCCTGTTTTTTCTCCCGATAACGGCAAAACGCTCATCGGTGTTCAGGATGAGTTCATAGTTCAGTTCAGGCCGGGAACTGAAATGTCTGAAATAAATTCCTGGCTTAACTCACGCGGCTATGCCATTGTTAAGCAAATGGATCTTACCGGCGGGCTAACATTCACAGTCAGTGTGCCTCGCAATGTATCAGCTATTGATGCAGCAAACGAGCTTTACCGCAGCGGCAAAACAAACTGGGCAGAACCGAACCTTATGTTCACAAACCTGCTTTGCTTTGATCCCAATGATGCATTTTATTCACAGCAGTGGGCGCTGAAGAATCTAAGCAACAACATACCGGGCGGAATTACCGGCACAACAGACTGCGACATGGATGTTGACAGCGCGTGGAATATTACTACAGGTATCCAGCAGTGCAAAATTGCGGTCAGCGATACTGGCGTTGATACTCTGCATGAAGATCTTGTAAACAACATGGTGGTGGGGTCAGGTTATGATTTCTATAATAACGATCCATACGCATGGGATGACGGCAACCACGGAACAGCATGCTCCGGAATTATTGCTGCACAGGGCAATAACAGCATAGGAGTTTCGGGTGTAGCCCCGGGCTGTAAGATAATACCCGTAAAATGGCTGAGTTCATCCGGCAACGGCGATTATACCGGCGCAACAAATGCTACCATTTGGTCATACCAAAAGGGCGCATGGGTTATAAGCAATTCATGGGGATTCGTAGGCGGCGCAAGCTCTGCGCTTGACCAGGCTATCCTTGATGCTGTTACCCTTGGAAGGAACGGAAAAGGCTCAATTTTTGTAGTTGCATCAGGTAATGAAAATGGAGCAATGAGATTTCCCGCAAGTACAAATCCTAACTGCCTTGTAGTTGGCGGCATAAGTCCATGCAACCAGAGGAAATCAACATCAAGCTGCGACCTCGAAAATTTCTGGGGTGCGAGCTACGGCTCAAACCTTGATCTTGTAGCACCCTGCGTAAAAATATATACTACAGACCGTACCGGAAGCGTTGGTTACTCAACCGGTAATTACTTCTCAACATTCAACGGAACATCAAGCGCAACACCAAACACAGCAGGAGTTTGCGCGCTCGCGTTTTCACGCGATAGCACTATGAGATGGGATACTCTAAGGGCAAGGATAGACAGGACATGCGAAAAGAGAGGTTCTTACACATATAACCAGCCCGGCCCCAGAAACATTGGGCAGTGGAACAACGAAATGGGGCACGGTTTGATAAACGCAAACGCGCTGCTTTTAAGCCTGGGACCGCCGCCGCCACCGCCTGCAAATGATGTTGTGGTTGGCCCATTCCTGAGCCTGCCCGCGCAGTATACGGTCAATATTGCTCACAGCATCAAAGGAAGAATAACCAACGGCGGTACTAATGCATATTCAAACCTGCCGATCAGGTTTTCAGTTAATGGAACAATCCAGACAACAAATACTATCACAAGCCTTCCTTCGGGCGCAGTTGATTCAACAACATTCACATGGACACCAACTGCAACAGGCAGCTATACCCTCAAGGTATTCAGCGGCGCTTCAACCGACCAGAACCGCGGCAATGATACTATCACTACTTCGGTAACAGTATTGCCGGCCGGCATAGGCAACGGCTATAATATGACTTGTAGAAACGGTTTAAGTATCCTAATCCCTTCTCTTGGTTCTGCTCCAAGAGATTCTATTGTAACCAACTTTGCAAATTCGTATAATGTACTGGATGTGAACGTGAAAATTGACACTTTGATTCACACATATGACGGGGATCTTAACATAAATTTAAGGAAAGGAAATGTCACTGCTGATATAATCAGCCAGGTAGGAGCCGGCGGCGATAACTTCATCGGTACGGTACTTAATGATTCCGCAGCCAACCCGATATCTTCCGGAACTGCACCATTCACAGGTTCATTCAAACCGTCAAATTTCCTGAATGTGTTTAACGGTCAGCCGGTTAACGGCTCATGGGTGCTTGGGATCGATGACCTGGCCAGCGGCGATTCCGGTGTTCTGAAAGCCTGGTGCCTCCAGCTTACGTACCAGACACTTGTAGGCGGAATACAGACAATTGAGATACCGAATTACTTCTCGCTGGCACAGAATTACCCGAACCCTTTCAACCCTTCGACGGCAATCAAGTTCTCAGTTCCGCAGGCTGAAGTAGTTTCGCTGAAGGTATATGATGTACTTGGTAAGGAAGTTGCTGTCTTGGTTAATGAGCTCAAGCAGCCCGGTTTCCATACAGTTGATTTTGACGCTTCAAATCTCGCAAGCGGTATATATTTCTACCGGATAGACGCGGGAGAATTCACTTCTGTAAAAAGAATGATACTGATAAAGTAAGCTTCACTGATTCAGTATAAATTTTGTTTGTCCTATGCTGCGGCAAAATTTGCCGCAGCATTTATAAACATTAGTATGTAATTTATAATAAAGCCGGTCCAATTAATTAATCTAAACACCAATAGTATGAAGAAACTTATTACTCTATTAGTTTTTTTACTCACGGCCCAGCTTTGTTTTGCAGATGCCTATGTTACTTCTAGGCTGCAAACCAAGATGAGCTCTTTAAACTCATTAGAATATACCAGGACCCTGGTTATTCTGAAGGATCATATAGATATTGAGGCGCTTGATGCTGACTTGTATGCGCGGAATGTTTCAGTTGAACAGAGAGCATACATTGTCATCACTACATTAAGGAACAAAGCGCTGCAAACACAGGGTCCCCTGCTGAACTATGTTGAAGGGGAAAGAAACTTCGGCAAAGTTAAACAGTATATACCTTTCTGGATATGTAACATGGTTTTTGTAGAAGCAACCCCCGATGTACTTTTTGCGATTTCCAAACGCAATGATGTGGACTTCATGGATCTTGACGCGAGGTTAGAAATGGAAAAGCCCGTTAATGACCCGGTCGTGGTTGAAGGCACAGAAAGCGTGGAAACAGGACTTAAGGTGATCAAAGCGGACTCTCTCTGGAGAATTGGCATAACCGGCGCAGGCAGAACGGTTATGAACATTGATGGCGGCGTAAATGGAACGCACCCGGCACTAAACTCCAGGTGGTGGGGAAACAATGGCAGGCAATGGTACCACTCATGGTTTGACCCCATTTCACCCACAAGCAACTTCCCGTTTGACTGCGCTACAGGCGGAACATACCACGGAACTCATACTATGGGAATTATGTGCGGAAGGAACACCGCCACCGGCGATACGGTTGGTGTAGCGCCGGACGCGTTCTGGATGGCAGCAGGTATTACCGATTGCCCCGGTGCTTCATATCCTTCAATGAATGTTGCCGCTTTCCAGTGGGCAATGGACCCCGACACGAACGCAGCAACAATGAATATGCCCGACGTTATAAGCTGTTCGTGGCAGGATCCCACAGCAACCGACCAGTGTACATCATCGATCTACAGGACTCTTCTTTCAACCGTTGAAGCAGCAGGTATTGCAGTTGTGTTTTCGGCTGGTAACTCTGGTCCCGGATCATCTACTATAACGCCTCCCAAGAACATTAACGTAGATTCACTTCACATATTCTGCGTTGGCGCAGTTGACGGCAATACTGCAGGTTACCCTATAGCAAGCTTTTCAAGCCGCGGGCCGTCAAGCTGCGGCGGTGTCGGCACACTTCAGATAAAGCCTGAAGTTTCAGCCCCGGGTGTAAATATCCGTTCAACATTTTCGGGTTCAAGTTATGCCCTGCTTTCAGGAACATCAATGGCTTCTCCGCATGTAGCCGGCGCAATCGCATTGCTCAAACAGGCAGCACCGTGGCTCACCGGAAAGCAGATCAAAAACCTGCTGTTCCAAACCTGTACAGATCTTGGTACTACAGGTGAAGACAATTCTTATGGCAGAGGGTTGATAAACGTTTGGCGAGCTTATCTATCGGTATTACCACCGCCTGCAAATGACGTTGCAACCGGACCGTTTCTCAGCTTCCCGGGAAGCTTTACGGTTAACTCTCCGTACACAATAAAAAGCCGCGTCACAAATATAGGAACAAACTCACAGTCAAATATCCCCATGAAGTTCTTTGTAAACGGTGTACAGAGCGGCTCAACTGTTAACATTTCTTCAATGAATTCAGGAGGAGTTGATTCTGTTTCATTTGGGTGGACACCGACAGCAACAGGAAGCTACACACTGAAAATTGCTCACGGCCTTGCAACAGATGGCAACAGGCTCAACGATACGGTTACTGCAGTTGTAAACGTATTGCCATCAGGGATTGTAAACCAGGGAACACAGGTCTGCAGGAATGGGCTGAATATTCTTATCCCAGCTCTTGGTTCTGCTCCGCGTGATTCAATAGTTGTGAACATTCCTAATTCATTTAACGTGATCGATGTGAATGTTAAGATAGACACAGTAATTCACACTTATGACGGTGACCTGAACTTCACGCTCACACACCTGGCAGGCAATGTTGGAATTATCAGTCAGGTTGGAGCAGGCGGAGATAACTTCATAGGCACACTGCTGAATGATTCGGCAACTACACCCATCGGTTCGGGTGTGGCTCCATTTACAGGTTCATTCGCACCATCGGGGGCGCTGAATGCATTTAACGGCTTAGCCGTTAACGGTTCATGGGTGCTTGGTATTGAAGATGTAGCATCCGGTGATTCAGGCGTACTTAAGGCATGGTGCCTGCAGCTTGTTTACCAGACCTTAGTAGGCGGCGTACAGTCAGTAGAAATTCCAAACTATTTCTCGCTGACCCAAAACTATCCCAATCCATTTAACCCAACCACGTCTATTAAATTCTCAGTGCCTGCACCCGAAATGGTTACGCTGAAGGTTTATGATATTCTTGGTAAGGAAGTTGCCGTTTTAGTGAACGAGCTTAAACAGCCTGGGTTCCACAGTGTAGAATTCAACGCATCCCGGCTGGCAAGCGGAATTTATTTCTACAGAATAAATGCGGGCGAATTTACTTCAGTTAAGAGAATGATACTTATCAAATAAATCTTCATCCGGATTGATTCATTCAGAAACATCAAAGGCGATAGAAATTCTATCGCCTTTGTATTTTACTCCCGGCTTGCCCGGGCTTATTTTAACAGCACCATTTTTTTGGTTTCCGTGAAAGTTGGAGCAGCATCTACCTCATTAACAACTTCCAGTCTGTAGTAATAGACTCCGCTGGGATAGCCTTCAGCATTCCACTCCACTTCGTATTTGCCGGGCTGCATTTGTTGATCCACCAATACCGCAACTTCCCGACCAAGTGCATCATAAATTGAGACTAAGACGTCCCGCCGGGACGTCTCTACAGTAGCAGGAATTTGAAATTTAATATTTGTAACAGGATTGAAAGGATTGGGATAATTCTGACCAAGCGAAAACTCTGCAGGGTTTTGCTGATTATTCTGAATACCAATTACATTCTGATTGTATTTATAAATCTTACCCTGTTCACCGAATGCAAAGCCGACCGTGGGCGAAAGGAACTTGATAGAATTAATCGGAATGTTTCCGGGAGTATTGATACATTGCCATTGGGAACCCGGCTTCATGGAATCAAGGTTTACAGCAAGCGTGCCGGAAAAGCTAAGCGCAGCCCAAACTTCGGCGGGTGTTCTGAATGAAAACGATGTTGCGTTTCCAAAGCACCCGGTTGACTCATATATCCAGTTGCTGCCGTAGTTTGAAGATACCGCAAAGATACTTCCCAGATCATAGTCGCCTCCCATTACCGCCACTCTGCCTCCGCCGAGATTCACTATCTCGTTCATAGGCTCCGCGGAAATACACATTGAAAACCAATTGCTTCCGGCATCGGTAGTTTTAATAAAAACTCCCTGCAGGTCAAGCACACCGCCGCAAACAAAACCTGTTTGTGAGTTTACAAACAATATATCATTCTTCGGAAAAAGGTACAGGCAGCTTGTAGTATCGATATAACAGATTTTCCAGTTAGCTCCTGAGTTAGTGGTCTTATAGATTTCACCGTTAAATCCTGATACAAAACCTGTAAACTGATCGTTAAAAAAAATAGTACTCAAAATAAGAGTAGTGTCCGGGTAGTATGACTTACTCCAGTTAACTCCCGAGTTTGTTGTATGCAGTATGAAAGTTTTGTAAGTTGAATCAACTGCAAGTATCCATCCTGTATTTCTTGAAATGAAGGTGATGTCTTTAAGTTCGGAGCTGAAAATTCCCGTTTGCTGAATCATCCAGTTTGTACCCGAATTAGTGGTCCTTAGCACTGTGCCTGAATCCCCGATTACCCAGCCATATTCTGAATCAAAAAAGAGGCTTTTGGTAAGCTCTTTTTGAGTAGGCGAGGTCTGCTCTATCCAGTAAACCTGTGAAATTATTGACTCATTTGCGAAAAGTACCACAAAAAACAAAAAAAGTGTCCATTTATTGTATCTCATCCGGCAAAATAATAAGAAATTCGAACAATCCTTGAATAAAAAGGTCTGCATTTTTCAGACAAGCATGTTTATACATTTGAAAATGTGCACTGTAATTTACCTATTCAATTACTAAAAAATACCAGATAAAATAGAAAAAATATACTTGCATTTGTTTAATTAAACCCTTAAAATGCATAGATAAATCACATAATTCACCAAATAAAAATCATTTGGGTGTAGTGAGAGCTATGCTCAGGAGGAAATGATGAAACTTAAACTCACAATCTCAATGTTGTGTGCATTGCTGCTATGCGGCAACCTGTACGCACAGGATGTACCGGATTGGGTTTGGAAAACACCGATGTCCAAAGTGTATCCTACAGGCGAGTATTACAACTTACCGCAGGCACAGGAACAGGTAAATTACCAGAACCCCAATACCAAAACAAGAGTAGTAAACACAGGCGATGAAATATTAGTACTTCCGCCGAACGTAAGACCCTTTCCACACACAGCCACGCAAAGTGAAGTTGATGCAACCAATATGGCCGGCAACGGTTCAATTGTATTCGCATCATGGAACTCATACGGTCCTTCATTTTACGGAACAGGTTTTGCTTATTCCAATAATGGCGGAACATCCTGGACAGGTAACTTCCAGATGTACACACCGAACAGCGGTGACCCGGGCGCAATAGTTTGGCCGGCAGGCAGCACATGGGCAGGCAGGCTTGGACTCTCATGTATCCAGGGTTTTGGCCATTCAACCAATGAAGGTACTTCCTGGGTATTTGACATGAATTTCCCGGGCGCATCAAGCTTCGACAAGAATTTTTCGGCAGTCGACGATGTAACAGGCAGTCCGTATTTCGGCAGAGCTTACACGATCTGGACGAATTTCGGCGGTACTTACGCAAATTACATAGTCGGCTCATATTCAACAAACGGCGGTGTAACATGGACAACCGCTGCACCTGTATCTCCCGCACCTGCATCAGGACATCATCAGCAGGGCTGCGATATTAGAGTTGGTCCCGGCGGCGTTGTTTACGCTGTATGGGCACATTGCACAACCAACGGACAGAACTCAACTGAGGATCATCTTGGTTTTGCAAAATCAACCGATGGCGGCGTAACATGGACATCACAGACAAACACTGCAGTTGATGTTAATGGTATCAGGAATTCAAATCTGTTCAACGGCATCAGGGCTTCCGGCTTCCCGCGTCTTGCTATCGATAAATCGGGCGGAGCACGCAACGGATGGCTATATGCTGTTTTAGCAGAAAAATCAGGCGGTCCGCTTACATTGGACGTTTCTGATGTTACTATCTGTATCTCATCAAATGGCGGAACAAGCTGGACACATTCAAAAGTCAACCAGGATCCAAGCAACGGCAGATACAATTATATGCCGGCAGTTTGCGTTACACCTGATGGCGGTGTAAACGTATCATATTATGACCAGAGAAACACATCAGGTTTCGTAACTGAATTCTGGATGTCACGTTCGCTTAACGGCGGTACAACCTGGACAGATGTTGCAGTAAGCGATCACTCATTCACACCTGCTCCTATTTCAGGTCTTGCAGGCGGTTACCAGGGTGACTATACAGGCATAACCTACTCCTCAGGTTCAGGAAAAATCTTCCCGTTCTGGGCTGATAACTCATCAGGCGTTTACCAGGTTTGGACAAGCGGTATCACATACGGTCCTCCCCCGGCAAATGACGTAGTAGTAGGTCCGTTCTTAAGCTTACCCGGCCAGTTCGTAGCAGGTACCTCATATCCTATAAAAGGTAAAGTTACCAACGGCGGTACAAACGCGCAGACAAACTTACCCGTTAGATTCACGGTTAACGGCGGTGCACCTACAACAAATACAATAACAAGCCTTCCTTCAGGCGCGGTTGATTCATCATCATTCAACTGGACGCCTGCAACATCAGGCAGCTATACACTCAAAATATTCAGCGGCGCTGCAGTTGATGAAAACAGGGCCAACGATACAATTACAACAACTGTAACAGTATTACCTGCAGGTACAGTTGTCCAGGGTACTACAATTTGCCGCAACGGATTGAACATTCTTATCCCGGCACTTGGAAGCGCGCCCAGGGATTCTATAGTTGTAAACATTCCAAACACATTTGGCGTTGTTGATGTTAACGTAAGATTAGATACCATCGTTCATACATACGATGGCGATCTCAGCATTGTATTAACCCACTTGGCAGGCAGTTCTACTCTTGCCGGACAGGTTGGCGCAGGCGGAGATAACTTCATCAACACTGTACTTAATGATTCAGCAACCACACCAATAGGCTCCGGTGTTGCTCCTTTCACAGGTTCATACCAGCCTTCAAGTCCGCTCAGCGCATTTAACGGACTCGCAGTAAACGGTTCATGGGTATTGGCTATCGATGACCTTGCATCAGGCGATTCAGGCGTACTCAAAGCATGGTGTTTAGTTCTCCGCTACCAGACAATTGTAGGCGGAATTCAGACAATTGAAATTCCGAACTACTACTCACTGGCACAGAACTATCCCAATCCGTTCAACCCAACTACATCTATCAAATTCTCAGTGCCTACACCTGAAATGGTTACACTGAAAATATTTGACGTACTTGGCAGAGAAGTTGCAGTACTTGTTAACGAGATGAAACAGCCCGGATTCCACACAGTGGATTTCGACGCTTCAAGCCTCGCAAGCGGTATATACTTCTACCGGATCGACGCAGGACAGTTTACTTCTGTAAAGAGAATGGTTCTTGTAAAATAAACGTTCTTAGAGAATTTTCACAAAATGGTCCCGGTGAAAACTGGGGCCATTTTTTTTTGTGCACCAACATAACTTGCTCTATATTTATGTAAATACAAAATTTATCAAATATTGTAATGTCACGGGTTTGCAATAAATTTAAACTTGACATTCAAAATGAAAACATGCAAATTTGAGTAAATAAGTAACTATTAGGGTTTCATTTTATTGTGTGAAGGTTTTCACGCAGGAGGAATAAGATGGAAGCCTTGTTCTGCATTTGCCAAACGAGCAATAGCAGTTAAACAAATTGGAGCCAGCTTTTCCGGAATTCTGATATTTACTGACATTGACAGCCTTTACATTGATGAATCCGGCCATGCTGCTGCTTATATAGCTTTGTTGTAATTCCAGAAAATAAACCAAGCAACAGGAGAAACGATCAATGAAAAACTTTTCCAGAATACTGTTATTATTTATATTGGCAGTATCCGCAAGCTTTATCGGCTGGAACAACTTTCAGACAGAAAGCAGTTCAGCCAACGTAACCGACTACTATTATTACCAGGGCGCGAGATATTACCTGGTACATAAGCCTGATATGATCTATATCAAGCTGAAAAGTCCAATGACTGAAAACGATTTCAATAATAACTTCAGCTCAATAGGGAAATGCGACCCCTCGATTCAGAAATTTGTAAACAACGAAAAAGAACAGTTCATTAAGCTGAACTATACAGTTAACAATTCAGCTTTAAACAACATTGTTACACAGCTCAGGAACAATCCGCTGGTGGAATACTCCTCGCCTGTATTTGGCTTACGTGAAGGTATGGGCAATGCCAACACTTTGCAGGGATGTGAGAACAATATCTCTGCCCAGTTCAAACCCCAGTATTCAAGGCAGCAGATAGAAGAATACCTCAACAGCCGGGGAATGAAAATAATTAAACAGCTTGACGTGACAGGCGGCCCCACATTCCAGATCGAAATTCCGGCAACAGATAACACAAATTCAATGGATTATTCAAATGAAGTATGGTCAAGCGGAATGGTAAATTATTCCGGCCCCGGCTTCTGTTATACAAACTTGATGCAGTACATCCCAAATGATCCTAACTTTCCTACACAGTGGTCAGCTATCAATACCGGCTCGAATATTCCTGTAGTTGGCACCGGTACTGCCGATTGCGATATGGGGCTGGATTCAGCCTGGAATCAAACCCTGGGAATTGCACAATGCAGGGTACAAATAGTAGATTCAGGAATAGATACAACACACCCGGATCTTTCGGCAAATGTAGTTCATGGATACAATTTCAATTATTATTCAAACACCTACGGCGGTTATGATGATTACGGACACGGCGCTTCAACATCAGGTATAGTTGCCGCAGTTGGCAATAACGGCATCGGTATTTCAGGTGTTGCACCGGGTTCAAAGGTTTACTCAGCAAAGATATTTAATTCAGGCGGCTCAACAACAACAACAGCAATACAAAACGCTCTTATCGGAGCAAGAACTTACGGTAACGCGTGGATCTCAAGCAATTCATGGGGCGGCGGCTCCCCGGACCCGACCTCGAATAACGCCATTACCGACGGTGTTAATCTCGGAAGAAACGGCAAAGGAATCGTTTGGGTTTTCGCAACAGGTAACGGTAACAGCGTATTAAGCTGGCCTTCAACATTACCAGAAGTTATCTCAGTTGGCGGAGTAAGCCCCTGTAACCAGAGGAAGTCTCCTTCAAGCTGCGACGCTGAGAACTGGTGGGGCGCAAACTACGGTACCGGCCTTGATGTAGTTGCTCCCTGCGTAAAGATCTGGGCTACCGTTCAGGGCGGCGGTTACACAAATTCATTCAACGGAACTTCCAGCGCAACTCCGAACACTTCAGGTGTATGCGCTTTAATGCTTTCTAAAGACTCTACCCAGAGATGGGATACAGTAAGAGCAAGGATAAACAGGACCGCAAAAAAATACGGTTCCTATTCATATACATCAGCAGGCCCGCTCACCCAGCTTGGAAACACGTGGAACAACGAGATGGGTTACGGAATTGTAGATGCTAACCTTGCATTACTTGCAGTTGGCCCGCCGGCAGCAAATGATGTAACGGCAGGTCCATTCCTCAGCTTCCCGTCTTCATTTACTGTGAATACAGCATACAATATCCGCTCAAGGATATCGAATATCGGTACAAGCGGCCAAACAAATGTACCGGTTAAGTTCTTCGTTAACGGAACCGTAACAGGTTCAACAGTCACAATTGCGAACCTGCCATCCGGCTCAAACGACTCAGCAACATGGTCCTGGACACCTACCGTTGTTGGAAGCTATACTCTCAAGATCGCAAGCGCTCTTGCTGTTGATAACAACAGGGCAAACGACACGGTAAGCGCAACTATAAACGTGCTTCCTGCCGGTATTGTTAACCAGGGAACAACGATCTGCAGGAACGGTTTGAATATACTTATTCCTGCTCTCGGATCTGCTCCAAGAGACTCGATAGTTGTGAACATTCCTAATTCATATAATGTAATTGATGTAAACGTTAGAATAGATACCGTTGTACATACTTACGACGGCGATCTGAGCTTTGCGCTTACGCACCTTGCGGGGAATGTCAACATCATTAACCAGGTTGGCGCCGGAGGGGACAACTTCATAAACACCGTACTGAATGATTCAGCAAGTACGCCTATAGGCTCGGGCGTAGCTCCATTCACAGGTTCATTCCAGCCGTCAAGTCCGCTGAATGCGTTTAACGGCCTTGCCGTAAACGGCTCATGGAAACTGGGCATTGACGACCTTGCTTCGGGAGATTCAGGCGTTCTGAAAGCGTGGTGCCTCCAGCTTGTTTACCAGACTATAGTAGGCGGAATTCAGACAATTGAAATTCCGAACTACTACTCACTGGCACAGAACTATCCCAATCCGTTCAACCCAACAACATCGATCAAATTCTCAGTGCCTGCACCTGAAATGGTTACACTGAAAGTTTACGATGTTCTTGGTAAAGAAGTTGCAGTACTAGTTAACGAGATGAAGCAGCCCGGATTCCATTCTGTGGATTTCAATGCTTCAAGCCTCGCCAGCGGTATATACTTCTACCGGATAGATGCAGGCCAGTTCACTTCTGTAAAGAGAATGGTTCTCATTAAATAATAGCAGCAATATTTGTTACTTACAGCCCCGGCATAAGCCGGGGTTTTTTTATTGTTGAAATTAACACTCTTCGCCCTGTTAGTTAACCCAAATTACCAATTTACGGGACAAAAATAATCTTGACATTTGTGGAGATTTAAAGCAAATTTGAAGGAAATGTATTTTTAATGAACACAGTAAGGTCCAGCTGTAAAAAATCTGAAAGAGAGAGGTTTATGAAACATCTATCTAAATTATTGTTATTTACCCTTATAACAATTTCACTTTCTGCGATTGGCTGGAACGCGCCCACCGAAACACAAAGTTCAGCCATTACTGATTACTATTATTACAACGGACATAAATACTACCTGCAGCACAAGCCAGATAAGATATATATTAAGCTAAAGGACCAATTCAGCAGGGAACAATTCTCAGCCATCGTTTCTGATATTGGCAGGACACCCGCGGATTACTCATTCGAAAAAAATGATACACGCCAGATAATAGAGCTGAACTCATCCGCTGATAACGTTTCGATGAATAATCTTATCAATTCACTCAGAAAGAATCCCAATGTCGAATACGCATCCCCGGTATTTGGAATGATGCCCGGATCCGGAAACACAAATACTCTTATTGGCTGCGAGAATAATATCATAGCACAATTCAAGCCGCAGTATAACGAAGAACAGGTTAACAGTTTCCTCGGCAAAAAAGGAATGACAATAATAAAGAAGCTGGACCTTTCCGGCGGCTTATCGTATATTATATCCATACCTGTTACAGAGAACAAAAGCTCGCTTGACCTCGCTAATGAAGTTTATGAAAGCGGTATGGTAAATTACTGTGACCCGGGCCTTTTCTTCACCAATCTGCTGCAGTATATACCGAATGATACATTTTTTCCGCAGCAATGGTCTGCGATCAATTCCGGGAACAATATACCCGGCGGAATTACAGGAACACCGAATTGCGATATGGGTCTGGACAGCGCATGGAACCAGACACTGGGGAATCCAAGATGCAGGATATCTATTGTTGATTCAGGAATAGATACAGCACACCCCGATATGAGCGCGAACATTCTGAATGGATACAATTTCAACTACTACTCAAATACCTATGGCGGAATCGATGACTTCGGCCATGGAGCATCAACCGGCGGAATAGTAGGGGCAGTGGGTAATAACGGTATGGGTGTTACGGGAGTTTGCCCGCAGGGTAAAGTTTTTGGTGTAAAGATATTCAATGCTGCCGGCAGTACAACAAACTCGGCTATGATAAACGGAATGATAGGCGTAAGGACATTTGGAGATAGCTGGGTAAGCAATAATTCATGGGGCGGGGGAAGTCCTGTAACAGCAGTAGAAAACGCAATTACCGATGGCGTAACACTTGGCAGGAACGGAAAAGGTATCGTATTCTGTTTTGCAACCGGTAACAATAACACCGCGGTAAGCTGGCCCGCAACCCTGCCGAACGTAATTTCTGTTGGCTCTGTTAGTCCATGTAACCAGCGTAAGTCTCCTTCAAGCTGCGACCTTGAAAACTGGTGGGGCTCAAACTATGGCACAGGGCTAGATGTTGTTGCACCCGGTGTTAAGATCTACGCAACAGTCCAGGGGGGAGGTTATACGAACAGTTTTAACGGAACTTCGAGTGCTGCGCCCAACTGTTCAGGTGTAGCAGCGCTTATGCTGTCAAAGGATTCACTTCAGACATGGGATACAGTTAGGGCCAGAATTAACAGAACAGCATTGAAGAAAGGCGCATATTCATATACATCACCGGGTCCGCTTGGAAACCTGGGGAACACATGGAATGATGAAATGGGTTACGGGATAGTGAATGCAAATCTCGCACTGCTTGCAGTAGTACCACCTGCAGCAAATGATGTTGCAGCAGGACCATACCTTAGCCTGCCTTCCGCTTTTGTTGTGAATACTGCTTACAATATCCGCGCAAGGATATCGAATTACGGAACCAACGGACAAACAAATGTTCCCGTTAAGTTTTTCGTGAACCAGATTGTTACCGGATCAACTGTAACTATTCCAAATCTGCCCTCTGGCTCCGTGGATTCGGCAACATTTTCATGGACACCGACATCAACAGGTACATATACACTGAAGATTGCTACCGCGATGGCAGTGGATAACAACCGGAATAATGATACAGTCACAACGGTAATAACTGTTCTGCCAGCCGGAATAATTAATGCCCAAACAACAATTTGCAGGAACGGGCTGAATATATTGATACCCTCATCAGGACCTGCGCCAAGAGATTCTATTGTTGTAAATATCCCGAACTCGTATAATGTTGTAGATGTGAATGTGAGAATAGACACTGTTCTTCACACTTACGACGGCGACCTGGATTTCACTTTAAGGCATCTTGCCACAACTACCGGAATAATTTCACAGGTTGGCTCGACCGGTGATAATTTTATCAATACAGTACTGGATGATTCGGCAGCTACACCCATAGCTTCCGGTACCGCGCCTTTTACAGGTTCATTCCGACCGACAAATGCATTAAGCTCTTTCAACGGAATGGCGGTTAATGGCTCGTGGACGCTTGGTATTGATGACATGGCATCGGGTGATTCAGGAGTTCTAAAAGCCTGGTGCTTACAGTTAACATATCAGACTCTTGCAGGCGGAATACAAACTACAGAGATCCCAAACTATTATTCGCTCGCGCAAAATTATCCGAACCCGTTTAATCCAACCACCGCAATAATATACTCGGTACCAAAATCAGAGCTGGTTACCTTAAAAGTTTACGATGTGCTGGGTAAAGAAGTAGCGCTTCTTGTGAATGAAACTAAAAGTGCCGGATTCTACAGTGTGGATTTCAATGCCGGGGGTCTCGCAAGTGGAATTTACTTCTACAGGATAGAAGCAGGAGAATTTTCGGCAGTTAAGAGAATGGTGCTGATCAAGTAAATCTTCTTTGGAAAAGACAAAAAAGAGGCTGCGAAACAGCCTCTTTTTTTAGCGGATTTTTTGAGTTGAAACAATGCGATCCAATTTTTAACTTACGTTATTCCCATTAGAAAGTAATCAATCAAATTAAATGAAGAACGCTAAATTTTTTGCATTTTTGATGCTTTTTGTCATCACTGCCGCCGCCCAAGCCCAGTTTATGCAGGCGGGCCTATCCGAAAGGCTGTATAATAAACTGAAGCAAACCGGAAGAAATGATCATATCAGGATAATGATCGTTATGAAAGACAAGGTGGATATTGCCTCTCTTGACAGGCAGTTATACCAGATTAACGCCTCTGCTGAATACAGGGCTAAAACTGTCATTACTTCTCTGATGAGCAAGGCTGCTTCTACACAGGGTCCTCTGCTTACATACCTTGCTGAAAGCTCGCTTTCAGGAAATGTGAAGAGCTATAAACCATTCTGGATAACAAATTTCATATGGGCAGAAGTTAAGCCTGAAGTGGTTTATTCGATAGCAGGCAGGCAGGACGTAGCTGAAATGGATATTGATGCGGAACTGGATTATGACAGACCCGTTGCCTTTGAGTTGGCAGGTGAAAAAGATGCAAGCTCCGAAACCGGCCTGAAAGTTATAAATGCTCATAAGATGTGGGAGATCGGTATCACCGGCGCCGGAAGGCTGGTTATGAATGACGATACAGGCGTTGACGGAAATCACCCTGCGCTTAACTATAAATGGAGAGGAACAACATCTTCACCCTGGTATCACGCATGGATCGATCCATCCGGCGGAACCAATTTCCCCAGTGACTGCGATAACCATGGAACCCACACAATGGGAATTATGACAGGCAGAGCAGGCACAGATACAATTGGCGTTGCACCTGCTGCCGAGTGGATAGCAGCAAAAACTATCTGCGCTGGCAACGGTACAAGTAATCACATGACAGCATGGCAGTGGGCAATGAACCCTGACAGCAATGTAAATACTATTACAGATATGCCCGACGGGATCGGCAATTCATGGCATGATCCGACTGGTGTGCCTGCAAACGGCGACTGTACCAGCACAATATACCTGGATGCTCTTGCATCAATGGAAGCTGCCGGGATCGCGATAGTATTTTCCTGCGGTAATTCAGGTCCTTCTGCCTCAACCATTACGAGGCCTAAGAATATCAACGTTACACTGATCAATTCATTCAGTGTTGGCAACATTAACGGCAATTCGGGTTACCCGTGGCCAATTAACAGCACTTCTTCACGCGGACCCGGCTATTGCGGAAATACCGGTAAATTCAGGTTCAAACCCGAAGTATCTGCACCCGGAACAAGCGTAAGGTCAAGCATCAGGAACGGCGCGTATGCGAACCTGACAGGTACATCAATGGCATGTCCGCATGTTGTTGGAGCTGTTACACTGCTCAGGCAGGCATTCCCGAATGCAACAGGCAAACAATGCCTTGAAGCACTTTACTGGACTGCTCTTGATCTCGGAACACCGGGCGAAGATAATGCATATGGAATGGGTGTTATTGATGTTTGGGCTGCTTATCAATATATGAAGAGCAATACATGCCGTCAGCAGAATATTATCATTCTGGATAACGCAACAAACTATGATACTGTTAATGTAATGTACGGGGGCACAATAACAGATGTGAATTTCACAATGGGCGCTTTAACGCATTCAAAAACAGGCGATATTGAATTTTCAATCAAGTCTCCCGCCGGAACAGAAGTAATTCTTTCAAGCAGAAGGGGCGCAACCGGCGATAACTATATCAACACAATGTTCAACGACTCTGCCTCCACTCTTATCTCAGCGGGAACCCCGCCATTCACAGGGTCATTCAAACCCGAAAGTCCGCTCAGCGCATTTAACGGGCAGAACCCGTTCGGCAACTGGATATTCAGGGTAAACGATAACGCGGCAAGTGATACCGGAAGGGTTATGAATTATTGTATGAATATATACTATAATGCTATAACGGGAGTAAATAACAACAGCCTGCCTTTCAGCTACATACTGGAGCAGAACTACCCCAACCCGTTCAATCCCTCGACAAGCATAAGATACTCGGTTCCTGAAGCAGGTTCAGTAACACTGAAGGTATTTGATGTATCAGGCAGAGAAGTTGCCGTGCTTGTGAACGAAGTGAAGCAGCAGGGTGTTTACTCGGTTGATTTTAATGCATCAAACCTTGCAAGCGGAATCTATTTCTACAGGATCGAAGCAGGAGAATTTTCGGCAGTCAAAAAAATGATGCTGATCAAATAGCCATGCTTTATAAAGCAAAAGGGACTCTTTTTTGGAGAGTCCCTTTTTTTACGCCATTTTTTGACATAACATCACTTCATAATTTTCTTCAGAAGGGTCAAATCCTCTACAGAAGTTATTTTGATATTAAACCTATTCCCTTCAACGATCTTCACCTTATAGCCGGCATTTTCAACCAGTGAAGCTTCATCGGTGAAATCTGTGCGTTTTCCTGCTACGATGTATGACCTGCTCAGGACATCATACCTGAACGCCTGCGGCGTTTGAATCAGCCTGAGTTCATCCCGCGCAATGGTTTCAAGCACAAAACCATTGCGGCACTTTTTAACGGTTTCTGATACTTTAACCCCGGGGATAACTTCACCCTCTTTACGCGCTGATTCAAGGAACCTGTTAAGCTCTGCCGCATTCAAATTCGGGCGCGCAGCATCGTGAATGACCACAATGTCATCCAGCCTGCAATTCAGCTGGTTAAATGCATTCTGCACGGAATCAAACCTGCTTTTCCCGCCCTCTACAAGGCCGGTGAGCTTGGTAATTTTATTTTTTACGGCAAGTGAATGCAGGTAGTTAAAATAATCCGATTCAGCAGAAACAGTTATACTTTTTACATGCTTATTTTTCTGGAATGCTAAAAGGGAGTATAGTATTACCGGTTTGCCGCCAAGAAGCTGGTACTGCTTCGGCTTCGGGTTAGCGCTTCCCTTGCGGAACCTCTCGCCCTTTCCGCCGGCAGTTATTATTACATGGATTTCACGTTTCATTTTTGGGTATAAAAAACCCCGGTTAAACAATAGCCGGGGTAATATTTATATGTTTTGTGATGCTCAATTTTTATCAGATATAAAGCATAGAATCGCCGTAGCTGTAGAAACGGTATTTATCCTTTACAGCTTTTTTGTAGGCTTTCATTACAAGGTCCTTATCCGCAAAAGCGCAGGTAAGCATTACCATTGTTGATTGTGTCTGGTGGAAGTTTGTTATGAATTTATCTACCACCTTAAGTGTCTGCGGGGGATAGAGAAACTTATCTGTCCACCCCTTGCCGGAACGGATAAATCTTCCGGCTGTGGTGTTAGCTTCAAGCACCCTTGCAACCGATGTTCCGCATGCAATGATCTTTTTCTTGCTTTCAACCGCGCGGTTAACCTCTTCGGCTGTGTAATCAGGAATCTCGAAATATTCTGAATCCATCCTGTGCTTGGTAAGGTCTTCAACCTCGACATGGCGGAATTTACCGAGTCCTACATGCAGGGTAACCGGTAGAATGTTAATTCCCTTTTTCTCAACTTTCCTGAGGAGCTCTTTAGAAAAATGGAGTCCGGAAGAAGGTGCTGCAACCGAGCCGATGTTTTCAGCAAATACTGACTGGTAGTTTTCCCTGTCTGATTCAGTTGGCTCGCGCTTTATGTATTCCGGCAGCGGAGTTTTTCCAAGCTTATCAATGTATTTCTGGAAATCGCCGCGGTAGTTGAATCTAACGATCCTGCCCCTTGATGTTGTATTATCTATGACTTCGCAGTAGAGGTTTTTAGTAATGAATATCCTGTTACCGATCCTAACCTTTCTTGCCGGGTCAACCAGTACATCCCAGATGTTCTCTTCCTGGCTAAGCTGCCTGAGCAGGAATACTTCTATCTTAGCATTGGTTTTTTCCTTTGTGCCGAACAGCTTTGCCGCAAATACTTTGGAATCATTTAAAACAAGGCAGTCGCCTTCATCCATATAATCGATGACATCCTTGAACTTCTTGTTTTCCAGCTCCTTGGTTTTGCGGTTGATCACCATCATCTTTGCTTCGTCACGTGGAAGCTTCGGATGCTGGGCAATGAGTGTTTTAGGTATAGAAAATTTAAAATCGGTTGATTTCATTTATGCTTTCTGGTTTAAATCCTTAGTTATTTATAAATTTCTTAATTCAATCCTCTGAAAATGCTCTTGCCGGGGTAAACCGCTTTATCGCCCAGCTCTTCTTCGATCCTGAGCAGCTGGTTATACTTGGCGGTACGGTCTGTTCTTGAAAGCGAGCCGGTTTTTATCTGTCCCGCATTTGTTGCAACTGCGATATCGGCAATAGTCACATCTTCGGTTTCGCCGCTCCTGTGGCTGATAACATTAGTGTATGAGTTTGATTTAGCAAGCTCAATGGTTTCCAGTGTTTCGGTAAGTGTACCAATCTGGTTAACCTTTACGAGTATTGAATTAGCAATGCCTGCTTCAATTCCTTTTTTCAGTATTTCTTTATTGGTTACGAAAACATCATCTCCAACAAGCTGTGCCTGCGCGCCCAATGATTCGGTAAGCAGCTTCCAGCCGTCCCAGTCTTCCTCGCTCATCGCATCTTCAAGCGATATGATGGGGAAGTTCTTTACCATCTGCATATAAAGCTCAACCATTTCGGCAGCAGATTTGCTTGGCTGGTGTGATTTATAAAAATCGTATTTTCCTTTGTTCCACATTTCACTTGAAGCGGCATCAAGCCCAAGATAAACATCTTTGCCCGGTTTGTATCCTGCGCCTTCGATACCTGCAAGGATAACTTCGAAAGCTTCTTCGTTTGACTTAAGATCAGGTGCGAAACCGCCTTCATCGCCAACAGCAGTGTTAAGGTTCCTCTTATGCAGCACATTCTTGAGCGAATGGAAAACTTCCGTTCCCATTCTCAGGGCCTCGCGGAAGCTTTTTGCTCCTGCAGGAATTATCATGAATTCCTGGAAATCGAGGTTATTATCAGCATGCTTTCCGCCGTTGATGATGTTCATCATAGGAACAGGCAAAACCTTCGCGTTTGTTCCGCCAATGTACCTGTAAAGCGGAAGCCCGTAATACACGGCCGCAGCCTTCGCTGCCGCAAGCGAAACACCAAGTATAGCGTTAGCTCCGAGGTTTGATTTATTTTTTGTACCGTCTAATTCAAGTAAAATTGAATCCAGGGTAAGCTGGTCAGTGGGGTCGGTATCGATGAGTGAATTGGCGATGATATCGTTTACATTAGCAACTGCCTTCTGAACGCCTTTGCCTGCATATCTTTTTTTATCGCCGTCTCTAAGCTCAACAGCCTCTTTTTGCCCTGTTGAAGCTCCGGAAGGAACAGCCGCCCTTCCAATAATACCATTGTTTAAAATTACATCAACTTCTACTGTGGGATTTCCGCGCGAGTCGAGGATCTCACGTCCCTTAATTTGTGTTATTTTTGGCATTTTTGGGTAAAATTAAACACAAATATAACAAATAATTATGCGCAGAACAATTCACTTAAAAATATCTAACGTGTTCACGGTAGATACTAGAGCCTGCAGTTATTGTTGATACACACGGGTAAGCTTGCCGAGCATTTCAACTATTCCATCCGGATAAATGGTGAGCTTACCATTTATACAATCTTCTATGCTTACCCAATATGCTTTGCACCAATCTACTTCAACTATATCGATGCATTCCCGGTCGTACAATGACTTGTCCTCGAATTCAGCATCATACATCATAATTATTTCGTGCCCGCTTTTGCCTTCATATGTAAAGATGTTTTCAAGCGTGCCGATGTATTTTATGTTTGTTATTTTTTGGCCGATTTCTTCCATTACTTCGCGACGGAGGGCGTCGCAGCCGTACTCGCCAAATTCGATCATTCCTCCAATCGGCCTGTAAAATTCGGTTTGTTTGACAGAATCTTTCCCTTTCGCTGCCAGAAGCCTGCCGTTATTTGTGAAAAGGCACAATGCAACCGGCCGTGTAAATTGCCACCAGTTTCTGCTCATAGTTTTATTTTACCAGGCTGATTGTTATTCCGTCATCAATCGGTACAAGCAGTGATTCCACTCGGCTATCATTTGCAGCAAGCTTGTTGTATGCAATTATTCCCATTGCTCCCGGACCGGGGTTTGGGTCAATGACTTCTCCCCTGCGAAGAGTGTTATCGGTTATGATTAATCCGCCCGGCCTCACCATATCTATAACCTTATTGAAATAGTTTACGCAGTTTTCCTTATCCGCATCTATGAATACAAGATCGAAGCTGCTGCCGGCAAGCGCATCAAGCGAATCAATTGCCTTTCCAAGCATTAGTGTGATCATGTTATCCAGTCCAGCTTTTTCATAATTCTTTATCGCTTCATCGGCATGCGCCTTCGTGAGCTCAAGGGTTGTAACTTTGCCGTCAGGCGGCAAGGCTCTTGCCATCCAAATTGTGCTGTAGCCTGTGAGCGTGCCAATTTCCAGTATGCTCTTTGCGCCGATCATTTTGATGAACATGCCTAGTAGCTTGCCTGTTTCGGGTGATACCTGGATCAATGGGATATTCTTTGATTCAGTATCGGCCACGATCTGCTTCAGCAGCTCATCTTCGTGTATGAATGTATCTGTGATGTATTTGTACAGCTCTTCGTTTAACGGTACGCCCTTCATTTTATTTCGGATTTTGGATTTATGATTTCGGTTTTACGATTTCGGATCATTTTGATTTCGGAATTCGGATTTGTGATTTCGGATTCTTGAATTATTAATACTGCAGAACAGAAATTCAGGTCCGTCAAAAACCCATAGTAGCACAGACATTCCTGTCTGTGAATAAATAGATAAACAGAAAAACAAAGAATCCAAACACACCGGGAATTAAATAATAATCCTTGTATTGACTATCAGTTGTATAGAATTAAAAAGCACAAAAATAGACCACTGTGAAGTTTTGAACTTTTATTTTCTGTTATTGATGAATCACAGACAGGAATGTCTGTGCTACTACAAAAATCAGAATCCGCTTGGGCCAAATATAAGCGGCATGTTCTTGCCATTCATTATTACCATCTTTGAATTTTGGCTTTTGCCAAGCTCCAAAGTAGCCTCTATACCTTTTAACTGCAGAACCTGGTCAGTAATGCTCTGTGAAACAATCCGGTTATAATCAGCAATACCCTGCGCCTCGACGCGTTTTCTTTCGGCTTCCTGTTTTTCCTTCTGCAGCACATAAACCATTTGCTGTGCCCGCTGCTCGGAAGCGATCTTTTCATCTATAGCCGCGCGAACCTTCTCAGGAAGCTCTACATTACGCAGCAGCACTCTCTCAAGAATAACTCCCCTGCCGTTAAAAGCAGATTCAAGGTTCTTTGTAACCTCACGAACAAAATCCTCTCGCTTAATAGAGTAAATATCAGTTGCCGAATATCCAACCGAGACATCACGGATCGCTGTACGAACTGCCGGTCTGACAATTTTTTCAACATAATCAGTTCCAATTGTCCTGTAAACCTGCGGAGCGTCGTTCTCGTTCAGCCTGTACCATACCGTAAGGTCAAGCTTTAATGTTAAACCATCGCTGGATAGAGTTGAAATCGCATCGTCGCCTTTCTGCTGGCCTTCATCAGAAACAGAGCTCATAGTGTATGCCTGCGTCCTTATATCCATGCTTTCAACCGTAACAAGCGGATTAACGACATTCAAACCGCTCTTTAACACACCATCCTGCACACTGCCGAAAAGAACCTGCACACCCACTTCGCCCGCTCCAACCTGCGCAACACATGAAAAAATTACAGCAACCGCAATTCCGATAAATGAAATGGTTCGTACTGCTCCCAGTATTTTGAATATGCCGGGATTTGTTGTGTTTGCTTTTCTCATAGCGGTTACAACAGCTATAACAATAACCAAAAAGATTACCAATGCTATCATGGTGATTTCCTCCTGTTAAGATGGGACAATAAAAAATGGATTAATATTACACAATATTAACCCATTTATTAATAAAAATCCTTGTTATAATTTAGCTTCAACAGCAGATCAATATGACTTCATCAGCACATCTATCATTTCATCATGAACTTTTTTTCCGTTGGTTGCCAGGACCTGTTTATCGTATATTGAATACTTTCCGCCTTTGAAATCGGTAATTTTGCCGCCGGCTTCCAGCAGTATCAGGTATGATGCCGCGACATCCCAGGGGTGGAGCGAAACTTCCCAGAAAGCTTCGAACCTGCCGCAGGCAAGATAGCATATATCCAATGCAGCAGAGCCAAGCCTCCTGATGGGCAATCCCATTTTTATGAAGTTAACGAAATGATCGATGCAGTGATCGCTGTTGTTCATAGCGTCATACGGAAATCCGGTTACAAGCAGGCTGTCTTTAAGAAGCTCTGTTTTGCTAATCGAGATCTTTTTATCATTAAGGTACGCCCCTTTTCCTTTTTCAGCGAAGTACTTTTCGCCGGTTGTTGCTGAATAAACTATGCCAAGTACTATTTCACCTTTGATCTCAAGCGCAATAGATACACAGAACAGCGGCACGGCGTGCGCGAAGTTAACTGTCCCGTCTATCGGGTCAACTATCCAAACGTAATCTGATGTTTTGTTTTGGTTTCCTCCTTCTTCACCAAGTACGTTATGGTCAGGAAAACTGCTGTGGATCACCTCAATTATCTTCTTTTCAGATAGCTTATCAACTTCAGTTACAAGGTCGCTGTATTCGCTTTTGCGGCCGACCTCAAACTCTTTGCCATAATACTTCATATGTATTTTGGCGGCTTCTTCAGCAGCTTCAAACATTACTTTTTTAAATTCTTCCATCATTTTCTGTACTTAGAGGGTCTATTAATTTTCTACAGCATTTCAACGATTCAAGGGTATTCAAACTAAAAAAGCATTCTGCTGTTTAAAGCAGAATGCTTTTAAGTGTTAATTAACCATTACTGCTCTTACTGAGGCTGTTCTTCTTTTTTGCCTTCTTCAATAACATCGTCAATCTTGAAATCAACCTCTTCTTTTACCTCCTGAGCTGATTTTGTCCTGTCAACAACATCAGCGAGAGTGAATTTCTTCAGGTTGAATTTCGAAACGTAAGCGTCAACTTCCGCTTCATCTTTATCTTTGAGGTATTCAAGAACAGACAGCACTATTTTCTTGGAATCCTTATCGAACTCAATAACCTCTGCGCTGAGCTCGTCGCCTGTTTTGTACAGCTCGGCGAAGTTCTTTACAGGTGATACTGAAAGCTGTGAAGCAGGTATGAACCCGTCAACAACAGCAGGGAGCTCAACAATGATGCCTTTTTCGATAGCTTTTATTACTTTGCATTTAGCTTCAGCGCCTACTTTGAATTCACCTGTGAGCTTTTCCCAGGGATTATCTGTAAGCTGTTTGTGGCCTAATGCGATCCTCTGGTTCTCAACATCGATACCGAGGATTGTTACATCGATCTCCTGCCCAAGCTGAACAAAGTCCTCAATATTGAAGATCTTCTTTGTCCATGAAAGGTCAGAAATATGGATAAGTCCGTCAACGCCTTCTTCAAGCTCAACAAATACGCCGAAGTTGGTGATGTTGCATACTTTTCCTTTATGCTTAGAGCCTACCGGGAAGCGGTCAAGCAATGACTGCCACGGGTTAGGTGTAAGCTGTTTGATGCCGAGTGAAAGCTTCTTTTCATTCTTATCGAGGCTGAGTACAATAGCTTCGATCACCTGGCCCATTGTTACAACCTGTGTCGGATTGGTAATATGCTGGGTCCATGACATTTCTGAAATGTGAATAAGGCCTTCGATGCCTTTTTCAATTTCGATGAATGCGCCGTAATCGGTAATTGATACAACTTTGCCTGATACTTTATCGCCGATCTTAAGCTTCTCTTCGATATTTTCCCACGGATGCGGCTGAAGCTGTTTGAGACCGAGAGTTACTCTCTTTTTCTCCTTATCATACTCAAGTACTTTTACGTCGAGAGCCTGGTCAAGCTGAACTACGTCTGAAGGATGATTTATCCTGCCCCATGAGAGGTCTGTAATATGGATAAGTCCGTCAACGCCGCCGAGATCAACAAACACACCGAAATCGGTGATAGCTTTAACAGTTGATTTAAGCACCTGGCCTGCTTCGAGAGTTGTTAAGAGCTTCTCTCTCTGCTCAGACATTGACTCTTCGATTATAACTTTGTGCGATACTATGATATTTTCATTCGGATGGTTGATCTTCAGGATCTTGAAATCCATTACCTTGTTAACATATACATCGTAATCCCTGATAGGCTTTGTATCGATCTGTGAGCCCGGGAGGAACGCATTGATTCCGCCGAGATCTACAACAAATCCGCCTTTGATCCTTCTTACGCATTTGCCCTGGATAATTGTATCGTTTTCCTTGGCAGCAGTGATCTTTTCCCAGTTCCTTATAATATCAGCGCGTTTGCGTGAAAGAACAAGCTGTCCTTCCCTGTCTTCGATCTTTTCCACAAAGATCTCAACTTCGTCGCCGATCTTGATGTTATCCGGGTCAGGAAACTCATCGATGGAAACCCTTCCGTCTGATTTGAAGCCGATATCTATCAGTACATCATTGCCTGAAATTGCAACAACTTTGCCTTTTGCAATTTCGTTCTCTTTTATGACATTAAATGTCTTTTCGTAAAGCTCAATATATTTTTTGAACTCTTCTTCGCTGTAATCTTTGGCAACAAAGTCTTTTGTTTTGATAACCGGCGGCTTAACTTCCTCTACCGCTGTGTTATCGTTCTGTGTATCGTTTGGTGAAGTCATTATATATTGGAATTCTCCGGTTTGAAACTGTTTAAATTAATAAATTCCCCCGCCGCATTTTTGCGGTCAGGAGCGTTATTTAAAATTCCACCGCTCCATTACTTAATGAAATGTGTGGAAAAGACTACAAATATGCGAATTTTTGGCAAGAGTTTCAAGGAATTCAATACTGCACAGGTGTTATCCTCAAGTATATGAAAAACATTGCGTTACTTCATTAATTTATACAGCCGTATGTCATCAAATTTAAAATCTTCTATTTCCGTATAGGTGCCGTTTTCTATAAATTTTTGTGCAAATTGCTCAGTACCCCTGATTGGTTTATGAACAAGAATATATTCCGGTTTATAAATTTCGTACCACTTCTCCGTTTCTCTTCTGCCTACAAAATCTGCTAAACCCGGATTCACTAATCCAAGCATATCAACCGTATATCTTTTTGAATACCATCCCAAATGTCCTATTTCGACTCCGGCAACTTTGACATTTGGGGGTGTGTTTTTGTAAAGCCACTCACCAGCCGCTTTATATCCCAATATCGGACCTTCTCTCTGCAGAAGCCTGAACAGCTCAATTTGCGTTAGAGCAGGGTAGGCAAATATTAAAATCAAAAGAGCCTTTCTCAAGACCGGCGCATTAACTTTACTCTTAAAGAAATTCACAACATCGGTTATTCCATAACTTACGAATACGACCATGGTAAGAAAATGTATCGCGTAATACCAATGGTAATTCTGAATATTTAAAGTAATGTGGAACAGCGCAACAAATACTGAATATGAAAAGAGGATTATTGATATTTTTTCCCGAATATGGTTTGTAAATCCAACCAGGAAAAGCAGAATTATATATAATACAAAATAGGGCTGATTATTGAATGCCATCCTGAAAAGAAAGTTATAGTTAAGAATAAAGCTATAGCTCTCGCCCCAGTAGCCTGACTTCCCCTGGCTCATTTTTGCAGTCAACGTGTGTGGCAAAAATGAATCAAAATAGATATAATTGAAGATATTATTTAAGATAACAATTAACCCGGCCAATAGCAGGTACTTCACCAGGCTGAACTTCTTCTGCTCGTAAAAGATCAATGCCCACAGAATAAGCACCAGGAACAGACCTTCACCACGGGTTAAAACCAACAGGCCGGAAACAACAGACAAGCCGAGCAAATTTTTCCGGAAATACAAAATAATACAAATCAGGCTTAACAGAATAAACAAGTTTGATTCCAGACCAAAAGTCATATAAAAATACTTTGTCGTAATGAAGATGATGGAAGATAGAAACGCCAGGGACGGTTTGTTTAGAAAGTAGAATAGATATGCCAGCGAAATACCGGAGAGAATCATGAATAACGAATTCATCAAGAATTGTGTGGTTTCAACCTCCCTGGTTATAAGTGATACAGCCAGCGATATATAAATGTATAATGGGGAGCTTATGGCATTAAACTTTTCACCTATGTTATATACAAGACCATTTCCATTTATGAAATTTTCGATATACCTGTAATAGATCAATGCGTCGTCAAGCCTGAAATCCTTAACCAGAAATGACACTAGGCAGCCTAATAAAATGATGACAAAATAGTTAACCAAGGCTAGATTTCTTCTCAAAAAATTCATACGGCTATACCTTTAATTGGCCCTGTACTTTGAAAATGCAAAAATGTAATATAGAATTGTTGCAAGAGTTGCATGTATTAGTCTCAGATATTAATTAAGTTAACCTGTCATAACAACATAATAATCTCAGAATGAATTTTCAATATAAAATTCTGATGAAAACAGATCAATCTGAAACATTAATTCTCCACCCAAACGCCGTCTTCCTTCATAAGCTCGATGAGCTTATCCAGCGCTTCGGGGTATGGAATCCCGCGCTCAAGCACTTCTTTTCCGCGGTATAGCGATACCCAGTTGGGGCCTGAGCCTACAAAGCCGTAATCAGCATCGGCCATTTCGCCCGGACCGTTAACAATGCAGCCCATAATGGCAATTTTAACTCCCTTCAGATGGTCGGTGCGTTTTTTGATCATCGCTGTTGTTACCTGCAGATCGAACTGTGTGCGGCCGCAGCTCGGGCAGCTTATGTATTCGGTTTTGGAAACCCTTGTGCGCGTTGCCTGCAGAATACCAAAACTGATGCGGTTAATTGTTTCGATATCATTATCAGCTTTTATCCAGATGCCGTCACCCATACCATCTATCAGCAATGCCCCGATATCAGTTGCGCTGCCAATGGTGAGGTCTTCGTCATCAATTCCGCTGTAGCTGCGCGATAGTATGACAGGGGTTTCAACTCCTTTTTCCATAAGCTCTATGACGGCCCTGCGCTCTTCAGCCATTCCGTGGATGTTAGATGTGTTTAATACAAGTACGCAGAATTTATCAGACTTAACAGCGCCAATAAGCTCGTCCGTCAGATCGTTTATTGTAACGGAAACAAAGTTAATGCGGTATGACTTTCTCTCTGCTGATAAATATTCAGCAGGAGAAAACAGCGGGAATGAATCGGATTTGTTTTCGAGTGTCTGCCAGAAGCTGTAATCAAAAACTTTCTTCAGCGTGCCGGGCAGCGCGTAATCGAGGTCACGGTTTCCTAAATAAACAAAATCCGGGGCAAGGTCACCGATGTTCCATTTATCCAGCTCCATTGAATAGATGTAAGAAATCTTTTCAAGCGAAGAAGGCTCTTTATGATCATTTGCATCCAGGCTTAAAATTACCACAGGCACATGATGTCCGCCAATCTTATCGGTCTCTGCGGTTTTTCTGCGCCGGTATGAAAAAGGATCATAAGGCAGCTCGGATTGCGGATTGGTGATTGCGGAGTGATTATTATTATCAGAATCCGAAATCGGCAATCCGAAATCCGGAATCGGGGTATGATTTTCGCGATTGTCATATCTTGCAGCGATCCTTCTGCAGACGGGTATTTCAAACTCCGGGTCTTCGGTAAGCGAAACTCTTATTGTATCACCAAGCCCGTCTTCGAGCAGTGTACCAATACCCACTGATGATTTTATCCTGCCGTCTTCGCCGTCACCTGCTTCGGTAACTCCGAGGTGCAGCGGGTAATTCATGCCTTCTTCCATCATCCTGTTAACAAGCAGGCGGTAAGCCTGTACCATTACCTGCGTATTGGATGCCTTCATGGAAAGAATTATCTCGTGATAGTTGTGGTCACGGCAAATGCGCACAAATTCCAGGGCTGATTCCACCATACCTATGGGAGTATCGCCGTAGCGGTTCATTATCCTGTCCGAAAGCGAGCCATGGTTCGTCCCGATGCGCATTGCTGTGCCGTATTCTTTGCAGATCTTAACAAGCGGCGAAAACTCTTCGTAGATACGTTCAAGCTCTTCATTATACATCTCATCTGTGAAGCTGAAAACTTTGAATTTCTTTTTATCAGCGTAGTTGCCGGGATTAACCCTTACTTTTTCAACGATTCGCGCCGCAATTTCCGCGGCATCGGGCTTAAAATGTATATCTGCAACTATCGGGGTATCATATCCACGCGCGCGAAGCTCTGTTTTTATATTCTCGAGATTCTTAGCTTCCTTGGCGGCCGGCGCGGTAATTCTAACAAGCTCTGAGCCTGCTTCTATCATACGTATGGATTGCTCTACAGTACCAATAGTATCCATAGTATCGGTAGTGGTCATTGACTGCAGCCGGATAGGGTTGTTGCCGCCTATACCAACATTGCCAACCATTACTTCGCGTGTTTTGAAACGTGAGTGTTTTGTTAAGGAGTTATTGTATATTTTAGAGGTTGACAGAATCTCCATTACCAAACAGTTTTAATATATTTTGAATCAGTTATTATTTTATCATTCGTAATCAGCTCCTGGTTCATTAACCTGGCAGTTGCCGATATTAATCTGTCATGAAGCTCAGGAATATCAGTAATTTCAAATGCATTGTTAACAATTCCCGAATCTAACGGTATGATCTTTATATTGCCATGCCGTTTTAATACTTGATTTATATCAGCAAGAGTTGTTTCTATTCTTTTTCTTTCAGCAAGATAGCCTATTTCAGCTAAGACGATGGCGGGTATATTTAGTTTAACATTCCCACTTTCAACACTATTGAATATACTCCTGACCAAAGGTGAACGTTTTCTTTTTTCCATCCATAAAACCACAGCCATTGTATCGGAAACATAACTATTTCTCACGCGGGAATAGCTTTTTATAATCCTTGAATTCCTGTTCCAGGTGTGTGATTTGAGTATCTGAAAGTGCCTTTAAGTCATTTTTGATACTTCTTATGACTGTTTTTCCTTTAGACTTCTGCGTGGAGCTTTTCAGCCTTTTGGCATAAAGCAGCACTGCCGCAAGGTCTTTCTTAGATAAACCGCTAGCAGTTTTCAGTATTTCGGAATGGATGTTATTGTTGCTTTCTTTCATAAAAAACCGGAGTTAATTTATCTTCTTGCTTGCCTCGAACAGTATTCTCTTTTCTTCTTCGGTCAGGTTCTGGTAGCCGCTCTTACCTATCTTATCAAGTATTTCATCGACTCTTTCCTGGGTGATCTCAGAGTCACTATCCCCGCCTTTGGAATAGTATTCAGCATCGCTGATATCCCCGCCGCCGCCGGAGCCTGTGTTATATTTTTCGTAATACTTGTTACGGTAAATGTTAGTAGGCCGCTTGGATGTTACTTTGGGTTTCTTATCGAACCTGAAGAGGTCATTAACATTGTTGCGTGTGATGAGCAGGTATATGAACCCGATCAGTCCGCCGCCCAGATGCGCAAAATGCGCGACACCGGTATTGCTGCCAACAGAAAGCAGTTCGATCACCATATAGATAATCACAAAATACTTAGCTTTTATGGGGAAGAGAAAGTAAAGCATAATTTCCCGGTTGGGGAAAAGCATACCGAACGCTACCAGAATTCCATAAACAGAGCCTGAAGCTCCAACCGTTGGAAGCTGCAGCCCGGTGAATAACGGGGTTAACAGAATGTTCGCAAGTCCGGCGCCCACGCCGCACATTAAATAATATGTGAGAAACTTTTTTGAGCCCCAGATATTTTCCAGCTCCATACCGAACATCCAAAGTGCGAACATGTTGAGGAACAGGTGCCAGAATCCCCCGTGCATGAAGAGGTATGTAAAGAGCTGCCATGGATAGAACGGGAAGACATCGCTGCCAATTGGATTAAGCGCGAAGTATTTCAGGAAAAAAACGGAAAGAGGCACTCCACCCACCTTAAAACCGGCAAAGATGAAGTGCTGAAATATAAAAATTGCAATATTTGAAATAAGCAGGTATTTGATGACAGGCGGGAAGAATGAAAATCCGCCAAACATCGAAGGCCTGTTATACCTTACATTATAATTTCTGTACCTGTCTTTTTGTGAGTTAAATATTCCCAATTTCTGATCTCAGACGTTGTGCTGATCGCTTTATTTTATATGCTGAATACCCTTTACTTCTTCCTGTGCACGGTCCAGGTCTTCAGGTGTATCAATTTCCATGCATTTATATTCTGAAACGTCAACCGCAAACATAGCGTTCCTCAGGTCATAAAGCTCCTGGAAGGACGCTTCGTAGAATTCATTTACATTATTTTCTTTGGAGATCTTTCTATCGAGAATTTCGCCTAATTTGCTGAAAAATCCGAAAGAAAACCGTTCAATTCCGATAGATTCGCCAAAACTTGCCGCAGGATCCAGATGTTTACCAATATGCTCAATTTTGTTGGCACTATCAATTATAACTTTAATCTCCTCTTCTCCCAATGGATGCGCACACTTAACAGCAAGGCAATCAGGCTCCTTATGTTCCAAAAGCCGGGAAATAATACGGGAATCAAACAATATATCACTATCGAGCAATATTGACTCCCCTTTGATGAGGTTTCTCGTCATCCATAGCGAATAGCTGTTATTATTATTTTCATAATCACCGTTTGTGAGGTATGTAATATCCAGCCCGGGGAATTTTTCAGCAATATGCTCTTTTATCATATTTTCCCTGTAGCCCGTAACCATAACAAAGCTTTTGATGCCGTTTGCCAGGATGTTTTCAATGGTCATTTCGAGCAGGGTTTTTCCGCCTGCCTTGAGCAAACACTTGGGGGTTGAATCAGTCAATGGCCTCAGCCTTTTTGCCATACCCGCTGCCAGAATTATTGCCTGCATATGTTGTGATAGTTCTCTTTTAGGAATTTCCGGATATTGTTAAACTGCAAAAATACATATTCCTGCAGTCACTTTCAGTGTTGAAATAAGAACCCGGGCGAGTTTACGAAAGTTCTTTATTATATTCCATTAATCTCGCTATATTTGAATTCACAAAACTCAAATTTTGATGGAAATATTAAAAGTACTCTCTATTATTGTTCAGCTTGGTATGCCGCCAACATTCCCTGAAGGTGACGCTAACCTGCAGCAGCCGCTGCCGGATAAGATCGAAGTCATCTGCAAGGATGAAGGATCAACAAATGTTAATAAAATGCATACATTGCAGAACAGCGCTAAGTTTGTAAAAACAAGTCCTTCTCTGTTTACAAGCGAAAATGTTAAAAATCTTTATGTCTTTCTCACACAAATCGATTCAACGCACCTGTTTATCGAAGACTGCGATTACAGCATGCTCGAATTCCTGAGATACAAAACCGCGCAGCAGGACCTGAAATACCGGATAGCTGATTCAAGCGATAGTTTCGTTAACATTGAGAAGCTGCGGCAGATCAGGTGGGAAAAGCCAATTCCCATGAAGATGTTCGAAAACGGGACAGTGTTCGAAACGACATTTGATACTTATACTGAGTACTGGGAATGCGGCAATAAGCTGGATTACTCGCCCAAGTACCCGTATTCAAAGCCAAAGAATACACCGCTGCGGAAAAACTACTCAGATGAACAGATGGAAGACCTTTACTACATTTTAACACATCCCACAATGGTGTTGTCGGTGATACCGCTCGATGATATGAGCTATGAGCTTCCGTACAATCTGGAAGGAACATCATACGAAACCAAGCTTGAATCAACCAAACAGGGAAAGATCGAAGGTACGGGAATTGACCTTAACGGCGACAAGATACTTGACGCATTCTGGTATAACGAAACCGGCGAATCAAAAATAGCAGAAGTTTTTACGAGATTATATATAAACGTAGATGGTAAGTGGCATCTTTGGTGGTACACTTACTTCAGGGAGATGTAATAACAGATGATAAAGGCAGTGATATTTGACATGGATGGCATCATACTTGATTCCGAGCCATTCTGGAAGGAAGTGGAGATTAAAATATTTAACTCACTCGGCGTGCCGCTAACTTCCGAAATGTGCGATATTACAACAGGCATGCGGCTGGTTGATGTAACTGAATTATGGTTCAGCCACTATCCCTGGGATGATAAGAAACATACACTGGAATCAGTTAACAAACGGATAGTTGACGGGCTGATTTCAAAAATTAATGAAAAGGGAATCATGAATCCCGGCGTTACCGAGCTGCTTGAAATGTTTGCCGCAAAAAAGCTGCCGATGGCAATTGCGTCATCTTCTGATATGAATATTATAGACGCGGTGCTGGATAAATTCGAGATCCGGAAATATTTTTCGGCAGTCCACTCCGCGCAGAATGAAAAATACGGCAAGCCGCACCCGGCAATTTACCTGACCGCAGCTGAAAAGCTGGGTATTGACCCCGTTCACTGCCTGGCGATCGAAGATTCTTATAACGGTGTAGTATCAGCAGTTGCGGCCAGAATGAAGACTGCGGCGTACCCCGAAAAAACGAATTTTTATAATCCCAAGTTTGCCATCGCTGACCTTAAATTCCGTTCACTGAAGGATTTTACAGCGGAAGAGTTTGACAGGCTTGATAAAATTCCCTGAAACCAGCATGCAGCTCCAACAGCAAAAGTTGAAAAAGTATTTATACTTGATGCTTTTTTGCATCATTTCCGTAAACAGTGTTTCTTCGCAGGAAAGTATTTATTCCCGGGACTTCTTAACGTTTTGGGAAACAATGCGCGATAACTACGGGTACTTTGATATCCAAAAAACAGATTGGGATAAGGTAAAGGAAATTTATTTACCGCAAACATACTCAATTCAAAACAAGCTGGAATTCATAAAGCTGCTTGAAAATGCCATAGCCGAGCTTTATGACAATCACACACACTTACTTACAAATCTCTCTTCGTCATACCGCCTTGCTCCTTCGGGTCTTGACATCTGGGCTGAATGGGATAACGGTGTGTACATCATTATGGAAGTACGGCAAGGCTCAGGTGCAGAATTGTGCGGTTTAATTGCCGGAATGGAAATCTCTTCACTAAACGGAATTCCTATTGATGACGCAGTATCCGGTATAATTGGTAAATCCATAACAACTCCCGATGCCGAAGTAAAGAACTGGGCTATCCGCACTCTGCTTGCAGGAAACTATGAAACCAAAAGGAATATCGGTGTACTTGTTAACGGAAAGATAAAAGAATTTTATCCGGATGAGGCTCAGGATGTATATTCATATTACAAATACGATTCACCCATAGAATTCAAAACGGTTGGCCGCAATTTCGGCTACATAAAGATCAATAACTCTCTCGGCGATGACGGTACCATAAATGCGTTTGATAGCGCGATGGCATTGCTCGAAAACACAAATGGCATGATAATCGATCTGCGGGAAACTCCCGGCGGCGGAAACTCAACGGTTGCACGTGCTATAATGAGCAGGTTCATTTCCGCCGAATTACCTTACCAGCGGCATGAGCTGCCTGCAGAAGAAAGAGTTACCGGGATAAAAAGATCGTGGGTTGAATACGTATCACCCCGCAGGATCACTTATGTTAATCCGCTTGTAGTGCTGGTAAACCACTGGACGGGCAGCATGGGCGAGGGAATTGCGGTTGGATTCAGCGGACTCAACAAGGCAAAGATCGTTGGCACTCAAATGGCGCGGCTTGTGGGAGCAAAGTATGATTTCCGTCTTCCCAATACGGATATTGGCGTCAGCTATTCAGCCGAAAAGCTGTTTCATGTGAACGGAACACCGAGAGAAGATTTCATGCCTGATGTTATTGTTGTACCGGCAAGCTCAAATGAAGATGTAATTCTGGAAAAAGGCATAAATATCCTGAAGGAAACATTAAGAAACTAAAAATAACCATGTTAATAGCAGTAGCAGGTCCATATTCAGCTTCAACAGAAGAGCAGAAACAGGCTAATCTGGACGCCATGAACAGAGCGGCAGCGCAGGTATATGAAAAAGGCCATATACCTGTTATCGGTGTAAATTCTGCCCTGCCTGTGGCACTGATGCTCCCAGGAAGGGACAGAAGAGAAATCATCAATGAGATCTCTTTTGCTGTAGTAGAAAAGTGTGATGCAATTCTGATGATCGGCTCCTCTCCGGGTGCAGATAAAGAACGGGAGATCATCGAAGCAAAGGGTTTGCCGGTATATTATTCGATAGATGAAATTCCATAATACTATTTAACTAATACCTAAATGAGCGTGGAATTAAATACTGAAAGACTTTGCTTAAGGGATCTATCACCCGCTGATGCAGAGATGTTCTGTAAATTTTTGCTCAAGAATAAGGAACACTTCTCAGAATCCGGTCCGGCCTACAGCGATGAATACGTTGATGTAGAGTATCACCGAAAACAGCTTGTCAGGTCAAAGGCTGAATCATTGGACGGCAGGCATTATAAATTCGGAATATTCCGCAATGATGAGTCGGATACAATAATCGGCACAGCAGCGCTTTCTAACATTGTAATGGGAAACTTCTGCTCATGTTTTCTTGGCTACAGGATAGATAAAGATGAATGTTCGAAAGGATACGCAACTGAAGCGCTGAAAGAGGTTATCTTGTTTGCATTTGGCAAGCTGAATCTGCACAGAATTGAGGCAAACATTATACCCGGCAATACTGCTTCAATCCGAGTAGCAGAAAAGCTTGGATTCGTTTATGAAGGCGCTTCAGAAAAATACCTTTTGATCAATGGCAATTGGAAGAAACACCTGCATTATGCTCTTATAAATGAGAATTGGAAACGGGATTAGATCAGTTAAGGCCGCTTTGAGTGAAAGGAGCTAAGGCTTCATCCATCGGCAGGGCATCAGGAAAATAAGATACGATCTTCTGCAGCACTTCATCCAGTATCGCATCCGGGCATGAAGCGCCGCTGGTTAGAATTATCTCCATATTCTTTCCTTCGGATCTTTTCAGCCAGTTCTCTGTAGAGATCTCTTCCTGGAGGTGTATATCAAAATGACTTATGACCTCATCTGATATTATCTTCTCAGGCCCTGAAATAAAGTAAACCGGCAGCTTTTCTTCGCAAAGCTCTACTATATGTGATGTGTTTGAGCTGTTATACCCTCCAACAACTATTGCGAAATCAGCACTCCCTTTCAGCAATCCAAGAGTAGCCTGCTGGTTATCGTAGGTGGCATAGCACAAAGTATCGCTGGTATCCGCATAGTGATCTTTAATATGCTCGGCGCCGAATTTTTCGATCATCGTATCGCGCATCATATCAGCAATTGACTGGGTCTCTGTTGCAAGCATTGTGGTTTGGTTCACAACCCCAACGCGTTCAAGATGTTTGTTAACATCGAATCCGGCAGAGTATTTACCTTCAAACAATGAGTAAAATTCCTCTGATGGTATCTTACCCAGAATAATATCCCTGAGAATTTTTGTTTCTTCAACATTTCTCACAACAACAGTGGGCGAATTCTGCCTGGAATGCGAAAATGTAGCGATCGTTTCTTCGTGATTGTACTTTCCGTGAACTACAATTGTATAGTGTTTCTTTCCGAGCGCCTCGGCGCGGTTCCATACTTTCTCAACGAACGGACATGTTGTATCGTACTCATAAGGATCTATTCCCCTGTCCTTCAGCATTTGCTGTATCTCAAGAGTAGTGCCGAATGCCGGGACGATCACAATATCATCGCTTCGCAGTTCATCCCACGGTATAAGCTGCTTGCCGTTATGCTCTCTCAAAAACCTTACGCCTCTTTCGAGAAGGTCATTGTTCACATTCGGATTATGTATCATCTCGCTCAGCAGGAATACCCTCTTGCATTCGTTCTGTTCAAGAGATTTGTACGCTATTTCAATTGCATTTTCCACGCCGTAGCAGAATCCGAAGTGCCTGGCAATGAGGAATCGCACCGGGCCGAAATCAAGCACAGAAGGCGTGTAATCCTTCTTGCGCGGATCGGTGATCTTCCTGGCATTCTTAACAACAGAAATTACAGGACTCCGGTAGTATATTGGTATATCAAATTTTTTCAATTGTTTTCAGACGCGGATAACGCTGATTTTTTATGATTCTTAGTTAGAACTTTTCGCTTTACCTCGATCTTTTCTCCAAAGTTGATTAAAAGACCAACCTCCAAATCAGTTGCTTTTAGGTAATTAACAAGCTGTACTTCGTGAATTTTTGCCAAAGTTTCAATTGCTTTTAGCTCTACTATCACTAAATCATTAACCATAATATCGCAGCAATAATTACCGATAACTTCGCCTTCAAAATAAACTTTTATCGGATATTCATATTTAACTTCAAGACCGCAATCAATAAGTTTCTTGCATAAAGCTCTGTTGTAGACTTTTTCTAGAAAACCGCTTCCGAGTACATTAAAAACCTTGAAAGCTTCACCTATTATCCGTTCCATAAGCTCTGAATGCAGATAATTTTCTTTCATAAAAATCAGTGTTATCAGCGTCTAAATCATTACTTGATCATAGGCATTTGTATGCCGAACTTCTTTTCGTTATCGATGGCCTGTTCATATCCAGCGTCTGCATGGCGCACGATACCCATTCCGGGGTCGTAGGTCAGTACTCTTTCCAATCTCTCTTCAGCTTCTTTGGTTCCATCGGCTACAACAACCATTCCTGAGTGAATTGAAAGCCCGATTCCCACACCGCCGCCGTGGTGCAGTGAAACCCAGCTTGCGCCGCCTACTGCGTTCAAGGCGAAATTGAGAATTGGCCAGTCTGCAATAGCATCACTGCCATCTTTCATTTTTTCGGTCTCACGGTTTGGCGAGGCTACGCTGCCGCAATCGAGGTGATCGCGTCCGATAACGATCGGCGCCTTTACTTTTCCATCGCGCACCAGCTGGTTGAATATCTTGCCCATTCTGGCGCGTTCACCGTAGCCAAGCCAGCATATTCTTGCCGGCAGTCCCTGGAAATGAACCTTCTCCTGCGCTTTTTTGATCCACCGTGCAAGCGCTTTGTTTTCGGGAAAAGCTTTCAGAACATATTCATCGGTCACAAAAATATCGTTCGGATCTCCGCTTAAAGCTGCCCAGCGGAACGGGCCCTTGCCGTCGCAGAAAAGCGGACGGATATATTCGGGTACAAAACCGGGAATTTCGAATGCTTCTTTGAATCCATGGTTCAAAGCCTCGCCGCGAATGTTGTTTCCGTAATCGAACACAATTGCGCCGTGCTTGAGAAAATCATGCATAGCTTTGCAGTGAACTACAACAGTATCACGTGAAAGTTTAATATATTTATCGGGATCCGACTTTCTGAGCTTTAGAGCTTCTTCAAAGCTCATTCCCATTGGCACGTAACCGTTCAGCATATCATGCGCTGAAGTTTGGTCGGTAACAATATCAGGAATAATATTTCTTTTAAGCAGTTCGGGTAAAACATCACCTGCATTGCCAACGAGTCCGATAGATTTAGCCTCTTTATTTTTCTTAGCTTCAAGAACAAGCCTTATAGCTTCGTCCAGGTCGTCGGTTATTACATCACAATAGCCGGTATCGATACGCTTCTGTATCCTGCTTTTATCAACATCAACGCCAAGGATCACAGCGCCGTTCATAGTTGCAGCAAGCGGTTGAGCTCCACCCATTCCGCCTAATCCGGCGGTAAGTATGAACCTGCCTGAAAGATCGCTGTTAAAATGTTTATCCGCACAAGCCGCGAATGTTTCATAGGTGCCCTGCAGGATTCCCTGTGAGCCTATGTATATCCATGAGCCGGCTGTCATTTGTCCGTACATTGTTAATCCAAGCTCATCCAGCCTGCGGAATTCATCCCAGTTTGCCCATGCCGGAACAAGCTGCGCGTTGGATATGATCACCTTAGGAGCGTTAGTGTGTGTTTTAAAAACCGCTACGGGCTTGCCTGATTGAACAAGCAGGGTTTCATCTTCTTTAAGCTTTTTCAGCGATTCAACGATAGCGTCAAAACATTCCCAATTTCTTGCGGCTTTGCCGCCGCCTCCGTATACTACCAGGTCATCAGGTCGCTCGGCAACATCAGGGTCTAAGTTATTCATTAACATACGCATAGCGGCTTCAGATATCCAGTTTTTACATGATAACTCTGCGCCGGTTGGAGCTTTAATAGTTCTTTTAGCCATAATAATAAATAGGATTAAGTTACAAAGATAAGGGTTTTGAAAGTTTTTAAACAGGAAAAACCAAGCAGGATAAAAAGCCTATTTCACTTTCGGCAGATCAAGTGAGGTATCTATCTTTTCCTGTTCGCGCCAGATAGCCTGGCAGGGGAATTTATTCTCATAAAGCGCGCGGCTCATCATCACCGAGTCCACGCCATATCGCTCAAGCGACTGGATCATTTTCAGGTCGGCATAACTTGAAACCCCGCCTGCAGCAGTAACTTTGAGCTTAGTGCTTTCGGCTATGAGCTTCAGTGCTTCGATATCAGGCCCCTCAAGCTTGCCAACACGTGATACATCCTGGTAGATAATCCTTTCTACTCCCAGGGTTTTCATACCAAGCGCGAATTCAAGCGCGTGAATATCGGTAATGTTCCCCCAGCCGTCTTTTACAAGATATCCGTTCCTTACATCGACGCTGATAACTACTTTGCTCCGCCCAAACTCTTTGACAAGATCTGAAATAAGATCAATGTTATCAATAGCAGATGTACCTATAACTATCCTGTAAACGCCTAGCTCTCTTATAAGCTGATCGGCAATATCAATTGTCCTGATACCGCCCCCAAGCTGTATAGGTACACCAACAGTTTCGGTTATTTCTTTGATCAGCTCGTAGTTTTTCCGTTTGCCGGAAACCGCGCCATCAAGATCGGTGATATGGATCACCTTTGCATTTTCCTTCCGGAAAAGCCGCGCCATGTTCAGCGGACTTTCAGAATAGTAAACGGTCTTATCCTCAAGGCCTTCCACCATTCTAACCGACCTTCCGTTCCTGATATCTATTACAGGGATTACAAGCATATTAAGCTAGATCTCATATAATTTATCTGTTGTATAATCATACTCATATTCATTCAAACCATCCAGAGGAATATAGGGTTTCTGGTAAAAGTAATAGAACTTAATATCATTTCTGTTCATAAAAAGGAAAGGCACCTCCTGCACACCATATCTCAATACCCAGGCCCCATTATACTGAGCGGGCAAGTCTTTAAAAAAGACCTTTGAGCCCGGCGGGAGTGAACTGGTCAGGTCTACAATTCTGCTGACAGTCTTTTGTGAAATTGCCGAAGCTTCAATCCAGTTTGACTCCTTCTGTTGGAGATTAACAATATTGTAGAGCAGCATTACCGCAAAAATAGTAAATAACGGTATCTTATAAAATGCATTTAGCGCTTTGAGAGACGAAAGGTAGTAAACAATTAATAAACACAATCCTGCCGAGGGTAGATACAAATACCGTTCATAACCGGCAAGCCATGCGTAGGAAAGTATGGAAATTATGACAAAAGCTGAGATAACAAGTTTCAATTTGTCTGTACGCAGAAATATCAGCACATAAAGTACCAACGAAGCCAATATCATCAATAAAGCTGAAGGATATAGTTTCGCGATACTTGAGATGCTGCTGAGGATGTTTGTGTTATGCTCCCGGTATATATCTTTCAGAAAAACAAAATCCATAGAGAAAAAAAATCCGGTAAGTGAAAAGACCAGGTTCTTGATAATTTCAGAAACTACACTCAATATGGACTCAGGGCGGTTCAAAACATCCATGCTTGGGAAAAACAGGTATCGGGTCAATACAAAAGCGGCGGTAACTAAAGCAAGCGGGTAATAACGTTTAACTAACTGCAAGAGACCTGTTTTGAAAAACATTAGTTCAGATACAGCTATAAATAACACCAAGGTAGCCGCAGTTTCTTTGGAAAGGATACATAAAGTATAGAAAATAACCATGAGCCAAAATTGCCGGGACTTCATATCTTTCTTATAAAGGAAATAACAGATTAACCCGTTCAGATAAAATATACTATAAAGTATCTCATGAAGCTCTGAATAATAGACAATTGTTTCAACATGGATATAATGCAGGCAGAATAAAAGCGATGCAGTAAACGAAATGAAAAGTATTCTGTTCTTTGATAGAGTAGTAGTGTACATGTTAAGCATCAGCAGCGAGAATCTGAACACAGAAATGCACATTGCAGCGTTTAACATAAGGTGTAATGCTCTTAACGGCATTGGTGAAGCTCCGAATAAAAGGTAGATAAGCCTGTAGAGCAAAAGGGGAACCGGAATGAAATGAAAATTTTCATGCAGCTTACCTTCCATTACAACCCTGAGCCTTACAAAATCATCAAGAACATAAAAATTGAAAAGGCTTGATTGATAAAATACAAAAGATAAAGCTGCGTAGAAAAGAAACAACAGGAAAAGAAAAAGCTTTCTCCTGTCTTCATATAGGACAGCTGCAAAGATCATTTTCTGACTATTGCCACTTTGCCGGTGCATACTTTGCTGCCGTCTTTATTAAATCCGGCTATTACGTAAATACCTGATGCAACATAGTTGCCATTCTTATCCCTGCCATCCCAGTTTGCGATCCTGCCGCCCTGGGTTTCAAATTCATTTATCAGAACACCGCTTATCGAAAGGATCTTGACGGTCGACTCCTCAACCAAGCCGTCTATCCTGAGCAATGAACCAGATGGAATTACAAAAGGATTTGGACCCACGGAGATCTTGTCACATTCAGTAAGTGGATTTACGGCAATTGTTCTGTATGAAACAATACCGCGATCTGAGCCAAAATACACATTCCCGGAGTTTTTATCAGCTTTTATCGAAGTGATCTTGTTATCTAATAATGGTGAATTCGCTGTAGTAAACCTGTTAAGAAGCGTTGAACCGTCAGGTGAAACATATATAACTCCGTTTGAAATTGTACCAAGCCATTTATTATTTAGCGCATCAACATCTAAAGAAAGTACATTTTCGGTAAGAGGTGTACTGATCCCGTTTTCAATTATACGCATCTTATATGTTGCAGGCATTGAGCCGGGATTATTTATTACCTGTTCCGGATTTGCTATAATTATCACACCGTTGTTTGTCGCGATCCAAACTTCACCATTCTTATCTACAATAACACCATTCACCTGAGTAACATCAGTTCCTAAAAGTGAAAAAGGAATGAGTCCGCCGGTTGGAGAAGTATTTTCATTGAAATACATAACTCCTCTTAATGATCCTTCGGTTGGATGAAGAGTAACCCATTTGGTGTTAAAGTTATCTATCACCAAAAAAGTGCCGTGGAGCCCGAAAGGCTCTCCAACAGGAGAAGGATATCCTATACCTTGAGTAAAATTCACAAAATTATTCTGAACCCTGTTATTCAATACCCATAGATTTCCGGAATTGTCTTCGTCAATTCCATTCACCAGCACAAAACCGGGTGTATCAAAAGGACGAAGAATTGAATTGGCGTCGTTGAATCTCTCTACGTTATTACCATTTATCTTCAGTAGTCCTGTACCAAATCCTGCGACCCATATATTTCCACCAAGATCCGGATAAACATATACCCATCCGCAGCATCCGTTACCCATTACAGGATAATCTGAATACGTATAGTTGAACCAACTTGTTCCGTCATACCTGTATATCCCCGATCTGTTAACCCAATCTCCGAGTGAACCGGATACAGCCCACAAATCTTTGTTCTGTGCAACAGATACATTAAAATTCAGATTGGAATAAGGTCCGTTCGGGATCACGAATGAGGGCGTGTTGTTACGGTAGATTTCCACCCCGTTTGTAACTGTACCAATGAACAAATCTCCCGCAGCATTTACTTCAAGTGAGTTTACTTCTGTTCCGCTTTGAACAAGCTCTGCATTACCGAGGTTCTGCCGGTTGACTTTGAATATTCTGTAATTCCCGCGGTAACCATCATAATTCGAATACGATGAAAAATACAGTACTTCTCCCGATACTGCCATCCTGTAAACAGGGTCTTCTATGGGCACGCCGTTATATACCGGTGCATATGTGTTCAAAGCACCGTTCTGATAGTATACCATTCCACTGTCTGTTCCAATGAAAACTTTGGAGTCAAATGAAGCGAGGCAATTTGAAAGATTATCTTTCATTGGTGAATTGCCGGTTACAAATACCGACCAGTTTGATTGAATAGGAAGATTTGTGTTTATGTTTGCATATGCAATTCCGTTCTTTGTTGCCGCCCAAACAGTATCATTCACAACCAATACATCATACACCGCATTTGGAACCGCTAAATTACCAAACCTTGTATAAGGCTGATCAACAAACTGGAACTGCGATATATTGAACTTTACCATACAGAACTCGGTACCAAAGAACATAAAATTGCCGTACTGGTAAAACGAGTTGATCCTCTTTGAAGGCTCTGTAGATGAATTTATATCAGAAATCTGCTTCCATGAGTTATCCGCTGTGTTCAGAACGCTTATTGAACCATCAAACGCACCTGCCCAAACAAGTCCGTCATTTCCAAAACTCACCGATGTAAGTTCATTCGATCTTAATCCATCCAGACTGATATATTTTTTTAAATTCGAAGGATTACCTGAATCAAACGAGAATAGCCCTCCTGTTGAAGCTGCCCAAACAGAGTTTCCGCTTAATGAAACACCTTTTACTTCCCTGAAAGATGTATAGATGTTCCAGCCATTATAGTTTGCCTGGGAGTATGTAATTCCAGCGGCAAATAGCAAAACAACACAGCAGAATATTTTATTAAGCATTCTTTTTTGTTTTTAGTTTTAAAAAGCGTAGAGGTTATTCTATACTATAATTTTAGAGTTTTCAGAAATAGTGAAGTTAATTATTTTTTTCAAAGCAAATCGTTTATCGCCTGTTCAAGCTCCTGCTTTGTATGATCATCACCCTGCGAAGCAGCCACATACACTCCCTTTTCATAAACCTTCCTTGCCTCATTTTCATCTCCCAGAAGCTCGTATACTTTGCCAAGCTGGTAATAGGTTGCCACATAGTTGGGGTCCAGCACACGAAGTTCTTCAAAGATATCCCTTGCATTTTCATTATCGCCGGCCGAGATGTACTCAAGCCCCAGGGCATACCGTGCAAAAGTATCCTGGGGGTCATCCTGCAGCATTTTTTTAAGATTTTCCAGCCTTGATATTTCTTCAGCCAAAGTTGTTTATTTAACGAATTTAAGCAACTTAAATCAAATTTAAAATTAATAAAAGTGATAAAATTTGCATCTAAACCGCAATTACGCTCTTAAATCGGTATCTTTTCCAAATCGCCGGCAATATCAATATCGTTTTGGGTTATTCCGCCTGCTGAGTGTGTTGAAAAAGAAACTTCCACTTCTTTAAATTTCATTGTAATATAGTCAGGGTGGTGATTCCTCTTCTGGCAATATGCACCTGCCGCGGCAACAAATCCGATAGTTGCAGGAAAACTTTGTGTTTTGAATGTCTTTGTAATAGAACCATTCTTGTATTCCCAGCCGGGTAATGCGCTCAGTGCTGAAATAACCTGTTCTTCAGAGAATTTTTCCATTTGAGTCCCGATTTTATAGATAGCAAAAGCGGGCATTTGCCCGCTTTCTAAAAAATAAACCTGATCGATCCTATTTTACAAGCATCATTCTTTTTGTATCTTTGAATGTGCCTGCACTTATCGTATAGAAATATATCCCGCTTGAGAGTTTTGAGCCGTCAAAAGTGATATTATACCTTCCTGCATCCTTAACTTCATTCACCAGCGAAGTAACCTCCCTGCCAAGGATATCAAAAATCTTCAGTGTAACAAGCCCTGTTTGGGGTACCTGGTAATTTATTACTGTAACCGGATTGAACGGATTCGGGTAATTCTGCCCAAGCTCAAAGCTGTATGGATTCTCATTTCCATCCCTGGAAATTTCGTCTCCGGTAACCGGAATAAGCGGCAGGTCAATATAAGACTTGCTGCTTAAATATAGATAGTTATATCCATTATTCAATACCGGAAGCACAAATGGGTTCGTTCCTAAGAACCACTGGTCATCGGGAGCCGTATCAAGGTTAGTGATGGTTATCTTTATCTTGCTTCCTGCCTTGAATATATGTGCATGCGCCTGTCCTTCAAACCCTTTGTTCCTTCTTGAATTCGCGGTGTAGTTTCTATCCGTGTAATTGATCCTGTTAATAAGCTTTTCTGTACCGTCAGATTTAACTTCATAAACCTGGTAGTTATACTGTGTAAAAGTTGATGCTGTTGAAAGGTAATCAAGGCTCACTTTCGGGATGCCAATCCATTTTTTGTCTGAAGTCAAAACGGCGCTTGTAAACGATACTGAATTCTTTTTGAACTTGGATGTAAAAGTAGTGCCGGTGAACTCTTCATTCACGGCTTCCTGCATCGTTAGACCGCCTGTTACCTGGTTGCGCACAGATACACGTGTGGTTGTAGAATTATTTGGTGTGGTGGTAAGTCTGCTGCTTGTATTAAAATACAGTCTGTATGGCGTCGTTATTGTTTGAAGATCAACTTTCGCGCTATCGTGAACAAAGCTCCAGTATAATCCGTTTACCGGCTGTGTTGTATAAGCGTAGTCATACCTGTTGGGCACTTTTGTACCGGGCGTTCCGAATAGCCACGTAAAGAACCAATCATTAAAGAACTGCATATGCCATGTATCTTCAGTGGGAGAGTTATCTCCGCCGTGTCCCTGCACAGCGCCGAGATACAGCCTGAAACTTGAGCCGGTATTCATCACTGATGCTTTCATTATACCGGAGGCGTTAAAGAACTTGTCCTGCCATGAACCTTCCATGATAAGCGGAACACGGTTGTTGGGTACTGCGTTAATAAAATCTCTGCCCTGCGGGAGCCAATAAGCAAGGCTATCCCAATACTGCTTAGTGCCGGAATAGACCCAGTTGCTCATCCTGTCAACCTGCGGCGTATACCTCGCTGTATCCGATGTATATTCAACAGTCCATAGGAATGTCATTTTGATACAGCCGTTCTCGATCCAGCTTGATGCAAAGTTTGGAGGAGCAAGCGCTGAGATTATTGTCTTCACGTTCAGTCCCATTGTGCATGCCATGTACGGAACGAGTCCGCCTTGCGAGCCGCCCATTACAAGTATGTTGCCCGGATTGATCCCGTTCACCGTATCTTTTTTGATGAAGTTCACGAACTCTATCATATCCTGCGCTTCGATATTGGATATCAGGTTTGAAAGGCCGGTGGAATTACCCTGCCCCCTCATACTGAATGTAGTGGTATAATATCCGTATTCTGCCTGCGCTTTGGCAAAACCGGCAAGTGTTTCCTTGTTATCTCCGTAGCCGTGCACAAAAATCACAGTGGGCCATCCTCCTGTAGGCGGTGTGCCTTCAGGAATAAATTTCAAAGCATCAAGTATAGTGCCGTCCCGCAGGGTAACGGTAAAATCAACCCTCGTGACTGCAACGTTCGGTGCATCTGTATATTTTGGAAGGAGCTTCAGGTAGCCGTAATCGTCCCTTGCTCTTTTTTGCTGGGCTTCCGGTGATTGCACTATATATAATAGCGCAAAAACAGCCAAAAGAACCATTCTAGCTGATCTCATTGTATTCCCTTTATGTGTATTATAGTATAAAATTACAAATAAAGGTGATTTGTTCCAATCCATTTAAGAAAAATACCAATTAAATCAATAAGTTAGTGTGGAAAGTAGTGCATTGTTCAATAAAGCAAAAGCCCCGGCTATTAAACGGGGCTTCTGGGAGCAACAGGGCCGGATCAATGGCCCGATGCATATTAGCGTGATGAGTGCTATAATGTTTTATCTTTTGCCTTTCATTCAGCGTTTACCGGTTCAGGCCTTCTTCATCTGCTTGCTGCTGTAGAACAGGTAGCCTAATATGAAGAAAGGCAGGAACAGGAACATGAATATGACAGGCAATACTAACAGTGACATTTTCTAAATTCTCCTCTAATTTGCAATTTTATCCTTTTGATTTGCCGGGACCAATAATATGTCCCGGCTGAATACTTCATTTTTAAATCTGAGTTTGCTTATTTAACAAGCGTCATTTTCTTTATTTCTGTAAAGCTGCCTGCTGTAAGCTTATAGAAGTAAACACCGCTGGCAAGACCCGAAGCGTCGAAAGTTACGTTGTATGAACCGGGGTTTTGAATTCCGCTTACCAGCGTTTTTACTTCTTTTCCAAGAATATCATAGACTTTAAGCTGTACATTCTGAGCTTCCGGCAGGCTGTAGTTTATTACCGTGCTGGGGTTGAACGGGTTAGGATAATTTTGAGAAAGCTCAAACCTGTTCGCAGTAACTGTGTTCTCTTCTACAAACTCATCGCCTCTCATGCCGTTGAGCGTGTTTATCGGGAACTCGATATACGCGTTATTGCTAAGATATACTGTGTGATCGCCTGTTTTCATAACCGGGAGCACGAACGGATTTGTTCCGAAGAAGGGTACATCGGTTACATTCTTATCAAGATTGGTAATGATAACCTGGATCTTGCTGCCTGCCTGGAATATGTGTGAATGAGCATGGCCGCGGAATGTTACCTGTTTTCTCTGGTTCTTGGTGTAATTCCTGTCTGTGAAGTTCGCACGGTTGATGAAACGTTTTGTACCGTTGGGAAGCACTTCGAATATCTGGTAGTTAAACTGGCAGAAAGTAGAAGCAGCCGATTTATAATCAAGCCTGATGACCGGAGCGCCAAGCCACTCTAAAGGCGCTGTAAGCGCTGCTGATGTAAACACTGTTGAATCGCGTTTGAACTTAGAAGTAAAGTTTGAACCTGTGAATTCATCATTTACTGCCTGCTGAAGTGTGTAGCCGTTCGTGATGGTATTTTTGATAGTTACTGTGTTGCTTCCGCTCTGTACAGTATTCTTTAATACACCACTCTTATTAAGGTAAAGCCTTAAAGGTGTGGTCCTGTTCCTGAGAAGTGTCCTGGAGCTGTCGTGCTCAAATGAAAAATACTGGTTATCCACAACAGGGAACTTGGTTGAAGCAAACTGGTATTTAGCCTGGTCATGGATCGGTGTCTGCATTCCCCACAGATACTGGAAAAAGAAATTATTGAACCACTCCATGTGCCAAACATCTTCAGTTAACGATATATCGCTGCCGTGGCCGCGAACTGCGCCGAGATAGGATGTCATCGGAGATGTAACCTTATCAATATTGAGCATCCAGCCATCTGCGTTAAAGAACTTATCCTGCCATGCTGCTTCGATGAGAACCGGGGTTGTAATATTAGGAAGAAGGTTCACGAAATCCCTGTTTATAGGCAGGTACCTGTAAAGACTATCCCAGTATGGTTTTGTATCCGCATAAACCCAGTTGCTCATTCTGTCAACCTGTGAGTTATATCTTGCGGTATCAGATGTATATTCAATTGTCCAGAGGAAGGTCATTTTAATTGAACCGTTCTCTATCCAGCTTGATGCAAAATCAGGGGGTGCAACAGAATTGATAATAGCTGCTACCTGCATGCCTCTTGCTGCTGCTATCATAGGAACTGCTCCGCCCTGTGAGCCGCCCATGATGAGGATCTTCGAAGGCGCTGAGCCGTTTACTGAATCTGCCTTAACCCAGTTCACTATCTCGATCAGATCGTCTGCTTCGAGTGTGCTGATGAGGTTCGACTGTCCGCCGGAGAGTCCCTGGCCGCGTACGCTGAATGTCATAGTATAGTAGCCGTATTCAGCCTGTGCGCGGCAGAAATCTGCCAGCGTTTCTTTGTGATCGCCGTAGCCGTGGTGCATGATAACTGTCGGCCATCCGCCGGCAGGAATTGTTGCATTGGGAATGTATTTCAGGCAATCAATGATAACGCCATCGCGCATTGTGATGGTAAAGTCAGTACGCGTAACCGTGTAAACGTTATCTGTATAACTGGGTAATAAATGATTTGGAGTCCAGCTGTTAAGGTTTCCTGGTTTTTTCATGACTTTGTACTGGGTGTAAGTTATCCCAGTATAGGTCATAAAAAAAAGAAGCATTGCGATATAAAATATCAGCCTCTTAGGTGGATTTTTGGGTTTTATAGCATTCATCTATATAGATGTCCTTTCTGAAAAGATTAATGTTTAACAAAAAATAATCTCTTCTGCTATATATTCCCTACGTAATTAGTGTTACAAATATAGCCCCGTTGCGAGCCCTGAAACAATCGTTTTTACAAGTATTTGCCAAATTACACCCAAAACCTAAACATTCATGCATTCACTGTATAACGGTAGTCCGATAGTTTCTAACGTGTATAGGGGAGGTTTCAAGTTCCCTTTCTAGAGAAAAACTGCATATTAAGCTGTAAAATTGTGAATAAACAAGCTTTGTACGGCATTTTTAAGTCCAGATCCAACAAGAAATTCTTCTAATCACATTTATATATTGTGGTTTCAGAAATTGGCCACTCGTTCCGAAGCTCCTGCTTGGGAACGCATTAAACTGACCGCCTAGCGGTCACACGTTTATAACTATGAATCCATAAAATCAAAATGACCCCAGCGGGGTCATACACATATCTCATGTGCGACTCTTATGAAGTCGGAATGGTTATGGAAAAATTCTCTATAAATGTTGACCCCGATGGAGTCAAGAAGAACGACCTGGCGATATTTACCTCCCCGTTTCAGCCTGCGCTATAACACCCTTACAAAGAATGGGTTAGATTAATTTATGTAGGGAATGCATCTGAGCCATTTATCCGGGGATTGTTGAGACTTTGAGAAATGGAATAGATTTTACAATCAGTAACGCTTCAAGATGCATTCCTGTTAATCAACACAACGGCACAATCTGGCTGACTTGAATCTTAAAGGTTCGCCCTCCCCGTTTCAGCTTGCGCTGAAACGCCCCTCCAAAGGAGGGGTTAGAAGATTCGCAATTTCAAGTCCCCTCCTTTGGAGGGGATTTAGGGGAGGCCTTGAGCCAGGAATCAAGTGCGACTCCGATGGAGTCGAATTTGTTAAGGCGAAATTTTCCATAAATGTTTGACCCCGATGGGGTCAATAAATATGATCTGTTTTTTCTCGTTCCCAAGCTCCGGCCTGGGAACTATGATAGCAAACTCATTCGATGATTCGAGCAATCAGTGTAATTCATGTGTAAGGCTTTTGATTTTGATTATGTACTTTGACGTATATTCCACCACTCTAAAAAATATTCTTTCTTCGTTTCTGTGCCTCCATGTTAGAAAAATGATCTACATAGACGGCACTTCTTCCGGGAAGCCCATAAAAAAACCCCTGCGTTACAGGGGTTACTTTGTTACACTCTTAAGTAAAGCGGAAGACTATTTTATGATATTGAGCTTTCTTACTTCTTTGTACTTGCCAACAACCAGGCGGTAATAATATGAGCCTTTTGTCAGCTTTGCCTTTATCAGCTCTGCGCTGAACTCGCCTGCCGGTTTCTGGTCGTCAATCAGAACGGCCAGTTCCCTGCCATTGTTATCAAAAACTGAAAGCCTCACATACTCAGGCTGGGGTATTGAGAAGCTGAAAAGAGTATTGTTCTCAACTGAAAGCATATCTGCCTGCAGGAGCTCCTCAGAGCTTAATGTAATCGGTGCAAGATTAGCCTGGTTCAGATCACCTGCAAATGCGCTTGCTGCAGTGCATAAAAAAAGAAGCACGAACAGGCTGGCTGCCTTCATATGCTTCATTACCTGGTTTTGGAAATTAATAGCTTTCATTTTATAAAATTGCCTTCCTGAAAAGTTTATTATTAAATAATCTCTTCTGCTATTTTCTTTCCCTACCGAATTAGTACTACAAATATAGTCCCCGCAGGTGCCGCGAAACAATCGTAAACCTAAGTAAATACACAATTACCCTCAAAACCTAAGTTTTCCACTAATCACTGTATGAGAAATTTGTTAAAATCTCTAACGTATGGGGGGGATACGATTTTACCCAAAAAGAGCACGGAAATGAGGATTCTGAGGGATTTCGGAGTGCGGATTGGCGATTTCGGATTAAGAAATTAAGTGTATAGAGTGTATTGAGTGTATTGAGTGTATTGAGTGGGTGAGTTGGTGAGCTGGTAAGTTGGTTAGTAGGTCAGTTGTTGAGTAGATAAGTAGGTGTGTAGGTAACTGAGTAAATGTGGCATTTGACTTTTCGCGTTTCACGTCTGACATTTCACGTTTCACGTCTGACATTTGCTATTTGGTTTTTGGTATTTGCTCCTTTCTATTTGATTTTTGACCTAAAAAAAGCCCCGGCCTTTCGGACCGGGGAGTTTTGCTTCTGCGGAATTTCTATTGCTGTTTCGCAGAAGCGGGGGGTAACAGCAAACTCTTATAAACCCTCTTTGTTATTCGCTCAAGTAGATCCTGATGCCCTCTGCTGCGAACGGTACTACTGCGAACATTGCGATTGCGAACATTATTATAAATTCCATTTTAAAACTCTCCTTTATTGTATGTTAAAAATAGATTTTTTATTTTTCCTCTTGTACTGCTTTGCTGCTTTGCTGCCTCGCTATCTTGCTGCTTTTATCGCTTTGCTGCTGCTCTTCTTTCTTTTGCTTCTAAGCTCTTGTTTCTAAGCTCTTGTTTCTAAGCTCTTGTTTCTAAGCCTTTGATTCTATTTTTGCCTTTTCACTTTTGCCTTACTGCCTTTTCACTTTTGCCTTACTGCCTTTTCACTTTTTTGCTTAGAAGCTTTGATTCTCTCTGCTCTTACCTTCAGAACAAGGGGTCACCGTTTTCTTCCGTGTATTTTTCAGGTGAGCCCCTCATTCCTTTTGGTTTTTATGAAAACAACTTCCCTATTATTGTTTCCTTATGGATCAAGGATCCCGCTATGCTGCGGTATTATTTTACTAATGTCATTTTCTTGATATCTGTGAAGCTGCCTGCAGTCAGTCTGTAGAAGTACACACCGCTTGAAAGGTTCGCCGCATTGAAGACAACATTATATGAACCGGGGTTTTTTACGTCGTTTACGAGTACCTGTACTTCTTTTCCAAGCATATCATATACTCTCAGCTCAACTTTTTCTGCTTTAGCTACTGAATAGCTGATCACAGTATTGGGGTTGAACGGATTTGGGAAGTTCTGGTTAAGCTCGAACTTTGTTGGGTTAGTATTCTCAACTGTTGGCGTATTATCTTCCATGAACATGGTGCTTGGTGTGTTATCGCCGCCTGAAGGCCTTACAGGTAGATCAATGTAGAAGTTATTTGTAAGCATCATGATGCTAACACCCTTTTTCATTGCCGGCAGTACGAACGGGTTTGTTCCGAAAAACGGTACTTCTTCTGTGGTACGGTCAAGATTTGTCAATACAACCTTGATCTTGCTTCCGCTTCTGAAGATATGTGAATGGCCCTGGCCGCGGAATGTTACCTGTTTTCTCTCGGGAAGGAATCCGTAGTTATTGTTCCTGTCCTCATAGTTAAGCCTTGTAACAAATCTCTCTGTACCATTGGGGAACACTTCGTAAACCTGGAAGTTGAACTGTACGAACGGTTTTGAGGTTGAAATATAGTCCATCTTTATTGAAGGTGTACCTGTCATTTCCATATCCTGTGTCAATGCGCCTGTCTGGTATACGTTCTTATCGATCTTGAAGTTATTTGTGAAGTTTGTGCCTTTGAACTCATCATTTACAGCCTGCTGAATTGTATAGTTGTTCCTTATATCGTTTGTGAAAAGATCAACATCCGGCAGCCAGCAGTTGTTATTTGCGGTAGTCTTCAGCTTGCCATTGTTGTTGAAGTACAGCCTTGTGTTCTGGCTTACTGATTTAAGCAGTGCCTGTGAGCTATCGTGTGAGAAGCTCCAGTACTGGCCTACTACCGGTGAAGTTGTTGATGCATACTGGTATTTAGCCTGTGAGTATATGTTGGTCTGCATTCCCCAAAGATTCTGGAAGAAGAAGTTGTTGAACCAATCCATATGCCACTGATCCTCAGTTGCAGAGTGCTCACCGCCATGACCCTGTACAGCGCCCATGTATGATGACATCGGTGAGTTTACGAGGTGAATGTTCTGAAGCCATCCGTCAGCGTTAAAGAATTTGTCCTGCCATGAAGCTTCTACAAGAAGAGGTATATTGTTGTTTGAAAGAATGTTTGTGAAGTCTCTATCCTTTGGAAGCCAGTAAGCAAGGCTATCCCAATACTGTTTGTTTTCAGCGTAGATCCAGTCGCTCATCCTGTTAACCTGGCCATTGTATCTTGCTGTATCCTGGTTGTATTCAATAGTCCATAATAATGTCATCTTTACGCATCCGTTCTCGATCCAGCTTGAAGCGAAGTTCGGAGGAGCAACTGAGTTAATGATAGCTTTAACATTCAAACCGCCCATTGAAGCTGCCATCAGGGGAACTGCGCCGCCCTGTGAGCCGCCCATTACGAGGATCTTATCTCTGCCAACGCCGTTTGCGGTATCATTTCTTACGAAGTCAACGATTTCCTTAAAATCCATAGCTTCAGTTCTGCTGATCAGGTTTGAAAGTCCGCCTGATAAGCCCTGGCCGCGAACGCTGAAGGTCATGGTATAATAACCATATTCAGCCTGCATGCGGCAAAACTCTGAAAGTGTTTCTTTACTGTCGCCGTAACCGTGAACCATAATAACTGTCGGCCATCCGCCAACCGGAGCCGGTGCATCGGGAATCCATTTAAGACAGTCGATAATAACGCCGTCTCTCATTGTGATGGTAAAATTTGTCCTGGTTGCAGTGTAAGGATTATCGCCCGGTGCATGAACAAGATACTCAGGTGTCCATGTATTAAGCTTATCGGGTTTGCTTAAAGTTTGCTGTGCGTAAGAAGAATAAACTGTGATAAATAAAAAAAGAAGCCCTGAAAGTAAAACGATCAATTGCTTCTGTGTGAACTGGGATTTAATAGCATTCATCACGACTGTGATTTCCTTTCTGAAAAGATTTTTAAATTAATGTTTAAAAAAAATCTTTTCTGCTATTGGGCTTCCCTACCGAATTAGTGATACAAATATAGCCGGCGGGTGAACCCTAAAACAATCGTTTATCGTAAGTATAAATCAAATTACCATTTAAACCGAAAATTTAATGGAATCACTGTATAGGGTATAACCCGAAGTTTTCTAACGTAAAACTGCTAGAGAATAAACTCAATGTTTAATGAGAAAAATTTAAGATTGTACTTTCAGAGCTTTTTTCAATGTTTTTTACCTTAAAATCTACTACCGGAATTACACGAGGGAGACTTAACCTCTTTATCATAAAAAGGGTTGAAATTCGGTTGAACCGGCAGTATTTATGGTGATACTTTACATCCTCAAATTTTTTGGGGCACGTGATTTTTTTCCGGAGTAACGGCGAAGACAAAAGTAAGGGCAGATCTCACATATCAAAAGTCATTTTGTATGAAATCTGCCTCTATAATAGCAGCTTTTTTTTATTTTGCCATGACAGCTCTAAAACTGAATGCTGAACCCGCCTACAGGCAGAAATTTCCACTGGTAAATTGTTCCCTGTTCATTTTTGTACTCATTCCAGAAGTATGAATATACATTTTCTGTGTTGAAAGTATTTTGAAGCTCAATATAGGTTACAATACTGAGATTCCTGAAATTCCATTTTTTATCAACCCTGAGATCAACCCTGTTGTAATCTTTGTAGCGCGCACCGTTAAAGTTGCTGAAATCTGCTATTCCCCTGCCTGATACAATGGAAGCATTCACGTCGAATGGTGTATATGGCCTCCCTGTGGTGTATCTTAGCTTAATGCCTACCAGCCAGTCATTTGTGATCTGGTAGCCGGCAATGATAGTGATATTATGCCTGTAGTCAAAGGATGCCGGCCTCTGTCCGCCTTCCAAAGCGGTTACTTTGCTTTCACTCAATGAGTAATTTAACATTCCGTAGAAACCGTTTCCGGTGAGTTTTTTATGCAATGATATATCGATGCCGCGGGAATACCCATAACCTGCGCTAACTGCCTGCCCATACATCAGGTTGGGTCCGTTTTCTGTTCCGCCGCTGATCAAAACATAAGTCGGTATCACCGTACTTACCGGGTAGTCTGAGTAATCCTTTTTGTACGCCTCAACAGAAAGCCTCAGCTCGGGAGTGAACAGATGCTCAATACCTGCAACATAATGTACAGAGCGAACATACTTCAGCTCATCATTGCGTGGGTCAGAGCTAAGCCAGATATATTCCGGCGCCTGGTAGTAGATCCCTGTTGACGCGCTTAAAGTAGTGTTTTGAAAAATGCTGTAACTTAACCCAAGCCGGAGCGAAACTGATATATTCTTCTTTATTCCCGAAAAATAATCAACTCTTGCGCCAGCGTTCACTATCACTTTGTTGCCGGGTAATTTTAATGTGTATTGAAAATATCCGGCCGCTTTGCGATAAGTATTCTCTACGTTTATATTCGCTTCCGGGATTGGATTGCCGAACGTTGATGTATCTGCAGCATAGAATGTTTCGTTCCTGAACCTTATGTAACGAAATGATCCTCCCGCGATAATATTGTTTGATGAGTTAAGCCTGTAAAACAGCTCGCTTTTGAAATTATAATCAGATTCAAAAGATTTATACCTGAACAGTAAATCATCTGTTTTCAGATCGTAATTGGTGTAAAAAGCATATGATGTTGAGTTTGCGGCAATATTTTGCCAATACCCCTTCTTAAATAGCTTTTTTAAATTGAGCCCTGCGGTAAATTGCTGCTGGTTTCCCTCGGCCTTACCGTATGGATTCTCGTCGCTGATCTCATCAGACTCTCCCGCAAAGCTTATCTTATCAAGGCCGCCAAGTCCTATAAGGCTTAGCCTAGTATTTTTATCAATGTCATATGCCGCCTTAAGGTTGAAATCCCAGTAATCAGGCACAGCTGCAAGCCTGATCGCCCCCTGAATCAGATTCAGGTAACTCTTTCGCACTGAAAGGATAAATGAACCTTTTTTAGTAAACAGCGGACCTTCGAAAATTCCACCAAACCCTGCTGTAGAAAGATTGATATCGCTTAGGATTCGTTTTCTGTAACCATCACGGAATTTGATATCCATTACCGAAGATAGCTTATCTCCGTACCTGGCGGAAAAACCACCTGTGGAAAAATTTACATTATCGATAAATTTCACATTTATCATTCCGATGGGCCCGCTGGATGAGCCTTGTGTGGGAAAATGGTTCACGTTTGGAATTTCTATACCATCTATCATTGTCAGGTTTTCTGCCGGCGAGCCGCCGCGAACTATAAGATCATTTCGGCCGTCATTAGCGGAAGAAACTCCCGGCATGATCTGAAGCATTCTGGAAACATCTTCAACGGCGCCGGGCGCACGGCGTACTTCTTCGAAATCAAGATTATAGCTGCTTGTGCTTACGTCGGTGGATCTCTGGAAGTATTTTCCTTCTACGTCAATTTGCTCAGTTGTTATGTTGGATGGCAGCAGTTCCACCTGAACATCCGCAGGTCTTGAAGAATTCACAACAACATCCGTATGGATAAAGGCATCATATCCAAGGCAGGTTATTTTGATCTCGTATGTTCTGAGAGGGACATTAAGAAATTGAAAATTCCCTGCAGCATCGGTGACTGTTTTTAGATCCGTGTTCAGTATTGTGACTGCAGCATCGGGAACCGGATTTTGTGTTTCCTTATCGGTTACTTTTCCGTTTATAATACCTTTATCCTGAGAATAAACCAGTGCAGAGAATAAAATGATGAGGATGAGTACTTTTTTCATAAAAAATTGTAGATTGTTTATTGATATTAACTCTTAATTGATTCTATTTGGTATTTGCTATTTGGTATTTGCTATTTGGTATTTGTTTTGTGTTAATTGTTATTTGCTATTTGGTATTTGTTGTTTGCTTCACTGTTTCTTTGATACCTTGAGCATACGGTGTGGTTTTAAAGCTGAACGTTTTTTCAAACTTAGCGCTTGAAAACAGGTAGTCGCTGTCATTTTGGTAAGTCATTTCAACTGACTCTTTGATAATTGAATTGAACATACCTATCAGTTTCAGCATAAAACGGGAAACATTCATGAACTTCGGTTTCACGCCGAATTCCTTCGCTGTAAGCTCAATAAATTCCTTTCCGCTCAATACATTCATATCCGTGGGTAAGTGCCAAACCTGATTGAAAGCGGAATCATTATTTCCAAGCATCGCAGTGCCTATTGCCGCATCTTTTGCATATGTAAATGAATGTTTGAATTTATCGCTTATCAGCCATTGAGCTGATTTCCCATTTTGAAATCTTTCAAACACCATTGCGGTTGCAAATGCTAATGTGCCTGCGCCGTAAAAATCCGCTGCCCGCACTATCATTGCTCTAAACCCGTCCTTACCTGCCTCATTCATAAGCATTTCGGCTATCTGTCTTCTGACTTCTCCCTTTTTGCTCACAGGTTTGTACGGAGTTTCTTCGGTCATCCATCCGTTTACCCTGCCATAAGCATAAACGTTATCAAAGAAAACCAGCTTGCTGCCCGCAGCTTTGCAGGCGTCGATCACATTACGCATAATCACCGGCCATTGCGACTGCCACGTTTTAGTATCGTACTTTAGTCCTGCGGTCAGATAAACTATTTCCGATCCTTTGACAGCATCGAGAATCTGGCTGCTATTCAGCAGGTCGGCTTTAACCAGTTCATCTCCCTCATTCACCTTTTTTGGATCGCGGCTGACAAGCCTTATTTGATTTGTATATTTGGTCAGCTCTTTAGCCAGAGTTTTTCCTATAATTCCTGTTGAACCTAAGATCGTTTGCATGAATTGTTGTAATTGATAATTGATAATTGATGGTTGTTTTTTGTTGTTTGGTATTTGCTATTTGCTATTTGGAGCTTGCTGTTTGTTAAGCCTTTCTTTCGCATGCTCAAAGTTTCCGCTGGCTTCTTCCATATTGCCTGCTTTGCCGAGTCCGAACACAGGCATATTAACATAGATATTTTCGTAACTGCCTTTTGTGATCTTATATGTTTCATGCCAAATGCCTACTACTCCGCTCTGCCGCGCCTTCATATTAAAGTTTTTCCATGCGGGGAAATGTTCAAGGTCTTTATTCTTAGCGTATGATTCGAGGTGTTCAAATGATTTCCAATATTGTAATGAAATTGTGGTTCTGCCGAACCAGCTTGTTTCACTTAAGAATCCACTGGCCGGATTCCCGTAAAGCTCTTTTATCATTTTTGGCATCGCCATTGCAACAGGCAGCCATTTATGGATCTTCAGCCAATTGTTAACACGCATTCCAATAAGGAACACTACAAAATCTCCATCATACCCTGCGAACTTTCTTCCTTTAATGATCTGTGCCATTTTTTCTATTCCTATTTATTCTGAAAAAGGCTTTCATACATAAAATGCAGACTTCCTTCGGTCATGTTTTTCACTACTTCATCGGGAAGCATCGCACACCTCCCTCTGATTATCAGAGCCGACATTCCATGCACGTATCCCCAGACAGCAAATGTGGCAGAGTCAACATCAGCATTCTTTATCAATCCAAGGTCAATCAGATCTTTAACATTATCTCTTAAATAGTTAAATGAACGCTGGCCAACATCCCACTCTTGTTTTTCTGATATCTTTTCTGCGACTCCTTTAGCTATGAACATGAGATCATAATAGTCTTTGTTTTCCATTGCAAACTGCATGTACAGCCTGCCCATACGCCTCAGTTTCTCTGCGGGATCCTTTACATCATCAAGAGTTTTCTGAAGCGCATAAAGTTTTTCGAACCCCTCGGTATGTATTGCGTGAATTATTTCTCCCTTATCTTTGAAATAAGAGTAAATCGAGCCGGGCGAATATTCGATCTTTTCGGCAATAGCCCTTATAGAAACATTCTCCATCCCTTTTTCAATGAAAAGCTGCATCGCAGTTTTTACTATCAACTGCCTCATTTCAAGCTTTTCCCGTTCTTTTCTATCTTCGGTTCCCAATTTTGTAAACTTTGTTTATTAATTGAACATTGTTTAATAATTGAATGCAATTTAATACATGGAATGTGTAATGTCAAGATTTATAGAAAATAAAAAATCATAAGTATTTGATTTACGCGTAAATAAAGACCCAAATGCAGAAAGGCGATTTGACTTTAAAATTTCTTACAAATTAACAATCATTACGAAAATCGCCACCGCTCATGTTCTATGTGATTTACATTCGTGATACATTAGTCAATGTCAGAAGAAACAGAAAATAATAGCATCGAAGCCGCAGAGCGCACACCGCTGGAGATAAAGCTTGGCAGCCTGCCCGGCAACCCCGGGATCTACCAATTTAAAGATAAAGCCGGGAAGGTGATATATGTTGGCAAAGCAAAAAACCTGCGCAACCGCGTACGTTCTTATTTTATGTCAAAACCGGTTGGGCCGAGGCTTACAAAAATGATATCGCTTATCCGCGATGTAGAGATCATCAATACCGATAGCGAGGTGGAATCCCTTATCCTCGAAATGAACATGATAAAGCAGCTTAAGCCGCGGTACAATGTTAACCTTAAGGATGACAAGTCATTCCCCTACATTGTGATAACCAACGAGCCCTACCCGCGCGTTTTCCCCACGCGCAAGCGCAGGAATGACGGCTCAAAGTATTTCGGTCCGTACACTGATGTAGGCACTATGAAATTTTCACTGAAGATGCTGCGCGAGCTGTTCATGATCCGTACCTGTAATCTCAACATCACCCAGGAAGCAATTGAGAAAAAGAAATTCAAAGTGTGCCTGGAGTATCACATACACAAGTGTGAAGGCCCCTGCGAAGGACTTGTATCGCAGGCAAAGTACAATGAGATGACTTATGAAATTGAAAAGGTGCTCAACGGTAAAACTGCTTCGCTTATAAAAGAGCTTGATTCAAAAATGAGAGAAGCGGCGGCAAATGAAAGATTTGAAGAAGCGGCACAGCTTAGGAATAAAATAGAATCGCTGACCGTATATACGGATAAACAAAAAATAGTTTCAGAGGAATATCTCGATAAGGATATTATTAATTACGTAAAGGAAGAAGATGATGCCTGCGCTATGATACTGAATATCCGCGACGGGAAAGTGATCGGCAAGCGCCATTACTACCTGGATTCAGTTGAAGATAAAGAACCTGGAGAAATACTCGAAAGTGTGATTTTCAGATATTACAGTGAAAATTCATTTATACCTGATGAGATACATTTGCCGGAAGATGCTGAAGACGGCGAGAACAGCATAGAGGCATTCGGCGCATGGTTTCAGAAGAATTTCGGCAAAAAAGTTGATTTCAAGATACCCAAGCGCGGTGAAAAAGTTCAGCTTCTGGCAATGGTAAAGACCAATGCGCGGTATATGCTTGACGAGCTGAAGCTGCAAAGGCTGAAACGGGAGTTCATTCCAAACTCCGTTACCTCTCTGAAACGCGATCTCCGGCTTACAAAGCTTCCGCGGAGAATAGAGTGTTACGATATTTCCAACATTCAGGGCACCGATACAGTCGCATCAATGGTAGTTTTTATCGACGGCAGGCCGAAGAAAAGTGATTACCGCAAGTTTAAGATCCAGTCATCACTGAATGAGGTTGGCAGACCCGACGACTTCGCATCCATGCGCGAAGTAATCTTTCGCAGGTTCAGAAAGCTTGCTGAGAAAAATTTAATTACCACCTCACCTCAGGACGAGTTGAATTCGGAAGACATGATCACCTTACCCCCAACCCCCCTCCTGCAAGAAAAAGGGGACAAAGTCCTGAAATTAACAGGTGATAAGAAATTAGAGCACACTCTACCCCCCCTCTCCTCCGAGGAGAGGGGGACGGGGGGTGAGGTGTACATTCCCCAGGACAACCTAAAATCCATGGGGGGGGAGGTGATAAAACCTGATATCCCTTATCAAAAAGAAAAAGCGCGTGCATTAAGAAAAAGTGAAACCTCTGCGGAGAAAAAACTATGGAGTGCTCTAAGAAATAAAAAGGCCGGAAACTTCAAATTCAGAAGACAGCATCCAATAGGATATTATATAGTTGACTTCTACTGTGATGAAATGCACTTGATAATTGAAATTGACGGAAGTATCCATGACGAAGAAGATACTAGAGAGTATGACAAGATTAGACAAGAACAGTTGGAGAATATTGGGTATAAATTTTTGAGATTCAGGAATAATGATGTAATGAACTCGCTGGATGAAGTGGTTGCTGAGATCAAAGGATATTTGACCTCACCCCCAACCCCTCTCCTGAAAGGAGAGGGGAGCAATGTCCCCGAAATGTTGAATGAGGAAGAAATTAAGAAGTCGACCTCTCCCCCAACCCCTCTCCTGAAAGGAGAGGGGAGCAATGTCCCCGAAATGTTGGATGAGGAAGAAATTAAGAAGTCGACCTTACCCCCAACCCCCCTCCTGAAAGAAAAGGGGGACAAAGTCCTGAAATTAACAGGTGACAAAAAAATAGAGTACACTCTTCCCCCCCTCTCCTCCGAGGAGAGGGGGACGGGGGGTGAGGTGATAAAACAAGATCTCACAACTAACGAAAATGAAACCGGGGGTGAGGCTTACACCCCCGACCCCAGCTTCGACTCAATGCCTGATCTGATAGTTATCGATGGCGGCAAAGGGCAGCTATCCAGCGCGGTGAAGGTATTGAATGATATCGGCCTTAGCAGCCTCAACATAATCGGACTCGCAAAGAGGCTTGAAGAAGTTTTTTTACCCGGCGCTAATGATGCACAGTCTATACCCAAAACCTCAAGCGGCCTGAAGCTGCTGCAGCGGGTAAGGGATGAAGCGCACAGGTTCGCGATCACATTTCACCGCTCTTTACGCGATAAACGAACACTAAAAAGCGAGCTTGAAGAGATCAAAGGCATTGGCAAAGCCACTGCACAAAAGCTGCTTAAGGAATTTGGGTCAGTTGAAAATATCAAAGAAATGATCAGGAACGACTTCGAAGAGTTCGAAAAACGCGCGGGCAAAAAAGCGGCTGAGAGGCTTAAGGAGTGGTTAGGAAACAACTAACTTTTTGCGGATTCAAATATTGACCTTACCTTGTAAAACTTCGTTTTGTTAGAATTTTTCTTATCTTTTCTTACAAAATCTTTCTCAATAAACTCAATTTCAGAACCATCCGGAACTACATCCAGCAGACTTGGTTCTCTGATCGTTTCTCTTATAAAATCAAAGCTCAATCCGATATTCCTGTTTATTTTTTCCCTCTTTGTCATTTTGATTTAGTCTTAAAATTTGATTTATATCTATTCCAGTTGTCTTTCAGATCCTGCTCAGCATAGTCTATGGCTACTTCCAGCATGTCAATGGATATTGATTCCTTATCTTGAGTACCGTCAGGATTCATAATATCCCTGTGAAAAAAACCATGCGCACAATCATACCTTACTACAGGAACCCATTTATTATTAATATAAGTTTCATACTGGATGACGATATCAATAACCTTACCTTTTGATGTAATTACTCTGAATCGGAGTCTTTCCCTGCCTTCTTCATCTAAGTATTTGAAGAATCTTTTGTCCGCCAAGTTAGTTTATTTTTTTCCCTTATTCGGGTTTTTCTCAATCTTTGAAATCTTCTTTTCGAGATTCTGTTTCTTTTTGAATCCTGAAAGATTGTTCAATTCTCTAAGCATCCTGTCGTATTCTTTAATCCCGATAAGCACCATTTTAGCATAACCATTTTGTGTAATTACATATGTTTGGTTATTAACATAAGCATCTTCAACTACTTTAGAAGCGTTTGCTTTTAAGTTGCTAATTGGAATTATATTTTCAGTGAAGTTCATGTTGAATGATATGTTCGTCCAAATATAGACTAAATTCAGACCTGTTTCAATCCTGTTTATCATACATCCCTGAAATATATAAAGTTCCATTCATATTTTCCATTATTCCCTTGACAAATGCTGAAATCATTGCTAAAATTACGACAAGGAGAAAATACAACAGTGTAAATTGCTTTTGAGGCAGACGGATTCTATTTAATAATATAAATAAAATACCAAATGGATAGCAGGCTGATAGGCATTAATGATTTTACCGCTGTTAACGATCTCGAAAGCTCCAAATACCTTCTGCTGAACAAGTTCAGGCTTTGCGAGATCGAGCTAAACGAATCACGCTTATACCCTACTTACCAAATGCTCATAAACATATATTCACAGCTTGCAGATATTCTGCAAAACCACTACAGGATATTCGGCAAGGAATATACTGACGTAATTAACGAGCAGGAATTCACCGAGAAACAAATGCAGATAAACAACGAGCTGGAAAAGAGCTTCGAGCTGATGCACTGGGCGTTTGCTCACCTGAACCGGCTGCTTGAAAACGGCAGGGCTATTTATGATTTCGTAGATGAGAATATATCTATCGAAGCCATAGGCATTAGTTCAGATCATATCCTGCAGGGATATTTCATACTCCCCGATAACCGCGAGCGGCTGCTGAGAATAATGAAGTATGAAAGGAATCTATACAAGATCCTCAAGACCAAAGAAGTTGGCAGCCGGCAGCTTGGGCTTATCACCATTCCGAATGAAGTATTAAAGAACTACATGATCTCCGATGATATACTGAACCAGATAATTTATATGCTTGATACGGGGCTGGATTTTTCGTACCCGCAGACGATTCTGCCTGTAGCAAAACGAAAGTTTTTGAGTTATCTTGAAGCAAATCAATCAAAACTTTCATGAAATTCCGTATTAAATGCGCCCTCATCGCATTAACTGCGATTAACTTCTTCACATACTCGCAGCAGTTCGATTCACAGGTTTTTAAAGAACGAAGAGATAAGCTCGCGGCAGAAATTACAGATGGAATAATTGTGATGCAGTCTGCCCCGGTTTATAACCGGAATGGAGATGTTGACCATGACTACAGGCAGTCAAGTGAATTCTATTACCTTACCGGGTTCGAAGAGCCGCAATCAGCTTTGATTATCGATCCGGCATCTGCCAATCAGTACACCCTTTATGTTCAGGAAAAGAATCCGATGTGGGAAGTATGGACGGGACCTGTTACAGGGACAGCAGATGCTGTTTCCGTTTACGGAGCAAATGAGGCGTTTGATATTAAGGAATTCAAAACCCGGCTGGAGAAATATATCAAAGATGGAAGAAAGATCTACTATTCAAAGTCCGACTATTATATCGAGTCTATTATAAACAAAGCCGGTGTCAAATCTACAGCAATTAATGACAGGATAGCAGAAATGCGGCTGTTTAAATCAAGTTATGAGATCGAGCAGCTTCAGCGGGCTATTGATATAACAGGCAATGCACTTATAGAATCAATGAAGGCATGTAAACCCGGAATGTACGAGTACCAGCTTCAGGCGGTGCTTGAATATAATTTCAGGATAGAAGGCAGCGTTCGGAACGGATTCCCTTCAATCGTAGGTTCCGGACCAAACTCCACAACCCTGCATTACGAAACCAACCGAAGAATGATGGAGGACGGCGATATGGTAGTTATGGATGTTGGCGCGGAGTATGGATATTATTCCGCCGATGTTACGCGCACTTTTCCCGTGAACGGGAAATTCACGCCTGCGCAGAAACGAATATATTCAATAGTGCTTGCGGCGCAGAAGGAAGCTATAAAATTCATTAAGCCCGGAGTTGGATTCAACCAGGTTGATAGCGTTGCCAGATCAATTGTAAAAAAAGGGCTTGAAACACTGGGGCTGCAGAAGGAAGGCGAGGATAGCTTCAAATTCTTCATGCACGGCACCAGCCATTGGCTGGGGCTTGATGTACACGATGCCGGAAGCTACAAATCACCCGGCAAAAACGACAGGCTGCTTGAGCCCGGAATGGTACTTACAGTTGAGCCCGGAATATATATTAAAGAAGGTACCGAAGGTGTAAGTAAGGAGTATTACAACATCGGCGTAAGGATTGAAGATGATATCCTGGTTACAAGTGATGGTTATGTTGTGTTATCAGATAAAGCACCAAAGGAAATTAATGAAATTGAAAGAATAATGGGTGAATAGAAACAAGAATTTTATGACTGATCGTCCAAACTATGTTCAGGAATGACAGTTATAGATTCCCGCTTACGCGGGAATGCGAAAACTACTCCATCGTAAGCTCGGGCCTGTACTCAAAATGCATGGTGTCATAATGATACCACTTACCGCCCCAGATGAAACCGTGTTTTTCGAATATCTCGACAATTTCCATCGGTATCTGGTTCTTCCATACCATATTTCCATCCCACTGCCAGTAGTTGCTGTACTTTGTGTTAATATCAATTGATGTGCCGAAAGCATGAGTGCTAAGCCGGTTTGTTCCGGCTATTTTGCGCCAGTTGAATGTGCCGGCAGTTTTGCTTACGTATTTATGGAACTGCGCGCCAAGGGTTGCTTCGATCTCATCGCTTACTTCCCTCATTTTATCCGCAGCGCCGTTTACATTATTGAACTGAATTGTACATCCGCAGATCGAAGGCAGCCAGCTAACGTTTACCAGATTACGCTGTACTTCGCCGGATGAAGAGCCGTACATCTTTGTAAAGAATGGTTCATACCTTATCCTGCCCGGCTCAAAATTTTCAGCGGGCGGCTCATCCCAATTCGCGCCCTTAACATACTGCTGGCTCATCATATCCTCAAGGTCAGGGTTATCAAGCTTCTCATCATGCGATTTATTTTCAATACCGTCATCCCACACCATTACTGTTCCGTCTTTCCAGTACAGGTTATTCTCATCGGCTTTTTCCAGAAAATCAGGATATGCCTTCAAAAGCTTCTCGAGTCCGGCGGGAATATTGGTTTTACCCGTATCCCCTGCGATTACCTTTTTATTTACGTCATTATTACTGAAATTCGTCCTGCTGCCGCTATCGCCGCAGGCATAAAGCGAAATTATTGTAAAAATATAAATAAATAGGTTCATTTTTCTTCTGCTGAATAATTTCTTTGAAATAAATATCATTTATTGCACTAATATACTTTAACTGCTGAAATACTTTAATGCAAAAAGGGAATCTTTATTTAATACCAAATACACTCGGCAATGATGATCTGGCCGCTACGATACCCACACATGTTATTGAAACAGTAAACAAAATCGATACTTATATAGTAGAGAACATTCAATCCGCCGCAAAGTTTCTGAAGCTATCACAGATCAAAAAACCGCTGAAAGAACTTAAGTTCAATGTGCTGAATATCAACAGCAAAGATACCGATATAACAGGTTATCTGGATGACGCCATGGCTGGCAAAGATACAGGGCTTATCTCCGAAGCAGGCGTTCCGTGTATTGCAGATCCCGGCGCGCAGATAGTAAAGCTTGCACATGAGAAAGCTATTCGTGTAGTCCCATTAAGCGGACCGTCTTCGGTAATAATGGCAATAATGGCATCCGGATTCAACGGGCAGAATTTCGCGTTCAACGGATACCTGCCAATCGATAAAAAAATGCGCCGGGGCAAGTTGAAAGAGCTTGAAAAAAAGGTTAACTTTGAAAACCAAACGCAGGTTTTTATAGAGGCACCGCACAGGAACGATAAGCTGCTGGAAGAAATGCTGGCTTCGCTTAATCCCGAAACAATGATATGTATTGCCCGAGAGCTTACAATGGATGGCGAGAAGGTAACCAGCGCTTCTGTAAGTGAGCTAAAGCAAAAGAACTTAACACTGGGCAAGGTACCTGTGATATTTTTGATCGGAAAATGTATTTAAGGGTAAAAATATAAAATGAGGAACAGAAAATTGAATATGATTTTTAGAGTTTCAGTATTGATGCTTGCTGCATCATTTACTTTTGCATGCGGGCTGTTCTCTCCAAAAAATGAGACCGCTTCAAATGACGATAAAAGCAAAAATGAACAGGTAACAGAGAACAAGTCCGTTGATAACAGCTCAAAAGATAACAGCAGCAAGGAGAAGTCAGCAAATAAAAATTCAGCTGCGGGCGATTCAACAGAAGGAAAGAACACACGCCCCGGTAAACCTGAATTGAAATGGGATTTCAAAACACTTGGAACAGGCCAATATGATACTCCGATAACACAGGTAAACCTGCTTGTGAACGGTAAAAGCTATTCAGTCATAAAGGAATATTTTGGTTTCAGCGAAACGAACAAGGAGTCATACAAGGATTATGAAGTTCCGCAGGACGCGATTATTGCTTGCCGCGGATGGTGGGCAGGCGCTGGAATGGATATATGGGTTATTCAGCAGGCCTATGACCTGGAAGTCTATACCCGCGAGATAGGCGAAACAATCGGTGAAGACGGCGAACCCGGTGATTTTACCGGCAATCCGGTGAAGGTCAAAACTATCAGGCTAAACGATTAATGCATTCATTGATAATCAGTAAAGAACTATATAATCATATTAAATAATCTCAATACAGAAAATTATGGAAGAGACAGCCAAAAAGACAAGCCTTCTTTCAAAAGCATTGATTTGGTTTTTGATACTCTCAACAGGTGTTGTTATTTACCTGAGTATTAAGCTGATCGTAGTAAGCTCGAGCTTCAGGGATATGTGATGATTTTGTTTATTCTCATCCGATGACCATTAGTACACTCATCCGATGACTGAAAATTGAAATCAAGCCCGTTTGCGAAATTCCCTTTTATCAAAGTTTATTCCAATTCTTAAGGAAATTGAATCATCGGATGAGTGAAGCACATAAAAAAAGGACGGTTAATAACCGTCCTTTTTCTTGAGATGGAAATAAAATTATTTTCCGTTAACGGTATCTGAAAGACCTTTGCCTGCTTTGAACCTGGCAACTTTTCTTGCAGCGATGTTGATCGTTGCGCCGGTCTGGGGATTCCTTCCCTGTCTTGCAGCTCTTTTGGAAACTGAAAATGTACCGAATCCAACGAGCGAAACTTTTCCGCCCTTTTTCAGGGTCTTTGTTACACAGCCGATGAATGAATCTAATGCTGCCTTTGCAGCAACCTTTGTGGTATCTGCATCTTCAGCCATTTTTGCAATGATCTCTTCTCTTGTCATGTTGTTTACTATTTAATTGATTTAATTAATTGTATTTGGAATTACACAAAGATAACTATTTCTTAACAAAATAAAAAATAGTTAATTACGTCTTAGATAATATGCCCTCACTCTCCAACCCTATGCCGGAGGGAGTGGGGAGCAATCATAAATGAACTTTCATCATGAAATATCAATATGTAATACCTTTTTTGGTAAAGTTAAATTAGTTAAAATTGCAGCCTAACAATCCATAAATGAAATTACTTCTTTCGTATTTAAAAGCTTACAGGGGATTTATTATCCTTGCACTCGTTTTAGCAGCCGTAAACCAGATGTTCTCAATGATGGATCCGCTGATCGTGAGATACATAATTGATGATTACGCCACAAAATTCGATAAATACACCTCGGAAGAGTTCTTCAAAGGTGTGGGGCTGCTGCTCGGGCTTGGCATAGGCGCGGCGTTTGTATCAAGGGTAGCAAAAAACTTCCAGGATTACTACATTAATATGATAACCCAGAAGCTCGGGGCGCGTATGTACGCCGACGGCATACAGCACTCACTTGAGCTTCCCTACCAGGTATTTGAAGATAAGCGCAGCGGCGAAACTCTTGGTGTGCTGCAGAAAGTCCGCACGGATGTAGAAAAGCTGATAGCGCTGGCAATAAATATAGTATATACAACTCTTATCGGACTGATATTTGTGACAATATATTCATTTTCAATCCATTGGGTTATCTTCCCCGTGTATGCGGTTACTGCCCCGCTTATAGCTTTTATTAGCTCTAAGCTCAGTAAAAAGATCAAGGTTATACAGAAAAAGATAGTAGGTGAAACAACCGCTCTTGCCGGAACAACAACAGAATCGTTAAGGAACATCGAGCTTGTTAAGAGTCTTGGTTTAGCCGGACAGGAAATCAACAGGCTAAATTCTACAACTGAAAAGATCCTTGGGCTTGAGCTGAAGAAGGTCAGGTTTGTTCGAAGCCTGAGCTTCATCCAGGGAACAATTGTAAACTTCCTCAGGACATCGATATTATTTTTAATGATGTACCTGATTTTCTCCCGAGTGATAACAGCAGGTGAATTCTTTTCGCTCTACATTTATTCATTCTTTATTTTCGGTCCACTGCAGGAGCTTGGCAATATAATCAATGTTTACAGGGAAACTGAAGTATCATTGAATAACTTCAAGGATATCATAGAAACTCCGCTTGAGAAAAAACCTGAAAAGCCGGTATCAATAGGTAAGATCGAGACTTTCGCATTCGAAGGTGTAACTTTTAAACATCTAAGCGCTGCCAATCACGCGCTTGAGAACATCACATTTAAAACCACGCTCGGTCAAACAGTGGCATTTGTAGGTCCCTCGGGCGCAGGAAAGACCACGCTTGTGAAGCTGCTGGTCGGATTGTACTCGCCGCAATCAGGCACAATTTATTATAACGGTGTGCCGGGAAGCGAAATTGATTTCGACCTGCTGAGAAACCAGATCGGATTTGTGACGCAGGATACACAGCTATTCGCCGGCACAATTAAAGAGAACCTCCTGTTTGTAAATCCGAACGCCAGTGATGCGGAGATAATGGATGCGCTGAATAAGGCCGCATGCCAGAATTTGCTTGCGCGGGCGGATAAAGGGATTGATACTGTAATTGGTGAAGGCGGCGTGAAAGTCTCCGGCGGCGAGAAGCAGCGGCTATCGATTGCACGCGCGCTGCTGAGGAAACCAAAGCTGCTTGTATTCGATGAGGCAACATCGGCGCTGGATTCACTCACCGAGGAAGAGATAGGTCAAACGATCCGTGATGTATCCGCAAGAACCGACCATATTACAATACTGATCGCGCACAGACTATCGACAATAATGCATGCAGATAAAATATTCGTACTTGAGCGCGGACATATAGTTGAAGAAGGCAGGCATGAAGAGCTGCTTGAGATAAAAGGATTGTATTACGCAATGTGGCGCCAGCAGATAGGTGAACGCCACAGGCAAAACGGCAAGGGCTTGGCCGAAGATATCCGCCCGAGAGAATTGGCAAAAATAAAATAACAAATAGCATACATCAAATAACAAATAGCAAAAAACAAATAAAAATATTCCTACATTGTTGGTGTCTGACCGCTGGTGCAGTTCTTCACCAACAATTTTTTCTCCCGTCCTTAATGTTTCCAATAAGCGGGTCACCTGTAGTTCAAACAGCCCACGACTTCAGTCGTGGGGTTAATTCAGCACAAAAATATCATTAACCGTTTCAACGGTTTAAAACCACTGAAGTGGTTCAGCGGATTTTATCGTTTAGTATTCCCACGGATAAATCCGTGGGCTAACTTTCAGCCCTGAAAGGATGGAAGTACATTAGCGATAGGCGCAGCCCATCGAAGAACCATTTCCCCCTGGAAGGGGGAACACATGGGGGTAGTCCTCCGCTGTTCAAACCTGGCAGGTTTATAGTTCATTCCAGAGACCTTGAGAGAGCAGGACTCTGCAAACAAGAATTAATAATTGACAGCAAAATAGAATTGGTTGAACACACCCGTCACTCCTTACGGAGTGCCACCCTTCTTGAAAGGGGAATAGAATTTCCACGTTATTGGCGCCTGACTGTTGCTGCAGTTTACAGCATACAACGAAAAGACAACTAATTCTCCCGTTATCCAAAAATTTTTCACACTTCACAAACCCATTGATTTTATCTGAATATTGTGTTAAAATTACACCATGCAAAACATTACCGCTGTTCATGAAATTGGCTCTGATACTGTAACTGAGGGGGTCAGGGTCCAGGTTTTCCCGGAGTATATCCCGGAGCAATCAAGCCCCGAAACTAATAGATTTTCATTTACTTACAAGGTGATAATCACCAACGAAAGCGAAGCTAAGGTTAAGCTGCTTTCCCGGCATTGGCTTATAATAAATGCGGATGGCGACCAGGAGCGCGTTGACGGTCCGGGCGTTGTTGGCTATACTCCCGAGCTTGAGCCTGGCGAATCGTTTGAATACTCCAGCCACTGCCCTATCAACACAAACTGGGGCACAATGGAAGGTTCTTATACAATGATCCGCGATAACGGACAGAAGTTCGAGGCGACGATAGAAAGATTCTACCTGGTCAGCAGCGAAGTGCTGGCGTAGAGCCAATTTTAAACCAAGATTATTATAAGGCAGATCATATCTGCCTTTTTTATTTTGCGGGTATTAAACATTTTAAATTATTACAGTTGAGAAAATGAGACCAAAACCAATCACACCAAAAGCGGGGCAGGAATCAGTTTGGGATTACCCCCGCCCGCCAAAGATCGAAGATTTCAACGGACACATTATAATTAAATTTGCGGGAGAAATAATAGCTGATACAACACGCGCAAAGCGCGTACTGGAGACTTCACACCCGCCGGTCTATTACATTCCTCCGCAGGATGTAAAAACCGAACTGCTCTCCCCTGCCGAAAACCATTCATTCTGCGAATGGAAAGGCTCCGCGAATTACTACCATCTGAATGTGGATGATAAACAGGTGCGCTATGCCTGCTGGTATTACCCCAAGCCGGTAGAAGGCTTCAAAGCGCTGAAGGACCACATGGCGTTTTATGCCCAGAAGATGGATGAGTGTTACATTGATGATGAGCTTGTGACACCGCAGCCGGGCAGGTTTTACGGCGGGTGGATAACGAAAAATATTGTGGGCCCCTTCAAAGGCGAAGAAGGCTCGGATGGGTGGTGAGGTTAATCACCTCACCACCTACCCTCTCTCTCAAGAGGAAAGTGGGAACTTCTCTCCATTCCCAAACTGGAGTTTGGGAATGAGATTTGGATGTAGTGCGGGTATGAGAATTGAAAAACTTGAAGAGATAATTCATAACAAAAATATGAAAATACTTTTATTGTTTGAACCTGAAGGCTACTGGAAAGAACAGCTAGAAAAGCTTAGGCTGGAGTTTCCAGGTGTGACTTTTCGGGTTAACAGCGAGTCTGCCGAAAGAATGACTGAGCTCAAATCAGCAGATGCAGTTATTTGCGGGAGGCTGACTGCTGATGAGCATGCAGCATCAACAAAGCTTAAGGCTGTCATTGTTCCATTCACCGGACTTAACAATTTTCCGGTTGAAGAGATTAAGAAAAGGAACATTGCTTTATATAATACCCATGCAAACGCACCATTTGTTGCCGAGCATGCCATCGCGCTTGCAATGGCATTACTTGGAAGGGTGAATGAATTTCACAATGACCTGAAACAGGGCGTATGGAACAGAACGAAGGAAGATCAGGACATGTGGACAACGCTGCGCGGTAAACGCTGCGGCATTCTAGGTTACGGACATATTGGAAGATGTATAGCAGCATATCTAAAACCCTTTGACTGCAAAATCACCGGCTTCAGAAGGAATATTACCCCGGTATCTGACGATAACGGCGTGGAATTAACCAACAGCCTTGAAGACCTGTTTCAAAAAAGTGATGTAATATTCAATGTTTTGCCGCTTACGCCGGAAACAAAACACATAATAAACAGCAAAAATATTGCGGCTTTAAAAGGAAAATACATAATTTCCGTTGGAAGAGGTGAAACAATCCAGGAAGAAGCATTGTATAATGCTCTAAAGAATAATATAGCTGCAGGTGCTGCATTGGATGTTTGGTATAGATATCCAGGTAAAGAAACCAAACCGGAAATGCCGGCTAACTATCCGTTTTGGGAACTGCCTAATGTTGTGATGTCACCGCACAAATCAAGCCACACTTCCGGTGCTGTAACGGCAATGATAGATGATACCTGCAGCAACATCCGGAATTTTATTATCTCAAATGGAGGCTAAGACCGATATGAAAGCACTATTCTTAATTTTGTTTTTAACATCAGCGGTATCATTTGCACAGGGAATTGAAGTTACAATTGCATCTGATTCTGCCGAATACAACCAACGGTTTGCATTTGGCCGCGAACGGTATATGAAGATCACAACAACTTTTAGAAACAACACTGCACAAAGTGTTTATTTAAAAACCGACCGGCAGTTTGACCTGAGTTATTTTGGAGAAAGGTCAAGCTCGGGATATTGTTTCAGAATATATGAATATGACAAAGTTAACGACAGCACTTTCACTTATCACAATTCACATAGTTATGAATCATTTGTAAAAATTGAGCCGGGTGAAGAGTTCATATCAAACGGGTATTATTCTATTGGCTGGCTTTGCCGCAGTGCGCCGCCGTGGGGCAAATGGGAATTCGACATAACTTACCACGCAGTTTTAACCGAAAAAGATAACTACTATCTTGTGAACAGCCGGTACACTGATTTCTCCAGCAAAGAATACGTTGAAGCATGGACAGGCGAGCTGAAATCAAATACCATTAGAGTAATGATAAACTGATTCACTTGTTAAGGGTGATACTGTGTTCATTGTAATTGACAAAAAAATTTGTTTTGCCGAAAACAAAATCAGCGCAGTCTTCAAGTTCAACGTCATCCAGCAGTCTCAAACTGTAATCACTCTCTTTATTATTTGTAAAAACAGGATAGATAACAGGTTGTATCTCCGAACCCGCTATCTTCAGGCTCACCATCATTCCATACGGCTTCGCGCTTGTTGAGCTATACCTACCCGGCGCATTGAAGATAAAGTTCCCGATATTATAGAATATCCACTTTCCTTTAAACAGTTCAGCTTCCTGCACGGTGTGCGCGCCGTGACCGACTATAATATCTGCGCCTGCTTCAATAAATGAATGCGCCATTTTTTTTGGCGTCGCGCCGGCAGGTTTATAGTTGCTTCCCCAATGAGGGTATATTACAATCATAGCTCCCGGATATTTTTGGCGGTATTCTTTGATCACCGGATTAAGTGTGGTAGTATCCAGCTTATTGACGCCCGGTTTATTTTGTGACGCATAAAAATCATACAATGTATCATACTTCTGCCTGTATTCAAAACCACCAAACACGATCAAAATTACATTACCTGCCGTTGTTATTAATGGTTCAATAGCTGCCGAATCATTGCTCCCTGCCCCAAACCAGCTGATACCTGATGCCTGGAGGCTTAATACTGTCTGTTCGAATCCCTGCAAGCCATAATCAAACACATGGTTATTTCCCAGCGAAACAAATTTGATATTGTATTTGGCAAAATACTTAGGGACTCCAATTGGATCCGACCAATGAAGGTATGGCTTATAATAGGAAACAGGAGTTTCAGGAGTACTTATTAGCGGTGTTTCGAGGTTGGCAAAGGTTGCTTCGGAGCGGTTCAGAATATGTTTAACATTTTCGAAAAAAATATTATAGCCGCGTTCTTCAATCATATTTACACCTTTGTTATACAGCGGTGAAAACTGGTAGTTGTCGCCAAAGTGAGTGTCACCAAGGAAAAGTACATCTGTGCTTAATGAATGTGTACAGAAAACCAACAGGATCACCGAAAGAACAGCCCGCATGAACATACGTTTACGCAAATATCAGGAATACGAAAGTTAAGAACAGCATGAAGTGGATAAATCCCTGGAGCGCGTTGCTTTCACCATCTTTGCATGTTAGTATTCCCACAAGCAGTGAAGTTATAACCATCGCAGACTGCATAGGAGTTAATCCAAGCATAACAACCTGTTTTAGTGCCAAACCCACGATCAACACAGCCGGTATAGTGAGGCTGACAGTCGAAAGCATTGAACCAAGTGATATATTTATAACGCGCTGCATATCATCGTGAAGTCCTGCACGTATCGCAGTAAGCGCCTCGGGCGAAACTATGATGAGAGCAATAATTAGCCCTGCAACGGCAGCCGGCATATGCAGCTTTTCGATGCCGTCATCCACATACACGGAAAGGCTTTCGGCAAGAACAGATATAGCGGCTATGGTTGCAAGCAGCATGACAAAGTGATAAATAGTGCTGATCTTTGCCCTTGGCGGAAGATGTTCGTTTTCATCATTTAGGTTCTTTTTCGCGCCTTCGAATTTGAAATAGTAGTTATGCTCTTTTGACTGCATCCTCAGAAAAAAAACATAAAGCAAAATACAGATAATTATCAGAAATATTTCAAATGCCCCGAAGCTCTCTATAGGTATCGCAAGCGGAAGGAACAGGCCAATACCTACTATCCCGAAGATCATAGAGAAAAAGGAATTTGTACTTTTCAGGTTATATTTCTGCTCGCCATATTTCATTCCGCCGATCAGCATTATCAGGCCGGTAAGGCCGTTCAGCAGGATCATCAGGGTTGAAAATATGGTATCTCTTGCTATAGCCGGATCTGAATCGCCATGCGACATCATGGTCGCTATCATAATGATCTCAACAGTAACGGCGGATAGAGTGAGGATCATCGTTCCATAGGGTTCACCGAACTTATAAGCAAGAAGCTCTGCATGATGCACAACTCCCAATGCCGCATAGATTATGACAGCAAATATGCATAGAAACAACAAAGCTTCTGCCAATAAATATTCCTTGATAAAAGGACTGTTGCCGAACAAATGAAGCAGTATAAGCGTAAGAATTGCCAGAAGAAATGAAAGCTCGTTTCTTAAGAACTTTTTTACCATGCCGGCAAAATAACAATTTATGATTTAAAATATGAGAACTATTTTATAACATTAATCGCAGTTCACGTAAGTAACTTTTGCGAATGATCTTTTAATAGCTTTTTGGTATTTGTATTTCGGGTAGCCAAATATCAGGAAAATGCCGTCTTTTGAACCGGCCGGCATACTGTATTTTGCTTTCAGCTTCTTCATATACTTCAGGAAGGGAGCAATACTGCCTATCATACAGCTTCCTAAGCCAAGCGAATGTGCAGCAATCATTGCATATGTTGCGGGAATGTACGGGTCGCATGGGTCGCAATAGCCCGAATTATAGAAATACATCGCAAGAGGCGCGTCATACAGGAGGTAATTCCTGTTTTCCTTTTTTGATCTTTCAAAGAAATCAATCAGGGGCACCAGGAAGCTTTTGGATAAACTGTAATCGGCCTTGCTCATAAACGGCCTCATCAAAGAAAGCATAACTGAAGAAAAATAAACCTTCATTCTTGAAAGCCCTGAGATGAAATCAAAAGAAAACGCGCGGACCTTTTCTTTGCCTTTAAAAACTAATACGCCCACATCAGAAGGCGGTATGCCCATAGGCGCTGTTACCGCTGCATCAAGGATCTTCCCGATCAGGTTTTGCGGAACTTCTTCATCGCGGAAATCCCTTACGCTCCTTCTTGATATCAGCAGGTCGTACAAGGAAGCATAAGTTGCCCTTACTTTTTTTGGAGGCAGATCAACTATATCATTTGAGTGCAGCGTTCTGCCTGCAATAGAAATAGCATCGTGCGGACAAATTGCCGCACACTGCCCGCAGGCTATACAACCGAATAAAGGGGTCTTGCTGACTTTAACTTTTCCCTCTTCCATAATGAGGGTAAAATCCTTGCAAACTTCTGCGCAAAGTCCGCAGTTATTACATCTTTGTTCTTTTATGAATACATGTGCTGCTTCGCTGGTCCTGGTGGTTGGGATAGGCATAAACACCTCCTGTGAAAACAAAAATAGCTTATGCAGGGAAATTTAAATATGATTCCTATCATAAAGAAAGCCGTTTTTTGTCAAAAAACGGCTAGTACAGCTATTAACTAAATATGAAAAAACACTTTTAAAGCCGGGTTTTTCAGCTTTCGAGCATTGGGCTCATCAGCATGAGGATATCCATCTTACGGGTATCCATTTCATCCCTGCGGATCTTGACTTCGCACTCCCAGCGATGCTGTTTATCGTCTTTAAACCTGAAGATATTGGTGTACGTTTCATCGGCAGACACGTTCGACTCGACCTGCCGCCATTTGTGTTTGGTTTTAAGGCGTTCGCAGAATACATCCGAGAACTTCTCCGTATTCAGGTCGGTTTCGACCTTATACTCATACCTTAATTTTTGCGGCTCAGTAAACACCTCGCCGGAGTAAAGCAAAGACCCGAACAAAAAGCTATGAAGGGCAAATCCGATCAAAGCAAAGAGAACTTTTTGCATAGCTGTTTATTTTATGTTATTGGAAAAGAATATTAAAAACCTTAAACCGGAAGCTAGAAGTTGAACTCATAGCTTACTTTGAAATATCTCCTTGTATATTCAAGCTTGTCGCCGTCAAGATTCAGCACCAGGTAAACGCTGCTTCCTCCAAAGAATTCGTATTGCAGCATTGTATTTAGCAGCGCCCTTTTGTTGTATGTATCCCGCTGGTAATATGCCCTGAGGAAGAGCTTTTCGATTATCTTATAATCAAGCTTTATGTTATAAATAGACTGCTCGAAATTATCGCCCTGCTTAATGTAATTGTAATTTGCGCCCAGCCTGAACTTGCCCAGGAATGCCAGATCGATTGATGCATATGGATTCACAAGCTTTTCACCGAAATACCTTCCGCCGTAAACGCCTGCTGAAAATGAGTTGTTGCCGAACACAACTTTAAAATTGTTATCCGCCAGAATATTATCGCGGGTTATTATGTTACCGTTCTCATCATAGTCATTCGGCCGGTCGTAATTAATGTTATGGGCAAAGCTCAACCATCCGGTAACTTTATAATACAGGTTCCCGAATACCCCGTTTTGTTTATTGAATCCAAACGGCCGGCCCAGATCATCATCAAATTTATGCGACCTGAAATACCCGGCCGAAATATTTATGTTATTGAAATATTTGTTATTGTTTATGAACTGGTAACCCGCGCTGATATTCAGGTCATCATAGTTATTGCCGTAGTTATTGAACAGGGTAGAAACTGTGAAGTTGGAATCGTACCTGGTGTATGATGCGTCCATATACGGTCCGCCATTACTGTTTTGTTCATAATACAGGTAACCGCTGTACATGTTAGCTCCTGAACCGTCATTATTGAAGCTTCGTGCAACCTGGGGAATGAACCTGAACCTTGACGGCAGGTTTATCTTTCCGTCAATGCTAAGAACTTTCTCTGTGTAATTTCCAAGCGTATCGTGGTAATACAGGAACAAACCGCCAATGTTAAAATCCTGGAAATTGAAGTTTGGCCTGCCAACGGCAAATGTCCGCCTTGAGCCGCTGAAATCCGGAACAGTATCCTTAACAAAAACTGCTCCCATTTTGAACTTATCGCTTCTATAGGTATAGTTGAAGCCGTATTGGATCTTCTGAATTGCCCTTGTATAGAATAGATTTACCGGCGTTCTGTATATATCCAGATCCTTACTGAAAAATGGTCTCTTTTCCTGTAGAAAAATTGGTCTGCCATAAAACGCAAAGCGGAAAGGGTCAGCTTCAATGGTTGATTCATCAGTAAACACTGTACTTTTGAGCTTATGTTTATCAAGGCTTACAGCGAACTCACCGCCGAATTTCACACGGGCAGTATCGAAATTGGCATATTGGCCAACTATAAACGGCGTCAGGCTGAACCGCAAATTGAGCTTCTCGTCAAAAGGAGTCGTAAGGTCGAGCTTATATGTACTTTTCAGGTTCAGCAGCTCGCTGTTTGGAGTTAAAGCATACCATGTGTAGTTGCCGTCAGGGGTATATGAAAAAAGCTGGAGATCGATACCGATTTGTTTTTTATTCTTGTTCTGAAGCCTGTCAACCGGGATCTTTATTTCAAGCTCAACATATCCCGGTTTACCGTCTTTAGCTTCTTTGTAGATTTTTGATTTGTTTTCCCACTGCCAGTCCCATTCATATGACTGGTTAGTCTGGTTATATACTACTGCGTCGCGCTGGTTATCGAGGAAGCTTACAACGAACACGTACCCGTTCTTCTGCTTGTTTTCAAGATCAAGCAGAATGAAAAATTCATTTTCTTCATCAGTACTTCTATCTCTTGTGAGTGACTGCTTTATGATCTTTCCGCGCGGCCAGTATTTTATTGCGATATAAATAGCGTCTCTTGTCTGCCTAATGTAAGCAATGGTGCTGTCATAGTCCTTAGAGTCAGATTTAGGGATCATCATGTGGAAGTCGGTTATCACCTTTGAGCCCGTCCACTCTGAGTTATCTATTTTACCGTCAATTTTAGGAGCTGAGTTAACATCTGCAGATGTTTTATCATCACCGGCGTTTTTATTTTCGGTCTGCGCATAAACCTGCATTGAAAACAAAAAAGCAATAAGCAGGATAACCGGTATTGATAAAAAAGTAGATTTCATTCAATTCAATTTAAAAACAATTAGAGATGTATGCTTACTGAATACTGCTATTTTGTGCCGAAGATGAGTAAAAAAAAAGAGCTTGTGCGATGCCTGTCTCAAAAAATATTGCCTATGGGTCAAATATAGGTTACAATTTTAGAGACAGGCAGCAGCCTACTTTTTTCTAAGCCGCCTACACGCTTGAGCCCTCAAAACAAGCGTCGCCCAATCGCACTGCTCTTTATTCTTTTCCAGAAGGAGAAATTCCGGTTTAGCTTTTCACATGCTAAGTTTCACATGCTGTAATTCACCGAACTCTTTTCTTTGATGCACATTTGAATCAAAAGGTTTAAATCTCTAATTGGCATTATTCTGATTAATTGAATTGACCCCGGGTTGCCGGTGCAGCAGCAGTTGTCATCTGTTTGTTACAGCATTCATTCCGATTTGTTTTCCCGGTTAATCCGGTATTCAAGTTCATTTTGGAAATGAATGACTTTGAATATCAGCCGGGCAATCCCGAAGAATTACAACATGCAGCTGCTCTGCTGCTTACAAAATTAAGCCCGCTTTATCAAAAATCCAGGACTTAGAACGGACAAATAATGCCAAAATAGAACTGTTTTTGAAACTTTATACCGCAATTCCTACAAAGATATAAAACTTTATATAATATGCAATATAACTCCTTATGTATATTTTATTTGATGCCAAAGGGCTCATGAGGGTTTAATATAGTCCTTAAAAGATTAACATTTATTTCAAAAGAACCATTTTTCTGGTCATAGAAAACTTTCCCGAAGTGAGCGTGTAAAAATATATACCGCTTGGATAGCGCGAAGCATCAAAGCTGAATGTGTATGAACCAGCTTCCAGCCTGCCGGAAAAAACAACCTCAAGCTCCCTGCCCAATCCGTCAAAAACCTTCAGTTCAGTACCACCTGCAGCAGCCAGATCAAAACTGAACATTGTTGCCGGATTAAACGGGTTGGGATAGTTCTGATGAAGTTTAAATCCTTCAGGCACTTCACTGCCATTTTGATGGATACTTATTATCCCTGTGCCTTCGACTATCCTTATGATCTGATTAACAGAAACCGCTGTATAATTTTCAATGGTTCCCGATTGCCACTCTACCCGTATTGAATCGACGGTTACAGCATTGCCAAGGCCGAAATGCAGGTCCAAGTTCTGGCCGCAATAGCCGGCCTGTCCTTCAACTGTGCGCGAAAGCCAAACCGGTGAGCCGTTTATAACTGCCCTTACTTTAACATTAGACCCAATACCCGAGCGATTGGTTGCATTTCCTGTCAGTTTAATTTCTAACCACTTGTTATTATTCCCGTTATTTAAGAAAGCGGAGTTATTTTCATTCTCATTAAATGTTCTTGCGGTAAAAATATCCAGGTCGCCGTCTGCATCCCAGTCTGCCCAGGCAAAGCCGTATGAATAACCAAGGTCATTGACAATTTCGCCATCCGTTATCTTTTCGAATTGAGCGGTACCGGTTTCCATAAGCTTATTACGGAAAAGCAAATTCGGTAATCTAACGCCTGCGGGGCCGTATGCCTGTGTTATGAACATATCAAGGTCACCATCATTATCATAGTCGCCCCATCCTGAGCTTGCATGGTAGCCGTTATCATTTACTATAGGGTCGCTTAGGATCCTTGTAAAAGTAAAATTCCCGTCATTTCTGAACAGCAGGTTCTTTTGGTTTTCTGAGTTTGCTACAAACAGGTCAAAATCACCATCATTATCATAATCTCCCCAGCTCGAGCTCCACGAGCTGCCTGCTGTTGAAACCGGAGGAATACCGGTTACCTTCGTAAAATATCCGCCGCCATTATTTTTGTACATGTAATCCGCAGGACCGGATTCATTCGTTACAAAAATATCAAGATCGCCATCGTTATCTATATCGACCCAGTTTACACAACGCGAGAGATACCCAACATCAAGATAAATTGCCCCGGAATCGATACGGGTAAAATTCCCGCTGCCAAGATTTTTATACAGCCTGTTCCTTGAGCCTGAAGTCTTACTGTTACATACAAACAGATCGACCAAACCGTCGTTATCGTAATCACCCCAGCTGCATGATTCGGAAAATCCGCGGTCGGTAACTATCGGACTGGCGTTCAGAGAAGTAAATGAACCGGATCCGTTATTTTTGTACAATACATTTAGCGAGTCATACCAAGTTACCGTGCACATATCCAGGTTGCCGTCATTATCAAGATCCGCCCAGCTCGAGCCGTCAAACGGAAGGCTGTCGTTAAACGGATTCGCAGCGATCAGCCTGAAAAACTGTCCACCATCATTTCTGTACATGAAAGGATACTGCCCGAACCTTTTTCCGTTGCTTACGTACAGATCCAGGTCGCCGTCATTATCGTAATCAACAAAGTTTACGCTGCGCGATGCTCCACCGTCATTCACAAATGAACCCTGGGTTACGCGGGTAAAGCTCTGCGCATCAGCGCGGTCAAAAAATCCGGATATAGATATAGTCAAGATAAATATTAACAGATAAGAATAGCGATTGTTAAAGTTTTTTGGTTTCATGTAATCTGGCTTAGTTTGTATTTAATTATTCTGAGTTAAAGTAAATTGATATTCGTTCATTAATATATCAGTTGGCCTGCTTAGACTCAAACACCAAATACCCAAAAATATAAGATTTCTAACTTCCAGCCTATCGTCAGAATTAGTCATTATTTTGTCTTTCTATATGTTTTTACGATCCATATATTAGTTTTCTATGAAGCAATCCAACGACCTGTTCGAGCTTATAAGCTCGATGACCAAAAGTGAGAAAAGATACTTCGCGCTGCGCTCCAGGCTGCACAGCGGAAACAAACAGTACATTCAGATGTTTAACGCGCTGGAAAAACTGGAAGTTTACAATGAAAAGGAATTCAGGAAAGAAAATTCCGGCAAAGGATTTGTAAAGAACCTGGCTTTCAGCAAAAATCATCTTTACGGCCTTGTTATGAAAAGCCTGATTGATTTCCAGGCAGGCAGGTCTGCCGATGCGAAAATACATGCGCTGATATCCGAGTGTAAAGTGCTTTTCAGGAAAACACTTTATCGCAGGTATTTCAGAACTATCGAAAAAGCCAAGGAACTAGCATTGAAGCACGAACGATACGGCTATGTAATGCAGATAATGGAAATGGAAAAAATTATAGTAAGGAAAGAAGAACAGAGCAAAGAGAAAATTAACTCACTGCACAATGAATTTTCCGAAACTGCGGAAAAGATGAAAAATGTCTTTGAATACAGCCGTATAAGCGGGCTTCTGCTGAACAGTTTCAGGAAATTCGGGTTGACCCGGGGCGAATCTCAGAAAAACGCAATTGAAGATATTATTGCAAATCCTTTGATGGAAGGAACCGATAAAGCGCAAAGCATCAAAGCCCTTGAGGGATACTACAGGGTAAAAGAATTGGCTGCATTTGCAACGGGTGACTATGAAAGCTCATACCATGCTCAGCTTAAAAGACTGGAAATTGTAAAAAAGGATCCGGCCCCGTTTCAGGACCAGGTAATGAACCACAGGTCTGATATCCTGTACTCACTGCTGGAAACCAGCCTCCAGCTTAACCGCCCGATAGAAGCTGCCGGATATCTCAAAGAGATCAAAGAAATTCTTAATGATTCTAAGGATTCGCTTGATGATTTTGAGATTTACAGCAGTTTTGTGTATTTCAGGGGTTATCTTTCTGAAGGCGAAACTAAAAAGGCGGGGAAGCTCATCCCCCGCCTTGAATATATACTTAAGAGATACGAAAACAAGATGCTCATAGATACCGAGCTCTCTATTATGTTCTATATTGTGAAGTGCCGTATGATGGAAGGGAAATTTTCAGCAGCATTAGCGGCCGCTAACCAGTTGGGTTCGCACCCATTGCTGAGCAAACGCTCTGATTACGAAAGTTACCTTAAGATAATGAATCTCATTATACACTTTGAGCTCAAGAATTTTGAGCTGCTAAGATATCTTCTGATTTCAGTTTACCGTTTTTTATACAAAAGAGAAAAGCTCTTTAAGGTTGAGCTGCTTGTGCTGGAGTTTATCCGCAAGCTGCCTAAAGTAAAAAATGAACATGAACTTTCATTTTTATTCAACAGGATGCAGAAGGAGCTGCATAAGCTCAAAAGTGATAAGTTTGAAAAAAACGCATTTGAATACTTTGATCTTTACCAGTGGGTCAGCTTTAAAGTAAACAAATAATTTCCCACCAACCAATTAATTCTTCCGGCGGAAAACAACTCCGCATCCCCCGCCCCTGGCAAGGCTCAGGTTGAGTGATTCACCGGGCAAAACCTTCTTTCTTGAGATCACTACTTCCGAAGGCGTAATATCAGCATTCGGGCCGTCTGCATAAATTTCCGCTTCAAAGCTGCCCTGGCCAAGGAAATCAAGATCAACTGTAAGCTCACGCCTATCCCAATTTGTCATTGCCCCAAGGAACCATATATCGCCTTTCTTCCTGGCAATGACAATATACTCAGATATCTTACCGTTTAAAACAATAGTGGAATCCCACGATGCGGGCGCCTGCCTGTAAAACTCAAATTCAGGCAGTACCTCATACAGCTTGGGTGATTCGCAAAGACTCTGGATGCCGCTCTCATAAACCACCAGCATTGCAAGCTGCTGCGCCCTTGTTCCCATGGTCATAGGCTTCATCATATCAGGGGCAAAAGCCTCTTTAGTTGTATTCACCATGGAGCCCGGAGTGAAATCCATTGGCCCTGTTATCATCCTCGTGAACGGAATAGTAACATTATGCACCGGAACAGGCTGGTTTGTCCATTTAGAGTATTCATTTCCAAGCACACCTTCGTAAGTTAGAATATTGGGATATGTGCGCGCCTTTCCATCAGGCTTATATGAGCCATGATATATAATAATTATTTTTCTTTTGGCGCATTCAACTGCAAGCCGGTGATAGAAATCAACCATATACTGGTCATCCCTATCCATAAAATCAACTTTGATGCCTTTGATATTTATTGACTGCAGGTAGTCCAGCCATAAAACCATTTCTTTATCAATATCAGTCCATTGAATCCAAACTATAAGTCCGATGCCTTTCGATGCTGCGTATTGCGATACTGCAGGCAGGTCAAGCTCGGGAAGGGTTTTTTTGGGGTCGTGGTGTACATATCCTTTTTCAAGATGAAGCCAGCCGTACCAGCCGCCATCGAGCAGTACATAATCAAGCGAGTTTGCCGCGGCAAAATCGATATAGTACTTTGTTGTGTTAGTTCCTACCATCTGGAAACCAAACGAAGCATCGAATCCCCTGTCGAGGCTCCACCAGCTCCAAAGTGATTTGCCCGGCTTCACCCAACTCTCTGCATCAGGAATGCGGTTTGGTTCATTGAGATTTAGAATAATATTTGATTCCACCAGTCTGCCGGGCGTGCTGCCCAGCACAAACACACGCCACGGAGAGCTTGCAGGTGTTCTTCCCTTTACGCTTATGGAATTATCATCCGGATACGGCGAGAGTTTGCCTTTGAGCGAGGCGGCACCGTTCACAGTTAAATGCATTCCGGCATAATCAGTTATAGCAGCTTCGCTGAGGCAGATGAACAGATCATCCGCAGCCTGTATTGTAAGAGGCATAGTGATATACGGATATGCTTTCAGCGGATCGGAAGGATCTCCCGATAATTTATTCAGGGTGTAAGGTAAATACTCGCCTTCGTAGCTGTGGCTCATTTTATCTTTTTTCATAGCCCAGCATAAATAGTTGCCCGCAAAATTAAAGTATGTTTCCTCAGTTGAAATAACAAAATCCGAAATTGATTGCTGCGCGGGAATGACATACCTGAAGGCAGCTCCGTCATTGTATGCCCTGAATATTATATCCAGCCTTCGTTTACCTGCCGAGTTTTCCTGCAATGAAATCCGGGTCTCGCTGCAATAATTCCTTGTGTAAGCAGACTTGCCCGAGTACAGCCTGTATGTTTCATCGATGGTTTCTCTTTCAATTGCAATAACTTTCATATCGGCGGAAATTTTTCCCCCGTTTTTCAGGTTCAATCCCAGCTTTGACCACAACATAAATTCATTTCCGCCAAAGCTTATCTTATACTGCGGCTCACCAATGGGGCTTAGATCGAAGTACACGATCACATTTCCGTCAGGAGAAACGGTTTGTATCTCCTCCGCAATCAGTAAAGACGCTGCGACAAAAAGCTGCAATAACACTACCAAAAAGATTTTCATGTACACAATTTATGAATTTTCAGTGTTGTAAAACTATACAAAAATCAGTGCAAAAAGCCCTTTTAAGTACACGACAGCAAGCATAAAATCTGAATAACTTTGATTGAAGAAACTTTTTGTTCGAAAAGCACAGAATGTTTGACCTCACCCCTCCAAAGGTGTCCTTCGGACCTAACCCCCTCTCCTAAAAAGAGAGAGGGAAAAACAGAATTCTCGATTTTTTACTCCCCTCTCCCTCTGGGAGAGGGGACTGGGGGTGAGGGTAAAAAACTCACTTTTAAAATGTTTTACTGTCGAGTGCAAAAGCCCTTTTCTACGCCAAAAGTGAACGTAATTTGCCATTAAAACTCTCGGTAATTGTTAGTAACTTTGTATTATGCCGAAATCTGTTTCATTACATACACTTGGATGTAAGCTGAATTACTCAGAAACTTCCACACTTGCGGGCAAATTCCACAATAACGGATTTGACCTGAAAGAGTACGGGGAGAAGTCTGATATATTTGTGCTCAATACATGCTCGGTAACAGATAACGCTGATAAAGAGTGCAGGCAGATCATCCGCAGCGTGCTTGGCAGGAATCCCGATACATATATTATTGTAACCGGCTGCTATGCCCAGCTTCAGCCGCATGAGATTGCTGAGATACACGGTGTTGATCTTGTTCTGGGTGCGAACGAAAAGTTCAGGCTGTTTGATTATGTGAATGGTTTCGAGAAAAAAGATCTTTCATGCGTGTTTACTTCGCCTATTAACGAAGTAACAGAGTTTGAATACGCGTATTCGTCGGATGTTGAATCAAGGACCCGCGCGTTTTTGAAGATACAGGATGGCTGTGATTACAATTGTTCGTTCTGTACCATTCCAATGGCAAGAGGAGCTTCAAGAAGCCAGAATATTACAAGTGTAATTCAAAATGCCAGGCAGCTATTGGATAGCGGTTACAAGGAGATAGTTCTTACAGGCGTAAACACGGGAGACTATGATTATACGGATTCCACAGGAAAGAACCTCAAGCTTATTGATGTGCTGTATGAGCTTGATAAGCTGAATATTCCGAGAATAAGAATAAGCTCAATTGAGCCAAACCTTTTGACCGATGAGATCATCCAACTGGTAAAGAGCTCAAACAGCTTCTGCAGCCATTTTCATATACCGCTGCAAAGCGGTGACCCTGAAACACTGAAGCTGATGCGAAGAAGGTATAACAGGGATTTTTATGAAAAGCTTATTTATAAGATAAAAGATACTATACCAAACTGCGGGATAGGTGTTGATGTTATTGTTGGTTTCCCGGGCGAAACTGAAGAGCGTTTCAATAATACTTATGCATTCCTGGAATCATTGCCTGCAAGCTACCTGCATGTATTCACGTATTCTGAAAGAAGGAACACGCATGCAGTCACAATGCCCGGCAGGGTTGGTATGAACGTTCGGAAAGAAAGAAGCCGGATGCTGAGGGAGCTTTCCAACGCAAAGAGGCTTAAATTCTACCAAAGTAACGCAGGTAAAAAACACAAGGTGCTTTTCGAAACTATCCGCGAAGATGACTTTATATACGGATTTACAGAAAATTATGTTAAAGTACGCACAGTTGCTGAAAGCCAAATAGAAAATCAGATCAAACAGTTTGAAATTACCACAGCCGAAAATTGGAACTTTGGTGAAGGCAGGATAGCAGAATAATGGATATTTATATTGTAAGACACGGGGTTGCAGCAGATCTTGATAATGAAATTGCAGAAGAAAGCTACAGGTATTTAACTATTCACGGAAGGAATCACTGCAAAATTGTGGCTCAAAGGCTGAAAGATATGAGAATTGAGCTGGATGGAGTCTTTTCGAGTCCATTAGTTAGAGCACTGCAAACGGCAGAACTGTTTTCATCAGTGCTTAAGTATAACGGCGAAGTGCGTACAGCGATCGAGCTTATCGGCGGAAGCTCATTCAACCGTTTCAAGCAGTTCATTAAACGCAATTCGCATTTCGGAAGCATTGCCCTGTTTGGCCATGCGCCTGATGTGAATATATTCTCTACCGGAATGATCACCGAAAACCCCAGAAATGTTTCGCAGATCAATTTCAAGAATTCCAGTGTCTGCAAAATTGAGTTTGATCCGGAAAAAGAAACCGGAAGGTTCATTTGGTTCCTAAACTCAGATAATATGAAGCTTGTAGAGGCCTCAACAGACTAAACGATCTTAAATCTATACTTCCTTACTAAACTAGATTATAATTATATATCCGTAAAGGGAACAGGCGTAAATGATGTGACAAACATGAACAGCGCGAAGAGTCCGAGAAGCTTCCTTCCAAAGCTCAGCGGCTCAGGGTCATAGAAAGGCGGATGATCGATCTTTATTACAAAAAATATCAGCACAGCCCATACCAGCCAGTTTAATAAGCCGTATTGCGCGAACATCTCAATACCAATAAATGGCAGCAAACCGATCAATCCCATACCGAGTATTATCCCGAAAAACGTGCGCGCAACATATTTGCTTTTACCTTTGAATATCGCATAAACAATATGTCCGCCATCAAGCTGCCCCACAGGCAGCAGGTTCAGCGCTGTCACCAGCAGGCCAAACCATCCTACGCATAAGAAAGGATAATGGTACATTTCATTCATTGGCGGCATAAAAACATCCGGTGATGAAGTGAACAGCTTCGCGAACATTAAATATAGTAAATTCGGGCCAAACGCAAATCCGCTGGTTGGAACGCCTGTTGTCTGGTATTCGGGATGTATATCATAAATATACTCAAATGGCGGAAGATGCGTCATGCCGTAGATAAGCATTCCGGCAGCGACTATGAATCCGGCTATCGGACCCGCTATGCCGATATCAAAAAGCGCTTTGCGAGAATTCACCTGCTGGCGCATCCTTATAACTGCGCCCATTGTGCCGAACGGATTGAGTATCATAGGGAACGGAATATAAAATGGAAGCGTGACATCGATCTTATGAATACGCGCCGCGAAGTAATGCCCGAATTCATGGAAAGTGAGAAAGGTCAATATCAGTATTGCATAGGTAAGCCCGAGATGAAAATTCGAGATATCCATCGGGTCACGGTTCAGCCATGCAACGCCTGCCATTGTTGTTGTGATAAATGTCAGAGCAAACAAGAGTATGTTCAGCCAGGGGCCAATACCTTTTTTTACCGGCTTCTGAACCTGCTGATACTGCGGTATAGTTTCGAAATTTTGGTACGGCTGGTTTTCCTGCAAATTACATTATTGATTATAGCAAAATTACTTCTGTTTATGATTTATTAAAAGGAAATAATTATTAGGGTAAATCTTAGACTTGGCATGTCAATTGAGCTGCTTTTGAATGAAATGTGATCAAAAAAAAGAGGCTATATCAATATCAATGTCACTGAAAAATTGTGTTTGAATTTCTCAAGATTCCTGCCTGCGCAGGAATGACAAAGCACTTTTGATACAGCCCCTTTTAAAACAACTTATCTAAGATTCGTCCTATTTCACTAATATCATCTTTTTGGTAATGCTGAAACCGGGTGATTCCAGCGTATAGAAATAAATACCGCTTGCAAGTTCACCTGCATTGAAATCTGCTTTATATACACCCGCCTGCAGCTTACCGTTAACCAGCGTTTCAATGCTCCTTCCAGATACATCAAACACCGAGAGCTTCACGTTACCGCTGGAGGGTATCGAAAACTCTATATTCGTAACCGGGTTAAACGGGTTAGGATAGTTTTGCTCCAGCTTAAATCCAGCGGGTACGGTTGTGCTGATCTGCTGAATTCCAATTCCTCCATTTAAAGTCTTCAGTATTTTGCCTCCGTTTCCAACTATATAGCCAACATTTGAGCTTGCCATGTGAATGCCCCTGAAGAAAGAAACCGTATCACCTGAGGGCTGCCGCTCCCAGCTTGATCCGCTATTTGTAGTTCTTCTAATTATGCCGTTTGGTCCTACTCCATAAACAACAGAAGATGAAACGGCAAAAAGATCATTAAGCCCGGGTGAATTACCGGGAGAAGTAACCGCAGCCCAGTTCAGTCCGCCGTTGGTTGTTCGGCGTACATCTTCACTTAGCCCCAGCGTAGTAAAATAACCGTTCGATGCATCTGTGAATACTATGCTGCTTATGTAATTATTGGAGCCTGTTATCTGCTGCGTCCAGTTTGTACCGCCGTTGGTTGTTCGGTAGATAGTTCCGCTGATACCGCATACATAAACAGTGTTATCATCAACTGCATCAATCACAAAAAAATCGGTACTTGAAACATCAGACTTCACCCAGTTTGTTCCGCCGTTAGTCGTTTTAGAAATATCGCCATCGGCCCCGCAAACATAGCCTGTGTTTATATCCCCGAAATCTATGTCATTGATGCTGGTCATGTTTGCGATCCCCATTGATACCCAGTTTACCCCGCCGTTTGTAGTTCTGAGCGAAGTATTCAGGCTGCCTACAATATATCCAACGCTCTGCGTTACAAATTTCACGCTGAAGAGAGTTTGTGTTGTACCTGAGCTCTGTGGTGTCCATGTAGTACCGCCATTGGTGGTATTAATGATCTTTCCGTTAGCGCCAACTGCCCAGCCGGAAACTTCGTTCAGGAAATAAACCGAATAAAGATTTTCGGTGGTGCCTGAAGTTTGCGGCTGCCAGTCTGATTTTGAAACAGCCGTAATAAAAATAAGCATAAACAAGATGGTATGAAGGTGTGTTTTCATTCTTTGTTCTCCTTTTAGAAATGTTCGAAATTAATTAAAAATTCTTACAAGTTAGCAATATCCGCAAACAGAATCAACAAAAACAGATTATGTGAAACGGGTAAATTAAAGCAATAAAATACTGCTGTTTACAATTACATACTTTATTATTTTAAACCAAGGAAGTACTTCAATGGGTTTTACATTACAACATATTATTTAATAATAAAATATTATTTTGGAGGAACCGTCTCAATGAATGTAAAGGAAAGATGTTAATAAAAGATCCTGTTTTACTAAATGGAAATAGCTGTACAAAGGGAGCTTCCGGAAGATCATAAGTTGAAGGAAAAACTGGAAAAACAAAACTCCCGTTTAAAGGAAGTTATCGAAAAGGAGTCGCCGAGGCTGCTTGGCTTCATAAAACGCAGGGTTGCAGTTGAATCTGATGCTGAAGATATTCTGCAGGATGTATTCTACCAGTTCACCAAAACCATGCGTGAAGACCCGATAGAAAAAGCCGCATCATGGCTTTTTAAGGCCGCCTCAAACAAGATCATTGACTGGTACAGGAAGATCAAACCCGTTTCGCTTGATAAAATGAACGAACACACTTTCGATGACGAGCTCAATACTTCGTACAGGATGGAAGACAGCCATTTCAAAGATACACAGTCACAGGATATTTTATTCACCAGGCAGGAATTCTGGCCAATGCTCGAAGAGCTGCTTAACAATCTGCCCGAAAAACAAAGAGAAGTTTTCATCATGCATGAGCTTGAAGGGAAAAGCTTCAGGGAAATATCTGAAATTACCGGAACCGGTATTAACACCCTGCTTTCAAGAAAGAGATATGCCGAGCTGTACCTGAGAGAAGAGCTGCAGGAGCTTTATGATGAAATTACTTCCTGAACAACTAAAAAATTTAAATATTGAACGATATGAAACACAAAAAATATATCAGGGGACCCCTGTTCCTTATAAAGATGATTCTGATTCTCGCGGTTTCCTCTGTAATAGTAATGTTACTTTGGAATGCGCTCATTCCCGCAATATTCAGCGGGCCGGTAGTAAGCTATTGGCAAGCCGCCGGACTGCTCCTTCTTTCAAAAATATTATTCGGCACAATGGGGCGAGGATTCGGCAAAAGGCACCATCATTACCCCGATGAAATGTGGAAGCATAAATTAAGAGCCAAGTACGAAGCCATGACACCGGAGGAAAAAGAGAAGTTCCGCTCAAAATGCAGCAGCCGCTTCAGCTTCGTTGATGATATCTGCACCGAAAACGAAAAGAAGGATGGTGCAGGAAATCCAGCCGGCGAAAACAAACCGGCTTAAGCTGCAATCACCCGAAAAATTTACACGGAGAACAATTCAATGGAAGTATATGTTTTCAGAACAGGAGTTGAAAAGGAAGATGATATTAAAAAATTAGCCCCACACCTTAACTCGCTGAAGGGTGTTTACAAGTGGACTTTTGACCTGGAGGATTCTGAAAACATACTTCGCGTTGAAGCAGCGGGGATCCCGGCTTCGGAAATTGAAAGGATATTGGCGCTCCAGGACTGTTTCTGTGAAGAGCTGCCAGACTGACAACTGCAATTTAACCTCATTTTAACCTTTTCTTATACGTTTTTACGCTCCAATGAAGTTGCATTAGCATACATTTATTATTAACTTTAGGCAATCCGTTAAATTGAAATACAACATTTCCGGCCCTCAATGCCGGAAGCATAACGCATAGGAAGGAGTACCATCATGAAATCACTTCGTGATATCTGTACCAATAAAAGTATGTTCTATGTAAACACGGGTATGACCGTTTATGAAGTTGTAAGCGAGATGGCGAAAAATAATGTTGGGGCAGTGCCCGTACTGGATGACGGCGGAAAGCTGAAAGGGATCTTTTCCGAACGCGACCTTATGATAAGGTGCGCAGCCAGAAAGCTGAACATGGAGGTTACCCCGATCGATGAAGTCATGACCAGGGGTGTTATCCTTATGGAAGCCCACGATTCATATAATGACTGCATGAAGATAATGCAGCAGGAAGGCATAAGGCATATGCCTGTCAGAGACGGTGAAAAGCTCATTGGAGTGGTATCAATGCGCGACCTGATGCAGGAAGACGCGGAAGAAAAGAAACAGGAGATAGAGAACCTTAATTCATATATCTATTATTATAAATAGCTTTTGATATTCAAAGTGAAATTTAAAAGCCCCGGAAAAATACCGGGGCTTTTTTTATCTATCGCTGGGTTAAGCTTTTTTGTACCTGATCAAGGCATATAAGACACCAATTATTACACCAATTCCTGCTGTGCCTATTCCCAGACCCAACAGCTGAGTAACAATCACAATGGGAATTGTAATTACGAGTACCGTTAGAACTGATGATAATAGCGAAGGTTTTGCAGCCGCGTTCATATTATGTTCTCCTTTATTTAATCAAGATCATTTTTTTTGTTTCTGTGAAGCTGCCGGCTGTAATTCTGTAGAAATACATTCCGCTTGAAAGAGCGGATGCATTAAACCGGTAACTATACACACCGGCACCGAGATCAGCATCAACCAGTTTTGCAACTTCTTTACCGCTGATATCGTATATCGCCAGTTTAACTGTTCCCTGTTCAGGGATACTGAACTGTATCTGTGTTTCCGGGTTGAACGGATTTGGATAGTTCTGATCCAGGGAATACCCGTTTGGAATTTCGTTATTCAGCGGCTGTATACCTGTAATTGAGGCGTACTTGATAGTCGCGTAATCATTGGCGCCTCCGCTGCTTGCCCCGGTAACAAAAACGTTTCCTGAAGCATCAGTCAGAATTTTCAGCGCGTAATCATTTCCGTTTGTGGGTGCGTTGTTATATGCCATCAACCACCTGAAATCTCCGTTTGAGTTATATGAGCATGAAAGGAAATCATCGCCTGTACCATATGCATTGGTTTTACCCGCTAGATACAAATTGCCGCCGGCATCCATACTCACATCATAAGCCCTGTCATCGCCGCCAACATTTAATGGCCTTACCCATTGTTCAACACCTGAAGAATTATACTTAACAGTCAGCAGGTCAAACCCTGTTGCTCCCTGGTTACTGAATCCTGCAACATAAACATTACCTGATGCATCAACAACTATTCCCTGCGGCCTGTCTTCGGCATTAGCGCCTCCATTGTACCTGTGCAGCCATCTGAAACTGCCTGTTGATGAAAGGGAATAGGTAAAAAAGTCGAAACCGGTACCATATGCGTCTGTGTAACCGGAAACATATGCGTTACCTGAACCATCAACCGCAATTTCAGTCCCAACTTCATCACCCCCCACATTCAGCGAATAAGCGTACTGTAGTGTACCTGCTGAGTTATATTTTAATGTTACAAAATCGCTGCTGTTGCCGGGTACGTAGCTGGAGCCTGTAGCATATACATTTCCAGATGCATCCACCGCTATATTAGAGAGGTAGTCATTGTTATTACCGCTGTTGTTGTAAGTTCTTGCCCATTGCAGCTGCCCGGCTGAGTTATACTTCAAAACAACGAAATCCTTTTGGGTTGCAGCATAGGTCGAAATTCCGCCCACATAAATATTGCCTGCTCCATCAACTATCATTTTTATTATCTCATCTTCACGCGCTTCGGCATTGGTATATCTTACTTCCCAGATTACCGAACCTGAGTTACTGTATTTTACGATCATGATATCCAGGCTTGTACCTCCTCCAAAACTTGTTCCTCCAACGTAAACATTCCCGGAAGCATCCAGGCCAATAGAATATGCTTCGTCGTTGTTCGATCCACCGTTTCCAATGAACCTCGATTCCCATTGCTGCACCCCCGCCGCATTATATTTTATTGTTAAAAAATCGGAGCTTGTGCCGTTTACAATGCTTATACCGGTAACATATACATTGCCTGCGGCATCTATTGCCATATCGGTAGGAGAGTCACTGCCTCCGGAAGCGCTGTACCTGGAAACCCACTGCTGTGAGACCTGTGTATAAGCTGATGTTATACTAAGAAACAATATCAGAATAAGTAATTTTTTCATTTTTAGTATCCTTTCAGTGTTATATAAAATTTATTTTATCAGAATCATCTTCTTTGTAACTGAGTAACCATTTGATGAAATGCGGTAGAAATACACTCCTGAAGTTAATCCGGAAGCATCAAAATCAACTGAGTATTCGCCGGCGTTCAGGTTTTCCTTAACAATTGTTTCTACTGCTTTGCCTGTGACATCGAATACCATAAGTTCAGTAAACCCATCCTGAGGCAGGCTAAAATTTATCTTTGTTTGAGGATTAAACGGATTCGGGAAATTCTGGCTAAGAAAATAGTCCACAGGAATATTCCCTGAAACAGGTTCTACACCTGATGGCTGCGAATACTTGACCAGTACAATATCCGGGGTTGAAGGAGAATAACTGTAGCCGGCAACATAGATACTTCCGGTATTATCACCGGCTATTTTGATGCCGTGATCCTGAGCCCCTGCAAAATTATATCTTTGGTCCCATACCTGGCTTCCTGCATTGGTATATTTTACTGTTACAATGTCAAAATCAGTGTTTAAGCCGACTCCCGATCCGGTAATAATTACATTTTGTGCATTATCGATATACAAACTCTTTGCGTTGTCTGCTGAGGCAATAGGTCCACTGTATCTTTGAACCCAGGTAATTGAGCCGGCGCTGCTGTATTTAACAGTTGCAAAGTTTGACACATTGGCACTGCTTTCACTATATCCGCAGACAAAGATATTGCCGCTGTTATCAATTTTCACATCTTCAAACCCGTCATCAAATGCTCCCAAATAGTTGTATTTTGATACCCATTGTTCAACACCAGAACTGTTGTACCTGATCAATACACCTTCATTTCCGCTGGATGCTGTAAGCGAAACACCGCATACAAAAATATTTCCGGAAGCATCTATATCCATATTGCCGGGGTAATCATCCCTGTTGGACGCGCCGTTATAACGTACGCTGAACTGGTTTGCCCCGGCGTTGTTATATTTTAGAGTAACAATATCGTAGTTATTTGAAGCGTTAACGCTTCTGCCGGTAATATATACATTTCCGGAAGCGTCAAGCAGAAGTTTTTGGCTGCTTTCAAATCCGTTCACCCAATTGTAGTATTCTATCCATTGCTGCGCCCCTGATGAGTTCAGCTTAACAACTACAATATCCTCGTTAGAACCTGTCCTGTTTACAGTGCCGCAGCAATACACGTTTCCCGTGTTATCAACAGCAATTGATATTCCAAAATCTGATTGATTGGCTGTACCGTTAATTCTTTGCGCCCATTGCTGAACCCCTGCTGAGTTCAATTTAACAATTATAATATCATTCCCGGTACCGCTACCCTGGCTGGAGCCTGTGAAGTAAACGTTACCGGAATTATCCAGCGCAATACTAAATGCGTTATCGTATCCGTTTACAGGTCCGTTATACCTGGAGCTCCACAATAGAACACCATTTGAATTGTACTTTAGTACTATAGCATCAGATAGTGTTGCAATGCTGTCACTTGCGCCGCACAAATAGATGTTGCCCGCTCCATCATACTTCATATCGTATAGATTCTCGTTCGAACTTTCAAATGCATTGTACCTGGAAGCCCATTGTTGAGAAATCTGCGAAAAAACTGAAGTTGTTATTAAAATTAGAAATAGAATAATTGTTCTGTTCAATTTGTTCTCCTTATTATTTATTTAAATTTTCTAATTTCAGAATTTGACAGGAGAAGCACTCTGTTAAACAGAGTGCCTTCCTTAGTTAGCGCATGGTAAAAAAGTTCACCAATGCGGGGTTTTTTCATGCTGAATATTGTCGGAAGTCGTATGAATTGAAAATCTTATGGTATAACCTTAACTGCGCTAACTTTACAAAGATAGATGCATGACTTTATGAAAAAAAGAATATTTTAGTCAGAAAAAATCACTTATTTTAATGCTCTGTTAGCATTATATTGCGATATTGTGGTAAAATTTGCTATTAGCTTGACTCAGAAAAATCACTCTAAAATGAAAAATGCATTGCTTATTCTCAACTCTCTGGATGCCGAATCTCTGGAAAAATTCGGGGAATACCTGAAATCGCCCTTTTTCAACGGCAGAAGCGATTTGATAAAATTCTATGATTACATTAAGAAGAAATTACCGGTAACGGAACTAAACAGAGAAGAAGTATATATCTATGTTTACGGAACACAAAACTTCAACAAACAAGTAATAATCAATTTGTTAAGCAGGACGCAAAAACATTTGCTGAACTTTCTGACTGTTACAGGGCTTCTGAAGGATGAAGCCGCTAAAACCAACGCACTTTCATTTGAACTCGCCCGAAGAGGACATGACCGGCTGACAGGAAAAACAATTGAGAATGCAATTGCAAACCTTAAAAACGAATACTATACCATTGACTACCTGAAAAAATACTATGATTACACAGAACTTAAAGAATCTCTGGTAGTCAGCCTCAGAAATTTCCGGCAGAAAACAGAAAATGCGCTGAACCGGGGGGAAGCATTTGTAAACTATTACATTCTGAATCTGCTTAGAATCGCAAACGACTTCATAGTATTTAAGTATGTGAATTCCGTTATAGAAAGCGACGAAATCTTCAATGGATACTTCAAGTATTTTGATTTTGAAAAATATATTGAGAACCTAAGGCTGATAAATTCTCCGTACTATGCGATAACCGCAGTTTTCTACTACGGTCTGCAGAGCAAAATGAATGATCCGGATGGGAAATACAGGGAAGAGCTGAAAAAAACTGTGTTTGAAAACCTCGATAACATGAAATACCAGGACCAGGGTACCTGCTGGACTTTGCTATTTGCAGCTTACATTTTTTCAAACACTCCTCCAAAGTACGACCCGAGCAGGGAGATTCATGGAATTAATAAGTTCTTTGTTTCGCGGGATATATTAACAAGAGATGAGCTGGGCTATATTATGGAAAACAACTACCATAACATCGCGTTCCAGGCAATTAGCGCCGGAGATTACGACTGGGCAGAAAAATTCCTGAATGACTATAAGTATAAACTGCCGCCGGGAACGCCAGATGATACTTATAACATTTGTATGGCACGCAGCTGCTTCGAAAGAAAAGAATACGAAAAGAGCATTCAATATATCAGCAAAATGAAGATCGATAATGTAATGACAAGGACACATGTGGCCACGCTTTCAATAAGGTGTTATTATGAACTGGGATATTACGAAGAAGCCCTTTCGGGAACTGAAGCATTAAGGCAATTTCATAAGAAAAATAAAGTGCTGCCTTCACATCTGAAAAAACCGCTTCTTGTATTTGCCAAACAGGCCTACAAGCTAATCAAGCATAAAGCATCAAATAAGAAGCTTCCCGAGGAATTGTACCTCAAGGCATTGAATGGTGCTGCATTTAACTCTAAAATATGGGTCATTGCAAAAATGAAAGAACTCTTATAGTAGTTTCTGCCCTACAACGAATTGAGACTCCCGGTATGGCAGGAAAACAAAAGGGGATAGTTCCCGGCTATCCCCTCAGAAATTCCATTTCTAATTTATGGTCACTTCGCCCTTTGCAAGATATTTAGTCAGGCTGCCGTATTTAAAATTCGGTTCCTTATCATTCTCATATATAAAGTATATCCTGTAGTTACCCGGCTGCAGGAAAACCTTTTCAGTAGTACAGAAAAACCTTGCGCCATTATGCACAATATCATATCCCTCTTCTATTCTCATCACAAGCTCATTTACAAATTCCGAATCCTTCCCCGAATCATCTGTTTTATATATAACCCACATATAAAGCTGGTCATAAACTTTTTCGGGAAGCTTAGCCAGGAAATTCACTCCGCCTGACCCGTTCATTTGTGAAGAAGCTCCAACCGGATTCCAGTTATCATCCACATAATCACACACATGAAACTCCTGGGAAAAAAGCTTTCCACAGGTAATACTCAGAACTATTATGATTACCGAAAGTAATTTCATTTTTTTCTCCTTTATCTGCCGCCCGCACATATTTACAATGGGCGGACTGTTAGATTATGTTTTTATTTTATTAATATCATTTTGCGTGTTTCTGAAAATCCATTTGCCTGAAGCGTATAGAAGTAAATGCCCGAGCTCAAGCTAACTGCATCGAATTGTACAGAGTGATGCCCGGCCTGCATATCCGCATTCAATATCGTTTTTACTTCGCTGCCGGCCACATCATAAACCTTAAGTTTTACGATGCTTTTTTCAGGAATTGAAAAGCTTATGCGTGTTGAAGGATTAAATGGATTCGGATAATTTTGTTCAAGCTTGAACTTTTCCGGTATCTCCACGGTATTTGTGAATCCGGTAAGCCCCGATGCCTGTATTTTGTGGCCATATACTTTAATTGCCGGGGTGCTGCGGTTATCTTCCCACACGCAAATAAGAGCACCTGAATTATCTACGGCTAAAGGAAACTTCGAAAAATTCTTAGCGGAAAAGGCTGTTGAAAGCGGAATAGAATTGATCCCCCATGGAAAGCTCCCCGCGCTGCTTAGTTTTTGAACATTGATATTGAATTGAGGATAAGTATTACCTGATGCAACAATTGCGTAAACTGCTGTGCTGTCGCCGGAAGTTATATCTATAAGACCGCACTTGTAGGGATCCATCCTGATGCCGTTTGACTGGAAGTAAAGATTCCCCGCGAGATCAATCCTCTGCAAATACGGCTTAGAGCTGTCAGCACTTTCTCTTTCATCCTGCCAAGCAATGTATGCTCCGTAATTGTTGTCATATGCAATCTTTGGAACCCACTGGCGCGCTGTACCTACAGCTATCGGCTTACCGCCTGCGCCCCACATTGAAGCGCCATTCTTAACTCTCTGTGCGTAGATATCAAAATTATTGGAAGGCACCCTTTCATCGATGCATGCAACTATAGCGCCGCCAACTCCATCTTTGCAGATCACAGGTATGAACATATTTCCAACTGTAGAGCTGAAAACATCAAATCCGTCACTTCCCCACTGCTTCTGCCCAAGGTTATTCAGCTTTTGTGCTATGATCCTGGAATAATTCTGATATATTATGATCGCACCGCCGGCATCATCTGAGCAAATTCTTGGATTATCAAATGACGCGGAAACATTTGAGGTGGCAGCAACTGTTCCGCCGCTCCCGAAATAACGCGAGCCGTCTGAGGAAATGTACTGACAGTGAATTTCGTACTTCGAAACGGAATTATTGTATCTTTTGTAAGCAAGCAAAACTCCCCCGCTTCCGTCCGGGGCAATTGAACACTTTTCATCATTATATGAAGCGTTATATACACCGCTAACACCAACTTCTGAAGGCCACTGCGGTACCCCGGCTGAATTGATCTTACGTGCATAAAACATAGATACTGTACCTGCTCTTGATCCCATCCAGCAGATCACTGCTCCGCCGCTGCCATCCGGCACGCACTGAAGGTCCGCCGCATTGGTCTGTGAAGGCACAAGCTCAACTCCGTTTGCCTGCCACATAGCAACACCAGAAGCGTTGTACCGCTGAACATATATCTTCTGTACGTTCACTGTTCTTTCATCTATCCATGCCGAAATAACTCCGCCCGAGCCGTCACTAACAACCACCGGTGCGTACTGGTTACCCGTGGCTCCGCAAAGCTGCTGATTTTGCGATGTATTGGAAGTCCACTGGGAACTCAGGCTGCCGGCAAAAAGCAGTGTGAATAAAACAATTAAATGAAATTTCCGTTTCATAATTTACATCTCCTTATTATTTTTTTAAGTTAATTTCGTTTGCTGTGGATAACTGCTTTGCTAAAAATTCCGGAGAGGGAAATGTTATCCCTCCCCGGTTAGATAGCGCAATAAACTGACTTGGGAGTCCGGATATTACGTGCAATTGGGGTGCTGCGTTTCGGAGAACTAAATCTGAAATTAACATCCTGACTTCCCTTTTTGTTTATTGTTTGTTACGCTATCTGTCACAAATATATTTTTCTGCAATCGCTCTAACAAAAAGAAAAATCCCGAAAAGTAATCACACTATTTTAGCAATATTTATTGTTTTTTGTGAAATATTATATTATTTTGAGCTAATTCGTAATCACCGGATATGAGCACTAAAAATGTATATAAGCTTCTGAATACACTTACCCAAAGTGAAATGGCAGGATTGGCAGAGTTTTCACGGTCTCCATTTCATAATACCCGTAGTGACATAGTGAAATTTCTCGTGTATCTATCCTCCGTTTACCCCAACCCTGAAGAAAACGCAATTTCAGATGAAACCGTTTACCGGGAAGTTTACGGGCGGGAAAAACTGAACACACAGGTTGTAAAAAATCTTCTTCACCGCACCACAAAGCTTTGCGAAAAATACTTAGTTGAGTTAGCGCTTCGCAATGACCGGTTCACACATGACACTCTGTTAATATCAGAATTACAGAAGAGAAAACTCGTTTCTTATGCTGACAAAAAAGCCGATTTGGCAATAAGCATTCAGGATCAGCATGAAGGTTACAGCATAAGTTTCCTTAAAAAGAGGTATGACCTGCTTGAACTGAAGCACCAGCTAACCGAAAACCATGATTCCAGATTCAAGATAACAAGCAACAGCACAAAGCTCTCTGCAGCATTGAAATATATGCTTGTTTCAATATTGAGAACTCTTAACGATTATGAAGTGAACAGATTTGTTGAAGCTGATGAAAGCAGGAATGTGTTTATAGATAGAATTAACGAGATGCTGAACTTTGAAAATGCGCTTGAAACAATAAAAACGAATGAACCGGAAAACTATCCGTTAGTTGCATGCTATTACTACGGACTTTTAAGCAAAGTAAACGATCCAAATGGCTTATACCGTGAAAAGCTGAAGCAGCTTTCATTTGAAAATATTGAAAGATTCCGACAGGTGGATAATATCGAGTTTTGGCAAATGATATTTGCCTCTTACATTTTCTCTAAGTCATCCAAAGGCCCCGTAGATGTAAAAACCCTGCACGAGATAAATAAAATGTATGTTAACAGGGGCGTCATATACAGAGATGATCACGGTTTTGTAAGCGATAGCAGCTATCATAACATTGCTATGCAGGCTATTGGCTGCAGAGACTTTCAATGGGCCGGAAATTTCATAAACACTTACAGAGATCAGCTTGAACCTTCTGTAAAGGAAAACACATACAACTTCCTTATGGGTTATTTTAACGTAACCAAAGGCGACTATAATAATGTGATTCAGTATCTAAGCAGAATTAAATCACCGGATATTCCGGTTAACCTTACTGTAAGATGGATGCTGATAAGAACATATTACGAGCTCGGTCATTATTTCGAGGCAGAGTCGGCAGTAGATGCCTTCAGGAAATTCATAACTTCAAGCGGAAGGGTTACGCGTGAAAGTATTTCAAGCTATCCGCTGCTGCTTAGGCTGACTGCGCATCTTATACGGGCTAAGACATCCGGGAAAGGGCTGAAGGAAGAAATATACCTAAAAGCTAAGAATACCCCGAATTTCATCGGCAGAAGCTGGGTACTGGAAAAAATGGAAGAGATCAAATAGATATTCGGCAGGCAGGATCAATGCAAAAGGAACAAGCCGCACCCGCAGAATGTTGTTTAATTATACGCTAAAAGCTAATATTTATGAAGTTGAATTACACGATTTATTTAGCTAATTTTTCATCTCAATAAAAAAGAAAGAACGCAATTTTAAATGGGTCAATTACCAAATCATCCAAAGACCTTAGGTGAGCTTAAGGCATCAGGTTATAAAGTACTTGCAGTTAAAGATGAGATCAGGAAGAACCTGGTCGATAAGCTGAGGAAAAAGGAAGAAGTATTCCCCGGCATAATAGGCTATGAAAAAACAGTCGTTCCACAGGTAATAAATGCTATACTTGCTAAACATGACATTATATTCCTTGGCTTGAGGGGTCAGGCAAAAACAAAAATGGCCCGTATGCTTGTTGACCTTCTCGACGAGTTTACCCCTATCATAAAAGGATCCGAAATAAACGATAACCCATTCTTCCCTATTTCTAAATTCGCAGTTGATGCTGTGAATGAACATGGAGATAATACAGAGATCGAATGGATAGGCAGGGAAAGCCGCTTCGGCGAAAAGCTGGCAACACCTGATGTAACCATTGCGGATCTAATTGGAGATATAGATCCTATAAAGGCTGCAACACAGCGGCTGCATTATTCACACGAAGGAGCAATTCACTTTGGTATAGTGCCGCGCACTAACAGAGGAATTTTTGCCATCAACGAGCTGCCGGATCTGCAGCCGAGAATCCAGGTCGGTCTGCTGAACATCATGCAGGAGCGTGATATTCAGATCCGCGGGTTCAATATCCGTTTCCCGCTGGATGTATTTATAGTATATACCGCGAATCCTGAAGATTACACTAACAGGGGGAATATAATTACTCCGCTTAAGGACAGGATTGATTCTCAGATACTCACACATTATCCCAAGAGCATTGAAGACGGCATTAAGATAACCGAATCACAAAGCTGGATCAAGCGCCATCATGATAAGGATGTAATAATTCCCTATTACATGAAAGAGATTATCGAAATGGCTGCTCATGAAGCCAGGAACAGCGAGTTTGTAGAGCAGAAATCAGGCGTTAGCGCAAGACTAACAATTTCTGCAATGGAAAACCTTGTGAGCAATGCCGAAAGAAGATCGATAATGAACGGCGAGACTATTATTTTTCCAAGGATCACAGATTTGGGCGCTGCCCTGCCCGGGATGACCGGAAAGATCGAACTGGTCTTTGAAGGCGAGCAGGAAGGCCCGGTAAAAGTAAGCCGCGCGCTGATAGGAAAGAGCGTCAGGGAGATCTTCCGGAAGTATTTCCCGGATCCCCTGCAGAAGAAGCCGAGGAAACAGGCTGAACAGAAGGAACAACCGGCCGCCGATCCATATGCGGAAATTATAAAATGGTTTGAAGGGGGTAATTACATAGAGCTTAATGATGATATGATGTTTGATGATTACTTTGCTGCGCTGAAACGCATTGACGGGCTTGAAAAAGCAGTCAAGAAGCATATCAAAACAATTGAGAATGACTACGAGCTGGCTTCGATGATGGAGTTTATGCTCGAAGGACTGCATAACAATTCAAAAATAGCAAAAGATGAAATGGACGAGGGCGTATCATATAAGGATATGGTAGGTGCCATGCTTTATAATAAGGCAACCCAGAAGGGCTCACGGTCGTCATATGACTATGAAAGCGAAGAATGGAATTTTTAAAGATTTCTGATCGCGGATTGAAGAAGCATTTTTTGCAGCATGATTCAGAAATCAGGTTATTCACTATTAACAATAATTATAAATGAAAAACTAAGACTTTTAAAGTCTTATATCCGGAAGAGTAATATTTTTTATGCAGCAGACAGATGAACTGGTAAATCCGGTTGATATAGATACCACAACGGAGGGTTTTACACTCATTCTGTTCAATGATTCTCATCATGAGTTCGAAGAGGTGATAAATCAGGTTATGCTTGCAGCGGGATGCGGATACGATAAAGCTGAGGCGATCACGATGGAGGCGCATGAAAAAGGACGCGCTGCAGTGATCTCAGGAGAGCTTGGAAAGTGCCTATCGGCACAGAGCATACTGGAGGAAATCGGGCTCAGAACTTCAATTGAAGTAAACGCATAAACACCATTCCTTTGCGCGAGGCAGATTATAAATACAAGACACTAAGCTGGCCGCAGGTATTAAACGGATACGCGATGGGTATTTTTCCCATGGGAGAAGTAGACGGCTCAATAGGATGGTACGAAGCTTCGCCCCGTGCAGTGATGCCTATCGGCTCACCCGGTGCGGGAATAAATATCTCACGCTCGCTTAAACAGGTTATTAAAAAGGATATCTTTGAGATAAAGATAGATACAGCCTTCAGACAGGTACTGGCTCTTTGCGCACAGCGCGAAAGCACATGGATAAATGATATGATACGTACAGCTTACACAGAGCTTTTTGAAAACGGCTATGCTCATTCTGTTGAGGCCTGGCAGGAGGGTGAGCTTGCTGGCGGTCTTTACGGCGTGGCCTACAGGGGTGCGTTTTTTGGTGAGTCAATGTTCAGGAAAGCAGATAACGCATCAAAGGTTTGCGTAGTTGAGCTGTACCGCATTCTTCAGGAAAACGAATACATCCTTTTTGATATACAGATGATGACATCACATTTTGAGCAGTTCGGCGCAGTGGAAATTTCAAAGCGCAAATACCTGGAGCTGCTTGAAAGAGCCCTGGAAAAAAGGTGCACGTTTAAATACTGACCTGCACAAATACTGACATGCACAAATACTGATCAGAAAATAATCATCTGGAGCTTACATCACTTCTTCGCATCTACTTTTGCCCGTTGTTATCTTCGATCATTTTAACTTTCTCAAGCCTTCTTAGGTATCTTTCTTCAGGCTTCAGCTTCGCGTTAGCAAATGAATTTATTATTTCCACTGCAAGTGATTCACCAACAATGCCGCTGCCAAGACAGAGAACATTCATGTCATCATCTTCAACGCCCTGGTGCGCGGAAAAAACATCATGACAAATGCCTGCCCGTATTCCCCTGAATTTATTTGCGGCAACACATGCACCTACTCCGCTTCCGCAAATCAGGATTCCTTTATCTGCATTTTTGCCGTAGATCTGTTTAACAACTGCTTCAGCAATATCGGGATAGTCAACAGAAGTTTCTGAATTTGTTCCAACATCAATTACATCAAATACAGATGAAAGTGATTGTTTGAGTTTTTCTTTTAAGCCAAAACCACGGTGGTCAGCACCAATTATTATCTTTTTCATGCTGCAAATTAGCAATTATATCCCTAACTAACAATAAAATAAAGCGGTTAGTTTGTAGTACTTTTGATTATATCAATATCAACAATGATTAACTATATTAGGAAGTAATGAAATATTAAATACTTAGTTGCTTTCACATGTTTGCAGTCAGATAACTATTTGCAGAGTTTAAGATCTTTATGAATTGAGCTTTGCAGAAGTTTAATGAAATTAATATAGCGCTGTTATTATAGAAAGTGGCAAGGATCATCAAAAAGACCAGTAAAGATTTCCCTTTAGTCAATCAAGGTTCAGAAGAAAGTAAGATGAGCGCATCGCTTCACCCGATCCTTAAAGATGGCAAATCGAGATCAAAACATTCAGCCGGCAAGAAAATAGAGAAGTTTGTCGAAAGCGAAGAGACTTACCGCCAGCTCCTGGAAAATTCACGTGATGTAATTTATAAGTTCAACCTTACCAAAGGCGGTTACGAATACATCAGCCCTTCTTCTACAGATATTCTCGGTATAGAACCGGAAGTATTTATAACCAGGCGCCGTGCTGTCCTTACACCCCTTCTTCATCCAAAAGATAAAAAACGGGTTGTAAAACATGTTAAGATGCTCTTTGACCTGAAAGGGAGGAAAAACAAAAACCTTTACATTGAATACAGGATAAAAATGCCTTCGGGAGAATACAAATGGCTTGCAGATAACCACACTGTTGTTTTTTCCAAAGGTAAACCGGAGTGTTATATAGGCAACATAACCGATATTACGTTCAGAAAACACGCCCAGGAAGAGCTGCTGGAAAGCTTTGAGCTTCAGAAGGGCTATATGAAGCTGCTTACTTCAATTCAGAATGCACTTCCCGCCCATATTGCCATGCTGGATAAGAACGGAGTGATCGTTACTGTAAATGAATCCTGGCGGCTGTTTGCAGACCAAAACAACTTACCCCCCGAAAGAAACTATGGAATAGGTACGAATTACCTTAAAATCTCGCGTGAATCAAAGGGAGAGTGCTCTGAAAACGGATGGCACATTGCATCCAGTATTCAAAAGGTCCTGAACGGTACACTTAAAGAGTTCCAGATAGAATACCCATGCCATTCGTTAACTGAGAGAAGATGGTTCAGGCTGATTGCGACCCCAATAGACAGGAAGAAGAAAAGAGGCGCGGTAGTAATGCACATAAACACTACCGAAAGAAAGCTGGCAGAGCTGGCTCTAAGCGAAAGGGAGGAGCAATACCGTCAGCTATTCGAAGAAGACCTGACGGGCAACTATGTTGCGGATACAAATGGTAAGCTGATCCTGTGCAATGATGCCTTTGCCAAGCTTATTGGATTCGTAAGCAGAGCTGGCGCTCTTAAATCGCGCAAATTCAGGATATTTTCAGATGAATTTGCAAATACGGGTTTCGTTTCACTGCTGCAAAAAGGAGAAAAAATACCGGTACATGAAAGAACAATAACTACAAGGAACGGGAAAAAAGTTATCGTTCTAGAGAACACAATCGGGAAATATGATTCAGACGGCAGGTTGATGAGCGTGCAGGGATACCTGCTTGATATTACAGCCCGGAAAACCGCGGAAGATAACCTGAAGAAATCCGAGGAACAATACAGGCTATTGTTCTACGGCAACCCGCAGCCAATGTGGCTGTTTGATTTTGATACTTTGAAATTTATAGATGTAAACGAAGCCGCAATAAAACACTACGGGTATTCCAGGGAGGAGTTCCTGAAAATGACCCTCATAGATATTCGGCCGAAACAGGAAGCAAAAGTTTACATGAAGTTCAGAAGCAAGCTTGTAAGATCCCGCAAAAAGAACTTTTCCGGGAATGCCGGAATATGGAAACACAAAAAAAAGAACGGTGAAGTTATTGATGTTGAAATAACCCGTACACCAATAATTTTTGATGGCAAGAACGCAATATTGATTCTTGCCAATGATGTTACTGAAAGGCTGCGGGCAGAAGAGAGCCTGAAAAAAAGAAACTCTGAGATAAACCTTTTATACCAGGCTTCGCAGGAAATCTCTGCTTCATTGCATACAAGAGAAATTTATGACAGCATATACAGCATTATAAAAGAACACATACTCTGTGATTCGATGCATATTTCTTCTTTCGATATTGACTCCGGGATGATAAAATGCATTGCTTCCTGGCATGAAAACAGGAAAATGGACGTAACAAAGTTTCCGCTTCTTCCTCTCGAACCGGAGGGCCACGGAATTCAAAGCAGGGTCATCAGGACAGGCTCATCTATGATAATAAATGATTACGAAGAGGAGCTCAAAAAAAGCATTAATAATTATTATTATGATAAGAAGGGTGTCTTAAAAGGCAGGATGCCGGCTAAAGCTTCAAGAACTCAATCAGCGCTGCTTGTGCCCATGAAGCTTGAAGGCAAGGTCATAGGTGTCATCCACGTTATGAGCTACAAGCTTAACGCATTCGATTCAGATGACCTAAGGCTGCTGGAAGGCCTTTCAGCACAGTTATCCGCGGCTACCGCTAATGCAAGGCTTTACCAGCAGTCACAGGCGGAAATTGCGGAGAAGGAAAAAGCCCAGCTGGCTCTAAGAAAACAATCTGAAGAAATTGTTCTGCTGCATGATGCAGAAAGAGATCTCTCGAGCTCGCTGGAAACGGAAGTAATATATGAAAAGCTTTATATGTACCTTAAAAAACTGATCCGCTGCGCTTCGATGATAATTTCAAGCTATGATGAATCAGATAATATGATACGCTGTACAGGAGCATGGATAGAGGATACCCGACATGACCATACAGCATTTCCGCCTATTCGCCTCCCGGAAAGGACCGAAGGAACACAGGGTGAGGCAATTAAAACAGGAAAATCGCTGATAGTAAACAACTTTGATGAAGTCATCAGGAAATACAACGGAAAATACTACTTTGATGAAAGCGGGAATATAATTGATTATGATAATGAAAATGAGAAAATAGACAGTAACGAGGAAGTGACCCGTTCTGCATTGTTCGTTCCCATGAAGCTTGGCAAGAGTGTTGTGGGAGTAATTACAGCGTTCAGTTTCGAAGCAAATGCATTCAGCGAAAAGGATCTCAGAACGCTTGAATCGCTTTCTAAACAGGTCACTGCTGCCACTGTGAACGCACTGCTTTACAAAAAAGCTCAGAACGAGCTGATTGAAAAAGAAAAAGCTGAAAATGCCCTAAAGGCAAGGACCAATGAACTAAGCATACTGTACGAGGCACAGAAGAAGCTTTCGGGATCTCTTGATATTGAAAAAGTGTATGAGAATTCCTACAAAACCGTTACAGGAATAATGCCCTGCGATTCAATGCTGATTTCATCCTTCGACGCAAAAACGCAAATGATCTCAATTGTTTCCGCATGGGCAGACGGACAAAAGCCGGAAGTTGCATTGTTTAAGCCGCTTCCCCTTGCGCCTGAAGGATTCGGAATACAAAGTACCGTTATCAGGACAGGTGAGTCCAGGCTGATACTAAATTATCACGAACAATACAGCAAAACCATTAACCGGTATACTCTTTCAACCGCGGATCCGCAGAACCGTAAAATGTACGCGTCTGCGCTTGTTGTACCACTGAAAATGGATGAGGACGTTATAGGTGTTATCCAGGTATTGAGTTATAAAGAAAATGCCTATAACGAAAACGATTTAAGGATACTTGAATCACTTGCCGGAAGTATCACGGCTGCAACCCTGAACGCATCTTTATACCAGAGGGCACAAACTGAGATCGCAGAAAGGATAAACAAGGAAAACGAAATCAGTGAAATACGGGAGAACCTTGAAGGAGCCCAGAGGATCGCGCATATTGGAAGCTGGACGTACAATTCAGAAGATAACCGGATATACAATTCCAATGAAATTTACAGGATCCTTGGTATACTGCATGATTCAGACAGCTTTTCGTTTGAAGAAGCGATGAATTACATTCATCCTGATGACCGCGAACGCACCCGGCAAAAACTTCTTGGTGCTATCGAAAAAGAATTACATTATACCAATGAAGACAGGATAATCAGGCCAAACGGGGAAGTTCGTTACGTGAAAATTGTAGGAGAACCGATCGTTGATCACCGCGGAAATATTAAGGGAGTCCAGGGAACCCTCCAGGACATAACTGATATTAAACTTATTAACGATGAGCTGCTAAGATCTCTGGGCGAAAAAGAACTGATGCTGAAAGAGATTCACCACAGGGTGAAGAACAACCTGCAGGTAGTCTCCAGCCTGTTAAGGCTTCAGTCTGAAACCATAACCGATGCTGCCGCTATTGGCTATCTAAAGATGAGCGAACAGAGGGTAAGAAGCATGGCATTGATACATCAGCAGCTATACCGTACTAAAGACCTGACAAAGATCGATTTCCGGCAGTACCTTGAAGAGCTTTGTAATTACCTTTTCTTTGCATATGATGTGAAGAGATCTGATATAGGGCTGAACATGCGGGTAGATGAAATTTACTTCGCCATTGATACTGCCCTGCCATGCGGACTTATTGTGAATGAACTGGTTACAAATTCGCTTAAACATGCTTTCGTTAATACAAAAAAAGGTGAAATAACCGTATCCCTGTTAAAAGAAGAAGAAATAAAGAACATATTAATAATAAAAGATAACGGCTCAGGCGCTGCAGCTCTGGATTTTGAAAAGTCCTCAACTCTTGGGATGGAGCTTGTTAAAACACTGACAGAGCAGCTTGAAGGAACAATTGAAGTAAACACACAAAATGGTACTGAAATACGTATTTCTTTCTTTGATCAGATCATAAAATCAAAGAGTGCTCATTAAATCACAAAACTCATGAACCTGATATTTAAAAAAGCCAAAATTCTTGTTGTAGAAGACGAGAAGATCATTGCCAAAGATATTGAATCTACTTTAAAAAGGATTGGTCATGAATCAGCTGGCGCAGTATCCAAAGGCGAAGACGCCATAAGGCTTGCCGCCGAATGCAAACCTGACCTGATCTTAATGGATATTACTCTAAAAGGGAGTATTGATGGCATAGAAGCGGCCAGGATCATCAATGAAACCCTCAAGACTCCGATTGTTTATATAACCGCACACCAGGATGAAGATACCATCGAAAAAACCAAAGGTACTAATCCGTACGGTTACATAACGAAACCGCTGGATGACCGGGACCTTAATACTGCGATCAACTCTGCAATGTACAGATTTGACGTTGAAAACAGGCTCAAAGCAGCTGAAGATAAATATTTCAGGCTTTCGGAAAATGCAGCGGATATGATCTTGAGCCAGGATGCAGCGAAGCTCAACTACAAGTACGTTAATGCTTCAGCATTAAAGATCACAGGCTACTCTCCCGAAGATTATTATGAAACACCGGGATTGCTCGATAGCCTGGTTCATCCTGAATGGAAAGAACAATACATGTTCTCGAAGCAGCAGGTTATGAAATCCAATATTACCCTTCCGTTTGAATTCAAGATTATCCACAGGACCGGCAAGGAAGTATGGCTTAACCAGCGAAGTGTTGTAGTAAAGAATTCAAACAGCGATTCTGAAACCATTGAGGCAATTGTAACCGATGTAACCGAAAGAAAGAACTACGAAGAGCGGCTTGAAGAAACCACTCAAAAGCTGAGGGCGCTATCAAACTATCAGCAGCGCGTAAGGGAGGAAGAAAGACTTTACATTGCCAGGGAAATCCACGACCAGTTGGGCCAGGACCTAACCGTACTGAAAATGGACCTTTCTATGCTTGGAAAAAACTCGGCTAAAATGGCTAAAGAAAAAAATATACCCGAGCTTGAAGGAGTATGCGGCGAACTTAAAAACATGAGCGGAAGTATTGACGCGATAATTAACAAGGTTAGAAAAATTGCGACCGAGCTGCGGCCCGATATTCTGGATAAACTCGGACTCACCGAAGCAATTGAATGGCACGCAAGCGAGTTTGAAAAAAGGACCGGGATAAAATGTATCGCTGATATCTATGAAGGAGAGATCGAGCTTAAACCCGAAAAGTCAATTTCAATTTTCAGGATCTTCCAGGAAACATTAACTAATGCGGCAAGGCACTCCGGTGCAACCGAGCTTAAGATAGATGTTGCTCAAAAAAACGGCTGGTTATTACTGCAGGTTGCTGATAATGGAAGAGGTATTACCGATGCTGAAATGGAAAAGGGCAGTTCCCTGGGAATACTCGGCATGAAAGAAAGAGTGTTAATACTAGGAGGGCTCTGGAAAATGAATGGAGAAAACGGTAAGGGTACTGTAGTTGATGTAAGGATACCTCTTAACTGATATTTGGCTTTCATACAAGTGACATTTAATACGGCAATCCTCAGGGTTGTCGTTCTTTTTTAAGTAATCTATTTCACAAGCATTTATATTAGACTCAATTAATGAAGTGAACTTGGTTTTAATTTTGATTAAATTTGCAGTTATTCAAAAATAAACTATGAAATTAGAAGATTTAACACAAGAGCAGCGTGAAAAACTCGCGGAATTTGGCGTAAATACATGGTTTGTCATGGAGTTACTCGAAAACTACCTGAACAATCCAAATTCCGTAGCTCAAGACTGGCAGGACCTGTTTAGCAGTCTCAATATTAAAGCAAACGGCAGGCAATATATCAATAAAGAAGGTTCTCAGGCCCCTTTACAGACAGGCACATACGTCAATTACAGTGAGCAGCAGCCTTCGGCAAAGATCAACATGCCGCAGCCGCAGCAGGGTGAAGAAGCCGTACAGATCAAAGGTGTTGGCGAGAGAATTATCGAAAACATGACAACAAGCCTTACTATTCCCATTGCTACTTCATTCCGCGCAATGCCGGTAAAAGTGCTGGAAGAGAACAGGCTGATAATAAACAACTTTCTTAAGAAGACCAATAGCAGTAAAATTTCATTCACCCATATAATCGGGTGGGCAATCGTAAAAGCGCTCGGTTCAATTCCCGCGCTTAACAATGCATTCACAGTTATCAACGGGCTTCCGCACCTTATAAAAAAGAGCGGGATAAACCTCGGCCTCGCGATAGACCTCGAAAAGAAAGACGGCTCGCGTTCATTGATAGTGCCAAATATCAAAGGCGCTGAAAAGATGAACTTCAGGCAGTTCTTTGATTCATACAACGATATAGTGAACCGTTCAAGAAGCGGTAAGATTGAGATCTCTGATTTCCAGGGCACAACAATTACTTTAACTAACCCGGGAACAATTGGCACGGCCGCTTCGCAGCCAAGGCTTATGCTGGGACAGGGAGCCATTATTGCAACGGGTGCGCTCGATTACCCTGCAGAATACCAGGCAGTAACTAAAGATATTATTACAATGCTTGGCATCAGTAAGGTAATGAATATTACCAGCACTTATGACCACAGGATAATCCAGGGAGCTGAATCAGGGCTCTTCCTCCAGAAGATACACAAGCTCTTAATAGGTGAAGACGGCTTCTATGATGATATTTTCAGCGATCTGGGAATGCCCGTTAAGCCGGTGATGTGGAAGCAGGATAACAATCCCGAGAACTTTGACGGCATTGATAACCTCGAAGAAATTGAAAAACAGGCTAAAGCAATTCAGCTTGTGAATATGTACAGGGTACGCGGGCACCTGCTTGCAAACCTTGACCCGCTGAAGCCGGTCGCAAGATATCATCCGGAGCTTGACCCTAATACTTACGGCTTCACGGTGTGGGATTATGACAGGCAGTTTATCACTCCCAAGCTGGCCGGGCTTAGAACAGCAACTTTGCGCGAAATAATGGATGTGCTGCAAAAAACTTACTGCGAAAATATCGGGGTAGAGTATATGCATATCCAGGACCCGAAAGAAAAAATCTGGCTTCAAAATGCAATGGAGCCTATCCGCAACCAGCCCTCTTTCACAAACGAAGAAAAGAAACATATTCTTTACAAGCTGATCCAGGCGGAAAATTTCGAAAAGTTCGTAGATAAAAAATACATCGGCCACAAGAGATTTTCTCTTGAAGGTTCAGAGACTATCATACCTGTGCTTGATTACCTGCTCGCTCTTGCAGCGCGTGAATCAGTTGACGAGATGGTGCTTGGAATGGCGCACCGCGGCAGGCTGAACATACTTGCCAACATCATTGGTAAGAACCTGCAGGAAATTTTCTCTGAGTTTGAAGATATTACTGATGTTGATTCCGTAGAAGGCTCAGGAGACGTTAAGTATCACCTTGGCGCTTCAGGCATATACGAAACTCTTTATGGCGATGATATTAATGTATCTGTTGCCTCGAACCCAAGCCACCTTGAGTTTGTGAACCCGGTTGTCGAAGGTATCGTAAGAGCTAAACAAACCATGATGCGTGACGCAGAAAGGAATAAATATATTCCTGTGCTTATTCACGGAGACGCCGCTTTTGCAGGCGAAGGTATAGTGGCGGAAACACTGAACCTCTCGCAGCTTAAAGGCTACAGCACCGGCGGAACGATCCATGTGATCATTAATAACCAGATCGGGTTCACCACCAGCCCTGTCGACGCGCGCTCAACAGTTTATGCTTCAGATGTGGCAAAGATGGTACAGGCGCCAATATTTCACGTAAACGGAGACGACCCGGAAGCAACATTGCTTGTTACCAGGCTGGCATATGAGTACAGGATGAAGTTCCATAAGGATGTGGTGATCGATGTATACAGCTACAGGAGGCTTGGTCACAATGAGTCGGATGAACCTGCATTTACTCAGCCTGTATTATACAAGGCAATCAGGAGCCATGCTTCGGTGAAGAACATTTACCAGGAAAAGCTTCTAAATGAAAAGATTGTCAGCCCCGAAGATGTTAAAGAAATGGAAGCAGGCATCTACGAAATAATGGATAAAGGCTACACCAGCGCACATGAAGGAAGAATGTCATTCCGAAGCGATACCCCTATCAGGCTTACAGATGAACAGGTTAAGATATTACGCTCGCACCAGCTTGAGAAGATCACTATGAAAGATCTGGAAAAAGTTGTGGATGTTATAACAACTCTCCCGGAGAACTTCCATCTTCATCCCAAATTAAAGAAGTTCATTGAATCAAGAAGAGATTTTCTGAAAGGCGATGTATTGGTTGACTGGGCTTTTGCGGAAGCATTGGCTTACGGAACTCTTCTGATGGAAGGAATCCCTGTCAGGCTAAGTGGCCAGGATAGCGCAAGAGGTACATTCTCTCAGCGCCATATTGTATTAACTGATATGGATACAGAGGAAGAGATAATTCCGCACAATAATATTGCACCCGGGCTTGCACAGATAGAGCCGCTCGATAGCCTGCTATCGGAAGCCGCCGTTCTTGGATTTGAGTTCGGTTTCAGCACTGCAGACCCGCTTTCGCTTGTTCTCTGGGAAGCACAGTTCGGTGATTTTGCCAACGCGGCGCAGGTTATAATAGATAACTTCCTTGCAGCATCACAGGATAAATGGAACCTGCCCAGCAATTTGGCGCTGCTTCTGCCGCACGGCCAGGAGGGACAGGGACCTGAACACTCAAGTGCAAGGCTCGAGAGATTTTTAACTTTGTGCGCTGATGAGAACATCACTGTCTGCAATCCTTCAACACCTGCTCAGTATTATTACCTGCTGCGCACACAGGGCAAGTATACAAACCGCAGGCCGCTTGTAGTGATGACACCAAAGAGCCTTTTGAGGCTTCCGGAAGCGCGCTCGCCCAAAGATGAGTTTGTTGACGGCAGGTACAGACTTGTGATAGACGACGAATTAATAACAGATAAGAAAAACATTTCCAGGGTGATCTTAACCAGCGGTAAATTCTATTATGACCTGATGAAACACAGGAAAGAGAATAATATAACAAATACTGCTATTGTGAGGATAGAAAGATATTATCCTTATCCTTCTGAAGAGATCAAATCTGTACTTAAAACCTATGAAAACGCAAAAGAGGTTGTTTGGGCACAGGAAGAGCCGCACAACATGGGCGCATTAATATTCATGTCTTACCGCCTGAAACGTGATCTCAGGGATCTTGGCAGCAATTTGACGCTTTATGGAGTAAGCAGGGATGAAAGTCCGGCACCTGCGCCGGGTTCGCATTCTGTGTTTGATCAAACCCAGAAGAGACTGCTTGTGGAAGCATTTGCGGCTATTGAAAAGGTTGTTGATATTAAATAATGCTTTGCGTTTTATGAAGCTTACAAGAGGCTCAATTGGGCCTCTTTTTTTATGAAATATAACATATCGACTTAAATCATGTTTTTTATTGACGAGGATCCTTACCTAATGCTTATTTAGGTTAGTTGCCGGATTTATGCTGATTGAGTTCTAAATAACCTGTTTCGTTATTTACTAACGCTATTTGATGCATTATTTTAGTGTTGCTATTGAAAGCAATCTTGGCAACCTTTACCATGAAGAGGTGTAAAAAAATATGAATAGTACTGACCTAACATCATTTACAAAAAGAAGTAATTTCTTTATTGCCGGAGCAATAACAATTTTCCTTGCGATAATCATCGTCGGCATGATTTTTGGCTGAAGATATTATCGCAGGTATCCGGCAAAAAAACAATTCTGCCGTCTGAAACAGGGCGGCAGAATTATTCAAATACCGGTACCACGGAATACTTCTGTAGCAGCATTTATTCATGCTAAAATCCTTTCAATAACAGCTCTGGAAACAATATAACGTCTTAGCGTGATTGTTCTTATAACCGTTTTGATATAACTTGTTACAGAGAAAAGAAAAAAACTTCATCATTAAACTTTTTAAGGAGATCAAAATGGAACAACAGCAGATGGAACAGGTTAAAAAGAGCAGCAATGTATATATTGGTACAACAATATTCCTTATGCTCGCAATAATCGTAATCGGATTTGTATTCGGATAAGAGTGTTTTAACATACTTTATTCTATAAAAGCTTTGTTTAACAGACAAAGCTTTTTTTATGCTTGTTATACACAAATTGAGAACAATGTTCAATTCTTCTAAATCATATAAGAATCCTCTGATTTTGGGGATATTTTTATCTTTTAAATAATATTTTGTTTTTTTAAATTTGTAATTCTTAAGCAATTCGTCAAAAGAATGGATTTTGATGAATTTTTGCGGGAGTGGCGAAATGGCAGACGCACCATCTTGAGGGGGTGGCGCTCACAAGGCGTGGGGGTTCAAGTCCCCCCTCCCGCACCAGATTAAAGGAGGATCCGAAAAGATCCTCCTTTTCTATTTTACACAAGCAAGGCATAAGCGCTTTGTAATTCCTGTCTGCTAAGCTCCGTATAGAGAGAGAAAGGATCTTGATTAGCTTTGACATTTAGGTCGTGGATCAAGTTCCGGGAATATACCGGCTTTAGCCGCACTTCCATTTTTCTGCTTTCTTTAGAAATGAGAAATTTCGGTTAAAGCCGATTGTTCGGGATTTACTTTTCTCCGCTCTGAAGAGCGGAGCTTCTCTGATTAGCTTATAGTTTATCATTCCTGTGCAGGCAGATATCTTTTGTCCTTTTTTTACAAACTCTACCCTTTCCCAAATATTAGCTCAAAATTAGAATCAAATATTGCTATTATTGTATCGTATTAAATACGTATTGAAAAATATGACTAAATTTATTCCGGTGCTGCTCTTAATATTTTCAGGCACAGTATTAAGATCTCAAATAACCGTCGAAAACTGCGGCACTCCAATCCCCGAAAAGCAATGGGAAATTGTTTTCTCTGAATTGATCAGTGAATTCCGCGGGCAGCAGATTCAATCAGGCAGCAGCCGCTTCACAGAATACACCATACCCGTAATATTTCATGTTATCCACAGCGGGCAGCCGATCGGAACATTCCCCAATATTCAGCAGGAACAGATCAGCTCGCAGATCACCGTATTAAACCAGGATTATGCCGGCACCGGATTTAATTACCAAACGTATCCTTCAAATGCATTCATTCAATGGGCAATAAATCAAAGCCTGCCTCCGGACAACAGAGATAGCCTTGGCCGGGTTAGAATCGCTAACATTAACATCAAATTCTGCCTGGCTGAAAAGGATACCAATGGGAATGTTTTATCAGAACCCGGCATCGAAAGAATTAACCTGAACACACGCGGATGGACAAATCCAAACACATTCACAACACCGGCTGCATTAAGATCATATTTTGACGGTACAGTAAAACCGCAATCAATATGGAAGGCCGCAAAATACCTGAATATCTGGATAAGTGATAAAAACGCCGCTGTACCTTTTACGGGATTTTCAACGCTTCCGCCGCTCAGCACACTGCCCGGTATAGCAGGCAATGGTGAGGGCACCGATTCAACAGATGGCATATGGAGCTATTCATCTGCGGTTGGGTCTGCATCTATCTTTCCCGGCGGCATCTATGCATCTCCCAACGTAAGAGGAAGAACTATAACTCACGAAGCGGGTCATTACCTTGGCTTAAGGCACATATGGGGTGATGGAAACTGCCTCACAGATTATTGCGCTGATACTCCACCCGCATTTACTTCAAATACCGGATTCCCTGTTTACCCTTTGAATCCCGGTTCATGCAGCTCGCCCTTAAATTCACCGAACGGTGAAATGTACATGAACTTCATGGATTATTCCGCAGACCCGGCGAAGTATATGTTCACCTATGACCAGGCTCTCAGGATGCAAACAGCAATGCTGAATAGTCCGCTAAGAAATTCTCTCGGTACACATGGCCTGTGTTCGGCAGTATCAGGTGTAACTCAGGAAGGAGCTGTAATACCGCAGGGATATGAATTGCTGCAAAATTATCCGAACCCATTTAATCCCGAAACGGAGATCCGTTTCAGCATACCGGAGCGAAGCATGTTGACTATCACTGTTCATAATGCAGGGGGAATTGAAGTATCACGATTGGTAAATGGTCAGATGAATGCAGGTACATATAGTGTTAAATGGAAAGCTTCTGAATTTGCAAGCGGGGTATATTTCTGCCGCATGACAGCAGGAGGATTCACTTTCACTCAAAAAATGGTGCTGCTGAAATGACCCTGCTCACAAGTCAAATGATGCAATAAAAAAACCGCTCCGAAGGAGCTCCTATGGAGCGGCCTTCAGCAGCGGTTTTTCATAATATCCCCCCAAAGAACGATTAACTAATTTACAGAAGCTGCCGCCTTTGACCTCTGCGCTGCGTATTTTTTTACTTCTTCATACATAGTGTCAGCGTCAAGTCCGGCCTGGTGAAGCACGCTTTCAGCAGTCCCGCTGCCAAGGTAATAACCATGGCGGAACGGGTGCAGAATATTATACCGCGCCTCGAAGCCTGTGATCCATTTATACATAGTGGGCAGCGTGAAGCCGGTGATGCCCAACGCATCTCTTCTAACCGTATAAGGTAAAAGCTCCTCGCGTTCTTCCTTCGGATGGGCGTCATACAGCTCTGCGCTGGATACATGATAAATATTCATATTGAATCCTTCAGCATCAAGCCTTGGAAGCACCTTCGTAACAAATTCGATTGTCACGCCGCTTTCCTGCAGAACTATTGAACCATCAAGGTGCCGTTTGGGGTCAGCTTTCCTCAGCGCATAAACGCCTTTTGCGGCCTCGCTTGCGGGCGCAATATTCAGCTTTTCCCTATCGATAACCGGCTCATTGGGCCTGGTTACAAATGGAGAAAGTACTGCGGGTCTCTGCTTCAATCCGGCTGCCAACAGCGGCCAAATTTCGCCCGGCTCCCATGGAGTGAGTGTCACCATTATTCCCGGAGGGAAATTTTCCTGTATAAGCTGCAGACACTGCGGATCTGCGTGTGTTGGACCGTCCTCTCCCGTTTTTAATCCTGCATGCGCATTGATCAGTATCCATGTATTATAGTTGCCGCCAAAGTGCATCACCTTATTTTGTTCACCTATACCGTGAAGCCTTGCAGCCGTATGCTCCATCGCTGATATGAATGCTCCGTAAGATGAGCTTACGCCAATATGTTTGCCGTAAGCGGAAAGTCCGGCCATCATGCCGCCGATAGCGTCTTCGCATATCCCGCCCACAGCAAGAATCCTTGAATCAGGGTTATCTACTGAATCATAAAATCCTTCGTGGAATCCCGAGCCAACCAGGTTAACCGAAGTTGAACCTAACAGGTCCGCGGCTACACCTAATATAGCGCCATTGGATTTTTTATTAATATAACCGAGCGATGAGCCGAGCACACCGCGCAGTGTAGTGATCTCACCGGGTTTAACATTAAGCTCTTCCGGAGTTTGTTTTTCGTTAAGCACATTATCGTCATAAATAGCCTGAAGATCCATACCTGAAGCTTTTGGAACTCTCTTATCGGCATTCAGCCTCTTCTTGCTTTCGGCGATTGCTTCAGCAAAATATTTGAATGATGCTTCATCTTCAACGGCTTTGCGGACTGTCATTAATGTATCATAGAAGCACTTTTCCATGTTATCTTGTGTTGCTTCACCCGAAAAATGCGGTATTTTTTTGCCGAATGCCTCTTCGAACTCTTCGCATGCTTTGTAATAGCCTTCGGAATTCAGCTTATGCCCAGCCCCGTGCGATGCCCTGCCTTCGATGCCGTACTTCCACCCTTTAACGGTGCGATAAACAATTGCAGTCGGCATTTTATTATCTATCTGTTTGGCAAACAGCTGGGCAGCAGCTATTTTATTAAAATCTGTGCCGTCATCAACATAAATAACGTTGAAGTCGTGCAGGTAGCAAAGCTCCATCGGATTCCACTGTACGTAATCACCCTTTAACTCACCTTCGCGGCAAACACGGTTTGAATCGATTGATGCCTGGTTAAAATCAATATGGAATTTAACATTATGGAGCCTCATTGCGCTTGCTGCAGCCAAGGCCTCAGCAACCCTTCCCGGTGTCATGCCGCCTTCGCCTTCGATCACGTGTACCTGCGGCGCATTTTCACCGAAGTAATCTATTGCTCCTAAAGCAAGACCGAAAGCTGCTGTATCGCCAACACCGCTCGCGCCGGTTGCAATCTTTACATGGGGAGTTGCAGGTGTCGGATGTCCGTCAAGAGCCTTTGCATTGAATTTTTTGAACAGGGTCAATGAGTTAACCGGATTGCGCCTGAAACCAAGTAGATCTTCAAGCCTCATCTGAAATTTTTCATCAGGAAGTGCGTTGGGATCGAATGCCCGTACAACTTCATTCCTCAAAGCCCACATTGCGTACAGGCCAAGAGCCTTGTGTCCTGCGCCATAAACAACCATATCAGATTCATCTTTGAACGGATCCTTGATATCAAAATCGAGTGTATTATATAATATTGAAGACACAAATCTGCCGGAAGATATTGACCCTCCGGGATGACCGCTTGTTGGTACAAAATTGAACATGATCGCGCACAGGGTTCTGTATATCACATCAAGCTTTTCAAACAGCTTCACTTCATTCTCACTCAGCGGCTTTCCGGATTTCATGATGTCATTCACATCATAATACTTACCTCTTCTTGCTGCAAATCCAAGCTTTTGTGATTCAACATTCTTATAATTTGTCTTTTCCATATGGCTATTTTTGATCTGTAATTGTAGTTAAAAGTTCTGTTTTTGATATTTTACCAATACTAAATTAACTCCCGCAGGTCATGAAATCATATGACATAGGATATGTTCAAAACTGACTTTTATCAGTTATTTTGCAGCTGCAAAAAGGTACGAAATTGCAGGTTTAATATGTACTATTATTGAGCTAATTTACGGCAGTAACCTCTAAAAAATGCGTAAAAAACTGAATATATTACTTCTAAACGCGCTGGATATTTACGGCGGCGGCGAGTTTTTTGTTTACCAGTTCGCAAACCTCTTAAAATCGCGCGGACACAAAGTGTGGGTATCCTGCCGCAGTGATAACCTGATCTACAGCCGCTGCATTGAAGAAGGAATCGATGTTTTCCCGGTCGATTATCCCGAACACTCCGGCACAAACAGGGTGTGGAAAATATCTGGCGAGCTGGCCCAATTCATTAAACAAAATAAGATCGATATAGTACACTCCAATACAAATTATGACCGCACAGCAGGCGCATTTGCTGCTAAACGTGCAGGCGTTCCGCATATTACAACCAATCACAGCTTTCACAGCATAATGCATAACCTTACGCACTGGTACAGGAATAAATTCCTAATCAGCCATTTTATTGTTGACGGCCAGTGTACAAAAGACCTGCTTGTTAATGAAGATAAGATAGACCCCGATAAAATATCGCTTATTCATCTCGGGCTGGACCCTGAACAGAATAAAAAAGATCCCGATACACGCAGAATGATCAGGGATGAATTCGGTGTTAAAGATGATGAGATATTAATAGGCAATGTCGCAAGGATGGTTCCTTTCAAGGGACAGGAATTTCTTATCCGCGCTTATCCGCCGGTTGCCAAAGCTTTCCCGAAGTCGAGATTAATGGTCGTTGGCGATGGCGAGCTAAGCGGAATGCTGAGATCACTTGCTGAAGAGCTTGGAATACAGGATAGAGTAATTTTTCCCGGGTTCAGGAAGGATATCAAGTCAATGTATTCCGCATTCGATATCTACGCGCACACCTCAGTTGAAGGCGGCGGCGAAACATTCCCCTATGCCATGCTTCACGCGCTTGCGCAGGAGCTGCCCATGGTGATAACACGTGTAGGCGATATGCCTGCTATGGTGCGCGAAGGCGTAAGCGGTTATATTCTGGAAGATAAAGATGTAAAGGGTATTTCGGAAAAGCTGCTGCTGCTATGCGGCGATGAGAACCTGAGAAAACAGATGGGGCTAAAAAGCTTTGAGCTGATGATGGAGAAATTCACAGTTGATATCATGACCGCAAATATTGAAAATGTGTATTATTCTGTAATTAAGCGCGCCGCGTTACGTTAAAGGGGATCCAGCTCGTTCAGCTTTTCGGTGAGCCAGTCTTTGCTTATGGTGTCAGTTTCTTTTAGCTTTTTTCTGAACTCGCTTGCTTTAACTCTGCCTGTGTTTTCCTTTAGCTTAACAAGATCGGTTAACAGCTTAACATAGTTTGTATTTACCTTTCTGAAGCTCTCCCCTATCAATTTATCATTTCTGAGAAATTTCCTGAATGTATCAAGCTGGTCAGTAAGCTCGTTCAGCAGGTTCATATTGTAGTAAAGCTTTGTCATTAGTGACTTAACATTCACCTTATAATAAACATCTTCCATTTTAACATTCTTCAGGAATCCCATGGATTCTTCATATCGTTTCTGTTTTTCCCTGATCCTTGCCATAGCAAAATTATATGCGCTTTCCCTTCCTTCAGGCTGAAGCTCATCCTTATATTTTTCAATGAACCGCTCGCCCCATTCTATTTCATTTACAAGAACTGCCGCTGTTACAACATTACGGTAATACAGGGTGGTTACATGGTCCTTCGGATACATCTTAACGATATAATGTTCATCGCGGAACTTCTGCAGCTCGATGAATTCCTTCATCATTTCGTGCCTGCCCTTATAATGCTGGTTGGTGCAGTATCCGCTGATGAGTACAAGCCCGTTATATCGCTCCCCCCGGCCCACAGTATTATTGAGGTCAAGGTAGATCTGTTTGCATGCGTAAAAATATTCATCTTTTTCATACTTAAGCAGCAATACCTGGTTCAACAGCCCTGTTAAAGAAGGCAGACCGCTGTATTTTTGCCTGTTCTTTTCAAGGTACCCCAGTATATCGTCCATGAATTCATACTCAAAATTCGCATTCATCACTTTTTCACGGTTAAGCAGGTAGCGGTACCTTTTTAGTATGTGAATAAGAAAGAATCTTATAAGGTACTGGGATTCTTTTGTAAGGTCGTGTTCTGTAATATCTTTTTTGTTCAGCAGCTTTTTAGTCCTGTCATACAGCACATTTCTTTCCTTCTCAACAAGGTACATATCAAAGAAATAAGTTTCATCCTCATATTCATACTTATCCAGCCTCTCTGCCGCCTGCCTGAGGTTTTTAAGCACTTGCTTATCCAGTACCCTGTTATTAAGCTCATTTACAAGATGAAGTGTTTCGTGCACACCGCGGTTTTTGAAATTACTGTACGCGAGAAAGTCTTCGGCAAGCTGGGTTAGATTGAACATTATTGTTCTCATAAAGCCGTCATTATATTCAACATTCGGGAATATGGACGCAAAAACGCTTTCCTTTTCAAATGCCGCTCCGGAAAGATCAGGAAAATGAAGCCTGATGTAGTCATAAAGTTTGACTACAGCTTCATTTTTGTTAAAAAAGGGAGATGCCACGAACTCCCCAAAATCCCTGTATTCCTTTAATGAAAATGAACCCAAAATTTCCAGTAAGCTGCTCTTGATCATAAAACCACTATAAATAACATATTAACTGTAGACTTATGGTTTCGTAAAACATATCCGAATTTATTTCCAAAACACATTTCTGTAAAACCAATATAAAAGAGTTTCCAAAGATAATCTAAAAATACAGCAAAAAATATCAATTTTTTGATGTTAGTGCTGATTTCAGAAACACCGGAGGCATAAAACAAAACAGGTTTTGTTTCTTGGAACAGCACACACATCAATCCCTAAATTTGTAAAGAAAAAAATTCAATGAAAGGATCAAAGATCAATAACAGCACATTCACAACCGGCAAAGAGATCACTCTGCATGCAGCACCGGGGCAGAATACCGGAGAGATAGAATTATTGTGGAAGCCGCTCAAAGATGCATCGGCATACATCGTCCAGGTAAACTTACCCGGACGCCCGGACCATGTATGGAAGCATGCAGATATAGTAAGCCGCACAAGATATACGGCTGCTGGCTTAAAGAGCGGGAAAAAATACAGCTTCAGGATCGCAGCCGTAACAGCAACAGGCCAGGAGGGATGGTCTACACCGGCAACCGAAACAGCTTCTTAGAAAAAAATTGAAGCCAACGCCTTTGCCAAAAACAATGAAAATGATACTAATCAAAAATAACATAAGGAAAACAAAACAAAATGAAGAACATTTTAGCAGTATTACTGTTTCTTACGATCATATTTAATGCATCATCGCAGTCCGAAGGAATTCCGGAAGAGCTTCTGAGGGAATATTATTCAGTTAAAAAAATTGAGAACAGCGAAAAAAAGACTCAAATAGCCGCCGAAATGGAAAAGTATATGAATACCACCGTTTTGCAGGATAACGGCTTCGTAATGAACAGGACCGGCGCCGGCAACAACGGCAACAACGGGAATGACTGGTACACAAACGACATCATTGCATGCAGCGGAAACTTAAGCGAACAAACACAAAAGCCACTTATATTAAAACAGGGAGAAGACGGCCTGCTGTATATGCTTGCATCTCTCAAACCGCAGTTTTCTCAAAAAGGATTTCTCAGACTGAGCAAATCTTCTGATGGAGGAATAACATGGAACTTGATAATTGAAGGTGCCAGCTATTCTGAATATTTCTTTTCACTGGATATGCTTGTGGAATCCAGAAACAATATGATCGCTGATTCTACCAGGATAACGATATATTATACTTCGAGCCCGCAGATCAACGGTAACGATGCGAGGCTTAGTTTTTTCTCAACCCTCAGTAATGGTAACGCGCAGTACTCAGGACTTGTTGGCTATCCTTCTTCCGGCAGAAAATTCGAACAGGTAACCTGCTGCAGCGACGGGCAGTATTACCAGAACAGTACTTACCTGCATGCAATAGTAAAAGAGTCATCCAACGCAGGGACGACCAACGGATTCAGGCATTTCAGAACAATTAACTGGGGACAGACACATACCAATGAAATGATCACAACTGAATCAGTTGATAATTACCCGGGTGCACAATTCCTTGCAACAACATCAAGCGACTCAATTTACATCAGCTTTGAAAGAGTGTTTGATAATTATTCAACCGGCTTTGGGATCTACAGAACTACCGAGCTGCCTTCGACTACAAGGAATTACGTATTAACGCCTATGATCGAAAATGGTGTAAAGAACGAAAAACCATGCCTTACAATTTCACAGCAGGTTACCAACGTTCAGAAAAACATGATCATTACCTTTACCTCACGCAATCTGCCTTACTCTTATTACTCAACCAATGGCGGAAAGCTGTGGACATTCAAAGTGCTCTCGTCAACAAAAACATGCGCATATACCTACTGCAGCTCTGATTCATCAACGGCGGCAGGGAACAACTTCGTATTGGGATTTGTAAACCTGGGGGGTGATTCTGTAATGACAACAAGGATCTCAGTTGCCTCTACAGTAAACAGCTTAACAAAAGTGAACAACACACCTTCATCTGCTGTTTATGTGCCGGTATTCGGGATCTACCATAGCGAAAGCGGCAAAAGCTCTGTAACTGCATTCGCAGGAAGCGGCGGATTAAATGCTTATTTTGACGGCGAAGGACTTACTACCGGCGTCAGTACGATCTCCGGGGAAGTTCCTTCCGGCTATAAGCTTGAACAGAATTACCCAAATCCATTTAACCCGTCAACAAACATAAAATTCTCAGTTCCCAAAAGCGGCAATGTTAAGCTTAGTGTATTTGATATAACCGGCAAATTGGTTTCAGTTGTTGTGAATTCAACGCTTGCAGCCGGTTCATATTCAGCAGACTTTGATGCTTCCAGTCTTTCTTCGGGTGTATATTTTTACAGGATTGAATCCGGTGAATATGTATCAACTAAAAAAATGACATTAATTAAATAAACATACAGTACTAAAAATGAAATTAATATTCGCTATAACAATTCTGCTGTTAACTGCAGCTTCTATAAAATCTCAGGACGGCATTCCGGGTACACTATTGAGTAACCTCGAAAAGGCAAAAAGGAGCTATGACCAGGAGGCAATCCAAAACGCAGAAAATGAGCTTCGCCCGTTCCTGCAGTTCGAAGGGCTCCAGGAACCCGGACAGGAGATGCACCTCCGGCAGCCCGATGGTGAGGAGCCGGGTGACTGGACCAACCAGGATTTCCTTGTAACAAATTCTCAAATTGGGCTCAGAGGATTCAGGCAAACAGACCTGAAAACCGGCGAAGATGGCTGGCTATATCTTGCTGCAATTGTAAACAACTCTTCCTATAACGGAAATTACAAAGTCTGGGCTTCTTCCAATGGCGGACATAGCTGGAACAATATCCTGAATGTTACAAGCACTCAGTATATGTTCTCAATTTCTATGACTGTTGAAAGTAAAAATAACGCCATTGGAGATTCTACCCGGGTTGTGGTATTTGTAACTACGGGACCAAACACAAACGGAAATGATACAAAGATTTCCTTCAGCAGTGTAAGAAGGGATGGAACCGGCAGTTATATTGGCAGCAGCTTGAATCCTGCAGCCGGCAATAGATACACATATGTTTCGGTATGCAGTGATGGAGCTTATTACTCCGTTAATACTTACCTGTATATTGTAACTGCTGAATTTCTCAATACGGGCGGTTTTGCAGGATTAAGGATGTTCAAAACCACCGATATGGGCGCTTCATTTACATCCAGCCTGATACAATCAACCTCCCAGCCTTTCGATGGCGATTACTATCCATCGGCAGCATTTTATCAAAGCCCGAATAACGGGATCGATTCCATCTTTATTGCCGTGCAAAGATTATGGGACGGCAACTCAACAATCAAGCTTGTTACCACACCGGTTACAAATTCGGGCAGCTTCAAAGACCACAGCATTTTAACTGTTTTTATAGAAACGAATGTAAGGCCATGTATAACAATTGCACAACAGAAACCGGCGAAAAGCATATTGATTACCTACACTTTTGATAACAAGGTATATACAGCATATTCTACAAACAGCGGCGCTTCCTGGGAAAATGCTGAGCAGGTCGCAAATACAACAGCCGGCTATACCTGGTGCAGCAGCGATACACTTGGAGCGGGAGGAAGCAATTTTGTGATGGCATATTCTAACCAAACCGGTGATTCGGTCACAATTAAAAAAGGCACACCTGGAAACTGGACAAATACAGCATTCAAAGTAAACAATGTAAACACTTCGATATTGTCCTCGCCTGTTTGCGCATTGTATAAAATTGCGAATACGAAAAACGCAGTAACTGCGTTTACCGGCAGCGGCAATAACGGGCTATATTTCGATAATGAGTTATTTGTAATTGGTATTAACCAGATCGGCTCATCAGTGCCGGAAGGCTTTTCACTCAGCCAAAACTATCCTAATCCATTTAACCCGGTAACTAACATAAAATTCTCTGTTCCCAAAGGCGGTACGGTTAAGCTGTTAGTTTATGACGTAAACGGAAAAGAAGTATCAAAGCTTATCGATCAGAATATGAATACCGGAAGCTACAACTTTGATTTCGATGCTTCAAAGCTTTCAAGCGGAGTGTACTTCTACAGACTTACCGCCGGCGAGTTTTCTGAAGTGAAAAAGATGATATTAATCAAGTAGGTAAGTAGGTGAATAGGTTTGCAACATAATAGATAAGCTGCTTATAATGAATGTCCGGTACAAAATGCCGGACATTTTTTTGACCAAACCCCCATTGTTACTTATCGGATATCAGGATCAAGGTACGATACAGACTTACCTATTCTTGCAGATAATTATCCCCCCTTCAATCGAAGGGGGGACGATTTTTTCAATTTTCGTTAAGCGGCGATTGAACGATGACTAATTAATGCAATTATCACAATGGGGGTTTAAAGATTTTTCGCATACACGCTTTTACAGGGGTTAGGGAAATCCGGTCGCCTGACCGGATTGTTCACATTACGCAAATGCACTCGAATCGGGCGATTCGAGTTACAATAAGCAAAAGTCAGGAGGTAACACCTGACGGCACAGATTAAACCGAATTGTACAAGATCATTTCCCCCTGAAAGGGGGAACACAAGGGGGTAGCTTGCATACTCTTCTATCTTTAATCTCTACCACAATTTTTATTCAGGAATGCATCGCGTAATTCTACGGCTTGCTTTAATCACGTTAAATTAAGATGCACACAAGGCATTTCAATAATAGCTAAAGATGCATTCCCTACACACGATAGAAATTAAAGGTGTGCTAACTCATCCGATGACTTGGAATAAAGTTGGCTTTAGGATTAGGGAATTTTGAGTCATCGGATGAGTAGTAACTTCACAGCTCGTCAAACCAGCCTGTTACCATTTGTTTTTCGCTTTCAGGCGCTGAAATATGATTGAAATAATTATTGTGGTGATCATATGTGTAATCTGCCTGCCATTTTGCGTGGTTTTGCGAAAGCTCTTCGATAGCATTCAAAATAATATCTATTTCCTCATTTGTCATAATGGGATGCAGTGACATCCTTATCCACCCCGGTTTGGCAGAGAGGTCATCGTGCTCTATCATAGAAGTTATCTTGTGCGATTCCTGTTTGGAAACATGCAGCAGGTAGTGTCCGTATGTACCCGCGCATGAGCATCCGCCGCGCACCTGTATTCCGAACCTGTCATTTAGAATTTTCACTCCCAGGTTATAATGCATGTTATCGATATAGAATGAAATTACAGGCAGCCGCTCTTCGATGTTTTCTGCAAGCAGGTGAAGGTTTTTTATTTTACTTAATCCTGAAAATACCCGTTGGGTTATCTCCTCTTCCCTGCTTCGGATGTTTTCAACTCCGATCTCTTCCTTGAGCTTCACAGCAAGCGCAGCTTTAATGGTCTGGAGAAATGGCGGCGTGCCGCCGTCTTCGCGCAGCTCAACATCCTCATAATAGCTGTGTTCACCCCATGGATTTGTCCATTTCACAGTACCGCCGCCGGGCTGGTCAGGTGAAAAATGGCTGTCATACAGATTCCGGTCAAAAATTAATATGCCCGTGCTGCCGGGCCCGCCCAAAAATTTGTGCGGCGAAAAGAATATTGCGTCAAGCTTCTGCAATGGGTCTGCAGGATGCATATCGATATTTATATACGGCGCAGAACACGCAAAATCTACAAAACACCATCCGCCATGCTTGTGCATTATTTCGGCGATCTCATGGTATGGTGTAAAAATTCCCGTAACGTTTGAGCATGAAGTAACCGAAGCTATCTTAATACTGCGCTCATTATATTTTTCAAGTAACCGCACGAGACTTTTGGTATCAACAAGTCCATTTTCATCAGGCTCTATAACTTCTACATCCGCAATTGTTTCCAGCCAGGTTGTCTGGTTGGAGTGATGCTCCATGTGAGTGATAAAAACTATCGGGCGCTCTTCAGGCGATATTTTAAATTTCCCTCTCAGCCTGGATGGAATTTTGAAACCAAGCATACGCTGAAGCTTCAGCATTGCCCCTGTCATTCCCGAGCCTGTTGCTATGATCGCGTCGTTTGCGTCTGCATTTACATGCTGCTTTATGATCTGCTTTGCCTTGAGGTAAGAAAGGGTCATTGCAGTGCCGGTTATATTGGTTTCGGTATGTGTGTTTCCAAGGTAGGGGCTAAATTCATTGATCAGCTTTTCCTCGATCGGGCGGTACAGCCTTCCGCTTGCCGTCCAATCTGCGTATATCATTTTTTTTATGCCGTAAGGTGTGGAAAATTCGGTATCGTATCCGATTGTGTTTCCCCTGAATTTTGCGAACAGGTCTTTATTCAAAAAAGGCTCTTTACAGAATACCGGCTTATCCGGTAAAAATTTCTTTGTACCCATATACAAAAATAAGGTGTAAATACACATCTAAACTATGATTAGAATCATAAAAAAAGCTTAAGAACATGGTATTTTTGGCAAATATTCAGTTACAACTAGATTATTCCAGTTTTTTAATGGCGGGTGCAAAAAAGAAAATCATCAGTGATACCGAGAGCGTAACCAGCGCGCAAATCAGTATGGTCTCCGCTTCTCCAAAATGTTCGGCAAGTATACCCATTAATAATGCGCCCAAGGGAAACAGGCCGAAAAATGTTAAAGTGTAAACGCCCATAACCCTGCCGCGCAGCTTATCAGGTACAAGAGTTTGTACTAGTGAGTTGGCAATATTCATAGTGAGGATGAGCGCGCTGCCGGTTGCAAGTATTACAGCCAAAGAAAGCGGTACTATTGTTACGAAAGAGAACAGCAGCATAAGCAAAGGGAATGCAATTGAGCCAACTGTCAGCAGCTTGCCTTTATAGTTGAACCTGCCGAGCGACGCAATGAACAATGCGCTTGCAAGCGCGCCCGCGCCGCGGGCTGACTGCAGGAATCCGTTCGTTGCCGAGTCGCCATGCAGAATCTTAACCGACCATGCCGGCAGAAGCGTTGAAAACGAGAGCCCGAATAAGCTCATCGAAGCTATCAGCAGGATAAGCACTCTTACCACCGGATGCCTGGCGATATATTTAAGCCCCTCTTTGATATCTTCCAGCGCGGATCTTCCGCTAACAGGAACAACATGCTCTTTAAGCTTCATTTTCCGCAGCGCAATCAACACACCAATAAATGAAAGCGCATTAATGGTAAAGCACCATGCGGGTCCGGCTACAGCGTAGGTAATTCCCGCAATTGCGGGGCCGGTAGCAGTAGCTGTATTGAACATCGTGGAGTTGAGCGCTATCGCATTTGTAAGGTCAGCCTTATCAACAAGCTCATTCACGAATGATACTCTTGATGGCGCATCGAACGCGTTTGCTGTTCCCAGCATAAATGCCAGAGAGATTATGTGCCATGGCTGTACCACTCTGAAAAATGTTAGTGCGGCAAGAACTGCCGCAAGTATCATCATTGCTGACTGCGTAATCATCAGAACTTTGCGTTTTGATATCCTGTCAGCGATCACTCCGCCATACAGCATGAATATCCATGTCGGCAATCCGGATGCGAAACCTACATAGCCAAGGTATGCGGGTGAATGGGTAAGGTCGTAGATCAGGAATCCCTGTGCGGTAACCTGCATCCATGTACCAAGCATAGAGACCATTTGTCCCCAGAACCAAAGTTTGTAGTTGGGATATTTCAGGGCTGTAAAGGTCCTTTTAATACTGAAACCGGTTTCTACAGCCAGGCTGCCGCGGCTTAGCTCAGCGTTAAGGGCTTCGTTTTCCAGCTGTTCGGTCCTGCCTTTTCCATCGGAAGTGCGCGAATTCTTTTGCAGCATATGCTAAAAATAACCATTAGTTGTCTTAAAAACAGCGTAAATATGCCAAAAGTTCAGTAAAAAACTTGTTCATTTTAATTTGCTTAATAATTTGATATTTTTGTTATTATGTACAGAGTACTGTTATATTACAAATACACAAAGATAGAAAATCCCGAGTTCTTTGCAGAAGAACATTTGGGCTATTGCAGGGATCTTGGACTTCGCGGGCGCATACTTATTTCTCCCGAGGGAATAAACGGAACGTGCAGCGGGTCTTTCAGCCAAACTGAAAAATATATGGCGCACATGCGGCTTGACCCCAGGTTCAAAGACCTTTGGTTCAAAACCGATGAAGTAAAAGGGCATGTATTCAAAAAGATGCATGTGAGGTACAAGCAGGAGCTTGTTACATTCCGCCTGCCCGAAGATCTCGATCCGAATGAAATTACCGGCGAACATCTTGAGCCCGCCCAGTGGCTTGAGAAGATGCAGGAAGAGGATGTGATAATACTTGACGGCAGAACAGATTATGAATTTGATCTCGGCCATTTCAAAAACGCTATAAGGCCCCCGCTGAAATCATTCAGGGAATTTCCTGAATGGGTTGAAAAGGATTTCATCAGGTTCAAAGATAAAAAGGTACTCACATACTGCACTGGCGGCGTAAGGTGTGAAAAGCTAAGCGGATACCTGATGAGCAAAGGATTTAAGAATGTTTACCAGCTGAACGGCGGGATAGTTAATTACTCACAGGATCCTGAAGTAAAAGGGAAGCTTTTCGAAGGTAAATGCTACGTGTTTGATGAACGAATTTCTATACCTGTTAATTTTGCTGATGAATATACCGTAACCGGCAAATGCCAACATTGCGGAACACCGACCGACAGATACGTTAACTGCGCAAATCTTGACTGTCATAAGCAGCATTTTGAGTGCGAAACCTGCGAAGAAAAGTGGGCGCGCTCATGCAGCGAAGACTGCATGAACGCACCGAGGCATGAACTGCTTCAGAACGTATAATAAAATGTCACTTCTAAATAAGACCAGTCTTTACAAAACCGTTGATAATGTTAACGAAGCATTCTTCTACGGCGTTAAGATCACAAAAACGGAAGCACAATCCGTTTCATCGTGGATCTCATCCCGATACGATACCGAACACTCCTACAACCACAGTTACGGCTTAACCGGCAAAGATATGAGCTCGAAGGTTTTTACGTTTACAGGCGAACGGCTGCTATGCGCCTCGATGAGGCATATTATGGCGGAAGAAGCAGCAAGGGTTGTTTTGCAGCTATCCAAAATTACAGGCCGGAAGCCGGATACGCTGGGTATGACCGATGAGTGGTTTTACAAAATGCTGAAGGCTTCTGAAAAGGCTGGTAAGCCTTTAGGCACATTCTGCTGCGGGCCATGCACTATCGGATTATGGCGCTACCTGAATGCAGGCGGACTGCCGGAGTACAGGGATAACCTCACGGAAGGCATAATGTCTCTTCACAGCAACCGTGATGAAACGGGCAAGTGGGGCAGATTCCCGTTCTACTATACACTGCTGGCGCTATCTGAGATAGATGACACAATGGCGGTTAAAGAAATAAACTACGCAATGCCTGCCTGCGAAAGGGCATTGAAGAGAATGAACAAGGACAGTAATTTTTCGCGGCGCAAACGTGACTTGCTGCTCAAAATAATGAACTAGATACCGTTAACAAAATGGATGGAATGACATTATACTTCGCTGTGCTTGTACCCCTGGCCATAATTATTCTGCTGGCGCTATTCTTCTACAGGCTGTTTTCTAAAAATATGAAGAAGGATGAAGCGGAAAGGCTGAAGATGAGGAAGCTGGATGAACTAAAGGATAAAGCGGAGTTCCGTGAAGCGCGGATTATCAGTGTTAGGCCTGAAGCGCAATCGAACACAAGTCCCTCCAACCGTTATGTGAACCTGAGATTCGAGATTAAAGATAACTCCGGCGAGTTTAAAATGCTTTCTGCAAGATGGTATGTTGATACATTTTACATTTCCGACCTTCAGCCGGATAGTATGATCCAGGTAAAGGTTTACGAAGATAAAGTGTTCCCTTTAACAGAAAACTCAAGTCTTGTAACCGATTAAACATACTGCCCTGCAGCGAATCCGCTGGCCCATGCCCACTGGAAATTATATCCTCCAAGCCAGCCAGTGACATCGACAACTTCCCCTATGAAATACAATCCGCTCACTTTTTTTGATTCCATTGTTTTGCTTGAAAGCTCTTTCGTATCAATTCCCCCTTTAGTCACTTCCGCTTTGCCGAATCCTTCTGTTCCTTTGGGCACAAGTTTCCAGCCATGAAGCATTTCGTTTAATGCAGAAATTTCTTTTTCAGTTATCCTGTTTGCTGGCTTCGAAAGGAAGTTCACTTCACACCATTTTTCCGCAAACCGCTTAGGAAAGAACTTTGCAAGTATGTTAACAAGCTCGGTTTTGTTGGGTTTATGTTCAATTATTAATTGTTCAACATCGGTATCCGGAATAAGGTCTATATTTACTTCAGCGCCTTCATTCCAATAGCTTGAGATCTGTAATATAGCCGGGCCGCTTAATCCTTTATGCGTAAACAGGATATTTTCCCTGAAGCTGATACCGCCGCATGATACAATTGAATCAACCGAAAGCCCGCTGTGTTTGCTGTAAGTTTCATCAGGCAGAACAAATGGAACTAAACCGGGTACAGTACGGGTAACCTTAATACCAAATTGTTTCGCAATCTTATATCCAAAATCAGTAGCGTCCATTTGGGGGATTGAGATTCCGCCTGTTGCTATTACAAGCGATTCGGAAGTAAACTCTCCCAATGTAGTTTTGATCTCAAATTCTTCATTCTTTTGTATCTCATTTACAGTGCAGTTTGTTTTTATCTCAACACCGGCTTCAGCACACTCCTGCTGCAGCATTTGAACGATTTCTTTTGCAGAGCCGTCACAAAAAAGCTGACCCAGCTTTTTTTCATGATAATTGATACCATGTTTTTCGACGAGTGTAATAAAATCCTGCGGTGTATATCTTGCAAGGGCTGATTTGCAGAAATGGGGGTTGTTTGACAGGAAGTTTTCCGGCTTTACATCCAGATTAGTAAAATTACACCTTCCGCCGCCGGAAATCAGTATTTTCTTCCCTATCTTTTCGGCATGTTCAAGCACTAGCACTTTCCTGCCGCGTTTGCCCGCTTCTATGGCACACATGAGTCCCGCCGCCCCCGCGCCGATTATGATGGTGTTGTACAAACTACAGTTTTAGATTTGTGGGATTACTTCTGGAGTCAAATAATGTAATGACTTCTATGTTAGATTCTGTAATTCTGTAATACAGGGTAATTTGTTCATTAATGACACAATAGTGAATATCCAATTTGTCTTGGATTGCAGGATACAGCAATGGAAACTTGCTTATGAGGGATAGTTTGACTTCAAGAATTTTGATGAAATTTTCGGCAGAGTTTACAGACCACTCTTTAACAAGATAATCTATTATTTCTTTTAATCTCTCATTTGCCTCGGTTGAAAAAACTACCTTCTTAACCATTCCGGATAATTTTTCTTTACATCTTCATAACTTATCTTTTCACCATTATTTAGCTGTTCTACTCCATTTTGTATAGATTTCTGTTCATCTTTACTCAAATTGCTGAATGAAATAGATTCATTGGAAATCGATTCCAGCAATTCCTTTACTTGAATTAGGGTGTTCTCGTTATCCATTGTTTCAACTAATGAATGGATATTTTGTTTTATTTCAGTTTTGGTCATATTTTAAAATAGGATATTTAGAAATTATATGCAATTAGTAAATTTATAAACTATTTGTAATATAACGATCTTAGGATAATACTGGTAATAACAAATCCTTTGCTATCATCTAAACTGAAAATGGCACCGTTAATATAGAACTGAAATCTGTTAGCTAGCACAGGGACATTTGAGTTTTCAATAGATAAATTCTTATCATAATTAATTACTAATTCATCATTAAAAAAATCTATCACTTTTAAAGAAACGCTGTCTGCAAAAATGCCATATTGAAATATAGATTCCCATTTCGATGAATCTTGCGGAAAATCCGCTAAAAATAATCTACTTTTATAAAGTGATTTAGAGATTCTATTGTTTAGGAAATCAACAAAAATATATCCCGGCATTGTAAATTTAATGTTGCCATTTTTTAATATATCTATACTTCCTATATTCCCTCCTTCAAAAAAGGTATTTGTATCATTTGAATCGAAATAGACCAAGCGATTATTGCAGTAGTAGTCCAAAAAAGAAATCCAATGATTACTTGTTGGTAAGTTAAGGGAATTCAAATTCTTCACATACTCCAAATCCCCGCTCACTTTTTTGTATAACTCCAGGTACTTCTCCCCGCCAAGCTCACTCAGCAAAAATGAGTTGTACAATCCGGCTACTGCATAGCTCATACTTGCTTCATTGTTATAGAATCCGTCGTTGGTTAAGATTGAATCATAAGTAAGTATGCCCGATTTCTGCAGGTAATAGCCAAGGTCAGTAACCACCCTCGGAGCCATTCCTCCCCTGCCGCCAACGGCAACAGCGAATCCTTCCATAAAAAATGGCAGAGTGTAAAGTCCAAGTTTTTTTAGTTTGTAATTTATCAGGAGATGGGCAACTTCATGAAAATGCGTTTGATATGATGTCACCACCTCATCGCTGCCAAGCATTGCCATCCCTTTTGCCTTAAAGCCGGTAATATTTTCAACGGTGTTCTCATCTTTACAGAAAATATAGCCGATCTTCTCTTTTTCAAGAATTCGCTTTTCGGCAATTGTAAATCCAAGCGTATCGGCTATCATATCAACAAAATCATCCAGCCGCTTAATGCAATATTCATTGAAGTACCTGGGCTCTTCTATACTGAAAGAGAAATACCTGCTTTCTTTCTTTTGCCAAAGCAGGGAGATATAAGTGCTGTTTGTTACAAAGCCATTATCGAAGTAATACGTGCGTGAGTAATCTGCTGCCGGCACATTAAATGTCACTTCAGTATAATTATCTGCAAGGGACTGCTCTTTGATCTCATACTTAAATTTACCGCTTTTTATGCCTGCCTTAACTTCATCCGGCAATTCATACCCAATCAGGACTTTGTTTTTATTACCATCGTATTTTATACCAAGCCTCTCGCTTTTAACAAGCTCTTTTTGATCAACATACTCCGTAATTTCCGCCTTATCATATATCAGGGCATCAAAGAATTTATCAGCAGCGGATTGCGTATAAACCACGTCGCTGGCAAGAAACAGAATGCTGATCAAAATAAATAAGGTTTTGGCTTTCATCTTATTGATGTATTGTAATATTTTGCAGGCTGCCGAGATTTGGCATTTGGATTTTGACATTTGACATTTTGCTCCTCACTACCCCAGCCACATGGTTCTATCCAGCGAACGATACTGAATTGCTTCGCTGATGTGGGCTGAATTGATATTTTCTTCGCCCGATAGATCGGCAATAGTACGGGCAACCTTTAGTATCCTGTCATACGCGCGGGCAGATAAGCCCAGCTTTGTTATTGCCATCTTCATCAGCTCCTCGCTTGCAGCATCTATTTTGCAGAATTCCCTTATATCCTTCGACATCATATCGGCATTGCAGAAAATATTCTTTTTATCTTTGAACCTGTTAAGCTGTATTTCACGGGCCCTGATAACACGATCCCTAATATCAGCAGAGGGCTCGCCTGCCGCCGCGGAAGAAAGCTCTTTATACTTAACAGCCTGTACCTGTATGTGAATATCAATTCTGTCTAATAATGGACCTGAAATTTTTGACATGTACCTCTGTATCATCTGAGGCTGACACTGGCACTCCTGGTTTGGATTGCCATAGTTGCCGCATGGACATGGATTCATAGCGCTGGCCAGCATGAAGTTACAGGGATAGTCAACGGTAATTTTAGACCGTGATATTGTAACCCTTCCGTCTTCAAGCGGCTGCCGCATTACTTCCAGCACATTCTTTTTGAATTCAGGCAGTTCATCAAGGAAAAGTACACCATGGTGAGCGAAAGAAATTTCGCCGGGCTTGGCGGTGGGTCCGCCGCCTACCAGCGCAACATCACTGATAGTATGGTGCGGCGAACGGTATGGGCGGGTCGATACCAGCGCGGTGTTTGAAGGAAGCAATCCGGCTACCGAATGAATTTTGGTTGTTTCAAGCGCCTCATCAAATGTCATTGGCGGAAGAATTGTAGGGATACGTTTTGCAAGCATTGTTTTGCCGGAGCCGGGAGGTCCGACCATAATTATATTATGTCCGCCTGCCGCTGCGACTTCAAGCGCTCGTTTCACTTCATGCTGTCCCTTTACATCTGCAAAATCCACAATGTTCTTCTGGTCAACATTGAATATCTCCTTTAGGTCAACCCTGAAAGGCTCCAGTCCTCCGCCGTTATTGAGAAAGTCCACAACTTCCTGCAGAGTACTCATTGGAAATACATCAATGCCTTCAACCATTGCAGCTTCCCGCGCGTTTTCTTCAGGTACTATCATTCCTTTCAGGCCCTGTTTTTTGGCTTCAAGGGCGATTGGTAATGCGCCTTTTACGGGCCGCAGCTTCCCGTCGAGTGAGAGTTCGCCAAGGAAAATATGGTCCGAAAGCATTTCAGGAACAACCTGGCCGGTCTCACATAATATACCAATAGCAATTGGAAGATCGAAGCCGCTTCCCTCTTTCCTTATATCAGCCGGCGCCAGGTTCACCGTCACTTTTTGAACAGGAAAATGATAAAACGAGTTCTTAATTGCCGCCGAAACGCGTTCAGCGGATTCTTTAACTGCACTATCCGGCAGGCCGACTATTATCACTTTGGGAAGGGCTTTTTCAACATGGGTTTCTATCGTAACCCTAAAGGCGTTTACGCCAACGGTAGTAGAACCAAAAACAGGAGATATCATGATTTAAATATTATATTTAAGCCATAAGGCAATTATTTTTCAGAAAAGGAATTAAAACAGCTTTTGAAGCCTGATCTCTTTTACATCCTGTTCACTCAGCCTGGCTTCAAGCAGAGTGGTATTATCAAAAACATCTATTTCAACTTTATCCAAAAGCTTTATAACCGGTGATGGTTTCTTCCCGCTGAGCGAAGTCGAAAGCTTCGCCAGGGCAATCACGGCTTCCATCCTGTTTTTAAGCTCGGTCGCAGAATTGGGATTCTCGCACTCATTCTGCATAACAATTTCAAGCTCATCGGTCATTTTAAGCGAAAACGAAAGGGCATTTATTGTTTTATAAATATCATAAAGTTGACTGTTCTCTTCCGCTTCGGTAGAATCAGGTATCCGGAGCGAATCACCTTCCAGTGAACCGGGCAGGTTCTTTTTCTTTTTGTTCATATCCGAAAAATTCTCAAAAACCCCGCGAATAAAGAGCTTCTGTCCGGAAAACATCCACAGGTTTTCCTTGTACTTTATCCGTTCAATTTCCTTCATGGCAATAGCATTGGTAAGCAATCCGGCTGCAGATGTATCGGTAACAGTAAATGTATTTTCTATTTGCTTCAGGTAATTGCTGCCGCAAAGGGTGAAGTCATCCTTAAAATAGAAGTTGAAGTTGGTTTCAAGCTGTTTATAAACTGTTATCCCGCCGGGGTATTCCAGCCGCGTGTAAAGTGAATCGGCGGCAATGTAATCGTTAACCCTCTTGCGGTCAAATGTCCCTTTTACAACCATTGCGTTCTCGCCGATCCATGAATTGGAAAAATACATCTCATCAATACCGTTTGAAATGCTGACTCCGGTTGCTTCTTTCAGAATTCCGAGGAAGCTTCCGAAATTCCTTTCAGCGCTGAAAAGCGAGTCTGATATGAACTGCTCCCAGAACTTCGTATCCCGCATTTTTTTGAAATTGAAATACATCACAAACTGGGGATCACTTTGAAGCAGGGCGAGGTTCTGCTTAACGGTGAGAGGCAGCGGGTCGGGATCAAGCTTTTTTCCGCAGCCTGCGGAGAGTACCAAATAACATATAGCAAATACCAGCACAAAACCCTTTATGTCAGTATTCTTCATTTTCTGTAATTGTTATTTGGTAATTGAAATTCGACTAATAGTCTTTTTTGGTAAAATAGTATATCGAGTATGCCATCATTACTATGCAGAAAAGGACCGAGCTGATCGGTGAAAGCCACGAAATTGTGAATGTACCCGACTCAGCGTTCACAGTGCTTTTCCACATATTGATCTGTTCGCCCATTATCAAGGAGTTGGTAATATCCCTGAACTCACCCGGCTTTGGAAGCAGGTAATACAGGAAATCAAACACAAACTTCACAGTTTCGTTTGATACAAGGCTGAACACAACTGCTTCCCTGATGGAAAGTACGGGGCAAAGCACAAAGATTAGGAAAAAGTTCACCAGTATTGCAACAACTGTGCTCTGGGTGGTTAAGCCGATCACAACAACAATGCTGTACATTACTGCAAATGCCAGGGTAATCCATAATATAGAAAGAAGGAATTTAGGATCCCAATAACCTGATTTGAGCGAAAGAATAAGCCAGATGGAGCCCAGAAGAAATACCATGCTAAGAAACACGAACAACACTGCTCCCAGATATTTTGAGATCAGTATCATTGGCCTGGATATCGGTTTTGATATCAGCAGGTCTATCGTTCCCTTTTCGAGCATCGAAGGTATGAATGAAGCTGTCGAGATTAGCGAGAAGAATATTATCAGGTTCCACGAAATCGTAAAGAACCCGGTTTCTACCTGTTTCACAAGCATGCCGGTATCGGCAAGGCTCATTACGCCTTCAACCGAATCCATGTTGACAAGGAAACCCATAATGAGAATTACAATTGCGTAGAATATGTAATACCCTATGAAGATCTTTTTAGCAAGCGCCTCACGGAATGTATTTTGAATTATTGTCAGCATTATATATCCTTAATTCGTATTATCTTTTTTAATTACATTTATGAACAGCTCTTCAAGCGTACTGGTCTTCTGGTTAACTGTCTGTATGCTTATATTCGCGCCACGAAGTGTATCGATTATGCCATTGAGCTTTTGTATGCCGGCTTCTGTATTTATTTCCTTTTCACCAATGCCAGCGCCCGGATCGATACCCAGCACTTTCTGCTTTAGCTCCATAGAAAGCGGTTCAACGGTATGTATCGCGAATATGTTCTCCGCTTTTGTAAGGTCATCAACATTTCCTTCCTTTATAAGATCTCCCTTGTTCAGTATCGCCACCCGGTCGCATATCATTTCAACTTCGGAAAGCAGGTGTGAATTGAGAAATATGGTCTTTCCCTTTGCTTTGATCTGCGCGAGAATATCACGTATCTCCTTTCTGCCGATTGGATCTACGCCGTCGGTAGGTTCGTCGAGGAAAATCAGGTCAGGCTCGCTGAGCATTGCCTGCGCAAGCCCCAGCTTCTGCATCATACCTTTGGAATATTTTTTGATCTTTGTCTTCCGCCACTGGGTAAGGTTCATGAGCCCAAGCATTTCATCAATGCGCTTGCTCATTTCTGAACCCTGCTTCATGCCTGAGAGCTGCCCGTAGTAGTTCAAAACCTGTTCGCCTGTTAAATAACTGGGGAATTTGTGATTTTCCGGAAGGTATCCGACTTTGGTCTTCGCTTTATAGTTTGTTACATCGGTACCAAACAGCTTTGCATTTCCGCTGGTAGGGAAAGTGATCGCAAGCAGTATCTTGATCAACGTGGTTTTGCCCGCGCCGTTCGGACCAAGCAGCCCGAAGATCTCGCCCTGCTCAACATTGAACGAAAAATCGTTAAGCGCATTCACCTTCTGCTTCGAAAACTTCGCGGTGTATTCCTTTGAAAGATTCTGAGTTTCTATTACGTGCATAAATTATATATTTTAAAAAATTCTTTCAGCTGCTATTGTTGAGTTCGTGAAATTCGTGTCCGCTTTTGCTTCTGCTTCTGCTTCTGCTTTGTTTCTATTTTTGCCTTCTTGAGCGAAGCGAAATCCCGTGCAACGGGATGCCTTTTGCCTTTTGCCTTTTGCTTTTTGAATTAGTGAAATTCGTGTCCGCTTTTGCTTCTGCTTTTGCTTCTATATTTGCCTTTTTGAGCGAAGCGAAATCCCGTGCAACGGGATGCCTTCTCCCTACTTCTTAGTAAACTCTTTGAGCAGGAACTCAAACTCACCCCTCGTCACAACCGATGGCTTTTCGCGTGATTCCCTTATGGCATTATTGCGTTCAGTGCGCTTATCTTTTACTTCTCCCCAAAAGCTTTCGGAACTAAGTATTCTGGAGCCGCATTCCCGGGCAAAAGAAACAACTTCCCTGTCTGAAGATACAACCTTTATGAGCTTGGGATTTTTTGATTTTTCAATAAGATGCTTTATCAGCGCATCCGCATGGCCGTAATCCGGACCAACACCCGTCTTTGAGAATTTTACGCTGATATTATTTTCATGTTTATTCTGACCGAAGCCATCAAAAACCAAAACACACTTCACACCTTTTCCGTAGTAATGACTTCGCAGCTTAGCTATCATGGTATCAACACATATTTCCTGTGACTGCGCCAACAGAATCTTAAGCTCTGCGACCTTATGCATCAGGTTATATGCGTCTATTATGATAGTTTCCATTTACTCTTAAATTTCACCCGGGTACTAATTACGCCCGGTTTTCAACTCATCTAAGGAAGAGATATTTGCTATCTCACTATCTCACTATTTCACCATTTCGCCTCTTAGGGCCTGTTCCTGTACATAAGCCTTGGAAATGGGATAGATTCCCTTACATGATCAAGCTTACAGAGCCAGCAAACTACACGCTCTATACCCATGCCAAACCCGCTGTGGGGCACGCTGCCGAAACGGCGGAGATCCAGGTACCATTGAAACGCATCCATTGGCAGATTATGTTCCTTAATACGGCTGGTCAGCAGCTCAAGATCATCTTCACGCTCACTGCCTCCAACTATCTCGCCATACCCTTCTGGCGCAAGCACATCTACTCCGCGCACGACTTTTGGATTCTCAGGATCACGTTTCATGTAAAATGCCTTGGCTTCACTTGGCCAGTTATAGACCATTACCGGACGGTCATAATCTTCAACAACGGCCTCTTCATGCGGCGCGCCAAAATCTTCGCCCCACGGGAACGGCCTAATCTCTTCCTCACCGCCATCAGCTTTTTTACGGATAAGCGGTACATTCTTTTTATTGATTATCTCAACTGCTTCATCATATGTGATCCTTGGGAACGGCTTTTTGACCGCCTCAAGCTTTGTTACGTCACGCTCAAGTATAGCCAGCTCTTTTTTCCTGTTGGTCAGAACACGTTCAACGATATAAACTATAAAATCCTCGATTAGGTCCATATCATCATAGATATCATAATACGCCATTTCGGGCTCTATCATCCAGAACTCGGTCAAATGCCTGCGGGTCTTTGATTTTTCTGCGCGGAATGTCGGGCCGAAATCATAAACCTTCCCAAGAGCCATTGCGCCTGCTTCAGCGTAAAGCTGCCCGGTCTGTGCAAGGTAAACCTTGCCAAGGTCAAAATAATCAGAGCTGAAAAGTGTGGTAGTGCCTTCGGCTGCGTTAGGCGTAAAGATCGGTGAATCAAACAATGTAAAGCCGTTATCATACATATAATCTCGGCATGCTTTAATGATCTCTTCGCGTACTTTCAGAATTGCAGCCTGCTTTTGCGAGCGGACCCAAAGGTGCCTGTGATCTGCAAGAAATTCGATGCCATGATCTTTAGGTGTTATTGGATATGGCTCAGCTATCTGAACAATTTCAAGATCCTTCACATGCAGCTCATACTCATCCTTCTTTGGATGTTTTGCGACAGTTCCGGTTACTATAACCGATGATTCCTGTGTAAGCTTTTTGAAATCTTCCCATACTTTTTCCGCAACTTCTTTTTGGGAAACTACACCCTGAATAATGCCGGTACCATCTCTTAACTGCGGAAACATCAGCTTTCCTGATGTACGTATATTATAGAGCCAGCCGCGGATAATAACTTCCCTGCCGACAAAATCTGCAATTTTATCGATATAATAGCGTTGTTTCAAAATTTCTCCTTAAAAATGTATATTTTCTGCTGTTAATCAGAAAGTTACCTAAAAATTGAAAGTCTTACAATGAATAAATAGTGAAATGGGAAATGGTGAAATAGTGAAAATTTCCGGATAAAATTTCATTTTTCACTACTTTTTCTAAGAAGTTCATCTGTCTTTTCAAGCAGCCAGAATTTTTCGGCAATTGGAGCTGAATTGATCTCCCCTTTCAATCTTTGAATTTCAGAAGGCGGGCTAAACCTGTTCTTTAGCTCAAACAGCTTCGCTGTGTAAACCAGGAAACCATCTATAACTGACTGCAGGTGAGCTGGAATTACGCTTTCGCGCTTTAGGTATGTGCGGTAAGCACTCACCTGGTAACCAAAAGCTGTACTCTCATTTTGATCAAAATAGATCTTTATTGTAAGGTTCCGAACAAGCAGCTTCTGCTGGTAGTATTTAAAATTTATCCTGCTGGCAAGCCTGAGCGCTTCACCGTAGTTTCCTTTGAAATACAGAATGTTCGCCCTGCAAAAATTCACAACCTCTTTGCGCGATTCCGGATTTAGAAGCTTTCCGTATTTATCTATGAATTCTTCTGCAAAGGCGGCTTTGCCGAGCTGCAATGATACAGTTACAATATTAAGAAAAAGGAACTCACTGAAGAATTGTTCAATTAGTCCGCCCGATAATATTTCGCTGTAGAATACAAACAGCTCTTTCTTAGAGGCTGTAAGACTGATCTCATTTAACTCACTTTTTTCAACAACAAAATTCATCAATCCAACATAGATATTCTTAAGTTCATTTGTGTTAAGTATGCTGTAATAGCTTTCCTTAAGTGATTTCAGTGTTTCGTAATACTGCCATTCACCCGTAAAGAGCATCATTACATGATTGAAATGTATACTAATTATGGGAATACCGCTGAACTTTCCGTCTTGCAGCATTCGAATTACTTCATCAAAAAATTGCATGGAAAAATCCATTTCCGAAAAGTTTTTCTTCTCTGTTAAACGTTCGACGTATAATGCAAGCAGGTTCTCAACTACGTCAGCGGCAAACCATTCCATCTCGCTGTTATAATGCTGCAGTGAACGTTTCCTGTCACGGAATGAAAAGTGGAACTTCAACACTTCTTCCAGTTCTTTTTTTCTTGCGGGGCGTACAGCGGCGAGCTCAGAACTTCCATTGATGCCAGAGCTGACCTCTTTAAGCTTTGAATTAAATGCAGATTCAACTTTCCGGTTGCTTAGATCCTTCAGCAGCAAGAGTTCATTTCTCAGGGGATCGCGCTCAAGAAGCTTTTGCAAAAGAAAGCTCTCCCCAAGAGTTATTCCTTCCGAAACAAGCTTCCTCATGTTTACATCATTATACGGCTTTCCGGGATAAAGCAGTTCAAATAGTTCATTTTTTGTTATTTCAAAATCCGGGTAGAACTTTAAACATTCCTGCAGAAAAATCACCACGAATTTTTTTCCTGTATTAAAGTAAGGAGACGTTATGAACTTACTGAATTCCTTGAGCTCGGGCTTGCTGAAGCTTGTAAGCAATTTGGCCAGATTGGTTTCCTTCATAAACTGCACTCACAATTGTTATAGATTTCTGTGTAAAATAGCTCTTTTTTCGCCTAGATACTAATAAATACTTAGCCACTTTATAAACAATACTCACAATAGAGCCAAAATCTCATATTGAATTCTCTGCTTTTTTTATTATTTTACAACAAAAGTCTGATAAAATGAGATACTCTAAATTTCCGGTTTTACTTTCATTACTTATCTTACTGCTGGCAGCGGCTTCAGTTTTCCCGCAGGTAACTCAGGCACTGCGGATGGAATACGACGAAACACAGCAGGATGCAGCCTCGAAAATCGCCGTTGATAACCAGGGCAATATCTACATTTGCGGTAACTCTTCTGATAACCAGGGCAATATCTACATTTGCGGTAACTCTTCTGATAACCAGGGCGTAAGGCTTGTTACTACTAAATATGATCCCGCCGGAAATGTTGTGTGGCGCAAGAAATACCGCGGCCCCGCTTTCGAAGACCGGGTTGCAGGAATTGAGCTTGATGCGCAGGGAAACTGCTATGTGGGAGGTTACAGTGAAGGCACCGACGGGGTATTCCATTTCCTGCTCATCAAGTATGCGGCGGCAACAGGGGATTCGCTTTTTGTGAAGCGGAAAGTTAAAAGCGGCGAGGCGCACTTTTTCTGCAGGGATAGCCAGGGAAATTTTTATCTCGGCGGTGATGAAATGAACTCAGGTACGTTTTCATACGCGCTGGTGAAATACAGTCCACAGGGCGACTCGCTTTGGACGGCATATCATTCCGGTTCCTCCATCCGCACAATAGATACAGATCCTTCAGGAAATATCTATGTCTCGGGCGATGTTTTTTCCAACACATGCCATACTATAAAATATAATTCGGGCGGTGTGCAGCAATGGGCAAACACTACAACACTTTTCATGGGTCCCTCGCCGCTTGGCATGCGGCTTATCAAGTGTGATGCGCTGGGAAATACCTATGTTACCGGCTACAGGTATTTGAATTCAACAACACGAGAAGATATAATACTGCTCAAATATAATGCCGCGGGAACGCTTGAATGGGAAAAGAGGTTTATTAATGACGGCAGAAACGATTATACGAATAGCCTCACAGTTGATAACGCAGGAAACATAATTATTGCGGGCAACAGTTATGATCCAACTTTGGCAAACTATGATCTTCTGCTGATTAAATATAACCCTTCAGGCGATCTTATTTGGAGCAGATTCTTTCCAAAATCTGGTCCGCACTCAATGAAGCCGGCAATGGTACTTTGTGACGCACAAAATAATGTTTACGCAGCAGGCGGAACCACCCAGAATTTCGTGGTGAAGTATAACAGCATGGGTGATACCCTTTGGAGCATATATACAAACGGGAGCGGTACAGGCGGTTTGAATGCCTTCGCTGATATGGTATTAGACGGATCCGGTAATGTATATTGTGCCGGAAATGTGAAAAATCTGAGTGGCGGCAGCGACATGGTAACTATAAAATATACTCAAAATACTGTGGGGGTAGTTAGTCAGAACAATTTGGCAAGCGAATTCAGCCTTTCGCTGAACTATCCAAACCCATTCAATCCATCTACAACAATTGAATTTGCTGTTCCGCGGTCAAGTACGGTAAAGCTTGTAGTGTATGACTATACCGGAAGGAAAATTGAAACGCTGGTTAACGGGAATATTAATGCGGGAAATTATGCGGTAAGCTGGAATGCTGCGGGTTACGCAAGCGGAGTATATTTTTACAAATTAACTGCTGGTAATTATTCAGAAGTACGCAAAATGATCCTGGTAAAATAAACTCAGCATCATAAACTGCTAATACATTAAGTTACTTTTCTCTTTTCTAGCTTTTTGCCTTTTGCCTTCTGAATTAGTGCAATTCGTGAAATCCGTGTCCGCTTTTGCTTCTGCTTTTTTGCTTCTATTTTTGCTTTTTGCCTTTTGCCTTCTGAATTAGTGCAATTCGTGTCCGCTTTTGCTTCTGCTTTTGCTTCTGCTTTTGCTTCTGCTTTTGCTTCTGCTTTTGCTTCTGCTTCTGCTTCTGCTTCTGCTTCTGCTTCTGCTTTTGCTTTTGCTTCTATTTTTGCCTTCTGCCTTCTGCCTTTTGCCTTTTCACGTTTCACCTTTCACATTTCACATTTCACATTTCACGTTTCACATTTGACGTTTCACATTTCACATTTCACGTTTGGCGTTTTACATTTGGCGTTTCACGTTTCCCCTCGTCACTTTTTCACCGGCCTTCTAACCACGTACTCACCGCTTATCTTATACTTGCCATAGATCACATTGTTGCGGATATTATCGCCATTATCTTTTTGTCTTGTGCCTGCCCACCATGCCGTTACATAAGTATCCTTCTTTGAACTAACTAGATCTTCGTAAATTATCACGTGACCTTTCCAAATTATCAGGTCGCCTTTTTTCGCCGATGAAATATCTTTAACACCAACTACCGGCAGAATATCCGTAAATCTCTCGGTATCGTAAAGATCTCTGCAAAGTGCATTTGTTTTTGGGGTCTTATAGCCTGATTTATACAACACATTCAGCGCAAAGATATTGCATTTGGTTGAGCCGTTCAGAACTATAAGCTGGTTGTTAAGCCAGTACAGATATGTTGAATCCACTTTGGGTGAATACATCTCAACATTCTGTTCACTGGCGGCAATACGCATTATCTTTGCACTGCCTGCCTCGTCCGTTTCTGTAACTTCTTGGACCTTCTCTTCATTTTTCTTTTCCTCTGTAGTTTCGGTTGTTTCAGTGTTATCCTCTTCTGTCCGCGAAGCAGGAAAACAACCTGTGAGATATATACTCAAAGAAAAGAAGGCGGCTATATATAGTAATTTTGTATTTTTCATAACTTATATGTTTATATAAGATATGCCAAAATAACCTAAAGTTAATATTTAAACAACCGCAACTTATACCGAATTCATGGTATAATGCGAAAAAGTCAAAAAATGAAGGAATTAGAGCCTTTTTAAGGATTTTGTAGTTTCAATTTTCTGAATGATCTCATTCAGTTCTTCAAAAAGGTCGGGATCCTTTTCAATTGCCTTATCAAAATCTTTGAGAGCAGCGTCAAGATTAGAAGTATAATAGTATGTCAATCCACGGTATTTATACAAAAGGGCATTGGCTGGATCAATGTTATATGATTTCTTAAAATCCGCGAATGCAATTTCATAGTTGCCAAGGTTTGAGTGTGCAAATCCGCGGTTGTTATAAGGAAATGCGCGTTCACTATCCAGCTCAATTGAACGGTTGAAGTATTTTATCGATTCTTTATACATCCCCTGGGTCAACAGAGTGTAGCCAATGTTGTTATATGCAGTCCAGTTGTTATCAACAATTTTGATAGCGTTTTCATAATCGCTAAGCGCTTTATCATGTTCACTCCTTTTTGACCAAATCACACCCCTGTTGACAAACAGAATATGCCTGTGGTGGGCAGAGGGTTCCCTGCCGAATGCCTCGTTGATATAATGCAGGCTTTGGTCATAGTTTTTCATTTTGAAGTAAACAAAGGAAAGGGTCATATATCCCTCGTACTTGTCAGGGGCTATTTTAATTGCCTCGCGGCAATGTTTGATAGCCTCATCAAGCTGCTTCAGCTCCATAATTGCCGAAGCCAGATTAAGATGTGATTCAAACGAATCCGGTTTTGCCTTCAGGCATTTTTCAAATTTCGCCTTTGCAGTTTCATAATCTTCTTGCCTCAGTGCTTTTACACCGGCGCGGAAATTGCTGCGAAAGGGCAAAAAATACAGAACAATAAACGGCAGCGCAAAGCAAGCAAGCAGGATCAGTATAGACTGAACTATCTCTGCGGTACTAGCCGGCTGTATTGATTGCTGTACAAAGCCTGTGACCATCAGCTAGTGCCCCAACATCGGTGCAATTGTTTTCAAAAACTCATCCGGTGAGCGGTCTGATTGTGTATTATAGAATATGATAGCTGTAATTCCCGTTTTTGGGGAGTGAACCGAGATATTATGAAAACCCGGGTATGAACCATTGTGTCCATATAGCCCGTCTCCTATTTCAAATATTCCGAAGCCGTATTTAATTCCCGGCTTATCGAGTCCCCATTTCAGCCTTTCGGCATGCATTTCGCTGCTTGTAAGCTTTCCTTCGGTAAGAGCTTTCAGGTATATTTTCAGATCTTCTACAGTTGAAACCATCGCGCCAGCTGCCCAACCCCAGCTTGGATCATATTTTGATGTTACGTCAACTAACGGATAAACCCATGTTGCGTCATCTTCCCCGTAACCCTGTGGGTAGTATCCCCACAGTTCAGGTGTTTCGGCAAAATCAGTTTGTTTGAGTCCAAGCTTACCGGTTATTCTTTTTTGAATTTCAGCAGGCAGTGAGTTACCTGTAAGCTTTTCTATTATAAGGCCCAGCATAACAGTATTGGTGTTGCTGTAATGCCATCCTTTGCCGGGCTCAAAGTAAACTTTGTTCCTTAGTGATATATCAATAAGCTCTTCGGGTTTCCATTTCTTTTTCGGATTAGCCAGCATGTCATCGCCAAATTGTTTTTCTTCGCTGTAGTTATACAGTCCGCTTGTCATATCGCCCAGCATGCGTATTGTGATATTTTTCGCATTTGGTACATTTGGGAAAAATCTTTCGATCGATTCGTCCAGGGTCAGAAGCTTTTCATCAACAAGCTGCAGCAATACTGTAGCTGTGAAAGTCTTGGTAAGGCTTCCTATACGGAAGCGCATCTTCTCATTCATCAGCTCGCCGGTTGAAATGTTCGCAATACCTTTGGCTTTCTCATAGATCACCTCATCGCCCCGGGTAATGCTGATTATCATACCCGGCTGAAGCGCCGTTGTGAGCATTGAATCCGAATAGTGCTCTATAAAATCAACAAGCCCTGCCGGCTGTGAATAGACCCTGAATTGAAACACACCGAATACAGCAAGAAAAACCAGTATTTTGACTTTTGACATTATACTCAATTTGGTTATTGGATAAGGCAAAATAACAATTAACCGTTAAAATAAAAAAGCCATCCCGAGCATCCGGGACGGCGTTGAAAGCCACAATTCTAGACTTTTGATATTTCTACGAAGTAGAAGTCAATTCCTTGCTATTATCTGTTCTTCGATGTCTTTTTTTGCTGTAGAAAAATTCAAAATAGTAAAACCTGTAATCGCTCCTGAAGAAGGATTGAACCTGATTAACAGATCTTCTCCCATGTCCAGAACCTCACTTTTTTTAGCTTTTCCAAATGAGACATACAGAACATCACTTTCTTCATCGTAGTCGCTGCTAACTATTTTGTTTTGCGGCAACTTAACTAAGCCTTTTTTATTCTTGCTTACTGTTTTTTCCATATTAATCTCCTTTTGAATGATGGTCTACGCGTAAAATATGCCGTAATTATGAAACCTGAATTCTCATGTAATTTGTACACCACAACACAATACTTCTGATACGAGACCGGTGTTTTGTCAAATAGTTTAATCGCTAAAAGCTCTTTTTTGTTTCCCGTTTGAACAAAATCAGGATCCGAAATTGTGGTTCTAATATACTCGAAGTTATTTTCTGTCTCAGGATGATTTCGGCTTATATGTTCCCATCGTTCAGTTTCAATGCGAATTTCTCGTTTCCTGTAATCCTTTACCAGCATTATCTAAAATAAACAGAAAATTCCTAAATAAAAAAGCCATCCCGAGCATCCGGGACGGCTTATTTTGCTTTAATGGAGAATATATGTTATTAAAGCTATGGGTAATACAAGACTTCGTTTCTATTACGTTTCGCGTTTGACATTTCACATTTCACATTTGACGTTTCACGTTTCACATTTCACGTAATTATTTTTTGTCATCATCAATCACTTCGTAGTCGGCGTTTTCAACCTTCTTATCTTCGCCACCCTGCTGGCTTTCAGCCCCGGGGTTTGGCGCCTGCTGCTCGCCGCCCGGTGTGCCGGTTGCCTGGCTGTACATCTGTGTCGATGCTTCGTTCCATGCAGTGTTAAGCGCTTCCATTGCCGACTTGATCTCATCAGTGTTTGTTCCCTTAGCTGCTTCTTTCAGCCTGCCAAGCGCTGTTTCGATCTTCATCTTCATATCAGGGGTAAGCTTATCGCCGAATTCCTTCATCTGCTTTTCAGTCTGGAATACAAGGCTATCTGCATGATTCTTTGTATCAACCTCTTCGCGTCTTCTCTTATCTTCGCCTTCGTGTTCCTTAGCGTCTTTTCTCATCTTCTCAATTTCGGCGTCGCTTAAGCCGCTTGAGTGTGTGATCTTTATTGACTGCTCCTTGCCTGAAGCTTTATCCTTTGCGCCAACATGCAAAATACCGTTAGCGTCTATATCAAAGGTTACTTCGATCTGCGGTATGCCGCGCGGTGCAGGCGGAATCCCGTCTAAATGGAACCTGCCAAGTGTACGGTTATCCTGTGCCATCGGGCGCTCACCCTGAAGGATGTGTATTTCAACTGAAGGCTGGTTATCAGCCGCGGTTGAATAAACTTCCGTTTTCTTTGTAGGTATGGTTGAGTTTGCATCGATCATCTTTGTCATAACTCCGCCAAGTGTTTCAATACCTAATGAAAGCGGTGTAACATCAAGAAGCAATACGTCTTTTACGTCGCCTGCAAGAACTCCTCCCTGGATAGCTGCGCCGATAGCTACAACTTCGTCAGGATTTACGCCTTTATGCGGCTCTTTTTTGAAGAAGTTCTTCACTGCTTCCTGTACTTTCGGTATCCTTGTTGAACCGCCGACGAGAATTACTTCATCGATCTGGTCAACAGTGTAGCCTGAATCTGCCAGTGCCTTTTTGCACGGCTCCATCGATCTCTGTATCAGGTCATCAACAAGCTGTTCGAACTGCACCCTTGTTACGGTCATATCAATGTGTTTAGGCACGCCATCGATAGCGGTAATATAGGGAAGCTTAACATCAGCCTGGGTTTGGCTTGAAAGGTCGCATTTAACTCTTTCAGCTTCTACTTTTAATCTCTGTAAAGCCATCGGGTCTTTCCTGAGGTCAATACCTTCCTGCTTTTTGAACTCGTCAGCAAAGTAATCAACCAGGCGCTGATCGAAGTCATCGCCGCCAAGGTGTGTATCGCCGTTTGTAGCCTTAACCTGGAAATTGCCTGTTCCTTCGATATCGTAAAGCTCAAGAATTGAAATATCGAATGTACCGCCGCCAAGGTCATACACGGCTACTTTTTCATCTTTTTTCTTTTTGTCGAGTCCGTAAGCAAGCGCTGCTGCTGTAGGCTCGTTAATAATTCTTTTTACTTCAAGGCCTGCAATTTTACCTGCATCGGTAGTAGCCTGCCTCTGCGCATCGTTAAAGTAAGCCGGAACCGTGATAACAGCTTCGGTCACTTTCTGCCCTAAATAATCTTCGGCAGTTTGTTTCATTTTCTGGAGAATCATAGCAGAGATCTCGGGCGGAGAGTAAACCCTGTCGCCAATCTCAACTCTTGCAGTATCATTATCGCCTTTTATGACTTTGTATGATACCTTTGATATCTCGTCTGTAACTTCGTTAAACCTTCTGCCCATAAATCTCTTTATAGAGGAGACGGTGTTCTGCGGATTGGTTACGGCCTGCCTTTTAGCTGACTGCCCCACAAGGCGCTCGCCGCCTTTTGTGAAAGCTACAACCGAAGGTGTAGTCCTGTGCCCTTCCGCATTAGGAATTACAACCGGGTCATTGCCTTCCATTACGGCAACTACCGAGTTGGTGGTTCCTAAATCGATTCCGATAATTTTTCCCATAGTTTGTTTTTTCTTTCTATTTATGCATTTTGGGTTAATGTATCCATTTTACATCAGCCCATATTATTTATTTTATTTTCTAATTCAATTATTTCGCTTTTTGCTTCATTTGCTTCTTCAAACGCAAATTCCGCAGCCATTCTAAACAGGTCCCTTGCAAGAGAGAAACACTCCAGACTTTCTCCGGGTTTCCCTTCGGCCTCAAGTATCAGGCCTTCTTCCTTAATGATCCTTGCCGCACAGTATATCTTTTCGGCTTCGGTATCCCTGTTCTTTCCAAAAACATATTTTATCCCGTCGGCTCCAAGCATAAGAAGCTGTTCAACCTCGAATCCGGTTACCAGCTTGCTTAATCCGTTCAGCTCTGTCTTAGCGTCAGTGTAATTCTCGGTATCCTTTAAAAGAGCGATCTTAGCCAGCACCCTGCCCAGCTCTTTAATCATTCTCATTACATAGTCTTTTTCAAACACCGGGTCAGCTTAAAATTATTTTACTGCTTTAAGAACAGCGCACGGCCTTTATAATCTATAACCGCACTTTTCTTCTTTAGTATATCAGCTCCTACTATACCTGTTACATTTTCAGAGCCGTTATTCTCGAGCGAGAGATTCACATGAGTAAGATCAAGCAGAACAAGCTTCTGCCCGTTTAACTTCACCTTGCTGATCTCTATTGTGTTATCTTTGCTGACTTTTGTTTCCAGGCCTGTAGTACCAAGTCCACCTGCTTTTTTCCCCTTCCGGGTCCCGGCAATTACTTTGAATTTTTCCGCAGCGGAGGAATCAACAACTGTGTGCGACGCGCCTGTATCAAGTATGAACCTTGCGCGTTTGCCATTGAGCTTAAGCCTCATCTCAAAGTGGCCGGCTTTGTTAACACTCAGAGGGATCTTGTGAAATCCCCGATCTTCCAAAAATTGTTTGAGTGTAGCCTTGCGCACAGTAATATTCAGTATTATTTATTTAATGAAATGGTACTTTTTAAAAAATCCGGTGCCGAAGGACCATCAACTCCGGCACCGTGGTTGAGTCTGGAAAAAGCGTCTATAAAAACCCGCTTCGTCATTCATCAATTAACCAAACCAAAATTTTGAAGCTTAAACTGATCGCAGATTTACTTTATTTCGATCTGCTTTTCAACTACCTTAGCTTCTTCAGTCTTAGGCAGAGTGATGTTCAATACGCCGTCTTTGTATTCGGCAGCGATCTTATCGGTTACAACTTCTGCAGGCAGAGTGAAGCTCCTGGTGAAAGCGCCGTAGTTTCTTTCGATCCTGTAGTAGTTCTTGCTTTCATCCTTCTGTTCTGATTTCTTTTCGCCGCTGATAGTTAAAACGTCGCCTACGATATTGATCTTAATATCATTCTTATCAACACCGGGTACCTCTGCATGAACATATAAATTGCTGTTATCTTCGGTAACATCAACCCTGGGAGTAAAAGCGCCGCTGTTGAACGGCTTAATGCCCCAATCTCCAAACGAGGGAGAATCAAAATCCTGGAAGAATTTTTTCAGCCTGTTTTCGATGTGAGAAAGCTCGTGTGTTGGTTTAAATTTTATTAATGTCATTTCTTTTTTGTCTCCTATATGATTTATTATTTGTTTTGTTGTGAACACCCATTCATAATACAAGAGCCGTGCCAAACTTTTGTTGTGAATTTCGCATATAATTGCAGTTTTTAAGATTGCCCTGTTTGACAAAATGTACATCAAAAACGGCAATTTCTGCACTATTATGAAAATTTTTCAAAATTGTACGTCATTTTGTCACTGGCTTGATTTTCAAATGTTTATTGACTTATTTTGTATAAGCTATCTATACTATAATAATACTATGAATAAAGAACACGTTTACACAAAAAAGGCGCCTGAACCTATCGGGCCGTACTCACAGGCAATCTCAATAAACTGGGATTCACAGAAAATGATATACACTTCAGGCCAACTGGCTATTGATCCGGCTAACGGAAATTTCATGGATGGAGATATTAAGACACAGACCAAGCTGGTTTTGGAAAACCTTAAAGCACTTCTTGAGAGTTCGGGAAGCGGGCTCGACAAAGTTATCAAAACAACCGTCTTTCTGCGTGATATGAATGAATTCACTGAAATGAACGAAGTTTACGGAGAGTATTTCGGCAATTCAAAACCTGCGCGTTCAACTGTAGAAGTGGCAAGGCTGCCAAAAGATGCCAGGGTTGAAATAGAAGCCATAGCCTATATTTAGCTGTTATAACACGCTTTAGTCATTTATTACCCGCTTTTTTGATTTTCTATGAAGTTATTATTGATTAACTTTGTATCATAACTAACCTGTTAAATCCTATGCCTACAGACACAATGGAAGTTAAAGCCAGGACACTTAAAGTCTCCCATATGGCAGAGACATTAATTGCATCCGAAATTATTAAGCTAGCCGGCGAGATAAATGAAAAAATTAAGTCAGGTGAGCAAATTTACAATTTAACAATAGGTGATTTTGACCCGAAGGTTTTCCCCATTCCCGCAGAACTTGAAGAAGAGATCATCAAAGCATATAAGCAGCACGAAACAAATTACCCTCCTGCAGACGGACTTCTGGAAACCCGCAAGGCTGTATCAAAATTCCTGCTCGAAAGAGAAGGCGTTGAATACAATCCGGCAACCGAGATACTCATGTCAGCCGGTGCAAGGCCGCTCATTTACGCTATCTACCAGACAGTTGTTCAGCCGGGTGATACAATAGTATTCCCTGTACCTTCATGGAACAACAACCATTACACGCATCTCTCGCACGCAAAAAAGATCGAAGTAATGGCAACGGCTGAGAATCACTTTATGCCGACTGCAGCAGACCTGAAGCCGCATCTCAAGGGTGCAGCTCTTGTAGCGCTCTGCTCGCCGCTGAATCCGACCGGCACTACATTTTCGCGGCATGACCTTGAGCAGATCTGCGAACTGATAGTGGAAGAGAATCACTCACGCGGCGAAAACGAAAAACCGCTTTACCTTATGTATGACCAGATATACTGGGTGCTCACTTATGGTGAAACAGAACACTTTAACCCGGTTTCGCTTGTTCCTGAAATGAAAGATTATACTATATTTGTTGACGGTCTTTCTAAAGCTTTTGCTGCAACCGGCGTCAGGGTTGGATGGTCAGTTGGACCGGCAAGAGTTATCGGCAAGATGAAATCGATACTATCGCACCTCGGCGCATGGGCTCCAAAAGCAGAGCAGATAGCTACAGCAAGATACTTAAGCCGCACTGCTGATGTTGATAATTACCTGAACAGATTTAAGAAGGAAGTGCATGACAGGCTTGACGGATTTTATGACGGATTCATGGCACTGAAAAATGAAGGCTATAAGGTAGATGCGATTGCTCCGCAGGCTGCAATTTATCTGACTGTACAGTTCGATCTTCACGGAAAGAAAAAAGAAGATGGTACGGTCCTTGCAACAACCAAAGATGTTACCAAGTACCTGCTTGAAGAAGCGCATGTAGCCATCGTTCCGTTTTCAGCATTTGGCGATGATGAGAACTCAACCTGGTACCGCCTATCGGTTGGCACATGCAGGCTTGAAGAAGTTAAGATGGTTATCGAAAGCCTGAGAAAGGCGCTTAAAAAACTTAGCTGATAATCATAATATCATATTGAATCAGGAAAACATGAAGGGGCCATTCAAGGCCCCTTCTTTATATATAATTGCAAAAGACAGCTTACTTCAACAGTATCATTTTTTTCGTATCGTTGAAGCTGCCTGCTTCTATCCTGTAAAAATACACTCCACTTGAATATTTTGAGGCATTCCAATCAGCATTATATGAACCTGCGCTCATTTCCCGGTTAACAATTGTTTCCACATCCCTTCCGTTAATATCAAAAATGGTAACTCTTACCAAGCTGCTCTTAGGTATAGAAAATTTAATATTTGTAACAGGGTTGAACGGATTAGGATAATTCTGCGATAAAGAAAATCGGTCAGGTGTTTCATTCGAGACAGGCATTACTCCGGTTATCGTAACAGGGTCATTTGAAACATAAAACAATGAATCAGACCCCGCCATAAAAGTACTGAATGTGTTATTAACAAGGCTGATATACCTGTAATTTCTTGTTACAGGTGAATTAAAGAACGGGTCAGTAAACCAGGTTTCCCCTCCATTTGTTGTCATTCTTACAGTGCCGTTATCCCCAACCACAACACCGCTATCCAGCGTATGAAAATATATGCTTCTTAAAGTATTTGCAGTACCGCTGTTTTTCAGCTGCCATGTAAGCCCGATATCTGTAGATTTATAGATTTTTCCTCCGCTTCCAACTGCAACAAAAATATCACCGGTATTGTAAAATATCCCCTTTTGGCTGAGATCATAAAAATTTACTGTTGTATCAGCTATACTTACATTAACCCAGTTGAAGCCGCCATTTGTTGTTCTTAGAATTGTCCCTTTTTCTCCTACGGCTATTACTCTCTGATTGTTCATGCTTGAAATTGTAACAGCTTTCAGATTTCTTGTTGTCCCGCTCGTCAATTGCACCAGTGTTCCTGTAAATATTTCACTTGCGTAAAGGATCGTGCCATTATCTCCTACCGCGTACAGATAGTAATTGTGATCGATTCCATACAAATTTGCCGTTGTTGGAGAGCTTTTTGTTATCCAGTTTAGTCCTGAATTACTTGATACAAGCACAGTTCCGTTATTACCGGCAATTGCTGCATCATCCTGGTAGTAGTTGTTTGAAATTCTGACATCGTTGAGATTCTGATTTGTCCCGCTGGGTATATTTGTATTTGTAATAATATTGTTATCATTAACTGCTCTCACAATATTACCATTGGTTCCAACCATAATATTATAGTCCAATGGACTTAGATCTCCATAATTATATCGTCCGTATGTTGTCATGATAAAAGCAAACAAAGCCAATGTAGAATTTCGCTCGCAGCCCCTAAACGCAGTGAAAGGAATTGAAATCAAAACTATAAGCAAAATAACTATTATTTTGTTTTTCATATTAGTTGTAGTTTATTTAATTATGATCATTTTTTTAGTTTGAAAAAAATCTCCTGCTCTCATTTGATAAAAATATACTCCGCTTGAATAGTTAGCTGCATCCCAGTCGGCGGAATACTCACCCGCGCTTAGACTTTGGTTAACAAGTATCTCAATTAATTGTCCGTTTATATCATAAATTGAAATATTGACATTACTTTTTTTGCTTATTTGAAACTTTATGTTTGTCACCGGATTAAATGGGTTAGGGTAATTTTGAAAGAGAGAAAAATCCGCCGGGATTTGACTGCCGGTACTTGTTATTCCAACAAACGGCTGGTCAGCGGAAATAACATATAACCCGTTACCCCCCGAGAGTGCAGTAAAAGTTCGTGATGATCTTTGCATTTCTGAGATTGAAGTAATTGTTCCGCTTAGACCTGCAAATGCCGGGTCTGTAAACCATGTTTCCCCGCCGTTAGTTGTTATTCTGACAGTCCCGTTATCACCCGAAACAGCCCCGCTATCGTTCCCGCTGAAAAATATTGACCTAAGTGTACTGGTTGTACCGCTGTTTTTTAAAGACCATGTAGTGCCGTTATCAGTGGATTTGTAAATCTTTCCCTGGGAACCGGCTATATAATAATTCGTAGCATTAAAATTTTGTCTGGTTTTCTGAGAAACACAGTAAAAATTAATGGTTGTATCCGGAATACTTAAATTTATCCAGTTTTGTCCTGAGTTTGTTGTCCTCAAAATTGTACCTTTTTCCCCAACAGCAACTACATTACCTCCGCCGCCATTTGTTCCGATACCTCTGAGATTCCTGGTAACACCGCTTGTTTGCAATATCCAGTTTGCTCCAAGATTATAGCTTATCATAATAACTCCATTATCTCCGGCGCAATATTGTACACCGGATGTTATATCGGAAGCGTGTAAATTTGAAGATGTAATCTGCGGGGATAAATTCCATGTTTCTCCCTGATCAGTTGATCTGACTACGGCTCCGTTATTGCCCGCTGCAAAAATGAGAGGCTGGTAAGTTGTTGGCTGGATCCGGACAAAATTCAGATTTTGAGTTGTACCACTGGATTTGACCACATAATTCAGAGTATCAGATCCGGACGATTTCATGATAGAACCATTGCTTCCTACGGCAATATTGAATGGAGTATTAACATTCCCGTCGCCTGCACCCGATTGCCCTGATGCATGGCTCAGATAGTTAACCAGGACACCATATAATATTCCTGCGCATCCTTCTCTAAAAGTGAAAGACATCGATAAACAGCAGCAGATGGTTAATAATGATATTGTTTTTTTCATAATGAATGATGTTGATTATTTGGTTATCGGATATACTTATATCCTGTTGTTATTATCGGTCAATGATTTGCACCGGAAACTTTTCAGACACACAAACTGAATCCGCAAAATTTCATTCATTCGTTTTTACAGGCCTTAGCGCTTTTCAGTGGTTAGCTTACTAAGCGCTTAAGCCCTGGTCGTCCTCTGTTAGAGAGGAAAATTGTTATAGATGAGTTCATCGGACGACCAAATCCGCAGCAAGTATAAACCATATTTTTCTGCGCAGCAAAGAAATATATTGTTGTTTGTGGCAGATTTTTGATTTCTGCAAGCAGTCGTTGGTTGTTATGTGTTGATTTTGTGTATTTTATAGAGCATTTTGATGAAAATTATGTGGCAATAATAACATGGAAAAGACACCACAGCTTTTCGAAGTTCTAAGATCTATGGGGAAAGAGGAGTTCCGTGAATTCGGAAAATTTGTCAATTCTCCGTTTTTCAACAGCAGAAGCGAGGCGATACGGCTATACGAAGCTATGAAGAAACTTCATCCAAAAATGAGCTCGAAAGATCTTGTGCCCGAGAAATTGTTCAAAAAGGTTTACCCGGGAAAACAGTACAATGATGCCACAATGCGAAAGCTGTTTTCGCTGATGTTAAACCTTGCGGTAAATTTTTTCGCTGTTTCCGGCTGCCGGTCCGACGAATTTGACTACAATCTGAAAATGCTGGATAAGCTGCGGGAAAAGAACCTTGGCGGATTGTTTGAAAAATACTCAAATGTAATTGAAGGTCAATTCAGAAGCACACCGCAAACATTTTCTTTGTATGAATCTAAATTCCATTTCACCACCCTGAAGAATGGTTATTACCTGCATACTAATGAAGGCGAAATGGTAAAAGGATTTCAAAACGAAATTGACAGCTTCATGCAGTATTTTCTTTCAGTAATGCTGCTGCTTTATACCAGGCTTTCTGAATGGTCCAGGGCGCGGAATGTGAAGTTCGACTTGAAGTTCTATGATGAAGTATTGTCACATATTGAAAGCTCCGACTACAGCGATGACCCGCTTATAAGTCTTTATCACAGCATGCTAATGCTTCTGAACACAGGCGACAAGAAATACTTTTTTGAACTTCAGGAGAGCAGGAAACGGTTTGAAAAATCTATCAGCGCTATGGATGATTATAACATTGCCGTAACAATGATGCAGTATTGCTACAAGAAAGTTCATCAGGGCGACCAGGGTTTCCGCAGGCAGCAGTTCGATGTTGTAAATGTGATTCTCGAAAGGGATATGATACCTCCGGGCAATATTGAGCCCTATTTTTTCATCAACAGCATAAGGAATGCATCAATTCTCGGCGAGTTTGCCTGGTGCGATTGCTTCATTGATAGATACAGCTCACGGCTTAATAAAGATAAACAGAAAGAAGCTCTCAGCTACTCTCTTGCTTTAACCGAGCTTTACCGTGGAAACTACAGCAAAGCGCTTGGGCATACTTCAACTATCAACATCGAACGTTCAACGCTTAAAAATGAATTCAAAAATATCCAGCTTGTGATATATTATGAGCTGGGATACAGTGATGAGCTTATTTCACTTATCGATTCCTATAAGCATTTCCTGAGCAGGGATAAAGACGCCACCCAAGCAACTGTAGCCGCCAGTAATGATTTCATCAGGATAGTCTCTAAGGCCCTGAAATTCAAATCAGAATATGACGTTGAATCGGCTGAAATCCTGAAAGCTGAAATAATGAAAGGCCAGTATTTCAATTTTAAAGAGTGGATAATTGCAAAGCTGGATGAGATCATATATAAAAAAAGCCGGCATTAGAGCCGGCTTAAGCTTAGCCCCATTTAAGATTATTTTACAAGAATCATTTTTTTGACATCTTCATAGCCTTCCGTTTCTATTCTGTAAAAATAAACCCCGCTCAGGTAGCCGGAAGAATTCCAGTCAACATTATATGTACCTGCATTAAGGTTTTCATTAACCAGCGTTATTACTTCCCTTCCCGGCATATCCAGTACTGTGAGTTTAGCATTTCCGCTGAGTACCATTGAAAATAAAATTATTCATTGTACCAAGGCTTTGGACTGCAAGAACGGAATTGAGGATTAAAGCACAGGCAGGATCTTTTTATTCTAAGCCTCCATTAAAATTCTGGATTGAATTTTAAGCCGCCAAATCCTGCTTGTTTAGAAGAGGATTTCGGCTATGAATTACTCAAACTGAAAAGCGCGGATTTGACGGAAAATTGTTTATGTATCAAGTTTGAGTTAGCCGAACATTTCAAACTTAATCCAATCTTTCGGTTTGGGCAAAGAAAAGTAATTGCACTTTTAGAGTAAGTTTTCTGAATAACCTTGAATTTGAATGAATTTTAGCCAATTTTAATTGGATATTTAGAACCACAGCAGGCTAAAAATGAAAGATACAAAGCTGATTTCATTGCTTCGTACATTTACAAAAACAGAAGCCGGAAGGCTAAAAGAATATGTAAGATCACCTTACTATAATAAACACAAACATGTTACGCAGCTCTGTAATCTGGTTATGAGCTATTACCCTGAATTCAATTCTCCTGCGCTTGAAGATGAGAAAGTTTACCAAAAGATCTTTCCGGGCAGTAAGTTTGATTATTTCAGACTTAAGAATATTATTTCTGACCTGTTCGGGCTAACGCTGGAGTTCCTCAAGTTATCATTGGCTGAGAAAAGAGATACGGATAACGAGATTAGCCTTCTTAACCTACTGCATGAGAGGAAACTTGACAACATCTATAACCAGAGGGAAAAGAAAATCAAAAAGAAGCTGCAAGACGCAGTAGTGAAGGACGAAGATAACTACCTGCTTCAGTACCAGCTTGAAAGAGTGAATATTGCGCACTACAAGTTTGAAGGGGCCGCTTATACTTTCGATAGCATTCAAAATGAGTTCGATAGCTTCCTGCGTTACTCACTAACGGGAATGCTCAGGCTGTACTCAAAGATGCTGCACAACAAAAATCATGGTAATATCCATTTTGATATGAAAATGTTTGAGAATGTTTGGGAGTATGTAAAGAACCGGGAATTTGATGACAACCACTCCATTACCGTCTATAAGGCAATTGTCGCTCTTGAGCTTTCTAAAAGCGAGTATGACTACCGGAAGCTGCTCGAAATAAAGGAAAAATACAGGAATCACATACCTGATGAAGAGCTTTACTACATTCTTCTGGTTCAGAATTCTTACGCAGCATATATGCTAAAACTGGGAGTTGAATCCTTTTATCGTGATCGGTTTGTTGCTTTCAAAGAAATGTTTGAGTATGGCTTCATGAATGCTGATTATATAATTTACCCCAATTTCATTTCTGCATACACATCAGCGTGTATGGCCGAAGAATTTGAATGGGCTGAGCTGCTGATGCAGAAAGCGCAAAACGGTATATCGCCTGCAGAGGAGAAGCTGAATTCGATTTACTATTGCCGCGGCTTTATGGCATACAGGAAAAAAGACTTCGGCTTGGCGCTTCAGTATTTTACAAAAACAAAATTCCGCTTGTACCTAATGAAGGTCATGGTAAAAAGTTATTCAGCCAGGATTTACTACGAGCAGGATCTTTATGAACAAACGCTTTCGGCGGCAGATTCATTCCGCCACTACCTTAAATCAGAAAATATGATGGCAGAAGACCAGAAAACCGCTCATTTTGAGTTTTTAAAACACCTCTCCGAAATAACCATGCTTAAGCTGGAAGGAAAAAACAAAATTGACCGTGATGAGCTTGAGATGCTGAAGCGAAAGATAGAACAAATGATATCTAATCCGCTTGGCGCAAGGAACTGGCTGATCGAAAAGGTTGGTGAGCTTTGAAAGTATAGCGTTAAATAACAAAGGAACCTATAGGTTCCTCTGTTATGAATGAAGGCGGTGTTGTATCTATTTTTAAAGAATCCTGATGCTGATATTCCTTTTGAACTGAAAGCTGTATTTTGACTTTAAGAAGATTACCAGCGCTACGGGTATAACCAGCAGGTAGAGTGAATTGAGTAAGCTCATTTTTTTACCTCATCGCTTTCGGTATTGTTGTTAGCCTGTTTTAGAAGCATTGCGTTTTCAAGCATATTTTTTCTCGCCCTTGCTGTGATCTCGTTTCCGTACCTGTCGTAGCTTGGCATATCTTTCCACACGTTTTCCACATCTTTGGGCTCCGATTTTTTCTTTATCTCCTTCTGCATGCTGCCTGATTCAAGCTTTTCTGATGCTGCTGAATTTTTTTCGCTTACTTCATCTCCGGGAGTTGAACAAAAAGAAGTTAAAGAAATAACAAACATCATAACAACCGCTGCAAGTATTGCTGATCTAAAAGTGTTTTTCATTTTGAGCTCCATTCCTTTATATATTAGTTTTTGATTTCAGTTCCTGCGAATCTGTGTTTCCGTGATTGTGATACAAAGATGCTTCACAGCCGTCAGTTTTTCAAAGAGAAATACCGGCAATAGGCTCACTAAGGAATTGGGATAACTCTTAATATTCTTTCATTTTCAACAGAAATAGGTTATATTAGGCTCACAATGAAAGAAAGCAAATTAATTGAAATTTTGGGAAGTCTTTCCCGGGAGGAGTTTAGATCCTTCGAAAAAATGGTTTTTTCGCCATATTTTGCTGTCCGCGATGTTAAACCCCTTTTCTTAGCTCTAAAACCGCATTATCCTGATTTTACTTCAATAAATATAGAGAGAACTGAGATTTTTAAGCAGGTTTTTCCGGGTAACCGGTTTAATGAAAAGAAGCTGAAGAACCTTGTAACTGATCTCACCCGGCTGGCTGAAGAGTTCCTTCTCGGCCTCTCGGCATCGTCAAATGAAAGCGATTCCATCAGGATGGTTGCCGTTCAATACAAAGAGAGAAAGAAGGACAAGCTGTTCCTCAGGACGCTTAATGTTCTGGAAAACAAGCTGAGCAAGAAACTCTTCAGCAGTATCGAGTGCTTCAGCGAAGAAGAGAAAACTGAATACATGAAGGCCGGCTTCTACAATTCGCGGAATATGTTCGAAAAATCCGTAGCCTCCAGGCTTGTTTACTCTGAATACTTCACGGTGTCATTCCTCATAAGGTTCCTCAGGCTGCAAAGAGACAAGATAACAATAACAACTGCATACAACCTTCCGTTTGAAAATCCCGTTATAAACGGAGTGTATGAAAGCCTGGATTTTGAGAAGCTGATCTCAATTCTGCGCCGGGACAACTACCCGCTGTTATGGCTTATAGAAATATATTATTATGTATTCAGGTCTTCGCATGAAATAGAAGATGACAGTTACTACTTTTCCCTCAAAGAGCTTTTTCTAGAAAACATAAACCGCTTCACACGGCAGGAAAGATTTTTTCTTTTTAACGACCTTATAGACTGCTGTGTAAGAAAATACAACATAGGGAGGGGAGAATATGAAAGAGAAGAATTTGAGATATACACTCACCTGTTTGTTCATAACGCTTACAGCGCGTCAGAAAAAGATTACCTCTCGCTGGTGTTTTACCGGAATGTTATGCTGCTGGCACTTAATCTGAAGGAGTTTGACTGGCTGCGGAAGTTTATAGATGAATTCTCCCCAAAGCTGAAACCGGAGTACATGGAAAACATGATGAACCTTGCTTCCGCAAACCTGAGCTTTGAAGAGGGAAACTTCGAAAAGGCCTTGCAGTACATTAGCCGTGTGCAGTATGACATTTTCCTGTATAAGACTGATATTAAGAACCTGATGCTGAGGATCTATTATGAGCTCGGCTATTTCGAGCAGGCATTTTCGCTGGTTGATTCATACCGCCATTTCCTTGCTGATTCAGCCGAAATATCAGCGATGTTTAAAAACCAGCAGATGAACTTCCTGAACATATATACTAAACTGCTCAAGGCAAAAGCGGATAGAAACCGCAGCGGAGTTGAATTCCTTCATGCCGAAATAAAAAAGCAGGGCCAAACAGCCCTGCAAAAATGGCTCGCAAAGAAGATTGATGAGCTATCAAAACGATAAATTATAACTGTTCAGGAACTTTTACGCTGCTTCTTTCTTCATCTGGGCGTCATTTTACCAGCATCATCTTACGTACCGCTCTATATTCCCCAGCTTCTATGCTGTAAAAGTAAACTCCGCTTGCGTATCTTGAAGCATTCCAATCTGCTTTATATGTGCCGGCATTCAGATCCAGGCTTACAAGCGTTTCTATTTCCCTGCCTGTTGCGTCAAAGACCATCAGCTTCACAAACGCAGATTTCGGTACTGAAAATTCAATATTAGTAACCGGGTTAAACGGATTGGGATAGTTTTGTGATAAGGTGAATGAACCCGGAACATTCGATGAGATATGAGTGATACCAATTGATCCCCCTCCATTATTAGTATATGAAATTACATCAAATGCTATTGCCAGCCCGGTTTGGGTATCCGAAAAAAATATATCTGTTACAGGCCAGTTTGAACCGCTTATCTGATAATACCAGTTTGATCCGCCATTAGTTGTTTTCCCGATATATGAAGAGGCCAGTGACGGAATTGAAGAACTTATGCCGCCGTAAATGTACCCTGTGTTTTCGGAAGTGAAACAAACTCCGTTTAATGGAACACTTAAATTATCAAGGATTAGAAGCCATGAAATGCCCCCGTCGGTAGTTTTGTTTACTGAACCCGAACCTGTACCTGTGCCTGAAGAACCTGCTATATAACCTGTAAGACTGTTTACCATTTCAATTCCAACAGAAGGTTTTCCTGTCAAGGTTCCTGACTGCCAATTCACTCCCCCATTGGTGGTTTTGAAGAAGTTCAAACCTGTTACGGCAATTACATTATCTCCATCCATATGATCAAACCGTACCAGGTCTGATGAAGGTACATTTACACTGCTCCATAATGCTCCTGCATTGGTAGTTCTGATAACAGTTCCGTTTGTTCCCGATGCATACCCGGTGTTTTCGTTCACAAAAGAGATCCTCGAGAGATTTTGCGTTGTGCCCGTTACCTGGGGAACAAAAGTGTTTCCGCCATCTGTAGTTTTTAAGATGCTTCCTGCGGCTCCTGCAAGATACCCTGTATTTTCTGATGTAAAGCAAATATCAGAATAAGACGAAGGCTGTACATAAGATGTTGCAGTCCAGTTCACGCCGCCGTTATCGGTTCTGAGTATCTTCCGGTTCTGGTTGGCTACTGTCAGCAGAAGGTAGCCCCTCGTGCTGTTAACCATATGAACCCGGCTTCCAAAGTTACCTGTTGCGAGATTCTGAGGGTTCCATTGCGCATTTAGCGAAAAAACTGAGGTGAAAATCATGAGGAAAATTATTTTTTTCATTATTAGTTATTTAATTAATATCATTTTTTTTGTTTCCATGTATTTTCCGGCATCAATAGTGTAATAATATACCCCGCTAGGATAGCCGGAGGCGTTCCATTCAGCCTTGTAAACCCCGGGTTTCAATGGACCATTTTGCAGGGTTGCAACTTCCATGCCCGCAGTATTGTATATTGAGAGCTTCACAAACTCCGCTTCTGCTATTCTAAATTCAAATTTTGTTTCAGGGTTAAACGGATTTGGATAATTTTGTGATAAAGAAAATTCCGAGGGGATACTGGATGATACCTGCTGCACCCCAACATCACCGGTATATTTCAACACATATTGGGATGTCGCAGAGATCCAAATACGGTTACCGGAGCGCGAGCAGGCTATATCAGTAAACTGAGGCGTAGATGAGTAAGTGTTCCATGAGTCGCCATTGTTTGTTGTACTGTGAATGAAAACACTTCCCTTCGAGACCATCCAGAAGTTTGAGCCGAATCCGGCAACCGGAAGCTGGTAGCCTGCTGACGGATTTGTAATGCTCTGCCAGTTAGCGCCTCCGTTGGTAGTTCTAAAAATACCCGAGCCGGTGGCAATGCCTGTTGAACCGTTAAGCCAGATACCGATTATGTTTGTTGAACCATGGGTTTGTACGCTCCAGTTTGCTCCTGCGTTTGACGTATAATATATTCTCCCGCCTGATGCGCCAAACCAATAACTGCTTCCATTTACGAACAACGAATTTTCATTTGAGCTACCGGTGCCCGGAACGTACATGCCGGTGGAATCCCACGAGCTGCCATAGTTAGTAGTGCGCCATATAGACCACCTGCCTCCAACCGGGTTTCCTACCATGATACCTGTTCCGTCTGCTTTTACCTCAACAGCGTTTATCTGTCCGCTGTTTTGCGTAATCACCTGCTGCCATGTTCCGCCGCCATTCGTGGTTTTCCATACCGAGCTTATTGCCGGTGAGTAATCTTTCGCAACTGCAAGAGCTGTGTTTTGATCAATACCGAAGATGTTAACCAGGGTTAGGGTATCGGGGGTAACTATAGAATTGGACCAGCTCACCCCGTTATTTGTGGTCTTGCATACCCTGCCCAGGTGCCCGCACACCCACACAGTGTTTTCATCGGGCACGGAAATGGACGTCAATACCTGTTCAAAGCCCGTGTCGATAAGAGTCCACTGTGAAAAAGTTACGGCAATAAAACCAAAGCTTATTAAGATTAGGAATGTTTTCATAACAATTGAACTTATTTGTTAAAATAATAGTAATTAGTGTTTTACCGGGATCTAACAGTTTACAGAATTACGCAGCCGGGCTATCTGTGCAGGTATATAGTATAAAGATCAGATGATATTCAGGAGCCGGGAGATTTGTGCATCATATAGCCGCTCTGTAAACTTAGCTTATGGAGGCAGGTTTTACAAAGTAAAATAAGCCGGTTTTTAGAAATCCCGGAAGCCGGGAATTGAAAAAAATATTATTTTTAGCTTGTTTTAAAGGATTTTTTTAGAAATTTTTAGAAGATTTTTTTAATTTTTTGAGGGTTCCGGCTTCATACAATCACCATCAAAAAATGGTTTATGGATGCCTTATTTATCAATTAAAATTAACTAATGTACTAAAGAGTGAAGAATACAAAACTTATAAAGCTTTTGCGGACATTCAGCCCGGCTGAAATGAAAAAATTCAGGGATTTTACCGCTTCACCTTTTTTCAATAAGAATCAGAATATTATCAAACTATGTGATACTCTTGTTAAGTTTCATCCGGGTTTCGAACATAAGAATTTCACTGAAGATGCTGTTTATGCCCAGGTATTTGGTGATGAAAAGTTCGATTATTTCCGGATAAGGAATGTTTCTTCTGACCTTTATAATCTCGCGCTTGAGTTTCTTAAGCATATACCAAACCCCGGTACGGAGTTCACGGGTGAGTATAACCTCATTGTACAGCTCAGGCTTCGCAAATTATTTGACCTGCATAAAAAGATCGTTAAGAACAACGAAAGCAGGAATAACAATATTGAAGTAAAAGGAAGTGAATTCCTGTATGATAACTACCTGCTTACCAGGGAGATCCAGCTAATCGACCTGTTCGAAAAGCCCAGCAGCATTTCGGGCATACTTGCGGAATTTGAAAGCTGTTATGAATTCCTGATATTTCACCTGCTGCAGTACTACAACCTTATGATACATATCGGCAAAGAAAATAATGTAAACATCGAGATCAAAATGATGGATGAGGTTTTAAGTTATCTCGAAAAAGGTCCTGTCAGCACGCATCCATCTACTTTGGCATACCAATACCTGATATTGCTCAAGCAGAAAGGAAGCGAAGAGTACTATTTTAAGCTGAAAGAGCATTATTTCAGCAACTTCGAAAAAATGGATGCCTCTGCCGCTTACCGCGCACATATGCACATGTTTGGCTACTGCGCTGATATGTATAATTTCAAAGGCGATAGAAGATTTGTGAAGGAAGGATACGAACTTTACCGCCATTCATACTTGCATGGCAGGGTTACTTCCGGCGAGCTGCTTTACCCGGATTTTGTAAATTTTATCAAAGTTTTCGTGAGAGCAGGAGATACATCACTTGCACGGAAGTTTATTGAAGATTACAAAGATAAGCTGCCTGCTGACCAGCTTGATAACAGCCTGGATTTTTCATATGCATATATTGCGCACTACGAAGGTGACCTCGAAAAAGCGCTAAGGCATATCTCTAAAGTGAACTTCCCGTTGGTAATACTTAAAGTGCAGGTGAAAATACTTGAGATTCAGCTTAATTACCAGCTTTCTTATTTCGAAGAAACCCGAAGCCTCATCGAGTCATTCAGGCGGACACTTGCAAAAGAGGTGATTGTTTCCGAAGATTATAAAAATTCGATACAGGGCTTTTTGAAGCATACGATGTCACTCATTAATTTAAAGCATGAAACCAACAGCAAGACTAAGGAATTTGAATCCGCCCGGCTTGCAGACCTTGTCAAGTCAGCACAGCCAAATCATTTTGGAATTAAATTCTGGCTGGAAGACAGGCTTAAAGAGATTTAACCAAAACAAAAAAGGAGCTAAATAGCTCCTTTTTAGGTTACAACTTTTACGCAGCAATAGTTTAGCTAAGCTTGTTAACCTTGCGTGTAAGCTTTGACTTCTTGTTAGCTGCATTATTCTTGTGAATAATGCCTTTGACTGCTGCTCTATCAAGAACTTTAACAGCTTTCTTCAGCTCTTTTTCAGCTTCATCCTTCTTCTTCGCAGAAGTTACGTTTTTGAGCGCGGATTTAATTTTAGCTTTGAAGTGTTTATTATATTCAGTTCTCTTAGGTGTCTGCCTGGCTCTTTTTTGAGCAGATTTATGTCTTAATGGCATCTAATTTTTGTCCTTTTTATACTAAAATTATAGATTTATTATTGCTTAATTCAAACTTAATTACGAAAATAGCCATAACCTTATTGAAAATCAATTTACTATTTAACGCCTGATAACAAAAGGCGGCTTCCAAACCAAAAAACGCTGAAAAAATGGAAAAATTGAAGAACAAGATCCTCTGGGTTGATGATGAAATCGAGCTTTTACGCTCGAATATCCTATTCCTGGAAGATAAAGGCTATTTTGTTGATAAGGCAACCAACGGAGAAGATGCCGTTGACCTTGTAAAAGAAAAGGACTTTGACCTTATATTCCTTGACGAAATGATGGCAGGTATGGGGGGACTCAAAACCCTGGCCTCTATTAAAGAGGTGCAGCCTAATGTGCCTGTTGTGATGGTTACCAAAAACGAAACCGAATCACTGATGGAGGACGCCATCGGCGCAAAAATTTCAGACTACCTGCTCAAGCCGGTTAATCCAAACCAGATTCTGCTTGTTTGCAAAAAATTCCTTGAAGGCAAACGCATTAAAGGCGAAACTGCATCGAGGGATTATATCCAGGAGCTCAATAAGATCAACATGGCCATGATGGAGCCGCTTGACCACAACGACTGGATCAAAATAAACAGCGATCTAACACAGTGGGAAATGGAGCTTGATGAGCATCCAGAGCTTGGACTTAAAGATACAGTGCTTGCAACACGTAAGGAGTGTAATGCTGAGTTCTGCCGTTTTTTTGAACGCAACTACGTTGAGTGGATACATGGAAAAAAGGAAGGTCCCGTATTTTCAAATGGTATTGTGGAAAAATATGTTTTCCCGGAAGTAAGCAATAATAAATCCGTTTTCTTTTTTGTTATCGATTGCCTTAGGCTTGACCAATGGATGCTGATGGAGAAAATGCTTTATGATTACTTCAAAATATCGAAGGATTTTTACTACGGGATGATTCCTTCCGCTACACCGTATGCCAGAAACGCGATTTTCAGCGGACTTTTCCCCAGTGAAATAGAAAAACACTACCCCGAGCTTTTTGCAAAAGGTGAAGATGATGAAAACAGCAAGAACAACTATGAAAAGGAATTCATGCAAAAACTTATCGAAAGAAAAAGAATTAAGCTTAGGAACGAGCTAAGGTATGTTAAGATACTTGATGCCGAATTTGGCAAGGGAATTGAAAATAAAATTGCAAGCTTCTCCAATACGCATCTGAATGCTATAGTAGTGAACTTTGTTGATATCCTTGCGCACAACCGCTCTGATAATGCAGTTCTGAAAGAGATCGCGCCGGATGAATCCGCTTACCGCTCGTTAACACAGTCATGGTTTGAGCACTCTTCGCTGTTTTCAATGTTCAAAATACTTTCGCAGCAGAAGGATATTAAGATCATCGTAACTACCGATCATGGCAGCATCCGCTGTATGCGCGGCGCCAAGGTACTTGGCGACAGGGAAACTTCAACCAATCTGCGTTACAAGTACGGCAGGAATGTTAAAATAGATGACCGCCAGGCAATTTTCATCCGCAATCCGCATGACTATAAGCTGCCTAAACGCGGTGGAATAGTAAACTATGTTGTTACCAAGGAAGATTTCTATTTTGTTTATCCTACTGATTATCATTATTACCTTAGTCATTACAAAAACACATTCCAGCACGGCGGCATTTCAATGGAAGAGCTGATACTGCCTGTGATAACACTTGAGCCAAAGGCATAGGTTAGCCGCAACAGCAAAAATGGAACGTGATTTCATTATCAATACTGCAGATGCAAACGAAACGCTTGATTTCGGCGCGGAGCTCTCGGCAAAGCTGAAGAACGGCGATGTTATTGCGCTGTACGGCGATCTTGGCAGCGGAAAAACCCACCTTGTAAAAGGTATTTGCCGCGGGCTTGGCGTAAGGGATATTGTGAACAGTCCAACCTTTATGATAGTTAACGAATACACGTCGGAAAAAATACCGAAGATATTCCATTTTGATCTTTACCGCATGCGCTCGGAAGATGAGCTGCTTGGAATGGGTTTTATGGATTATTTGAACGACCGCGGCATCGTTTTTATCGAATGGCCGGAGCACGCCGAAAGGCTGCTTCCGCATGATGTGATAAAAATTCACCTTTCACACACCTCCGAAGAAGAATCACACAGGTGGATAAAGCTGGAGATGCCTGCCTGATGAAAACCCTGTTAATAAACTCATCCGATAAAAACGCCTTTGCCGCGATCCTTGAAGACGGCAAGGCTTCGGCTGTGTATGCGCGGGAGTTTGCGGATCCCGGTACCGGCAAAACTCCGGATAAACTCATCAATTGTATCCACAAGCTTTCCGAACAGTTCGATATAGGCAGTATAGCAAATCTCGCAGTTACCATTGGTCCGGGTTCGTTTACCGGTATCCGTGTTGGACTATCATTGGCCAAAGGAATGCTGTTTGGTACCTCCAAAAAAATGATCCCGGTTAGCAGCTTTGATCTTACCCTGAAGAGGCTGGGTGTCTATGATGCTCCGAAAACATACTGCGTATTAGTTGAAGCGAAGCTGCCCGAATACTACTTTGCTGTGTATTCTGCAGGGAAAAAAGCCGAAGAAGGTGCAGATACTCTTGAAAATATTCAGAAATTGCTGAAAAATGATACAATTATAGCCGGAGATTTTGACGATGAAACTCAATTAAAACATTGTTATTTTAGTGTTACTAATGTTAAAAATCTCACAGGCGAGCTGGAAGCAATGATCTCTCTGGCTCAGGAGGCTGTTGAAACGGGAAAGCTATTCGACCCCCGGCAAGTTGAGCCGATGTACCTGAAAGATTTTAACTTCAGAAAAGTGTAAATACAATAATATTCCGAAATTTTACGATTGACATATCATGGCCTGGTTTAAGAGAACAAAACAGAATATTGCCACACAGGAAAAAAAAGAGCTTGGTGAAGGACACTGGATAAAGTGCCCTAAGTGCGACGAGATTATGCACAAAAAGCAGTGGGAAAACAATTTTTATCTTTGTACTAAATGCGATTATCATTTCCGCATTGGAAGCGAAGAGTACTTTAAGCTGCTTTTTGACGACGGTAATTTTAAGGAATTTGACCGCAAGGTAATTTCCGAAGATCCGCTTGGCTTTGTAGATACAAAGAAATACAAAGACAGGATCCAGGATACCATAAAAAAGACCGGCCTCTATGATGCGATAAGGAATGCAATCGGAGAGATACACGGCAAAGAGTGTGTAATAAGCGCGATGGATTTTAACTTCATCGGCGGCTCAATGGGTTCTGTTGTGGGCGAAAAAATTGCGCGAGGTATCCAGAGAGCTATAAAAGAAAAGTGTCCGTACATTATTATCTCAAAATCAGGCGGTGCAAGAATGATGGAAGCGGCAATATCGCTTATGCAGCTAGCCAAAACTTCTGCATGGCTTGCCAAGCTGGCAGAAAATAAGCTTCCGTACATTTCACTTCTCACCGACCCGACAACAGGCGGCGCATCAGCAAGCTTCTCTATGCTTGGAGATGTGAATATTGCCGAACCGGATGCGCTTATCGGTTTTGCAGGGCCAAGGGTTGTTAGGCAGGCAACAGGCAAAGATCTTCCCAAAGGCTTCCAGCATGCGGAATTTGTACAGGAACACGGCTTCCTTGATTGCGTTGTGAACAGGAAAGACCTCAAAGATAAGCTGTACCAGTTCATGAAATATATGCATGACTAGTACCGCTTTGCTCTCAATTATAAATTCAGATCCGGAGACAGACGCCTAATGAAAATTCTGCGCCGCATCTCCGAAACACAAAAGCTGACTTCCTCTCTTAAAGCAAAGAAAAAGATCATTGGCTTTGTGCCCACTATGGGCTATTTGCACGAAGGCCACCTTTCGCTTATCCGCGAAGCTAAAAAGAAGGCAGATGTTGTTCTTGTAAGTATCTTTGTTAACCCGCTTCAATTCGGACCAAAGGAAGACCTTTCACGATATCCCAGGGATTTTAAGCGCGATGAAAAGTTATGCCGCAGCGAAGGCGTAGATTACATCTTCTATCCTTCGGCTGAAGAAATGTACCCCGAAGGATACTCAACATACGTTGACGTTAAAGCCGTTAGTTCGGGGCTTGAAGGTGATATACGCCCGGGGCATTTTATAGGGGTTGCAACAATTGTGCTAAAACTGTTTAACATTGCGCAGGCAGATTTTTCCGTTTTCGGGCAGAAGGACGCGCAGCAGGCGGCAGTGATTAAAAAAATGGCGCAAGACCTGAATGTAAATACCAGGATCATCATTTCGCCAACTGTTCGTGAAAAGGACGGGCTGGCAATGAGCTCAAGGAACGTGTACCTGAATGATGCTCAAAGAGCCGATGCCCCGTATCTGTACAAATCCCTGCAATACGCAAAAAGAAAAATAGAGTTGGAAAAATACAACAGGGATATAGCGTTTCTCCGCGGGCAAATGTATAAGCTTATCAAATCAAGGAAAACGGCAACAAAAATAGATTATATTTCGTTTAATGATAACGAAACGCTTGAAGAGATCAAAACCCTCAAAAACGGCAGGAAAACACCTGTTTTAGTAAGCCTGGCAGTCCGTTTTGGCAACGTGAGGTTAATTGATAATATAGTAATTAAGCGTTAATTTTGTTAATACAGGCTTATTTCCTGAAGAAAGGAAGATGTTAAAATGGAAAGAATAATGTGTAAATCAAAGCTCCACCGCGCCACTGTGACGCAGGCAGAGCTTTTTTACGAAGGAAGCGTAACTATTGACGCCGACCTGCTTGATGCTGCGGATATATTGCCGTATGAAAGGATCCAGGTTGTTAACATAAACAACGGCTCACGGTTTGAAAGCTATGCCATAGAAGGCAAACGCAGAAGCGGCGTTATCTGCATTAATGGCGCAGCGGCAAGAATGGCTGCAGTCGGCGATGAGATCATCATCATTTCATATGCTAACTACACCGAAGAAGAGCTGAAAGCGTTCAAGCCGACGCTCATCTTAATGGATAAACAAAACAAGATCAAAGATATTAAACATACTAACGAAATATTAGAGGTATAATGAAAAACATTACAGTATTCTTCGTAGTATTGTTTTTGGGGATAGCGGCAAACACCATCTTTGCGCAGAAGATGTACAAGGTGGATTATGAATCACAGGCTGATCTGAAAATCTATGTTGTTTCGTACGAATCACAAGCTGACCTGAATGTCTATATGGTGAAGTACGAATCACAGGCAAACAAGGATGGTTTATGGTACAATGTATCATACGAAAGCCAGGCAGATTTCAAGCTGTATTTTGTGGAGTACGAATCGCAGGCTGACCTGAAAATTTATTTTGTTGATTATGAATCACAGGCCGGCTGGAGAAACAAACAAAAAGAATACCTGCTGAAGTTCAAGAACTGAATTTCCTGTTTACAGCAATTTTGAACCCTTGCAGTAAAAACATTCTTTCAATAGAACTGAGTTATATTTATGCCTATTACAGATACCGATTTCAACAACAAAAACTCCGCGTTCAGGGAGAACGAACTCGCAGAGCTGATGAAGAAAGTTAAGAAATCCGAAGGCGCAGCTTCTGGCGGAAAGCTTGCTGTGGCTATACTCGCTGCCGGGCTCGGCAAAAGGATGAAGAGTCCCGATAAGCCTAAAGTAATGTTTGAGATCAACGGCAAGCCAATGATAGGCTATGTTGTTGACCTTGCATTCAGGGTAAACGCTGAAAAGGTTGTTCCAATTGTGGGGCATCACCGGGAGCAGGTAATTAATTATCTGAATGAGAATTTTCCCGGCAAGGATATTGAATATGCCGTCCAGGCTGAACAGCTTGGTACAGGCCATGCCGTAATGCAGACTGAAGGTTCGCTGAAAGATTTTGACGGCGATATACTGATACTATCGGGGGATGTTCCTTTGCTGAAATTCGAAACAGTTGAAAAGCTTATTGGAGAGCATTTTTCCGGAGGAAACGATGCAACACTCCTCACCACGGAATTTGAAAACTCTGCAGGTTACGGCAGGATTGTTAGAGATGAAAACGGCAGGTTCAAAAAAATTGTCGAAGAGAAAGACGCAACCAAAGAGGAAAAAGGCATTAAGGAGATAAATCCCGCAATCTACATTGTGAAAGCAGGCTTGCTGTTCGATGCCCTTTCAAAAATTTCACCTGAAAACAATCAGAAAGAGTATTACTTAACAGATATTTTTCACTTCATCCCCAACGGTAAGATCGGCACGGTTGTAACTTCAGATGAACTGGAAGTCACCGGCGTTAATTCAATTGAGCAGCTAAAGGAAATGGAAACTGCGCTGAATAGCAGGAAATCCTGAATCAAAAAGTAGCACGTCAGATCACAAATTGAATAACACAAAATCCCCGCTGTTCAAGCAGTTTTACCCTGAAGACCTGATAGTATTGGGTTTTTCTCCCCTCATACTATTTGGTTTAGTTTATTTTACTTCTTTATCCAGTAACCCTGATTACTATGCAATCATAACTCCCGCAATTTCGCTCCTGGTGCTTACTTTTTTTATGATATATCAAAGGAGCACTTCTAACGGGGCCGTAAAATTCCTGAGGAGCTACCTGCATATTCCCTTTTACGGAATCATATTTTCAGCATTCCAGGGCTTTATTCATAAGCTTAATCCAACAGATTACGATAGCCTCCTGCTGAAAGCAGATCTAACCATATTTGGTTTTGATATTACCCGGGTATTTGAACCCCTGGTCAGCAAGCCATTGACGGAACTGCTTACACTTTCGTACTTTTCATATTACGTGCTTCCAACTTTGACCTTTGTGCTTCTGTATTTTGCCAAAGACCCGGCATCACTGCTGAAGGCAAGGAACTACCTGCTTGCTATTATTATTGGCTGGTATGGTGCGCTGGTTTCTTATTTGGCATTGCCTGCCGCCGGTCCGGATATCGCATTCCCTGAACACTACACAGTTCCCTTAACCGGGCTCAGTCCTTTGACGAACATGTACCTTGAAAATCTTGGTAAGTATCTAAGGGAATCGTTTGTGCGCAATACTTTCCCCAGTATGCATTTCGGAATAATACTCATCACCAATTATTTCGCTTACCTCTTCAAGAAAAAGTACTTTCTGTTCTGCACACTGCCTTTGGGCACATTGCTTGCAATTGCGACCGTTTATCTCAGGCAGCATTATCTTATTGACCTGGTTGGTTCTTTGCCTGTTGCGGCCTTAAGTATTTACCTCGCAAACCGTATCATTCGCAGGACCGCATAAAAAAGGTTTACTCAAATAAACTTGTCATTCCTGCGTAGGCAGGAATCTTGAGAAATTTTGAAACCATTTCTCAAAAACAATTTTTGAGTAAACCTTTTGTTAAAACCTATACTACAATCTATTTAACCAAAACCATTTTCATCTCATTCACGTAATCTCCTGCCTGTATCCTGTAGAAATAGATACCGCTGGAGTAAGATGAAGCATTCCAGTCAACACTGTATGAACCCGGCTGAAGTCTTTGATTCACTATATCCTTCACAACCCTGCCCAGCGCGTCAAATATCGTAATCTTAACAGACGATTCCTTCGGAATATCAAATTTTATATTCGTTACCGGGTTAAATGGGTTAGGGTAGTTTTGATAAAGATTGAATACCTTCGGTATTTCTGCGCCTGTTTGACTTACACCAACAAATGTGGTTGTACCGCATACCTGTGTTGTGGGAGCTGAAGCACCAAGACAGTTCTTTGCGTAAACCCTGTAACAGTACTGCGTATTCTGTATTAAACCGTTATCGGTGTATTGCACAACCCCCGCAGCAACGGAATCCCTGAGAACCCAATTTGAGCCGCCATTGGTGCTGCGTTCTATCATAAATTTTTCTTCATTTGAAGAGCTGTCAACCCAGTTAACACGCAGGCTTGAGCTGCCAAGCACTGTGACCGATGGACCGGCAGGTGATTTGGGAACAGAAAGTTCCTGCGCTGTATTCAATGCACCTGTAATTGTAACTGGCGACCATCTCCTTGCCCTCACCCAATCAACTGTTATTGAGCCTGACCCTGAAGCAATTCCGCCAATACCGATCTTGAAAGAAGTATCCCTGGCATGTTCACTGTCTCCGGTTTGCAGCGGAGCAACACCGGGGAAAGTAGCTCTTATATCAGCCGTTGCAACCCATGTTGTTGTCCACAATCCCACCGGGGATGTGATAGAAGCCTGTACGGTGAAATTCTGTCCCTGGCAGGCTCCAACGCCTGTTCCGGATTTGCCAATCCTGACAGTGTTGGTACTATTCTGCAGCAGCACACCGTAAGATCTCTGGTTTGCGTCGTTCTTCACCCACAGCAGCGCAGGCCAGTTGCCTGTTGAAGCAGTAACGTTCATTTCAGCAGTGTAAATCTCGTTGCGTGGAAAGATTGTATCAGATAGTATAACTTTATCGCTTGACCAGCTTAGGTTCAGGTTTCCGCCGCTGACTGTTACACCGCCTGCATTGCCGCATGGCTGCGCGAACTGTTCAAGCCCTGAGCCGTCAAATCCTTCATAGAATTTGAATACACTCTTCGGATTTCCTACTGATGAAGCTAATGGATTTCCGTAATACATATAAACTGTTCTTGAGCCATTAGCAGGTATGCCATAAACCCTGTACCAAATTATAGTTGAAGCAGTGTTCATTCCGCTTTCTACCCAATACGGAAGCGGATTGCAAAGAGAATCAGTGAATCTGATGTCGCCGCCATCAGCCTTCATTTTGCCCGCAGTTATCAGCGCCTGGGTATTGATGGTATCTTTGATCTCAAAAAAATTGTAAGCAGTTGCGTTTGTGTTGGTTACAACAACCGGCGAACGGTAAACCCATCCGGTGAGGCAATTACAGGGCTGTGCTAGGATCTCAGTCCCGGCCAGCGCAAGCAACATAAGTACAATAATAGTTAAGATTCTTTTCATAATTTCTCCCCGCTTTGTTTGAATTGTTTGATATTAATATAATTGTTTTAGTAATTTATATACTTCATGATTTCAGTGAATTTCACAAAAATAGCAAATTTTTGTCAGAATATCGTTAAGAACACAGGTTACGCAAAACTCATTTCCAGTTTAAATAAACTTTAAAGGGATTCCGCTGTAATAACTGAAGATAACAGTGGTTCCCCCTTTTTGAGAAAGCCCGGGTCTGCCGTATCAATAGTAAAAGCGCTTGGTATAGTCTGATCTTTTCCGGGTAATGTTAGCTGCCTTACTTTGCTTTGTGAGTATGTTCTTCCATATCCTGCCCGTCGGGAAAATGGAGCTTAAGATCCACATCAATATCGGGATGCAGACTTTTGGAAACCGGGCAGTGCAAAGCAACCGCTTCGAGTATCCCTCTTTTATCGAAAGGAATTCCCGCAGGAAATTTGATCTCTGCAACCAGTCTCACGACTCGCCGGGGAGCGTCAGTGCTCATATGCTTTTCTACACGGCATGATGCACCGCTGAGATCTATTCCCCTGTCTTCGGCAGCTATTCCCATTGTTGTTAGATAGCAGACCCCAAGAGAGGTTGCAAGAAGGTCGGTTGGCGAAAAGCTCTCGCCCTTGCCGCGGTTATCTGTTGGAGCGTCAGTTTCTATTTGTATTCCGCTGGGTTTATGAACAGCCTTGCAGTGCAGGCCGCCTTCGTAAGATACATTGATCTCTACCATTTTTTTATACCCTCCGGATCTAAATTAGCGAATAATACAGGCTTTTGATATACCTAATTCTGTGATAGATCTTTTTTGCCGGTCTTCACTTCATGCAATTTCTGGATCAGCCAGGGCCTGTACATTATAGTACAGGTATCAAAATCCTTGATCTCAGGCTTCTCTGCTTTTTTTAGGCGGAAGTTGATTAGCTGCAGTATTTGTTTAACAAAATTATTTGTCCTTTCTCTCACATATGGAGTAATAGACTTGTACTTTGATATAAAATGCCTGAACGAATCAGCCAGGAAAAAAGCTTCCTCAAAATAACCGGCTTCGTAATATATCATCAGGTTAAGGCTCTTGATCTTCGATTTATCATAATACTTCCGGAACTTCACCCTGCTCAGGTATTTCAATGCAGCCTCGTATTCCCCTTTGAACATATACATTGAAGAAAATGCCAGGTTACCGTACGATGTTTTCTCTTCTCCCGGGAGGTTATCTTTGTACTTCTTTATAAAAGCTTCCGCCCAGTCATACTCTTTCAGCATCAAAGCGTTGTTTGCCATTGAGATGAACATATCCGGAACCATGTAGCCATCTTTTAGGTGGAATCCGTTCGCCAGAACTTCATTCACTACCTCAAACCTCTCTTTAAGGTAACCCAGATCACCGTTATCTACTTTTACAAAGCAATAATTATGCAGGTAAGTATAAATAGCTGCGAGCTCATTTTTATCAAGCATTGCTTTGTGCGTCAAAAGCATTTCCTTAATATTTTTATAGTACTTTTCTTCCTGCGGCTTGAGAAAAGAGTTAACAAGGTTATAGAAAATAACAGCAGCCGGATTGGAAGGTATCACATCTTTTTCGAATACATTAACCAGTCCGTTAAGCACATGCAGGTCAATCTCGCTTTTTTCTTTTCTGAACCTGTTATCGTTGAGTATTATATAATAGAATTGCAGCACTGTTAACGCTGAATAATTAACAAAACCATCCATTGCATTCTTCCAATCTGTATCGGGATCCAGATTTGTGACAAGATTGCTGACAGTTTTGGAATATCTTTCAAAGATATACTTGTTGTAATAGTACTTTTCATTTCTTAGAGCACTTTTCTCCAGCTTCAACAACATTTCTTCAGCAGTTTTACGCGCCTCATCGTAGTCGTTCAGCTCGATCAACCGGTCGATCAGTTTGCTGTTGAAGGTCATTTCATCTTTCTGAAAACTGCTTATGGCAAGATAGCCGGTAAGCATGCTGTAAATTTCGGAAATGTATTTCCTCATCAGTACATCGTTGTAAGCACTCCCCGGGAAAGCCCGGGAAAATATTTCCTTCCTGGAAATATTGAACTCCGGGTAATGTTTCATTAATTCTGTGTATACAGAAGGAAGATTTTTCCTCTTTAGAAAATATGGAGATACCAGAAATCTTTCAAATTCATTCAACTGCCTGCTATCAAGAAGTTTGAGTGACTTGAATAATTTACCTGCCAGCATTATTGTCACATTTTATGAATTAATGTAGTGATTTATTGCAATATTTAACATTTTTATTCAACTATAAAGTCACAAATCCTCTAATTATTCTTTGAATTACCTCTGCCTGTTAAGTTAAATTTACAAAGTAAAACATTGAACCATATTTTAAGCTTTTCAATTTGTCACAATTCTAATCTGATTGTACGCAAAAAGAGCCGTTTCACTTAACCCAACGATGGGTTGCTTTGTCACAATCATGTATTTTATTCCGGCGTATTCAAGGAACATGGTGAGAGAAAAATTGTAAAAAGACTACAACAATAAATTAAATAACTTAACTGAACTGAATATGAAACAAAGAATTTTCACATTACTTATCCTGTTGGGATGTTTTACAACACTTACTCACTCACAGTGGTTTATTGTCTCCAGCGGCGGAGCGGTAGGATACAATTCCGTTTCCTTTTATCAAAGCACGGGATTTGCAGCCGGGGACCTGGGGCTCATTAAAAAATCCGTTGACCAGGGTTTAACATGGACATCCTTAACATTAGGTGCCTCTACAAAGATCAACGATGTGTATACGTACAACCAGAATACTGTTTACATGTGCGGCGTTGACGCAATGATCTACAAAAGCACCAATGCCGGAACCAACTGGACAGCACAAACAACAGCCGCGGCATACCGGTATTATGATATGGACTTCATTAACTCCACAACAGGTATGGTTGTTGGAGATGACGGCAGGGCCGGATTCACCGCTAACGGAGGTACAAACTGGATACAGGCACAGCTCAATGTTACCCCCGGAGCAAAACTGGATTACAAAGTTTGCGATATGATAGATATCAATTCGTGGGTCGTAGCTTCTGCTGATACACAGATATCGAATATTCAATATTCATACATTCACAGAACAACCAACAACGGAACAAGTTACCAGAATTTATATACAATGATTGGCGGTTTAACAAGCGACGTTTCGTTCATATATATCAGGGTAATGAGCTCCACCACAATATACGCAGTAACCGCCAACGGCTATTTCCTGAGAACAATTGATAATGGTGTAAACTGGACAGCTGTCCAGATTCCCACTATCCCTGTTACGGTAAGTTTTGCAAATATGAGCACCGGCTACTGCGGAGGAATAAATGGCGTAGTAAGAAAAACCACCAACGGCGGACTGAACTGGATACAGCAGAACTCCCCCACTACTGCAACAATAAACAGTGTATTCTGTACTGATACAATTAATGCTTATGCGGCCGGAAGCAGCGGTACAATTATCAGAACTCAAAATGGGGGAACCTTTGTGGGAATGCAGCAGATCAACAGCGAAATACCAAATGCATTCGGGCTTTCTCAAAACTACCCTAACCCGTTCAATCCTTCAACAAAGATCAGGTTCAATATTGCTTCAGCTTCATTTGTAAAGCTATCGGTTTTTAATGTTCTTGGGCAGGAAGTAAAGGTATTGCTGAATGACTACTTGTCATCAGGATTTTATGAGGCGGACATGGACGCTTCATCTTTGCCGGGAGGAACATACTTTTACAGGCTTAATGCTGGAGAGTTTTCCGAAACCCGGAAAATGGTTCTGTTAAAATGATCATGTTAACACATACCTGTCAGAATTAATATTCAATCGGGCGCAGTTATTTGCTTCTTATGACACAGTCTGAAACCAATTTCTAATTCAATAATGAAAATATTTATGAAAAAATCATATCAAACTTTATTAATCGTTACATTACTTTTCGCTGCTACCGGTTTATATTCTCAATGGGTCATTGTTTCATCAGGCGGAACAAAGGATCTGAATTCCATTACATTCAGCTCGGGTTACGGATATACCGCCGGCGATTCGGGGATCGTTAAGAGAACCCTCGACTTCGGCTTAACCTGGGGCACCGTTCCTTCTTTTTCAACGGTAAATCTCAATTCAGCTTACGCAATCAGCCCCGCAGGTGTATTCGTTTGCGGAGAGCAGGGCATGATCTATAAAACCACTAATAGCGGGGTTAACTGGGCCGCGCAGACGTCATTAACAAACGGAATAACTTACCATGCAATTGATTTCATAAACAGCAGCACCGGTATTGTAGTTGGCGATAACAGGAGATTCGCCATTACTGCCAATGGCGGAACCAACTGGATAACAGGTCAGCTGAACGTTACCGTCGGAGCAAACCTTCATTACAGGGCTGTTGATATGTTAGACAGCACAACAACTTATATCGCTTCAACTGATACTGTTATCAGCGGCACATATTACGCATATGTTCAAAAGACAACTAACAACGGAATTTCTTTCTCAAATGTTTTGACATTCAACGCAGGAACCGCAAATCGGTTTGTTCATATTCAGTTTATCAATTCAAATACAGGATGGGCAATTACGGACAGGGGTTATTGTATAAAAACAACCAATGGCGGTGTATCATGGAGTTACAACCTCATGAATATGCTATGCGATAATGCCTATTTCATAAACGCAAATATTGGATATGCCTGCGGAACAGGTGGCGGACTTAAGAAAACTACAAATGGCGGACTTACATGGCTTTGGCAAAACTCGCCAACAACCGGTAACCTGAGCGATATAACCTGCACAGATACCAATACCGCTATTTCTGCGGGAGTTGATGGTATTGTGGTAAGGACTGATAACGGGGGTACATACACTGAGATAAACCAAACTTCGGGAAATATCCCCGGCTCATACAGCCTGGGCCAAAACTACCCTAACCCGTTCAATCCTTCGACAAAGATCACTTTCGATATTCCGGAAGGCTCTGATGTAAAACTTTCGCTGTACAACATACTGGGAATGGAAGTAATGATCTTAACAGATCGATACTTGAAAGCAGGGACCTATGAAGTGAACTTAAATGCATCCGGATTGCCCAGCGGCACATATTTTTACAGGCTAAATGCAGGCCAATATACCGAAACAAAGAAAATGATGCTCATCAAATAAGAGGTTTTCCAAAGGAGGAAATGCCGCTTGGCAAACATAGTTCAGTTCTCCCCTGAGGAACTAAGCGGCAGGTATAAGAAAAGCAGGCACGGTTGCATCCATGCCTGCTTTATTTTGTTTGATACTGCACCGGATCCGGTGAAAAACTATTTTACTGCAAGGTTTTTCATCAGCCTTTCAGCCGCTATCTGGGATTGCCTTGCGTAGTCAATTGCATTGCTTAGAGTTTTCATTACTTCCTGCGGTGAATGGAATCCCATAGAGTTTTCTGCGGCAACAAAATCCCACCTCATTTGCGCCCTCTTGTGCAGCTTTCTTGCTTCCTTGAGCTGTTCATCTGTAGCGCCTGCATCTTTTGCGGCTTTTATTGCATTTATAGCGTCAATGATTGCAAGCTCTGTTCTGTACATTGTTTCATATGTTCTGTCCTGGATGGTTTTGACCCTGTTGGTTAATTCCTGTTCACTCCATTTGTGACAGGTTTGGCAAGCGTTATTCACGTTCTTGAGCGGGCTTCTTATCCAGTGATCAGTAACCTTCACAGAGCCATTCTTAACATAAGGCATATGGCAATCTGCGCAGCTTACACCGCTCTTAGCGTGAATTCCGGTTGACCATGTTTCAAATTCCGGGTGCTGCATTTTCAGCATTGGCGAGCCTGATGTTTCATGAGTCCAGTCGTTGAAATTAACCTCATCATAATATGCTTCGATGCTGTCAATTTGCAATCCTTTATCCCAGGGGAATGTTAAATATTTTCCATCTCCTTTAAAATAATACTCAACATGGCACTGCCCGCACACATAACTTCTCATTTCCTGCCGTGAAGCCTTGGTAACATCTATCCCTCTTCTCTGCATTGCTTCAATAAATGCGGGCCTGCTCACCTTAAGCTCCATAGTTTTGGGGTCATGGCAATCCAGGCAGCCGATACTTTTATCATAATGTGCCCCTACATCTTTAAACATTGCCTTATAGAAATTTTCGGTTCCCATTTTTTTCACATCTAGCAGCACATTAGAGCTTTTGCAGCTTATGCAGGTATTTGGTGTTTTCTCGTTTAACCTTTGCGTACCTTTCACATCTGTAATAGCCCAATAATGTCCCCTTTCTTCCCTGTAGTCTTTTGAGAAAGGATTGCCTGCAAAGAGTATCTTAAGGTTGGGATATTTATCAAGCTTTTGGTAGTTATCGCTTCCGCCGTAAAAGGTCTGGCCCTCATTGATCTCAGTCTTTTTATACGAATCATACTCAAACGGGAAGTTCTCACCCCACACCTTAGGATCAGTTTCTTCATCTCCTACAGGCTTAAAGACGGATGGGTATAGCGTAGCTTCCTGCTTTTTCTCGAAAATATTGACCAGCAGCAGTGTGATCCCGGCTGTAATAACTGCTGTCAAAAAGAACATTAGCAGGTATTTCATGCTGAATGGTTTATCTTTTTTATTCTGTTCCATAGTAAGTATTTGATTAAAATTATTTCATATGCCCAACACTTAAGTGGCACGAAGTACACTGAAGTTTGGTATCTTCCGTTTCATGAAAAGTAATGTTATGCGTCGTCATGCCGTGGCAGCGGCGGCAGTTTTCTTCAGCCACTTCCCTGTTCATTTTATTGATCCTGATCGGTTTGTGATAATCATCAGTAGTAAAAGCATAGCTGTGATTCCAGCCATTTATAGCCTTTACGGTATATTTACCTATAGTTGTATTAGGAGTATGACAGTCATTGCATGTGGCAACAGAACGGTGCGAGGATTTTTGCCAGGAATAAAACTGGTCATTCATTACATGACAGTTGTTGCAGGCTGCAGGGTCATCAAGCATGTAGGAATACCCTTTGGCGTAGTAGAAAGTGGCAGAGCCCAGCCCGACAATAACTCCTATACAAACCGATAATATTAAATATAATCTTATCATTTATATATATAGAAGAATGTCAGCCGAGCGGCAATATCAGAATCTTTTTTCAAATTTGCACTGCTTTTATCTTTGTATGAATTGATCCATATATTCGGCATTATATGTACCGAAGGTATCGGCATATAATCAAGGCCGGCAGTGATAAAATTTTCCCTGAATCCCAATGTATCAGCTTTCATATCAGGATCGTACAGATCAAATCGGGCAAATGCGTTTAATTTTGAAGTGTTGGTTTTCTTATCTTTCAATAAACTGCCGTGAGCGAATACCGAAACACCAAATGGATTGACATCACTGTTATTTGACCCGGAATTTTTCTTTACCTGGTTTACTACTTCTGTTCCGATAGTAAAATAGGGAGCCTGGTAAGCAATTATTCCCTTTGTGGTAAGCTTATTTTTACTTTCGGCCGCGGGTTCATATTCACAAAAAGCTTCGATATTCAGATTTTCGATGGGCTTTGCGTTAAGCAAAGCATAATAGTTTTTGTATTTGTTATTCTCTGGCTTTGTACCGGTGCCGTTGCCAATCATAACAAAATAGCCGTACTTCATTTTTTTATCAAAATTGCCTTTCAGGCCTACTCCAATATCAACACCGGTTGTCAAGTTCCTGTAGTCGCTGATGGTTCTTTCAATAGAGCGGTAACCCCACATTTTTTCTGCAGCTCCCCAAACATATGCGGGGGTCGGGAAGTACCCAACGACAAGGCTTGAGCCCGGAAAAATGTTCTTCCATTCAACATATGCTGTTTTAATTATGAGCGAAAATCTGCCGGCATTAAGAAACTTACTCCCTCCTTCAAGCGAAAATGCCGCCGTAAATTTTTCGGAAAGCATATGTTCGTAGCCCAGAATGAACCTTCTTATATCAAAACCTTGATAATCCTTCCTGAAAGGCGAGTATTCGCCTGATGATCCGGAAGAATCACCCTGTACTTTATAAAAATAGTCACCAAATACGTATCCTGAAATTTTGTAGGGAAGTTTTTCCTGTGAATATGTTATGTTAGCTGCGGATGAAAGCAGTACTGAAACAAACATCAATATCAATATATTTTTCATATTATTCTCCTGATAATACCCAAAATTAGGTAAATAACGTGAAATTTCAATTGACTTAAGTCAATTGGGGGGATGATTTTTAATTTATTATTCTATGTATGGGTAAACTGATAAAAGCATTTCAATGTACGGGAAACTGCTTAATAAAACTCATCCGGTAAAATTATGTATTTAGGCATAATAATACCGGATGAGTCTAAAGGTCATTTAAAAACAAAATAGAACGTCATTCTGCCAACAACATCCGCCTTGCGTTCAGTTGCAGATGAATTTTTAGCGGAGTAAGAATTAACCCAAACATTTGGCATAAAATGTACATTCTCGATCGGCATGTAATCAAGCCCAACAGTTATGAAGCTCTCTTTGTACCCAGTTGAATCATTTTTGGTATCAGGGTTATACATGTCATACCTTCCGAACACGTTAAGTATGGGTTTATTTTCCCTGCCTAACAAATTTCCCCACACAAAACCGCTAATTCCAAAAGGAACGGCATCAATATCTTTACCGCCGGCATTCTTCTGTGTCTGCTGAACAACTTCAACTCCGAAATTGAATTTTTCAAAGGTATAACCGGCAAAACCTTTCAGGGTAGTTTTGTTCTTATCATCAGCTGCAGGCTCGTAATCACCATAGACTTCAAGCTGTAATCCCTTCACCGGCTTCGCAAAAAGTGTTCCGTAATACTTCTTATATTTATTGAACTCCGGCTTCTGCCCGTTACCGTTACCAATCATAAGCCCGAAACCGTAATTGCCCGCTTTATCAAATTTACCGCGCGCAGATACACCAAGATCGCTCGCCGAGCCAAGTCCGCGCATATCCAGGATAGTTTTTTCGATTGAACGGTAATTCCATGCTTTTTCATTCAGCGCCCAGCTCCATGTTGGTGTAGGTACCAGCCCGATCGCAAAACTGACCTTATCGAAAGCCTTCCATTCTACATACGCAGTTTTTATGAACAAACCAAGCCTGGTGCTTGTAAGTATCTTGTCGTTGCCTTCAAGAAGTATCTGCGATGAAAACTTCTCGTTAAAAGTATAATCATATCCAAGGTATGCCCGGCGCAGCTCAAACCCCTGGTATGAATTAGTATAAGGTGAGTATTGTGTTGATGATCCGGTTGAATCGCCTGATACTTTGAAAAAATAATCTCCGAAAACATACCCCCACACTTTTCCGCCTTTTTCAACTGTCTGGGCAGCAGTACTTTCTATAAGCAGCATTGTTAAACATGCACAAAATAACACCCGTATTGTTAATTTCATCGCCTTTTGGTTAAAATTATGTTATAAACTTAATATTTAATGTAAAATTATGATTAGTTAATTAAAAAAATATGTGGATAATATTAAGATTATATTAAGAAAAAACCCCTGAATTACCTGATAATCAGCTAATAGAGGGGTCTGTAAGTTAATAAACCATCTTGAGCAAAGTATGCCCAAATATCTTCATTAAATCCTAACTTTCAGCATTAAGATTATATGAAGAAGTTAGCTCCGAAGCTTTAGCCAGCATTGCATGAACACGGCAGTATTTTTCTTCGCTCAGCTTAATTGCGCGCTCAACAATTGCAGCATCAAGCTCAGCGCCAACAAAGTTGTATGTCACGTGCATTTTGGTGAATACCTTCGGGTGCTGTTCAGCCTCTTCGGCAGTTACATCTATCCAGAATTTATCGATCTTCTTCCTTGCCTTGCCTATTATCAGAACGCAGTCCATCATAGTGCATCCCGCAAGAGCCTGCAGCATCAGCTGCGCAGGCGAAGCCGAAGCGGCGTTTTCTCCGCTATCCATTTGCACAATTTTCCCGTTATCGGTAGTGCCTTTAAGCCTGTAGCCTTCAACCCAGTCAACTCTTGCAGTTTTGGTCATGTTTTTCTTGTAATATTACTAAATGTATTTCTTTTCTTTTGCGGCTTTTTCAATCTCTTCACGGAATTTAGGATGAGCAACACTTATCAACGCGCAGACCCTTTCCCTTACATTCATTCCATGCAGATCAACTGCCCCGTACTCGGTAACAATCCAGTGTACGTCACCGCGTGAAGTTGTAACTCCGGCGCCTTCTTCAAGATGGGGTACGATCCTGGAGATTGTACCTTTTTTTGCTGTCGATTGAAGAGTGATTATCGGCTTGCCGCCTTTAGAGCGCGCGGCGCCGCGGATGAAATCAACCTGTCCGCCAAAACCGCTGTATAAGCTGTAGCCGATCGAATCTGAACAGACCTGCCCGGTCATATCAACCTGCAAACATGAGTTTATCGCGATCATCTTATCGTTCCTGGCTATGGTGTACGGATCATTCACAAATTCAGTCGTTCTCATTTCAACAAAAGGATTTTCATGGATATACTCAAACAGCTTATGCGATCCAAGCACAAATGATGTAACCATCTTGCCGCGCAGAAGTGTTTTTTTATCGCAGTTTATAACGCCGCTTTCTATCAGCGGAATAGCGCCGTCGCTGAACATTTCGGTGTGAATACCAAGATCTTTCCTGTCGCCAAGTCTTGCAAGCACCGCATCTGGAATTGCGCCAATACCCATCTGCAAAGTTGAACCGTCTTCGATAAGGTTGGCGATATTCTCACCGATCTTTTCGAATATCTTCTGTTCTTCGGGATCTTTTTCGGCATGCATTCCGGGCAGCTCCTGCAGGGGCTGCTCATATTCAAACGCGCAGTCGATATCATTTATGTGAATAAAGCTGTCGCCGTGTACTCTTGGCATTAACGGATTGATCTGTGCAATAACATACTTTGCAACCGTTACTGCTGCTTTAGTACAATCAACTGCAACACCCATACTGCAGAACCCGTGCATATCAGGGGGTGAAACCTGGATAAGCACAACATCTACTTTATGTTTAGTATCGTGTTTTATCAGGCTTGGGATCTCGCTGAGGAAGATCGGCATAAAATCGGCCTTGCCGGCATTAACATGTTTCCTCGTATTTCCGCCGAGGAAAAATCCGTTATGCCTGAAATGTCCTTCCATTTCGGGTTTCATGTACGGGGCTTCGCCGAAAACCATGAGATGGCAGATTTCCACATCATGCAGTTCCGGCGCTCTCTGGGTCATAGCTTCAACTAGCCTCTGCGGGTAAGCACAGCCTGATTGAATGTATATCCTGTCACCTGATTTAATAACTTTCACTGCTTCTTCAGGTGTAAGATACTTATTTGAATATTTTTGTTTTATGGTATTTGTTTTTTCTTTAATTTGGTTTAACACAGCTTTTTCTCTCCTGTTACAATATATTGATATATGATGTGTATTATTAACACACAATCTTTTTATTTAACGATCATTTCTTTTCTTTTTCGTCAAAGAAGTCTCCCAGCTTGAACCTGGCATTTACAAATGCCGTAATGACTCCGAATTTTCCGCTTTCGGTTTTAGATAGCCTGATAGAGGGCCCGAATGCGAACGAGTTCAGCGCAAAGCCTTCGCCGATATTTGATACCATTATTTCAAGCAATATCTGGAAATTTCTTATCTTCTTCAGTGTAATATTTGTTCTGAAATCAAACACGGCGCCGGCAAGCCTGCTTTCTCTTGTGATAAGACCGATATTGGTTTCGTTCGCATAGTATCCAACATATACCTGTGACCTGGTTGAACCGAACATTCTGAACGGGTAACGGAACTCGGCATTGAGGTAAGTTCCCCTGAGAACATTATTCGGCATCGGCTTGGAGGAATCTCCTCTTTCGTAGAATTTGTACATGGGGCCGATGGCCGAAGTGCTGTAACCGCCGATCCTGATATCGCTTAACACACCTATTTCCAGGAAATTTCCAAGTGGTATAACATAACTTAACTCGATAGCCCTGAGCGGCGAGAAGATATTGTTATATTGCTTCCAGGGATAATTGTCTCCCGTGGATCTATCAATAGCATGTGTATTCAGGTTATCTATAGTGGTATTGTAGCTGATATTCACACCGATAATATTCATTCCTACGCTAACGAGGTCGCTTTCAAACGGCGCGCTGTATTTATTGCCTATTCCTAATGTGAAACCTATCGAACGCTTCAGCGGTATTCCAAGCTTTTCTCCGCCGAAAAGCTGGAAGTACGGATTAATGTAAGCCGTTGTGCTTCTGATGGATCTTTCTCTTTTTGGAGGCGCAACAAATTCTTTTATCTTTATCTGTCTGATGACATCAAGGAATACGCTTGCATAATCCAGGCGTTTCTGGTTCATATTTTCTTTGTTTGTTCCGGTCCAGCTTACCAGCCCGTCCTGCACTCTCTTAGAGAGCTGGCTCCATGCGTATCTTTGTGCCGAAGGATCATTTTCATCGCCCAGCACTATATACTGGTTCTGTGCATTACCGTCGGTCAGGTTCACTAAAATGCTAAAGCTCTCAAGCTTTGGATCTATTCCAATATCATCCTGCGCCATGATGAAAATGCTGTCATCTTCTGCGCGGGCAAGTATTTTGATGTATTTCCAGCTCCTGGGATTATCCTGGTCTTCTTCCTGCTGCGAAAGAAGATCCGCAGAGAAACAAAAGCTCAGCAAAAAAATAAGGGCGTAAATTCTATATAGGGTATTCATCTTTATTTTGTTATTTCCTCCAGTTATCCTGCAGAACCGGCTTTCAGCCTATCAGACCGAAGCCAAACGCGGAACACTGTTTTTAAAAGAGCGCTCAAAAGGGTTACTGTTGAGCAGTTTGACTAATACAAAAATACACCGTTAATACGTGAGTAGTTAGTATATTTTAGATTAAACTACTGTAATACTTTATACTACAAGACTTATTCAAAAAAACGCACAATATGCGGCTATCAGGTGAAAATAATGCTTGCACCGGCTGACTTTTCATAAAACTCGCCCACTGTTATCACATCATCCACCTGTTCACAAAAATCTTCTTTTTTGAGATGGAACATATCTACCGAAGCTTTACAAGCGTATACATTACAGCCGGCATCGTGTATCATTTCAATAAACTCTCTTACCGGGGGTATATCGATCTTTTCCATCTCCTTTTCCATCATATGCGTAGCCAGCGCACTCATTCCGGGCAAAGAGCCTATTAGTGTCGGCATATGCATGGCGGGATTGCCAACTGTAGCAACCTTCAGGTGATCCATTTTTTTGTTAATAATGGCTTCCATGCCAAAAAAAGTGAAGAACAGGTTCGCTTCGATACCTTCCATACGCGCGCCATTTGCCATTATCAACCCCGGATATACTCCTTCTAATGATCCTTTCGATACTATAATAGATACTTTCTTTATTGGTTCGTATGTGTTTTCTTCTGCCATTTTGTCACCTTATTATTTCTGTTGCTTGTTTGTAACTGCTTCTGCCTTTGCTTCTTATGGTGCCTTTGCTTCTTGCTTCTTATGGTGCTTCTCTTGGAGTGCATTGACTGTGTCAATGCTTAATCGCTTCTGCTTCTGCTTTTGCTTTTGCTTCTATTTTTGCCTTCTTACTTTTACCTTTTGCCTTTTCACATTTGACGTTTCACGTTTCACATTTGACGTTTCACGTTTGCCTTTTCACGTTTGTCACGCCCTCTCAAATACACCCTTTGGGTTTCGGCAATCCGGCAATCCTTGCTGCCTTCTTCGCAGGCCCTTTAGGGAACAACGCATACAGTTCCTTGGTATCAACACCGCTTTCTTTAGTAAGCTTGCGGATAGATGGCGCATCACCGGTCTCTGTATATACTTTCCGCATATAATTTATTACCTGCCAGTGTTTCTCGTTAAGCGATTCTATCCCCTCTTCTTTTGCAAGAGCTTCCGCAATTTCTTCGTTCCAGTCTGCCAGGTTAACGAGATTGCCATCTGCATCAATTGCCAGGCTCTTTCCAAGTATTTCTTTCACTCCAACTGCTGTTGACATAGTTTTATCCTCCTGAGAGTTTTCTCAATTGCTGTTCGTCAGGTACAAATTGTTCTGCTTTGTCACTATCCAGGATCTTTCCTTTGAGCGACATTGCTGAACCGATGGGAAGCTCCTTGCCTTTGAGCAGCAGGTTCCAGTATGCCCAGCGGAACATCAGCTTGCCCATGTGATTCATCCTTGTTTCCTTAAGCAGGCTGAAGGGTCCAACATGCGCCAGCGGGAAATTTCCCGGCATAGGCTCAAGGTCATAGTTGAAATCAATTAAAAATGCCTTGCCGTGGCCTGATTCAATAAAACAGTTTGCATGGCCATCAAACTTTGCAGCAAGCGGCTCGGCATTTATAAAATGTAATATATTTTCGGTCAGTATCTCTGACTCGAAGTGCGCAACCGATCCCGCTTTGCTTGCAGGTATGTTAGCTGCGTCACCAATAACAAAAATATTTTCGTGCCCCTGCGCCCGAAGTGTGTGTTTATCTGTCGGCACGAAATCAAGCTCGTCACCAAGTCCGCTCTTACCTACATAATCCGCTCCTTTGTTCACCGGCACCGTAACAAGCAGATCAAAATCTACTTCGCGTTCATCCCATGAAACCAGTCTGTGGTTTTCGTTATCTATCCTCCCGGTGCTGAATTCCGCCACCAGATCTATTCCCTTATCTTCAAGGTAATGGCCAAGCACTTCAGAGCATTTGTGCTTGGTGAAAGCTTCGGCAAGCGGTGTCACATATTGTATCTGCACTTTATCCCTGATACCTTTATCTTCAAAGAACGCATCAGCAAGGAATGCAAATTCAAGCGGGGCGACCGGGCATTTGATCGGCATCTCAGTAATATTGATAACAAGTTTTCCGCCGTGCCAGCTCTTCAGCTTTTCGGCTAAAGCAGCCGCCCCATCAATAGTGTAAAAATCAAATATGTCCTTTTTCCAAAGCTCACCAGTTAAGCCTTCGGTTTCTTCCGGTGCGATCCTTGAACCGGTTGCAATGATGAGTATATCATAATCGATCGTTTGGCCTTCAGAAAGATGTACTTTGTTGAACTCAGGCAATACCTTCCATATCTCAGACTCAACAACTGTAATGCCATCAGGATAAAAATCTCGCTTTGGCTTAATTACATCAGCCTCAGTGTAAACACCGAAAGGTATAAAAAGGAAACCGGGCTGGTAGTAGTGTGTCTCAATATTATCTATAATAGTCAGCTTCCACTCATCTGCAGGCAGCGCTTTATGAAGCTTGTTCAGCATCATCGTTCCCGCCGTTCCTCCGCCAAGTATTACCAGATTCTTCATAATTATCCTGATGAGTTCATATATTCCAACATTACAAATTTAGCTTATAATGAGGTGCAACCAAATGATATATATCAAGAGGGTACATGATAATAGTCATAAGATTTAAATTGTTTTTACAGTGGTTTGTGGAGCCTTTGAAGGAATTTGGTTTTTGAAATTGCTCTAATTCATGTGTAAGAGCAGGATGTGCAGTAAGGCTAAATTCCTTCAAGAATTCGGCTGGCAAGGAACTCAGGCAGTCCCTCTTTTGCTATTTTTTCTGAAGCACGCCGGGTATCGTACTCAACTCTAATGTTCCTGTAATACCATATATCTGTATCAAGGAATCCAAACGAAAGCTTAGGGTTGTTATCCCGCGGCTGGCCTACGCTTCCTACATTTATGATATATCTTTTTGCCGGATCCAATCTGCCTTCTTCTGCGCTTTTAATGCCTTCGGCAGAGCTTTCAAATAACAGCGGACGGTGTGAATGACCGATGAAACAGATCCTTTCGGTGAAACTGGGGAAGTTTAATGCGGCAGCTTCTTCATCAAGCATGTATTTGTATGCGTGCGGATCAACCGGCGACGCATGAACAAACAGCAGATCGTTTTCTGAATGTGTTTTAGGCAGTGAACGGAAGTAATTAATAATTTCGGGATTCAGTACAGAGCGGGTATGAATGGATGATATCTTCGCTCTTTCGTTGAATCTGTCAGATAGCGGGTAGTTGAACTGCGCCTCATCGTGATTGCCAAGTACTACGGCGTGGCATTTGTTTTGAACAAGCTGAATTACTTCGATGGGCTCGGCGCAGTAATCAACTAAATCGCCCAGACAAATAATTCTATCAGCTTTAAGTTCTTTTATTACTGCGAAGCATGCTTCAACCGCTTCAAGGTTAGCGTGGAGATCTGATATTACGGCGTATTTCAATTAAACGTGAAGTTTGTGTTAATTTAAAAAAATTGCTGCACTTATCGACCCTTTGGGGCTGATCATATTTTTTTGAAGTTTCCGGAAAGCATTGGGAATTACAAACCTGCCAGGTTTGAGGTTTGTGAATCCTGGATATACATGTAACTAAAACCTGGCGGGTCTAGACAACATCTCCGCTTATCCCATGACCGCGCAGCGGTCACATATTTATAGCTCAGAAATCCTATAACCAGACTGACCCCAGAGGGGTCACACATAAATTAATTTCCGCAATTGGAAATGAACAAAACGAATGCCATTTAGATGCAAGGATCTTATTGCGCCGCTTCGCGGCTTAGGCAATCGCACCCATTTTCCGATGGGCTCCGCCCATCGCTATCATATCCCGCCCCTTTGGGGCTAAAGCAAAAAGCTTTCGGTTTGTTGTAACTCGAATCGCCTGATTCAAGTGAACTTAGCCCACGGATTTATCCGTGGGTAAGCTTATCGACGAGATTAATTTAACCACTTCAGTGGTTTTCAAACCGTTAAAACGGTTAATGCTTTTTCGCTTCCGCATAATTCCCACGACTGAAGTCGTGGGCTCACTAATTTTCCGATGGGCTGCGCCCATCGCTATCGTATTCCGCCCCTGAGGGGCTGATGTAACTCGAATCGCCTGATTCGAGTACATGCAAATTAAAATAATGCGAAGTCCCGAATTCCCCTCTTGAGAGGGGTGGCATTGAGAAGCAATGACGGGGTGTGTTGACTGTAATCCGGTCAGGCGACCGGATTTACAATTTGTTCCAGCTCACGATTCATCCGTTTCACATTTGACGTTTTACGTTTCACGTTTCACGTCTCACGTTTCTCCTCACCTAAGGCTTTCCTCCAGCGCTGTACCTGCATCAGTTTTCTCGTCGCGGTATTTTATGATTATTGGAGTGTAAACCGAGAGATCATTCTCAATACCGTATTCATTTTTTAATGGGCGCGTACCTGCAACTACAACTGCATTTTCAGGAATTACCAGCGGCTCATCTTTAGTCTTGCGGTAAATTTTTCCTTTAACCGTATCATAAACCGGCGTTGAACCTGTTATGATGCATCCTGCGCCGATCACAGCCCGCTTCTGAACAATTGTGCCTTCATAAATGCCGCTGTTGCCTCCTATCATAACTTCATCCTCAATTATAACGGGTACAGAATTTACCGGCTCAAGCACACCGCCAATCTGTGCAGCGGCGCTCAAATGAATCCGCTTTCCAAGCTGCGCGCATGAGCCGACCAGAGCGTGTGAATCGATAAGCGTGTTCTCGTCAACATACGCGCCGATGTTAACATACATAGGTGGCATACAGATCACACCTTTTGCAATATACGCACCTGTGCGGATGCTTGATCCGCCGGGCACTATACGAACGCCATCGCCTACGGTCATAGGCTTTATTGGTATAGTATCCTTGTCAAAAAATAATATCTTCTTCTCAACCGACATATCTTTATTCTTGCCAAGACGAAAGCCGAGCAGGATGCCTTTTTTAACCCAGCTATTGGCTATCCATGTATCACCATGTTTTTCGGCGGAGCGTACTTCACCGCGATTCAGCAGCTTAACAAGCTCTTTGAAAGCTGCCATTGCCAGGGTTTTTTCCTTTGGTTTGAATTCAGTTAATGCGAAATATTTTTCTATATCCTGCTGAAGGCCCATAATATTGAATGATTAAATAATAGAAGTAAAAAAATGAGTGATTTTTCATTGTAATTTTTTGTAACAAGCTAAAAGCCAATAGCTTAGCTTAACTAAAAATAATACAAAAAATTAACAAATTTTAAGCAAATTACAGCAATTTAAGGCATAATTCAACTGAAAATATCCGCATGAGTAGTTTCGTCTTTGGAGCGCAAGAGACTGTTAATACGTTGAATGTTTGTTTATGAAACAGTAATTTTAGAACAGTGAAAATATTTTTTGGGTAAAACACAAAGGAGATAATTCTAAATATGTCTGACAAGATCTCAAGAAGGGATTTCATTAAAAGATCGGCTGTAGGTGTAATAGCAGGCGGTGCCATACTTTCATCGCTTGACCTTACAGCATTGGCAAACTCACCCGCTGCGCGCGGTGTATTCAAAAATGCAGGCGATGACACTGTAGTAAAGCTTGCAGATAATGCCGCTTTAACTAAAGTTGGAGGCAGTGTTAAGATTAACGATGAGCTTATGCTCATCCGGAAATCGGAATCAACATTCATAGCCGTAAAGACGATCTGCACACATAAGGGCTGTGATGTTGAGCTTGAAGGCGATAAGTTCGTTTGTCCGTGCCACGGCTCAGAGTTTACCATTGACGGTGTTGTAACGCAGGGACCGGCAACAAAGAACCTAAAAATATTCGAAACAATATTTGATTCCGGTAACGGCACGGTGACAATTAAAACCGGTACAGACGAGAAATCAGAGTAAGAGAGATTCACTTTATTTTTAAAACAGCAAAGGCGGGTATTGACCCGCCTTTGTAGTTTATAATTCTTTTGAGTTACTTTATCAGAACCATTTTTTTGGTTTCTTTGAACTGACCCGCCTCGATAGAGTAGAAGTAGATTCCCGAACCGAAGCTAGAGCCATCGAAGATTTCGATGTAACTGCCTGCTGATCTGAATTCGTTATTCACAAGCCTTGCAACGTCTTCACCAATAGCATTATAAACCTTAACTGTAACAAATGAGTTATGCGGAAGAGCGAACTTGATCCGAGTTTCGGGATTGAAAGGGTTAGGATAGTTTTGTAATAATTCAAACCTTCTAGGTAGGTTCGAGTTCCCATTAACAATTAGAGGTATTCCCGTTCTTAACACGACACCATTGCTTCCTACAATCCATCCCGTATTGGTGTTTAAAAAATCAATTCTGTTGAGATTTTTGAGTATAGTGCTTTCCTGCTGAAGCCAGTTGGTTCCTCCATTCGTTGACTTCAGAATTAAACCCCCATTTCCTACTATATAACCGGTAACATCATCTGTGAACAGGACATGATTGAGTGATTGTACTGTACCACTTTGGGGATTTGTCCAAGTGCTGCCAAAATTTGTGCTTTTTCTTATTATTCCATTCGTGCCTGCCAAAAAGATCTTACTGAACGAGAAAAAACAATACATTGAATTTATTCTGTTGCCAGCCTGGTTAAGCGAGTAATTCCAATTGTTACCACCATTAACAGTCATAGCAAATAGCTCACTGGTTGTACCGCCGGCAATATAACCATTTAAAGGATCTACCATATATATGCTTCTCAAATCCTGATTCATGGTATTAGGCATAACATACCAGGCATTGCCGAAGTTTACGGTTTTAATAATCCTTCCGCCGGCACCAACAGCATAACCTATTGAGGAGTTTGTCCAGTCGATCGAATAGAGGTTTTCTGAAACCGAAGTATTTGTTGAAATCCATGTGATGCCGCCATCACCGGTTTTCAAAACTCTGCCATCATTTCCGGCTGCCAATCCATCCCAAACGGTCAGGAAAGAAATAGAATTGATTGTGCCGAAATTCCATACCGCGGTCCAGTTTACGCCGCTATTAGTAGAACGCCAAATACCACCTTCACCTGCGGCAATACCGGTGAGCTCGTTAAAAAACTTCACATCATGCAGTTCATTGTTACCGATTTGGGAGATTTGTATCCATTGTGTATGAATTGAAATTGTAAAAAGGGTTAATGCGTAAGTGATGAACAAAGCTTTTTTCATGTCTTTTTGGGGTTAATTTGGTGTAAGACATTCATTCTTTTACAATATAAATATACACAATATTGTTTATTGTTTTAATGACTAAACTGCGGATCGATTTCTCCAGGAGTTAAACGAAGTATCAGTATACGCTCTGTTGAATAAGGGCACCGCGTATGCTATACAGAAGAGGTATCCATTTGACCATAATGAGTTGTATTTCGCCGCTTCGTGGCTTAGGCAATCGCACCCTTTTTCCGATGGGCTGCGCCCATCGCTATCGTATTCCGCCCCTGAGGGGCTGATGTAACTCGAATCGCCTGATTCGAGTACATGCAAATTAAAATAATGCGAAGTCCCGAATTCCCCTCTTGAGAGGGGTGGCATTGCGAAGCAATGACGGGGTGTGTTGACTGCAATCCGGTCAGGCGACCGGATCTACAATTTGTACAGCCCTCGGATTTATCCGCGGGAAAAAACATATTGATGAAATTGCATTAACCACTTCAGCTTACATGTTTAATCTAAAAGTATGCAGACTACCCCCTTGTATTCCCCCTTTCAGGGGGAAATATTTACTCTGCACATATTGCTTACCTCCCGATGGGCTCCGCCCATCGCTATCATATCCCGCCCCTTCGGGACTCATGTATATTTCGCAGATCCCGGAAAGAAGAATGGATTATGAACCTGCCGGGTTTGAACTTAGGGAATCCTGCAACCTGGCAGGATTATACAACATCTCCGCATATCCCATGACCGCGTAGCGGTCACACATTTATATCTAAAATATCCTATAACCAGACTGACCCCAGAGGGGTCACACATTCCCAAACCGGAGTTTAGGAATGAGAATGACCAAACAAAAAAAAGGAAGACTATCTGTCTTCCTTTTTTCAAAATATATGTTACGCAGGAATTACTTTCCGCCGTTGAGTATGCTTTTCACCACGTAGCCGGCCATCTGGGGATTTTCCTTAAACCTGCGGATGGAATACTGGTACCAGTGAGTACCGAACGGTATATATATCCTCATCCTGTGGCCATCCTTCACTATCTTATCGCGCATGCCTTCCCTAACGCCCAGCAGCATCTGGAATTCATACCTGTCTTTAGGCTTCTTAAGCTCCTCGATAAGCTTATACGCGCCATCGATAAGGTATTCGTCATGCGTGGCAATTCCAACATAGCTGTCTTTTTCAAGCATCAGTCTCAGCACTTTCAGGTAATTATCGCGCACTTCCTGTCTATCTTTATACGCTATTTCTTCAGGCTCAACATAAATGCCTTTGCATAGCCTGAAGTTCGTTCCGCTTTCTATCAGCTTTGCGGCATCATCGTATGTTCTGCGCATATATGACTGCAGCACTATACCGCAGTTGCTGTAAGTTTTGCGCGCTTCTGTAAAGATATCAATGGTTTCACCCGTTACAGATGAATCTTCCATATCGATCCTCACAAAGATGTTCTTTTCCTTTGCGGCAGCGAAGATCTCCTTAACATTTGCGAGGCAGAAATCATGATCTATCTTCAGACCGAGCGATGTCAGCTTTATCGACTGGTTTGAGTTCAGCTTATGTTTATCGATTGCCTTTAATACTTCAAGGCATTCATTTTTTGAACGCGTCGCGTCTTCTTTATTGAACACATCTTCTCCCAGTACGTCGATAGTGCCCATGATACCCTTTTCATTCAGCTTCTTCGATGTTGCCACGGCATGATCAAGCGTTTCGCCGGCAATGTAGCGGTTTGCGAACCTTCTCACGATGCTTTTTGGAACAAGCGGCAGGGTGCCAACTACTACTTTATTTATAATACCCATTTGATTTGATCTGTAACCCTTTTAGTTTGACCTGTTTTATATATTTCTGTTTCCCTGCCGCCCGGCAAGAGCCGGTGCAGAGGATAAAAAAAGGGAACAGATAAACTGTCCCCTTTAGACTTTATAACTCACTTATATTTCTTCTGCCGGTAAAACCATCCGGAATGGTATGCCAGTAATTTATGTCGCCTTCGCCGTATTTCCAGCAGAGGTAAACTTCCTCACCGTTATTGCGCAGGTGCGGGAAATCAACAAGCCCGCGATCTATACCCTTAACCATCACACCGCTTTTGTTCATTCCCCTGATTATATCGATCAGTCTTTCCATTTCTTCCGGGAAGGCGCCGCTGCCGTTGGGACCGGAGCCGCCCAGGTACTGATGATTGTAAATATCATAACCCTTGTTATCAAGCTTGCGCTTAAGTGACATCATCTCTTCGATCAATGGCCTGATTTTATCCAGCTTCTCGTTTGCTTCTTCAAGTGTAAAATGTATTTCATGCTGGTACTTCATAAACAAATATTTTTAGTTAAAGGTTTATTTTACTACAATGTTCACCAGTTTGTTCTTTACAACAATTTCCTTTACTATCTGTTTGCCGTCAATATATGTTTTCATTTTTTCATCATTCTTAACGGCTTCCAGCAGCTTTGCTTCTTCGAGATCGTTCTCAACATCAAGCCTAACGCGAATCTTGCCATTAACTTGCCCAACAATTGTAATAACGCTCTTTTCTATCTTGGACGCGTCATACTGCGGCCAGCTTTCATACGTAATTGTACCGGATGATTCACCAAGCCTTGCCCACAGCTCTTCGGCTAAATGCGGCGCGAACGGCGCGAGCAATTTTACCAGCACGATAATGTTCTGTCTTGGAATCACTTCAAGTTTAGATATCTCGTTCATATATATCATCAGCTCGCTCACACATGTGTTAAACTTCATATCCATATCTTCGATATCATCGGTGATATTCTTTATCGTCCGGTTCATAATACGCTCGGTATCGCCTTCGGGCTTTACATCTTTAATTGCGCTGTTGATGCTGCCATTCTCATCTACAATAAGGCGCCATATCCTGTTGAGGAAACGGTAAACGCCTTCGATGCCGTTGGTTGACCACGGCTTGGATGCAGAGAGCGGCCCGAGAAACATTTCAAACAGGCGGAGCGAATCAGCGCCGTAGTTGTTTATGACTTCATCGGGATTAACAACATTACCGCGTGATTTTGACATCTTGTTCGAATCTTCACCAAGTATCATGCCCTGGTGATACAGCCTTACGAACGGCTCGCGGGTGGATACGTAACCCAGATCGAACAATACCTTATGCCAGAATCTGGCATACAGCAAATGCAGCACTGCATGCTCGGCTCCGCCGAGGTAAAGGTTTACGGGCATCCAGTATTTTTCTTTCTCTTTGCTTACAAACTCTTTTTCATTGAATGGATCCAGGAACCTGAGGTAATACCAGCAGCTTCCTGCCCATTGCGGCATGGTGTTGGTTTCGCGTTTGGCCGGAAGTCCTGTTTCTTTATCGGTTGTGTTCAGCCATTCGGTTATTCCCGCAAGCGGAGATTCACCGGTGCCTATGGTTTTGTAGTTATCAACTTCCGGCAGCATTACCGGGAGGTCTTCTTCGGGCACAAGCTTAACCGTGCCGTCTTCAAGATGAATTACCGGGAACGGTTCACCCCAGAATCTCTGCCGTGAAAACAGCCAGTCGCGCAGCTTATACTGCACGGTTCCTTTGCCAAGCGAGTTGGCTTCCAGCCACTCGATAACTTTTTTCTTCGCCTTTTCGGTCTTAAGTCCGGTAATAAATCCGGAGTTTACAGCCATGCCATCATCGGTAAACGCTTCTTTTGTAATATCGCTTGTCTGGGTTCCAACAGGTTTAACAACTTCAACAATAGGTATGTGAAATCTATTGGCAAACTCCCAATCGCGTTCATCATGGCCGGGTACAGCCATGATAGCGCCTGTACCGTATCCCATCAGCACGTAGTCGCTGATCCATATTGGCACTTCTTCATTGTTCACGGGATTAACTGCGTACGCGCCTGTGAATACACCTGATTTATCTTTTTCCAATGCCTGGCGCTCGAGGTCAGACTTATGCTTTGCATTTTCTTTATAAATATCAACCGCGGTTTTATGTTCAGCAGTAGTGATTATATCTACATAAGGATGCTCCGGCGCTAATACCATATAAGTAGCGCCCCAAAGCGTATCGGGCCTTGTGGTAAATATTTCAAGAGTAAGATATCTGCGCTGATTATTAACCCCACCTAAATCCTCCCCGAAGGGGAGGACTTCGGTTTCAAGTTCTTTCAGAATTTTTCGGGTAACATCTTCACTATTATGCAATACTTCATCATTTGTGAATCGCAGCTCTCTGAAGCCCAATTCATTTAATCTGGTGGTTCTTGATGCATCCTTTTCTATTCGCTCAGGATCATCATGAATACTTCCATCAACCTCTATAACCAGCCTTTTTTTCAGACACACAAAATCGACAATGAAGTTTTCTATAGCATGCTGTCTTCTGAAATGATGTCCCATTCTGTGATCACGCACTAACTCCCACATTGAAGATTCTGCATCTGTAGGATTTTTCCGGTGATCTCTTGCGTTTTCTTTCGAAGTAGCCCAAATCTCCGAGCTGGTCTTCATATATCCGGGCATCTCAGCCCCCTCCCCTTCGGGGAGGGATGGGGAGGGGTTCTTAATTTTAAAAGTAACCTTTGCTCCTTCAGACCTGCCAATCCAGTTACGCTGCATTTCTTTTGTGCTTTCAGGCCAGTCAAGCATATCAAGATCGATCAGAAGCCTTTCTGCATACTCTGTGATCTTCAGCATCCATTGCTTCATCGGGCGGCGAACAACGGTAAAACCTTTTTCTATTTGCTCGGGTACTTCTTCGTTTGCAAGCACGGTACCAAGCTCGGGGCACCAATTAACGGCAATTTCCGCCTGGTATGCTAAGCCCTTATTATAGAGCTGCATGAATATCCATTGCGTCCATTTATAATATTTCGGATCAATGGTAGCAATCTCGCGGTCCCAGTCAAATGAAAGTCCTATTGATTTAAGCTGCCGCTTGAAATTATCGATGCTCTTCTGCGTAGTAATACGTGGATGAATACCCGTTTTGATAGCGTATTGTTCCGCGGGGAGTCCGAACGCATCCCATCCCATCGGATGAAGCACGTTGAAGCCCTTCATTCTTTTATAACGTGCAATTATGTCGGTTGCTGTGTAACCTTCAGGATGGCCGACATGCAGCCCCTCGGATGACGGGTACGGGAAAAAATCCAGCACATAATACTTTGGTTTGGAGTAGTCTTCCGATGCAGCAAAAGTTTTGTTTTCGTCCCAAAACTTCTGCCATTTTTGCTCTATTTCTGTAAAATTACACTTCATATCTTACAAAATTACAAAATTGTAAGGTAATAATCAGTGGAAATATGTTTGTATAAAATACTGTTTTGAAACACTTTTAATTATTATTTTTACTCTCCTGCTGATAATACTCCTGAAAAAATTCATGATTCATAAATTAAACACTGTTTATGGACTCAGTACATCCAACTAAAAAACGGAATAAGTTTAAGCTTCACTTCATTATTGCCGGTTACCTTCTGATCTATGGAGCCTTAGAAATAACTGCAAAGTTCACCGGCGATACCGGTAACACCTGGAATTCAATACTGATCACCGCATGTGTTCTTCTAATGGCAATACTTACAGAGGTCATTATTTTCCGGAACAGGTACAAAGATCTTTTAATACTGCTTGGCTTCGGAAAACCCCGCGGCAAAGCAATTGCTGCAGCGATTGTTATCACACTTCTCATGTTCTCATGCTACCCTGCAATCACCGCAATTACCGGTTATCAATTCCGTCTGCCGGAAAATTGGCTATGGCTGGCAATAGGCGTATTCGTTTTTCATGGCATAGCAGAAGAAGTGCTGTACCGTGCATTTCTTTTCCGGCATCTACGGGAAGACAGAAGCTTCTGGAAAGCTGCGTGGGTTGCTGTGATCTTCTTCACGGCGGCGCACATCCCTATAGTCATTAACATGGGATTGATGGTGGGCGGTATGGCGGTCCTTCTTGCAGTTGTTTCTTCTTTTCCTTTTTCATACATGTATGAAAAAGGCGGCAATACGATCTGGGCACCTGCAATAGTTCATGCTGCGATCGATACTATTATTCCTATACTTGCTGCAGGCGGGATGAATGAACAATCCGCAATGGCTGTATCGATCTGGATGGCAGCTGCAATGATCATTCCCTACTCTGCATTTCTGATATTGAAAACATCCGCAAAACTAAAGGCCGGATAACTCCGGCCTCTCTAATACCAAGTTTGATTTGGGGAATCAAGTTAAATTATGGTATTTTAAAATTCTGCAGATTGCATCACAGTATTTTCCGATCATCTGAACGAAACCGGCACTTCGGCTTCAACAACATTCACAAACATCCATTTTTCCATTTGGTTTGTCACCTCATTTTTAACTTCTTTAGGGTAAAACTTGTAACTCCTTACAAGCGCGCAGCCGGTGCCGGGTGTTATTTTCGCTCCTTCCATCACACTTTTGAAATATTGTGCCTGTATCTGACCGATGCATTTATCCTGTGTAACCGGCCCGGCAAATCTTCCGCACGGCTGAAGATTTCTGAGATTTTCCAGTTCATTCGCTACCGGGCCCAGGAGCCATACGGCGACATAATCAGGCGCTGCTGTATAGTTACCCTCACTAGAAACCCTTTCCGCGGTTATATAATAATCCATATCAGTACCAAGTACCGCCTCTCCGGTTATACTGCTGATATAGTATTGATGCGGAAAGAAGCGCGTTTCACTGCCCTGGTCATTGAATCCGGAAAAATCCGCCGAAGGGTCAACACTCCAAACAATGGAAGGGCTTGTAACATTAACGCAGCTCCTTACACTCAGCTCTTCATTAATGGTATAAACTGTGCCGCCGTAAAGATTAACCTGAAGCAGATCATTACCCGCAGCCCTTACGTTTGAAAGCGCTACCGGCTTAAAGGAGTTTTTGTAATACCTCATTTCTATATAACATGTTGAAAGCAACATTTCCGGGCTTTCATTGGGATTTAACTTCCTGTTCTCTATCCTGCGAACATAGAACAGGTAAGCATCATATTCAAAGGAATTGTTATCCGGTTTGTTTTTTGTTACTTCAGTACCAATACTAACCCTGTTCAGGCGGTCCAGCCCGTCATAAAATGAGATACTGCCGCTCAAAGCAGAACTGCATAATATTGAAATCAGTGCTGCTGCGAATATCAAGATAAATTGTCTCATAATTTCTGCAATATGTTAGAGGTTGTTTTCGGGTTTTATTATTGTATTGTCATATACTTCACATCATCAGTAGTGGCATTTTCAATACGGATCACATCCGTTTCTCTTAAGTTGCCGCTGGGATCCAGTTCCGGGATATAGAATTCACCGCTGAACTCTACCTGTATTACGCCCGAGGAAACGTTTGACTTGTTGACTTTAACAATAGCATTGGACATTTCGTGGCGCTTTAAGAGATCATTTTTGTTCTTTGCGAACTGAATGTAGAACCATGCACCACGGTTAGAAAGTGATGGTTGGTGGATATCAAATGAATCAATCTGCGGCAGTGATACTGAAAATTTTTCTGCAAGCGGCTTGAAGGTTATCTTCAACTGTGAATTATCCGCTGCATCAAAAGCAATAGTCAAGAAGTCAACTTTAGGGTCATAGAGCGCGGTGCTTACAGTACCGTTCCATGCTGCACCGTTTATAGTACAGCTCAGGTTACCGCTGAACAGAGAAGTCTGGGAAAAAACATTCCCGTTAAACAAGATCAATATCAGCACAACAGTTGATACAGAGATTATTCTAAACATTTTGATCATCATAGTTTTTTGTTTATTTGGAATAGACGGATTCATAATAATTTTCATTTAACAGATTTGTATTTAACAGTTAAACGCTGCGTAAGGACACAGTTAACTTTTTATCCCCAAATCGCTACGAATTTAATATTCATAACATCATTACGGCAAAGAAAAATATCACAAAATCTCACTGGTTTTTAAGTTCATTTTTATTGATATTTTCTCCTATATTTACAGAAAAACGGGCAAAAACATTGTTTTCCGTTTCAGTAAATCTCATTAGATAATTAGATGAAATTAAAAGGCAAAGCCATTGAAATACTTGGTACATTTACCCCGGATGAAATTTCCCGTTTCCGAAAATTTCTTACATCGGCATATTTCAATACTAATACAGCCCTTACCCGGCTGTCAGAAACTATACTAAGATACTACCCCCGTTTTGAAGGCAAAGACTTCACTGCTGAAGGTTTGTACGAAAAGGCTTTCAAAGGACGCAGCTACAATGATAAAGTTATGAAGAACCTTATGAGCTCATTGTACGCTTTGCTGAAAGAATTCCTTGCGCACCAAAAGCTGCATGGCAATATGAATGCAATTGCATCAGATGCTGCCGGCGAGCTGATCAAGAAAAACCTGGCGGCAATTGCCGCTATGCAGGCAAACAGGTCGCTGAAAGAGCTTGAGGGATTTAATGCACTTGATGATTCGGATTTCCGGCTTCTGTCATCTCTGAAGGAGACTGAAACACTTTCAATAACCGCTCTTAAGGGACAGCAGTTTGCGGCAGAATCTGCAATAAGCAGCGCAGAAGCTTCTCTTTGCAGTTTCATGCTATCCGCAATAGGAGCTTTGAATTATACTGTCTCGAATGAATTCAACTACAATATAAGTACCCCGCCGGGAATACCCGGAACATTCTTAGAGCATTTGGATATTGCGGGACTTAAAAAAAACCTGGACTTAAACAAATCCCCCGGTATCCGGCTGTTTGTTTATGTTGAAATTCTGGAGCTGCTTAAGAACAGGTATAATATGGAGCCGGAAGGCGTAAAAAGGATATGCGAAATGCTTACCCTTTATAAGCACCTTTTTGGTAAACGGACCCTTTCAATGCTGGTGCCGATACTGCAGAATTATTACTATGCTAATATAGGTAAGGGCAGAAGCGATATGCTGAAAGATGTCTTCGTACTGATAGAGTTCTCGCTTGCCGAGAAGCTGTACAAAGAATCTGAATCACAATTCATGCCCTACCTTCTTTACCAGAATATACTCTCGATCGCATTCTGGCTCGATAAAATAAGCTGGGCAGAGAATTTCATAAATAATTATTCCACGGAACTGCCTCCCGAAATTCGCGGCGCGGCTGTTAACCACTCCATGGCGCGGCTGTTCTACCAGAAAAATGATTTTGCCGGGGCGCTTACCTATCTGGTAAAAGCCGAGGAAAGCGACTCAATGGATAAATTCCACATCAAGGGTATGATAATGAATTGCCACTATGAGCTGGGGAACAACGAAGAGTTCTTTCTTGCTGTTGATTCGTTTTCCAAGTTCCTTTCGGGGAACAGGAAGGTTAACGAGATACACAGGAAACACCATCTTGAATATATAAGGGTAATGTCACAGCTTATCAAATACAGGCTGAAAGATAAACCGCTGGATATAGAAGACACCAATGAGCTTGAGAAGCTCCACAGGTTTATAACAGATTCCAATGTATTGTCCCCAAAAGATTACCTCCTGAAAAAGACAAGGGAGCTTATCGATGCCTAGCAAAAAATATTAGTTCAGGTACCGGACTACACAAGTACACGACAGTAAATAAATAACACTCTAAAACTAAGTTAAAAGAAGTTTCTTTACACTGGATTTCAATATACTTAACCTCACCCCCCTAACCCTCTCCTGACAGGAGAGAGGGAACTGAGAAATTTTTGAGTTTTTTCTCCCCTCTCCCTTTGGGAGAGGGGCTGGGGGTGAGGGTCGAATGCAAAATTACTGAGTATTTGTTTCACTGTCGTGTACTAAGCCGGACTACACAATCCGCTAAAATGAATTTTATTTGTTGTTAACAATAGCTAAATTTGCACTTGTTTTGAAGCCGGAAGCCTGTAAATGCAGTTTTTCCGGGATTTTACTCCTTTAGAAACTTAAATAAGATCTTTTGCACCATCGCCTTAAGGAAATAAAGCTGATTGTAATAGATATTGACGGCACGCTTGTTGATCAGCAGGGCCTTGTTGGCGGGAAAACACTTACGCTTGCAAAAGAGCTGAAAAAAAGGGGAATACTGTGCACACTATCTTCAGCGCGTTCATTCCACTATTCTTCCCATATTGCCGATGATATGGAGATAGATATCCCGTTCGTTACACTTGACGGCGCATTGATAAAAAGCAGGAACGGCAAAGCTGTTTATAAAGGATCTATCAAGAAAGCTCTTATTACAAAAGCTATAGCGCTGGCTGAAGATAATTACGGTAAAATAACAATGTGCGATGAGCACAACCTGTTTGTTACTCCGCGTAACGCTGTTGTGAAGGAATATACCAAGCTGAATGCCCCGGTAAAGGAAGTTTCCGATTTCACCGGGATGAATGAGATACTGGAGATACTTATATATTGTGAAGACAAAGCAAGCATGAAACATATTAAACATGGATTCGGATTTTTCGACCGGCTTGCTGTATCTCTAAGCGTAACAAAATCACCCAACCATGATTACTATCTTCTAACGATAAAAAAGAAACAAAGCAATAAGCTTGAAAGCGTCAAAAAACTGGTAAAGCACCTGGGATTGCAGCGTAAAAATGTAGCTGTAGTTGGCGACTGGCATAACGATATGCCGCTTTTTGATTTCGGAGCATATAACATTGCGGTTCAAAACGCCATACCCGAGCTGAAACGCAAAGCTGATTATGTAACAAATTCAACTAATAACGAAGACGCTGTGGGAGAAGTGCTTGAGCTTGTTAAAACCCACGCACTCCGCGGGCAGTGATTCGTTTCCTGCACGCAGGCTTAGAACCATTCTAAACACACTATATCAGTGGCATTAAAACCAATCTGTATCGGGATCTTAGGCGGCGGACAGCTTGCGCGCATGTCAACAATTGCCGCAAGGCGCATGGGGATAGATATCGCAATTCTTGACGCCGAAACCGGTTCACCTGCCGGACAGCTTGCAGCTTTTGAATTCAAAGGAACTCCCTCAAACAAAAAAATGCTGAGGCAATTTTCTTCTGCCTGCGATGTTATTACGCTTGAAAATGAATTTATCGATTACCGCATCCTGCAGTATATAGAAAGCCTGGGGAAAAAGGTTTATCCTTCTTCATTCACTATTTCGCAGATACAGGATAAGCTGATTCAGAAACAGGTATTGAAAAAAAACGGCATCCCCCTTCCTGAATTTATGGCAGTTGATCATAAAAAGGATTTCAATGTGATTGCCGCCGTACTTGGGCTGCCGTTTGTGCTGAAGTCCCGTAAAATGGGCTATGACGGCTACGGCAATGCTCTTGTTAAGAATAAAAAAGATTTTGATGCAGCATTCGAAAAGCTGACTCACAGGCACTCAAAGCTTTTGGCCGAAGAGTTTGTAGATTTCACAATGGAGCTTGCCGTTATGACCGCACGAACGAAGAAAGAGACCATTGTTTACCCGGTTGTTGAAACCGTTCAGAAGGACCATATTTGCCATACAGTTTCGGCACCTGCGAATGTATCGCCTGCAGTCATGAAGAAGGCAAAGAAAATTGCAGTTGATTCCGTTAAAGCGGTTAAAGGTTCTGGAATATATGGCATAGAGCTGTTTCTCACTCGTTCCGGCAGGCTGCTTGTAAATGAAATGGCGCCCAGGCCGCATAATTCAGGCCATTACACCATCGAAGGATGCGTAACCTCACAATTTGAAAATCACGTACGCGCAGTGCTTGGCCTGCCGCTCGGCTCGGCTGAAATGGTTAAGCCGTATGCCGTTATGATAAACCTGCTTGGCAAAACCGGCGGCGCAGGTTTGATAAAAAATTACAATACTGCTCTTTCTGATCCGAATGTCCATCTGCATTTATACGGCAAGAAAAATTCACGCAAAGGCAGAAAGATGGGACACGTAACAATTACAGGTGATAATGCAGGCAAGATACTCGCGGCAGCAAGAGAAACAGAGAAGAAGATTGTGATATAGTCTCTTGATTTGCCATTCCTGCGCCATACCTTTGGCAGGCAGGAAGGCAGGTCACGAAGTGCTCTTTTGAATCTCTTGCTTGTCATTCCTGCGAAGGCAGGAATCTTAATGGTAAAATCTTAGGTTTAAGATTATCAAAATAGTTGTATTATATTTAAGGTATCAAATATTACTGCTAAACACCGGCATAACGAAATTAAGCCATTATTAGTATTATGTACAGTTTTTTGTTTACATATTAGCCAGTAAAAAAGGTGGAGTACTTTATACAGGCATTACAAATTCCTTATTGAGACGTGTCCATGAGCACAGAACCGGATTGAATCCCGGTTTCACGAAAGAATATTATGTTAAAAAATTAGTTTACTACGAAGAATATAAATACGTTGACGAAGCTATTGCGCGAGAGAAGTGTATTGAGAGATGGAAGAGAGATTGGAAGATAAGGCTCATAGAGGAATTTAATCCGGAATGGAAAGATCTATACTTTGATATAGGCGGCAAAGAACTGGACGAAGAAATGAAAAAAATGGCAAAATGACATTTCTTAAGATTCCTGCCTTCGCAGGAATGACAATATAGAAGCAGGTATTGAGAATATGACGATCGAATAGCAAGTATAGTGCGGCTTTGGAATATCAAAAGATAAGATTCCTGCCTTCGCAGGAATGACAAAACTGAAGCGGGAATGACAAATTAAACAACAAAATGAATAAAAAACCGATAGTCGGTATAATAATGGGCAGCGATTCTGACCTGCCGACAATGCAGGAAGCTGCAAAAGTTTGCGAAGAGTTTTCTATTCCATATGAATTGAAGATCACTTCCGCGCACCGAACCCCTAATTTCATGTCTAAGTACGCCGAAGGCGCGCATAAGCGCGGAATAAAAGTAATTATTGCGGGCGCAGGCGGCGCAGCTCATCTGCCGGGAATGGCTGCCTCGCACTCTCCGCTTCCGGTTATAGGTGTGCCAATCAGGTCAAAAGCGCTTGAAGGAATTGATTCGCTGCTTTCAATAGTACAAATGCCGGCCGGCGTGCCTGTTGCGACTGTTGCTATAGGTAACGCAAAAAATGCGGGACTTCTTGCTGTTGAGATACTGGCAATTCACAACAAAACACTATTCCGCAAGATTCAGGCATACAAAAAGAAGCTTGCCGCAGAATCTATGGCTAAGAACAAAGTGCTGAATTCATCAAAATAATCGCAATACTCCAACATTTATAGCGATATTTTATACTGTGTTTACGGTATTCAATTATCCCCATTTTTAGTTAATCTTTGTAATACTTAAATTTTGCAGTAAAAAACGCTTCGAAATTAAATATATTTGCAGATTAAAACTAACAGGTTGATTTTTATGAGAAGATACATTCTATCTATATTAGCGCTGCTGCTGGTTTCAAGCGCCGCAGTTTTCAACGGCTGCACAAAGAAGAGCGAAACAGAGCTGCGCAGGGAAAAAGACAGCCTTGAGCAGGCGGAATATGATGAGATCATAAGAGAGCTCATTGATTCTAACCTGATCAGAAAAAGGGATAGTACCGATATCTACGGAACAGGTAATTTTGATTACAGGGATTCGCTTGAATCGTATCACAGGGGATACAGTATTCCAAGAGATAGTGTGTATAAAGTGTGGAACACTAAGGCATTCCAGGAACTTAACGAACTGATCAAGAAAAAACCCATCAATCCGGGTCCATACCTTGACAGGGGCAATCATTTCCAGAATATTAAATTCTACCGTGAAGCCATCTCGGATTATAATGAATATATCAGGCTTACCCAGTCAAATCACTCAGCTTACATGAATAGGGGTAATGCTTATGAGCGCTTTAAGATATATGATTCTGCAATGGCAGATTACAACATGGTGCTATACCTGAAGCCTGACGATACAATTGCTAATTTTAACAAAGGTAATATATACGATATTCTCGGCAAGCCTGATTCAGCGGTTTATCAGTATGATACAGTAATATTTAAGGACCCACGGCTGGCTAAGGGTTATTATAACCGGGGAACTTCATACCTTGCACAGCGTAAGTTCAAAGAAGCTGCACGTGACTGGGAACAGGCAATCCTGCTGAACAGGACTTACGAGGCAGAATTAAGACCGAAGATAAATAAGATCAGGCCCCTGATTAAATGAAGCACTGAAGGGTTATACCGCAGTTTTAATAATAGATAAATCCGGAAAGCATAAAAAAAGGAATGGCAGCAAGCCATTCCTTTTTGATTTAATGCTCGGCTAATAGAGGCTCTACTCTCTGTAAACAGACCACTTCCCTGCTGTTTTTACATCAAGAATGTATGCTGTTGTTTCAGGTATTGTAAGTTCTTTTTTACCTTTGAAATCACCGGTGCCTTCTGCAAGCACAGCAAGTACCGTTCCGTCATTTTTCAGCAATGTGACTTTGAATGGACCTGTACCCTGGTGCATAATATCAAAAGTAGCAGGACCTTTTATGAGGTCATGCATTTGGTTTTTGTCGCCTTCAAAAATTTCTGCGATCCTGTACTGGTCTTTATTAATATCAGCTGTATCTTTGGGTTGAACTTTGTAGTTATCAACTGTTTTCTTATCTTTACCTTTGCCGCATCCAACAAAAAGCAATGTTATGAAAATTATCGAAAATGCTGTTAATATGTAGTTTTTCATCTTTTTCCTAACTTTATTACGGTATTACAAGTGTGTTATTAATTCTCTAAACTTACAACATAAAATACTAATAATCAACTAAAATATGCTATATAAATTAAGTTTCTCAATAATAATAATTACGGCAATCTTGACCGGCTGTGCACAGCGCAATCCCGAAGAATCTGCAAAACATCTTAAATCCGGCATCGAGCTGCAAAACAAAGGTAAGCTTGATGAAGCAATGAAAGAATACGACCAGGCTATAGAAATTGATAAATACAACCAAACCGCCTGGTACCACCGCGGTGTACTCTACATTTCAAGGAACCAGAACGAAAAAGGAATCGAAGACCTAAGCAAAGCTATTGACCTTTCACCTGACTCCGCGCGATTCTACGATGCAAGAGGATATGTTTTCATCACAACAAATCAATACGGCAAGGCAATGGAAGATTACGAAAAGGCGGTGGAGAAGGATCCCAAAAACGCGGTTTACATAAACCGCAGGGGTTACGTATATGCGCTGCTTAAAGATTATATACAGGCAGTTAAAGATTACAGCAAGGCTATCGAGCTGAATCCGAAATACGAAGATGCGTACGCAAACCGCGGCTTTGCATACCTGAGCCTCAATAAGTATGAAAATGTTGTAAGCGATTTTACCAAAGCTATTGAGCTGAATCCGAAACGCGGCATTTATTATAACACGCGCGGCTATGCATACGCGAACATGAAAAAGCTATATGAGGCACTGCCTGATTACGACAAAGCCATTCAGACCGACAGCACTCTCGCCGATGCTTACGTGAACAGGGGCTATGTTTTCCTTAACACAGAGCAGTTCCAGTTTGCGCTGGAAGATTTCGATAAGGCGCTGAAGCTCGGCCTTACAAACGCACTGAACTATAATGCGCGCGGCTTCGCATTTGCGAACCTGCGGAATTATAAACAGGCAATTGATGATTATTCAAAAGCCATCGAGCTTGATCCGAACTTAACAGACGCATACGTGAACCGCGGCTTTTCTTACTTCAACTCAATGGATAAGCCAAACGCGCTTAAGGACTGGCAGACCGCAGTGGGCATGAAACCTGCGCTGGATAGCTCTCTCAAAAGTTATATTGAAAAGGCATCCAAATAATTTTAAAATGCTTCACAAAAATATTTACCTCCGTTTGAAAGCCGGCATCTTGCCGGCTTTTATTGTTGAGGGCCCTATCAGTAACTCAAAAAGGACAACTTGCGGGAATTGTCCTTTCTGATCTTTGAAGTGTAAGGATGAACTTATGAAAATTTGTTAGAACGGCACTTCGTCGTATTCCGCCGGGCGGCTGCGAGAGTAACCGGGTGAAATAACCTTCGGCTCCGGGGTAATTTCCGAATGAACGGTTTCATCGCCTTCAAGCTTGGAGCGGTCAATAATTAACAGTGATCTAGCCGGGTTCTCCTCTAAATGAAGCAGGAAGCTTTCTGCCCAGCACTCAAGAGCTTTAAGCAGGCTTGGCCTGTGCTCCGCATCTTTGGAGGAAAACACCTTTTCCCATGAGCTGTCATCACACTCTCCCCCGCGGTATGCAACAAAGCCCGTGTAGATCTCAAAATAATCTTCACCTATTGTGAAAGAACTGTAATCCAGGCCCCCGCCGGTTAAATGCGTATTGGCGGAGATATCGATATATCCAGTGATCTTCTTTGCCGGGAAGCTTTCCAGGGTATAAAATGCTTTCACAAGCGTATTGAACTTTGCAGGCGAGACATTGAACTTATCCGAGCGGATAATAAGCTCTTTCAGAACGTTCTGGCATGTCTGTACTGCAAGTTTATCAGGCTGGTTTAATATTATTTTGTTGTTCATGGTTTTATGATTTATTTTTCAGTTTGTGATGTTGTGAATCTTCTGATAATGCTGTAATTTACAAAGTCGTTGCCCAAATGCTGAAAACAAGGAACAGCACCGAAAGCGTTAAGGTGAAGGCTATAAGCTTACGCTCGTTTCTTTCGCGCCTTTCTTCCCTTAGATCCTCTACAAAATTTTTCAGTGATACCATCTTATTTTTCTCCTTTCTTAATTACGATACAAATATATCCTTCAGAAATGCCCGTAGTGTATCATTGAATGATACTTAACGAAAAAAGTTCATAATTGCCTTAAGAACAACAGTTTATGCGGGATTTATTCCTTATTCTTTCTGCTGTAAAATGGAAAAAAATAAGCAGTGAATTATCTTAAACTTGCACTTATCTTAGCTGAATGCTGGATATAAGAAATAAATTTAAGCGGCAAATTGAGATACTTGGCCTTTGCCTTAAAGATGAATATAAAGGGCTGCGTCCTTCTGATTTTGCGGCCATTTTTAACGTTGAAGAGCTTACCATTAAAAGGGATCTTGCAGATCTAAGAACATTCGGCATAGAGATCCACTCGCTGAGAAGCAAAGGAATAATTCTCGATGCAAAACCCGGACCTGAGAAACTGCGCGAGCTGATAAAGCAGTACTCTGCTCTTAACGCAACTGCGGCGTATGTGGAAAAATCCACTGCCCTGCTTGTAAGCCGGCACAAAGAAGAAGCACTTGCGAACATGGTCGTTCTGCAGATGTGTATCGATAGCAGCAGCATGGCGGTAATTGATTATGAAAAGGATGCTGATGTATTTGAAAGAAACCAGGAAATTGAGCCGCTGCTGATATTCCAAACTGATAATTACTGGCGGCTGCTTACTATGAATCAGGGCAGGATAAAGCAGTTCCTCATGAATAAAATATTCAATGCCCGCAGCTCGGGAAGGAAATTCCGCCCCGTTGCCCCTGAGAAGATCGAAGATGTATTTAAATACTCCTTCCGCAGCTGGCTGGGTGAAGATACATTCAGCATTAAGCTGCAGTTTTCGCCATACTGGGCTGATAGGCTAAAGCCAAAGCAGCTGCTGGATTCCGAAAAATTCACAGTTCAGGGTGATGGCTCAATAATATACGAAGCAAAGGTAAATTCGCTGGATGAAATAGCGGGATGGATAGTTACGCGCGGCGAAGGAGTAAAAGTGCTGGAGCCTGAAGAGCTTAAAACACGCGTTCTGGAAATTGCATCAGGCGTGCTCAAAAATTATAAATGATTCAAGCTGAAAGAGAGAAAGAGATGAACGAAGAATACGATCACAGCCAGGAAGAGGAAGAAGAAGAAACCGGCAGGAACAGGGATAATGAGAGTCCCGAAGACAGGGAAATGTATGAGCAGATAGAAAAGGAAATGAGCGCATACCTTGCCCTGCCTATATATAAAAAGGCTGAGCAGATCTACACGCTCACCGAAGCTATTACCGGAATGCTTTCAGGGGACGCGGAGCTTTTTGACCTGAAGGAAGAAATGCTTTACGAGGCGGGAATGCTGCAGAACAAGATCGGCGAGATACACTGCACAGAAACATATAACAGCAGGATGGAAAATGCCGTTGTGCTGAAAATGCACGCCAGCCGCCTCCTCCAGCATGTGGAGTTCTGCGAACTGGAAAATTTCTGTGACGAGGATTTTTTGAATACTCTGGAAGCTGAAATAGAAAAATTCAGGCTGCTGTTCATTGAGTGGGTCGGAAAGTTTGAAAAGGAGCCTGACCCGGATGTAAATCCCGAAGACGAAGAAGAAAAAGACTGGGGACTATTTAAATAATTATCTATTAGCATTACCTTAAATGATCAAAGACGACGATTTACCGGAAGATGGACCGGAAGACCCGGACGATAATAACGGGGAAGACGATCCCGGCGATCCTGACCTGTTTAACGACATTGACGATATGTTTGATGATGACGATGATGATATGTTCGACCCTGCATCTCTTCAAGCCGATGAAGCGCAGAAGGAAGAGGACAAACGGATCCACGAAATGCCCCTTTATCAGAGCGCAGTAAATATACGCAAGCTCACCTCCGCGCTGGTAGAAACATTCACTGAAAAAAAGGACAAGCTGATGATGAAGGAGCAAATGCTCATGAATGCATTCATGCTCGGTCCAAAAATCGCAGGCGCAGAAGGCGGCGACCTTTATACGCTTAGAATGGAAAATGCTGTGATCATTAAAATCCATGCGAGGGATTTGCTGACGCAGACATCATTCTGCAAAATCGAAAAGCTATCTAATCCCGAATACCTGCAATTGCTGCGCGATGAAATCGAAAATTTCCGGATCTTGTTTGTAGAGTGGGTAAAAGGCTTTGATAAGGAAAACGACATCAGGGATGACTGGGGCTTGTTTTACGATTAAACCCCCTCTATCTCATACTCCACAGATTTAGGATTTATCATTTTTTGGGAAGCGTCCAGAATTTCAATTCCTATTACTTTCCCATTTTCATCATAATCCAGAATTATACCCGCCTTTTCTTCGTCACTTTCCGAAACAGGCTTATCGTTGAACTGAATTCGCATTATATCAACTTCTGCATCATACTTAACTTTCATATTACCTCCAATATTTGCTAATTTTACTTGATTTATATGCTGTAACTACCCTTAATGCACCTTTAGTTTCCTCAATTATAACCCGTACAACATACTGCTTCTTGTTCTCAAATTCAACTATATCCTGATACACTTTGCGGCTGTTTTCTGAATCCAGGATTTGCTTTGGATTTTGAATAATAGCTTCAATTATCTGTTTATCAATCTCCCTGATCCTTATTTCTTCTAAAGCATGATTTGTAAATTCTACATTCATCAATCCGGGATAATGGTTGTGCGCCTAAACTGAAAATAATTTATACAATATAATACTACATTTTCAATTCTTCACCATATCAATAAACACTTCCCGGCCCGCACGGGGTTTTATGGAGTTCTGTGCTATTTCAAACTTTTGGATATCCAGCACGCCTTCAAAGTGCCTGCGGTATTCTTCCTTTGTATCAACATAAGGCGGGCCGCCGGGTGATGGCTCATTACTGAATATCAATAGTCCCGTTAAATGACCTCCCGGTCCCAGCAGCTCCTTCATCTTTCGCGCATACTCTCCCCTTAATTTTGGATCGATAGCAATAAAAAATGTCTGCTCTAGAATTAAGTCATACTGCCCCTTGTGTTCAAAAAAATCCTCATTCAGCAAATGCCCTGCGGGGAAGTCCTTAACCCGCTCTTTCAGATTTTCCAGCGGCTTTGACGCTATATCCATCACATACACATTCCGGAATCCGTTTTTAAACAGGTACTCGGCTTCGTAAGCATTTCCCGCACCCGGAATTAAAATTCTGATACTCTTATCCGTGAGCGTATCGATGTACTCCGCAATTGGCGGCGCTGCATAGCCGATATCCCACCCGGTTTTATTGTTTTGCCAGCGGCTTTCCCAGAAATCTTTGTTTTTTTCCATAGTCTAAATTTCGCGCAATCTATAGTTAGTCAAACGAGTAGAAATTCATTCATATGTTACCATTTAAGCGAAAAAGTATGAATGTATCGTCACTTTCATTCAGAATGAAGAAAGAATTGTTTACAAAGTTATACTAAAATTTATTAAGTTGCATGTTATCCTGCATAACTTCAAAAATTTGGCCGGCGAGAAAATAATAAATTCCGAAAGTATACTTGATACGGGCATGAACTGTCCGCTTGAAGAAGCCGTATTCACGGTTTTCGATGTTGAGACAACCGGCCTGAGCGCGGAGCGCAACCGCATTACTGAAATCGGGATCGTAAAGATAAAAGGCGGCGAAGTTATCGATGAATACGAAACAATGTTCAACCCGGGACAATTTATACCGCCTGAAATTACCCGGCTCACAGGAATCTCAAACGAAATGGTTTACGGCAAGCCGCCATTCGAAGAAAAAGCCGGCGAGCTGGTGCAGTACCTGCTTGCAGATGGTTGTAACATAATTTTAGCCGGTCATAACGTAAAGTTTGATTACGGATTTCTGAATGCGTCGCTTGTCAGGGCGGGGCATAACAAACTGATGCTGCCCTCGGTTTGTACGGCAAGGCTGGCCCGCAGGCTTAGCCGCGCGCTGCCGTCGAAATCGCTGGATTCGCTCAAGCGGCATTTTAATATCCGCACCAAACGCAAGCACCGCGCTATTGATGATGCGCGCGCAACAGCGGCTATACTTTCGCTCTTTATAGAGCAGCTTGTTACTGAGCATGAAATGGAATTCACCGATGAGCTGATCGGCTTCCAGTACAGGAAGATTTATGAAGAAAAAAAGCTCACCGCGAGATTCAGGAAGCTAAAGATTAACCTGCAATCCGTTCCCCAAAGGCCCGGTATATATTTTATGATGAATAAAAATGACGAGGTCATTTACATCGGGAAGGCGAAAAATCTAAAAGACAGGCTCAGCTCATATTTTTACCACAACACATCACACTCCACCAAGGTGAGGAAGCTCGTCAGGTTTGTTCACAGGGTTGACTGGGAAACAACAGGCTCAGAGCTTTCAGCCCTGCTGGCGGAAAGCAGGATGATAAAATCGCATAAGCCGCGGTTTAACTCGGCTATTAAATCTTACCGCAAATTTCCTTTCCTTAAGATCGATGTTCAGCGCACTTATCCCCGCGTACAAAAAGTTTACGAGATAATTCCCGACGGCGCAAGGTACTACGGGCCGTTTTCAAGCTCGTTTACGGTTGCAGGACTCATAGACCGCATTAACAAGCTTTACAAACTGCGCAAGTGTGATGATATAAACTTAATACCGGCTAAAAACAAAAGCACTTGTTTATATTATGAGATCGGCCAGTGCTCCGCCCCATGTAACCATACAGCAAGCGCGGCTGAGTATGCCCGGGAAGTGAAGCAGGTTGATAAATTCCTCCTCTCACAGGGTGAAGAAGGCGCCGCCAAATATCTTGAGCGGGAAATGATGATTGCTGCCGATGATATGAACTTCGAACAGGCCTCTTATTTAAGGGATCATATAGCAGACCTGAAGAAGGTGCTGCTGAATATTGAGCTGACCAATTCAATAGTTGAGCTGCAAAACTATATCATCCGCTGCCCTGCAAATACGGATGATAATTCCCGCGAGATATTCTTAATGGTCAACGGCAAGGTTGCCAAAACCTTCTGCGTAACCGATGATACTTTGAGCAATGAAGATGAGATAAGGAACATCACTGAGGAGATAAACTACCTGTATTTCAGCGGCGCGCTGTTCAGGGATTTCGTTTTCAGCAAGGTGCATCACAAGTTCAAGATCAGCGAGATCGATACACTGAAAATAATATCGAACTGGGTTTACCGGAACTACAAGCCGTCGCGGGTTTTAAAAATGACCTCTAAGACCAGGCTGGAGGAAGTTATTAAGTTTATCTTCAAAAAGTGAGATTACACTCAATAAATACCAAATTTTAGGTTAGAATATTTTCAAAAAAATCATTATTTATGTCTTTCACATCCGTAGAAAATCAGCAAATTAGTTCAAAAATCGCTGAAAATCTCTTTGAAATATGCCCAGATGGCGGAACTGGTAGACGCGCAGGACTTAAAATCCTGTTGGGATAATATCTCAGTGCCGGTTCGATTCCGGCTCTGGGCACTTTTGGATGTAAATG
>JAYRXC010000022.1:0-64655 GCA_041917655.1 Ignavibacteria bacterium | reverse complement strand
GCTTTTGCATTCAATAATCGCTTCTCTTGGAGTGCATTCACTGTGTGAATGCTTAGTCAATTCCTCATTAAGCACTGACACAGTCAGCGCACTCCAAAAAAAGCATTCGGTCTAGGAAACCCTGAAACTAACTCGTGACATTAGTGTAATTCGTACCCGCTTTTGCATTCAATAATCGCTTCTCTTGGAGTGCATTCACTGTGTGAATGCTTAGTCAATTCCTCATTAAGCACTGACACAGTCAGCGCACTCCAAAAAAAGCATTCGGTCTAGGAAACCCCGAAACTAACTCGTGACATTAGTGTAATTCGTACCCGCTTTTTTGCTTTTACTCTTTACTTTTGCTTTTATTTGCCTTTTCACTTTTTCCTTTTTCCTTTGTTTTGCCTTTCACATTTGTCTTTTGCTTTTCCCCGCTTTTTGGAAAATTTTAATGCATAACTAATAAAAAATAATTCTCATAAATTAGAATGATAAAAAATGAGTATTCTATGAAAAATATAATCATCTCTTTTTCCTTAATTGCGGTATTCGCTTTAGCCGGATGTAAAACTGACCCCGTCACTCCCGTCGTGGAAAGTTCCAACATCAGCCTTGTCAGCACATACAGCACAAATGCATCTACTAATGCTGTATATGTGCTCCCGATAAGCGGCAGGAATTACGCCCTGATAGCCGACGGCTCCAACGGCATGCAGATAATCGACGTGACGCTTGTCAACGCGCCTGATTCAATCTCTTCATATGATACCGAAGGTAGCGCGAATGACGTAACCGCCGCTGCCATAAATGGCGACCTTTATGCATTTGTGTCTGATTACAGCAACGGACTTGATATTGTCGATATTTCTAATCCATTGAATCCATATTTAGCCGGCACGCTAAATGCAGGCATCGGACTTGTTAACACTTCATTTGTTGACGCAAGCCGCAATTTGCTTTATATTTCTGCCGGTGCGGGAAATTACCAGATCTATGACATTTCCAATCTGCCCGGTGAGCCAACCATGCTGAATGCAGGATATACAGGCAGCCAGAGCATTAACAGCCTGTATGCTTCGGGAAATTATCTTTACATTGCCTGCGGCGATATCGGCCTCAAGATAGTCGATGTTACAAATCCAGCAGCACCGCTAAATGTTTCACTCACAAATACTGCAGGCATTACAAGCGATGTTGTTGTAAGCACCGGATACGCTTATGTAGCAGATTCATACAACGGTATGCTGATTATGGATGTATCCAATCCCCAGTCCCCTGTGCTTAAATCAAAGTTTAAGGCTAACGGTCAGATACTTGCTGTTTTTGCCAACAACAACAATGTTTACTGCGGCGATAACAATTACGGAGTGGAAAACGTAAATGTATCCAATCCAAACTCTCCGGTTGAAGCGGGTTACCTGCAGACGAATAGTTCCGCTAACGGCATTGTATATTTCGGCGGATATATTTTCCTTGCAGCTGCCGAAGGCGGCATGGCAATTCTTCAGCCAACAAATTGAATGAGGATACAGCAACCACAATAATTTTTACTGCACAAAATGACAGACGCAAATACAAAAGGGAACGAAAATAAGCCAAAAAGTATTGAAGAGATTGCGGAGGAAAGAAGACGCAAAATTGCGGCTGAATTGAATCCGCAGCACGAAGAAACTACCACCGAACCCGCCGTAAAAAATGAGACGGATCAAAATAATTCTCAAACAAGCGAACCATTGACTGAAGAAAAACCTTTACCGCAGTATAACAGCAAAGGGAAAAATGAAGAAACCAACACGGAAAATGTAAATCCGCGGATAGTGCTCGCAGAAGCCCCTGGCGCTGAGCAAGAGAAACCGGTACGCGAGCCCCTCTCAAAAACGCTTGAGACAGCTAATTCCGATGAAAGCGTAAAGACTCAACATGAAAAACAAACAAAGCTTATCACGGATTTCGATGCACACCTTTTCAATAATGGAACATTTTACAAAGTGTATGAAAAGTTCGGCGCGCAGGTAACTGCAGAGAACGGCAAAAGCGGCGTGCGTTTCACGACGTGGGCGCCAAATGCGAATTCCATCGATATCATCGGCGAGTTTAACGGCTGGCAGGAAGGCAAACACTCCATGTGGAAGGTACACGACTCCGGCTTATGGTCAGCATTTATCGAAGGTATGAAAGAAGGCGATACATACAAGTTTTCCATCAACAGCAATGTTGATGGCGTAACACGTCGGAAGATAGATCCATACGCATTCCGCTCCGAGCACAGGCCGAAAAACGCATGCGTTGTTCACGATATCACAAAATATAAATGGAACGACGACGCGTGGATGAACAAAAGGGAGAAGCTCATTGCCAAAGGTAAATCTATTAAGGATGAGCCGATGAATATTTACGAACTTCACCTCGGCTCGTGGAAAAAAAATTATGATAATTCAGAATTCCCAAACGAATGGGGCTACCTAAGTTACAGTCAGCTTGCAAGAGATATTGTTGCGTATGCCAAAAGTATGGGATACACACACATCGAGCTTATGCCTGTTATGGAGCACCCATTGGATATATCTTGGGGCTACCAGGTAACACACTACTACGCACCAACAAGCCGCTTCGGAGATCCCGATGCATTCATGTATTTTGTAGATCACTGCCACCAGAACGGTATTGGAGTAATACTTGACTGGGTTCCGGCGCACTTCCCGAGCGATGAACATGCGCTTGCATATTACGACGGCAGGCAGATATACGGGTACGAGAACATGAAAAAAGGTTTTCATAAAGACTGGAACACATACGTGTTCGATTACTCGCGTCCCCAGGTTTGGAACTTCCTCATATCAAGCGCACTGTTCTGGCTGGAGAAATACCATGTTGACGGGCTGCGTGTAGATGCGGTTGCATCGATGCTGTATCTTGATTACAGCCGCGATCACGGCGAATGGGAACCAAACATACACGGCGGAAGGGAAAATCTGGAAGCGGTTGAATTCCTGAAACACCTCAATGATATTGTACACAAATACCACCCTCATGCTGTTATGATAGCTGAAGAATCCACAAGCTGGCCCGGTGTTTCGCACACCGTTGCCGAGGGCGGACTCGGGTTCGACATGAAGTGGAACATGGGCTGGATGAATGACATCCTGCTGTATTTCAGTAAAGACCCTATTCACCGCAAATTCCACCAGGGGAAGATAACATTCTCTCTTTGGTACGCGTTCAGCGAAAATTTTGTACTGCCTATATCGCATGATGAAGTTGTGCATGGCAAGAAATCACTGCTTGAAAAAATGCCGGGCGATACATGGCAGAAGTTTGCAAATCTAAGGCTGTTCCTCGGCTTCATGATAGGTCATCCCGGCAAGAAGCTGAATTTTATGACAACCGATATTGCGCAGTACAATGAATGGAACAGCGAAGCTTCGCTTGAGTGGAATCTGCTTGAGCTGGTTGAGCTTAACCGGAAGTTTAACTTGTTTGCCAGTGACCTGAACAATCTGTACAACTCGCACCCCGCGATGTATGAAGTAGATTTTTCAAGCGAGGGATTTCAATGGGTAGATTTTTCAGATGCATTGAATAGTGTGCTATCATTTTGCAGGTTCACTAAAGATAGAAACCAGATTTTGCTCTTCACATTTAATATGACACCCACGGTCCGCAATGATTACACCATAGGTGTGCCGGAGGCGGGATACTGGAAGGAAATATTCAACAGTGACGCAGATATTTACGGCGGGTCAGGATTAGGCAACATGGGCGGCAAGGAATCAGAGCCTGTTAAATCAAAAAACTGGGAGAACTCAATAAAAGTAACGCTCCCCCCTCTTGCAGTGAATATTTATGAATGGAACAAGCCTGTTGAGAATAATGAGATCGAACCAGGAATCGAAACCGTTGAAGATTATTATGTAGATACCGATACCGGCGGCGGCGGATGAGCAATTTGACGCAGTCATACCTGCAGGCCAAGTTTGACATGGCGAAGGCAGGTATCCAGTCTCGTGGTGTCTGGTTTTACGACCTGACGCACTTTTTGTCAATACATCATTAATTTATTTTTCCCCTATCAAAATTAAAAACATATGTTTAGATTAGTACCATCCAATAAACTAATCATCCATCCAATGAAGACACCTAAAGGCAGTAGGTCGTTCACCACGTACATATTTTCATTTCTTATACTCCTTGCACTAAGTGTTGATTCTTACTCGCAGGATAAGGCGATCACAAAAACAAAAGAGCTGCAGGATAAAACCACTCCCTCAGATGCGTTGCAGATGCTTAAGGATGGCAATAACCGTTTTGTGGAAAATGTAATGTTCCAGCGCAATCTGCCGGAACAAATGCACGCCACAGCCAAAGGCCAGTATCCTTTTGCGATAGTGCTGAGCTGCATTGATTCACGCGTTGCGCCTGAGATAACGTTTGACGAAGGTCTTGGTGACATTTTTGACGCAAGGATAGCAGGTAATTTTGTGAATGATGATATTCTGGGCAGCATGGAATTTGCATGCAAAGTAACGGGCGCTAAGCTGATACTGGTGATGGGTCACACAAACTGCGGCGCGATCAAAGGCGCAATAGATGACGCTCAATTGGGAAATATTACGCAGATGCTTACTAAGATAAAACCGGCAGTTGATAAAACCGTTTATGACGGCGATAAGTCATCTAAGAATTATGATTACGTTGATCTGGTTGCAAAAGAAAATGTTCTACTTGCGATTGAAGAAATAAAATCAAAAAGCCCGGTACTTAAAGAAATGTACGACAAGGGCGAAATTGACATAGTTGGATGCATGTACAATCTAAATGACGGAAAAGTAGAATATTATAAGTAAATATTAACATTTGTCGGGACGTAAGTCCCGACACCACAAGTAAATCTGCTTAATGGCATACAGCGAAAAATTAGCGGGCCGTATATCAAAGCTTCTTGCGGTAAACAAAGGCCTTGTTGAAAAGAAAATGTTCGGCGGAATCTGTTACATGCTAAAGGACAAAATGCTGGCAGGAATCGTTGAAGACAAGCTTATGATAAGATGCATGAAAGAAGATTACGACGTTCTGCTTAAGAAGCCTCACGCCGCTGTAATGACTTTTACCGGCAAACCAATGAAGGGCTTCCTTTATGTAGAGCCGGCTGGCATCAAAACGGATAAGCAGCTGCAGAAATGGCTTGATGTAGGTGTTGAGTTTGTAAAGAAAAGTCCGCCTAAGAAGAAAAAAGTTTGAGTCTTAGTGGAGTCATATCTTAAGACCTGACGCCGGAATGTTAAAATATAAAACACCGGGAATAACTGCGTTTACAAAACCAGAGATTCCCGCCTGCGCGGGAATGGGAAGAGAAATGAGTTGAGTGGCGTCAGGTCTTACGACCTGACGCAGGGATGTTCAAAAATACAAACACTGAGAACAACTGCATTTACAAAACCAGAGATTCCCGCTTTCGCGGGAATTCGAAACGCTGAGTCAAGGCAGATCATACGTTTCATCGAAAAAATCAGGAACACTGTAACCAGAGATTCCCGCTTTCGCGGGAATGGGATACTAAATGACCTACTACGCATTATTAAAAGGCATCAATGTTTCGAAAACCAAGACGATCAAAATGGCTGAGCTCAAAACCATGTGTGAAAAGCTTGGATTCAAAAATGTCCGCACATACATACAAAGCGGGAATGTTGTATTTGAATCCATTGCCGCCGCAGAAGCTGTACGGAAAAAGATCCAAGCCGGCATTGAAAAAACTTTCGGCTTCGATGTAAATGTGATAGTCCGCACTAAGGCTGAAATGGAAGCAATCATTAAAGGCTTTCCATTTGCAAAAGTTAAAGGACATGAACAGTGCAAAATATCGGTCGGCTACCTCAGCGAAGTTCCCTCGAAAGCGCTTGTCAAAGAGCTTGAATCACACAACAATGATAAGGAAATGGTCATCGTTTCCGGTAAAAATCTGTATCATCTTATAAGGGGCGGATTCTCGGATTCCGAGCTATTTAAAAAGAACACCGCCGAAAAGACACTTAAAGTAATTTGCACAGTCCGCAACTGGAACACAACCAATAAATTATTAAGTATCTGATATGAACATATTATTTACGCAATACGAGTTCTTTAAGTCTTCGAGGGAAATAGTGCTGGAATATTTCGCAGGCATCAAAAAGCATGATTTGGTAAAACCACTGGAAGCTTTTAATAATGATTCCATACAGAGCTTATACACCCATTCCGCGAATACTTACATTCACTGGCTGAAAAGGTTCGCACACAAAGAGGAATATCCATATTTCAATGCGGAAGACCTTAAAAACGCCGATGATTTCCGCATGGCATTTCAGAAAATAGATTCTATTGTGGAGGACTTTTTAGCCAACCATCCTGATCCGGACGAAAAAATTACCGGCTACATCACATGGCAGAAAAAAGATTTTACATACTCAGTGCTCGGACTCTTCACTCATGTTACCACGCATGAGTTTCATCATAAGGGACAGTTAATGACAATGAGCAGACTGCTTGGTTACACTCCCCCTGATGCCGACGCCATCAGGTATTGAACATTATAGCAGCCATAATTTCCTTTTATGTAAACACATCATTTTTTAGCTTTGTGAGATCTAATTGTTTACACTGCTTTATTTTTGCATTATGAATAGTTCACTTTTTCATTATTTCACTATTTAACTATTTCACTATTTGATCAATATTTGTATTCACGGGCATTTTTACCAGCCGCCACGGGAGAATCCATGGACGGGCGAGATCGAGCTGCAGGAGAGCGCTAAGCCATACCATGACTGGAACGAGCGCATCTACGACGAGTGTTACAAAGCCAACGCAGAAGCGGAGATAATTGATGACAAAGGCACAGTAGTCTCGGTTATCAATAACTACGAAATGCTTAACTTCAATTTCGGCCCTACCCTGCTTGCGTGGATACAGGCTAAGCATCCCGTTACTTACGAAAAAATAATTGAAGCTGATAGAAAAAGCATAAAGCTGCATGGCGGTCACGGCAACGCCATCGCGATGTGTTACAACCATATGATAATGCCGCTGGCCAATCTGAATGACAAGATCACACAGGTAAAATGGGGTGTAGCAGATTTCCGCTATCACTTCGGCCGTGAACCGGAAGGTATCTGGCTGCCAGAAACTGCATGCAATGATGAAACTATCGAAGTGCTTATATCAGAAGGGATCAAATACATTATTCTGGATACCAGCCAGGCTGCTTTTATACGCAAGCTTGGTGAAGAAGAGTGGAAAGATGTAAATGACAATTCCATAGAACCCAAATTTCCATACAGGCGTTTTTCTGAGCTTAACAGGAATATGTACCTGGATATTTTCTTTTATGACGGCCCGGTTTCAAAATCTGTAGCATTTGATGATGTGCTTGTAAGCTCACAGAATCTGCTTAACAAAATATTCAGCGCTTCAGATGAAAAAAAACATGTACAGCAATTGATTAGCGTGGCAACCGATGGAGAAACTTTCGGTCACCACAAAAAACATGCGGAACGTACGCTGGCATACTTCATGAAGACGCTGGTTCCCCAAAACCGGCTCAAAGTTGTGAATTTCGGCGAGTACCTTGCTGCACATAAGCCGGAGTATGAAGTACGCATCAAACGCGGCGATAACGGCGAGGGAACATCGTGGAGCTGTGTTCACGGAATTAAAAGATGGAAGGAAGATTGCGGCTGCGGAGGCGGAGGCGGTTGGATACAGCAATGGCGCAAGCCGCTCAGGGAAAGCATGGACTGGCTGCGCGACCAGATGATAATTATCTACGAAAATATCGGCTCTATCTTCTTCAGCGATGTTTGGAAAGCCCGCAATGCATATATTGAATTGTTACTGCAGCCTATGGAGCAGAATCATGCGAAGTTCTTCAGTCAAAATGCTGTAAGAAGCTTTAATGAAGCCGAACAACAGCTGGCACTGAAGCTGCTTGAAATGCAGCGGTATTCAATGCTCATGTACACAAGCTGCGGCTGGTTCTTTTCCGAAATATCGGGACTTGAAACAGTAAAGATACTTGAATACGCTTCGCGCGCAATGGAACTGGTTAAAGATGTAACAGGTATTGAGCTTGAAGAGGAATTCAAAGAACGTTTGGCCGCGGCTAAAAGCAACTTCCCTAAGTACAAAACTGGCAAAGGCGTTTACATGAAGCTGGTTAAACCCCACAGGCCTTCTTCTTTTGGATCTGTGGTAAATAAAGAGAACAATGACTGAAGAATATTTCCTCAATTCCCGCACAGCAGATAAATGGCGCAGGATAGGCGTTAAAAGGCGTGCGGGAGTTTGTACGGCACTTTATTCACTGTATTCAGACGAAAGCACGGCTATAGGCGAACTTACTGACCTAAAGCTGCTTGTTGACTGGTGCGGCATAACCGGACTCTCGATTATCCAGCTGCTGCCATTAAATGATGTGGGCGGCGACTTCGCTCCTTACAATTCAGTGAGCTCGTTTGCCCTTGATCCGATGTACCTGAACATAAATGTGCTTACAGATGCCGATGTTTCTGAATTCAGCAAAGAACTTGAAAGAATAAAAAAGAAATTCCGCCCGCGCTTCGGCAGGGTAAACTATAAGATCAAGCAGGCTAAGATCAATCTGCTGTGGAACATATACAAAGTTACCAAGACCGATAATATTACTGCATACAATGAATTCAAATCCGCAAACTCCTACTGGCTGAATGACTATGCAATGTATAAGGTCATTGCAGAGCTTCACTCCGGCATTGGCTGGCAAAACTGGCCTACGGAATTGAGGGATAAGGTTCCTTCGGCGATGGAAGAGATTCGCATAAACAATATCGAAAGGCTTGAGTTTTACTCATGGATGCAGTGGCAGCTTTTCTGCCAGATGAAGGGTGTTAAGGATTACGCAGCATCGAAGAATGTTTTTATTCTTGGCGACCTCCCCTTTCTTGTATCGCGCGAAAGCGCGGATGTGTGGGCTCACAAGGATTATTTCATGCTTGAGCTTGCATCAGGCGCGCCGCCGGATATGTATTTCGCAATGGGGCAGAAATGGGGTATGCCCCCATACAACTGGGATAGGATAGCAAATGATGGCTTCAAATATGTCCGCGAGAAGCTTCTGTACGCACAGAACTTCTACGATATGTACCGCATAGACCATTTTGTGGGACTTTTTCGCGTATGGGTTTCGCCAACAGATGATAATACATTTCCCGGCTCATACATGCCGAAGGAAGAATACCTGTGGGAACATCACGGCAGGCGGATAATCGAAGAAATGGTGAATGCATCGTCAATGCTTCCCTGTGCTGAAGACCTTGGCACAGTACCGGGCTGTTCTTACCATGTTTTGTATGAATACGGCATCCCGGGAATCGATTTTCAGCGATACTATAAAAGCAATTTTCAGTACCGCCCTGCCGGTGAGTACAGGATAAACTCTAACGCAGTGCTCTCAACGCATGACTCAAGCTTCTGGATAAACTGGTGGCAGTTTGAAGCGGGTACGATTGATGAAAAACTGTTCGAAATAATGTGCGAAAAGGCAGGGATAGGCGCCGGACATATCAAATATTCAAAACAGGTTCTGTTTGATAAAAAAAAGTCAACCAACGGAAGGCTGTACTGGAATGAATCGGTGAATTCACCCGATGATTTATGCAGAATACTTGGAAAGCATCCCGATGAGCTTGGCAGCCTTGTGTATTCTTACATGGAAAGCTACGGCGAAAAGCAAAAATTTTTGAATCACCTTGGTTATGGAGGCAGCATTGAAGAAAAAGGGGTGCAGTTAGTGCAGAAAGTACTGGAATCAGTGCATCAGACATCATCAATATTCAGCATTCAGCTTCTGCAGGAGTACCTCAGTCTAAACGTAGAGCTTCTGGGAAAGATCTCCAAGCCCACATGCCGTATTAACACCCCGGGCAGTGTTAGCCGGAATAACTGGTCGCAGCTGGCACCGATTAGTCTTGAGGGTTTGCTGGCGCTGCCCGAAAACGAAATGATTCGCGAACAGATAGCACTCAGTACAAGGCTGTAGTTACCGCATTATCTCTTAAATCTTATCTTCATTTAAAATAAGGTCTTTAGCCTTTAGCAGCTCTTCTTTTTCAGAGGGGGTTATTGTGGGATATTCGAGTCCGATCTTTTCCAATGTACCTACGATTATGTCACCTACTGCTGCCCGCATGAACCATTTCCTGTCAGCGGGTATTACATACCAAGGCGCGTAATCGGTCGATGTATTCGATATAGCCTCCTCGAATGCCTCCATGTACTTATCCCACAACTGCCGTTCCTTAACATCGCTGGTCGAAAACTTCCAGTTCTTTTCAGGTTCATCTATCCTGGCTAGAAACCGTTTTTTCTGTTCATCCTTTGATACATGCAGAAAGAATTTAACTATGATGGTTCCGTTCTCAAAGGCCTGCTTTTCAAAATTATTGATGATCTCAAAGCGCTTTGCCCAGAATTTCTTATCGACTTTTTCAATTGTATCTGCGCCGGGGATGTTTTGGCCCAATATATACTCCGGGTGAACCCTGGTTACAATGACCTCCTCATAATGTGAGCGGTTGAAAATAGCTATCATTCCCCTCTTAGGCATGGCGCGGTTAATGCGCCAGAGAAAATCATAGCTAAGCTCTTCCGTTGAGGGCTGTTTGAAGCTCGTGACATTGCATCCCTGGGGATTAACACCAGTCATAACATGTTTAATCGTACCATCCTTACCGGCAGCATCCATAGCCTGTATTACAACAAGTAATGAGTATTTATTCATGGCAAAAAGCATATCCTGCAGCTCAGCAAGCCTCTGGATATCCTTTGCGAGCATTTCGGCAGCGTCTTCTTTATCGTTGAATCCGGCAGTGTACTTTGTATCAAAATCCTTAAGCCTTAGCTTTGTACCCGGCTTGATGAGCATGTTCTCATCCTTGCGGAAGTTATTATCGGTTGAGTTCTTTCCCATTTCTGTAGTATTAGAATTTAGATACTACAAAGATAACACTATTGATAGAATCTATCATAGTATTCTTTTATACCACCGGGCTTAAGCCTGCCTGATCTAACCATGCGGATGAGGAAATCCCTGAATACTTCACTTCCTGTACCGTAATTCTCTTCCTTCATTACCTGATACAGGGCCACTGCCAGCACATGAATACCTTCATCGCTTTCCTGCCACCTTTTGCGCGGATCCATGCCGATACCAAGCCGCTCGTTTATGATCTGGTCCATTGACTGTACACAATCCTCTTCAAACAGGCCTTCGAGGTCATTGTAGCCTAGTGATTTGTTGTGGTTGTTTACCTTATCCATTACGAACTCATCGCTCCGGAATGATTCTATAACGCTCCGCAGCTCTTCGTCATTTTTATGATCATACGGCGGATGCATCATTTCATGGCCGGATGTCCGTATGGTTATCTCGAAAGGCCACTGGATAGACGTTATGAATCGCATTCCTGTAATTTTTATTCCGTGAGGCCTGTTATAATACAACATATACACAGTAATCGTATCTGAAGGCAGCTTAGCCCCAAGCATTAATTCATTTTGCGCAATTACATCAAACTTATCGATACCCGCCTTCTCTGTTTCTATTCTTTTTTCAATTCGGGGCAGAACATTTTCGCTCCAGTACTTTTTAAATTCGTTCTCCTTTAGAAATTCAAATATCACGAGCAGTTCATCTTTGACAGAAAGGAAAATTTCCCAGCTTTCATCATCGTAATAAGGTGTTTTAGAGAAATTTTCTTTCAGCCTGCCCGGATTTTTGATTGCTTCGATCATATCCTCTATCTCTTCGCCTTCGATAGCGGAAAAGTACAAACACAGCCATGCGGAGATTATAATACCATTATCAGTCTTTAGCTTCTTAAAAAGAGAATCAACAGCTTCTCTTCCCTGAGGAGTTATTGTTTTTTCATACGGATTTGGTTCATCGGGGTAATGCTCCCTGTAATAAGGATCGCCGGTAAGTATGTTTAGAAAACAACACAAGTCATATTTAAATGACGGTACCAGCTTCCACTTTGTCATAGAATTGTTGTTTGAAAAAACGGTTTGTGAAATGATCAAAAAAAGGACTATCGCAAAAATACCTCTTGAATACATTTGTGTTTTTTGATACAAAAATACCTTTAAGTACACAAAGTGTATAGAATATTTTTAACGTTATTCCTTAAATGAATAGTTTGATGTAAGGTTCCGGTATTGCTGCGGTGTAAGTCCCTTATACTTCCTGAATATACGCGTAAAATGGCTTTGATCTGAGAAGCCGCACCTGTAGCTTATTTCAGCCAGGGAGCTTTCACTATTGCCTATCATTGCTGCGGCTCTTTCAACCTTCATCCTTCGGGCATATTCACCCATTGAACACGCAAAATGCTTACTGAAATCCCTTGATATATGCGCCGCATGAACCCCTGTTTCGGCGGAAAAATAAACAAGATTCATGTTCGCCGCATCTTCAAAATACATTATTTCCCTGATGCGTTTTACCCATGCGGGTTTTCGGGAAGTAATGCCAGAACCGTTCATTGCTGTTTCATGGAACATCTTCATTAGCCCCGATTCAATCGAAAGATGCGTCATGTTATCATTAATAACATACTCCCTGTACAGCCCGGCCAGAATTACCTGCAGATCAAACCGGTTTCGGTTAACATTGCTTTCAATGGCTGAATAATCCATACCGTATCTGCTGAACCATTCCATGCTGATCTCGGCATTTAGTATCCTGCTGGTACCGGAAAAATTATCGTTGGAATGCCTTTCATCGGAGCGGTGCAGCACAACCGAACCGGGGAAATGCCGCCGGGTTTCGCCTTTTGATCTCTCAATGTAGTTACCTTCTGTAACGTATGCGATGTAAAGATTCTCATGTGAATGCGCGGGGAATATATCCGAACTGCTGTAGTGGGTATCAGAAAGGATTATACCGTTATACTCCCTGCAGTTTTTCGTAATACCGAGATATGAACCTGCTTTAAGAACTTCCGCCAACTATTTCCTCTCCAATAGCGCCAGACTTAAACCAAGTCCGATAAACACACTTGCAGTGATCCATTTGAAAATGGCAGATTCCTTTAGCCTTTTCTTCAAAGTACTGCCTACTCTGCCTGATATAAATGCTACAATAATGTTGACAACAGTTCCATTAAAATTAAAAAGGAGTCCAAGCAAAATGAACTGCATGGTTACGTTTTGACCGGGTGTTATGAATTGTGGAATGAACGCCAGGAAAAATAGTGCTACTTTTGGATTAAATATATTTGTAAGCATTGCTTGTACAAAAACCGAGTGCAGTCTGGAAGGTTTGTGTGTTTCGGACTGAACAGATTCCTTCTTTGAGAAAAATACCTTCACACCTAAATAAACGAGGTAAGCGGCGCCGGTGTATTTAATGATCTCGTATGCAGCAGGAACTGCCATGAGCACAGCCGAAAATCCAAATGCCGCAAGCAATGTATGCACCAAGCTTCCCGAGGCGATCCCAAGTGATGATACTACACCGCTCCTGGTGCTGCCGGCAACACTTTTCGTGATTATAAACATCATATCCGGTCCGGGAGTAATGTTCAGCGCAAGGCCGGCTAAAACGAACACTAATATACTGCTATCCGGCACTCTATTCGCTTTTTGCTTTTAGGTCTTCGAGAATTTCCTTTTCGTTCGCCGCGATCCAGGCATCATTTGAAAGCAGTTTATATGCCTCGCGGAAATATGGCTTCGATTCTTCCACCCTGCCCAGTGCCAATAGACACTCACCAATTTCCTGGTTATTGTACCCGTCTTCGCATGCCATCTTTTCATTTTCAGAATCGCGGAAGCCCATCTGCATCTTCAGGGCTTCTTCCACCCTGCCAAGCGAGCGCAGGCATCTGGCTACAGACCATTTTGCAATGTAAAGCTGTATTCCGGATTTTCTTTCAGTATGCCACGTTACATTTCTTTCGAAAAGTGAAAGAGCCTTATCATATTCCTCCATGTCGTGATATGTCCACCCGGTGTTATTGTATAACGAACCCAGCCATCTCTTCGCTTTTTCATCCATTGTTCTTTCCGCCATTTCAATGGCGAGATTGTTCCATTTCAGCGAGTCCTCGCCTTTATCCACAATACCAAGCATGTGAACGGCGTCAATGGCAAGATTATCCTCGCCGTACTTTTCCGCTTGCAAGTATGCCGCATGGAAAAGCTCACGGGCCTTTTCATATTCCTTTGAGGAGTTGTAAGTCCTCCCCCGCTCGAGCATGAACCTGATCCTTGGAACAATATGCTCAGCCGTGATCATTTTCATGGCTTTATCAAGCAGCTCGTGCGCCTTATCAAACTTCATCTGCAGGCTTTGGGTGCGGGCAAGCTGTGTAAGCAGCTCTATGTAATAGCTTTTATCCTTCCCCTTTTCAGCCGCAGGAAGCAGCTCGCGGAACTTTGCTTCGGTCGCCGCGGGATCCTCGTAATTCCACAGCTTGTCAAAATCTCTTTCAACTGCCATTTATTTTATTGCTCCTTCTTTTCCGGCTATCCTTCTTAATATACCTGTCTGACCCGTGTGGTATGATTCATGAAATACCAGAAATGTCACCATCCGGTATTTTTCATCATTATCACGCAGATCAGTCTCCTTCAGTTTTTCTTCAAGAATCTTTTGCCCGGAATTGTACATCTCCATAAGTCTGCTAAATTGCAAAAGTTCTTTCGGATCAACGGCTTCAGCCCCGCGGTGATACATTTTCATTTCATCACCATATAACTTATCAAGTCCAAGAATCTCCCTGATATCATCACGGCTGACAAGAATATGCCCAAGTATCCAGTTAATAGAATTTCCTCCGCCCTGCGGAGTAATCAGGCTTTCTTCATGGGTTATATCGTTTAGATTTCGGTTAAGTACCAAATGAGAGGACTTCAATACGATCACTGTTTCGTAGTTGTGCATGTATTACAGTATATGCAGGTTAATTTTGAAGTAATTTATCAATGGTGTATTTTGCCCAGCCGCGGTGTGCAATTTCGCTTACGTCGGGAAGCGCATAGCGTTCAAACCACTTGTACTCGCTGATCTCGCCTGTCGGCATAATTTCCGGCAGCGCATCTACACGCTGGTAATAGTGGAATATCAAATGCCATGAGCCGTCATTGCCAACGAATGACTCGATGAATCCGAGCGCCAGATTTGCGGTAATGTAGCTCATTTGCTCATTCAGAATCCTCCTTGCCGCATCCGAAGGATGCTCATCAAACTTCACGAGGTCATCCGGCAGGAACCAGCCCTTTTGATGGTCGTATTTATTGGCATCTTTGTATTTGCAGAGCAGGACTTTATCCTTATGGAAAAGCGCTACATCGGCAATAAGCTTTATCTTTTGGTTATCTGTGGTTGTCATAAGGGCAAAATTACGTGTAAGTTTTTTCAGAAACAACGGGAAATTAGCAAGTAACCGCGAACCCGGAACTTACCTGCTTACGCTTCCCTGACCTGCAATTCGAGCTGTTTCAGGAATCTCTTAGCGTCCTCAGTATCCCGGGGTGAGTTATAGCCGCTGTTAACATCACGCCCGTAAATTATCTTGCCTAATGATTCCTTAACAATCTGCAAATCATGATTCCTGTATGATTTGATGTGATCAGTAGCAAGGCTCTTTGGGAATCTATCAACAATCTCCTTGTATGTATCCTTGTACGGAATCTTCTCTATACGTATTCCATTTTCTCTTAATGAGCCCCCTTTTTTGATTATTTGTTATGAACCATTAGGGTAAAAATTACCTGTTAGTTAATGATTGTAGAATGGTGAATCGGTAAATTGAAATTCAAAGTAAGTCAGCTGTATTTTTCTCTGCATATTCAAAATTACACAATTAACTAGGCTGCACTATTGGCCGTTATCATTCTGTACAATTCCCCGAAGGATTTCAATTGATTTTTTTAAATCTGATTCACTGAATTTCTTATTTTTTTTGTTTTCTGGATGATGAATAGAATGTCTTATAAAAGTAGGTAGTGATACTTCTTCAGTCTTTTGAGATTTTGAATTATACCAAGTCATATCTTTTTCTATTTTATCTAATTTAGTTTTGTGAAATTCCTCAATGAACCCATAAAGCTCATTGTGGTAATCAGTAGTCGGAATATCAAATACTTCATAGTTTACCTCGGAGTAAGAAGCACTATGAGCCTTTATTCTCTTTATTGCAGAGGTTAAATTTCCAATCTTTTCAACGCGATAGCATCTTTCAATGTTCTCTTTATCAATCATGTAGTTTGAATGGGTAGCATACATTACAATATTATTATTTGCTAAAGATAATTTCAAAAGTTCATTCTTTAGATTGATTTGAGCACTTGGATGGAGATGTACTTCTGGTTCATCCAGTAACAATATCGAATTTTTAAGTTCGTCTGTAGAATGCTCTGCGGATTTTGTTAATAAGAATGATATTAACTGTCTAAATCCGTCACTTCTTTGGCTTGTTGTTTTATTCTTATATCGTACTCCTTCGTCTTCAATCAAAAAAGATAACTTTTTTTCATTTATTTTGAATTTTATTTTGACAGGATGTTCCGGCCATACTTTTTTTATGTGTTTTGTGACATTGTAATTTAATCGATCTTCTAAGTTTTGTATTGCCACAGGAGAACTAAGGTTTGATATTTCCGATTTAATGTTGTTTAATCCTGATAGATAAAAACAATTTTTAAGAGGAACTGAAATTTCTTGAGGTCTTTCCGCAAAAAGCTTCAAGTTAATCTCATCTGAAATTAAGAACTGTGGGTTTGACTTCCATAAAACAACATTATGTGATAGTTTTCTGAAATAATCTGGCAAATATTCATCAAAAAACTCATTTAAATTTAACTCTACAGCACTGTCTTCACTTTTATCTTCTTTTTGGTCATCTTCTTCATTTTCGTCATCTAGATCTTCATCTTCTTCATCATCTTCATCACCTTCATCATCTTCATCACCTTCATCATCTTCATCACCTTCATCATTTTGATCAATTTCTTCTTCGGACTTTTGATTAGTTTTATTTCCATCCGTTACAATTGATAGACTATCCAAACTATTCTTGACCGTCTTTGAATCACTTGTCAATAGTTTCGAATATTCTTTCTTTGTCATCACTATTCCATTTAATACTATATGCTCATTAAACATATATCTCGAAAAAACAATATTTTCACAGGTATCCACAATTCCATTACTTAAGTAAACTGTCTCAATCGTAACAGTCATAATTTGGGGGAATACGAACGACATATTGTGTTCTTCTTTTAAATATTTTAGAAGATCATTACGTTCCGCAGGTGTTACTTTATAAACAAAACTAATTTTAACTGGTTTATCAAGGTCATAAAAATCTGTCGAATACAATGCTTCACTCTTTTGTATCAATGAAATAGCTTTCAGAATACTACTCTTACCAGATTCATTTATTCCAATCAAAGAATATGCATAGCCTTTGTTTACAGGCTCAATTTCTATTGACAGATCATCAATACACCTGAAGTTTGATATTTTAATTTTTTGTAAGTTCATAGTTTTAATTCTGTTATATGCCAATAAATTTAAGTCATTTTATAAATTAAAAAAAGTTAAATATTTAACAAGACTAAAATTATGTACTAATGTTTAGATGGTAATCTGATAAGAAACTCAGAAGAGATTTAAATGATAATTTTTTGAAGAAACTCCAAAGTCATTGATAGAATGCATTTTTACCTTCGAGCAAAAGCATAGATGCAATTTCTGGATTAAGATTCAATTAGTCAGCATATGATATTAATTGAAACAAAATTTCTCCCCGCTGTTGGTCTTCTGACCAACAGCAATAACATCAACATCATTTAATCATCAATAAATCACAGACAGGTCACGTAGTGCTCTTCTACATGTCTGTGCTACTGAACTTTGAGTCTTTGAGCCTTTGTGTCTATTTGCATGATTTTTTTTAAGCGTGATTATAAATTCGGTTATTGGTGTTTCCTTCTTTCAAGTAAATAAAAAGTATTTTCACAGACAGGTCACGAAGTGCTCTTCTACATTTCTGTGCTACTTTACTATCTTTATCAGATAAACACAGACAGGAATGTCTGTGCTACTAAAAGCCGTGCTAACAAACATTGAGAGAACATTTGTGTTACCATTCTTTGAGCCTTTGAGTCTTTGTGTCTATTTGCCAGATTTATACTTAATGCAATATAAAGCAGCATATTCGTTTTCATTCTTTTTAGTAAATAAAAAAGTATTAACACAGACAAGTCACGAAGTGCTCTTCTGCATGTCTGTGCTACTGTGGCAAATAAAAAGGCGGACCAATGATCCGCCTTATTCCTAAGATTCCTGCCTCCGCAGGAATGACAAAGTATTTGAAAGACCTCCCCTTCGGGGAGGGTTGGGAGGGGTCTATTTCCCGTCCACCCTGAAAGCCGGGATGCCTGTTATATCTTCGCCTATTATCAGCGTATGCATTTCATGCGTGCCTTCGTAGGTCTTAACTGATTCCAGGTTATTCGCGTGTCGCATTACCGGGTATTCATCAAGTATTCCGTTTGCTCCAAGCACTTCCCTTGCCATGCGGCAGATAGTGAGCGCTATTTCGCAGTTATTGCGCTTCGCCATGCTTACATGCACATGCTTTAATGAGCCGTCATCCTTCATTCTGCCGAGTCTATAAACCATAAGCTGGCCTTTGGTGATCTCGTTCAGCATCCACACAAGCTTCTCCTGTGTAATCTGGAATGCCGCAATGGGCCTATCGAACTGTATCCTTGACTGCGCATATTGCAGCGCGGTTACATAACACTCCATTGCGCTGCCAAGCACACCCCATGCAATACCGTATCTTGCCTGGTTCAGGCATCCTAAAGGACCTTTAAGCCCTTTAACGCCGGGCAGCAGGTTCTCATCAGGTACGAACACATCCTGCAGGATGATCTCGCCCGTTACAGAAGCGCGAAGCGAAAGCTTGCCGTGGGTTTCCGGTGTTGTGAATCCTTTAAACCCGCGCTCAACTAAAAATCCATGCACAACCCCATCAAGCTTAGCCCATACAACGGCAACATCGGCTATTGGTGAGTTAGTTATCCACATCTTTGCGCCGTTCAGAATATAGCCGCCATCAACTTTTTTTGCAGTGGTTATCATTCCGCCGGGGTTGGAGCCGAAATCAGGCTCAGTTAACCCGAAGCAGCCTATCTTCTCTGCCTTGGCAAGCGAAGGCAGCCATTTCATACGCTGTTCTTCCGAGCCGTATGCGTAAATGGGATACATAACAAGCCCTGACTGAACCGAAGCGAAGCTTCTGAGGCCGGAATCGCCGCGCTCAAGCTCCATCATCATCAGGCCGTATGCTACATTATTTACTTCCATGCCGCCGTATTTTGAAGGCAGTGTGGGCCCGAAAAATCCAAGTTCTGCCATCTTAGGGATTAGATCCTTCGGGAAGGTCATGGCCTGGTTATGTTTTTCTATGATTGGTATAACTTCATTCGAAACGAACTCACGCGTTGTATCGCGTATCATTCTTTCTTCTTCTGAAAGCAGTGCATCGATATTGAAATAATCTACGCCTTTGTAATTTGTTGACATTATTAAGATCCCCGCCTGCGGCTGTATATGGTGTATGAAGATTAAATACTAAGCTTCATCTAAAGCAGGCAATTCCTTTCTATTATTTTTTGTGTTACGTTTTCCTCTTACCGGTTTTTCCGTCTTATCCAGAGAGCTTAGGAGCTTCTGTAAAACTTTTTTATTGCCTTTAATAACCAGCTTTATATTTTTTGAAAGATATTTCGTCGAGATTATATCCGCTGTTTCGTGCAGCTTGTTAATTATCCTGTATGCATCCGGATCACCGGCCGGTATCTTCACCTCTATCTGCTCGATCTCCTCATGCATCATGTCGATGATCTTATCGAACAGGCTGCCCATGTTGATGCCTTTATATGCCGAAATGAATACTGAATTCGGATATGTCTTCTTAAGCCCCGCTATCAAAGCCTGCTTGTCATTGCTTACAAGCTTATCAACCTTGTTGAATACCATTATAACCTGGCCGGTGTTCGCGCCGATATCCTTCAGTGTTTCTTCAACAACTGCTATCTGGTCCTGGAAGCTCTCGGATGAAATATCCACAACATGCAGCAGGATATCCGCTTCCACAACTTCGGCAAGTGTGCTTTTGAATGACTCTATGAGGTCATGCGGCAGATTACGGATGAATCCAACCGTATCGCTTATCAAAACAGGCTGCGGAAGCCGTTTGCCGTTGATCTCTTTGAGCATCTTGGTAGATGTATCCAGCGTAGCGAATAACTTGTTCTCAACATATACGCCCGCATTGGTTAAATGGTTAAGCAGTGTTGATTTGCCTACGTTGGTATATCCAACAAGGGCTATGCGTGAATAATTATCCCTCTGCTGCCGCTGAGTTTTGCGCTGCTCTTCTATCTTCCTGAGCTTTTCCTTGAGCATAGATATCCTGGTACCGATCAGTCGCCTGTCTGTTTCGATCTGCGTTTCACCGGGGCCCTTTGTGCCGATACCACCAAGCTGCTTCGATAAATGCGTCCATGCGCGTGTTAGCCTTGCCTGCAGGTACTGGAGCTGTGCAAGCTCGACCTGTGTCTTAGCCTCCGAAGTGCGCGCATTTGATGCGAAAATATCAAGTATAAGCGCGGGCTTATCGATAACCTTGCACTTGATTATCTTCTCAAGGTTCCTTATCTGCGTTGGCGAAAGAGAGTTTTCGAAAATAACAAGATCAATGCCGTCATCTTCAACTTTCTTGGCTATCTCCTGAGCCTTTCCTTTGCCGATGAAGAGGGATTTATCAATGTTATCCCTTTCCTGGTAAAACTTATCAACAACAACCGCGCCCGCGGTTTGAGTCAGGAACTCAAGCTCTTCGAGGTGCTCTTTTGTTATCTTCTGTTTAACGGATTTAGCTGTAGTTGATTTGGGTATAGTTGTGCAAACCAGTATCGCTTTTTCTTCCGCTTTTTTTGTACTATGAAGTTTATCCAAATATTATCTTTGTATCCTTTTTATTTTAGTTGATCAGTATATCTCTATCTTCTTCGTATCACTGTTCATATAGAAGAATTTTTCCGGCGCGCGGTACGGTGATGTTTTCGATTGTTCGTTATCCGAAGCCGAGAAGTAAAACTTAACATTATCCGCAGATACATCAAACGGAACTGTTGCCGAATATTTTCCTGAATTTGTATTATCAGTATTGCCTTCTAAAACCATCAGCCGTTCCTGATACTCTCCCCCGTTCAACGAGTAAAACATCTTAACATATTCAGGAACTATAGTCTTCGCTGATACAACATTGATCGATATTTTCTGGTTATCGCCAACCTGTTCTAATTCAGGTTTATTGCTTAAGAACATTCCGAAATACAAAGCTGCGTTATATGCGTTAACGAGTCCCCAGCCGTAAACATTGTTTGGCGAGTCCTTCTTATCCGCTGTCATCTTTAGCGCTTCCATCACCTGTGCGGGAGTAAGCTCGGGGTGAGCAGAAAGTATCAGCGCGCAAACGCCTGCGGTCAGCGGTGCAGAAAATGAAGTGCCGCTGACAAATGAGTATCCTGCAGTATCGTATGTAAATGAATACGAAGCCGCGGCATAAACATCTACACCCATTGCAACAACATCCGGCTTCATACGGCCATCGCTTGTGGGACCGTTGGAGCTGAAATATGCAATACGCCCCGCGCTATCAACAGCGCCAACTGCAATTACATGCTCGCCGTCAGGCGGTGAAACTATGCTCGGCGGCTGCGTTTGGTTTTCATTACCCATTGAGTTTACCACTACCACACCGAGAGAAACCGCAAGCTCTGCGGCGCGTACAGTAATGGTAGTCTTGCCATCCATATCTTTGTAATAGTACTGATTGTGCGGCAGATCGAAAGGCTTATAAATCAGTGAGCTTGAAATTACTTCCACACCCTGCGCTTCCATCCATTCAACAGCTTCCAGCCAGTAATCTTCCTCTACCGGTGTCTCAGATGCGCCTGCCTCGGTCTTGCTGAGGTAGAACTCTACATCAAACGCTGGACCAATCAGCTGACCCGGCATGAATCCGCCAAGTGTTGACATCGTGGAAGTACCATGGCCATCCTGATCATATGGATCACCGGGAAACTGGTTTGGCTGCTGCTGGTATTGCACAGAGTCATCCTTGTTTATCCAGTCAAACTCATCGATAACATTCCTGGTGTTCAAAGCTTCATGCTGCCTCCAGTTAAAGCCGTCATCGCACATACCCACTGTCACACCAAAGCCGGTTACGCCAAGGTCATGCAGCATGGGCACCTTTATCTGCTCATTCTGCCAATAAGAAACACCATAATCATATCTTGTTTTCGGCGGTGCTGATCTTTGTATCTGCTTGTTTACAGAGCCCGGCATTCTCACAAAATCAAGGTAAGCAACTCCTTCAATTTTTTCAACAAAACCAAGCTTCTTGATCTCATCGAGCTTATCTTTTTTTGCCAAGATACTGACTGCGTTCAGCCATTTTGAAACCGCATGCGGTTTCACGCCAAGCTCTTTAACCTTCTCGATATAAGCAGGGTTAACCGGCAGATCGTTATAACCAACCAGGTTCTCAGGTGCCAGCACTTTAGACCTGCGCCAAAGAGCTTTCTCTGTCAGCTCTGCAGATGCCAGCCTGTAAGCATCGCTTCCCTGCTCTAACTGCATGCCGGGCTTATACTCTCCTTTATCTTTGAAATAGATCCAGTACCTGTAGTCGGTAGTTTCAGGATTCAGTTTCTGGGAAAATGAGACAGCCGAAAGAGCAAAAAAGATAACAGCAAAAAAGAGGGCGTTAATCTTATTCAAATAATTACTCCGTATAAATTAAAATTAAACTGATTGTTCATCTGCGTGGTATGAGCTTCTGACCAGCGGACCCGATTCAACATGGCGGAATCCCATTTCCAGCCCTTTAAGCTTGTATTCCCTGAAAATATCCGGATGCACATATCTTTGAACCGGCAAATGGCTTTTGGTGGGTCTAAGATACTGTCCTATGGTTACTATATCACAATTCACAGTTTTCAGGTCATGCATCAGCTCATAAACTTCATCATCCGTTTCACCTAATCCAACCATGAACCCGCTTTTTGTAATGAGCCCTTTTTCCTTACCTATCTTAAGCAATTCTAAAGTACGCTCATATTCGGCCTGCGGCCTGACAAAATGATAAAGCCTCGGCACAGTTTCGATATTGTGATTTAAAATATCCGGCCTTGCCTTGATAACAAGCTCAAGGGCATCCCAGTTTCCGCGGAAATCGGGTATCAGCACTTCCACTTTGCACTCGGGTGATAGCTCGCGGATCATATTGATCGTCATTGCGAATATATCGGCGCCGCCAAGCTTTTGGTCATCTCTATCAACAGAAGTAATTACCGCATGTTTAAGCCCAAGCTCTCTTACGGATTCAGCCACTCTTCTCGGCTCATCGTAATCTAATGCTTCAGGCTTACCAAGCTTCACCGAGCAGAATCCGCATGACCTTGTGCAGGTTTCGCCGAGTATCATGAAAGTGGCGGTCTTGCGGTGCCAGCACTCTGCCATATTTGGGCAGCGTGCGTCTTCGCATACTGTATTGAGCTTTTTTTTGCTTACAAGCTCTTTCAGGTATGCTACATTTTCACCGGTTGGAAGCTTAACCTTCAGCCAGTCAGGCCTGCGGTTATTTTCGATCTCTGGATTCTCAACAGAATGCTTCTTCTGGTGGGTGTTTATATATTTTATTTGAACTAATTCAGACATTATGTTTTATTGTTTTCTACCCTCACCACTAATCCCCTCTCCCGGCGGGAGAGGGGGAATATGCATTAAAAATTTTCGCACCTTACTTCCCTCTCCTTGCAGGAGAGGGGCCGGGGGTGAGGTCAATTCAAACCGTAAACTTTTTTATGAACTATGTTTCCTATTACGGGATACTTTTTCATCCCGCCTTTGTATGCAGAGAAAGCATTGATCAGAGAGAGCGCAATACTTGCTCCAATGAAACCCAGCACTATCACAGCTATCACCAGCAATACAATGATCTGCAATGCCCCCATACGCGGAGGGCCGTCATAGCCGGGAACTATAAGTCCAGAGGCAATTCCCGCGGCAGCCACAAAGATCACAAGGAATACCAGTACAACAGTGTATGCAATGTGGAAGAACAAAGCCTGCAGCGAATGAAATGACACGAACTTTGATCTATCCTTATTGACCGCCCAAAAAACGAACGGTATGATCAGGCTTCCAAAGAACATAGAAAGATGTACGAACAGGCCGTACAGCCTTTCTTCCTGAGTTGCGTTTTCAGGCTGCGGATCCATATACCTTCGCATATACTTTTTTGCCGATTATCGGGTACTTGCACAGCTCGCCTTTGTATGACTTGATCCCCATGAATATGGAGTATGCAATCGTTCCAAAAATGAGAGCAAAAAGAGTAGCATAGAATGCTATCATAATGATTATAAAAAACAACGGCATCTCTTTACCTCCAGTAGTACTGGCAAAGGCACCAAAACCAATTCCGCCAACTACTCCGATCAGAACGAATACGATTACCCAAACGATAATCAATGCAACATAGGCAATATGGAACCACAATGCCTGCAAAGCATGAAATGTTACAAACTTTGATTTATCCCTGTTAGTTGCCCAAAAAATGATTGGAAGAACAATGCCCCCTAAAAATAAGGAAAGATGAGAAAAAAGCGCAAGCATTTTCTCATCTCCCTGTAAATTATTGGGATCAGGGGGTGTACCGAATGAATTTGTCATATATATATTTTTTTATTATTCAATCTCTTCCCTGAAGCCGCCCAGTACGTAACTACATCAAAGCCTTATAAGCTATGCGGTGTAGTTTTCGAGGTATTCAACTACCTTCATGATGAACTTCCCGCCCAAAGCACCATCGATCAGCCTGTGATCGAATGAAAGCGTTAAGTACATCATCGGCTTAATCACAATTGCATCACCTTCGGAAGTCTCAACCACCATCGGGCGTTTTTTAATTGCGCCGGTCCCAAGTATTGCAACCTGCGGCTGGTTAATTATCGGTGTTCCGATAATGTTACCGAATACGCCGTAATTGGTAATTGTGAAAGTACCGTCCTGTATCTCATCAAGCGTAAGCTTTTTCACTCTTGCACGTTTTGCAAGATCGTTCATTTCCCTGGCAATACCTGTCAGGTTCTTTGAGTCTGCGTTCTTTATAACCGGTACTATCAATCCGCCGTTATCCATCGCAACGGCTATTCCTAAGTTTATGAAACTCTTAACAAGGATATTTGTTCCATCGATCGAAGCGTTTACAAGCGGGAAATCTTTAAGAGCCTTTACTACTGCTTCGCATATAAACGGCATGTAAGAAAGCTTAATGCCTTCGCGTTTCTGGAATTCATCTCCCATTGCCTTGCGTGCCCTGTCAACTGCGCTCATATCGCACTCTGCTATAGCAGCAACATGCGGCGAAGTATGGATGCTCATAACCATATGCTCAGCCATTTTAGATTGCAGAGTATCCATAGGAACAACATCTACACCCGGCATATTGTAAAGATTGGTAAGATCTATTGATTTATGAAGCTCGGGAGCTTTGTATTCAACCGGTTTCTTATCAGCAATTACTGCCTTGGCTGTTGAAGGCTCTTTAGTTCCGCCCTGAGTAGCGCCGTGTATACCGGGGTACTCTTTCTCAGCGGTTTTGGTAGGTTTGCCTGACTTCCTGTCTTCGAGGAATGCGAATACATCCTGCTTGCGGACCCTTCCGCCAACACCTGTGCCGCTAATCGAAGAAAGCTCATCCATTGAAATGCCTTCCTTCTGCGCTATTGAAAGCACAAGCGGAGAGAAGAATCCTGAACCGCCGCCTGTCTTTGTATCACCAGCCGGAGCTTTCGGAGCTTCTGCCTTTTTTTCTTCCTGCTTAACAGCAACAGGCTCAGGTTTGGTCTCAGCCTTTGGCTCTTCTTTGGTTTCCTGTTTCGTTACACCAGTTTTTACGTTTGCATTGGCAGCATCAGTTTCAATTCTCGCAACCACGTCGCCAACATTGGCAGTATCACCTTCGGCGAACAATACCTCAACTAAGATACCGCCTTCTGCTGAAGGTACTTCGGTATCTACTTTATCTGTGGATATTTCAAACAGTGTCTCGTCTCTATCAACTTTATCGCCAGGCTGCTTGAACCATTTCAGAATCCTGCCATCCATTATAGATTCGCCCATTTTAGGCATTACAATATCAACTACTGCCATTATAAATCTCCGTGATTTTTATATTTTTTTAACTATTTTAACAAAAATAGCTAAAATTAAAAGAAGTTGCAATTCAATGATTTTTGTCGCTGACAAGAAACTTTAATGCGTGATTTTCTATTTGTTAGGTTAAATCCATTTTACCAGATGAGCAGCCAAATTAAGACCATTCAGGCCATGTTACTTGCCCTACTTTTGTGCGTATCTATTAGGGCACAGGACGAGACGGATAAAGGAGCTATGTACCGCTCATGGGCTCTGTTTCAGCTAATTCCCTCACCGGTTTTATATCAGGATTCAGATAACCTCAATTCAAAAGTACAGCTTGGCCTGCGCTGGCAGATAATTCCCATAAACATATCGTTTCGCTCGAATAAATACACATCCCCGGTTCAATTCTTCAAAATTAATCCCGTTCGCAGATTCACCGGCTCAATGGATATATTCATTCAGCCCGAGTGGACGGTAACAGGATACAAATATTCTGGCTTATCAAGATTTGGCATCAGCGCCGGAAGCAGGATCATACTCCCGGTCAAAGGCGACGGCGAGAAGATCTCTTTCAGCCTTGGAGGAAAGTATAACCACCGTAAGGATGAGCTGACCGGTAAAAACGGATTCTGGTCTGCAGAAGCAGGACTCTATTTCCTCTTCAGCTTTGTTGGCATTCAGTTCAACTATAATTTCGACGACAGGAGCAAATACAATATTGGATTTTACATTAAATATTTCTGATTAAGTGATTAAATACATGACAAGTACCGTTTTGCTCGTAACCTTTGCCGCAGTAATGTACGGGTGCTGGCCTGTGAGGGTCGGATTGAAAAATATCGGTGATTCAGTTTTCGGTGAACCTGAGAAAGTTAAAAATAAGATCAAAAATCCGATCAAAGAGAACGTAAGGTTATCCGCACTTTGGGTTGGGCACTCAACTGTATTTTTGCAGATTGAAGACAAGGTGATACTTATAGACCCCGTATTTGAAGATGTAATATCCGGAGTTGTGCTGCGGAAAGTGGAAGCGGGCCTGGAAATGAAGAACATTCCGAAGCTTGACCTCATTGCAGTATCTCATGCGCATATGGACCATATGAGCTTAGGCAGCTTGAAGAATTTGGATGATATGTTCCCCGAAGCAAAGCTTGTGGTTCCGGTTGGCGCGGAGGAATACCTGCCTTCTTATAATATGGAAATGATACGTCTGAAAACCGGCAATTCGGAAAAGTTAGGCTATATTGGCGAATCACGGGAAGTAAATGGTATTAGGATAACAGCAGTATTTGCGCTGCACCAGGGCGGCAGGTACGGATTAGACAGCTACACATGGAACGTACCGGGCTGTACGGGTTACATAATTGAATATAAAGGGATCACAGTTTTTTACGGAGGTGATACAACCTACGATGAATATGCTTACAGGGTTCTGGGAAGCAAGTTTAAGATTGACCTTGCGCTTATACCGGTTGGTCCGTGCAGGGATTGCGAAACTGACGGCAGCTATTACCACCTGGCATCATTAGGTGCATTGAAGGTATTCGATCAGCTAAGGGCTGATTATATGATACCTGTGCATTACGGCGCAATGCAGTACTTTGATGACCCGGATATTCCTGTTTATGTGCTTCGCGAGCTGGCAGAGAGGTACGGGAAGAACTCCGCTACCGGCTTAGCCATATCAAAGCCCTATTCTGAGGGACTAAAGATACTGAATGAAGGCGAACAGCACGTATTTTATTACAAAGAGTAGCTATAGCTAAATAGTGGATGTAAAAAAACCTGCGCATTTCAGATACGCAGGTTTTTTATTTTTGGATAGTACTTATTTACCTTTGGCAACCTCAATTGAAACACGGTTACCTTTGATCTGGTTATTGCTCATAGCGTCAATTACTTCGTTTGCATGCTTTTTGGCAACATCAACAAAAGCGAACTTGTCATAAATATCTATAGTGCCCACCGAGCTTCCCGGAACACCGGCTTCGCCGGTAATTGCGCCGAGTATATCTGATGCGCTCACTTTTGATTTTTTCCCAACATTCATAAAGAGCCTTACCATATCTTTGCCTACACTGTAATCTTTGGCCGCTTTGTTTCCCTTGAAGCTCTTCTTATCATCTTTTCTCCGGTCTTCGCGGTTTTTGAAATCACCTTTTCTCTCCTTATTCCACTCACCACGAGATTCTTTGCCTTTCCTGCCGAACCTTTCATTTCTCTCCCCTCTGTCTCTTTTACCTCTATCTCCTCTTCCTCTTGAATCATCATAGCTGCCGAAATCCTTTGGCGCTTCTTCAATAGCCTTTATTTCTTTAGCCAGAAGCATTTTCATTAAACCGCCTGCGATCTCGAATGTGGTAAAGTCATCATCAACAAGCTTTTCAATATATACATCGTACTTTTTAAGGTCCTCGCCGGTGCCAATCGCTTTCTTGACTTCTTCAAGGAAGCTGGTAGTTCTTAGCTCTGCAACCGCTTCGGATGATGGCGGATCCTTCCTTAATATCTTACTTTTGGTATAACGTTCAATTTCACGGATGTTATGGAATTCCTTGCCAACAACAAAAGTGTGTGATTGTCCATTCCTTCCCGCGCGTGCGGTTCTGCCTATACGGTGAACATAGTACTCTTCATCCTGCGGCATATCATAGTTAAATACAGCGTCAATGTCATCAACATCAATACCGCGAGCCGCAACATCTGTCGCAACCAATAGGTCAAGCTTGCCTGAGCGGAATTTCTGCATAACTTTATCACGCTGGTTCTGCTTCAGGTCGCCGTGAATTGCTTCAGCAGAGTATCCCCTTGCTTTCAGATGCGCAACAAGTGTATCAACAGTTCGTTTAGTATTACAGAACACAAGCGAGAGTGTGGGATTATTGACATCAATAAGCCTGCAAAGCACTTCCAGCTTCATGTTAGGCTTTATCTCGTAATAGAACTGCTGAATATTGGGAACTGTAAGCTCCTTATGAACAACTTTGATATGTTCAGGCGAGTTCAGGTATTTGCGAGTAAGGTCTAAAATAGGCTTAGGCATTGTTGCTGAAAAGAAAACAGTCTGCCTGTTCTCTTTGGGCACCCTTTTCAAAATGGTTTCCATGTCATCACGGAAGCCCATATTAAGCATTTCATCGGCTTCATCAAGCACAACTGTCCCAACTGTTGAAAGGTCAATAGTTTTTCTTTCGATATGATCTATCAGTCTGCCGGGTGTTGCGATTACGATATGCACGCCTCTTCTCAAAGCGCTGATCTGCCGTTCGATGGTCTGCCCGCCGTAAACGGGAAGTACTTTGATGCCCTTCTTGTATTTTAGCAGATCGCTGAATCCTTCAGCAACCTGGATCGCCAGCTCACGGGTTGGGCAAAGAACAATAGCCTGCGTAGCTTTCACGCCTGCGTCTATCTTTTCGATAACCGGGATGCCAAACGCTGCTGTTTTGCCGGTTCCCGTTTGTGCCTGCCCTATCAGATCCCTGCCTTCAAGCAAGAAAGGTATAGCCTGTGACTGGATAGGTGTGGCTTCTTCGAAACCAAGATCTGCGACTGCTTTTGTAACTTCTTTTGAGAGGTTTAAGTCCTCAAACTTCAATGTTTCCAATAATTCTTTCATTAAGATTTAGTAATCTCCATACGATATGGAAATTCAAAAGTAATATTCATCAAATTTCCGCATGAAGATCACTTCTGTATGATTTGTTGTTGTTGATTCGCTTCTTCGGATATACTGCGGATTTCACTTATGAGGTATAGCTGAAGGTGTTTTTATCATGCCCGCGGCATGAATTGTATATACAAAGATACGCAAAAATAATGAGATATGTAGGGTGAAAGGGAATTTATGAGTTTTTGCAATTTTTAGGAGAATATTGGTTTCAGGACTAAAATCCCTCTGGTTTTCTGATAGCACTCTCCTACCCAATACAAGAATCCCAAATGAAGGTGTTTATAAATTCAGACCCCTCCCCAGCCCTCCCCGAAGGGGAGGGAGTACGTAATATGCGTATAATATTCGGTTACTTTTTATTCAGTGTTAAAGTCTGATTGATTGTGAACTTGCTTACATACAAATCAGATATGGTGATTCAAAGTTAACTCAGCACTTTCTCTGTTTCACTTATCTTATCCAGTGCTACTGTTGTTCTGCCGTCTTCATCAAAGCCATACACATTTGCAAATTTCGAATTCCACAAAATCTCATTATGACGATATGAAGAACGCGAATGAACATTCGACATGAACGTATCATCATATCCCTGTACAAGTATAAGAAATTCTGCATGGCCGTTTGCCAGATCATTTTTTGTTAAGCCGTAAAGCGGACTCTCGCTATCGATTATATGATTTACTGTCCATATGAGCGAGAAAAAATTGATCTTACTGAACTCGAGTTTCAGGTTATAATATTTCCTGTATGGTGTGCTCGCATCTTGTTCACGCAGTATGCTGAACATTACGCGGACTTCAACATCGATCAGCTCGGATTTCTGCTCATTGGCAATCCTGAACTGGAACGCGGTAACATCGTTGAACCGGGTAACCACTGCATTTTTGCTGTACAGCACCTTCGATACCGGCTTTGAGAATCTGCCATAAAACAATCCGGTCGCGATTGCCAGGCACATTAGTCCGACCAGCGATTCAAATGCCGCTATAGAGCTTGTCCACACACCCACCGGACTTATCCTGCCGTATCCGACAGTAGTAAATGACTGTGAGCTGAAGAAAAACGATTCCAGAAATTTATCCATTTCGCTTGAAGCAATTACTCCAAGCAGGTGGGTATCAACGCCCAGAAGATAATAAACGAGTGCGAATAAAAGATTGAGCAGTACATACCCACTGAATACGATGAGAGAAAATTTCATCCAGCTTACTCCCACCATGTAATGGTAAAAGTTGAAAGTTTCCCAAAATGGCAATCCCTTACGCCTGCTGTTGAATGAGCCATCTTTATTCAGCAGCCGCTGACGCGTTATATCCCTGCTTGAAAGTCCGAGGTTTGATATTTCATCTCTTTTTCCGCCGCTATCCGGATTGTTGTTATTCATTAAATATCAATTTTAATATCTTTTCATGATCAGTGAGATTTGTAATCTCTGCTGAATTAAAGCCTGAAAGCTCAGGTCCGGGTGTTATTCCTCTCCTATTCAGCCAGATCGACCTGATGTTTGAGTTAAATGCACCCACTATATCTTTTTCAAACGAGTCACCTATGACAACAGCTTCATCTGCTGAAACCGCAAGCTTCTCCAGTGCGATCTCAAATATGCGCTTATCCGGCTTTGCAATTCCTGCTTTCGCAGAGGTGACCAAAACGTCAAAATACTTTTCAAAACCCAATTCCCTTAGCTTCGGTACCTGTTCGCTGAGGAGATTGTTGGAAACTATTGCAAGTTTCACTTTGTCTTTCAAAATCCGAAGTAGATCAGCGGCTCCTTCTACGGGCCACTTTGTGTTCATGTATCTGTTCCTGTAGATGCGGGAAGCGGACCAATGTTCATCCCCGCTTACAGGCTGTCCGGCAGTATCGAATAATAGTCTGAATCTCTCTGCCCTCGCTTCATCGATATTCATTCTGCCCGAAAGAACATCGTTCAGGTGAATTCTCTCAAGTACATCGGAATGCAATGATTCGAATTCATCAAGCGGATATTTCCTGAAGCATTCAAACTCACTTTGAACATCTCTTAATGATTCCAGCACAGCGTGCCTGTGGTCAAAAATGGTATCGTCAAGATCAAATAGAACCGCTTTTATCAATTTATTACTCCCTGTTGGAAATTTGGAACACATTCCCTTCCGGGTCCCTGCCATTGCATAGCCTGAGCTTACCGGAGATTATCACCTTTCCCATTTTAACCCCCATTGCGGTAAGCTTTTTCCGCACTGCAGCAACTGAGTTTGTGTAGAACACCAGCTTAAATCCCGGGGATGTTTTCCCTGCTATCGGTGAATAATGGAATGCAACATTGATATTGCCGGCTTTTAGCTCACCCCATTTGAGGTCTGCCTCGATATATGAATCACTGCTGCCCGTAATCCGGCTGTAGAATTCCATCATAACCGGAACACTTTTACAGAAAATAATAACCCTGCTTGCTTTCAAATTCATCAATTCATTTCTTTTAAATTAGCGCATTAATCTTCTACATCAAGATGAAACCTGTGCAGAAATCTGTGTAATATCGGTGTCAGAAACAGCGCCATGCTTGAAAGGAATGCGACACCGCTGAATAGAGAGTATAATCCTGCAAAAATCTTGGCTTCGTTCGATCTAAGCATATCAACCGGACCCATTCCGCCCAAAATCATTGAAGCGTTAAGGAATGAATCAACCCATCCCAATCCGGCCAGGAAATGATAACCAAATATGCCGATAAGCAGTGAACCCAGAAATATGCCGCCGCTTACAAGCGAGAACTTGAGCAGTCTAAGCCTGAATACACGCCTTGAAGCCAGCTTTGTTTTAGAGTGTTCGAACATGTTAACAGGAAATTGAAATATGTTAAGCAAAGTTAACTAACCTGTTATACAAAAGAAATGAATGCCCGGTAACAGACATACCTTTATTCTCGTCCCACGAATACAGAAGAGCGATAACTCGAAATGAACTCTATATCTTCAAATGTCTACCAGCCTGCATTCCCTCATTTCGTGGAACGAGTATCTTTTGTATTCATTCTTTTTCATGTGAGATTATTCAAGACTATCAAAAACTGAAATCCCCATCTGAAATCCAGGCAAAGAATAGTTAGATGGACAATACTGATTCTCTTTGGACGGTTTGATAGAGCTCAATTACTGTCAATTTTTTTATGATTTATTTATAGAGCCTTTTTGAGTAATTTTGCATATTCAGAAATGAACAATTGCTTTGAGGATGTAATCTAAACATAATAATCCTCATATAAGCGGGAAAACAATATGGAAATAGCAGTCGCGTTACTTACTTTAATAGCTTTGGAGATTGTGCTTGGTATCGATAACATTATTTTTATATCGATCCTCTCGGGTAAGCTTCCGGTTGAGCAGCAAAAGAGGGCGCGCCTTACCGGTCTGGCTGCGGCAATGATCATGCGTGTGCTCCTGCTCTTCTCTCTCTCGCTAATCATGAAGCTTACTGCACCCCTGTTCATGCTTTGGGGCAATGAGATATCGGGACGCGACCTGATACTTATAATTGGCGGACTTTTCCTGCTTGGTAAAAGTACTTTTGAGATTCACGAAAAACTTGAAGGCGAAGATGCAGATCCCTCCAAACCAAAGAAAGTAATTTCTTTTGCGGGGACTATTGTGCAGATAATGATACTTGATATTGTGTTTTCGCTTGATTCAGTTATAACCGCTATCGGTATGACTGATATGCTGTGGGTCATGATAACAGCCGTTGTAGTTTCAGTAATTTTTATGATGTTCACCTCCGGCGCGGTAAGTGATTTCGTTCACAAACATCCGACGGTTAAAATACTTGCATTAAGCTTCCTGCTGCTTATCGGTGTAACACTTATTGCCGAAGGATTCGACCAGCATATTTCGAAAGGCTATATTTACTTTGCTATGGCTTTCTCGGTCTTTGTTGAGATGATAAATATCAAGATCCGCACCAAACGTTCCAAACCTATTGCACTAAAAGAAAAGAATTTTTAAAATACTGCTATGCCTGCACAAACAACAAGCTCAATATTAATGGTATCACCGGATACCTTCGCGTATAATACACAAACTGCTGAATCGAACTCGTTCCAGAATAAGCCGGAATTCGACCTGCCCGCGCTAAGGGAAAAAGTTCTGAATGAGTTCAACGGAATGACAGAGAAGCTTATGAACATGGGGATTGATGTTTATGTGCTTGGACTGGATTCCGATACCGATCTCCCCGATGCTGTTTTCCCCAACAACTGGTTTTCAACCTATGAAGACGGCACCGTGATGCTCTTTCCAATGCTAAGCGAAAACCGCCGGCTGGAAAGAGACCGCGATATGTTAAGGGATATTATGGAGTCATCTGATTTTGAAGTGAACAGGATGATAGATTACAGCGAGTATGAAGAACAGGGATTGATACTCGAAGGCACAGGCAGCCTTGTACTTGACAGAAAGAATAACGCCGTGTTCGCAATTGAATCTGAACGGACAAACAAAACACTGTTCGATAAATATTGCAGCGAGTTTGATATACCCCTGGCAAACAGGATATTTTTCCGTGCAAAAGACAAAGATGGACTGCCGATTTATCACACTAATGTAATAATGAGCATTGGTGACGGATTCGCCGTTATCTGCACAGAGTGCATTGATGCTTCAGAGCAGGAATATGTGACAGGCAAGCTTAAAAGCCTGGGGCTTGAAGTAATTGAGATAAGCTATGAGCAAATGAGCAGCTTCTGCGGAAACATCCTCAACCTGAAGAGTATTAATAACGAATCAATAATTGTGATGTCTGCAACCGCAAGGTGGAATTTTAACGATGAGCAGATAAATCGCCTTGAAAAATACGGTACAATTGCTGAAGTGAACATTGGCACTATTGAATCTGTTGGCGGTGGCAGCGCAAGATGCATGATGGCAGAAATTTTCCTCCCTAAAGAATAGCTTATTGCACTTTGTACAGTACGGCGTTTTGTGAGTTTGTTATGTTATATGATCTGACCTCAATATCTTCCGTTGAACTTTCCGAAACAGAAGTACTCTCAGCCTTACCTGATGTAAGCTGGAAAATGATCTTATCTCCTTCCAATGTGTAAGTGATTTCCAGCAGTGATTTCATGACTTCAAACCTGCTGATAAGCTTGTGACCAAAAAGGTATGTATCCAGCATAATGCCGTCTTTTTCATCAATTACATACTTGCCTTTACTTACATCAGCAGTTCTAAGCAGGTATTTGCGGTCTTCCTTTGCGGAATCGGAATAAATTATCCTCCAGTTCAGTATTCCGGCAGAATCAGTTTTACTGATATGCAGCTCCATCAGGATAGAATCCCGCAGCCCCGGATTGTAATCCCTAATCTCAAGCTTACCCCGCCAGATCCCTAACCAGCTTTCATCGATCTGCGCAAACAGCGATACATTCAAGAGCAATAATAAAACAGCTGCTTTAAGCAAATGAAGATGGAATTTTGTCATCTATTTTTGTGGTTCCATACCAAATGCTGCCCACTCTTCATAGCTGGGTCCGTAAAATCCGGGTACTTTTAGACCGGCCTGCCTCATTAGTACTGTCATTTGTCCCCTGTGATGCGCCTGGTGCCCTATTAATATACTGAGAGTTGTTCCTCTTTTCCATTTCTCGCCGTACATGTCGTCTTCAGCTTTCAGAGTTTCGTCATTCCACTCTGCCTTGATCTTCTCAACCAATGATTCGCTTGCGTTCTTATAAGCTTCCTGCAGGCTTGCAGCGCTATTCAGGTGCCAGTGCCCGGATTCAAGGTCAGGCGAAAATACCTTCAGCCCCGTTTTGCCCATCATTTCGCCTACGGTTTCGGTTATATGCCATCCAATGAATCCGAGTGTTCTTCCATTTTCAGATACTTTCTGTCCAAGAGATTCATCGGTCAGGTTATCAAGCACTTTTTGTGTTGCGGAGCTTTCGTAAGCCCAGTCTGCTAAAAAATCGTCTAAGTTTGTGTAAGTCATTGCTGTGTATTATTAATTAATTGAGTTTGGTTTACAAAGTTATAAATTACTTTTCTGAAATGGAATGATATTATAGCAGCAAAAAAAAAGCGGGTATTCCCCGCTTTCGTTGTCTCCATTTCCCCGTCAATGCAATTCCCCCGGATTGCATTACCCGTCATATTTTCATTTTATACCCACAGGTATTGTAACTCCTGTAGTTACCTGCAGGTAAATAATGTCCTTTCTTCCCGGAAGCTCAATCCCGTTACTGCTGCCGGAGTCATTAATATATGAATGAAAAACTTCATTTGAATAATAATTATTCTTCGGGAATATATTCACCCAAACACCCTTTATTCCTATCACCAGGTCGCTTTTGCGGGAGAGCGCGATCTGCATGCCTGCACCGCCTGATATTCCCAGCCTGCTGGCAGGCTTGAACCATGTGTAGATATTTGAAACTGAATTATCCGGGTAAGTAATATCAGATTGCCACGCACCGAACATCAGGTTGTAATCAACGCCGAATGCAAGGAACAAACTTTCCTTCTGGCGCGGACTGAAATTATACTCAACGCCCGCTTCCATGTTGAAAATGTTCCAGCGTGTCCTGTTCAGCCCCTTATCTTCGCTGTTGTAAAAATGGTTGAAGCCAAGTGAACCCGTTAACCTGAATTTTTTGTTTTTGCTTACTATCATTCTGCCCGTCACCGATACCCCGTAACCTTGCTGCATTCCGAATGTGGGTGAATTAAAAATGTTACCGCCTGCCGGATTATACCACGAAGAGAAGTCTCTTCCCTCACCATTTGCAGAGCCGAACACGTAGCTCAATCCACCGTTAAATGTCAATGTATACTTATAAGCTTTACGTTCAGGCTTTTGTTTTAGCAGGTCCTGCCCCTTCAATGTTGATGCTGCAAAAAAAAGTAAGCAGCACATTGCTATGCCGGTTGTTTTCATTGACGCCCCCTTTGCTTTGTATTACAAATTTACTTGCAAAAGTTAAGAACCTGTTAACCGGCATAGCTACGCTATGCCCTCTATTGTGGTATGTAAATTGAGATAGTAAGAGTTTGCCTGATTAATACCGTTGATACAGTATAACTTACGTTACTCGTTTTTAATAAATGACAAAGCTCTATGAATGCTCTATTGTAACATTTGTGATATTGTTTGGATCGTACTTCACAAATATTTCCTCTCCCGGCTGGAACTTTTGAACCGATTGTTCCATGATAATTCCAATTGCTTTTGCTGAAAAAGCCGGTCTGTCCTTTGGTGTTACCTGCAATTCAATTTCAACTGCGGGATTCTGCCCGTTTACATAAATTCCAAGCCATGTATATTTTGTCACAAAAGCATTGGATGATATCCCGTACTTTAGCAGCTCTTTGTTCTTTGCGTCATTATCAAAAAGCTTTCTTTCAGCATCTGCCTGTGACATTCCCGCCCAGGGACCAACAGGTACGCTTCCGCTGGATGGCACGTTAACTTGCCCGCCGCCGGGATTTACCCCTTCATAATTCAAAGAGATAGCGTTCTTATCATTGAGGTCAATAAGCACAGGCACCATCATGCCGGGCTGGAACATGGATGTCTGCAGTCTGGATATGAGCTGCTTTGTTTCAACGAGGTATGCAGTACCGTTAGGCGGAGTAACTTCAAGCAGCAGCTTCACCTGCGGTGCATTGTTTACGGTAACCCCGGTATCAGAAACTTCCACTACTCTTGCATTGGTCGCGTAGCCGTTCTTCGCAAGCCTGTTGGTAAGCATCATCGGGCCAAAGAGAACTTTCCAGAATACTGTACCAATCACACCGGTTATAACTACTACCATTACAACTCCAAAGATTGACTTGGCCATTATTACCGATACCAAAGCAACCAAAATTCCAATTGCTCCGCCTGCTAAACCTATTATGATACCCCAATTCATTTTCATGGAAATTTCTCCTTTGTTTATACAAATTTAGCATATTGGATACTAAAACAGAAACGATTCATCCAGAAAAATATTTCTATTTGTTTTGTTTTTAGTGTAAGGATGTATTTGGAAAAAAGCGCCTGCAGTAAATCAAAAATGGGGATAAGTATCTATCCCCATTTTGAAAAACGGTCTGAAAAGAAGAAACCTGCCGGCTGATCAGGCAGTTTTGCGGTTGCTTTTCCCCGAGAGATTGTTGATCTTGAAGGTCAGCTCGTCAGAAACGTGGTTCACTATTTCCTGGAATAAAACGAATTTCTCAAGCTCAAGCTTGGAAAGTTCCGGAAAATGCTTCCATGCTTCGTCGGTAATGACTTTCGAGATATTAAGCTTGAAACGCTTAATTTTCTCTCTTCCCGCTTCTGCTTCTTCCTTTGTAAAGATGATTTTGTTTTCGCCTGCTCTCACGTCTTTTTGTTAGTTTAGAGTTTAACAAAATTACCACTATATCATGTGACTCTCATCCCTATAAACCGTTATTTTGTTCACATGACTAAAAAATACCTAAAAACACTACTTTTTCAAATTCACTTTAAAGTGTTTAAAGCACAAATCCGCAAAAATAAACCAAAAGAGCCATTTTGTGGAATTGTTAATATTACACTTTTTGGGTATATTTGTCTATGAAAACAACCTATTCGGCGGCCGGAGTAAGTATTTCTGAAGGCGATAAATTCGTTGATTCCATTAAGCCTATGGTAAAGTCAACGTTCAATTCCGGAGTACTTAGCGGAATAGGAAATTTTGGTGCGTTCTTTAAGATACCAAAAGGGATGAAAGACCCTGTCTTTGTAGCAAGCACTGACGGTGTTGGTACCAAGCTGAAAGTCGCGATTTCTGCCGGAAAACATAATACAATTGGCGAGGATTTGGTCAATCACTGTGTAAACGATATCGCTGTTTGCGGGGCAAAGCCCCTGTTCTTTCTGGATTATATGGCAATTGGCAAGCTGAAGGCACAAACTGCTAAGGATATCGTTAAAGGACTCGTTCGCGGATGCAAACAAAACGGTTGCGCCTTGATTGGCGGAGAAACCGCAGAAATGCCCGGGATGTATGCCAAAGATGATTACGATGTTGCCGGCACCATAATAGGTGTAGTTGAAAAAAGCAGGATTATAGACAAAAAGAACGTTCGTTCGGGGGATGTTATGATCGGTTTTCCTTCTAACGGACTCCACACGAACGGCTACTCTTTAGCACGGAATGTATTGATTAAGAAGTATGGCCTAAGTCGCCAAATACCGTCACTTAAGAGTAATCTGAAAAAGGAATTACTAAGGGTACACCGCTCCTATTTGAGTGTTATTGAAATGGTAACAAAGAAGTGGAAAGTACATTCAATTTCCCATATCACGGGAGGCGGTATTCTGGGAAACACAAAAAGGGTTGTACCCAAAGGTCTTAAGATAAATATTGACTGGAACTCCTGGAAGCCTAACCCGGTGTTCAAACTTATACAGGAAACAGGCAGGATCAGCGATTCAGAAATGAGGAAGGTGTTCAATATGGGAATTGGACTCATAATGATCGTAAACAGGAAAGATGTTATTGGAATCTCTTCCGCTCTCAAAAGAGCCGGAGAGAAATTTTATATAATCGGGAACATTACAGAATAAGTTTATTGCAGTATCATTGCGCAAATATATTGAACAGGCGCAGTTCCCAATCCCTTTTCAACCCATCCCGGCAATTCAATGCCGGTTGTGATATTGAAAAATTTGTCGGATAATTAATCAATAATCAATAAATGAGATTACATGATATTGCAGTAGTCGGCGCCAGCGGACTGGTAGGCCGGAAGATCCTTGAAGTGATTCAGGAAAGGAAGTTTGAAACAGGCAAGATAGTTGCCATTGCCTCAGATGCATCGGAAGGCAAGGAAGTAAACGTAAAAGGAAAAAGTTACAGGCTGCACAAGCTTGATGAGCATATCTTCAAGAATCTTGAGTTCGCATTTTTCAGCGCTGGAGCGTCTATCTCACGCGAATGGGCGCCAAAGGCAGCCGCCGATGGATGTATAGTTATCGATAACAGCAGCGCATTCAGGATGGAAGAAAGTGTACCACTTATTGTGCCTGAAGTGAACAGACAGGATATGTTTAAGAACAAAGGTATTATAGCGAACCCAAACTGCTCAACTATTCAGCTTGTAGTTGCGCTGAAGCCGCTTGATGCGGCGTTTAAAATAAAACGCGTGGTTGTATCAACATACCAGAGTGTTTCAGGTGCGGGAAATAAAGGCATTACAGCTCTGGAAAGTGAGCTAAAGAACATAGAATCATCTTCAGCATCACCATTCCCCCACCGTATAGCGCACAACGCGATACCGCATATCGATGTGTTCTTTGATGACAGCTATACACGCGAAGAGCTAAAGATGATTAACGAGACCCGTAAGATTATGGGCAAGAAAGATCTCGCAATAACCGCAACATGCGTGCGGATACCGACTTTAACAGGGCACGGCGAATCAGTGAACATTGAATTCGATAAAAAGGTATCGCCAGAGGAAGTGAGAGAAGTTTTAAAAGCAGCAAAGGGAGTTACAGTTCTGGACGAGCCGGCAAATAATGTTTACCCAATGCCTGCAAATTCTGCCGAAAAGGACGATGTATTCGTCGGCAGGATAAGAACAGACAGCTCCGTGAAGCACGGCATAAACATGTGGGTTGTTGCAGATAATGTACGCAAAGGCGCGGCAACAAATGCAGTGCAGATAGCTGAAGAGTATGTAAAAGGAAAGTAGCATTTTATATTTATACCGGCGGGCTGATTCTAACAGCATGCCGGAATTCATTATCGGGGTACAATGCTTTTGGCGGTTTGCTTAAGTCCCGCAGGTGCCCCTAATCAACGAAAGGAGATGACAAGCAATGGATAACGTTATAACCAAAACAGTAATGACATCAAGGAAAGTAAAAGACTCGATGGTAGCGCCAAACGCAGTTTTCGATACACTCAGGAAGTATATGATAGTTGACGGCCTAGATGTTGTTATGGACCTTGAGAAGTCCCAGGGTGCTTACATTTATGACTCCAGGAACAATAAACCCTACCTTGATATGTTTTCGTTTGTTGCATCAAACCCGCTTGGAATGAACCATCCCAAGCTTAACAACCCTGATTTCATTAACTACATCGGCAAAATAGCTCTCAATAAGCCTTCAAATTCCGATATATACTGCAGCGAGATGGCTGAATTCGTACAGACATTTTTCAATATCGCTGTACCGTCATACTTGAAATATTCTTTCTTCATAGAAGGCGGCGGACTTGCAGTAGAGAATGCGCTTAAAGTTGCTTTCGACTGGAAGGTTAAGAAGAATTTCAAAAAAGGATATAAGGAAGAAAAAGGACACCAGGTAATCCACTTCAGGCAGGCATTCCACGGCAGAACCGGCTACACGATGTCTTTAACAAACACCGACCCGACTAAAACTGCTTTATACCCTAAGTTCAACTGGCCGAGAATTTCAAACCCGAAGATAACCTTCCCGCTGAATGAGAACAATCTGGATGCAGTGATGAAGGCTGAAGAACAGTCGATCGCTGAGATCAGGAAAGCTATTGCAGATAATAAGGATGATATCGCATGTATTATCCTCGAACCGATACAGGGTGAAGGCGGCGATAATCATTTCAGGAAGGAATTCTTTGAACAGCTCCGTACGATCTGCGATGAGAACGAAATACTTCTTATTTTCGATGAAGTGCAGACCGGTGTTGGTATGACAGGAAAATGGTGGGCTCACCAGCATTATGTACAGCCTGATATAATTTCCTTCGGGAAAAAATCACAGGTGTGCGGCATTCTGGTTGGCGAAAGAGTCGATGAGATAGATGACAATGTATTCCATACCCCCAGCAGGATAAACTCCACATGGGGAGGGAATATTGTTGATATGATAAGATTTAAAAAATACCTTGAGATAATACAGGATGAGAACCTTGTAGATAACGCCGCAGTTGTAGGCGATTACCTGCTTGGCAGACTCAATGAAATGCAGCAGAGATACCCTGCCCTGCTCAGCAATGCACGCGGTAAAGGACTTTATGCAGCTATCGATCTGCCAAACGGCGAGCTTCGCTCAAAGGCAATTGCTAAGATGTTCGAACGTAATGTAATAATCCTTGGCAGCGGCCAGCAAAGCATCCGCTTCCGCCCGGCTTTGAATATAAAAGAAATTCATATCGATGAGGCTCTCGAAACAATGGAATCAGTACTGAAAGAGCTGTAAGAGAAATTAATATAAATAGAGAAAAGGGACGCCGACCGGTGTCCCTTTTTTGTTTATCCACTCATCAGATGACTCACTTGCATTCCCTAAATCCTGAAGCAATCTATTCTCCCAGACATCGGATGAGTATTTTGCTTCTCTTGGAGTGCACTGACTGCGTCAGTGCTTAATAGATACTGCAAATAACCAATCATCCACAAAGTGGATGCACTCCAAAAAAAAGCGAATAATGCTTTTGATTCTCTTGGAGTGCACTGACTGCGTCAGTGCTTAATGGATTTTGTAAAACGATCAAGCATCCACACAGTGGATGCACTCCAAAAAAAGCGAATAATGCTTTTGATTCTCTTGGAGTGCACTGACTGTGTCAGTGCTTAATGGATTTTGTAAAACGATCAAGCATCCACACAGTGGATGCACTCCAAAAAAAAAGCGAATAAAGATAAACCCCCGATAAGCATCTATGATGGAAACAGATTAACTTTCAATCGCCCCGATACGATTCCTGCAGCAATCCTCCCCCCTTCGCAGAAGCCGAAGGGGGGACAAGATCTTGATGAGTATTAATCGAATAATCAGCGCAATCTTGTAGTCATTTCTATCTGCGAACAGCGTAATCCTGTAATCAGCTCAATCTGCGATCCGCGTTACATATTTTTACAAAAATTTACCGCAATCTCCCTAATTTTATATTATCTTAGTAATGCAGCAAAGAGAAATTGTACTCTGGTACTGCAAGTTTTTTGGGGCATGAAAAATATCGTTTTCCTAAACCATTTTATTAAGGAGTGTAGAATATGTATTCCCAAAGACCACGCCGGGGGATAATTCTGAAGACAGCCGTCATTTTGGCAGCTCTTTGCGGAATTACCTTTTCAGCTTCACAGGAAGCACAAGGAACCTTTTCATTCAACCACACTTTTCAGATCTACGACCCTGTTTCAATTTACGGACCGGGTGACGGCGGAATGTATAACCCCGCTGATTCAATTGTATTCCAGGGCGATAGTGTTTTCACTATCGAAGGAGTTAAAGAGGAGCTGAAGGATAAAGGCGAGTGGATACAAACCACAGAGGCCGAAGTCGATCCCGACGGCGTTACCGACGGCTCTGAAGGAGTTGATGATAATATCAACACTGATTATATCTGGCGGCCTAACAATGTTGAAGAAGGCTGGTCGCCCTATACCAACGGCTATTGGGAGTATACCAACCATGGCTGGTTCTGGGAATCGTATTATGACTGGGGATGGCGTACCTGCCATTACGGCCGCTGGTGGTGGCATGCACGCTGGGGCTGGGTATGGTCACCCGGATTCTACTGGGCGCCTTCGTGGGTGGTTTGGATGTATAACGACGGCTATTGCGGATGGTACCCCATCTCACCAAGGGTAAGATGGCATCATCACCGCGGATGGTACTGCCACGGCATGCGCTACCGCACAAGATGCTGGACGTTCGTTCCGAAGCAGAAATTCGCAGACCCGATAACACCGGTTGTAATAGTTGACCCGATGCATAACCCGGGTATAATCAAAACAAGCGAGTTCAACGGAACGGTTACTATTTCAACAGCGGGTATAAAAAACCAGGGACCGAAGATTGATAATATCAGGGACGCTACGGGCAAACACATTGTTGAGCAGAACGTAAGCGAGTATAACAATATTAAAGTTGTACCGGATCCGACTACAAAGATTAAGGACGAGAGAGTTAATGATAACAGCGGAGTAAAGAATAACACCGGCACCAAAAAAGATGACGGTACACGCAGGAATGACGGCGGCTATAAGAACAACGACGGCACGAAAAATAACGATGGTATAAGAAACAATGACGGCACCAGGAAAAATGATGACAACACAAAGAGGAATAATGACACGAAGAATGATGACAGCAATAAGAGAAATGACGGGAATGTAAAGAAGTACACTCCCCCGCCTAGCTACGATCCGCCTAAACAGGATCCGCCAACATATAAACAGGATCCTCCCAAGCAGAATCCGCCCACACAGAAGCAGGATCCACCCAAGCAGAATCCGCCTACCCAAAAGCAGGATCCGCCAAAGCAGGATACCAAGCAGGATGACGGCAACAAGCAGGACGGGAAAAGAAAGTGAACATTAAACCTCACCCCTAACCCCTCTCCTGAGAGGAGAGGGGAAATGAGGCAGGCGTGACGCGTATCTAATTTCCCCCTGTAAGGGGGAACACAAGGGGGTTATCATTCTTGAAACCCCAATAAAGAGAGTAATAAATAGTAACGAAAAATTAGAGCAAAACTTTCATTGGTCAATTAACATGGAGCCGCAGCAATGCGGCTCTTTTTTTATTATTCCCGCCTGCCAAGCTCGGCATGGCGAAGGCGGGAATCTCTATCTCTAAACATACAAGATATATTGAGGACCAATATTCTTTTGTAAAATCCCTTTTCCGCACAAAACCATTGCCTTCCCTATTCATCCGATGACTCAGTATTTGTAAATCCTCAGGAAAAGCTTAATCCTAGTCATCGGATGAATGATGAAAAAATCAGAAGCACAACACAACAGAGAAACTTAGCCACAGAGGAATAAACCCTTGATTATAAAAATACAATTTGTTAATTTTAACCTATCACTCGTTAAAATTAGATAGAGGGCTTAAGCACCATATAGGGCTTAGGCTTTTTTTGTGTAAAGTACATTTTAAAAAAAAAATTGGAATCACTTTCAACATTAGGACAAATTGTAGTTGGGTATGTTGCAATGCAGTTTGTAAACCAATTCATTAAAGAAGAAGGATACAGTCGATTTCGTCAGCTATTTATTCGTAAACAAATATACGAAACTCGACTTATGGATGTTATCTATAGGACGATTGGAGAATTTGAAGAAATTTATCCCAACAATCCGAACAATATGCAATTTTACCATTCAGAAATAATCTTTTCTAAATTGTTAAACTATGTTTATTATAAGACCGAATTTAAAGATACAGTACTCGAAGAATTCAAAAAAAAACCATATTTGAGAATCCCACCAATTGAACAACTTGATGAATTCTTTAAACTCTTTATATCAAATGTAAACAATGATAAAAAATTAAAGAAACTCTATCATGAAGGGAATTTTCAGGAAGAAATATTTAATATCTCAACATCATTATCTAACTTACATTATAAAATTGCAAAAGTCGATAAAGGAGTAGGCTACCTAGTAAAAGAAAAGATAAAGGAAACTATGATATACGATCCTAGTTATATTGTAGATTCTTTGATTAAACAAGCCAATAAACAAATTCAAAAGCAACTTAACTCTGGTAAATATTTACCAGATACATTTTTAGAGATTGGAGAGCAAAAAGATCACCTTAGATATTTATGCCATCCTATACTTTATGCCGAAAAAGTATTTAATGAAATTGGCATTTATGATTTTAGAGAACTTGAACTCTCACTTTTGAAGAAAGGAAAATCAAGTTTTTCCTTTGGTTGGGATAGATTAATCAATAAGCCTCGAAACATTAACATTGATAATTGTAATGATTTCATTTCGAGTTGGGGTAATCATTTACAAGAAAAACTAATGGAACTAAATTCCTTTTCAGAAGATGGGAAAAGTGGATACGAGTACATATTTCGAGATAGATTTCGTGATTTAGATTTCCTTAAATCGTCCCTTGCGTTAATTACAGAAACCGCAGGACAAGGCAAAACTAACCTGCTATGTGATTTTGTTAAAAACTTTCTTATTAAACATCAGATACCGACTATTTTTGTCACTGGGGCAGAACTTGATGCTGCAAATATATCACAATCGATTCTTCAGAGAATATTTCCGAAGTCTAACAAAGTGTCTTTTCAAACATTTTTAGAAGCCATGAAAACTATTTGTTATAAAACAAATAAGTTTTTCATCATAGTTATTGATGGAATAAACGAAAATGTAAATCCAAAATTGCTAAGGCAGAATATAGAAGATTTCATCGAGGAACTTTTGGACCAAACTTTCATCAGAGTCATAATCAGCTGCAGAACTGAATATTTTGAATCAAACTTCAACAATCTGATGAAATCTTCATTTTTAGATAAAACTCGGAGAATAACTTCACTTACCGTAGATCGAATGGATGAGCACCTTAAGTTAAAACTATTTTATACTTATATGCGACATTTTACTGTAAGTTTTGATTCAATAACAAATGCTGCCTACGATCAGTTGGTAAGCAATTTTTTAATCTTGAGAATTTTCTGCGAAACATACTCAAAAACTCATTTGGGATATATAGATAACATATATAAGCAAGAGTTATTTAGAAAATATTATGAATTGAAAAGCGATGAAATCAATAAGCGAATAGATAATAATGACGAGTTTGATTTGAAGGGAAAGATAAATATACAGGAATTTATAGGAGAGGTAATCACTTATATGATAACCTATAAACAATATTTCAACATACCATTAGATGATTTGATAAAAGGAACCGAGAAAAGGGATGTTTATATAAGATTTTTGGATGAAAACATTTTAATTAAAAGAGATTTAGATTCAAATGAATCTGGTATCTTCTTGCCATCAGAAGTTGTAAATTTCACCTTTGATGAGTTTAGAGATTTTTTAATTTCCGAATATTTAGTTGACAATATATTCAAAAACTCAGTGGATGAGTTTGAAGAATTTCTTAATAATGAGCTAAATCAAAATAGTAGTATTAAGGAAGGGTGTGCTACTTATCTTTTTTTTGCCTCAAGAAAAAGCAAGAGTGTGAGATTATTGAATATAGTTAAAACTCAACCTTGGTATCAGGATGTCTTTATAAAGAATATTTTCTCGGTAAAAGAAAATCAAATAACCGAAGAAGATATGCATGTTTTGAGTTTTTATATAAAGAAAAACAGCACATATTCAAAATTCATTATCGAAACGCTTATTTACAGGAGGAATTTGGAGTATTTTAACGTTCTAAATATTGAATCATTGTTTGCAACAATCAGGTCAATGAATGATTTTGAATTTGATAATTTTATCAATATCTTTATCTACGAGGAAATTAGTTATTTCAACACATATAGTAAAATAAATTTGGATAAGATATTCAAAGAGTTAGATAGTAACTTATATGAAAATGAAGAAAGAGAATTCGATGACAAATTATTTGAATTGATGTTGTATTTGTTTACTAGTGAAGCAGGGTATCGAGCAAGGTCTTTATACGAAAGATTTACTTATAAGTTTAAGAAAAAATCCATTATCCAAATCAGAAAAGCCCTTTTGAGTAAAAGCGAAGTTTTATTGTCAAGTTTGTATGAATTTGTTAAAAAATATGAAATTAACATATAGTTTCGATAAATATTTAATCGTCATTAATGACCTATTAACAAAAGAAGCTTTCTTAGAGCTTGCAGGTGCCGGTAAGGGTTACTCTCAATCATTATTCATCAGAATATATGATTGTATTTTTTCGGAATTAGTTAATGTAGAAGAAGAATATAACAAATATTACTCTATTGAGTATGAAAATCTTTGGCTATTTCTTTTTAAAAAATACAATATCAAAATCGAAAATATTGAAGAGATTAGAGAAGAAAAAGGAAGAAATTCCCGAAACACCTTATTTAGAAAAGAGAATAGTCATCTATGGTTAGAATATTTCATGTTTTCTGAAGCAATGTATGAAAGAATAATAAATATATTACTCATGGAGACCCATAAAAATGAAAATTAGGTATGATTTTGTTACCAATAGCTCGTCTACTTCATTTATTATAATCAGCGATGGTGAGTTTAATTTAAAAGACTTTATTAAGGCAACTGGAGTAGAGAATGACTCTCAATTTCTCTATATATACCAGCATCTTTTCTATGCATTTAGGAGCAATATGAAAACTGTCAGAGATTATTTTAAAGAGAACAACCAAAATGGCTTATCGTTCGACGAATTTATTCGTGCAAAATTTGAACATGCAAATGAAATATTACCCAAAATTTATGAATCAGAAAAGAATGGCAAAATTGTCTACATGGGGACACTTAGTAGTGAAAGTGAAGATATTGAGAACTTTTTTTGTACTGAAGAATTCATAATAGAAAGCGATAACATATATATTGATGCTCGAGAACATGCTTGGTGATAAGAAAAATATAATTAAGAAACACTATGATCAACAGCATTACTCGATCTACTTTAACAAAAAAACTGGCTACTTTATCAGGCTGGAGGATAAGGGCTATAGTGAACCACAGTGGTCAATGCATGGACCCGAATTACTTGATATCAGTTTAACTAATTGGTGCGATAAAGGTTGTAGCTTTTGCTACAGAAAATCTACAATCAAAGGCGACCACATGTCCCTTAAAGATTATAAACGTATAATGTTAGAAGCAAAAGATATCGACGTGCTGCAGGTTGCTCTAGGTGGTGGAAATCCAAATCAGCACCCAGACTTTATAGACATTTTGCACACTACTTGGGAAAATGGATTAGTTCCATGTTATACTAGCAATGGTAGGGGTCTTACGCCTGATATTTTAAAGACCACAAAAGAAATATGTGGCTCTGTTGCGATCAGCGCTTATGAACCTTATTCAGAATTTAGAAATAGTATTGAAAGGCTATTAGATTATGAGATAAAAGCAAACATTCATTTTGTTATTGATAGTCAATCTATCGATACGGCCATTTCCTGGTTAACGCAACCCCCCGACTTTCTAGAAGGCATTAACTCGATTATTTTCTTAAACTACAAACCTATTGGCAGAAATCCTAATTTCAATTTATTGTTAAAAGATCAAGCTAAAATTCAACATTTCTTTTCGTTAACAAATGAGAACAAATACGCTTTTAAAATTGGGTTTGACAGTTGTAGTATTTCTGGTGTCTCAAGATATTCAAATGTAAATACTTCATTTTATGAAGGGTGTGATGCGGGTAGATTTTCTGCGTATATTGATGAAAATCTTAGAATGCTCCCTTGCTCATTCATGACAAACACTGATTGGTTTGGGGATTTGAGAAAAGAGTCCATGAAACATATTTGGCAGAACAATGAATATTTCAAAAAATATAGGGATCGAATAGTAAATAATGGATGCGGTAGCTGCTCACTTCAATCTGTTTGTATGGGCGGTTGTCCCTTTATTGAAGAATTATCATTATGTGGGTGGAAAGACGAAAGGATATATAAGACTTCAACTAAATAGTTTGTTAATACAAATTTTTTCCAGTTTCTAACTATTATTCAGAAATGAAATTTAAGCCACTTTTGTCCTTCATTCATCCGATGACTCAGTGCTCGTAAATCCTCAGGATAGACTTGAGTTCAGTCATCGGATGAATGATCTCCCCCTGCCGTCCATCACCGACAAATATTGCGGATTCACGTTACCAAATTCCCCGTATTTATTGGAATATCATATCATTCCTTGATTGATACCAAAAAAATCGTTAATTTTGCAGGTTAATCAAGTTTAGTTTAAGGAGTGGAATGCCCCTTCCGGGTGTTTTATTCCCTTAACTTTTTATTTATATAAGTCTTAACAAAGAGATTGTGCACAATCTATAATTGCTCTAACAGAAATGTTACGGCAGTGTGGCGCAGATTTCATTCGCTTAAGGAGCGAATTCAATGTTCGAGGATCTAAGCAGTAAATTCGATAAAGTCTTTAAGTTCATCAAAGGAAAAGGCAAAGTTTCAGAGGCCACTATTGATGAGTTCCTGCGTGAAGTACGCAGGATAATGCTGGATGCAGACGTTAACTACAAAGTGGTTAAGCAGTTCGTTGATGATGTTAAGGCTAAAGCCCTTGAAAAAAATGTAATCCGCAGCATTAACCCCGGCAAAATAGTTATTGATACCATCACCGGTGAGCTTGTCAGGCTCATGGGTGAAAAGAAGACCGATATTAAGTTCTCAAACAATACACCATCGGTGATCATGATGGTTGGCTTGCAGGGTTCGGGTAAAACCACATTCTCGGGCAAGCTGGCAAAGTATTTAAAGACCCGCGGAAGGAATCCAGCCCTGGCAGCTTGCGACGTTTACAGGCCTGCGGCTATTGACCAGCTCAAAACGCTGGGCGAGCAGATCGATGTCCCGGTCTATTCCGATGACAGCAAAGACCCGGTTAAAATAGCAATGGCAGCAGTTGAGTTCTGCAAGCAGAACTTCAAGGATACACTGATTGTTGATACGGCAGGACGACTCGCTATTGATGAAGAGATGATGCGCGAAGTTGAGACTCTCAAGCAGAAGCTTGAGCCCTCTGAGATACTTTTCGTTGTTGACTCGATGACAGGACAAGATGCCGTTAATACGGCTAAGGAATTCCACAACAGGCTTAATTATGACGGTGTTATACTCACAAAGCTTGATGGTGATTCACGAGGCGGTGCGGCTCTTTCAATAAGGGCGGTAGTTGATAAGCCCGTAAAGTTTGTTGGTATCGGCGAAAAGCTTGATGCCATTGAGCCCTTCTACCCCGACCGTATGGCCTCGAGAATTCTGGGCAAAGGTGATATACAGTCACTGGTAGAAAAAGCCGCAACCATGCTCCCCGAGGAGCTTGATGAAAAGAAGATCGCGAAGCTTGAAGAAAAGCTTAGAGGCAATAAGTTTGATTTCGGCGACTTCCTCGAGCAGCTTCAGCAGATAAAAAAGATGGGCTCGCTTTCACAGCTTATGGGTATGATACCGGGCGTGGATAGATTAATGAAGGGCAAAGAGATCGATGATAAGCCGCTAAGGCAGGTTGAGGCTGTAATAAGCTCGATGACACTGCATGAGAGGGAGAATCCGGATGTGCTGAATGGTTCACGCAGGAAAAGAATTGCATCTGGAAGCGGAACCAGCATACAGGATGTGAACAGGGTCATAAAGCAGTTTTATGACATGCAGAAGATGATAAAGACATTCAAAAAAGGCAGGGGCATGAATAACATGCTCAGGAATATGGGCCTGCCTCCGAATTTCAGCCTGAAGTAAAAATTGTCGCGCTGAGCGGAGTCGAAGCGCAGGTGCAAACAAGCAGTTCATCCTTCGACTTCGCTCAGGATGACAAGAGCCTAAAAAGTATTGCAGGTAGTTTGTCGCGCTGAGCGGAGTCGAAGCGCAGGTGCAAACAAGCAGTTCATCCTTCGACTTCGCTCAGGATGACAAGAGCCTAAAAAGTATTGCAGGTAGTTTGTCGCGCTGAGCGGAGTCTAAGCGCAGGAGCAAAAATTCTATTCATCCTTCGACTTCGCTCAGGATGACAAGAGCCTAAAAAGTATTGCAGGTAGTTTGTCGCGCTGAGCGGAGTCGAAGCGCAGGAGCAAACAGCAGTTCATCCTTCTACTTCGCTCAGGATGACAATGATTTTCGTTTAAGATTCAGAATGACAGCAAAGTAATCAGAGTATTTTACTAAATAAACAACCCCGGTAAGGCGCAAAGCGATTGAAACATTTCGCTCAATGGCCCGGGATAAGAAGGAAAAAATGGTTAAACTCAGACTCAGAAGAATGGGAAGAAAAAAAGCTCCCATCTATAAAATTGTAGCAGCAGATTCACGTGCAAGAAGAGACGGAAGGTTCATAGAGGCCGTTGGCCAGTATGACCCCAACGCAAATCCGGCAAAGGTAGAGCTTCAGGAAGACAGGGCTTTATACTGGCTTTCAACAGGCGCACAGCCAACCGTTACCGTAAGGAACATTCTCTCCGGCAAAGGATTGATGCTGAAACATCATTTGGCAAAAAAAGGAAACGATGAAGCTAAAATTGCGGCAGAGTTCTCGAAGTGGGAATCACTTCAGGAATCGAAGCTGCAGAGGATACACGATAAAAAGTTAAGGCGCAAAGAGAAGAAAAGAAAAGCGGCAGAAAAACCGGCTGAGACATCAGCCGCACCGGCAGCAGAGCAGCCTGCAGCTGAGGAACAATCTGCATAAGCGAGTACCTGTTTCGGGATATATAAGGTACAAAGGTATTTTCCGGTCCCCGCTATAGGTTAGAAAAAGATTCAAATTAACTTATACCAAACTAAATTTAAGGGGATGCTTATGAAAGAATTTATTGAATTTATTGCGAAGAGCCTGGTCGACGATCCGGAAAGTGTAAGAGTTGATGAAGCAACAGAGGAAAACAGAGTCACGTTGAAGCTCCATGTTTCCAAAAGTGACCTCGGGAAGGTCATCGGGAAACAGGGCAAAACTGCCAAATCCATGAGAACACTGTTCACGGCAGTAGCAGCAAAGCACAACAAAAGCGGTCATTTAGAAATTGAAGAAGGAAACTAACAGCACGCTGTACGGAACATTGTTCGGCACTTTGTACTGTCCGTTCCCCTGCTTCACCGGGTTTTCACGTTATTCATCCGGCGTGAAAGCTTAGGATCCGCGGAATAGCGCAGTTAGAATATATGAGAATTGATGTAATATCTGCCGTCCCAAAGATACTTGAATCTCCGCTTGGTGAGAGCATTCTGAAACGCGCACGCGAAAAAGGTCTTGCCGAAATAGCTATCCATGACCTCCGTGATTTTGCGGAAGGAAACTACAGGCAGCTTGACGACAAGCCTTTTGGCGGCGGTGCGGGAATGGTCTTAAAACCGGAACCTGTTTTCAAATGCATCAATAGCCTGCTTGAGGCACGCAGCTATGACGAGATAATTTACCTTACCCCGCAGGGCAGCAAGTTTGACCAGAAAAAGGCAAACCAGCTATCCCTGAAGGAAAATATTATCATCATTTGCGGGCATTATAAAGGCCTTGATCAAAGAGTTATCGATAAGTTTGTAACCTGCGAGCTTTCTATTGGTGATTATGTTATCACCGGCGGTGAAGCCGCAGCAATAGTTGTAATAGATGCAGTTGTAAGGCTTATTCCCGGCGTGCTGGGCGATAGCGAATCTGCTTTAACGGATTCCTTCCAAACCGATTCAGGCTTCGATGCCCCGGTTTATACCCGCCCCGCTGAATACGAAGGCTTAAAGGTGCCAGAAGTTCTGCTGAACGGCAATCATAAAGAAATTGCCGAGTGGCGCGCTAAAATGGGAGAAGAGAAATTCAAAAAGTCGGCCGGATCAACCGCAGGCAGCACAGATAAGTAAATTGAAATAATAAACTATAAGCAAAACACTCAAGGAATAACAATGAACAAGATAAATTTAGTAACCGCACCCCAGATGAGATCGGACCTTCCAAAGTTCCGTTCAGGTGATACCGTGAACATTCACGTAAAGGTTATCGAAGGCGATAAAGAAAGAATCCAGCAGTACCAGGGCATCGTAATGGGAATTAAGGGTTCAGGCATCGGCAGAACCTTCCGCGTAAGGAAGATATCCAATGGCGTAGGCGTTGAGAGGATATTCCCTATCAACTCACCCAGCATCGCAAAGATCGAAAGGCTCAAAGAAGGCAAAGTAAGAAGGGCAAAACTTTATTACCTCCGCGCACTTAAAGGCAAATCTGCAACAAAGATCAAAGAGAGAATTTCACCGGAAATAGTTGCCCCGGCTAAAAAAGAGATCGCTCCCGCTGAGCTTGCACCATCAGTACCTGCAGCAGAGCAGGAATAAGCTCCAGCAATAGCCGTATTGAGATATGAAGTAACGTTATGAACTGACCGATTGACCCCGGGTGTTCACTCATCGTAAAACTTAATCAAACAATTATTAAAGAAATTGCAATTAAAACCGTTAATAGAATTCAATTAACGGTTTTTTTTATACGCTCAAAACATCATCAGGCAATTTAACTACAATTACTGTGAAGCCAAATAAGAAGTATTTCGTTTCGGTTGCGGGCAATATAGGCTCCGGAAAATCATCCTTAACACGCATGCTTGCAAAAGAATTCAAGTGGGTTCCCTACTTCGAATCTGTGCAGAACAATCCGTACCTTTCGGATTTTTATGTTGACATGAAAAGGTGGAGCTTCCAGCTCCAGGTGTATTTTCTTTCGCACAGGTTCAACGCGCATAAAAAAATTATTGCATCGAAGAAATCGGTTATTCAGGATAGAAGTATTTACGAGGATGTAGAGATATTCGCGCGCAATTTATACCTGATGGGCAGGATGGAAAAGCGCGACTATATGAACTACCGCGCCCTGTTTTATGAGATGACATCATATCTAAAGCCGCCTGACCTTGTAGTTTACCTGAAGGCAGATATAAAGACGCTGATGAAGCAGATACACCTGCGCGGCCGTGAGTTTGAGCGCAGCATTGAGAAAACTTACCTGGAAAGGCTGAACCGAAGCTACAGCTCTTGGATAGGCAAATATGACCTCGGGAAAGTACTGGTTATTGAATCAGATGAAATAGATTTTGTAAATAATCCTGAGCATTTCAATATGATAATCTCCCGGATAAAGAAAGAGCTTAAATAGATGGATATAGAAGTACCAATATCACCGGGTGAGCTAATTGACAAGATGACGATCCTTGAGATTAAGCTTATCAAGATAAAAGATAAAGAGAAGCTGAAACCTGTTAAGAAAGAACTGCAGATTCTGAGTGCGGCTTTTGTTTCGCTGATGAAACGCCACAGGGAAACGAAGAATGAAGTCCTTGAACTCAAGAAGAAATTGTTCATGGTGAATCAAAAGCTTTGGAACACTGAAAACCTGATACGCGCGCTGGAGGCGAAAAAGGATTTCGGCGCAAGGTTTGTTGATCATGCGCGGAAAGTTTACATTACCAACGATAAACGAAGTGCCTTAAAATTAAGGATAAACGGGCTTCTTGGCTCAGGTATTTCCGAAGTTAAAGAATACGCCCTTTACAAATGAAGTATATCTCGTACCTCATATTCGTTCTTTTCATAGGCGCACTTCTGCTGTTTTTGAAGAATGCGCTTGAACCGAATCAGGAACCGCTCTATATTACAGGTACCATAAAATGCGGTGAGTGCCACGGCTTAAAAGTGAACGGTAACCAGCTTGAAAAATGGAAAGCGGATAAACACTCAGCGGCTTTTAAGACTCTTTCAGGCAGTAAAGCTAAGGATTTTGCCTCAGCAAATGGACTCGGCGACCCCACTCAGAACGAAAACTGCCTGAAGTGCCATACTACGCAGTTCAGTATGAAAGATACGCCTGTTGGTGAATACTATAATATTAATGAAGGCGTAGGATGCGAAGGCTGCCATGGTGCTGGTTCAAAATACTCCCCTGCTCACATTATGAAGAATGAGGCATCATTTATCCAATTTGGCGGCATTAAGGGTGATGAGAAAACCTGCCTTAAATGCCATAATTCAAAAGGCAGTAAAGATAAGAAGCTAACAGATGACCGCTGCCCTTTCCAGGAAACAGATTTTAATTATAACCAGGATTTTGAAAAGATAAAGCACCCTGTTAAACAATAAAAAATGATAAATTTACCTTCAAAATTAGATGAGTCAACACGGCCTATTGGTGTATTTGATTCTGGCGTAGGTGGTTTGACTGTAGTAAAAGAGCTAAACAGGCTGCTGCCAAATGAGAAGATAATTTATTTTGGTGATACAGGCCGAGTTCCTTACGGTAACAAGTCAAAAGAAACCATAGTTCATTATTCACTGCAGGTAGCGTATTTTTTGATGAAGAAGAAGATAAAGATGCTTGTTGTTGCCTGCAACACTGCTTCCTCGGTTTCTCTGCCAACACTAAAAAGGCATTTCCATATTCCGATTATTGGGGTGATCGAGCCTGGTGCTAAAAGCGCTATGGAAACCACCGGCAATAACAAAGTTGGTGTGATTGGAACGCTTGGCACGGTGCGCTCCAATGCATATAAAAAGGCGCTCAGAAAGATAAAAACCAGCGTGAAGGTTTTCCAGGACCCATGCCCCCTGTTTGTTCACCTCGCGGAAGACGGCTGGAATAAAAACAGGATAGCGCAAATGGTTGCGGATGAGTATCTCAGACCGGTTAAGAAAGTGGGGGTAGATACATTGATACTTGGCTGCACACACTATCCCCTGCTGAAGGATGTTATACAGAGATCAGTCGGCAAAAAGGTTGTACTCATAGATTCAGGCAAAGAAACAGCCAAAGAAGTTAAGAGTATACTATCTAAAAAAGGTCTTCTTAATTCCCGGAAGATGACTGAGAAGAATCATTCGGTGTTTTACGTTTCTGACTTTCCGCACAAGTTTAAAGAAGTAAGCCAGAGGTTTTTATCGAAGGATTTGAAACACGTGCATAAAGTAATATTGTAGTTTAAGATTCCTGCCTTCGCAGGAATGATAGAACAAAGATTCCTGCCTTCGCAGGAATGATAAAGATTAGGTAATATTCCAGATTGAGATCCCCGCCTTCGCGGGGATGAGAATAAAAGCAACTTGAAATCCCCGCAAGCGCGGGGATGGGTAAAAATATGACAGAACAGGAAATACTTCAGATATTCAAAGATGCAGGAGCGCTGCTTGACGGACATTTTGTACTCACTTCCGGAAATCACTCACCGCATTATATAGAGAAGTTCCGTGTGCTTGAGCATCCAAAGTACACAGAAATGCTGTGCAAAGAGCTTGCCGCGAAGTTTGAACATGATAATGTAACACTTGTTGTGGGACCCATGACGGGAGGAATTTTGCTCGCATATGAAGTCGGCAAGAACCTCAATACTAAAGCAATATTCACTGAGCGTGTGGAGGGTAAGATGAAATTCCGCCGCGGATTCACAATAAAACCAGATGACCGAGTATTAATAGTTGAAGATATCATTTCTACCGGCGGCAGCGTTCAGGAAGTTATTGATGAAGTTGAAAAGTCTAAAGCTGAAATTGTTGGAATAGGATGTTTGATTGACCGTTCGGGGGGTAAAGCGTTGTTCGAATATCCTTTAAGGCCTCTAGTTAAGATGGATGTAGTTGCATTCAAACCTGATGAGGTTCCGGAGTGGCTCGCGAAAATCCCTGTTACAAAACCCGGCAGCACAAACAAATAGAAGATTATTGATCAAGCCATGCTTCAGCTTCGTCATTTGAGGTGAAACAAACAATACTGAATCCCCTGTTATGCGCTATCTTTTCGTGCATTCTTGACTTCTCGATATTATCTTCAATATCAAGGATAGCTATCTTAAACTCCTTCAGGTACTGGGGATAAGAACCGGCCAGGTCAAGTGAATCAAACAGGTTCAGCCTTCCTGTACACCCGGTAAGATCCACTACAACTTTCCTGATAGATTCATCTTTGACATACGAATTTGCATTACGCGCAAGGTAGAATATGTCTAGTTTTGTCAGCTTTCCAGTAATTGCAACGGAAAGAATACTCTTCTTTTGGTTAACAGACAGTTTATATGACATGCCGGACAGGTATTAATTAATGGAATAGTTACTCCTCCGCCCTGCTGTTTTGGAAAGCACGCGGTAACGAAACAGGGAACTGCCTGTAATTTTAAGAACCTGCTTCGGTTATGCTAAATCACTTTTTTTGTTACTATTCCGGGAGTGAATCAGAAAAAAAAACTCAAACTTCAATATCCTGTAAAAAATCTATTAATAGTAATTTTCCAAAGGCAAAGCCAACTGAAATTCTTTTAAGATTCTAACTTTCTTCCTTAAGCATTGTCTTTTCAAACACGTCATGTTTTCCTACCTGCAGCCAATCCAATGCATCCTTCATGTTGTAAAAGAAAACAAGTTTAAAACCCCTGTTGATCGAAGCATTTTCAAAAAAGTCATTCGTATCTTTATTTTCTTCAATATCCAAAATTGCAAACTGCAGAAGCCTTGAATTCTGGTTAAAGTTCTCAACTTCATTCAGCCCGTCGAAGACACCAAACCTTCCTTTAAATCCGCGCATATCCACAAGTATTTTATCTATATCATTTTGCTCAATAACCCTGTCAATCTCAGATTTTATCTCATGAAATCTATCCAGCGGATGTGAACCTGATATCTCCGCCTTTAGAAAACCGGACCGAATGCCGAAGTTAATTCTGTATGGCATCTTAGCTAAAATTTACTCTATATACGTTACCTTATTTACAAATTAGTAAATCACTTTCTTTAAAGCAATAGTCTAATTTGATATTTTTAAAAATAACAATACACTAATCCGAAGGAAATATTGAACCAACAATATCCCGTTATTTTTGTCCTGAGCTTCAATTAAGATATCCTGGAGGAGTAAACTATGCTAAGTGACATATATTCAACCGATATCAAAGAGTGGAATAATAGCCAAATAGAACCTGAAATCACAGATGCAGAAACAGATTTTTTAGGAAGTTCAGGCTTTCAAACAATGCCGGATTGCCCCGATGAGATTTTCAGGAATGATTCCACTAATATAGAAAATATTGATTGTTTTTAATATTTTTCATCCGTCAATTCCGCCTATTTATGCCCTTACATTAGAAAATACTCAAAAAAAGATGTACTCTAGATTTAAGTAAAATATCATTTAAGAAATTTTGAGCTCATTTGTTGTTCAATATGTCTGCTAAAATGAATTATTTAGCTTATATTTCTGAATTATGCTCAAAATTAATATTTTCATAAAGGGGTTATCTTTACATTGATTATTCCCTATCATAAAACTATATTTGTGTTTGTTTTTTCATTATTTTCAATGAATATTTCGCTTGATATTAAATTCACGGCGTAAAAGAGAGGTTTAAACACATATGGGCTTAATGAATAAGCTGCGGGATAAGACGCACATTATTCTGATTATATTGATTCTTGCTTTCCTTGGTACCATCGTTTTTGAATGGGGCATGGACTATCTTGGTATGCGGGGGGGACAGGTTACAGAGCTTGGTTCCGTGAACGGACAGGAAATTAAATACACAGATTATGAAAGCCAGGTTAACTTTGCAATTGATCAGCAGAGGCAGCAAACAGGTGAAGACCCGGATGAGAATCTGGTTAAGATGATAAGGGACCAGGTTTGGGATCAGATGGTAACGCAGATACTTGCGGAGCAGGAAATAAAGAGGCTGGGCATTACCGTGACCAACCAGGAAATCCTGAACTGGGTTTATAACTCTCCACAAACACTGCCTGATCCTATCAAACGTAATTTTGTGGATTCAACAGGCCAGTTCAATATGGCAGTTTACCAGCAGGCGCTTGCAACCAAAACCCCTGAGATACAAAAATTTTGGGCTCAGGTAGAAGAGTATCTTAAACAGACACTTCTTTCGCAGAAACTGCAAAGCGTAATTACCGGTACTGTTAGGGTTACAGAAGGCGAAGTAATGCAGAAGTTCAAAGATGAAAACATCAAAGCCTCTTTTGACTACGTTTTCCTCGATGCCAACAGTGTCGCTGATGCTCAGGTGCAGGTTTCTGATGATGAACTGAAAGCATATTATGAAAAACACAAAGATGAATTCAAAAGAGACGAATCTGCCAAACTTCGATATATCACTTTCCCAGACCTTGCAACCATAGAAGATACTGTCTCAACAGAAAAACAGCTGAAGGCGCTGGTAAAGGATCTCAAGAAGCTGGTTCCCGGCGACTCATTGACCTACGGCATTGTTAACGATAATTCTGCAACAAAGTTCACAAACAATTTTGCAAAGCCAAACGAAGTTAGTTCTGAAGTAGCAGCATTCCTATTCGGAGCAGGCAAAGACAGCGTGTCTGACGTTATATTCTCAAGCGATGGACTTCACCTTGTTAGGCTTCTTGAAACTAAAGAAGGAGCAGAAACATTCAGCAACGCGCAGCATATCCTGGTAAACTTCGGGACTGACACCAATGCTGCAAAACAAAAAGCAGAGCAGATAGCCCAAAGGCTTAAGTCTGGCGAAGATTTCACTAAGCTTGCCGCTGAAAACTCTGACGATGCAGGTAATAAATTCAAAGGAGGAGATCTGGGCTGGTTCGGAAAAGGCGCAATGGTTAAGGAATTTGAAGATGCAGTATTAGGTGCAGCTATCGGGGAAATAGTTGGACCGGTGAAGACACAGTTCGGATATCATATATTAAGAGTTAAGAACAGGCAAAGCAAAGAATTTAAGCTTGCTGACATAAAGAAGACAGTCAAGGCTTCTCAAAGAACCAAGGATCTCGCACGCAAACGCGCTGAAGATTTTGCGTTCGTTTCCAAGAAAGGTAATTTTGACGAAGAAGCCAAGAAGATCGGATTACAAATAGTTGACGTTCCGGGATATGTTACTAAAGGCGGTTTCATTCCGGGTGTTGGGCAAAACCAGGCAGTAACAAAATTCGCGCTCTCAGAGAAAAAAGGCACAATAAGCGATCCCATTAAGGTTCAAAACGGGTACGCTGTCTATATTATAGCTGATAAATTCCCGGCCGGCTACTATTCATTTGAAGAAACCAAAGTAGCTCAGCTTCCGGTTCTGGTAAAAACAGAAAAGAAACTGGAAGTATTGAAACAGCAGGCTGCGGATCTAAAATCAAAGATCAGCGGCGGCGACCTGAACTCTCTGAAGGCTGTGAACCCGCAGCTCGTGATTGGCAAAGCGGATACAGTTACTGTAGCAGCACCATCTCCTTCCATAGGAACAGATTTTGATTTTAATAATGCTGTTTACAAACTTCAAAACGGGCAGATTTCAGAACCTATTCGCACAACAAAGGGATATTACATCGTTGCCATGAGGAATATCACACCTTTTGACCAGGCAAAATTCCAGGCTGAGTTCGATAAGATTCGTGAAGCGCTGGTAACACAGAAAAAACAAACAATTGTTCAGGATTGGATTGCAGATTTAAAAGAAAAAGCTGAAATTGTAGATAACAGAGATAAGCTTTACCGTTAGTTAACTTAAACAAAGTTAATTTGATCAATTTTAGAAAGAAAATTGTGTTTATTGTGGGTTCGATATTAATATTGAACCCATATTTTTTATACTCACAAATACACAATGAAAAGCCCGTTTATTTCGACGAAAACAAAAAATTTTCGATCCAGCTATTCGCAGCTTATATCTCTGCCGCCGAACTTCAGGATAACATAGCTTCAGACATTTTCTTCATCAGGGATGCCGGAGTTGAAATGAAGGGAGGATATAGTTACGGCGCTGAGCTTACATATGACCCTTCCTTTCCGAATTTCGATGTTCAGTTTTATTTCTCTTCTGAATATCTTAAGGCAAAAGATGAAGATATGAAACTGAGACTCGAAAATGATTCCGCATATTCAACTATCCGTTTTACAGAGGAGTATAAGATACTCCCCATTGAAGCAGGTCTGAAATGGCGTTTACCGGTAAGCTCAGAAAGGTTCAAGATATTCATTGGCGGAGGCGGCGGAGTTTACTTTGGATCAAGAACGCGGTCAATAGGCCCATACAGCAGTTCAAATATTTCAAAAAAACCGGGCTATAGTATGAATATTATGGCCGGTCTGGAGTACTTTTTCGAAAGGAACTTATCTGTAAATTTTGAGTTTAAGTTCAGAGAGGCTTCATTTGAGTCTAAAGACTCATTTCCTGTGAATACACTGACAGTGAACGGGAACACATTTCTAATCAGCAATCCTGTAAACAGCAGGATCATGGCTGACGGAACAAGGATCTCTGCAGGACTGAAATATAACTTCTAGTTCAAAAAACTGAGTATGAAAAAACTATTTATTCTTTTGCTTGTAACCGCTGTAAGCGTTTTTCTGCCTTTCCATGCGTCGAGGACAGCAGAACAAAAAAATACTTCCCGCTTCGCTCCGGACCACTTCATTATAAAAATGAAAAAGAATCCGGAAGTACTTGCAGCCTCGAACCCGGTGCAGAGCATTTATGAGCACAGGATAAAAGAGATTTTGGGCTCTATGTCAATTGATGTTAAGTCAACAAAACTTCTGTTCCCCAGGGATAACAGGAAAAACCTTTTCTTATACTCCAAATACGAACTTGAGACCTATTATGTTGTTTATCTTACCGGAAACCATGACATACCTTCAATTACAAATGAAATTAGCGCTAACGAAGAGGTAGATTTTTCTGAACCTGATTTTATCGGTGAATCAGCTGGCGTAAAAGGAATGGATTTCAGCATTTCCCAAACACCCAATGACCAGTTTTTCAACAGACAGTGGGGACTTAACAATGATGGTTCCCAAAGGACTACTACAGGCAGAAACGGAAAAAGAAATGCCGATATGAATATACTGAAAGCCTGGGAAATTACCACAGGAAGTGAAGACATAATTGTTGGTATACTTGATTCAGGCACCAAAATTGATCATCCTGATCTAAGCGGCAGGATATGGGTGAATACAGAAGAAGTGAAAAATGGCAAAGATGATGACGGTAATGGTTTTGTTGATGACATTAACGGTTACAATTTTGCTTATGACAATCCTAATGTAAAAGACGATGGAGGCCACGGCACAAATATTGCCGGCACTGTCGGAGCTTCAACCAACAACTCGCTTGGCTATGCGGGCATAGACCAAAAATGCAGGCTGATGATTTGCAAGAATCTGGATGATGAAAATCTGGGCGAATACTCATGGTGGGCAGCATCATTGTATTATGCGGCTAACAACGGAGCAAAAATCCTGAACATGAGCGAAGGCGGATACGATTATTCCAAGACTCTTGAAAACGCAATAAACTACGCCTACGATGCGGGATGCCTGATAGTTGCGAGCATGATGAACAAGAATAACGGGGATACATATTATCCTGCAAGTTTCAGAAATGTACTTGCAGTCGGCGCAACCGATACTGATGACAGCAGGTGCAGAGAGTTCACCTGGGGCGGCGGCAGCAACTGGGGCAAACACATAGCAGTTGTTGCGCCCGGCAACAGGATATACGGACTCGACTATAAAGATAACTATAACTACGAAGTTTACTGGAGCGGAACTTCACAGGCGACCGCATATGTGAGCGGCTTCGCTTCTGTGCTATTAGCTCAGGATCCTTCCAGAACGAACAAAGATCTCAGAGAGATCATAACCTCAACTGCGCAGGACCAGGTTGGTGATCCAAGGGAAGATAAAGCCGGCTGGGATGAATATTATGGTTACGGCAGGGTTGACCTTTACGAAGCTTTGAATTATGGAAAGTTTTCCAGCGGCAAAAAGGAAGTTCGGGAAAAGGTAATTGAAGAGGAGAAGTACAGGGAACCTGTTTATAAAGAAGAGGAACCGCCTTTGAGGATCGATGATGGGTCTGATGGTAACAGTACTCGTGCGAAAGCAAATGATCCAAAGGACAGTTATAAGAAAAACTATGACGATAATTCAGAAAACAAACGGGCTAAAAAACCGAAAGCTGACGATAAATAATCTGTAACTGATTTGAACCTTTATGCAATAAAATTACAACAACAGATTGATAGATCAGGCGTTACTAAAATCATTTGTGAATACTCATCCATTTTATGGAGAGCTGTATTATTTTGAAGAGCTTCCTTCAACTAATGACTTTGCCAAAAAACCTGACTGCAGGAGCAACGCAATTGTGATAACATCATTTCAAAGCTCCGGACGCGGACGTTTTGAGCGGAAATGGATCACCACCCCAAATGAAAACCTGACATTCACACTAAAGCTTAAGTTGCCGCTCTCCCCTTCAGATAACCGGTACCTGATCTATTACACTTCATTGATGGTTTATGAGAGCATCAAAAGTATATTGGAAGATGCACAGATCGAACCGGCTTCACTAACCATAAAATGGCCAAATGATATTTTATGGAACAACAGTAAGCTGGCCGGAATATTGACAGAAAGCGTAGTAAAGTCCGGCGTATACATTATTGGGATCGGTATCAACATCAACCAAAAAAATTTTGGCCCCGAAATTGAGGCGATCTCGATTGCTGAAGTCAGCAAAAATGCTCATAACCTCACCGGTATTTTGCTACAATTTTTATCCAGGTTTGAAGAAAGTTTGTGTTTACTGGAAACTGAAAATCACTCCCGGCTTTTTGATTTATGGCTTAAATCAACCAAAATGGTGGGCAGAAAATGCAGTTATTTATCCGGAAATTCTTCTTTAAGGTATGGGTTTATTAGAGGTTTAAATGAAGACGGTTCAATAACTATCGAATCCGGTGGGATTTCGGCCAGTTTTGTAAGTGGTGAAGTTAAAATCCTTGATTACTAAATATTGCCAATTACCCTTCCAACATTCAAAAATCACTTGATTTTAGAATATTTTTTAGATATTTTTGAAGTTTGAGATTTAAGGGTAGGTAGCGAAGTGGTTAAACGCAACAGACTGTAAATCTGTCGGCTCATGCCTTCGGAGGTTCGAATCCTTCCCTACCCACAGGAAAAAATTGCTTCAAAGTTTCGACATAAGTTCTTTAATTCTTCTTGCTGATGTAGCTCAGTTGGTAGAGCACTTCCTTGGTAAGGAAGAGGTCACCGGTTCAATCCCGGTCATCAGCTCTCCGTTCTATTTTCATTGAGGACATACGCAGCAGGATCTTTCTTTGCCGATTAGCCGCTTGTTTTTTGATTTAAAGAAGTTTTGATTGATGGGAGTAACTCAGTTGTAGTCATCCCGCAAGCGGGATTGGCCGCAAGTTCTTTAATAAAATAATGATTTGATAAGCGGGAGTAACTCAGTTGTAGTCATCCCGCAAGCGGGATTGGCCGCAAGTTCTTTAAT
>JAYRXC010000021.1:0-35928 GCA_041917655.1 Ignavibacteria bacterium | reverse complement strand
GAAAATACTCAAAAATTTCTCAGTTCCCCCTCTCCTGTCAGGAGAGGGGGTTAGGGGGGTGAGGTTTAGTATATTGAAATCCAGGGTAAAGAAACTTCTTTTAACATAGTTTTAGAGTGTTATTTATTTACTGTCGTGTACTTAGACCCCTGCTGCACTATGATTTTATGTATAGTTATTAACTCTTTTTTTGGATATTTTTGCAATTTACGATGAAAGAGAACGATAAAACAGGCAAACGTTCGGATAGTCCGCTCACAACAAAGCCCCGGAAAGAAACTGTAATTGCTTTAAATAAAAGGGCTTACCATGACTTCGAGATACTGAACAAGTATGAAACCGGCATTGTTCTGCAGGGTACCGAAGTTAAGTCTCTGCGAGACCATAAAGCGAGCCTTGTTGATGCGTATGCAAGAGTTAAAAATGGCGAAGTGTGGCTTTATAATGCCAATATCGCGGTTTATAAGCTCGGGACATTCACGAATCATGAACCTTCGGGCACACGTAAGCTGCTGATGAAAAAAAGCGAGATCAAAAAGCTGAACGAAAAGCTGAAGGATAGAAGCCTGACGCTTATACCCCTGAGGCTTTTTTTCCAGGGACCCTACGTTAAGGTTGAGCTTGGACTCGGTAAAGGAAAGAAGCAGTACGATAAACGCGAATCGATAAAAAAAGCAGAAGTAAACCGTAAACTGAAGAGAGTTAAGATTTAATCTTTTAGATTTTTAGCCCCGAAGGGGTTGGGGTCAGGTTGTGTACAGAGTAAAGAGTTAATAAAGTAATTAAGCATCCACACAGTGTCTGCACTCCAAAAGAAACAATTTTGTTTTTAGCTCCGAAGGAGCGCAATACAACAGCGATGGGCGGAGCCCATCGGAAGATTAATAATTGAAGTTTAAAAATACCAATCACAAAAAATTATAATCATTCCTCTCCCCTCTCCTTTGGAGAGGGGTTGGGAGAGAGGTCGTGTACAGAGTAAAGAGTTAATAAAGTAAGTGAGCATCCACACAGTGTCTGCACTCCAAAAGAAACAATTTTGTTTTTAGCTCCGAAGGAGCGCAATACAACAGCGATGGGCGGAGCCCATCGGATAATTAGCATAGACTCAAAGCCCTGAAAGGGCGAAATAAAATTAATCCAAAAGAAGCAAACAAATAAAACACCAAAACAGAAAGATATAAATTCCCGCCTGTGCGGGAATGGCAATAAAAACACATGGCATTTCCAACACTAAACGAACAGATAGATCTCATTAAACGCAACACGGTTGAGATAATTCCCGAAGAAGAGCTTGCTCGAAAGATTGAAAAATCCATTAAGGACAACAAACCCCTCAGGATAAAGCTTGGATGCGACCCTTCGCGTCCCGACCTGCACATTGGCCACGGCGTGGTACTGCAGAAGCTAAGAGATTTCCAGGATCTCGGCCACAAGGCTGTGCTTATCATCGGCGATTTCACCGCTATGATAGGCGATCCTTCAGGCAAGAGCAAAACCCGCCCGGCATTAACGCTTGAAGAAACGCGCATAAACGGCAAAACATATTTTGAACAGGCATCAAAGATTCTGCTGGAAAAGGACCTTGAGATTAGATATAATTCCGAGTGGCTGGATAAAATGACATTCAGCGACGTAATAAAGCTTGCCAGCAAGTACACAGTGGCGCAGATACTTGAGCGCGATGATTTTACAAAACGCATGGCAAGCAAAACTCCGATTAGCCTGCATGAGCTGCTGTATCCTTTGAGCCAGGCTATGGATTCAGTCGCAGTGCAAAGCGATGTTGAGCTGGGCGGCACAGACCAGAAGTTCAACCTGCTTGTCGGACGCGCTATACAGGAAGCATACGAAATGGCTCCGCAGTGTATTGTAACCTGCGAGCTGCTTGAAGGCACAGACGGTGTTGAAAAAATGAGCAAGTCGCTTAACAACGCCATTTGTTTCACTGATCTGCCGAAGGATATATTCGGCAAGGCTATGAGTATTCCCGATACCCTAATCATGAAATACTATACTCTTGGCACCATGCTGAATGATACAGAGCTTGCGGAAGTGAAAAAAGAGCTCGATGATCCGGCAACCAATCCAAGAAACCTGAAAGTAAGGCTTGGTTATGAGCTTGTGAAGAAGTATTATGACGAGACCTCTGCAAAGTATGCGCAGGAGGAGTTCGAGAAGATATTCAGCAAGAAAGAGATCCCTGATGATATCCCTGAGTTTAAGCTGGATGCAAAGGAAGTGAAGCTGGTCACTATCATTAAGGAAAACAATATGGCAGCATCATCAGGAGAAGCAATCAGGCTCATAAAACAGGGCGGCGTAACAATCGACGGCGAGAAGATCACTGATGATAAGTACGTTATTAAGGCTGAAAAAGACTTTGTGCTGAAAGTCGGCAAACGCCGATTTTTACGCGTTAAGGTCTGAAATTATTTGGTTTTTGCTGTTTAGTATTTGTTATTTGATATATGCTGTTTGATTTATATAAAATTATTATATTTGCGCATTGTAACTCACCTATTTTTCAGACAACCAAAAAAACCGGAGAAACAAAAAGAAATTGTTCAAACCTACTAAAATCTTTTTCACCAAGGGTGTTGGAAGGCACAAAGATTATCTTCAGTCATTTGAGCTCGCGTTAAGAATGGCAGGCATAGAAAAATGCAACCTCGTATCTGTATCAAGCATATTTCCAGCCGGCTGCAAAAGGCTCTCGAAGGAAGAAGGCGTGAAGCTGCTTGAGCCGGGCCAGATAACTTTCTGCGTGATGGCAAGGAATTCCACCAATGAAGCGAACAGGCTGATAGCATCATCCATCGGCGTGGCGCTGCCAAGCGACGGCAACCAGTACGGCTATATTTCAGAGCATCATCCGTTCGGTGAATCAGAGAAGATCTCCGGTGAATACGCCGAAGACATCGCGGCACAGATGCTTGCAACCACATTGGGAATAGAATTCGACCCCGAACAGGCATGGGATGAAAGAGAGCAGGTATATAAAGCCAGCGGGCAGATTTACAAGACATTCAATGTTACACAATCTGCTGAAGGCGATAGAGCCGGAATATGGACAACAGTGATCGCAGGCGCAGTAATGCTTCCATAGCAAGGGTGTAAATTGAAAAAATGTCTGATTGCTGCTAACGGAATCCTTACAAAAGCTGAGCTTGAAAGATTTACGAAATTAAATAAGCCCCGCAAGGCGATAGATATTATCGCCTGTGACGGGGCTTCTGATTTTTTGGTTAAAGAGAAAATAACTCCGGATGTTGTTATTGGCGATCTGGATTCCGCCTCTGCGGTAACTATAAGAACTTTGACAGCAGCAGGAATTCCCGTTATTAAACAGGCATCGCAGTATAAAAATGACCTTGAAAAAGCTTTGGACTATGCCCTATCGGAAAAATATACTGAAATAAATGTAACCGGGTTTACCGGCAAAAGATTTGACCATTCGCTGAACAATCTAAGTATATTACTCAGATATTCAAAAAAAACAGAGCTGAGGATGTATGATGATAAGTTCAGGTTTTATTTTGTAAGGGATAAGGTCGAGCTGACCTGCAATGCCGGTGCAGTAGTATCGCTGATCCCAATGCCCAAGGCGGCAGGTATAAAAACCGGCGGACTTAAATATCCTTTAAACAATGAAGCGCTTAAGCTGGGCAAACGCGAAGGCGCGCTGAATGAAGCTATTGGTGAATCAATAATCATAAAGCTGAAAAAAGGCGTGCTTCTGGTGTGTGTTGCATTAAAAGCAAAATAGGATCTGTGGGATACTTGAGGTTTTACCTTATGGGAATAATTAAAAAGTTGACTAAAGCTATTGATTTTGATCACCTCACCCCTAACCCCTCTCCTGACAGGAGAGGGGAAATAGACATTTTTGAATTCGTTTCATTGGTGTAATTCGTGGCCACTCTTTTGCATTTGAAAGTTGGTTACGATTTTTGAGCAAAGCGAAATCCCGCGAAGCGGGATGCACTCTCTATCTCCAATCTACAATTCTTGTTATGTCACCATTGGTACGCATTATCACTGCCCCATATTTTGCTGTGTTGAGTACGTTAAATCCCGACTCAATTAGGGCGCGGGAAAATGATTCGCTGCCGATACGGGTTCTGCCTTTCGGCGCTTCGCCTATCACGACATACTCAGGCCCAATATTTAATAATAGTTCGGGGGGTGTGATATGAAATGATCCCGCGCCTGAAGTACGGAATACCTGGCTCACAAGATCCCTGTTATAAAGATAAGCCGTATTATAGATATTCTCTGGTTCGCCGGGTGCATCATTGAATATGAATGACTGATCGCCGTACACAATTTGGCTCATCATGGCAGGTCCGCGTGCGAGGCTATCGTAATATATGTACAGCCTGAAGCTGCCTTTGCGGTTTATCACTTTTGATGAAGTAATGTACTCTAACTGGATATCCCTGAAATTCCCGGCAAAAGCCTTACGTTCCATTACAGTTTTGTAATAGACAGGTAAAACGATCTTCTTTATCTTGAAATTGCTGACAAAATACAGCAGGTTGCGGAATTCATCCGCATCCATCGAGTTCATCACCAGCAGGTCAACTTCTGAAATACCGTTTCGCCTTAGCTGAGGTATGATTGTTCTCTGGGATGAATTGTACTTCTCAGTAGATGAACCTGCATTTATCAGCACCGATGTTCCCTGAGGCATTTTTATCAGTGTGCTGTTTGAGTTCCCTGTATTTAAAAAGCTAAGTTCTGCTTCATCGGTCATTTTGCTAACATCCTTAAATACCCAATAATTCCCTGCAAGCAAAACCATGACTGCTAATCTATACAGCATATTCTTTTTTGTTATGGTCAATAACAGGACCAGCACTATGTAGTAGAAAACAAACAGCAGAACATCAACGAAGTAAGTCTCAACATAAGCCAGGTCAAATGAAGCGCAGACTTCAATGAGCCAAAGCTGTATAAAAAGGAGCATTGAATTCGCCGCCGCGAATACTGATGCCAGCCAAGTGCTTATTGGCGATACCAGCACCATTATGAAACCGATAGCGAGCGTAATGTTTGAAAGAGGAATTGCAAACAGGTTTGCCGCAAGCGAAACGATCGAGACCTTTTTGAACATTATTGCTGTAATTGGCAGCGTTCCAAGCTGCGCGGCAAAGGTTCCAGTAAACAATACCATTGCTGCCTTAAAGAACTTAATATGTACTTTTTTTTCATCAAGCGAGCTGTAGCGATTGATATGACGAAGCCATTTATCAAGAACGGGATAAATTACAACCAATGAAATAATTGCTGAAAATGAGAGAATGAAACCCGCATCAAATAGCTGCCGTGGGTCCATAACCAATATTACAAGCGCTGCGAATGATATAATATTGTAACTATTTGGCCTGCGCTCTGCTGCCTGCGAGATAAGGAAGATTGAAGCCATTATTACAGCCCGAATGATTGATGGAGTATTCCCTGTCAGCTCCATATAAAACAGCAGGCAAGCTATGGTTATGAAAATTTTGTAAGTGTACTTTAGCGGAATGAATAGAAGCAAGCCCCAAATAATAATTATTACATAAGCAACGTTTAATCCCGATACAGCAATTATGTGCGCAACTCCTGCGTTTACGAAATTTTCTTTGACCTGCTTGGGGATATTACTCCGTTCACCAATCAGCAGTCCTTTTAAATACTCACCTTCGCTTCCGCCTATAAGCTCGTCTATTGTGCTTATGCAATATTCCCTAACAGGGTAGATTATGTTAGCACGAAGCAGGTTCGGCTCCTCCCTGCCGGTTACTTTTATGTTTTCATAGCCGAATGAAGTAAACACGGCGTCCACTCCGTGTAATTTCAGATATTCGCCGTAATCAAACTCGCCCGGATTCCGTTCGCCGGGCAAACCTTCAAGTCTGCCTTTTACTTCGATAACATCTCCGTAGCTCAATCCCGGCGGGACTTCCTCTTTGAACCTGTTTTTATGCACGGTAGCAAGTATTGTTCCGTTTGCCGATGAATCATTGACCGAAACAACTTCGAGCAGGAGGCGCATTCTTTCTTCGTTTACTTCGGGCCTTTCGGAGATCACTCCTTTCAGTATTACATTCTGCGGAATTCCATCAACGGGGTTATCTTTAGCAGCAAGCGTACTAATGCTGTCAGGGTCAGTTTTATAATACCTGTACTGAAAACTGAATATTCCAAACAGCAGCAGAAGAAAGATGTATGTAAAATAATAAAGCTCACCTTTGGCGAAAAGATTGTACATTACTATAATAAAGCAGCCGATGACAACAAGAGAAGTAATGAAGAACCAGTCAGCAAATACTTGCAGATTGATTCCGGAGTAATAGCTAATCAGAATTCCCGTAATAAGGGGAATTACGGTCAGAAGTGCCGGGTATTTTTTTCCTAAGGTTTTTAGCACATACAAAAATGAAAAGATTTTGTGAATTTAAAAACACTAAAATGTGAAGCTTAAGGTATTCTACTATTTGCTGCAAGCATAAAGGTGATTCCATGACTCCCTTCATTGTTTACGCCTGAAGCATGTATTACGTTTGTAATGTTACCTATGGACATGACCCGAATCCCCTTTGAGTTTTTTTGTAGTTGCAACTCGCAAAAATCTCTGTTAATTTAAAGCAAATCATGCCTGAACCTGCTGAAATTAACAAAAAGACAAGAATGACTGTAAATACTAAATCCCGCACAAGAAGTAAATCCATGAAGTGGAAGGCTATGCTTGTTTTTGTGGCATTATTCCTTTGCCAGAATTTTTTTTCTCAGAGTATAACTTGGCAAAGGACATATCAACAATATCCCTATAATTATGGATTTGGGGCATGTCAAACTACAGATGGAAATTTCGTTATTGTTGGACAAGCGGTAGGAAACTGTTTATTCGCTATGAAAATCAATCCGGCAGGTGATACTTTATGGTCAGTGATACTTAACTCAATGCCAAATTCATTGGCATTATCAGTCACCCCATCAAAAAATGGAAGTGCGATCATAACAGGTGGATGGAACAAAGCATTTCTCTTAAAATTAAACTCCAATGGGATAGTCGAATGGAATAAAACATATGCTGTTGGCACTATAGATTGCAATGAAATCAAACAAACAACAGATGGTGGGTTCGTCTTTTGCGGTGGATTTGTTTATGATTCTGAAAGAGCTTATGTATGTAAAACAGATTCTTTGGGTAACTTATTATGGCAGAAAATCTATTCATCAGCATATCATAAGGAATTCAATTCAATAGAATTAGCTCATGAGGGGGGATATATATTAACCGGCGAAATTCAGGAAACTTCAATTTCAATTGGGCAAGCACTAATTTTCCGGATTAATGAAAGCGGTGATTCATTATGGGAAAAGAGATTTACTATCAGCCCAAGCCCGGCGGGGTATAAAATCAGAAAATTAGGCCAGGGTTATATTATAGGCGGAGCGTGTAATGATTCATTAAATAATTCGCAGATATTTACCTGCAAAATAAACAATCAGGGTGATACTAATTCATTAAAGAGGTTTCCAACATACGGCAGAAATGAATTTTTTGATGATATTGCTGTAATTAACGGCAACAGGTATGTAATCTGTTTCGACAGGGACTCAAGCACGATTAACTATAGTTCAATTGCTGTGATAACCGATTCGCTTGGGAATATTTTACAAAGAAGAATTTTCACAAATACAACGTATTTTATCTGGGGCAGACTCAGTACAATTGTGCCAATTTCCAATGGAGATATACTGTTTACAGGGACAGCAAAAATTACACAGCCACCTGGTGCAGAAGTGGTACATGCGATACGTACCGATAGCCTATTGAATTCACCTGTGATAGGCATTAATTCAGAAAATGAAATATTACCATATGCCTTTGGACTCTCACAAAATTACCCAAATCCGTTTAATCCTTCAACAATGATAAAGTATGATATACCCAAAGATGCAGTTGTTAGGGTTAAAGTTTATGATATTCTAGGCAAGCAGGTATTCGGATTGGATGAATTCAAAAAAGCGGGTAGCTATGAAGTGCGGTTTGACGGCGCAAATCTAGCCAGCGGGATGTATTTTTACTCAGTTGAATTTAATGGATTTAAAGAGACGAAGAAGATGGTCTTACTTAAATAGTGAAATAGTGAAGTGGTGAAATAGTGATATAAAAGGCATCCCGCTTCACGGGATATCGCTTCGCTCAAAAGTGAAAAGGCAAAAAATAGAAGTAAAAAGAATATCAAAAAATGTCCGGTATGAAAAGTGCCGGGCATTTTTTTTGTTGTAAAAGAAATTACGCCCGAAAGGTTAACACATTTTTGGCAAAACAGTAGTCGATCATGATAATGCTTGAAATCACTACCGGTTTGTAACATACAATTTTTGAACCCGCGTTGTAAAAGAGTGAATCCTACGCGGTCAATCTGTATATTCTATTCAAAAAATTTAGTAATTTGCAGGATTAACAAAAAATATGAAACCCATTGTAACCGAAAGGCTCATAATCAGGGAATTTCGCCCCGCCGATCTGGGCGAGATATACAGGATTCTTGATGTTGAGCTTAAATTTATCGATTCCACTCAGCAGGATTCATCCATAGGCCAGCGTAAAAAATGGCTTGAGTGGACTATACAAAGCTATGAACAAAACCGCCTGCTGCTGAATCCACCTTACGGCGATCACGCAATTGTGCTTAAGGATTCACTCCAATTAATTGGCGCATGCGGACTAGTACCCGTACTGGCGCCGCTCGGGCTTGTTCCATACTACCGCTATATTGCCGATGCCAAAGAGAGCGAACAGAACTATCCGGAAGTAGGATTGTTCTGCGCCATTTCATCTCATTATCAATGCCGCGGATTTGCATACGAGGCTTCAATGGGAATGATAAATATGGCATTCGAAAAGCTGAAGCTGAGGCGCATAGTAGCCATTACACATTTATATAATAATCCATCCATAGCGGTGCTCAAACGCCTTGGGATGAAGGTAGAAACACTGCCAGACCACAAGTGGATGCAGGTTGTAGGCATTATTGAAAATGATGCTGTATCAAAACATCTTGGAAAACAGGCAGGTTAAACAATTTTAGAATTTAGCTATTAACATGATAACAGTAAACGGAAAAGAATACAGCTCATTAAACGATGTGCCGGATGAATTCAAGGTTGTTTTTGGAGATAAGAACAATAATGGAATCCCCGATTTTGTAGAAGGCCTGCTGAACACAGCAGTTGTAAACAAATCCGCGCCATTGGAGGCGAACTTCAGCTCGTTCTTCTTCAACGGCGCCCAGTACTCCAACATCGATTCTTTACCTCCCGAAGCGAAGGAAAAAGTAAAGCAGGCGCTTGCGTCACTGGAAAAGTCAGGAATGGGTATAATGAAACCTGCGGTCAGCACGGAAACAGCAGCGGGCCAAATGCAGGAAACTGTTAATGCCGGGCACAATAAGATACCTGAATCACTTCAGCAGGAAGCGCAGCAGGAGCTGCGGCCGGGATTTAAATTCCGCCTAGCAATGACAATTGTGTTCTTCATACTTGCGCTTGTTTATATTCTCTGGCTTCTTAAAATGGTACCCTGGTAATCAATTATATATAACAAGATGAAATACATCACCGGACAATTCTCCAAATACCTCTCAAAGCTCGAAGAAGAGATCTCGCTGTACAATAACGAAGCCGACCTGTGGAAGCTGACAGGTGACCTTAAAAACACGCCGGGAAATCTGGCGCTGCACCTCTGCGGCAACCTGAAACACAATATCGGCGCAGTGATGGGCTCAAACGGGTATGTTAGGAATCGTGACCTGGAATTCTCGCAGACCGGCATCACAAAGGCAGATATTTTGAGCGAGATCCGCTCGACAGCGGAGATGATAACACCCATCCTTGAAGCCCAGGATGTAGCATCTTTAAAACTCGACTTCCCCGAAAAGTCACATGGAGAAGACCAGACATATTACGACGCTCTCATCAGGCTCGCCCTGCATTTTGGATACCATGTTGGGCAGATAAACTACCACAGGCGAATATTGACATTTTGAACCGGCGGGCGAAATGAATACAATAAGCATATTCGAAAATGAGTTTGAATATGAAAGAACGCAAAGCGAATACAAACGTGTTAAGATAATCTGTTATCTTCTCGCTGTGGGCATGCTCATGGGCTTAGCCAATAATTACCTGGATTTTTTCGGATTACAAGAATTCTTCAAATATAAATCCTCCGGCTTTGCTATCCTGATCTGGCTATTTTTCTTCTTCAATTACGAGCTCATATTTCTTTTCCTTCTCAAAAAATATGTAAGGAACAAGACTCCGCTAAACGAAGGGCTTAAGCTTGTTCACACACTTATAGAGATCACATTCCCCGGAATTTTGCTGTTTATGCTCACCATTATAGAGCAGCGCGCAGTTTATTTAGATGCCCCGTATTTTATAATGTATTTCATGCTCATCGCTATATCCCCACTTCAGCTTAATTTCAGAGTAAGCTTCCTGCTTGGGGTTATGTCAGCATTGCAGTACGGCTTCCTGACTTATTACATTTATCAATATATCATACCTGTTAACGGAATTTCTGTAACGATGCCTGCGGCATCATACTATGTAAGGGCAGTATTGATGTTGTTCACCGGTGCTGCGGCAGGTATTATAGCTTCTGAGATCAATAAGCGCGTTCAAAACTCATTCAGGCAGCTTATTGATAAGCAGAAAATAATAAACCTGTTCGGGCAGCAGGTATCACGCGAAATTGTTGATGAGCTGATCTTAAGAAAAGACGGGCTGGATATCAAGAGAGTAAGGGCAACAATTATGTTCCTCGATATCAGGAACTTCAGCTCTTATGCCGAAACCAAGGATCCGGCAGAGATAATCCAGTTCCAAAACAATATTTTCGACCCGCTGATAGAGATCATATCGAAACATAAAGGACTTGTTAACCAGTTCATGGGTGACGGATTTATGGCATCGTTCGGAATTCCTTTAGAAACCAATACTCATGAGCAGAATGCGTTCGAAGCGGGGCTAGAAATAATTACCAAGATCAAAGAGCTCGGTACAGCCGGAATCATTCCGTCTACAAGGGTTGGGATCGGAATTCACTCCGGCGAGGTTATAACAGGAAACATCGGCAATGATATCCGCAAGCAGTATTCAATAGCAGGCACGACTGTAATTACAGCGGCCAGGCTTGAACAGTTAAATAAGCAGTTCGGCACGCAGTTCCTGATAACAAGAGAATTCTTAAACAATATTCAAATCAACGGCCACGCAGTTGAATCGCTTGGTGATATTACAGTTAAAGGGTTTGAAAAGCCAGTGGAGGTTATATGCGTAAAAGTCTGATCTTATTTATACTAATTTTCGCTTACATCTGGGGATGCTCCGGCAGTGATGATGAATACAATTTGATAAAATCTGCTGAAAGAAAATCAATTGCGGAGATTTGCAGCTGCTTCGAGCCTATTCAGGGTTATAAAGATAAGATGACAAACAGCAGGGATTCGCTCACAAGGAAAGCTTACAGGGATTCTTTTGAAACGAAGATAATCGAAATGGCGCCATGCCTCGAGAATGCCGAAAAACTAGACGAAAAAATGGCTTCCAGCGATAAGTATATGGAGCAGTTCATGAAGTATGTAAAGGAAAAACATCCCAACTGCTACCCAATGCTGATAGGTATAGGCCCCGGTGATTCAACGGAAATAAAAAAATAGTGTAAAATGAATGTGATCAATAACACCATCAACAGGATGAACTTCCTGGTACTTGATGTTTCGGAAAGATTCACAAACTTTACCGAAGAAGAGCTCTCAGCCAAACCAAGTCCGTTAAAATGGTCAAAGAAGGAGTTACTCGGCCACCTGTGTGATTCCGCAGTCAACAACCTCAGCCGTTTTATCCGCGCACAGTACGTGGAGGAGCCTTTCCGGATTGTGCCATATAAACAGGATGAATGGGTGAAGCTAAACGGCTATAATGATATGAAAGCCGGGGACATAGTGAAACTGTGGAGTGCGCTGAACCTGCAGATAATCAATGTCATAAGCCGCATTCCACCTGATAAGCTTGCGGTAAAATGCGATCTCGGCGAAGCCGCATTCAGGGAAGGCGATACTGTTAAAGACCTGCTTTGGCTGATCGAAGATTATCTTGTGCATATGGAGTACCACCTAAACCAGATATTTAATTAGTAAGGCTTCGTAAAGCAGATTCTAGTTTTTAATACAACCCACGACTTCTGTCGTGGGTTTTTCGCAATTATGCCATACCCTATTACTCAATGTCGCCCTGAGCGGAGTCGAAGGGCGCGCTGCGTTAATCCACATGCTTCGACTTCGCTCAGCATGACAAAAAAATCATCACTCAATGTCGCCCTGAGCGAAGTCGAAGGGCGTACTTCGTTAATCTTCATGCTTCGGCTTCACTCAGCATGACAAAACGATCATCACTCATTGTCGCCCTGAGCGGAGTCGAAGGGCGCTGCGTTAATCCACATGCTTCGACTTCGCTCAGCATGACAAACTTTCTCAAATATGGCATACCTGGTAACAACAAACCGCTTCAAACGGTTTTCTATTCGGATTTCCTAAGTGATGAAACAAAAATTAAAACTGTACCGATCAGCATTGTTACCGATAGCGCCAGCAACAATACAGCAGTATTCGGGATGGCACTCAATCCAAACCAGCCCGCCGGCGAGTGATACAGAAGGACACACTCTGAAAGTACAAACGCAGCAATCAATGTGTATATTCCCGCCTTTGCTGCACTGCCTGCTTTATACATTCCGTTTACTATGAACCACCCCAATATACCCAAAGTCATTACGCCGATCATAACAAGGTGAATATACCCGATGGTAATATCCCTTATCACAAAGGCGGGATAGCCGATTTGCGGAACTGCTGATATAAGCTGGAAGAGGAATTTCAGAAACAGCGCGAAGAAGCTGAGCCTGAAGAGCAATTGGCCTGTACCGCCAATGCTTCCAAATGCTTTCACTTCATCCGTGAAAAGCAAAATATATAGATACCTCGCACCAATTAGCTGCGCAAATGCGGCTATGATGCCTATTGCGTAAACATAGCCGGGCAGGCTGAATCCAAGCAGCGAAAGTACATACGCTCCAAGATTTGCGTAAAACAGAATTTGGAATGCCCTGGCTGAAATAACTTTGTTAAAAATTATACCCTGTGTTTCATAATACCTCAGCCACAAACCGATGAGTGCAAACACAAACCAGCCGTTATATTGAAAATGCAGGTAGAAGTAGATTATCTGTTTATACACGTCAGGATCCGGCAGCCCGGTAAAAACCACGGCAACAAGTCCCCATGGACCCAGCGATGAAAGGAAAAGGAAAAACAATCCGCCATAAATGAACTTGAGCGAAACCGTTTCGTTTTTAATTGATGAAATATCTTTTAGTACGAAATAGATGAATACATAAGAGCATAAGATGTGTAAGGTTGAAAACGCAATTGAGTAAGTTGCGTATCCCTGCAGTGTGAATGAAACAAGCATTCCCCCGATTGAGATCTGTGTGACCCCAAAAAGTATGTTGTACTTTTTCTGCTTCGTTGGGTCTTTTACGTACAGATAAACTATTGCGATATACAGGGCATTATACAGCCAGCCGAGTATGGCAAAATGTGAATGAGCGTGAAGAAGGTTTTCGAATATAGGAAACTGAACGGGCGAAACGAACATATACCTAAGCCATGTGCCGATTGCAGCAACAAGTGTAAGGTAAAACAGCGATAGTCTTATTTTTCCTGCAAACCTTGCCGGTTCTAACATACGGTGTCATTTTTCATTGAGCAAAAATAAGAATCTTTTTGATCAAATTGTACATACTGTTGTTATTCTTAATCACTAATCAAATGGGGAACATTAATTCCAGGCTTTTAAAGAAAATCCTTGTCTGGAAATTCAGCAAACTTGACCTCACCCCCTAACCCCCTCTCCTTGCAGGAGAGGGGGGATAACAACACATTTAAACTTTTTTCACCCCTCTCCCTTTGGGATAGCGAAAAGGGGGTGAGGGGATAATCACAGATATTGATTTTCTTTCTTAATGTCATGCAGTAACTAGGTCATTACAGTTTAACTGTATCAATTCATAACCTTCATTTCAACCCTGCGGTTTTTGGCTGCGCCTTCATCGGTGGAGTTATCGGCAACCGGAGCTGATTCACCATAACCCATTGCAATAAGTCTTTGGGAATCTATTCCCGCGCCCACCAAATAAGCTACAACACTTTCCGCGCGTTTTTGAGAAAGGGTTTGATTGTAATCATCGCTGCCTTTATTATCCGTATGTGCTGATATTTCTATTTTAACACCCGGATTATCGTTCAGGAATTTCACTACCCTAGCCAGCTCAATAAATGATGCGGGCTGAAGTTCAGATTTGTCAAAATCGAAGTAAATATTGTTCAGAACGATCGAAGTGTTTTGCAATGATCGTATAGACTGAAGGATTATATCGACTGTAAGCTCATTGAACTCACTTTGCCCGCTCAGATCAATGCTGCTGCTGAGCGAATAATACCCGGTTCGTTCGGCAAAGTAGCTGTAGCTTGTACCATTTGGCAAAGTAATAATGTAGTTACCGGTTTCTGGGTCACTTGTAAGCGCACCGGCATTTGTGTTCGCATTCAGGTCATACCAAAGCAGCTTCGCGTCAAGCGGATTCCCGTTCTCATCCGTTACCCTGCCCTTTATTGTAAGCACATTTTTTTCCGGTTTTGCTTCCTTTGGCAGTGTTACGCGGTAAATATCATAACCGCCTTTTCCCCCATCCCGGTCGCTGGAAAAATACGCATATCTGCCGTCGGTTGAAATCTTGTACGCAACATCATAACCTGAGGTATTTATTTCCTTACCAAGATTTACAGGTTCACTCCATTCGGTCCATGAGGTATCACTGAGCCTCACTGACTTAAACACATCAAGGCTGCCGAGTCCGTAATGACCATCAGAAGAAAAGTACAGTGTTTTGCCGTCGGGATGCAGGAATGGGGAGCGCTCGGCATAGGGAGTATTAACTGTAGTTCCTATATTTACAGGCCTGCCCCATCCGGAATCATTTTTTGCCGATACCCAAATATCTGTGTTGCCTTCGTACTCGCCGTGGTAGAACTGCCCACCTTTAACGAATTCACCAACACTTCCCTTTCTATCCGAAGTGAAAAAGAATGCCTTGCCGTCGGCTGTCAGATAGCCATCACAATCCCAATACTGCGAATTTACCGGCTTGGGAAAAGGTCTTATTTCGCTCCACCCACTGATTGTTTTTTCAGCGTAAAAATTATCTCCTCCGCCAATGTGGCCTTTATAGCTGCCGAACAGTACAATAGTATTCCCGTCTGCCGATACGCTGTTAATGGCGTCGTTCTCGTTTGTACTGAAAGGCGAGCCCATGTTTTGGGGTTTTATCCATGTGCCGCTGTTGAGCAATGAGTAATATATATCTTCCCCGCCTTTTTTGCCTTCGGCAAAAGTGAAGTACATTTTACTGCCATCAATAGTTAGAACCGGAAAGTACTCGCTTTTGGATGTATTTATGGTTTCAATATTGGTTACTTCCAGTCCCTCGCCCGGCGCTTGCAGCAGCTCAATAATTTTGTCGGTCCTGGTAACGTCTTCTATGAACCATTCACGGTAGTTCTGCAGTATTTTAGCAGCGCTGTTCCAATCCTTTTTATCGATATAGGGTGCAGCCAGCCTGAGCACTGCAACGAATGCATCTTCCTGCGGCGCAGTCAGATAAATGAACTGCTTCAGCTCTTCTTCAGTGCGGATAGTTTCAAGGTCACGTTGTGAGTATGAAGTGTAAGGTATTGATAGACCAAAAAGGATAAGTATTACCGGAATGTATTTCATATCCGTTACAACAAGTTCAGCTAAAAAAGAATTTCAATTTTGCTGCTATTTTCTCAGGCGGAATTCAACTCTCCTGTTGAGGGCCCTTCCCTCTTCGGTTGAGTTTGGCCCTATAGGCTGGGTTTCTCCGAATCCCTGCGGCAACAGCCTTCCGGGTTCAATACCGATCTCAACGAGGTACTGCACAACCGAAGAAGCGCGTTTTTCCGAAAGCTCCTGGTTAAAGTGATCGCTGCCGATATCATCAGTATGCGCGTTGATCTCCACTTTTACTTCGGGGTTCGCATGCATGAACCTGTAAAGCAGGCTTAATGCCTCATGTGATTCTTCCTTAAGGTCATACTTGCCCGAATCAAAGAATATATTTTCTATCTTTATAGCCTTACCGGAGTTTTGAAGCTCTTCTATTGAGATAACACTCATGTTCGTGTTGATCTGCTCGAACGCCTTGGCAGCGGTAAGATCGAGATAGTTCACAATTGAATAAAATCCCTTTACATCAGCATAGTACGCATAATACCTGCCTGTTGGCAAGGCGATAAAATACTCGCCGGTAACAGGATCTGTTTTTGCGACCCCGACTTCCTTTTTAAGCTCAACATCTTCCCATTTAATAGTTGCTTCAACCGGATTGCCGTTCTCGTCAAGCACTTTACCGTTTATTGTAACCACGTCGCTAACGGGCTGAACTTCTTCGGGCAGCTCTACATAATAAATATCCTCTTCACCGAATCCCATATCATTTACAGTTGAAAAGAAAGCCTGCTTGCCGTCAGTTGTGATCTTATATCCCCAATCTTCCTGCGGCGTATTTATCTCTTTGCCCAGATTAACCGGTTCGCTCCACTCTGTCCATGAAGTATCGTTAAGTCTCACCACTTTGAATACATCGGCTTTGCCCAGTCCGGGATGCCCGTCTGATGAGAAATAAAGCGTTTTGCCATCAGGATGAAGGAATGGTGTGCGCTCTGTGTATGGAGTATTTATTACAGGACCAAGATTGATGGCATTTTTGCCCCACGAACCGTCAGCTTCTTTCAAAACAATGTACAGATCAGTATTTCCCCAAAGCATACCGTGATGGTAATCACCTTTTGGGTGATAGTCGCCAACCCCGCCCGGTCTTTCTGAAGAAAATATTATTGCTTTACCGTCAGCAGTTAAATACGCGTCCGCATCCCACCATTTTGAGTTGATCGGTTCAGGATATTGCTGCACTTCAGAAAATCCGTTCTTTGTTTTTTCTGTGTAGAAGTTATCTCCCCTGCCCAGCGCGTTCAGGTAGTTGCCGAAAAGCACCAGCGTATTGCCGTCAGCGGAAATGCTGTTGATATATTCATTGCTTTCGGTATTTATCTTGCCAATTAGCGGCTTAGAAATGATCCACCGGTTATTTACAAACTGCGAGATAAAAATATCTTCTCCGCCAACATTATCTTCCCTATCCCTGCCGGTAAAATAGATCCTCTTACTGTCAGGAGATATAACCGGGCTGTATTCTTTACCCAGCGAGTTAATGTTGCCGCCCATGTTATAGAGTTTTATGCCTTTATCAGGTGCGCTTAAGATCTCGATTATTTTGTTTATCCTGTCTTCAAGTCCGGGAAATTTGAATTTATTATCCTCGTAAACCTTGATGGCTTTTTTCCAGTCATGTTTATAGATGGAAGGCGCGGCAAGATACTGCAGCGCAATGAACGCATCTTCAGATGGCGCGTACAGCTTTACAATATTGGCATAGTATTCCGGTGATTCGCCGTCATCAACCTGAATTTTCTGCGAAAAAGTTTTGTTTGCGGAAACAGTTAGTAAAAGAAGTGAGATGAGAAATAAAAAAAGGGTGTAATCAACCTTTGTGGAAGTTAGTCTGAAAAAGCTAATATTTTGTTTAGATAATAGGATAGCTTTTCTAACTTTATCATTTTAGTGTTTTACAAATTATCTAAATTTTAAGAAATTAGCAAGTTTATTGTAACGGTAAAAAGTTAGCCTGTTTTTTTAAAGTGTTCAGATTAAGCGCGTAAACTCATACAGGGCAATAGCACAGGATACGGCTGCATTAAGTGATTCGCTTTCAGAATAGCCCTTTATCTTTACCCTGTCAAAGCCTGAATTCAGAATTTCATGTGATATGCCATGTGATTCATTGCCAAACACAAGCACTGATCTGGAGTTGGCAGAAATACTCTCCTTTTCCCTCAAACCGGATAGGAAATTCTGCGCATCAAGCGTGAACAGATATACTGAATGCCCTGCAGATTTCAGCTTACCAAGCTCCACGGTCAAATCGGAATCTTCAATAATATTTGTATGGAATATCCCGCCCTGCGTCGAACGGATAACTTTGGGATTGTACGGATCAGCGCACTCCCTGCTGAGCAGAATCGTTTTCACGCCGAACCAGTAAGCTGTACGGATAATAGTACCCAGATTCCCCGGGTCGCTTATTCTATCTAAAGCAATAATGATGTTACTATTGCCATCTTCTGCGACTTCGGCTTTCGCATTCTTAAAGCTGCGTTTCACTACGCCAACTATGCCCTGCGAAGACTCAGTATCGGTTAGCTTGTTGAATTGTTTTTCCGGTAAAGGCTCAACTATTGTTTTATTCTTTGCTATCTTTTCAAGGATTGCCGAATACCCCTGCAGATTCACATCGCTGCGTAAAATGATATACTCCAGCTCATACTCCGAGTTGAGGCATTCTTCAATTAGGTGGAATCCCTCAATAAGGAAACGAGACTGTTCTATTCTTTCCTTTTTCTGTTTGAGCGAAGCGAACTGTTTTATTGTGTTTGCAGTTAACATTACCGGCGGCTTCTTTTATCTATTTGTTATTATCATAAACATATACTTTCCCGTATTTTGGAATGAGAAAACCGCTGCCATTGAATCCTTTTTTTCTTAGTTCCTGCTGAAGGTATGTCATTACGAATCCGTGGCAGATCAACAATACATCGCACTTATCGTTCTGCAGAACCTCTTCAAGAAACGCAGCGAGGCCGGCTTCGAATTTTTCAGTAATGTGATTTTTGCGGGTGGAGTGTATCTTAAGCATTAATCCCCAAACAAGGAACGGTTTCCTGCGTGTACCTTTCAGAACGGGAAGTACATCAAGCTCTCTTAATACTTCTTTCACCGTTACCCCTCCTTTGTAAACTGCTTTTGTGGTAACCTGCGCCCTCGGCAGCGGACTTGCGTAACACTTCTGCCAATTACCACCGGTAAGATCCACCTGCTTCACTTCAACATCAGCGGTATTGTATTTTTCATACCAGCCGAAGACTTCATCATATGAAAGAAGCGGCTTCACGGGGAATTTCAGCTTAACCTTGAAATGTCTCAGCAGGCCTATCTTCAATGACAGTGTATTTTAGTTGTATTGTTCACTCTGAAGTTAGCCATAGCAGCGCGGTTCATTTCCCTATGAGCTTTAAGAACTCTGATCGTGTCTTTTCATCAGACTTGAACCGCCCGAGCATACATGAGGCTGTAGCAATTGAATTCTGTTTCTCAACGCCGCGCATCATCATGCACAGGTGTTTCGCTTCGCTTACAACCGCAACGCCTTTCGGCTCAAGCACTTTGTTTATCATATCCCCTATTTCGCGCGTCATCCTTTCCTGCACCTGCAGGCGGCGTGAATACATTTCAACTATCCTGGGGATCTTGCTTAACCCGACAATTTTACCGTTCGGTATATATGCAATGTGGCACTTGCCGTAGAATGGCAGCATGTGATGTTCGCACAGGCTGTAGAAATCAATATCCTTTACAATCACCATCTCGTCATAATGCTCGTTGAATATCGCGCCGTTGAGCAGCTTATCAACATCTTCATCATAGCCCTTGGTAAGGAACTTGTACGCCTTGGCTACACGCAGGGGAGTTTTAAGCAGGCCTTCCCTGTCTGGATCTTCACCAACTTCGTTAAGTATAGTACTCACGCTCTGCATCAGGTTTTGCAGCGATTGTTCAGTTATATCAAGCTGAACATTATTATCGTCATCGTCTATGCTCATTTTTGCTGTATTTTTCTTTTCAGCCATTTTGTTTATTTGCCCCTGTACTCTACGGAATTGTTTTCTGTTTCCCTTATATTAATTGAATACAGCTTCCGGCTTCCTGTATTTATTATTGGCTCTATCTGCTCCCAGAACTTCAGCGCTATGTTCTCTGTTGAAGGCAGTATTCCTTTCATGAAATCAACATCAAGGTTAAGGTTTTTATGGTCAACTTTATCCACAAGGTATTTTTCTACCAGTAGTTTGAGCTCGGTAAGGTCCATAACATAACCTATCTCAGGGTCAACTTCACCCGCAACGGTTACAGTCATTTCATAATTGTGTCCATGCCCGTTGGGATTTGAGCATTTGCCGTACTTCTTCAGGTTCTCTTCATCGCTTAATGCCGGATTATAAACCCGGTGCGATGCGCTGAAATGAAATTTACGTGTTATATATATCACTTGGTGCTTATTAGTTGTTTTTTAGCGGATTTGTAATGAAATATAACACTTAAAAGTAACAATAAGTTCATACAAATTAAATTCACAAATATGTAATATTCAAATCTCCTTGTTATTGCCGCTAAACAGATCAGAAAAATATGCGTGCCTATTGAAAGCGAGCTTGCAATGGTTAAAAACCGTTTGTTGCCGTACCATGAAATTTCGATCTGCTCCCGTGAAAATGAATTCTGTTTACCGCTGCTGTAGCGCGCGAACAGCTTTTTATCCAGCTCATAAAAAATTCTGTCCTGCCAGCCGTATATTAGCTGGAATACCCGCTGCAGGAACGTGGTCCACTTGTCCTGCGAAGCAACATCTTCCGGTGTAACGGATTCAATAAGCCTGTTTACAGTGTTCTTGCCCGAGAGCTTTATGAAGGATACCTGGTAAAAAATAAAATAAGAACATTGCAGCATTGATGTTACCATAGCAGCATAAACTGCAGCAACTATATATATTGAATTGTATTCTGCGTAGAGCGAATATGCTATAGCAGAAAATGAAGCGAGTGTTACAATGAAATCCGAAATGGAATCATAAAACCTGCCGCGGCGTGAATCTAATCCTTTAGCCCTCGCAAGCGAGCCGTCAACTTTATCCAGCACATTTTTGTAGAACAGCAGTAATGCGCCAGCAAGCACCGCAGCAATACTTTGCTGCACTATCAAAACCGACGCTGCCAGACCGAATAACATTGAAAGCAGAATTACCTGGTGGGGATTAACTCCCAGCTTATAAGATAACGCTGTAAGCTGTTTTGATGTTACAAACAGAAATGACTGCAGGTTCAGGAATTGGTTATCTGCCGGCGTTTTGAGAGTCTTTTCATATTCAAATTTTTCCGCCATTGGGTTTAGAACCTGAGCTGAATGTTATATTTCATTGATATTACCCGCAGTACGAATGCAGTTGTTATACATCCGGCGATGGCAAAGGTCTGCTCCGCCGGGAAGTAGTTTGAAAGAATTACAAACACCATTGAACCCACAAACGAACATGTTGCATAAAGCTGTGACTGTTTAAAAAATACCGGTACCTCGTTGCAGATGATATCCCTCAACACGCCGCCGAACACACCCGTTACCACCCCGATAAGAACAGCATTGAACCAGAATACCCCTGCGCTAAGTGCATAAGATGTTCCAACTGCGCTGAACAGGCCGAGCCCGAGCGCGTCCAGAATTCCAAGTACAAATACAATTGGTTTTGAAAATCCGGCAGACTTCCGCAGAAAGAGGATTGAGATAACAGCGAGCCCGAGGATCATGAGCGGGTAGTTGTAGTTCTGCATCCAGAACAACGGGTAATGCCCTATCAGCAAATCGCGCAGCGTACCGCCCCCGAAAGCTGTTACCATTGCTACTGAATAAGTGCCGATAATATCCATCTGCTTTCTGCGGGCTTCGATTATCCCGGTGATAGCGAAAGCAAATATGCCGAGTATTTCTATTGTTTTAAGAAATGCTTCCAAAAATGAAATAGGTTTTAAGTTTGGAAATTCCGGGTAACTAAAATTACACTAACAGCAATAGAAATAGGAATTAGATACTTACTGTTAATTCGTAATTCCTAATTCCTAATCTAAAAGTGTACTCCCGGAAGGACTCGAACCCTCACCAACAGGACCGGAACCTGACGTGCTATCCATTACACCACGGGAGCAAAATAACTTGTGAAGCATCCACACAGTGGATGCACTCAAAATAAAAGCAATATTAGATTCTGCCTCTTTTGGAGTGCATTGACTGTGTCAATGCTTAATCAGTCTTTCAGCAGTTATCTAGCATCCACACAGTGGATGCACTCCAAAGAATAGCAATAATGACACTATGTAATGCGAATGTTTTCAAAGCAAATTTACTAAAAACTTTGCTATGAAAAAGTAATGAAATTTCTGCATTAATTAAATTCTTAGTACACGACAGTGAAACATTTACTCAGTAATTTTGCATTCGACCCTCACCCCCAGCCCCTCTCCCAAAGGGAGAGAGGAGAAAAAACTCAAAAACTTCTCAGTTCCCTCTCTGCTTTCAGAAAGGGTGTTAGGTCCGAAGGACTCCTTTGGAGGGGTGAGGTTAAGTATACTGAAAACTTTAATGAATACATTCTTCAACCAGTAGTTGTCAGGAATCATATCTACTTTGGTGAACTGGGAAATGCTCACATCAACTTTCTTCTGAAACAATCGAACTTATTCTTTACAATTCTCCATTGTATTATGAAGCGGATATTTCTAACTTTGAGTATAATTACACCGCTTAAAAATGAAAAAAGCTGCTTATATAACAGATATACATCTTGATGAAGAAGATACCGTAAAATACGGCGCCGATAGCCGTAAAAATCTGCTTAGGATACTTGAGCATGTACGATCCACCGGGGCTGATACATTGATCTTCGGCGGAGATATCGGTTTCCGTACAGTGCATGAATGGTTTTTTGATAACATGCATGCAGCCGGGCTTGATTTCCGCCTCACACTTGGCAACCATGATAATTTTCCCGAAGTAATACATCACTTCGGCGGCGGGATGGTATTACCCGATTCAACAGAGATGTGTTATACAATGGAAGATGAAGTTTACAAATACATATTTCTCGATACTTCAACTTCTGTTTTCAGCAAAGGACAGCTGAATTGGGTGAGGAAAGAACTCGAAACAAATAATAAACCAGTAATTTTCATGCATCACCCGGTACTACATGTTAAGTCAATAGTTGATAAGCTATACTCAATGAAGAACAGGGAACAGGTCAAGCAGCTGCTTGATTCAACCGGAAAAGACATAGCGATTTTTTGCGGCCACCTGCATACTGAAGATGAAACCGTTGAAGGCAGAATTACGCAATATGTTACTCCTGCCTCTTCATACCAGGCAGAAAAAAATGAAGCGGAGGTTGTCATTACATCTGATAAGTTCGGTTACAGGCTTATCGATTTCGGGGATAGTATCAGTACAGAAATTGTAATGTTCAGTGCTGCAGAAAGAGTAAATGATTAAGAGATCAGTTTACATACTATTTTTATTTATTCTGGTATTTGCGGGATGCAAAAAGACCGAAAAGGAATCCGTGCAGCATAACAATAAGCGGCTGCGGGATGCTATTGCAGGATACATGAGCGAGCCGATGTTCAGGAATAAAAATTTTGTTCAGCAGATCACCGGCACAGAAGCCGACTTAAAGCTTTATGATATGGACGAACAAATGCTGTACTTTGCCATCAATAAAAGTGATTACGACAGCTCTAAGACTTTGAGTAAGCTGACAATTGATCCGCCTGCTGCTGAATTTGGCTTTGAGCAAAACGGCGATGCATTCCTGGGCGCTTACACGCTCAAAGGTACTTCCAGGCTTTTGTTCAGAATACCGAAAAATGATTTCAAGCCGGATACTTCGGCTGTGGTTACTATCCCCCTGCCAAACGGATTAAAGTACACTGTATCCGCCGCAGAGCTGGCTGATTTTGCCGATGATAAAAGTATTTTCGGCGGCAAAACAAATGCGGAAACCGGCAAAGATAAGTACATGGCAAACCACGGCGCATATGTGTGTATTCCCGGCGAGCCAAGTATGACAAGGCTTTACCCGCAGATCATCGGCAAAGAAAAGAACAAAGAAAACATTGCACAAATACTTCTGGATTTTGTAACGCTCTCGGTCAACTACAGCGAACGCGAGGCATACGGCGGCTACGAAGTAATGAAAAGGCCGAACGAAGTGCTAATGACGGGTGTATCTGATTGCAGCGGCTTGACGATACTTTACGCTTCACTTCTGGAACAGGCGGGAATTGAATACCGCATGGTTTATTTTCCGGGGCATATTGCTATCGCAGTAAAAGGCAATTTCCCTGAACGCAATAAAATGAAAATTGTTTACAACAACGAAACCTTTCATCTTGCTGAAACGACAGTTAAAGGATTTAAAATAGGAATTACCGAACTGCTTCAAAAAGACCTTACATCAGAGCTAAGATACATACAGAAACCGGGTAAAGATTCAAAGATCATAAATGTTAAGACCGGGCAGGAAATGAACTAGACCTGAAGACCCAGTTCTATTTTTACTTTCCGCGGAAGCTTGGCCGCCACCAGCGAGTATGATCTCTCAATAAGCTCTTTAACTTCCGCAGGCTTTATCCTCGCCGATCTTTCTATCGCTATCCATTTATTTCTGGCAAGGTACGGCGCGGGGATGATCCTCTCTCTTTCGGTAAGCTCCGCAAATGCTTCAGGATCCGCCTTCAGCGAGAGCAATATTGGTGAGGTCTGCAGCATCGAAGTAATTACGAACATCTTGCCGCCCACTTTGTACAGCAGACTGGTTTCCCATTGCACTTCTTCTGTTGCGCCTTTTAGCGAAAGGCAGTGTTCTTTTATCCAATCTGCGTTCAATGTCCGGGTTTATCTGTTTCGGCAAGATCGCTAAGTAACTCTTTATTCGCGCCGTTGGTTTCTTTTCCATGCGGTGACTTGTGGGTGAGATAAATTGAAACCGCTATCAACAGTATTCCGATGCTGAGGTACAGCAGGTTTATCATCTCCGTATAATGGAAGTTAATTGCGTACTTGAAGAATGTTACGATCAAAACCATTATAACAACTTTAGCGATCTTTTCTTTAAGGGCGTCAAGATCGTGGATCACCAGAACCTTGGATGAAGTTTCATCATTCTCCGCAATATCTATCTTGCTTATGAACAGCTCATACAGTCCGATACCGAATATCAGGAACACAGTTCCGATGAGGTAATAATCAATTGCGCCGACAAGATGCGAAACGGTATTTTTGCCGAATTCTTCATATGCTTCGGGACTGCTGAAAGCATGGGTAAACTCACCCAGAACCCCCACAACTTCAATAGTACCCATTACGATCATTATTAAAGCCGAAATAATTGCTGATAATACGGCCAAAAATACCATATATCGGCTTTTCCAGAGTATTTTCTCAATAAAATTAACCAAACCTGCCTCCTGTTTTTCAGTAATTTAGGCAAAGTTAACACTTTTCCTCAATAAATGAAATTTAATTAGATTTTTACATAAAATTAGCTAACTAAATCCATTAGAAGCATTATTTTACTCCTATTGATAAAATGAAAATGTTTGCATATTTTAGCGCATTATTAATTCAATTAACTAATCAATACCGTAATTCAAACATGAAGAAACTATTAACGGTTTTCCTCGGGCTTATTATTTTTTCGGCAAGCTCGTTTTCTCAAACCGGATTCAATTCGGTACATTCCAAAGATGGCAGCTATGTTATTGCAGTTGGCGATGGAAGTTCAATTTTCATATCATATAATGGCGGCGCCAGCTTCGGGTCTTATCCAATCGGTGGCTCTGTTAATCTTAACTCAGTTTATACTATTAATATGAAAGTATGGGCTGTTGGTGATGCAGGCGCTGTGCAGGTAAGCACAAACGGCGGCGCTTCTTTCACGGATTTCGGTATTGGCGGCGCTGATCTAAACGGAGTGCATTTTGTTGATGAGCTTACCGGGTATGCAGTTGGAAACGGCGGCAGGATAGTAAAATCAGTAAACGGAGGCAATTCATGGACTCCGCAGATATCAGGAACTGTGAATAACCTTACAGGCGTGAAATTCACAAGTGCATCAAACGGTTTTGTAAGCGGCGCAGGCGGAACGGTACTTTATACAACCAACGGCGGTGCAACATGGTCTGCACACACAACCGGCTCATCAAAGAACCTGACTGCAATTGACGCTTCAGGCTCAACAATTATTGCAACAGCAGTTGACGGTGTAATTCTTAAATATAACGGCTCAACATGGTCAACCATCGATTATAAGTCTGCTTCAAAAACAGATGTAAGAAGTGTATCAATGCTCGACGCGAATACATTCTACACCTGCGGCGGCGGCGGATTCGTAAATAAAACAACAGATGGCGGCGCAACAAGGACATACCAGGTAAACCCCATGCAGGGTTACCTCAGCGACATATTTTTCTTTAATTCAAGCTGGGGCTGGGCAGTTGCTAACAACACTAAAGCTATTTTATGGACAAGCAACGGCGGCGCAACCTGGCAGTTCCAGAGCGGCGTAACAGTTACTAAAACACTCGTAAGAAAAGTGAATACATCAGGCAACATAGGCAACCCGTTCTGCCTGCACCCTAAGAATAAAGACGGTGTGTTTATTCTTTCCGGAACAACTTTAAGAAGAAGCCTTGATAAAGGTGAAACATGGACAACCCTGAACGCATCTGTTCCGGGCTCAAGCTGCCATTCATTCTTTGTGAATGCAGTTGATACAAATCTGATGATCGCATCAATGGGTTCAAGCGGCGGCAGGGTTATTGCAAGCACAAACTACGGAACCACATGGTTTGATCTTATCAACCCGATCAACTTAACTTCATACGGTATGCCTCTTGAAGTGGATCCAAACAATCCTAACACAGTTTACCTAGCTCCGGATAACGCCCCGATGAGGGTTTCTACAAACTGGGGAACAAACTGGACAACATTAAGCGGCGGAGAAGCCGGCGGAATTTTCAGAAGTCCGTGCGATGTTATCATCCAGTTTGATAATCCAAGCACCATAATAGTAGGAGACGGAACAACAGGTTCCGGTTCCGGTAAAGTATGGAAATCAGTAAACGGCGGATTGAACTGGACCCTGATAAACACTGTAACAGGTTCAGAAATTCCGATGATAGCCAATACTTCACAGGATGTTAACCTGCTTTACCATTCAACATGGAGCTCTGGCAGTTTCTGGAAAAGCACTAACATGGCATCGGCATTTACCAATCTTAACCAAACCGGTTCGCTTTGGGCAACTGATATTGCAAAAGACGATCCGACATCAGTTGCATATGATGTTTACGGCACCAACACATTCCTTTCACTTGATGGAGGCGCCACATTCGCCACTATTCCGGCAACAAGTTCCCCTGCTGCGGGTGTTGTGTTCATTGATAAGGCTAACCTGCTCTTCCAGCATGGCAGCGGTGTAGATAAGCTTACAATAACATACAATGTTACACCGGTTGTATCAAACGGTGTGGTATCAAATGAAGTGCCTTCATCATTCGGGCTTTCACAGAACTACCCGAATCCGTTCAACCCGGCAACACAGATCAAATATGACATCGCCAAAGCATCATTTGTAACACTCAAAGTGTTCGATGTACTTGGCAATGAAGTATCAACGATCATAAACGGTAACATGAACGCAGGCAAATATTCAGCTGAGTTCAATGCTTCAAGCCTCGCAACCGGAATATACTTCTACTCACTTTCTGTTGACGGCATAAAGGTTGATACCAAAAAGATGATACTTGTAAAATAACAGTTTAAACTTTTTGCTTTTCTAAACCCCGGTTGAGAAATTAATCGGGGTTTTAAATTTATTAAAAATTGGATAAATTAACAGAAATAAATTAAAAATTATGAAAACTAACTACAGAAGGCTTATTGTACCTGCCTTTTTCCTTTTCGTTATCTCGATGTTTGCCTACTCATTCGTATTTTTTCCTTCGGGATATGTTGGCACCACCCGCAAGGGCGGCGTTAACCTTGGCTGCGTCTGCCACGGAGACACCGCTACTTCCCAGGTTTCAGTTTTCTTCAGGGGACCTGACAGCGTGGCTGCGGGCCAGACCGTAACATATACGATCTATGCGTCACATGGGCCGGCAATAGTGGGCGGATTCAATGTTGCAAACTACAGGGATGGCGGCAGCGATACACTTTCTCTCAACGGCGTTCCTGGAGATACAATGGTCAGGAAGCAGGAAGGTGAGCTTACACACACACATCCCAAAGCATACTTCAACGATACCGTTTCCTGGAGCTTCAGGTATACTGCGTCCAATGTTATTGGTTATGATACATTGTACGCAACTTCGAACAGCGCGAACGGCAACGGCACATCTGAGGGCGATAACTGGAACTGGAGTCCGAACAAGCCTATAAAGATATACCAGCCGATAGGTATCACCAACATCAGCAGCATTGCTGAAACATTTGAGCTTGGGCAGAACTATCCTAACCCATTCAACCCGGCAACACAAATTAGCTTTTCGGTAGCAAAAGCCGGTGATATAAAGATAAAAGTATTTGATATGCTTGGCAACGAAGTTGCCGTGCTGGTTGACCAGAAACTTTCAGCCGGAAAGTACCGGACTGATTTTTCAGCGGCAAACTACAGCTCAGGCGCATACTTCTACTCACTTTACGCCGATGGCAAACTGCTATCAACCAAACGTATGCTGTTGATCAAGTAAACTGCTGGAAAATAATAGTTTTTCAGGCCGGCATGTACAAACAGCCGGCTTTTTATTTTTCCATGTTGATTTTACTAACGTTATACAGTTGCCAAAATCTCGCCGTTAACTATTGCATATATAGAGAAATGCATTTATATTGAGGCACTTAAAGTCACTTTTTTTCAAAAAACTAAACAATCACAAATGAAGAATTTCGCCAAAATTTTTCTGCTCTGCTTTATTGTAGCAGCAGGGATATTTCTTTTCCAGGCACAGGCTGTGGATAACAACGGAAACGATCTTACAGATAGAAATCCAGTTTTAGATCCGGGTCATTTCAAAGTGCCACCACCTAATAATACTCTTGATGTTATAACCGATGCAAGTGGATTTGATAATTTTGATATCGGTGCTAACGGTTCCGAGATGAACCTCACGCAGAATCATAACAATCCATTCCAGTTCTTTTTTGGAGTTAATGGAAGCCCTGTTAATCAGTACTTTTCAAATAATGGTTTAGACTGGACTCAAACACAGACCATCTCACTGCCCGGCGGTACCTGCTGCGATCCATGGGCTGCTTATGATAGCTCGGGCAATCTGTATTACAGTGTACTTGGTTCAGGCAATTTTGTTGCCAAATCTACAAATAACGGACAAACTTTCGGAGCATTTTCTTTGGCAGTTTCCGGTGGCGATAGAAACACAATTGCGGCTGATTACACAAACGGTCCTTATAAGGGTTACATTTACGCTGCAGCATGGAGTCCGAACGCTAACTTTTCAAGAAGCACTAACGGCGGAACTTCCTGGCAAACAACACTCTCGGGAACTCCAAACACAACACCTGGGAACATGATATGTATTGGACCGAGTCCTGATCTTCAGACCCAGGGTGGAAGTGTTTACCTTGTTACAATTACTGGATCGAATCCAGCACCTTCAACATTCAATTTCTTCCGCTCAACAAATGGTGGACTTAACATGGTACAGACAGGTGCCGCAGCAATCTCACCGGGCTATGTAGGAACATTGAACTCTGCTTCCAGGCTTGTTATTAACAATGCAAGGACCAGGCCGTACCCTATGATAGCTTGTGATAATAGCTATGGACCTTACAGGGGAAGATTATACTGCGTATATGCTTCAAATGTACCTGCAGGCAATGGCAACAAACCGGATATTCTCTGCCAGTATTCTACTGATGGCGGTGCAACATGGTCATCTCCGACTACTGTAAACGATAATGCAAACCCATCAGCAAGTGATCAATGGTATCCTGCTGTTTGGTGTGATAAGGTTTCAGGCAAGCTTTATGTAAAATGGTATGATACAAGGAATAACCCTGCATCTTACGGTGTGGATGTATATGCTTCATATACAACCAATGGCGGACAGAGTTTCGTAGCTAACCAGAGGCTTACCACGGCTACATGGACTTATCCCTGCCCGGCTTGTGGTGCAAACCAGAACTGCTATAGAGGCGATTATGATGCTATTTCAGCATACAAATTCTCCTCATTGGCAATGTGGTCAGATATGAGAAATTGCAACTATACAAATATGGCTGCATATTTCCCTGATTTCGCAATGAAGGTCACCCCCGGCTCATTTGGTCTTAATAATGTCAATGACAGCGCTTTTTCATTTGTCAGCATACCTGCTGTAAAGCTTTACACAGATAAAGTGAAGTTTACTTCAACCGTAACTCCGGCTCCCGGTACCGGTTCAATTACAGTATCATTCCTCAACAGGTCTAACGGTTCAGCAATGGATTCATTAACCACATATCCTGATTCGTTAAGAGTAAGAATTAAAACTTCAGGCGGTGTTACAAGCGGCGCGTATACAATTAATATTTTTGGTAAAGGAAGGATTGCAGGTGAAGACGGTCCTCCGATACATAAGAGGACTATTACAGTTAATGTAAATCCTGTTGGAATTGTAACGATAGGCAATGAAGTTCCTGAGAAATTCTACCTGTACCAGAACTACCCGAACCCGTTCAACCCCACAACAAATATCAAGTTTGATATTTCCAAGGGCGGAATGGTTAAGCTGGCGGTTTATGATATAGCAGGCAAACAGGTTGCAGAGCTTGTTAACGCAAATTACAATGCAGGCAAATATAACTTCGATTTCAACGCATCTTCATTTGCCAGCGGTGTTTATTTCTATAAACTTGAAACACCCGATTATACAAACATCAGGAAAATGATACTGGTGAAATAGTATTTCTAAAATAATAGAGAGGGAACTAAATTAGTTTCCCTCTCTACTTATATCTGTTACTAATAAATTAGAAAGGAGGTCTATTTTTGCAGTTTCTTTTTTTTTCGTTAACCTTAAAATAAAAAAACAAATGAAAACACTTATCACAAACCTATTTTTCCCTATTTTACTATTAGCTCTCATTTCAATTCCTTCTAATACATATAGCAGTGAAGGTACAACGTACTGTGTTACCATTTCTACTGTGCCACCAGTATCAGGTGTATTTCTCACCATTTGGAGTGATGCTGGTAGCACGGTACTAGAAACCGATCCTCGAGGGAGGGTCTTTTTCTGCACTGAAAATGGCAGTCTGACACATTTCGTAACTGCAGATTTGGACTGTGCCTATCCCCCCTGTATAAGTTATTTTGTGCCCCAAAATACTACTACCGCAGTTGCAGATGGAAACTGCTATTGTGAATGGGATATGGACAAAAACGGTCAAGAAGATATTTACAAAGATAACAAGTTCAAACTTGAACAGAACTATCCAAATCCATTCAATCCCAAAACCAGCATATCATTTGAATTGTATAGTGATGTAGATGCTAAACTCACAATATACGATATGCAAGGCAAAGAAGTTGCTGTACTAGTTGACAGTAAACTAAGTTCTGGCATTCATAATTATGAGTTTGATGGTTCGAATGTAGGTTCAGGCATTTACTTCTACAAACTTGAAACACCCGATTATACGAGCATAAGAAAAATGATACTGGTGAAATAAAACAGAATTTCAAGCTTTAAGAAAACCGGCCAAGTGCCGGTTTTTTTTATGGCAGTTTTACACAGTTCCCCACTTGCTAGACTGCGCCAGCAGTCGTAAGGATGGGATTACATCAGTTGACGCCAGTCAATTGTATAAACGACCTCCCCTAAATCCCCTCCAAAGGAGGGGACTTGTCATCTTTTGGATTCTAACCCCTCCCTTGTAGGGGTGTTTCAGCGTCAGCTGAAACGGGGAGGTCAATAACAATAACTGCCGGATTTACCATTGCGGATCATAACATTGAGGATTTACCATACTCAGAAGCGTATCAATATAAGGAATGCATCTTGAAATTCTTCCTTTTTGTAAGCACACGGTACAATCAATAATCAATGCATTGCTCATCACCATGGCTCAGATGCATTCCCTACATGTAGAAATCAATTCCGCTGTACGTTTGTCATTCCTGCCTGCCAAGCTCTGCATGGCGCAGGCAGGAATCTTATAAATTCGCAGCCCCGTAAGGGGGGAATATATATCAGCGATGGGCGCAGCCCATCGTGGCTGGTACAAGATTGCAAAAGCCGCGAAGTGGCGTGATCAAGCGTGCCTTAATTTTAAATTTCACAATTCAGGCAAAGGGTGTTGAATATGAAATTTCATGTGTGACCCCTCCGGGGTCAATATATTTTGTTTAAGCATTCTCTATGAACATGTGACCGCTACGCGGTCAAGCAATACGCTTTTCTTAATATAGGGGTCTCTGCCAACATAGCTCTGCTGACACAAGGAATATGATACTGTGGGAGTCATGGCTTGCCTGACGCCAGGGAGACGCTCCAGCTCCAAATAGATTGATCCGTACATTCGCATCCGTCAGGAGGTAACTCCTGACGGCACAGGAATACATTTTTCACAGCTCCCCTCCTTTCAAGACTGCACAAGCAGTCTCAAGGAGGGGCAACATCAGTTGACACCAGTCAACTGATGTTGGGGTGGTTTAATGGAGATTGTGGCTTTGGGATTTACGATTGGGGATTATAATGCTCAGGTTTTACCATACTCAGAAGCAAATCAATAAAGGAATGCATCTTCCCGTTCTTCCGTTTGCACATAACAATCAATGATCAAAACATAATACATTTCTCGTCACAATCGCACAGATGCATTCCCTACATGCAGGTATAAATTTTACTATCCGATTGTCATTCCTGCCTGCCAAGCTCTGCATGGCGCAGGCAGGAATCTTATAAATTCGCAGCCCCGTAAGGGGGGGAAAATATATCAGCTATGGGCGCAGCCCATCGTTGTTATGGTGCGATTTAACTACTCCCATATATTCAATAAAAACATACTTATGTCAAACATTTTTTTGTGCAATCCTGAAATTATATTGATACCAATAAAACCATTTGTTATATTTACACACTATAAATAAGGGCAAGCCTGGAGGACGGGATGAATCATCCCGGGGAAGCCGATCATATAAAATTCATATTCTAGTTATATGCCAAGGAAATTCTACACCACAGCTCTCCTTTTGATGATACTATGCGTATCATCCTATTCTGATTCAAAGATCAATCCATATCTGGCGGATAAACTTGCAAGCTCGAACGATAACGAGCGGGTCCGCATTTACATAACTTTCAGCAAACCGCTAACATTGAACGATTTTGCGGATATACCTTATGACGCGCCGAAAAGCGAAAGGCGGAAAACGGTTATCGACAGGTTAATCACTCATGCCAATAACTCGCAGTCACGGGTTAAGTCATTTCTCGCATCCAGAAGCTCGGATGCAGAGATCATTGACGTAATGTGGGTTGTTAATGCGCTGGTAATTAGCGCTAACCGAAATGTTGTATATTCGCTTGATGCAGCCAATTTTAACGAAATCAACGGAATAAATCTTGATCCGCAGTGGCCATCTGACCTGATGCTGGATGACATCACTATGGCAGTACCGTTCAAAACTGCCCTGGCGCCGGAATCAGGCATCGTATTAATGAATGCTGATGACTGCTGGGCATTAGGCAACCGCGGCGCGGGCGTACTTGTCGCGAACGCCGATGACGGCTTCTGGTGGAAACACCCTGACCTCGTTAAGGGCGTATGGCAGAACATGGGCGAAGATGCAAATCACAACGGCATGACCGTTATATGGGCATCCGGAACCGGCTCATCATTTGATGCCGGCGATATCAACGGAATTGATGATGACGGCAACGGAAAAGTTGACGATCTTATCGGCTGGGATTTCACTACCAACAATTACAATATTACCACAGCTTCACACGGCTCGGCAACACTCGGGCACGTTGTTGGCGATGGTACAGGCGGAACCAGCACCGGTGTTTCACCGCTGGCCAAATGTATTCTGATGAGAAATGCCTCAGGTTATACTCAACAGATACTGACATTCCAATACGCTCTGCAAATGGGTGCAGATGTTGTTACCAGCTCGCTCAGCTTCAAATGGTACTTTTCACCGAAACCTGATTACAGTCTTGTTAGGTTGACTACCGATATTTCACTTGCTGCCGGAATGGTTCATGCAAATTCTACAAGCAATGACGGAAACACAGTTGGTATTCCGCTGAACATATCCTCTGCAGGCTGCAATCCCGCACCATGGAGACACCCCGATCAGCTTAGGATTGGCGGACTTAGCGGCGTAATTGGTGTGGGCAATGTAAGCTGTTCCAATGATATTATTGCTTCTACATCACCGCATGGACCTACACTTTGGGGAAACTGGGCTTTGTGGAATTCAGGCACTTGGCCTTATACAATAGCCCCGGGGCATTCTGACTATCCCTACAGCCGCGTTGCGCCCGTTGAGATTCCTGATTCAATGGGACTTCTTAAACCCGACCTTTCGGCACCGGGAGAAAACTCGACATCAACCTATGTCAGCTCGGGCAGCGGTTACGGCACATTTGGAGGCACGTCATCTGCTACACCGCACACAGCAGGCGCATTGGCATTGATGCTCTCTATCAATCCCGAAATGCTGCCGGCAGATCTTGACAGGGTTTTAGAGCTTACAGCAATCGAAAAAGGCGATCCTGGCAAAGATTACCGCTACGGAGCGGGCAGAATTGACGCATTACTTGCGACCACCTCCCCCGCTTGCCTCACTGAAGGCGTTAACGGCGGTAGCAATTGGCTCCTGAATCAAACAACGCCCGCAAACGATACAGCGCGTGAGCTTGTTGGTCTTAAAATAAAAAATACAACCTCGCCATGGATAGGCTCAATGAGGCAGCTCGTATTCGCACGCAGCGGAACTGCCGGAACTGCCGATGTTGAAAAGTTCAGGCTGTTTTGGGATGTAAACAAAAACAACATTGTTGATGCAGGCGACAGGCTTCTGAGTGAAAGCAGCTTTAATGCGGCTTCCAACCAGATAGAAATGAATGATATTAAGTTCAAGGTAACAGATTCCCTGAGGCACATCATTCTTTGCGCTAAGACAAAACCCGGCGCAACAGGAACAAACACCGTAGTTTTGGGAATGCCGAATAACAATTATTTCAAGAGCTACTATACAACTTTGGCACAGGCAACTAACTTCCCGTACGGTACAACATTGACCGGCAACGGGAACAATACCGAAACACCTGTTGTATTTTCACTTCAGCAGAACTACCCGAATCCGTTCAATCCTTCTACTATTATCAATTACTCGCTCGCAAGGCAGTCACTTGTAACTGTGCGCGTATATGATGCTATCGGTAAGGAAGTTGCGCTGCTGCTGAATAATGTGAGGGATGCAGGTGTGTATAATATCGAATTTGACGCAAACTTCTACCGCGGATTAAGCAGCGGGATATACTTCTATAAGCTGGAAGCTTTTTCAACTGAATCCGGCGGCCTGTATTTTGAGGATATAAAGAAGATGATTCTGGTTAAATAGTGAGATAGTGAAACGGTGAAACAGTGAATTAGGTTTGTAGGTGAGTTGGTGAGTGATGAGGCGATATGGTGAAAAGGAAAAAGTGAAAAGGCAAAGACAAAAGAATTTAAAAATGTCCGGTATGAATGATGCCGGGCATTTTTATTAGTCAGGAGATAACTCATGGCTGCACAGGTAATGAATTCATCACAGCTCCCCTCCTTCCACGACTGCGCCGGCAGTCGCAAGGAGACCTTATGTTTAAAGTAGAAAGCCTCCAAAGAGTTTATTAAATTTGTGTTTCGAAGACAAACAATAACTCAAAGGAGGCGAATGATGCAGCTAAAAAATAGTAAATTAGATTACAGAGGTCAAGATATTTATAT
>JAYRXC010000020.1:0-24481 GCA_041917655.1 Ignavibacteria bacterium | reverse complement strand
CAATTAATCCTGTATGGATTACCCTCCCTCTCCTCTCAGGAGAGGGAGGCGGAGGGTGAGGTAATAATTCAGCATTCCCAAACTGGAGTTTGGGAATGAGAAGTGAGGGTATAATCCTGTAGGGAATGCATCTCCGCAATATTTGCAATGAATGAAAGGAATTTGAATTGAACTTGATTTGGGAAATCAGTGGAGCTATAAGATGCATTCCTGAGCATAACCAAACCACCCTAACCTAAATGATCTAAATCCGCAATCCGAATTTAACTTGAAACCATCCCTACATCAGTTGACTCCCGTCAACAGATGTTTTCCCATCCTTAAACTGCTTACGCAGTTTTCAAAGGAGGGGAGCTATAAAACTGTCGGGGCAGCAAAAATGCAGATAACAATTAATCCTGTATGGATTACCCTCCCTCTCCTCTCAGGAGAGGGAGGCGGAGGGTGAGGTAATAATTCAGCATTCCCAAACAGGAGTTTGGGAATGAGAAGTAGGTACCTGACTTACTTTATTCACACCACCCCTACATCAGTTGACTCCCGTCAACAGATGTTTTCCCATCCTTTAAACTGCTTACGCAGTTTTTAAAGGAGGGGAGCTCATAAAAAAAGCCTGTTCATTTCTGAACAGGCTTTAATAAATTGAAATTTATCATTTGATTGTTGTTGATCTTATCACCAACAACCGGGTGAATGATATTTGGTATTTGCTATTTGAATTAAGCCGGTTTTTCTTCCGTCTTAGCTTCTTCGGTAATACCTTTAGCTGCTTTTTCTTCATCTTCCATTACAGCTTTGTGGCTAAGCGATATCTTTCCGGTCTTGCTGTCAATTTCAAGTACCTTAACGGTTATCATGTCGTGGCGTTTCAGTACATCTTCAACTTTAGCAACACGCTTCTTATCGATCTGCGAAATATGAAGCAGGCCTTCTTTGCCCGGCAGGATCTCAACAAACGCGCCGAAGTCGGTGGTTTTTACAACCTTGCCGTTATAGGTTTTGCCCTTTTCAGGCACTTCGGTTATTTTTGCGATCATTGATTGCGCAATGCTTGCAGATTCACCCGAGAGCGCCGCAATTACCACTGTTCCGTCGTCATCGATATTAATTTCAGCGCCGGACATTTCGATAATATGGCGGATATTTTTGCCGCCGGGTCCGATAACTGCGCCGATCATATCAACAGGTACGGTCATAGTATAGAGATGCGGAGCGTAATCGGAGATCTTAGCTCTCGGCTCAGCAATAGCTTCCTTCATAATGTTAAGGATATGCATCCTGCCATCTTTAGCCTGCTGGAGTGCGGTTTCCATAATCTCGAACGAAACGCCTTTGATCTTTATATCCATCTGGAAGCCTGTTATGCCTTCGGTTGTTCCGCATACCTTGAAATCCATATCGCCGAGGAAATCTTCATTCCCAAGTATATCAGAAAGAACTGCGACCCTGTCGCCTTCTTTTATCAGACCCATCGCGATACCGGCAACAGGACGTTTAATGTTCACGCCGCCATCCATAAGCGCAAGCGTACCTGCGCATACAGTTGCCATCGATGATGAGCCGTTTGATTCAAGAATATCAGATACAATCCTGATGGTGTACGGGAATTCTTCTTCTGAAGGGAGCATTCCTTCAAGTGAACGCTCTGCAAGATGGCCGTGGCCGATCTCGCGCCTTCCGGTTGAGCCGTATCTTCCGGTTTCACCGGTTGAGAACGGCGGGAAGTTATAATGCAGCATAAAACGTTTCTTCTCTTCAGGAAGCAGCCCGTCAATTATCTGCTGGTCTGATTTTGTACCAAGCGTCATCGAGGTCAAGCTCTGCGTTTCGCCGCGTGTGAATAAAGCCGAGCCGTGGTTCCTCGGCAGGTAGCTCACTTCGCATGTGATAGGCCTGATCTGCGTTGTTGATCTTCCGTCAAGCCTTCTGCCTTCGGTAAGTATCATTTCGCGCATATCGTAATATTGGATATCATCGAAACATTTAGCTATAGCTTTCTCCTGCTCGGGATATTTTTCCGCCAGGGCTGCTGTTATAGATTCATACAGCTCTTTGTACTTCTGGCTTCTTTCATCCTTCGTAACATCGCTCCTGTGAATTTCGCTCATAACCTTAGAGGCAAGAGCTTTTACTTCATCAATAAGCGCAGTGTTCTTTTCGGCGGGTACGAATTCTTTTTTTACAACATTGCGCTCTGCGGCCATTTCCTTCTGCAGCGCGCAGATCTTTTTAATATTCTCGTGCGCGAACTTAATGGCATTCAGTATATCAGCTTCTGATGCTTCCTTACTGTCGCCTTCAACCATTACTATCGAGTCTTCAGTGCCGCCTACAACCATATCCATATCACTATCTTTTAGCTGGGTATGTGTCGGATTCACAACAAACTCGCCGTTTACCCTTCCAACCCTTACTTCGCCAATCGGGCCTTCGAAGGGAATGTTCGAGCACATCAAAGCTGCTGATGCGCCGACTGCTGCAATTACGTCTGCATCATTTTCCTGGTCGCTTGAGTAAACAGTACAAATAACCTGTGTATCTATCATGAAGTCTTCGGGGAAAAGGGGGCGAATAGGCCTGTCGATCAGCCTTGCTGAAAGAATTTCCTTTTCGCTTGGCCTTGCCTCGCGTTTGAAAAATCCGCCCGGAATTTTACCAACCGCAGCGGTTTTTTCGCGGAATTCAACCTGCAGCGGGAAAAAATCCTGTCCCTCTTTGGGCGCATCCGCGGCAACTACGGTACACAATACAACTGTATCGCCGTAAGTTACCATTACAGAACCGTTTGCCTGTTTGGCAAGCTTGCCTGTTTCGAGCTTAAGCGTTCTGCCGCCAAGCTCCATTTGTTTTGTTGTTACCATTTAATTAGTTTGTCTCCTTTTAAATTGAGGGCTGTTTGGAGCAGGAGCCACTCTGTATTAAGTCTGCGCTGCAGCATGCTGAATATACAGCATGTGTATGTGCCGCATGCCGGCAAAGCAGAGGTCAGGCAGGATAACGAAACAATATCCGCGCGCATATGTGTATGCATGAGAAAACTGTTTCGTCGCCCTGGCTTAACAGGGTGACTTCAGTTAAACAAAAACAGCCCTGAAAAAATCTGTTACTTTAGAAATTATTTTCTTATGTTGAGCTCTTTTAATATAGCCCTGTACCTGTTGATATCTTTGTTCTCAAGATATTTCAGGAGTCTTCTTCTTTTTCCAACCATTTTTAAAAGACCAAGACGTGAGTGATTGTCTTTCTTCTTTGTATTAAAATGGCTTTCGGTAAGTGAGTTGATCCTTGTTGTTAAAATTGCGATCTGTACTTCAGTTTTTCCGGAATCCTTTGCATTGGCGCCGTACTTTGTTACGATCTCCTGTTTTGCTTCTTTTGATAACATCTTTATTTTTGTCTCCTTAAAGTTATTATTGATTTATTTCCTATTCTGTTTTTTAATCTGCGCTGAAACATAGTGGTCATTTAGATATTTTGTTTCAGTCTTTCCGTTTCACGTTTCACGTTTCACGTTTCACGTTTTACGCGTTTTCAGCTTACCAATATATTCCAGCGATTCTTCCTTATCCCTATCTATTTGCGCTATCAGCTCTTCCTTAGAATCAAACTTTTTATCGCCGCGCAGCCTGGTGAGAAAGCTGATAGTAATATTTTCGCCGTACACCATTTTGCTGAAATCAAATATATGTACTTCCAGCGCGCGTTTAATGCCTTCGCTAAGCGTGGGGCGGAATCCATGGTACATCATTCCGTAATACTCTTTTCCGTCATGGATAACCCTTACGCAGTATATCCCTTCGGCAGGCATTACCTTGTTTTCTTTCACCATCTTCAGGTTAACGGTTGGGTAGCCTATTGTTCTGCCAACCTTATCGCCTTCAACCACAACGCCGTCGAACCCATACTCGTAGCCCAGCAGTCTTGCGGCTTCTTCCACTTCACCTGCTGCAAGCGCAGCCCTGATGCGGGTTGAGCTGACCGGCTTTCCTTCGATATCTATCTCTTCCACGCGGTGAATTTTGAATCCCAGTTCTTCGCCAAGTGACTTCAGGGTTTCGATGCTTCCTTCCCTGTTGCGGCCGAAGAGATGATCGTAGCCTATTACAAGATCGCTTAAGCCGATTCCGCCGAAAATATATTTATGATAAAATTCCTTAGCATCGGTTTTGGAAAACTCTTCGGTGAATTTTATCACAAGGACATTTTCAATCCCGGCTTTTTCGAAAAGCCGAAGCTTTTCATCAATCGCAGTAAGCAGCCTTATATCGGGCGTTTTATTCTTAAGCACTTCCTGCGGGTGCGGCTCGAATGTTACAATAAAAGAACGTGAGTTATTTTGTTTAGCAATACCGGTTACCTTATCAAGTATCTGCCTGTGCGCCAGGTGAAGCCCGTCAAAGGTGCCAATGGTTACAACTGTATTAACATCGTGCTGTATTTCTGAAATATCCCTGTATACGTTCATCCCTGTATCTTCACCTCTTGCCGTTGTTCCCTGCCTGCTTTATTTTTTTCTATAAATTCTTCAACATCAAAAGCGTCTTTTACGCTGTAGCTGCCAATCATGGTGCGCCGCAACTCTTTAAGGTATGCCCCGGTCTTAAGCTTTTCACCGAGATCGTTTGCCAGCGATCTTATGTATGTGCCCTTCGAACAAAGAACCCTGAAACCCAGTTCGTTTCCGTTAAATGATGTGATCTCAAACTCCTTCACATTCACTATCCGTGGCTTGATCTCAATTTCCTGTCCCTTCCTTGCCATCTTATACAGCGGGCGGCCTTTGTGCTTAACCGCTGAAAACATCGGCGGCACCTGGCTGATCTCGCCCGTCAATTCTTTAACTGCGGAATCAATATCGCTTCGTGTAATGTGCGAAATATCGCACTCATCGTATACCTCTGTTTCGGTATCATAGCTTTTGGTCTTAGAGCCAATTACTATTATACCCTCATACTCTTTATCACATCCAAGAAGCTCGTTGAGCGTCTTGGTCTTTTTCCCTGTGCAAACAACCATCAGCCCGGAGGCTTTAGGGTCAAGCGTCCCAGAGTGCCCCGCTTTGTTCACATCAAGGAATTTCTTAACAATATTTACTATCCTTGCGCTGGTGTATTCCTTAGGCTTATCAAACAGGAGCGTAAGCCCCTCTTTGTTCGCCAGGCTGTGCCGCTCTTCCCAGGGCATTTCCCAGAAGGAAACGCTACCTGTCATCGCTTTCGGGATTTGAGCTGTTGGTTGAGCCATTGGTTAAGCCTTCGCTCTCGCCAGCGGCCGGTTCATCTTCCTTGTGGATCTCTTTTATGATCTCATCAATACGGCTTGCGTATTCAATGGTATCATCAAAATAGAAATCTATCTCCGGTACAAACTTCAGATGCATGTTCTTCCCTAGATGCATTCTTATCTGTTTCTTCCGGTTGTTAACCTTTTCAACGCAAACTTCTGCCGGCTCTTTATTGCCGATAAAGCTTAAATATGCTTTGGCATTTTTAAGATCGCGGCTTATTCTGACGCGTGTTACAGTTACCAGCCCGAGCTTAAGCTCTGCAAGGTCTCGTGTTAATATGGCCGCAAGCTGGTGCTTAATTTCTTCCGCTACTTTTTCTGTTCTTATTGACATAATATCTCAGGATGCCCCGGACGAATATCCCCGGAGAATTTCCGGCAATTGCCGCGCGCATTTGCTAATGCCCGCAGCGGATCACCGCTTAATCCCTTTTCTGCTCCAGCTTTCTCTTGGTTTCAACTATAGTGTATGACTCTATAATATCGCCAACTTTAATATCGTTGAAGTTTTCCAGGCTCATACCGCATTCAAATCCCTGTTCAACTTCCCTTACATCATCTTTGAATCTCTTAAGCGCATTAATGCTGCCGTCGAATATAACAAAACCATCTCTCAGCAGCCTTACTTTATTATTCCTTACAACCTTGCCGTCAAGCACGTAACATCCTGCAACTGTGCCGATCTTCGGCACTTTGAATGTTTCCCTGACCTCAACTGTTGCGAGTACTTCTTCTGATTTTTCCGGTTCAAGCAGACCCTCGAGGGCGAGCTTGATCTCGTTTATCACATCGTAAATAATATTATGAAGCCTGATATCCACTTTTTCAGCCTCGGCAAGCTTACGCGCCTTAAGGTTCGGTCTAACGCCGAAGCCCACTATAATAGCGCTTGATGCCGCTGCAAGCAGCACATCGTACTCGGTAATTTCACCGATAGCTTTATGGATAATGCTTACTTTTACTTCATTTGTTCCAAGCTTCAGCAGTGAATCTGAAAGCGCCTCAACCGATCCGTCAACATCTCCCTTGATGATAACGTTAAGATCGACCTGCCTGCCTTCTTTGATCTGCTTGGAAATATCATCAAGCGTAATGAATCTAACCTGCCTGAAATCCTGCTCGCGTTTAAGCTGCTGCCTCTTGAGAGCGATCTCGCGCGCGTCGCGTTCGCTATCCATAACCACCATTACATCGCCTGCCTGCGGCATTCCGTCGAAGCCAAGCACCTGCACAGGCGTTGAGGGTTTGGCTGAATCTACTTTTTTTCCGCGCTCATCGAACATAGCCTTCACCCTTCCGTTGTAGTTGCCCGCAACGAATGAGTCGCCTGTTCTTAAAGTACCCTTCTGCACAAGAACAGTTGAGGTGATACCTTTGCCTTTATCAAGCTTCGCTTCAACAATTGCGCCTCTTGCGTTCCTGTCGGGGTTAGCCTTCAGGTCAAGCACTTCCGCTTCAACAAGTATTTTTTCAAGTAGCTGGTCAATGTTCGTTCCCGCCTTGGCAGAAATTTCCACTGACTGGTATTTGCCGCCCCACTCTTCAACAAGCACTCCTTTTTCGGAAAGCTGTGTTTTGATCTTAGTAGGATCAGCATTCGGTTTATCGATCTTATTTATCGCAACTACTATCGGCACATTTGCCGCAAGCGCATGGTTGATAGCCTCAATTGTCTGCGGCATAACGCTGTCATCAGCGGCTACCACGAGTACAACAATATCGGTAATCTGCGCGCCGCGCGCCCTCATAGCCGTAAAAGCTTCATGGCCCGGTGTATCGAGGAATGTTACAAGCCTGCCGTCTTCAAGCTTCACCTGGTAAGCGCCAATATGCTGGGTAATACCGCCTGCTTCGCCTGTTACCACGCTTGTTTTGCGCATGTAATCAAGCAGCGAGGTTTTACCATGATCAACGTGACCCATGATAGTAACCACGGGCGGGCGGTGAACCTGGTTTTCGGTATCATCTTCAGTATCAGCAAGCGAGTCAACGGCGTATTCTTTCTGGAATTCAACCTTGTAGCCGAACTCATCCGCCAGCAGCGTGATAAGGTCTTTATCAAGCCTCTGGTTGATGGTTACCATCATGCCAAGCTCAAAACATTTCTGTATAAGCTGGCTTACTTCTATTTCCATCAGGGTCGCAAGCTCGGATGTTGAAACAAACTCCGTAGCCTGAATAATATTCTTCCTTGCCAGGATCTCTTCTGCTTCTTTGAGCTCCTGTTCCAAACGCTCTTTCTTCTTCTTTCTTCTAAGCTGCTGCCTTGCCGTAGATGAACCTGATTCGTCCATCTTCGCCATTGTTTCACGGATGGCTTCTTCAATTTCCGCCGTTACCTCTTCATCGGCCAATTTTTTCTTTTTCTTAGCCTCTGCTCCATCCTGGTACTTCTGCTTCTTGGATTTCAGGTTCTTATCCGCATCGCGCTTCTTTTCAGTTGTATCAACGCTTGGCGGCGTTGTTTTATTATCGCGCGGCTTCTCGTCCTTCTTCTTTTCGTCTTCCCTTGAAACAAACGGTTTCTTTACGAAAGGCTTCTGGCCAGGAACCGGTTTTTTGTTTTTCCGGAAATCATCTTTAATGGTAACCCGTTCAAAAGTGCCGCCTGTTTTTCTTCCCTGGTATCCGCCCGGTTTTTTACCCTGGTGCCCGCCCTTGGATTTATCGCCATGCTTGGGTTTTTCGCCCGGTTTTTTGCCGTAATTTTCCGGCTGAAAAGTTGTGATAACCGGCGGTTTCGGGCCGGGAATACTTGTGCGGTCTGATAGCTTTATTTCCGGCTGCTTGATAGTTGGTGTAGGCTTTTCTTTTTCAGCAACTGGCTTAGCCGGCGGTTCAGCTGCTTTATCTTTTTCAGCTTTATCTTTTTCAGATTTATCTTTTGCCGCTTCAACCGTTTTGGGTTTCAGCGCCTCTTCTTCTGCGCGCTTCTTATCTTCTTCTTCCTTCTGCTTCTGCCTTATAAGCTCTTCTTCTTTTTCCTTTATGAGCCTGCGTTTTTCCTCAAGGTCTTTATGGAGCTGGGACTCGCGGTCATTTTTTACCTTTTCTTCATCATCTTTTTTCTTCTGTTTCTCTTCTTCTTCCTTAAGCTTCCGTTCACGTTCCTTTTTGAGCTCTTCTTCGATCTCGGATATTTCTATTCCTTTGTGTTTTTTCTTGAACTCGATGAGCTTCTGTTTATGCTTTTCGGCTTCTTCAAGATCGCTCTTAAAATGCCCGAGAACTTTTTGATAAACACTCTCATCAACCTTAGACATAACACCGCTTACCTCAACGCCGATACGCTTGAGATATTCAAGTATTTCACCGGATTGCCTGTTTACTTCTTTGGCGATCTTCGAGATCTGTATTCCTTTTGAACCTTTGTTTGTTTCGGGCATTAAATTTATTTTACCTTATTGATTTATTTTTGCTTCCGGGTGTGACTGCAATCCCCAAACCCCGGGGCTTACAGCCTTTATCGCTTATTTCTTTTCCTCTTTTACAGCTTGCTCATCAGAAGCTTCTTCTTCCCCGTCTTCGTCATCATCATCATCGCCGTCTTCATCCTTTTCGTCATCTTCTTCCTTTTCATCTTCATCGCCATCATCTTTCATATCTTTTGGCAGGGTGGGGATGTTTTCATCCTCGTCTTCTGCCGAATCCTCCGCTTCATCAATCTCTTCATCTTCAGCTTCTTCGGCTTCGCGTTCAAGCTCGCGCTCGAGTGCTTCCTCGATATCTTTCGGCCTTCCGCTGTTGCGCTCTACATCTATCTCATACTCGGTAAGCTTGCTTGCAAGCTTAATGTTCTGACCGTTCTTGCCGATAACCAGCGATATCTGGTCTTCATCAGCTATGATCTTCGCTACCTTATTGGCTTTATCGAGATATATATCCTTCAGCTTAGCCGGTGCGAGGGCGCGGGCAATGTAAAGCCCGATATCATCGCTGTAGTTGATAACATCGATATTTTCATTGGCAAGCTCGCGTACTATGGAGTGTATCCTGATACCCTTCATACCAACGCATGCGCCTACCGCGTCTATCCTGTCATCGTATGAATAAACCGCAACCTTGGCTCTTTCGCCGGGTTCGCGCGCTACGCCTTTGATCTCGATCACACCGTCATATATTTCGGGAATTTCAAGCTCGAACAATTTTTTCAAGAACTCGTCCGCTGAACGAGAAACTATGATTGAAGGCGGACCCGATGATTTTTTAGAAACTTCCTTAACGTAAACCCTGATCGACTCGCCTTTTTTGTAGCGCTCGCGCTGTATCTGCTCGCCCTTGGGGAACTGTATCTCGTGCCCATTGTGAATAAGCAGTATACTGTGCGGCTTAATCTGGTATATCTCGCCAACAACTATTTCGCCGACAAGATCTTTATAATCATTATAGATGATCTCTTTTTCAACTTCGCGTATCTTCTGGTTCAGGTTCTGTTTAAGGTTTACAATATGCCTTCTTCCGAAGGAGACGTAATCCAGAACTTCCGAGTAATCATCTCCAACTTCAAGCTCTTCACCTGAGCGTTCATTTGCCTCTTCGACAGTGATCTCTGTTTCGGGATCGGTAACCGTTTCAACAACCGCCTTGGTAAGATACATTTCTATATCACCCTTATCCATATTCACAATTACATCGAAGTTCGCATTCTGTCCGTATTTCTTTTTTATCATCATCCCGAAGACTTCCTTGATTATACTTTCAAGAAGGTCTCTATCGATTTTTTTATCCTTCACCATTTGTGAAAAGGAATCAACTATCTCAGATTTCATTTGCTAAGCCTCATAATATTATATTGTTTAATTTTTTTATCGTGAACTAAAGCCGCATCAGCGGGAAAAAGTGAAGGAGCCATCATGAAAGCAATATCTAAGAATGTGATTTTCCTTCAGCATTTAATGTAAACCCTGTAATTAATGTAACTCTTTTAGGCAGGGTCTATAGAACAAAAAAGACGCTTTTGCGAGCGTCATTACCATTCATAAACATTAATTATCACACAAATATAGCGGTTTTTATGATTGGAAGCAAGGGGGCAGGATTTGCCGAAAGTACATCAAATCATAAGGAAATCCACGGAATTTTTGCATTTTGGTTATGCAAAAAATGATTTACCTCAAATTACCCCAATTTGAGGTGAATTTGCTTGTTTTGGGAGCATTTTTTGCTTTTCCAGCATCTTTTTTGCGGCGATTCAGGCAATGACAAAGTGATTGAGTTCTGCGCTTGGTAAAATGGCAAAGAATATCTTAACCACCAAAAAAACATTAACTTGCCGCAATGGAAAGACTAGTCATTTACTGCGATTGTAATTGGGTTTATCGGTTAACGGGGTTCTTCAATTCATCAACCTTACGGAGGAACCATTTTTTATTGTCGATATTAGTAGAAATGATTTCCTTCTCAAGCAGTTCGGTATATAAACTTTCACTGCGGTCCCTTGCTTTAAAAAGCTTTTCGATCAATCCACTGAAAATTTTTGTCTTCTTGACGTAGTGTTTAACCCATTCCTTTTTTAACCAATCACCATAACCCAAAAAGTGCTTATGTGCATCAAGTGCCATAACAAAGCCTTCGTAATCTTTCAGCTCATAGTACAACATCAAGAGAAATTTCCTGAGTATGTTCTTCAGGATCACTTCCCGAAAGTTTATTCTTGAGCTTTTAGAAAGAGCTATTCCATAATCTCCAACCAGAAAGTACCCGAAAGCTTCAGCAAATAGAAGTGCCGCCTCGCTGTCTTCATCAATCAGATATTTACGGCAATGATCGACGTATTCTTTAAATCCGTTGATGTTGTTATCGTCCAGGTATAAAAACATCCATGGAACAAATTGACTGCTGTTTAATTGATTCTCCCTATCTGTGATCAGATCATTTCTGAGCCTGAATTCATGCAGTCTGAAGAACTCACCCCGTTTATCAAATCCGGGATCCACCAGGAAACTAAGGCTATCAACAAGATATGTATCCATGTCTTTTAGGCAATGGTATGGTAATGTGTCGAAGATGTTCATAAAAAAATCTCTAAACCTCAGGTAAGAGCCTGGATCTGAAGTGTTTATTGTAGCCTTATATGCAAGATAGTAGCACTTCAGTATCCTGTGTTTTATCTCTGAACGTTCACGCAGAGCATCAAGAGACTTCTCCATTTCATTTTCAGGCAAGCTTCCAAGCATAACCTCAAGGAGGTGCAACCCAACCGCCCTGCTCTCATCTGTCATAACAAGTACCTTTGCCTGGTAATGAACATTGATCATATATGATAAAATCCCGGTTACAAAATTATCTTTAAGGTCTAGGATACTTGGCATCAGGTCGTTTTGCTGATTAAGAAGGTATTCATTCCACAGGAAGGTTTCGTTTATTCTTGAAAGCTGAGTATAATATTCATTGATGGTAACAGAAGACTCTTTTTTGATGTCTGAGAATTTTTTGCTCACCTGTATATTCTTGCCATCAAGAACATTTCTTAGTTTTCGCCGGCTTAAACCTACGTACAGATTCTTAAACTCCTGTATCTCATTCTGCCTGTATTCTTCCTGGGTAATGAACTGCTCTGCAAGCTTTGTTAGGTCGTGGATGAGATTCTTCATCACCCCATAGTTATACTCTTTGCCCGGGTACAGCTTTGCCCACAGCTTTTCCTTTTCAAGCTCTTGAGAAGAAAGCTCAGGGTAATGCTTTCTTATTGCGCTAAATAACAAAGGCACAGCAGATTTCTTGTTGAAATAGGGAGACTTCAGAAAATCATCAAATTTGATAATTTCTTCCTTTGTGAAAGACTTCAGTATGGATATGGCTGTACTTTTTAACATTTCTGTAAGATGAAAGTTAAATTATCAAAAACCCTGATTTCGAAGAAAAAACATCAAAAATGGACGCTTAGGGCGCCGCTTCTCACCATGAAACCAGGCTTAATTTCTCTTTGTGCAGCTTAATTCCGGGGTATATCTTTGTAACAGTTTTGGTAATGCAAGATAACAATAAAAACTATAAACTAAAAATAACAGAAAAATGAAAAATTTAAAAATGGCTAAAACAATCGCAGCAGCAGCAATTTTCGTTAACATTTTCGCAGCAAACGCTTCAGATTTCACACAAAACACTCCAGGAAACATGGATTACTCGATATATCAGGCAGTATCGCAAAATTCAGCAGAATGTATAAATATCAAATTCAGACTGCAAAATGACTGCTATACTTTGCTGTATGTTACTGATCCGGTGACCGGTGAAAAGAAAATGCTTGTAGAGGGCACTATTTCAGCAGGTGAACACGGAGTAATGTTCAAAACGGGGTCTACAGATACAAAGATCTATAACTGTGTGCTTGAAGCGTATGATAACGAGTCCGGCGCGCTTATTTACTCTTCAGAAACAAATGTTACTAAAAATTAAAAGTTGCAATGAAAAATCAAAACCTATATATTTGCACCAGCGCGTTAAAGAGGGATAATCTCATAGGTGAACTATGGGGTTATCCCTTTTTGCATGGGAAAAATTCAATCAACATTTTCAGGAGGCAGAAAATGAAAAATTACTTTAATGGAACAACCCTGATCTTATTACTAATTATGTTAGCGGTGAACACGGCTGTTTCACAGGACGTGAAAACTCTTTCCGGACACACAGGTAATGTTAACTGTATAACGTTTTCGCCGGACGCAAAAAAGCTATTGAGCGGCAGTACAGATGGCAGCGTAAAAGTGTGGAGTGCCGAAACAGGTGATCTGCTAAATACAATTACGTTCGGTGACAACGTTACATCGGTAAGCTATTCAAACAACGGCAATATATACGGCATAACAACTATTGGCGGGGCTTTCCTGGCCGATATGGAGACAGGTGCAATAACCGCACGCCTTGAAAACAAACCAAACACATACAATATTTCCTTTTCACCGGATGGGAAATATCTTGCGGTAAATTCATTTTATAAAACCGATCACTATTATTACAAAGACGGGCAGAAATATGAATTCCAGAAATATCATTTTCTGGTGGATATTTATGATGGTTCGTCCTTCAGGCTAATAAAAACCCTTAAAGTACTGGAAGAAGACCGTAAGGCATTACTCAAGCTGTTCGGCGATAATGTAATGGAGTCATACAGGACAAATTACTTCATGAGTACCTTCACTCAGGATTCGAAATTCCTCGCTACCGGGCTGGCAAACGGTCACATTAATATCTATTCCTTCATAGCAAATGATTTTCGCCGTGATTATACCGGACATGATAAGAATGTTTACGGTCTGGATTTTTCCAAAGACGGAAACTACCTGATCAGCGCAAGTATGGATGAAGAGGTTAAGATATGGAATATAACAACCGGCAAATCAATAAAAACACTGAACGGACACGATAACGATGTAAACGATGCGTCTTTTTCACCTGACAGCAGGTTTGCTGTAAGCGCTAGCGATGATGAAACAGTAAAAGTGTGGGACGTATCAAAAGGGAAGCATATCAAAACGCTTAAAGGGCACCAGGGTGATGTGATCACGGTTGTGTTCTCGCCTGACGGCAGATTCATCGCAAGCGGAGGCAAAGATGAAAAAATAAAACTCTGGAGCACCGAAGGAATTCTGCCCGAGCTAAAGCTATTCACAGCGGAGTTTGACGCCAGGATCGGGATTTTCGCATCCGTACAGGAAGAAAAGTCCGCCGAGATTAATGCTGTTAATATTGAGTACTTCATGCCAAAAGGCGAGTTTGAGACAACAGAAGAATATAATAGCCGCCTTGAAATTGGCAGAATTAAGAAACAGGAAATTGAGGATAAATACCGTGAAAAACTGGAAGCACAGCAATTTGTTAAGCAACAGGAAGTCGAAGAACTGAAGACCAGGGAGCAGGAAGAAAAGGAAAGAAAGATAAGAGAGTCTGAAAAAGATACGATCCTCAAAATTGACAAGCTGAGCACATATGATGCCGATAACGAAACATTCACCGTTACCGTAAAAAATGTAACGGGTAAGATCACTGTACAGCGCAGCGAAGCCCCGGGGCTAAAGGAAAACTGGAAAAAAGCTGAAGTTAGATGCCGTAAAAAACTCAGCGATAACCTGAAATATCATAACTATTCAAATCTGGTGGTAATACACCCCATTTCGAAGACCGAATATCCCGTTGATGACGGAAAGAGAAAGGAAGAGGAAAGCTTTAATAATGATGAGTACACAAATAAAGATATAGGGTCACAAAACAATAATGTTTCAATAGAAGAAGTTCTGATTAAGGAAGTTAATGATAGGAGCAAGAACTTAACATTCGGCGGCAGCTACCCGAAAGTTCATGTTCCTGACAACAAAAACCTGGAGTTTGAGATTAATTCAGCTATCGAAAATAATATTACAAAATTCAAGAGTGACTGGTCAGAAGAAGTGGATATTGGACTCGGATATGAAGTTACAACTTCAAATGAAAGCTATTTATCTATTGTACAAATAGCAGGTGGAATGTTTGCGGGTACCGGAACTTCCTGCGGTATTTGCGGTAATGCTTACACTGTTAATGTTGATCTGAAAAACGGAAAAATACTTTCAAACACAGATCTTGGAGTAGAAAATATCGGAAATAAAGAATTTAATAATGCTGTATTGAAATATTTCAGGACTCAATCAGATTACGCAACCCCCGATCCGGATATAGAATCGATCCCGCAAATCAGTAATGATCGTACAATTATGAGCTATCAGTATGCGATCAAGGATGGCTATCTGGTAATAGCGGAGTTCGCCATGCCAATGGCCTGTGTAAGTAAAAATGTTTACATAATTACAATAAAAAAATTTAATAATTGATAAATCAAATGAAAACAAAAATTCTGCTTTTTTTATTTACTGTTTTGGTTTTCGTTTTTGGGGGTTGCGATGAACTCACAAATAACAACAATAATAACAATCAACAGCCAGGTGAACTGACATCAATAGAAGTATTGCCGGCAAACCCGACTATCTATATTGGTCAAACAAGGCAATTTAATGCTATCGGGCATTATGATAATGGAAGCAGTCAAGATATTACAAATAGTGTTTTGTGGGGTTCTGGCACAGGTTCTGTTGCATCAATTGATGTTAATGGTTTAGCCATAGGTTTAACGGAGGGTTCTACTGTTATTTCCGCTGTTTTTGATGGAAATATAAGTGGTAATTCTTTGTTGTCTGTTAGCGATACTGTCATAACATTGTGGCAAACCGTATATGCAGGCGACGGGCATACAGCAGCTATTAAAACAGACGGTTCGTTATGGACTTGGGGATATAATGGCTCGGGGCAGCTTGGTAACGGTACACAAAATAACTCAGCATTACCAATAAAAATTGGAACCTCTGTTTGGCAAAAAGTTGCTGTTGGTGAAAACCACACCGTTGCAATAAAAAATGATGGTACCTTGTGGGCTTGGGGTGACAATTATAATGGACAATTAGGCGATGGCACTACTATTGATAAACATTTACCAACTCAAATTGGTATTTCCTCAACTTGGGTTTTTGTATCAACATATGGTAATTATAATATGGCTATAAAATCAGATGGTACATTATGGGCTTGGGGATATAATGGCTCGGGGCAGCTTGGTTTAGGCAATACCACTAACATGTTAACGCCTGTACAGGTAGGTTCTGGTAACGATTGGGCAAAGGTGGATGCAAATTGGTCTCATACTTTAGCAATAAAAACAGATGGTACGTTATGGGCTTGGGGAAACAATTATTACGGACAGCTTGGTATTGGAAACAACATTTCACAATATTCGCCTATGAAAATCAATAATGATGCTGATTGGGTGGTAATATCTGGTGGTTACGAACATTCAATGGCTATGAAATCAAATGGTACACTATGGGCTTGGGGTGAAAATGGATATGGTCAGTTAGGTGATGGAACTAATCAAGATAAAAATAGCCCATTTTTATTAGCAAATACTTGGGGTGCTGTTTCATCCGGTGAATCACATACTTTGGCAATACGAACTGATGGTACATTATGGTCCTGGGGTAGAAATAATCTAGGTCAATTAGGAGACGGTACAATGATAAATAGCCCTATACCGAAACAAGAAATAACTTTTGCTTCAAATTGGGCATTAATATCTGCGGGTCATAATTATTCTTTTGCAAAGAAAAATAACAATACTTTGTGGGCTTGGGGTTTAGGTACCTCTGGTCAATTAGGTGGTTTTACACAATAAGAATTAAACAAAAAATATTCTATATAGACATGAAAAAACAAAAAAGTATTTTAAAAACTATTCTTTTGATAATCATAGTGCCCATTGTGTTTTATGGCTGTGATGACTCGAATAATAATATTATAGTTCCTCAAAATAATAGTATATGGAATTATGTTTCTATCAAAGATGAACACACTGGTGGCATTAAAACTGATGGAACTTTATGGATGTGGGGCAGTGGCTATAATGGGAAGCTGGGTAATGGTAATAGTGGTAGTTCTTCAAATGTTCCCTTAAAAATCACTGAAAATAGTTGGAAAGTGGTGTCTGTAGGTTCTGAACATACTGTAGCTATAAAAGAAAATGGGACATTATGGGCATGGGGGAGTAATTATTATGGTCAACTTGGCGATGGCACTACAGAGGATAAATATACACCACAACAAATAGGTAATCAAACAAATTGGAAATTTGTTTCAGCGGGTGAAAATTACAATATGGCAATTAAAACTGATGGTACTTTATGGGCATGGGGTTATAATGGCTCAGGTCAATTAGGTATAGGTTCTACAACTAATTTATATACCCCTTCACAAGTTGGATCTTCAACTGAATGGGAAAAAGTGCAGGCGGGTTGGTACCATACATTAGCAATCAGAACAAACGGAACTTTATGGGCATGGGGCAATGGGTCAAGTGGTCAACTAGGCAACGGCTCTAATTCTTCTGAGTATTCTCCTGCTTTAATTGGAAACTCAATTGATTGGCATATGATTACTGTTGGTGTAGAACATTCGATGGGAATTAAATCAAATGGAACTCTTTGGGTTTGGGGAGACAATGGTTTTGGACAACTCGGGGATGGTACATATCAAAATAAATTAGCGCCTACACAACTTGGTAACGAGCTGTGGAGTTATATAGCTGCGGGTGGTTCTCATTCAGTTGGTATCAAAAACACTGGTACTTTATGGACTTGGGGTAAAAATGCTTATGGGCAATTAGGTAACGGCACTACTTCGAATAGTATTTTACCAGTACAAGAAATCACATATTCAAATCAATGGGAATTTGTGACAGCAGGTATCGATAATACGTTTTCAATTAAATCAGATAATACTCTTTGGGGCTGGGGTTCTGGTGACTGGGGTCAATTAGGTTATGGTGGTACAGAGGATAAATTAACTCCTTTTCAGGTACCATAACTTTGATTATACAAATGTAAATTTCTCAAAAATTAACAAAACATAATCCATGAAATACATAATACTCATTTTAACAGTTGCTTATGTATTAGGCTGCGCAAAACAAGAGAAAAGCACAATCCAAAATATTGATAGCGTAAAAACAAGCACAGGCTCAACGGAAGATGTTAAACAAACCAGCAAAACAACCAGCCAGCCGGTTAAAACCTACAAAAAGGGAGAGCCGATTGAGTTGTATGATTTGATTTATATGCTGCTGCCGGATGAAAGTGAAACATCGGACAAATTTGATTGGAGTAAAGTTGACGAAATAAGTGCAATTAAATGGGGGAAAAAAGAGTGCTGGGAAGAACGTTGTTCTAAAAATACAAAGGATGTTAGTATTACCATAAATGATAAAAAGTATTGGAGTAGGGATAATGGTGGATGGAATATTGATATAGACGGTAATGAAGCAGGTTGGTCAGCTTTTGATATCTCTTATGTGTACAATTCCGCAGATGTTTTTGATTTAGAATGTGATATAGAAATCAAAAAACTGTTGAATAACCAGGCTTTTACTTCAAAGATAATAGAAAAGGGTGATAACGGCTACAATTGCATTTTACATGAAGTTAGTTTCCCGGGCAAAAAAATGTTTTGGATGAAAGTATGGGAAGATCATGGTATTGGTCGCGGCGGTGGAATACACAGTTTTATTATAGACTGTTTCCTAAACAAAAATGAAATTGAAAAATTCTAACAAAACTAAAAATCAAATGAAAACAAAAATTCTTGCTTTAACCGTTTTATCTATAGCAGTACTTATTATTGGCTGCCAAAATGATGACATTACTGCGCCACAAGATTCTATTACTGAAATTCATACCAACGGTACTTTTACTGCAACAAGTTCTTCGCAGATAAAGGGCACCATGTTTGTAACAGACCAAAACAATAACCCTGTAAGCGGTCTGAATGGCGGCAATGTATCTGCTGTGCTGAGATGGAACGGCGGAAGCTCATCTGCAAACGGAAATGCGGATCTTTCATCAAATGGCGGAAAGATCAATGTGGCAAGCGCTATGACTATGGACTATAGCGGCAGCATGGGTTCTCAGCAGATAGCCTGCATGGAAACTGCATGTACTACTTATGTAAATATGATGAAAACAACTGATATTTCAGAGATAGTAAAATTTGCGTCTGATGTAACAGTAGTGCAGGCATTTACAGGTGATAAGGGCCTGCTGAACAACTCGATCTTAGCTTCATGGCCCGGAACAGGCGGCTCGACCTCACTTTATCAGGCAATCTACCAGGCTACCGGCGATGCCATATCACAGCCAAGCGCACAGTATGTACGAAGTGTGATTGCTTTTACTGATGGCGAAGAAAACAACTCAACGGTTACAAGAGATCAGATGATCAACTACGCTATTTCAAACGGAATTCCAGTTTATACTATCGGTCTGCTTGATAATCCCGGGTCGAACGGCGCAATTGACCTGAAAAACATAGCAGATACTTCCGGCGCATTCTATTTCTATTCTCATCCGGACAGCTGCTCAAACCTTAACAGTATATACACAACCATCAGCGGCCAACTAGCGGGATCATATACTTTAACGGTAGACTGGCAGGGAACGCTGCCTTCCTCTGGAACAACTGTTGAAGCCACGATTACTACGACACGCAACAATTTAAGCAGCTCTTACAGACGGTATTATGTAATTCCTTAAGCTTGAAGTATAAATACTCAAACATACTTAAATCTACCCGCCGGAGGTACTTTACCGGCGGGGTAAAATAGAGGTTACCCATGTTAAAATACTCTTTGAACATACTTCTTGCAATTGTGATTATAAGCTGCTCAAAGCCGGAGAAAAACAATGAAGTTTCTAATCAAATAAATTCAGGTGGTATAACAATTGAGCCGGTTTTCTTTGAACCGGTTGTAATTGATGACATTACTATTTACGGGCATTATCCAAAGATTTCTAATCTAAAAAACAAGGAACTTGAAGAAAACCTAAATAAGCTGTTTATTGATAATGTTAATTATTTTATAGATGATAATGTTGAGAATATGGTGAACGCAAGTGTTTCATTTGAAATACTTACATTAAATGACAGCATTCTTTCATTAACGCAGCAGTCGTCAGGTATGGTTGATGGCACAGGCACATCAGCAGGGATACGTTTAGATGTGGTAACTGTAAACGCTGATATCAAAAAAGGAAAAATTCTAACCAATGAAGATCTTAATGTTAATAAAGTTGGACTTTCTCATTTCAACAAAACTGTAAACAGCTTCTTTCGTAAAATTTGCGGCTTCACCGATATGTTTTGGGAAGAATATATCTCAAACCCAAAGAGTGAACAAGAAATGATGAAACTGCATTTTGGTATAAAAGATGGGAATTTAGTTGAATTGGAGTTTGGCACACCATGTTCATTTGCTACGCGTGGAATCTATTTAATTCCAATTGCTAAAATTGGTTTAGAATTTCAAATTCAAACCGGTTCAACTAATGTATTACTAAATAGTTCTGATACCGCAAAGATCATTTCAGAAGTAACGGGTGGTTTGCAAAAGGAAATGCAGGGTCAATTTAAACCTAAAGATGGTAACTGTGATAGTATAGTAAGCTGCAATCTTGAGTTTTTTGATCTGGATTATGATAATTACCCGGAAGTCAAAAGAACATATTATGGAAGTGTTAAGTGTTTTGGTCCGGAAAAGAGTAAAACTGTCATACTAAAAAAAGACAAAAATGGTAACTGGAAGGAAATTTTTGAGGAATCTAATAAGGGATATACAACTGTATTAGGATCATTTTATAATGGTTTCAGTGATTTGATCTTAACCAAAGATACAATTTCAACCTTACTAAGATGGAATGGAAGTAAATATGTTGAGGAGCAAATTACTGAAATTGCTTTTAAATATACAGAAAGTAAATCCGGTATTGTAAAGAAAGAAGCCGTAAAACAGGTAACAGATTGGATCGAAAATCTTGGGAAAAGAGATTTTCGATCTGCTTATGATAAAATGTCCCCTTCAATCCGCGGTGATTTTGAATCTTTTTCTTCAGTCAAAAAATACGGAGGAATAACCGGAACCAAGGTTTATAGTGAAGATATCTACAGCTATAAAGTTTCTGATTGTGTTTTTGAAGTAACCGTAACTTATGATTCATATGATCCTTCCAATAGTAATGGCAAATTTACTGATAGGTTTTCAATAAACAACTGCAAAGGAAATTGGGAAATAAGCTCAATTAAAAGAATATTTAAAGAAAAATTATAAATCCACTTTACAAAGCAGATCTCTTTTCTTTGTGTCTTTGTGACTTTGTGTCTGTTTATGTTTTGCTTCTGCTATTTGCTTCTGTTTTTTTGTTGTTTGCTATTTGCTATTTGAATTAATGCAGTATGCCATGCTTTAGCTCTTTCTTATCCTTCTCGTGGTGGAGGATCGCAATTATCCCGCCGATGCTTACTATGGCTATGCCGATTATCGTAAGCAGATCAGGAACATGACCGAAGAGCCACCAGTCTATGAGTCCGACATAAATTACTACAAAGTAGTTAAACGGACTAAGCTTCGAGGCCTCGGTGTGGCGGTATGAATACTGCTGCATGTTCAGATACGCCACCAGCAGTACACCGCCAGCAAGCGAGTACAGCCAGCCTTCTATGGGGGGATTCGACCAGTAGATAATCCCAAGCGGCAGCGATAGCACCATTGCCGTAAGCGAAAAATAGAACAGTATGGTTTTGAATCCATCAGATCGGGTTATAATGCGCATTGCAACATAACTAATCGCAAGCAGCACACCGGATGCAAGCCCTATCAGATCGCCCGGCTTGAATACGCTGCTATCAGGTTTTATGATAAGCACAATGCCAATGAAGCCTATTACTATGCCCAGCCATATCCGTTTTTCGACAACATCCTTAAGCCATACCAGCCCTATTATCGGAATGAATATCGGCGCGGTATTCTGCAGCAGCGATGCGTCCACCATTGGTATCTCGGTCATAGCCGCCGCGAAGCAAAGGAATGATATCACTCCAGATGCGCCGCGCAGTATCTCCAGCGGAAGCTTATCGGAGCGCATGTTGCGGAATTTATCTTTTGCGCTTAAGAGCAGGCTCAGTGAAAATGCCGCCACATACTGCATAAAAACTATCCAACCAAGTTTCGCGCCGGTTTTACCGGCGAGCTTCACGCATACAGCAACCAGCGAGAGGAAAAAGAGTCCCGTTAGCGCCGATACAATCCCCTTGGCAAGCGATTGCTCTGTAGGTTTATCTGCCATAAATAAAATTCATCACGCAAAATAAACCATTGCCATTAAATAAAAAATACCGCGGCAAATAAAAAACTTATCCCAAGTAAACTAATGCCATAAAGGTTCACAATAATGATTCACCATTTCACTATCTGGCTATTTCACTACTTACCCACTCAACTACTCCACCACTTCACCATCTCACTATCTCACCATTTCACTACTCCACTACTCAATTACTCAATTACTTCCCCACTCAACTACTCACCTACTCAACTACTCACCTACTTCGCAAGTACCATTTTCACCGATTCGTAGAAGCTGCCCGAGCGCAGCACTGCGAAGTAAACTCCGCTCGATGAGTTTCCGAGATCAATATTCACGGAATATGTACCTGGTTCAACGTTTTGATACTGCACAGTTTGAATCAATCTTCCCGCAACATCATATACCTCCAGCAAGACCCGCTTATTATTAGAGTTTGCAGGAATTTCGAAAACTAAAGTGGTAACCGGATTAAATGGATTGGGGTAATTTTGATGCAATCTATATTGCGTCGGAATAGTTCCGGATATACTTGTGAGCCCTATGATTCCCGAAACGTCCAGCTTCCAAACTGCATTGGCTTCTGTGCCTGCAAACAAGTAATTTCCGGAAATCATTAAAGAATATACCCTCTGGCTATCAAGTCCGTTATTGAGGTAATTCCAGTCATTCCCGTTATTGCTTGAGTAATATACACCTACTCCCGTTCCGCAAACCAGGTAGCTGTACACATCTATGATGCAGTTTACATCAGTATTGTTTAAGCCCAATGCACTCCAGGTTATGCCGTTATCGCCGGAGCGGAAAATCCCCGCACTATCTGTGCCGGCATATATGTAATTGCCTGACAAAAGCAACGACTTAACCGGGTGGTTCAAAGAAGAATTTTGAAAAGAGTTTCCGTTGTTTGTGGAATAAACAAATCCGCTGTAACCCGTAGTGTATAATCCGCAGCCAGCATAAACGTAATTATCTTTAGTTAAGATCGTCCTTGTTTTAACATTTGCAAAACCCAGGTTTACCCAGTTATTGCCATTATTAGAAGAGCGGAAAATTCCGTACTCTAATGTTGCTATATAGAGGTTATTTCCGTTTGCAACGGAAAGTACATCGCTCGAGGATCCGGGTTTTCTGGTCCAGTTAAGCCCATTATTGGTAGTATAATATAAACCGTCACCTGTTCCTGCATATAGATCCGCACCAACATTAAGAAATGTGTTCACTTCTTCATAAAGCATCGTGTTGTAAGTCCAGTTGACGCCGTTATTTGTTGAGTAATATATTCCATAATTATTCGTACCGGCAAAAAGATTGTTTCCGCTCTTTGCGAGCGAGAGGCTTTGTATGTTATGCAATTCGGTTTTTATCCAGTTTACGCCGTAGTTTGTAGAACGGAATACACCCATACCTGAAAATCCCGCAAAAACCGTTTCACCGATTATGCCAAAACCATAGGCTGAACCATTTGTGAGCGATGTTTGGGCGAAAGAATAGAGCTGTCCAAAGTTTGTTGATCTGTAAATTCCGTATCCGCTTGTTCCTGTATAAACATAGTTATCTTTTGCGATCATTGAAGGTATCATGTAACCCCAGACGCCTGCAAAATCCCAGTTTATACCGGAATTGGTAGAACGGTAAATTCCATTGTAACTTCCTGCAAATATATAGTTTCCCGAATAGCTTATTGCCTCTACCGGCAGATTTATTATTAGTGGGTGATCCCAGTTTACACCATTATCATGCGACACATAAACTCCGTTACCTCCGCCGGCATATACAGTATTTCCATTAGTTTTTAATTCTCTTACACCAAAAGTATTGTTTATCAGATCCCAGCTTTGACCATTATTACTTGAAGAAAAAACACCAGAGAAGCCGCCAGCAAGCACATTTCCGCCTGCAATTGTCAATCCGTAAATTGACTGGTCATCTAATTTAGTTGCTGCCCAATTCAAGCCGTTATTCGTAGAAAGATATACTCCCTTGTGCTCTGTGCCCGCAAAAATAATATTATCTTTAACTGTAAAGCAGTTAACTTCTATGTTTTGCATATCGGAATACTTCCAGTCATTACCAAAATTTGTGGTAAAATATACGTTGGCAACGCCTGCGGCATAATTATATGTACCGGTAAATATTATAGTATCCTTTACGAAGAGCGAGAAAACCTCTCCGCCAATTATACCGGCCGAACTTTGTTCCCATTGTGACACTAACTGAGCGGAAAGCAGAAGAAGGGCGGTAAAAACTGTAAGCAGGTTTTTCATGTTTGTACAGATAAGTTATACAAATATAAGGGTTGGTTTACGAAAATTATACTCAATTATGCTGCAATTCTCTTAATTCTAAGTACACGACAGTAAATAAATAACACTCTAAAACTATGTTAAAAGAAGTTTCTTTACCCTGGATTTCAATATACTAAACCTCACCCCCCTAACCCCCTCTCCTGACAGGAGAGGGGGAACTGAGAAATTTTTGAGTTT
>JAYRXC010000019.1:0-112608 GCA_041917655.1 Ignavibacteria bacterium | reverse complement strand
TTTATTCCGCTTCTGCCTCTCTTTGGAGTGCATTCACTGTGTGAATGCTCAATTGTTTTTCATTACTTTTCATCAAGCGCTGACACAGTCAGCGCACTCCAAAGAAAAGCTCATATACTCTCAAATCTTTATTCCGCTTCTGCCTCTCTTTGGAGTGCATTCACTGTGTGAATGCTCAATTGTTTTTCATTACTTTTCATCAAGCGCTGACACAGTCAGCGCACTCCAAAGAAAAGCTCATATACTTTCAAATCTTTATTCCGCTTCTGCCTCTCACGGAGTGCATTCACTGTGTGAATGCTCAATTGTTTTTCATTACTTTTCATCAAGCGCTGACACAGTCAGCGCACTCCAAAGAAAAGCCTGAAATAATATCACTCCGTTTCTTTCAGCTCATCCAGTCCTTCTATCTCATCAAGATACCGGAACACACGCTTCGCTTCTTCTTCATCAACCGTATTCAGCGCAAAGCCTACATGCACTATCACATAATCATTTACCTTAGCTTCAGGTGTATAGGCAAGATTCACCTCTTTTACAATTCCCCCAAAGCTCACCCTGCCGACCCGCATCAGCTCGCCATTTGAATCATCAATGCTCAGAATTTTTCCCGGTACCGCAAGACACATAATATATATTCCTTTACTTTAAATACGATGCAAACTTCATTTGACCGGTTGATATACCGCCATCGCCGGTCGGCACCCTTTGATGCCAATAAACCTTAAAACCCTCTTCCTCCAAACGGCTGATGCTTTTTTCAAGCAGCAGCTTATTCAGGAAACAGCCGCCTGTGAGCGCTACCCTTTTTATGTTAAGCAGCTTAGCCGTGTTGACAATTATTTCTGCCATGGAATTGTGGAACTTCAACGCTAGCAGTCCTTTAGATTCACCGCGTGCGGCGGCTTCCGCCAGGGAGCTGATAATACTAGCCCACTTGATCTCATAAGCTCCGTTATCATTTCTCACCGTATCGAACGCAAAATAATCATTTGTTTTAACTTCCTCACTGTATGTTTCCGCGGCAAATTCAAACTCCATCGCCGCCTGCGCTTCGAAAGTCGCCTTGTTCCTTATGCCCGCAATGGCAGCAGCGCCATCAAACAACCTGCCTGCGCTGGTTGTGACGGGCGAATTGATGTTCTTCTCCAGCATTTGTTTGATGAGCCTTGTTTCAGTGGTATTTTGCAGAAATCCTATGCCCGGCAAGGCGTCTGTTTCGCTGCCATATACACTATGCAGCAATGAATAACCTATCTTCCAAACATCGTGAATTGCCTGCTCGCCGCCGGGTAATCCAAACGGCGCAAAATGCGCCGCACGGCGGAATCCGCTTCCTTCGCTGATCAAAAACTCGCCGCCCCAAATAGTGCCGTCAGTCCCGTAACCCGTGCCATCCCATGATACGCCAAGCACCTCGCCATCCAGTCCGCTCTCTGCCAAACATGAAAGCACATGCGCGTAATGATGCTGCACTTTGTGGATCTGTATGTTTTTATCCTTCTCTTTCAGATCATCGGCATACCGGGTAGAAACATAATCCGGATGCATATCACAAATTACTGTTCCGGGTTTCAGTTCATAAAATCCGGTGATGTCGCTTACAACATTTTTGAATGCATTGATCGACTCCACATTTTCAAGATCACCAATATGCTGGCTTACAAAAACATTGGTGCCCTTATTAATGGCAATCGTATTTTTCAGATGCGGTCCGGCTGCCAGCACGGTTCCGTTTAAACCATCCATAACCAGCGGGAGCGGCGCGTAGCCGCGAGCGCGGCGCATCATCATTTGCCTGCCATTTATTACACGGGTTATTGAATCATCCACATGCCTTAGGATTTTCCTGTTGTGCACCAGGAAAACATCGGCAATGCCGGTTAGCTTTTCGAACGCCTGCTCTTCAGTGGTGCAGATCGGTTCTTCGGAAATGTTGCCGCTTGTTGCGATTACCGGGAATCCCAGCTCCAGCATTAATATGTGATGCAGCGGCGAGTATGGCAGCATGATGCCAAAATACGGATTTGCGCCTGCGCACTCCTCAGAAATTACTGAATCAATCCCGCGTTTCCTTTTAAGAAGAACTATAGGCGCTTCAACCGAACAAAGCAGCGTCTCTTCTTCAGACGAAACTTCACATTCAGCCTTAACACTCTTCAAATCCGGAAACATCATAGCGAAAGGTTTTTCGCTGCGGCGTTTACGCTGCCTAAGCTCCTGTGAAGCATTTCCGCTTCGCGCGTCACAAATTAGCTGGTAGCCGCCTATTCCTTTCAGCGCAACTATTTTTCCGCCGCGAATCATTTCAGCTGCAAGCTTTACAGCATCGTGTTTTTCAGCAAGCGGTTTTCCTGTGCTATCAAGCAAAGCAACCTGCGGCCCGCATTTGGGGCAGGCAGTGGGTTCGGCGTGGAATCTGCGGTTGAGCGGATCGGTATATTCCGCGCGGCAATCGTCGCACATTTCAAACTCGCCCATTGTTGTGCTGCAGCGGTCATAAGGCAGATCGGCAATTATGGAATAACGCGGCCCGCAATTTGTGCAGTTGGTGAAAGGATACATGTAACGCCTGTTGGCCGGATCAAAAATTTCCTGCAGGCAATCCGTGCATGTTGATATATCCGGCAGAACCAGCGCGGTTTTGCTGCCCTGTTCCCTGCTTTCGCGTATTTCAAACTCCGTAAATCCTTCGGCATCGAGCCATGAGCTTTCGAAGCTCTGGATATATGAGTTTGCCGGTTTTTCTGTTCTTATTCGTTCCGAAAAATTTTCAAGGGTAGCTTTGTCTTGTTCCGCTTCGATAAAAACTCCCTGCGATGAGTTTATGATCCAGCCTTTTATGAGCATTTCGGAAGCAAGCCTGTACACAAACGGCCTGAATCCGACGCCCTGCACAACGCCGCGGATCACTATCTTAAGCTTATGGGTCAATTTGATTCCTTAATAGCTGCTCTGAAAATTGCTGCCCTGTAAATTGTTTCTTTATAGATTGCTGCTTTGTAACACGATCCGTATTACAAAAACCTTTCAAATGCTGCTTTCGATAAAATCACACCATTCATTAATTCCCTGCCCGGTAGTGCATGAAACCTCGAATACTTTGAGCTCCGGATTTATCTTCAGCGCATTTCCTTTTAGCTGCTCTATATTGCAGTTTACATAAGGCAGCAGGTCAACTTTGTTGATCACCAGCACTTTCGAGTTCATGAACATTTTGGGATATTTGAGCGGCTTATCGTCGCCTTCGGTAACGCTGATGACCACAACCTTCATATCTTCGCCGAGGTCATAACCCGCAGGGCAAACAAGGTTGCCGACATTTTCTATTATGAGGAAATCAGTCGAAACGAGGTCGAGCGAGCTCATTGAATCCTTTACGAGCCCTGCATCCAGGTGGCAGCCGCCGTTTGTGATTATCTGCACAACCGGCACGTTGTAAGCCGATACACGCTGCGCGTCGAGATCTGTTTGCACATCACCTTCAATGACAGCAATATTAAGCCTGCCGGAAAAATGCTCTATTGTCTTTTCGACAAGCGTTGTTTTACCCGAGCCCGGTGAGCTGACAATGTTCACCGCGAACACGCCGTTTTCCTGAAGCGCGGTGCGGATCCCGGCCGCGACCGCATCGTTCTTAGCCAGAACTTTTCTTTCTACTGTAATTATTCCCATTTCAATTCTTTCTTTAGATCAGTCTTTCAATTCAATTTCGGTAACCTGCAGCTCTTCGCCGGAAAGCACTTTTGTATCATACGAGCCGCATATAGCGCACTCCCTTACTCCGTAGCGGTTTGATGTGACCGCATGGCACTCGCTGCACTCAATTTCGAACTTCACCGGAAGGATGTTAAGCCTTGCGGAGCCGAGCGAATGCTCTTCTTTAATGGATTCAAATGCGAACAGGAGCGAATCAGATACAACGTTAGAAAACTCTCCCACTTTAAGCCTGATTTCTTCAACCATCGGCAGCTCGTTTTCGGGAACGTTCAGCCTCACGGTTTCGATTATGTTTTCTGCAACAGAAAGCTCATGCATATTCCGCAACCCCGGGGGTTGACTCCTTCTTCATAATTTTATTTATTTCTTTTAAAACATCAGGCACTCTTGCGGCAACTTCGCGGGAAAGCTTCTCTCCCAGGTCGAAATTACTGCCGGTTACCGTAATAAGGTAAACTTTAGGCAGGGCTGAATACAGCTTCTCCGATAGCAGGAGAATGCTGTCCAATGTATATTCATGCGCAGCGGCGCTTGTATCGTGCAGGTGGCATTTTTGAATTTCACGCACATGCATCGTACCAGGCTTGCCGCCGGCCTCAGCGTCAACAAAGATAACAATATCATATTCAGCCACATCGGCGGCGTGTTCCGGCATAAGCTGGTGCACGTATTTAACATCTATACCTTTAGACCGGACCTCACCTGAAATCATGCTCACTATATTGAACCCAAGAGCATCATCCCCTGCAAGCGAGTTACCGTATCCTATTACCAGTATTTTATTCAATTTTCAGTCATTAGAGCTGCGTTTGAAACAATTTTGATTTGAAGCAGAACCTTCCCTTAAGCAACGGGGGAAGGTTCATGCGATCAATTACCCCCAATAGATATAACAAAGATCAATTCTTAATCAATTCATCTACAATGCCGCCTTCGCTGTTCACAAGCTGTATTTTCATAGGCATCTTGCCAACAGCATGCGTAGAGCAGCTTAAACACGGGTCATAACACCTGATAACAGCCTCTACACGGTTGGTCATTCCTTCATCAAGCTTATCATGTTTTATAAAGTGTTTTGCAGCCTGCAGAATTCCCTTATTCATGGCCATATTATTATGTCCCGTCGCAATTACCATGTTTGCCCAGGTTATAAGTCCCTGTTCATTAATTTTGTAATGATGCATCAATGTACCGCGGGGCGCCTCTGATACACCGACACCTTCGAAGTTATTCGGCTCCGCGAATGCGCGGCTGTGTGTGCTTAAGATATTCTCGTCTTCAAGCAGCATTTTAATTTTTTCGATACCGTATAATATCTCAATAAGCCTTGCGAAATGATAGTGGAAAGAGCTTAATACTGCGCCGCGCTCAAGGTCACGGAACTCTGCCCATTCCTGGTCTGCAAGCGGTGTGCCGCAGCGATCGATGATGTTCATCCTCGCAAGCGGGCCAACCCTGTAGCTGCCTTCAACCGGGCCGAGCGGCTTATAATACGGGAACTTCATGAAGGTCCAAGGTTCGACGCGCTCTTCTATATATTCATAATACTTCTGCGGGTCAAGCTTATCGGCTATGATGTTGCCAACACTGTCAACTATCCTCAGCTTGCCGTTGTAGTGCTCAAGCTCATTATGCTCGTTTACCAGCCCCATGAACAGCGAAGGGAAATTGCCGAACGTTCTCATTTCCTCGCGGAAATTCTCAAACAGCGGTTTAACCGTATCAAGCGTCCATGTAATAGCCTTCATGGCGTCGGGGATGGTATCAAGTATCGCTTTCCTCTGTTCTTCGGTAAGCGGTGCGCTTACGCCGCCGGCAATTACCCACGAGGGATGTATTCTCTTTCCGCCTAAAAGCTCGATGATCTTCTGGCCGAACTTCCTGAGCAGTATGCCGTTTTTGGCAAGATCAGGATTGGCTTTTACGATGCCGGCCAGGTTCCTTTCTTCGATGGGAGAATCAAGGCCCAGCACTATATCAGGCGAAGAAAGATAGAAAAAGCTCAGCGCATGTGATTGAATTATCTGCGAGAGATTCATTATCCTTCTCAGCTTTTCGGCTGTTTCGGGAACGCGTACCGCGAGGATATCATCGCAGGCCTTTGCGCCGGCTACTAAATGGCTTACCGGGCAGATACCGCAGGTTCTTGCCATCAGCGAAGGCATCTCGTAAAACGGCCTGCCTTCACAGAATTTTTCGAAGCCGCGAAACTGGGTTACGTGGAACCTTGCTTCGCTTACCTTGCCTTCGTCATCAAGGTGAATTGTTATTTTGGAGTGGCCTTCGATTCTTGTTATAGGATCTATTGTTATTGTTCTGGACATTTTCGTATGTGTATTTATACTTTCAATTTCTTAGTTAAGTGAGAATCAATATTAACACGGAATTTGTCTTCCGTGAATCCACCCGGCTACTTACCGAGCCTTGATACTTTGGTCAGGTCGGGCATCCTGCCTTCAAGAAGCTCCGTAAGCAGGAAATAGATAGCGTCTGCCGGCGGCGGGCATCCCTGCAGAAACAGATCTACCTTTACGAAATTATGTACCGGGCGCGAATACTCAAACAGCTCCGGGATAACTTCATTAGGTATTATGTCCTTTGTTACCGCAGTATCAACATATGCATGTTTCATTATCGCATCCACACCAAACGGGTTACGCATCGATGGCACATTTGCCGTAACGGCGCAATCTCCAAGCGATACCAGTATTTTTGTCCGCTCACGTACTTTTTTGATCTTTTCCAGATCTTCATGGCTGCTAACAGCGCCTTCGACCAGTGTAACATCTACCATCTCCGGGAAATCTTTATTATCCACCAGCGGTGAATAGACCAGATCAACCTTTTCAAGCAAACCAATTATTCTTTCATCCATATCCAGGAAGGACATGTGACAGCCTGAACAGCCGTCAAGCCATATTGTTGCTGCCTTAACTTTGCTCATTTTTCACCTCTCTCATAGTTGTCAGATAAGGAAGGAATTTCAGCTTATCTTTTTTGTAAGAAAACGACTTATCTACTGCATTTTTATATTTTTCAACAAGCGCGCCTGTTGGGCATACTGCCACGCACTTTCCGCAGCTTGTGCATGATTCACTTTCACCCCAGGGCTTGTTCAGATCCGTAACAACCATCGATTCAATTCCCCTGCCCATGATATCCCATGTGTGCGCGCCTTCGATCTCATCGCAAACCCTTACGCAGCGAGTGCAAAGAATACAGCGATTGTTATCAAGCACGAATCTCTCATGTGATGCGTCAACTTCCACTTTTGGGAATAAGTACGGGTAATGTACATGGGTCATGCCCAGCTTCTGAGCGAGATTCTGAAGCTCGCATATTCCGTTGGATACACAAACCGAACAGATATGATTTCTTTCGGAAAAGAACAGTTCGAGAATCTTCACCCTGTAGTTCTTTAGCTTCTCGCTGGAGGTAACCACTTCCATGTTATCCTGAACCTTGGTTACACATGCCGGCAGCAGCTTGTTGCTGCCTTTTACTTCAACCAGGCAAAGTCTGCATGCGCCTATTTCTGTAAGCCCGTCGAGGTAGCATAATGTAGGTATCTCGATGTTATTTTCCCGGCAGACCTCAATAATAGTCTGGTCTTCGGTTCCGCTTACATCTTTTCCATCTATAATGAATGTTTTAACTTTTTTTCCTGTTGCCGCTGTTGCTGCCATTATGCCATCACCTCTTCTTTCTGTTTGCTTTCACCTTTGTGGGTCTTGCAGACCCCGGCAGGACATCTTTTTTCAACTATATGCGCAACATATTCATCCCTGAAGTACTGGATCGTGCTGAGCACCGGGTTAGGAGCAGCCTGCCCCAATCCGCACAAGCTGGTATTTTTAACCAGGTCGCAAAGATCGTCAAGCTCATCCAGGTCTTCCATCGTGCCTTCGCCTTTTGTTATGCGGTCAAGGATGTTGTAAAGCTGAACCGTCCCGACCCTGCACGGCACACATTTGCCGCATGATTCATCCTTTGTGAAATCAAGGAAGTACTTGGCAACATCAACCATACATGAGGTTTCATCCATGATGATCATACCGCCGGAACCCATAATAGAGCCCAGCGCGCCAAGTGACTCGTAATCTATCGGCTGATCGAGGTACTGCTCGGGAATACATCCGCCCGAAGGTCCGCCTGTTTGCACAGCTTTGAATTTCTTCCCGTCGGGAATTCCCCCGCCGATATTATAGATAACATCGCGGAGCTTAGTACCCATCGGCACTTCGATTAAGCCCGTGTTATTGATCTTTCCTGCAAGCGCGAATACCTTTGTGCCCTTGCTCTTTTCTGTGCCTATGGCTGCGTACCACTCGCCGCCGTTGCGCATTATTGGCGCAATGTTGGCATAGGTTTCAACGTTATTGATAAGTGTAGGCGCACCCCACAGGCCAACCTGTGCGGGATACGGCGGCCTTGGCCTTGGCTGGCCGCGCTTGCCTTCGATCGATGCGATGAGCGCGGTTTCTTCGCCGCAAACAAATGCGCCTGCGCCAATTCTTATTTCAACAGTAAACGAGAACGTTGTTCCGAAAATATTTTTTCCAAGCACACCGGCCCGCTCTGCCTGTTTGATAGCATTTTTGAGCCTCTTAATGGCAAGCGGGTATTCGGCCCTAACGTAAACATAACCTTCGTTTGCGCCCACTGCGTAAGCGGCAATAGCCATACCTTCCAGCACCCTGTGCGGATCGCCTTCGAGCACGCTTCTATCCATAAATGCGCCCGGGTCACCTTCATCGGCATTGCAGATAACATACTTGCCAACATTACCGGTCTTTGCAACAGTATTCCATTTTAATCCCGTGGGGTATCCTGCCCCGCCTCTTCCTCTAAGGCCGCTTAGAGTAACTTCATCAATTACTTCCTGCGGCGTCATCTCAAGAACTTCATGCAGAGCAAGGTAGCCATCACGCAGAATGTAATCGTGAATTTTCTCGGGGTCGATCTGCCCGCTGTTTTCAAGCACTATCTTCTGCTGGCTTGTAAAGAACGGGTCAGTTTCTTTGCTAACGCCTTCTGCAGCCTTGGCAATAATCCTGCCGGCATCGGCGGGCTTAACTTCCTGGTAAACTTTTCCGTCTGAATCAACGGTTACCAGCGGGCCTTTGCTGCATAATCCTAAACATCCAACCGGCTTTACCCAGCACTCTTCCTCCAGGCCTGATTCAGTTATCATTTTTTTTAGCTCTTCGGAAACAGCATCACTTTTCAGCGAAAGGCATCCTGCAGCAGAACATACTTTGATGGCATGTTTTCCGGGTTTATCTCTATCCTTCAGCTTTGCAGCGTATTCAAGCAATTCTTCAATTAGCATTTGCGAGCCTCCTTAAAGTTTCAATGGTTTCCCGGGTGGATATATTTCCGTGTACTTCGCCATCAATAACAACAGCGGGGGCAATACCGCAGGCGCCAAGGCACCTTGCTGAAAGAAGCGATACCTGGCCATCTTCGGTGGTTTTACCCATCCCGATCTTAAACTCTTTTTTGATCTCTTCGGCAATTTCATTCGTGCCTTTAATATAGCAGGCTGTGCCCAGGCATACCACACAGGTATGTTTGCCCTGCGGCTTTAAGTTGAAGAAATTGTAGAATGTTGCAACACCGTACACCGAGCTGAGCGGGACCTTAAGCGCGGTTGATACGAACTTAAGCGATACTTCGTCGAGGTAACCGAAGCTTTCCTGTACGGTATGAAGCGTCTCTATGAGAGAGTTCGGCTGGTAGCCATGCCGCTTCATTGTGGCATTTATTAGCTTCCATCGGTTATCATCTGATGGTAATGCGATTTTCTTAATTAGCATGGTACGTAATATTAATATAATGTTTTGAAAAATTAAATGGAATTACAGATTACTCTGAACCTAAAATCATCATTTCTGCTTCTCTTATTATGCTTCTGGCCGTCTTAACCCCTGAAATTTCGACTTCCAGGGTAATTTCCCTGCCGGTCTGGAAGTTTACTCCCTCTATTGCATATACTATTAGATTTTGAGGCAGCCGGCCAAGGTTTCTTGAAAGCTCTACCGCTTCCGCCAGGCTGAAGCTGTGCGTGGAATAGTGGAAAAAATCTGAGGTAAGGCCGGTTTGTGTAACATCCAGCCGGGCTATCCTTCCCGGGCTGCCTTTATATTGTGATGCGTCTGCGATTATCACCGTTTCGTATCCCTGCCATTTATCCATCAATTCCGTTCCTTCTCCGCTCATCTTCATAACATCGATCTTCTTTACCATGGGATTTCCTGAAATAGCATCCATGATCAGATCACATACATACAAACCAATTCTGTCGTCACACCGGAAATCGCTGCCGATCCCGATGATTAGTATTTTCTTATTCACGTTCCAGGTGAAGCTTTAAAAAATGCGTAGCGCATGAAATACACGGGTCATAGTTCCTCACTGCCTGCTCGCATTTCCATACAAGCTCTGCTTCGGGCAGGTCAATGTTCGAAGGAATAAAATTCCTGAGATCGTTCTCTATAGTCTTTTGGTTCTGCGAGGTTGGAGGAACTATTTTTGCATCTTCGATCAGGCCGTTGTTATCTATTCTGTACCGGTGGTATATCAGTCCGCGCGGGGCTTCTGTTGCCGCGTAGCCTGTTGCTTCTTTAACCTTTACGCTAACAGCCGGTTCTTCCGGTTTTTTGTAGGCGCTGATTATCCGAAGCGCTTCTTCGCATGCATAGATTGTCTCTATGCCGCGTATAACGATGCTCTTAAAGGGATTGTCACAGGTTTTTCCAAGGCCTGCTTCTTTTGCCGCCTTTTTGCAAAGCGGGGTTAGCTTATCGTAGTTCAGGTTATACCTGGCAATCGGGCCAACAAGGTAGTTGCCCCTTTGCCTGATCTTTGAATGCAGCGCATTTGAGTGCTCTACATGTTCTTCAATAAAATTAAAATCATACTCTTCGGGAAGGATATCGATTCCCTTGCTTGAAACTATACGTCCTTCGTTGAACGGGTATTCATCGGGATGTACAAGCGATACGCTTTCATAATCCTGGTGAAAATCCGGGAAATCAAGCCCCGAAACCAGCTTAACTGTTTCAACAGCGGCACCAAGCGCCCATTTAATATCTTCAGCAAGGTCTGTAAGCTCTTTTTCTTCCGGTACCCGGTAGAATCCGCCCACTTTAACGTTGATGGGGTGAATTTCCCTGCCGCCAACTACGCGCATAATTTCATTGCCGATCTTTTTCATCCTCAGCGCATTTTTAACCGCATCGGGATAGTCTTTGGACATCTGCACAACATCCTGGTAACCGAGGAAATCCGGCAGGTGCAGCATATACAGATGCAGCACATGGCTTTCGATCCATTCGCCGCAGTAAAGCAGCCTTCTAAGCTCGCGAAGCTGGCCGCCCACTTTCACGCCGAAAGCGTGTTCCATAGCGTGAACCGCCGCCATCTGATATGCCACCGGGCAGATACCGCATATCCTTGCGGTAATATCAGGCGCTTCATTATACGGCCTGCCTCTGAGGAACGCTTCGAAAAATCTCGGCGGCTCAAAGATTTTCAGCTTAACATCGGCAACTTCGCCGCCTTTTATTTTAATGAAAAGCGCGCCTTCGCCTTCGACCCTTGCAAGATAATCTACTTTTATGGTTTTATTTTTCATGTGCTTCGCTCTCTTTCCTGAATGACTCTGCAAAAGCGTTGAAGTTGCGGAATATGTTCATTATCTCAAAGTTGCTTTCGCCCAAAAACTTCAGCTGTTTTGCAAGCGAGCCTGTGTTGGTGGAGTCCATTGGGCCGTAGCAGCCAAAGCAGCCGCGGTTGAACGATGGGCAAAGCGCGTTGCAGCCTGCCTGTGTAACAGGCCCGATGCATGCAAGCCCTTTTGAAACCATTACGCACGCATTGCCTTTAAGCTTGCACTCGCTGCAAACGCTGTTGGTGGCAATATTAGGCCTGCGGTTATTAAGCAGCGCATTAATGACTTCTATAAGCTGGTATTTATTTATGGGGCAGCCGCGCAATTCGTAATCAACATGAACGAACGAACCAACAGGCAGCGATCTATCGAGCGTGGAAATATACTGAGGATTAGCGTAAACTATCCTAGTGAATTCTTTCACGTCCTTCCAGTTCTTAAGCGCCTGAATTCCGCCTGAAGTAGCGCATGCTCCTATTGTTATCAGGAAACGGCACTGTTTGCGGATATCGCGGATCATCTCAACATTATCCGGATTTGTTATACTGCCTTCAACCAAACCCAGGTCATACGGCCCTTTAAGCATTCTTCTGGATGCTTCGGGGAAATATGCGATCTCTATGCTTCCAAGTACATCAAGCAGCTCGTCTTCGGCATCCAGCAGCGAAAGCTGGCAGCCATCACACGATGAGAGTTTGAATACGGCTAATTTCGGTTTTTTGATCTTCATTTTATTTTAAAAGCAATAAATTCTGCTAGATTGATTACAGCTCACTGGTTACTTGTTACAGCTCCCAGATATCGAATATCTTTTTTACTTTTTTGAAATTAAAAACCGGGCCGTCTTTGCAGATGAAATTCGGTCCGTACTGGCAATGGCCGCAGAATCCAACGGCGCACTTCATGTTACGCTCCATTGAAAGATAAATATTTTCATCGGGAACTTCACGTTTTTTCAGCTCATCGATAGTATATTTCATCATCATCTCGGGTCCGCACACCATAGCAAGGGTTCTGCGGGCATCCATTTTAATGAATGAAAACATCTCGGTCACAACGCCGATATTACCGCGCCATGATGTATCGCCTCTATCAACTGTGGTGAGAATTTCTATATCATGCTTATTGCCCCACTCTTCAAGCTCAACCCTGAAGAGCATATCGAGCGCGGTTCTTGCGCCGTAAAGCAGAACAAACCGGCCGAACTCTTTGCGCCTTTTGAAAAGCGCATAAAGCGCAGGCCTAAGCGGGGCAAGCCCGATACCGCCGCATGCAATCACAACATCTTTCCCTTTAGCTTCTTCAACCGGCCAGCTTGAACCGAAAGGTCCGCGCACCCCTATCACATCGCCCTTCTTAAGCTGCGAGAGCTTGCTGGTAACATATCCAACTTTATGTATAGTATGGGCAATTGAATTTGTCTTGGATGAATCTGAGCTGATAGATATTGCCGATTCACCCAGCCCGAATGTATAAAGCATGTTGAACTGCCCGGGCTTGAACCTGAAGCCCATTGCTTTTTCTTCATCAGGCTCAAGTACAATAGTAAAAGTATCTTCAGTTTCCCAGAAGTGTTTTTTCACCTTCATGCGGAACGGAAGCATGGGGTCTGCCTTAATTTGAGTCCTTGATTTTTCTATGATCTTTTCCATCCGTAATTGATATTATTAAACACGCTTAAAAACATCCAGCAGCTGCATCCTTGTTGATTGCAGCCTCTGCTCCAGGATCTGTGAAAATCTTTTCAGCATTTCAAAGCCAAGCTTTGGGTCCTCTTCGCACTTCCTTCTGAGGCACTCGCCATCCAGTGCAATTGCCCTAACATCATCTATTGCGAAAGAATCAAAATGCCATTTATAAGGCTTAACTATCCATGACCACCCTAAAATCTGGCCCGGCCCAACGGTTAGAATACGGACTCTTCCCTTATCCCTGCCGTTGATCTCAAGGGCAACTCTTCCTGTGCGCACGAGATAGAACTTCTCGGCTTCATCACCTTCTTTGAAAATCTGCGAGCCTTCTTTAAACACAACATTTGAAGCGCAGCCGGTAATCTGCTTCAGGTAAATTTCATCAAGGTCCTGGATGAATGGATGGTTTCTAAGAATTCCTGAAAGATCTTCCATGATATTTATTGTTTATGTTATTTAGAATAATATTTAATACTGATGCTGAATCCGCAGCTGGAGCCCGTGCCCGCTGCTATAAGCCGCTTCTGCTCAGGCCGGTATCTTAACTGGTTTAGCTGAACCCCGCTGTGAATCCCGGATCTTCTGAACAGTATCCGTAACATCTATCCCCACGGGGCACCATGTAATACACCTGCCGCAACCCGTGCAGCCTGAAGTGCCGAACTGGTCGATCCACGAAGCGAACTTATGTGTTAGCCACTGGCGGTACCTGGCTTTTGCAGTTGTACGGAAATTTCCGCCTGCGACTTTAGAATACTCCAGGTTAAAGCAGGAATCCCATTTACGCCATCTTTCTGCATGGCTTCCTGTAAGATCAGTTACATCCTCAACGTTCGAGCAGAAACAAGTGGGGCAAACCAGTGTGCAGTTTGCGCAGCTAAGGCATTTGCCTACGGTTTCTTCCCAAACGGGAGAGTCATAGTTCTTGTATAGCATCTCTTTGATACCATCAGTTTTCAGGTTACGGCCCATATGTTCAGCAGCGTTCTTCACTGCATCTTCGGCGGCCTTTATCTGTTCTACTGTAGCCGCTGACCCGCCGGCTGCTGCTGCGATCTTCTTACCTTTAGCTGTTGCCTCTTCCAGCAGGAAATAATGCCCGCCGGATGTTACTTCTGTTATCGCTATGTCATAACCGTTACGTGCCTTCGGGCCTGTATTCATAGATACACAAAAGCATGTTCCGCCGGCCTCGGTGCAGTTAACGCCAAGCACAAACATATTCTCCCTTACACGGTTGTAATAAGAATCCGAGAACATACCGTTATTGAAAACGCGGTCATGAATGAGCATTGCGCTGATCTCGCATGAACGCATCCCGATAAACGCGAATCGCGGAGTACTTCCGTCATTATGTTTAACGGAAAAGCTCTTCCCGTTCTTTTGGGCTTCCCATAATTTGAGTATCGGCGGGTAAAGGTATTTTTTCCAGGAGTGAGGCCCCACAACATATCCGAAGAGGGCTTCATCGTTTCTTTTGTTGATCCGGTAGTACCCGGCTTTCTGTTCGTCAGTCCACCCGGCAGGCAGGTCAGAGATTCCCTGAATCTCATCGTAAATAATGCTGCCTTCCCTGAGGCGCGGGCCTATTAGTGTGTATCCATCAGATTTTAAAGCTTCAAATATCTTTTCAAGGCTGCTTTTATCAATTGCTTTCATTTCTGTTTTTGCCGTGAACGGCAATAACGGTCGAGTTGACACCGCCCCTCACTGAAAACTCGCCCTTCACTTCCATCCACTTTGGCTTTAGGATCCCAGCAAGATCTTCGAGGATCCTGTTGGTAACGTTTTCATAAAAAATGCCTTCACTACGAAACGACTGTAAGTAGAACTTAAGTGATTTGAGCTCAACACATTTTTTCGCGGGAATATAAGAGATGGTTATTGTTCCAAAATCCGGCTGACCTGTTTTGGGGCAAACAGATGTAAACTCATTAGCGCGGTGAACTATCATATAGTTTCGTGACGGAAAGGAGTTTTCAAATACTTCAATCAGCTTTGTTTTATTGGGGTCTGTGTTAATGGGATTGAACTTTTTCATAGTATTCGGATTCTATTATTTATTAACGTGTTATTACACAAAATTATCAAAAATTGCTCAAAAAACTATCCATCTTACTCTCAAAAATATCAGTTTTTTTGCCAATTTCTTATGACGCACGTCATAATTAAGTATGATGAATATGAGCTATTATTAAACCTTTGCTTTAAATTGTTTAAAGCGAAATAATCTGCCGGTAAGGTAAAAATTTTTGCCCAAATTATGTATTTTTACCACTGAATTAGTAAAAGTAAATATTCATTAACACCTAAACATATGATATTTGTAAAACACCGGATTTTTTTTACATTCATGCTTTCTTTTCAATTAATGACATATCTCATTTTATTACGATGGCAGATTATGTATTTTTACATTAATAAATTCCAAATTTATATCCAAAATGAAAAAGTCATTCCTATTTTCACTGTTAATAATGTTTGTTTTTTCTTCCACCCTTTTTTCACAGGTCAATTTTACAAAAGGCAGTGATGCCTGCTCGCACAGGAAAATGAACCTGACTTCGATCCCCGATCCGATCGGTGATTCTCCTAATTCTCCCAAGCACACATTTGATGTACTTGATTATAAAATGAACCTGGATATGAGAAGCTGCTTTCTCTCGCCGTATCCGAAATCATTTTCAGGTACCGTAAAGGTTAAGTTCAGGGTTGATACCGCGCTTAGCTCCATTTCTCTGAACGCTGTTAATACTTCCATAACTGTTAACGCAGTAAGCCTTGCTGGTGTTTCGTTCACACACTCATCCAATGTGCTTACAATAACATTGAACCGCGTTTACAATCCCGGTGAAATTGCAGAAGTACTTATCACATACCAGCATCTTAATGTTTCAGATGGCGCGATCAATACAGGCAACGGCGGGCTCTTTACAGACGCAGAGCCTGAAGGCGCGCGCAAATGGTTCCCATGCTGGGATAAACCTTCTGATAAGGCAACTGTTGATATTACCGTTAAAGTGCCGGCAAATGTTAAGCTCGGCTCCAATGGCAGGCTTAACGATTCTACTGTTACCGGCGATACATGTTATTACCACTGGATAAGCCGCGACCCGGTAACAACATATCTTACTGTTCTAACCGGAAAAGTAAACTATAATCTGAATATTATCTACTGGCACAAGCTTTCAAATCCAAGCGATAGCATACCGATCCGTTTCTATTTCAACTCCGGCGAAAACCCGTCATCTATGCAAACAATGTTCCCGAATATGATAACATATTTCTCACAGAAGTTCGGGGAACATGGATTTGAAAAGAACGGATTCACAACCGCTCCGGCCCCGGGTTTTAACTGGGGAGGAATGGAAAACCAAACCCTCACTACTCTTTGCGCCAATTGCTGGAGCGAAAACCTGATATCACATGAATTTGCACACCAGTGGTTTGGTGACATGATATCACCTGCTACATGGGCAGATATCTGGCTCAACGAAGGATTCGCCACATATTCCGAAGCCCTTTGGTACGAAAAAACCGGCGGCTATAATTCCTACAAGAGCGATATAAACAGTGATGCAAGCGGTTACTTAAGCTCAAACCCGGGATGGCCAATGTACAATCCTTCATGGGCAGTTACAACACCGGATAATAACACACTTTTTAATACTGCAATCACATACAACAAAGGCGCATGTGTTCTTCATATGCTGCGTTATGTTGTTAACGACACAAATGTATTTTTCAATATGCTGAGAGGCTATGCAACCGATACCGCTAACTTCAAACACAAATCTGCTGCAACCGATGATTTCACAACCAAGATCAGCCAGATATACGGACAGGACCTTTCCTGGTTCATAGACCAGTGGGTGAAGCAGCCTAATCATCCCACCTATTCAAACGTGTACCAGTTCAACAACAATGGAAACGGCACATGGAACGTTGGTTTCAAAACAACGCAGACACAGTCAAATACACCTTTCCACAGGATGCCGTTGACCATAAGGATCACATTCCAAACCGGAAGTGATTCAGTTTTCAGGGTTGATAATACAGCAAACAACCAGATATGGATCTGGCAGTTCAGCCGCCAGCCGCTTACATTTACTTTTGACCCGAACAATGACATAGTTCTCAAAACCGCCTCAACAGTTGCAGGAACAGTACCGGGAACAGTTGGAATAGCTTCCAGCAATAATGAGCTTCCCAAAGTGTTCGCGTTGATGCAGAACTATCCCAACCCGTTCAACCCGGTGACAAATATCAGGTTCGATATTCCAAGACGCTCTAATGTAACACTTAAAGTGTTTGATATAACCGGCAAGGTTGTTGCTGAAATTTATAACGGGCTAAGCGACCCGGGCAAATACACTGCAGATTTTGACGCAACGAATCTCGCAAGCGGCGTTTATTATTATGAGCTCAACGCTGTTGAGCCCGGCTCAGGCAATACTTTTAATTCGGTCAAGAAAATGGTTGTAGTGAAATAGAACTTTCGTTTAGTAATTTTCGCAGAAGCGGCAGGATAACAACTGCCGTTTTTTTTATGCACTGGTGAGCAGCCTGTAAACAAGGAAACAGGCAAGAGACTATTAGCAGAAGGCAAAAGGCAAAAAGCAAAAGCAAAATCAAAAGATTTGACCACGGAGGGCACAGAGAAACACGGAGGGTTTCTCGCGAAGCATAAAGGAAAGCGTTTGGATACATTTTTGACATTTGACCTTTGACATTTGACCTTTGACCTTTGACCTTTGACATTTGACATTTGACCTTTGACATTTGACGTTTGACATTTGGCATTTGAGCTTTGACATTGAACTTTGGCATTTGACATTTGAGCTTTGACATTGAACTTTGGCATTTGGCATTTGAGCTTTGACATTTGGATTTAATTTTAGGTACTCTTACTTATGAAACAAATTGCGGATATTTAGAGTATATAATCTAACCATACTCAAGAGGTTAGACCATGAAATTCGCAAAAACACTCATTTTAGCATATATTCTTCCGTTTGTGGTTGTGCTGAGCGCCTGCCAGGAACAGAGTGATAAACAATCCACTTACCAGGAACCCAGATCCACCGAAACATATAAGACTGATTCGCCAAAAGATCTTGAATCTGCCCCCAGTGTAGATGAAAACAGGTCCGGCAAGAATGATGGAATTACAGATAACAAGCTGAAGCAGGTAAGCTACCAGCAGCCTTCCGAAAACACCAATACCCAGGATAAAAGAATGATAATCCGCTCGGGCACTATGAGCGTTGAAAATGACAGCTTCGATGAAACCGACAGGAAGATCAAAGAAATAACCCGCAACATGGGAGGATATGTAACCAACTCAACTTCGCAGGTTAACCAGAGCGGAAAGAAGCAGGGAACGCTGACCATCCGCGTACAGGCAGATAAATACGATGCCCTGCTTGCTGAAATTGCGAATACGGGAAAGGTTATGAACCAGAACATCACCGGCCGCGATGTAACCGAAGAATATGTTGACGCGGAAGCAAGGCTTAAAACCCAGCGCGAGCTTGAAGCAAGACTGCTTCAGCTGCTGGCTGAGAAAACCTCCACGCTTACCGCAGTTGTTGAAGTTGAACAGAAGCTTGCGAACGTAAGAGAGAACATTGAGAAAACCGAAGGCAGAATGAGAATGCTTAAGGACCAGGCATCATACTCAACTATAACTGTCAGCATTTATGAGCCGGCAATACTTAATACTTCTTCAGGCGGATTCTTTTATGAGCTTGAACAGGGATTCGAGAAAGGGCTTACCGGATTTACAAAAGTTCTGAGCGGTATTATTACAGTAATAATTGCACTATCACCCGTAATTGCAATACTTGGACTAATAGTTTACATAACCATAAGAATTATCAGGAAAAAGAAAACAGCAAAAGCTTAAGAATTAATAGGCTTAATTGTTGCCTGAACTTGTCCCGGTGAGAGCCGGGGCTCCCCAAAAAACAATATAGAACGCAGAGGGACTTTCCGAAAGGTGAGTCCCTGTTCTATTTATATGCGGCTGGAGTAAGCAAACGGGTGAGTGTTATGATACATTCCTTAAGTACTAAAGCGTTGAATCTCAGGATTCGGATAATTCAAATTCCCCTCTTGAGAGGGGTGGCATTGCGAAGCAATGACGGGGTGTGTAAAAAATACACTCTTCGCTAAAGACCTCACCGTTTCAGCTTGCGCTGAAACACCCCTCCAAAGGAGGGGTTGGAGGTAAACATGACTCATCCGATGACTCAGCTCTCCTTAATCTCCTGGTAAACAAAATTCAAACTCCCCTCTTGAAAGGGGTGGCATTGCGAAGCAATGACGGGGTGTGTAAGAATATATTTCGCACTCTTCGCTAATGACCTCCCCGTTTCAGCTTGCGCTGAAACACCCTCCAAAGGAGGGGTTAGGGGTAAACATGACTCATCCGATGACTCAGCTCTCCTTAATCTCCTGGTAAACAAAATTCAAATTCCCCTCTTGAGAGGGGTGGCATTGCGAAGCAATGACGGGGTGTGTAAAAAATACACTCTTCGCTAAAGACCTCACCGTTTCAGCTTGCGCTGAAACAACCCTCCAAAGGAGGGGTTAGGGGTAAACAAACAAATGTCCCCTCCTCTGGAGGGGATTAAGGGGAGGTCCGCAGCGAAAATTTCGAATAGGCGGTTTTTGATTACGCCCCTGCGGGGCTTTTTGTTTTCTGCATCCCGGCACGATGGGCTGCGCCCATCGCTAGTGTATAACGCCCCTTTCGGGGCTGATAAGCAAAATTGAAAGACTATTTTAAAATGCGGTGAATTGCCAATGGGGTCCGCTTTTCCTTTCTCACTCATCCCATAAAAAAAGCCGGGCTAAGTGCCCGGCTTTTGTGTAACATCAATATTTCTAGATTACAGCTTGATAGTTTCTTCGCTGCCGATATTTGTGATCTGTGAAACAATGTTATCATCGCTTGAAATAAGATCCTTGATCGTAAAATCTTTCAGCACTCCGTCAACGGCGCTTTGCAGCGTTTGCCACAGACTGCGGATTGAGCAATCAATTGAAGAATGCGTGCATGCAGAAGCCGAGCCGCTGTGATCGCTGCAGAACTCATCATCAAACAGCTTGCCGCCAAGTGAATCAAGCACATCCTTCACAAGTATTTCATCAGCGGGACGGCTGAGCGTATAGCCGCCGATCTGTCCGCGTGAGCTTGCGAGGAATCCGCCAAGCCTCAATGCGCGCAGTATTTTCGCTGTATTGTGCGTGGTAATGCCTTCAGCTTTGCTGATCTCGGGTATGGTAAGACCTTTTTCTCCCGCCTCACGCGCTACCCTGAGCAGGCATCTTAGTCCGTATTCTTCCTGTGTGCTGAATTTCATTTCTTAAGTTCCGCTTAGTTGCCGCTGTACTTCGGGATCTTTGAACCGCAGGCTTTAGCATGAAGTATTGCGTCATACTGTTCCTTTGGAACTGAAGGCCCTTCTTTTTTGCAATGCTCGTTGAATGCAGCGGTAAGCTCTGAGGCAACCATATCAGCGGTCTTGCCTTCGATGTTCATTCTCTGCATCAGGAAAACAAGCTCTCCATCTTTGAACAAAGCCATGTATGGCGATGAAGGCGGAATACCGGGAAGGTAAGCCTGCCTTAGGTGGTCAACTGAATCCCTGTCCTGCCCTGCGAACACTGTTGTGATCCTGTCGGGGATCTTGCCGTTCTGCAGTGCCAGTGTAACGCCCGGCCTTGCGCTGCCGGCAGCGCATCCGCAAACGGAGTTTATCATTACAAAGGTTGTGCCTTCTTTTTCGCCGAGATATTTATCAACATCAGCAGGCGTAAGCAGTTCAATGAATCCCGCTGCGGTCAATTCATCCCTCATTGGCTGAACCGCTTCCGGGTCGTATATCGGTCCTCTTGTGTTAATCTGGAACATGTTATTTATAATTTAAATGTTTAGAAAACTTTTATGATACAAACTTACTTTTTATCGATACTAATACAGATTAAGCTGAAGCTTAGCTTCTTCGCTCATAAGGTGCATACCCCATGGCGGATCCCAAACAACCCGCACCGTACAGCTTTTTACGCCGGGTATTGAGCGGATCTTGCCTTCAACTTCGGGCGGCAGTGAACCTGCCACCGGGCAGGCGGGCGATGTAAGCGTCATTTCGATATCTACATTTGCCTCATCATCAATGTTAACAGAGTAAACCAGCCCGAGCTCGTAAATATTTACGGGGATCTCCGGGTCATAAACACTCTTTAACGCCTCAACAACTGCATTGTTCAGCTCTGCTTTATCAACTGGGCCTGCTGTTCCGCCATTTAACGGCTTAACTTCTTCCGTTTTCACTTCACTTTTATCTTCTGTGTTTTCTGCCATTCTATTAATTTTGCTCTTTGGCCTTGTAAGCCAGGGCATACATTTTCATTTGTTTTATCATTGCAGCCAGGCCGTTGGCCCTTGTCTGCGCTAGATGCTGCTTCAGCCCGATCTTATCTATAAAATCAAGCTTCGCGTTCAGTATTTCATCCGGTGTTCTTCCGGAAAGAACTCTTACAAGCAGCGCTATAAGTCCTTTTACTATTGTTGAATCGCTATCTGCCTTAAAAACTATCGTACCGTTTGTGTTCGATGTAGTAAGCCAAACACTGGACTGGCATCCTTTCACTTTGTTCTCATCATTTCTTTCCGCTTCGGGGTAATCGTTCAGCTTTTTGCCAAGCTCTATCAGGTATTCATATTTATCCTGCCAGTTATCAAAAAAACTGAACTCGTCTGTGATCTCGTCTTCTACTTCCTGTATCGTCTTCAATTGTGTCATTCCCGCGAAGGCGGGAATCTAATTATTTAATTTATCTTTGATGCTCATTTGAAAATTCTCTAAAATGATTCAGATCTTTCTGAATCTCATCTCAGTATCCCAATCACTTTCTTCAATGCCTTTATGAACACATCAACTTCTTCTTTTGTATTGTAGAATGCAAACGAAGCGCGGACGGTTCCCGGAAGGCAGAGCTTATCCATAAGCGGCTCGGTGCAATGCTGCCCCGTTCTTACGGCAACACCGTGTGTATCAAGCATTATGCCTATATCCAGCGCGTTTAAACCCCCGACTACAAATGATAACACGCTTGCTTTGTTTTCTGAAGTCCCGATTATGCGTACACCTTCTACTTTCCGGATCTCTTCTGTCGCGTAATCAAGCAGCATTTTTTCCTGCTGACCTATTGCTTCAAGTCCAACGGACTTAATATACTCTATCGCCGCATTCAGTCCAACAGCGCCTTCAACATTCGGCGTGCCGGCTTCAAACTTCATGGGCAGCTCGTTATACGTTGTGCCTTCGAAGCTCACGCGGCTTATCATATCGCCGCCGGTCTGGTATGGCGGCATTGCTTCCAGCAGTGATTCCCTGCCGCAAAGAACACCGATACCCATTGGGCCGTACATCTTGTGGCCGGAAAAAACGTAAAAATCCGCACCAATATCACGCACATCAACTTTTGTGTGATGTATCGCCTGCGCCCCGTCTACTAATACTGCTATCTTCGGATTTTTAGCTTTCGCTATCTTAACAATTTCTTTTACCGGATTAACCGTTCCTAGTGAGTTTGAAATATGCGATACCGCAACTATCGCGGTCTTATCACTTAACAGGTTCTTATATTCGCCAAGATCAAGCTCACCTTTTTCATTTACGGGGATAACCTTAAGCGCCGCCTTCTTCTGATTACACAGCACCTGCCACGGCACAATATTTGCATGATGCTCAAGCTCTGATACAATTACTTCGATGCCTTCGTGTACATTCTCAATACCGTATGAATACGCTACCAGGTTTATCGCTTCGGTCGTGCCGCGTGTAAAGATTATCTCTTTTTCGCTTGCCGCGTTGACGAACTCCTTGACATTGATCCTCGCATTCTCATAAGCTGCGGATGCTTCCATGCTTATGGAGTAAACGCCGCGGTGAATGTTGGCATTATAGCGCGAGTAATAATCAGCAACAGCGTTTATAACGCTTGCGGGTTTCTGCGATGTTGCGGCATTATCAAGATACACCAAAGGCTTGCCTTCAACTTCCCGGTTTAGTATGGGGAAATCCCTGCGAACCTCTTCAACAACGAAAATTTTTTTTGTTAGTGTATCCTGCAATATTTTAGTTTAACCCTTATTTCTTTTCCTTGTGCAGCCGGAATGCCCTGAATATTACATCACCCCCGTCCCCTCTCCTGAAAGGAGAGGGGCGCAAGGAAGAATCTGTTCAAGCTATTTCAGCTTGTCGTGCACTAAGTGATTCAGGTGATCGTGAAGCACTTCATTTTCTATTGTTTCGAATATGTCATTCGCGAATGCGCGGATCAAAACAGTCTTCGCCATTTCTTCGCCTATTCCGCGTGAACGCAGATAGAACACAGCTTCATCATCAAGCTGGCCGATCGCCGCGCCGTGCGAACACTTCACGTCATCAGCATAGATCTCTAGCTGCGGCTTAGTATCTATCATTGCCGTATCAGAAAGCAATATTGCCTTGTTGGACTGGTACGCATTGGTTTTCTGCGCGTCTTCCCTCACAAATACTTTTCCGTTGAAGACGCCGCGTGAGCTGTCATTCAATACGCCTTTATACATCTCGTTGCTCTGGCAATGAGGTTTGGCATGGTCAATCAAAGTGTGATTATCAACATGCTGGCTTCCTTCGGTGAGGTACAAGCCGTATAGATTTCCTGTTGAGTTCTCATCATCCAAAAGTATATTGGTATCATTCCTTACAATGCTTCCGCCAAGCGTCACGCTGTAATGGGTAAATACCGCATCCCTGCCAAGGCGCGCCTGTGTGCGGTTAACATGAAACGACTTCATGTTCTCGCGCTGAAGCCTGTATATTTCAACGTATGAGTTATCGCCAACCGATACTTCGTTCACCGTGTTTGTGAAATTTTCTTCATCGGAAAGGCTGTGATAGCTTTCAATAATTTTGACGCGTGAATTTTTTCCCGCAGCGATTATATTCCTCGGCTGCGAGATCAGGTTCTTCCCTTCGGCACCGGTCAGGTTCAGGATATGTATATGTCCTTCAACTTGGGTATTATCGGGCACAATTATCACAGTGCCTTCTTTGGCAAATGCTGTATTCAGCGCGGTGAAACCGTTATCAATGCCGGCGAACTTGCCGAAATACTGCATTACAAGCTCGGGCTCCTTTTTCAGCAGCGTATCCATATCCTCTATTCTTATTCCGGCTGCCTGTTTGGTAATGTGCGAAAGCTCTTTGGAGTAGCTTCCGTTCACAAATACTACCAGGCTTGCTTTGAGTCCGGGTATAAGGAACTGCTCAATAGCTTTTTTATTAGTCTTTGTGTCTGCCGAAGCTACAAAATCATGCTTAAGTATCGGCGATATGTTCGTGTACTTCCAGTCTTCATTTTTAACCGTGGGAAAATCCAGCTCATCAAATTTTTTGATGGCTGCCTTACGAAGCTGGTGAAACGGTGATTTTGACTCGCCGTTCATTCTCTCTTCAACACTGTTGAAGGCGTTTATAAACTTATTTTTTGATTGTGAATTATCCATTTTTCCTTTTTAGCTCAATTGATTCGTTGAAACAGTAACCTGTAACCTGCAACCTGTAACCTTCAACCTGCAACTTGTAACCTGTAGTTCGTAACTAGACAGCAGTTTCTGCGGGTTCTGTTATCCAGTCATAGCCTTTTTCTTCAAGCTCAAGCGCAAGCTCTTTGCCGCCTGATTTAACTATCCTGCCGTTTACAAGCACGTGAACAAAATCAGGCACTATATAATTAAGCAGCCTCTGGTAATGTGTTACCACTATCACGGCGTTATCTTTATTGCGGAAAAGGTTTACACCGTTTGAAACTATCTTCAGCGCGTCTATATCAAGGCCGGAATCAGTTTCATCAAGCACGGCAAGCTTAGGCTGGAGCATCTGGAGCTGGAATATCTCGTTGCGCTTTTTTTCGCCGCCTGAAAAACCCTGGTTAACCGAACGGTTGATAAGCTTCTGGTCTATTCCAACCATCTGCATTTTTTCCCTCATGTATTTCAGGAAATGCATGGCATCCAGCTCTTCGAGACCCTGGTGTTTGCGTATCTCGTTCAGCGCGGTCTTAAGAAAAGTCGCGTTGCTTACGCCGGGAATTTCAACCGGGTACTGGAACGCGAGGAACACGCCTTCTCTTGCGCGCTCTTCCGGCGACATCTCTAGGATATCTTTGCCGTCAAGCAGCACTTCGCCGCCGGTTACTTCATAACCCTCTTTGCCTGCAAGCACATTTGCAAGCGTGCTTTTGCCTGAGCCGTTAGGTCCCATAATAGCGTGAACTTCGCCCGCGTTTACCTGCAGGTTTATTCCTTTTAAAATCTCTTTTTCTTCAACCCTCGCATAGAGGTTCTTTACTGTCAACATTTTGAATTGCTTCCTCTGTATTTATATTATTATATTTTATTCTAACCCTGTGATGCGTTAAAGCTTCATCTCTACGATCTTACAACTTGAAAACCTGCAACCTGCAACTTGAAACCTGTAACCTGTGACCTGCCACCTGCAACCTGCCACCTGTAACCTCAAATCCGCAATCAACAATCCGCAATCCGAATTCAAATCAACATTTGCTATTTGGTATTTGGTATTTGATTACCCCACGCTTCCTTCAAGCGAAATACTCAGAAGCTTCTGCGCTTCAACGGCAAACTCCATCGGCAGCTCGCGAAACACATCTTTGCAGTAACCGTTTACTATCATGTTGATAGCATCTTCCTGCGCAATGCCCCGCTGTCTCAGATAAAACAACTGGTCTTCGCCGATCTTTGATGTCGTAGCTTCGTGCTCAACTTTTGCTGACTGGTTGCCAACTTCGATGTATGGGAAAGTATGCGCGCCGCATCTATCGCCTATCAGCAGTGAATCGCACTGCGTGAAATTCCTTGCGTTATCAGCATTTTTGTGAACCCTTACGAGTCCGCGGTAAGAGTTATTGCTTAAACCCGCCGATATACCTTTTGATACTATCGTACTTTTAGTGTTCTTGCCCAAATGGATCATTTTGGTGCCGGTATCAGCCTGCTGGCGGTTGTTGGTTACGGCAACTGAGTAGAACTCGCCCACGGAGTTATCGCCCTGCAGTATACAGCTTGGATATTTCCATGTAATGGCGGAGCCGGTTTCAACCTGCGTCCAGGTAATTTTTGAGTTGTTGCCTCTGCATGCGCCGCGCTTTGTTACAAAATTATATATACCGCCATTGCCTTCTTTATCGCCGGGGTACCAGTTCTGCACGGTTGAGTATTTTACAGTGGCGTCATCCATTGCAACTATTTCAACAACGGCAGCGTGAAGCTGGTTTTCATCCCTCATCGGCGCTGTGCAGCCTTCAAGGTAGCTTACGTAGCCGCCTTCATCGGCAACAAGAAGGGTTCTTTCAAACTGGCCTGTTCCGCTTGTGTTGATACGGAAGTATGTGGAGAGCTCCATCGGGCAGCGAACGCCTTTTGGAATGTAGCAGAATGAACCGTCGGTAAACACCGCTGAGTTCAGCGCTGCATAAAAATTATCGGTGTAGGGAACAACTGAGCCAATGTATTTTTTCACAAGCTCCGGGTGTTCCTGTATAGCTTCGCTCATAGAGCAGAAAATTATTCCAAGCTTTGAAAGCTCTTCCTTAAATGTTGTTGTTACCGAAACACTATCGAACACCGCATCCACCGCAACGCCGGTCAGCCTTTTCTGCTCCTGCAGCGAAATGCCAAGCTTCTCAAATGTTTTAAGCAGTTCGGGATCAACCTCATCAAGCGACTTCAGCTCAGGTTTCTTCTTAGGCGCCGCGTAATATATGATGTCCTGGAAATCAACATCCGGATAGGATATGTTAGCCCATTTCGGTTCTTTATCTTTCTGCAGTGTAAGCCAGTGCTTGTATGCCTTCAATCTCCATTCAAGCATCCATTCCGGTTCGTTCTTCTTTGCGGAAATCATCCTTATGGTATCTTCGCTTAAGCCTTTGGGTACAATATCCATTTCAATATCTGTCTGGAAGCCATACTTGTAATCTTTTATGGCAAGCTCTTCTACATTACTTAGTTCTGTGCTCATCTATTTTATAGTGAAAATTTTAGGTTGAATTGAATATATTACAAAAATACCTTATCTATACAAATTAGTCAAGATTATTAGCAGGGTATATCCTGAGGCAATAACTTTCTGTTAAATCTGCATTTTATCTATCTGTTCCAGCAGCCAGTTTCTGTTTTCGATCTTTTCAGCCTGCATATCTTTCAGATCTTTTTGGATCTCGTAGAGGTTTTTTCTATCCCCGCCAAGATGAACGTTGAGAATTCTGCGTGTAAAATGAAGAAAATTGATGTTCCTGGTTTTTTTAAAGCGCGTAAGAACCCTGGAACGGTATAGGAAATGGAGACAAGAATCTATTAAGCTGGTGCAAATTTCGAAGTCACCTTTTTCAAAATGTATTCTTAAACGAAGATTAGTGACCCTGCCCTGGTATTCGTCATTTTCGATCGATACCTTTGCAAGCAGTCTCAAAGCTTCATCATAATTTTTCAGCCGGAAATTCAACTGGCTTTTGCAAAATGTATAAACATTTTCTTTTGGATCAGGCCTGAGCTGATGCCTGTATTTTTCTATGAACTGTTCGGCCCACTCGTAATCTTTTCTTATCATAGCGGTTGAAGCAACAGAAATAAATGAAGTATCAGAAAAGTATTTACCCTCACGCGGGTATAGCTCATGTTCTACCGAATACTTCAGCAGCCTGTAGTGCTCTCCCCTGAAAAAGGAGTGTCCGCGCGAATACTGTACCAAACAATAGTTATACAGCACTACGAATATCGTACTCTTTTCGGAAGCGGCGATCTCATCTTTGTGTTCTTCCAGCAGACCTATAACTTTTTCATAAGTTTCCCTGTCTGTCTCCTCTTTATCAAGCAGCATGATATTATACAGGATATAGATGGTTGGGTTCTCTATCGGGGGGTGGCTGTCAAAATATTTAATTATGATCTTGATTATCTCGTACTCCGGCCTTTTATCACTTGAAAAGCGGCCTGTGAAATTAAGCACGGCGTAAAGCAGGAATCTGTACAACGCGTAGTTTGTGAAATGATAAATATCACGGTCGTCATAGTCAGTTACGGATTTCTTTCGCTTATTTGATTCAATGGCATAATACAGGTCGTTTTCCACCCTTGAATAACAATAAACATTCATAAAATACTCTTCGTCAAAAATACCATCAGCACTCAGTTTTTTTCTTGCATCCTTTATTACACTTGTGAAGCTGTTTTCAAGCTCGCGCACATATAGCTGTTCAAGCGTGAGCCTCTTTTTCATATGTAACTTGCTTTCCAATTCACATTGCGCAAGGAAGTCATGGCACAGCTCAAGCAATCGGGAAAAGAGATCACGTATTCTTTTATCTTTATAAGGCTCGCTTCCGTAAAATTCCCCGTAAATATCTTCCCGTGTTATGCCCTCAAATGAAGGATGATGAACCCTCAGAATACCGAACAGCTTGATCATCTGGGCGCTACTGTTAAAGAATGGAGAACTTAAAAATAAACCAAGCTTTTCCATTTCTTCTTCATTAAGGCTTTTAAGAAGTTCGGCAATTTTTGTAGTTTCTATACCCATGGTTTGTTCGACATTTGCACGCAAAATAACATATTTTTTTCTGTTTTTCTATGAATTTGGTGGCTTCCTTATTCGACAATGCAGATTTTTTTTCTTATGCATCCGTTAAATTTGAACAATATATTTGAATAATTCACGTTTGAATAGCTTAATAAGAAACTCCAATATGAGAACAGCAACTGTGTTTTATATAAAAAGCATTATGGCATTGGAAGAGGAAATGAAGAAAAAGTAAAATGTCAGCACATTCATTCCATATAAAAGAACGATACTTTATAGAGCCCGGTTACGGCATCAGCGGCTGGGTTATGAGGAAAGAGGGATCAGGTTCTGTAGTAAAAAAGGCCAGGCACAGGAACATGCTTCTCTACTTTGCGGAAAAAACTCTATTCCGGAAAAATGCGGAGCTGAGGATCTGTGACAGCAACGGAATGATTGAAGACATTATTGATTTTTCAAAGCAGTTCACTTTTTAACAATGCTCGTTTTCGGTGAAATGCTGTTAAAGATTATCGGCCCCCCTATCTAACCTAAAAGGGCGAAATGTTACAAATTCATATAATTATTAGTATATTTATGAGTGTAGTTTCGCCTTTTTTGAAAAATTTATGAAAGGGAATTCAATATGTCGAAATCCAATACTGAAAATAGCGTCGATCAGGATGTTATCATATATACTGCAGAATATACCCATACAAAACCAGAAGATCTAAATGACAGTACCGTGCTTGCAACAATTGGGATAGTAACCGCAGAGCAAAGGGCTGCTTACCTGGAAGAAGTTGAAGAACGCTTTGGCCTTATCTACGAGCCGGGCGACGAAGACGGCATCTACATCATCGGTGAAGTTACAACGTTCATCGAAAAAAAGCTGGGTGAGGGCGCAGCAGCAGGTAAGTAATTCAGCATCAAACAGGTTCTTGAATTAAAAAAGCCTCTTTTCGGTAATCCGGAAAGAGGCTTTTTATTGCCCAAAATCCGTAAAAACTTAACACTATAAATGCGGATTTGGGCAAAAAAAAAGCAGCAGGTTTTTTCGGAACACTGGGAGCGTTCGTACTAAAAACGTTAGCCACCCTTACCTAGCTAACTCCTGCTGCATACTTTTGAAGTGCTTACTTAAAGAACAATGTCTCTTACTTCTGATACAAATATAATAAATTGAAACGATATGTCAATAGGAAAAAATCCGGTATATCCATAATATTTTCCCAAACCGCGCCGGGATCTTTCGGCAATAGCATTTATAAGCCATTTTGAGCATTTTTATTCAAAAAAAATACATAACTTTATTCTTATTTACAAAAAATTATAATACGTTATGTCCACAGGACCATCAAAAGAAGACCTCGAACTGTACTGGCAGAACAGCCGGCAGTACTTCGATGAGCTTGCCCGGCACTATCAAACAGCAGACCCTGAGTATTACCGGAAATATATCAAACCTTACTACGATAACCCGTTTCGTTCTGCATATACCGCGCCCGGGCAAACAAAGTCCACCGGCGGCGGAGCAAAATTCCTGGTGCTGATGATTGCAGTTGCAGTCTTAGGAATTGCCGGCGCAGGAGTATTTTTCTTAGTTTCGCAGGGTGATTCAGTTTCCCAAAAGATAGAACAGTTTAGCGGCAACGATGAAGAAACCACAAAGCGCGAGCTTAAAGGGAAAGACAGCGAAAAACAGGAAGGTACAACATTAGTTGAGCCTGAAGAAGAACCTTCAATGGAAAAGCTCTCAGATGACGATCTCTATATACGCGGCGCAAAATACATCTCCGAAAAAAAGTATGATGAAGCAGTATTCGAGCTTAGAAAAATAAAATCCGGAAGCAAAAGATATAAAGAAGCGCAGCAGCTTATTGAAAGCGTTAAGTATCTCAAGAAATTCAATAAATAAATTCTAACGGATAAGATTATGTACAAAGCTTTTTTAACTTCATCTATTGCCCGTTCGGTTATTTTGCTACTATTGTTTCCCGCGGCCGTTACTCTGGGCCAATGGATTAACCAGCCGGCTCCCTCCGGATTCAATATCTTTTCTTGTTCATTCCCTTCCGCGCAAACAGGTTATGTTTGCGGCTACGGAAACCTGATAATGAAGACCTCCAACGGCGGTACAAACTGGCTTGATATATCTCTGCCGGGTACCGCAGATAATCTCGAAACCATATGGTTCCTGAATGATAATACAGGCTTCATCGGCTCTACAAACGATACACTTCTGCTCACAACGAACGGCGGGGCAAACTGGATAAGGCATTTTTACGCTGGCTCTGATATACACCGGATACAGTTCATAAACCAGTCAACGGGCTGGCTTAATTCTTTGCATCTTTACAAAACCACAAACGCCGGGTTAAACTGGTCTCTGGCGGCCACCGGCAGCACAGATAACTTTTATTTTCTCAACGAAAATACCGGATGGAAAACTACATACTCCGGCGGAAACTCCGCATTGCTGAAAACAACCAACGGCGGCTCTTCGTGGAACACAATTCATACAACTGCAAATTTCCGTGTTATCTATTCAGTCAGGTTCATAAACGAAAATACCGGCTGGGTATCAGGTTACAGGGAGTATATTGCGGCTACGACCAATGGGGGTACAAACTGGGTTCAGCAAAGAGATATGAACAACTCTGTTGGCTTGTATAATATTATTTTCTTAAACGCCGCGAGCGGGTGGGCAGTTGGCGATAACGGCACAATACTTTCAACTGCAAACGGCGGAGCATCATGGGAATTAACGAGTGTTGCAGGCGGAAGGCTGCAGGAAATTGAATTTGTTAACCAGCAAACAGGTTGGGTTGTTGGCGGTTTCGGAAAGATATTCAAAACCACAAGCGGCGGGTTTGTCGCAGTGGAAAATACCTCTTCAGCTGCCGGTGATTTTAACCTGGAGCAGAATTACCCCAACCCGTTCAATCCGGCAACTAAGTTCAGATTCTCGATCCCTGCGGCAGCAGGCAGCGGATTAACAGCACTAGCCGAAGTGTTCGATATTACGGGCAGGCAAACAGGCATTCTTTTTAACTCCGCTGTTGAGCCCGGCACATACGAAGGCAGTTTCGACGGAACGGGCTATGCTTCAGGAATATATTTTTATAAGCTTTCTGTTTATTCCGGCGGAAACAAATTGCTCTACTCTGAAGTAAAAAAGATGTCACTGATAAAATGACAAGCCCGGTTTAACAATAACCCGCTGGCTTCCTGAAAACCTAAATTTACTGAGATTCTATGAAGTTTCCCAAGATCATTCCGCTGTGGCTTTTCCGCACAGTCGGCATCACCATGCTTGTGATCAGCCTCCTGGTTACATTTTATTTTATTGTAACTGATTCGGGTCCGTATGCATTTTTTGCCGACCTGCTAACCGACGAGAGAAACACGTATCCCCCGGCTCTCGCATTTTTGCTCACTTTCCTGCTGGTGCTGATACCATTCCTTATGATCTCGCTGATACTCCGCCCGTTCTCAAACGTCCCTTCGTTCAGGACCCAAATGACGGACATGGGACCTTTTACAACAAAGTTCAAAACCACGGCAGATGTTTCTGTTTACGGTGAACTGCCATCTGTATTTTCAAGAATACTGGCGTTTATTATTGACAGGTTTATTGTAGTATTGGCTATTGCCATTCCCGGCGGAGTGTTTGCCGCAGTTATAGAAGAAACACACAGCCGCGGTGCCATATATTTTATTATGCTCGGTATCTTCATTATTTTTGCCGTTGCTGCCGTAGTGTATTCATACTCAAGGGATATGTTCGGCGGCAAAAGTCTGGCGCGCAGACTGCTGAAGCAAAGAGTTGTGGATGTCGCAACCGGTAAACCGATTGGCGGCTGGCGCTCATTCAAGCGTGAAGTGCTGATCCATTTCGCACCCCTCATTATTATCGAGCTGATTCTGATAAGCTCAAACAAAGACCGCCGCCGTATGGGAGATAACTGGGCAAAATCCATAGTTGTAAAAGATCTACCCAACCCCGGCGAAACATTCAACTAGCATCTTCCTTTCGCTTCTTGCCTTTGCTTTTTTGCTTCTACTTTTTGCCTTCTGACTCTTGCTTTAGCTTCTGCTTTCGCCTTTTGCCTTTTGAATTAGTGCAATTCGTGGAATTCGTGTCCGCATTCGCCTTTCTTTGCGCCTTTGCGTTCTCTGCGGTTAAAGCTTTTGATTCTGATTTTGCTTTTGATTTTGATTTTGATTTTGATTTTGCCTTTGCTTCTTTTTTTCCCTTTTGCCTTTTGCCTTTCTTTGCGCCTTCGCGCTCTCTGCGGTTAAAGCTTTTGATTCTGCTTTTGCTTTTGCTTTTGATTTTGATTTTGTCTTTGCTTCTTTTTTTGCCTTTTCCCTTTTGCCTTTTGCCTTTTGCCTTATTTACCGCTTCCTTTTTCATTCTTTTAATTCACTCTATACTTTATATTTAATCAATGAAACTAAGAACTATTGTACTGCTGACTTTCTTCTGCGCCGCTTACTCCCATGCACAGGAGCGGAACATAAACGATATACTGAAATACACGCTCTCTTACCGCGGACTCTCAGAACGCGACATAACTATTCCAATCGATTTCTTCTCGCAGGCGGAAAAATCACCCACCAACGATGCAAAGCTTCTGCTCCCGCTGGTGAGGGATATGATGATACACCCAATGTCCAGCAATCAATGGCTGGATAGTATTATGGAATATGTTAACTACAACCCAAGCTACCTGGTGGAAAGGCTTTTTTGGTACACAAATTGGTATGATCCCAAATCATTCCAGTTTCCGAATCCATTTGCGCCGACTACTCCTCCGGTACCTAAGAATTCGAATGATCTCTTAAGCATGCTGATCAATTGCGTGGACTCAAGCCGGAAATATCAATCTGCCCTGCTGAGTGTTTATAAAAATGAAGACCTGAAATATCTCGATAGCAACCTGTTCTCGATCTTTGAGGAATCCGATGATATACCGGGCACAAACATGGATGTGCTTAAATACAACGCCTCAATGGACTCCTCGATCAACTCTTCCCGCAAAACAATGGATCTGCTATCGCTGCTTGATAAGGAATTGCTGTTCAGGAATTCCAATAAAATTTTATCCTTCGTTTCGCACATTAACAATACTCTTGAAAACGTGCAAAGAGTTCAGGACGAACTGGACGAAATAAGAGATCAATACGTAACGGGAAAGCTTTACCAATACATCAATAAAAACGGCATCCGCATCGCAATTGGCGGACCCGGCAAAAACACTTACACCGGCAAATTCGATTTCATTATTGATCTCGGCGGCGATGATATATACAATATCGATAAACACACCCCGTCTCGCCGGGGCGAGCCACCCCTCTCAAGAGGGGAATTATCATTAGGTGGATTCTCATGCATCATCGATCTGGCCGGCAACGACTACTACACCACATCAAGCGATTTCACGCTTGCAGGGGGATTGTTCTCTTCATCATTTATTTTCGATAAAGCGGGCGATGATTATTATGAGTCAAAAGGCTCTGGCAATCTGGGCGCAGCGATCGGCGGACTTGGATTACTCTATGATGAAAAAGGAAACGATACCTACAAAGGACTTTCGTTTTCTATCGGTGCCGGATGTTTTGGTGTTGGATTGCTTGTTGACCGCGAAGGCAATGATTTCTACATTGCCAATTCATATTCACAGGGATTCGGCATGACCCAGGGTGTCGGCGCAATTGTCGATAACAAAGGGAATGACTCATATCTCATCGACTCACGCTCGCTTGATATAGGCAGGTATAACGATCACTATGTTTCAATGTGCCAGGGTTACGGCTTGGGACTTCGGCCGTTCTACGCAGGCGGTATCGGGCTCATAATCGAAGGCGAAGGCAATGATATCTATAACACCGATATTTTCGGGCAGGGCGGCGCGTATTGGTATTCGCTTGGTGCAATTGTTGATAAAAGCGGGCACGATAAATACAACGGCTACCAGTATTCGCAGGGTGCGGGAATCCATTTGGCGGTTGGACTGCTAAAAGATTATGACGGGTGGGATTTCTACCAGTCGAACGGAGTATCACAGGGCTGCGGACATGATTTCGGTTTCGGTATGCTGTGGGATGTTAAGGGCAATGATAACTATTCCGCTTACTCACTTTCGCAGGGCGCAGGCAATGCTGATGGAATCGGCATACTGATCGATGAAAGCGGAACGGATGGTTACCTGAATAAGTATCCCTCCAACACAAACGGTTACGGCAATGCGCGTCGTGAATACGGCAGCATCGGCATTTTTATAGACGCATCCGGTACTGACTATTACTCCAAACCCGGTTATGATAGCACACTTATCAATTCCTCAACATGGGGCGCGGCTAATGATTTCTGGCTAACCGATATGCCGGAACAGGTAAGCGGTGATAATTATAAGGTGCCGGTTGATTCAGCTAACGGTACAGATAACCCGATCAACAATACACCCGGAATAAACTCCGGCAGCTATTCAACTGCGGATTATTTCGCGATGGCAAAAACCATTGAGCCGCGGTTCAGCCTGTGGCAGGAATTCGGCTTCCGCAAGCTGATAGAAGACAGCACAAACACCGCGAAGTATATTACAACCAAATTCAATACTACCGATCACCGCGATGTACAGGTATTCCGTGTGCTTGCCATTAAGATACAATGGTCGATTGCCCATGAGCTTATAGAAAAGCTCAGGCTGTATACACTGGGGCAGGCCGTTTATACACAGAGTGAGATCAGTATGATATGTTACGTATTCGGCGAAACCCGCGACCCATCGGCTAAGGAATTCCTGCTCGAGCTTACAGAGGACAGCAATTACAAAATACGTTCTTCTGCAATAAACGCATTGGGTAAGATAAAGTATGACATAGGCGACGCCGCATTTTTGAGCAAGGCGGCAGAAAGGCTGCGCACGCTTGCGATGGAAGATTCAGATAAAAAGCTTTACCGTAAGGATATTGCATTTGCGCTGAATAATTTCCGTACACCTGAAAATATTCCCGTGCTTATGCACATGCTTAAGGATGATTTCTACGGGCCGCGTTTTGTTGCATCCGATAACCTGCGCGCGTTTGGAGACAGCTATATGCCGTACATCACCGCCGCTGCAATTTACAGCGTATCTGATTCATACACATGGCTTAACCCGTTCCTTTACTCACTGCTTTCGCTTAGCGAAGCAAATTTCCGCAGCGCCATTGAGCTGCTGCTCGAAAATTATCCGGATTCTGACGGACTGATGTATGAAAATATAGTAGATGTCCTTAAGCTGCGTAAACAAAGCAGCAGCGATGCAGGATTTAACTCCTGGTGCGATGAGCTCATTACAGCATTTGAATCCCGCCTGAATTCCAAAATAATGCTGAAATAGAACGAGCGAGGATTTTGCTCTCCATTCAACAGATTACAATTCAATCCTCGTTTCGTGTTTGGTGTATTCCTCTCCCTCTACTGCGTGGGCAGGGAGAAGATTACAATATCATATCCCCCTGAAAGGGGGATTATAGGGGGTTGTTATCCACGGGCGGCAATCTAAAATGTATAAATATAGAATTCCGTATTCTCTGATTCAGATTGTAATCAGGCTTTTCGAAGGTCACCCCCTTGTATTCCCCCTTCCAGGGGGAAATAAAAATGGTGGTAATTTTAATGCCCCCTCCTTTGGAGGGGGTTGGGGGAGGTCGTGCGTGAATGATTACCCCCTTGTATTCCCAAATGCCAAGGCAGTCCTACGGCCTTCCAGGGGGAAATGTAATGCATGGAAATTTCTATGCCCCCTCCTTTGGAGGGGGTTGGGGGAGGTCATCCGGAAGCGTACCGTGCTGCTCGAAAACAAAACAGGCTCTCTGATGGAGAGCCTGTTAACCGCTTCGGTTTGTTTTTATTCTAATCTTTCTTGTACATTATTCCCATTGTCTTTCTTTCAGGGATCTCTTCTTTGATAGTTTCGGTTGAATCTGTTTTAAGCGTATCTTCCACTACTTTTATCTTGCCTACAGTTCTGTGGTTTAATATTCTGCTGCTATCGGTATTATATCCCTGCTGCAAGGGCTTTTTATACATAATACCGCCTTTCACATTGTGATCTTTTGGATTGAGAGTAGTTGAATCAACTTTATCATTGCTGCGGTTTTGATCCGTTGAATCAAGACGCTCAACAGCGCCTAACAGCGGATAATCATCGCCGCCTGCATTTCCGGAGTTTCCGCATGAACTCAGCATCGCAGATGCGCATAGCATCAGCGCAAGCGCGGATACACGGAATGGCGTCATAACAGGCAGCAAATAACCTGGGAATCGGAACTTCGGCTCCTCAATATTAATTTTCAGGGGCGGCACTTCGTCTTTTTCTTCACATATCTGGCTTACGTTGAACCTGCCGCATATTTTCGCATTTGCATTTTCGGCCAGGTATCTCTGTATTTCCTCATCGGATTTTTTGGAAAAATCTATAACATCCTTCGAACAAACGCCGCAAAACGCACCCTGTTCAGTGGGGGTCATTTTGTCCCAGTCTTCAAAACATGGTTCCGGGATGTAGATTTTAAACAGATTTTCGTGTGCCATATAACCGCCTTTTTAGATAAAACCTTTCGATATTACCTTATTTACTTGCATAACATGGCATTTGTTCCCGAAGCAGGGTTTTTGTTTCTCTCAGGAAATCTTTAGCTCATTTCCTGTCCAGCTTAAAGACCTGAGCATCATCACCGATACAGCCACATACCACATCGCAACAAACGGACCAAAATCTATCGAGCCTGCTTCCGCGGGAGGAAGAGGAAAAAAATAAATGTTATTGAAAAGCAAGGCAGCTCCTAAAAGCATTCCAATTGAACCAATTACCCTGCCCAAACGCGGATGTTTGAGCATACAAAATGCAAGCAGGATCGTTCCCAGAGAAATAAACACATCCCAAACTACATCTAGTGAGAGCTGAATTAAGTTAACAAGACCGAAGATGTGGTTCACCAGCTCTTTGGATACATCCTGGCCGGAGTAAGCTTTCTCAGAAAACAAACTGAGCTGGATCGTGAACATCATAATTGCGACTGCACATGCAATAATGTTAAACAAAACAGCAGCCTGGAGAGCGGCTGCTTTTACCTTAATAGAAATGAAGTGATAAAGCCCGATAGAAGTGATCATAAAGAAGATTCCGAATGACAATGCCAGTACAAGTGTAAATTGAACCGGAAGATCAAAAAGTACCATTGCAGGGTAAGCGAGGAATGTCAGAAATCCGCCTGTTACACCGGCCCTTATCCAGCTAAGTTTTAGATTTGCATCCATGTGATTTAGTTTTTTCATGTTTGGACGGGTTTTCCGCACGTAAAGTTTCATATCATTAACAAAATGATCCCGGATGACCCAAATCATATGATAAGGCGGTAATAGTTTCTATTTTTGTAAAAGTTATGTTCTGAAAATTAAACCAATACAAAACCATGTACGAAAAAAGCATAGAGCTATTGAATAAAGCCGCAGCAGATGAGCTGAGCGCAGTACACCAATATATGTATTTTCATTTTCATTGCGATGACCAGGGATTCGATCTCCTTGCGGGACTCTTCCGTAAAACAGCTATCGAAGAAATGATGCATGTTGAAAAACTTGCCGAGCGAATTCTCTTTCTAAAAGGCGATGTTATTATGAAAGCCGCTGATGAAACCAAACAGATCAAAGATGTAAAAGGTATGCTTGAGCTGGCAAGAAGCATGGAAGAGCAAAGCGCTAAGGACTACAACAAATGGGCAAATGAATGCTCGGCTAATTCTGATTCCATTTCTAAGCAGCTGTTTGAAGGCCTGGTTGCCGATGAAGAAAGGCACTACGCACAATATGACGCTGAGCTTGATAACATCGCGCGCTTCGGTGCAAACTACCTCGCGCTTCAATCTATTGAACGCAGCAAAGCAGCCTCCGCTCCCCCTGTAAAGTAACCTGAAGGTTTTTGCTGTCTAAAGATAATACACAATAAAAAAGCGGCCCATTTTGGAGCCGCTTTCTTTGTTAAATGTTTTTCTTTTTTTCGTTTACCTTCTCCCCCTCCCCTTTGGGGAGGGGCTGGGGGTGGGGTCACATTTCACGCTTCACGCCTGACTTCCGAAGGAAGTTCTCACATGCGATTTTTATCTTTTCCTTTTTGTCTTTTCCTTTTTACCTTCTCCCCTCCCCTTTGGGGAGGGGCTGGGGGTGGGGTCACATTTCACGTTTCACCCCTGACTTCCGAAGTAAGTTCTCACATGCAATTTTTATCTTTTCCTTTTTGTCTTTTCCTTTTTTCCTTCTCCCCTCCCCTCCGGGGAGGGGGCTGGGGGTGGGGTCACATTTCACGCTTCACGCCTGACTTCCGAAGTAAGTTCTCACATGCGATTTTTATCTTTTCCTTTTTGTCTTTTCCTTTTTTCCTTCTCCCCTCCCCTTTGGGGAGGGGGCCGGGGGTGGGGTCAAGTTTTACTACACTTCATAATACAAATGGAATTCATACGGATGAGGCCTTAAAGCCATTGGCTTAACTTCGTTTTCCATTTTGTAATTTATCCATGTTTCGATCAGGTCATCAGTGAATACGCCGCCTGCCTTCAGGTAATCATTATCAGCCGCGAGATGCTCAAGCGATGACTCAAGGCTATCCGGTGCCTGGGGAATATTCTTAAGCTCTTTGCTGCTTAAGTGGTAAATATCCATTTCCATTGCTTCACCCGGATCGATCTTATTCTGAATACCGTCAAGTCCGGCCATTAACATAGCTGAAAACGCGAGGTATGGATTAGCTGTTCCATCCGGGCAGCGGAACTCAACCCTTTTGGCTTTCGGACTTTCAGAGTACATCGGAATCCTGATAGCCGCGCTGCGGTTAGCTTTTGAGTATGCAAGGTTAACGGGCGCTTCATATCCCGGAACCAGGCGCTTGTATGAATTTGTGGTCGGATTCGTTAACGCGAGAAGCGAAGGTGCATGTTTAAGCAATCCGCCTATATAATACAAAGCTGTCTGGCTGAGGCCTGCGTATTCATCGCCTGCAAAAAGCGGCTTGCCGTTTTTCCATAAGCTCTGGTGTGTATGCATTCCGCTTCCGTTATCACCGAATATCGGCTTCGGCATAAATGTTGCTGTTTTACCGAATCCGCGCGCGGTATTCTTAACGATGTATTTGAACATCATCAGCTTATCTGCGCATTCAAGAAGCGGGCAGAAACGGTAATCTATTTCAGCCTGGCCGCCGGTTGCGACTTCATGGTGCTGTGTTTCAATTTCAATTCCGGCATTAAGCAAATGCTCTACCATTGCATTCCTGATATCATTGGTGCTATCGGCAGGCGGCACGGGGAAATAACCTTCCTTCTGGCGGATCTTATGTCCCAGGTTGGCTTCAAGCTCTGTGCCTGTATTCCAGAATCCCTCGCGTGAATCAACCTTATACCAGCTGCTGTATTCGTTTACGTTGTATGCAACGTGGTCGAGAATAAAGAATTCCGCTTCGGGACCGCAGTAAATTGTATCGGCTATCTTTGTGGATCTCAGGTAAGCCTCGGCTTTTTTTGCAACATATCTTGGGTCACGGCTGTAAGGCTGTTTGGTAGCAGGTGAAACTATATCGCAGATCAGCGATATATTTTTGGTAGCCATGAACGGATCGATGTTCGCGGTTTCGGGATCTGGAAAAACCAGCATGTCTGATTCATTGATCGATTGCCAGCCCCTTATCGATGAGCCGTCGAAACCGAGTCCTTCGGTAAATACTTTTTCATCAAGATTCTTCGCAGGAATGCTGAAATGCTGCCACTGGCCGGGCATATCAGTGAAACGGAAATCCACCATCTTAACGTCATGCTTTTTAATCATAGCAAGCACGTTTTTGATCGCTGCCGAATTTGCTGCCATTTATTTTATTCTCCTTTTACCCAATCGATTTCGGGATGTATTTTTGTTCAGTTATTATTTATATCTCTAAACCTTTTAGTAGCACAGACATTCCTGTCTGTGTATGTTTAAGAACCTTATCATCCGATTACCTTTTATCCCACGGCTGAAGCCGTGGGATGTGTACATTTATTATATCCTGTATTAGTAGCACAGACATTCCTGTCTGTGTATGTTTTAAAACTAATTATCCGTTTACCTTTTATCCCACGGCTAAAGCCGTTCTCAGTATCAATTAATGATAAACTAAATAATTCAAATCTCCTTAGCCCACGGCTTCAGCCGTGGGAACTATTTTTGCCCGCTCCCGTAAACCGTTTCAACGGTTTACAATCTCATTGCCATATTTCCTCATAAACTGCTCGTACTCTTCGGCGAAAGAAACTTTCTTATGATGCACTTTCTGATTATTTACATATTTTACTACAGCCTCCAGCATTGAATCGCTGACAGAAAATGCGCTATATCCGGTTTGCCATGCAAATTTAAATTCAGTCAAATTACTTGAGTTAACCCAATGAGACGATTCCCCTTTTATATATTTCATAATATCTATAATTGAGAAATTTGGGTTTAACCTGAACACAATGTGAACATGTTCAGCCATACCATTAATAGCTTTTACTTCCATATTGAACTGTTCCTGTATCGCGGCTTTAATGTGATCATGCAGCTTACTTTCAAATTTACTCTGGATCAATTGGCTTCTATCCTTGGTCGAATAAACTGCATGAATCCAGATCTTTGTAAATGAGTGTGACATTTATTTTGAAACCACTGAAGTGGTTATTAAATTTGATCTAACCTTTTACTCCCACGGCTGAAGCCGTGGGCTATATTTTTTATCGATACAAATATTTAAATGATATAAATCCCAAAAACACCTTTATAACGTAAAATACATTTTATATTCAAACGGGTGAGGCATGGTGTTGATGGAGTTTATCTCCTTATGCTTGTTCTCTATCCACTGGTTTATCAGCTCCGCGGAAAATACATTATCGCGCCTTAAAAACTCGCTGTCGCTTTCAAGCGCGTCCAGCGACTCTTCAAGATTCCTTGGCAGAAAATGAACCGCGTCATTTGCGGCATGCTCAACAATATTCTTTTCAAAAGGGCCGAAGCCTTCTTTAACCGGGTCAATTTTGTTAATAATACCGTCAACGCCTGCCATCAGAATCGCAGAGAGGCAGAGGTACGGATTAGCGGTAGAATCCGGCGGGCGGTATTCAAACCTTGTCATTTCCGGATTCGATACATAGCTTGGTATCCTTATAGCCGAGCTGCGGTTGCCCTTGCTGTATGTGAGCGCAACCGGCGCTTCGAAGCCCGGTACAAGCCGCTTGTATGAATTTGTGCTTGGATTGGTGAATGCCGAAAGCACCCTGCCGTTCTTTAGCAGTCCGCCAATAAAATACCTGCCAAGCTGATTAACATTGCCGTACTCGCCCTTCTGGTAGAAAGCGTTCTTTCCGCCCTTTGTGAGGAATGTATGAACATGCATCCCGCTTCCCGGCTGTTTGAACATCGGTTTAGGCATAAATGTAATGTGAATATCATTCTGCTTTGCAAGATTAAAAAGCGCGTATTTTACGGTCACAACATTATCCGCAGTTTTAAGAAGTGTTTCGAAGTATGTTTCAATTTCCTGCTGGCCGCGCTCGCCTGTTTCGTGGTGGTGGTATTTAACTTTGATGCCGAAATCCTTCAGCATGCGGCATGCCTTATCGCGGAAATCATCGTACACATCGAACGGGTTAGCAGCATGATACGCGTTAGTGAAAAATTCCTCCGCATGCTCTACTTCGTAGAATGATCCTGAAGTGCGGGTATCGTACTTAACTTTGCTGAATATGTAAAACTCGAACTCGGGTCCCCAGAGCGATATATCTGCCCCGGTATATTTTTTTACCAGTGCTTCAGCCTGTCTAGCTACATGACGTCCATCCTGTGAGAACGGTGTGCGCTCCTCATCAGTCAGGAAAATGTTTGCATAAAAGCTGAGTGTTTTAGCTTCGCGGAAGGGATCCATGTTAGCTGTGGCGAGATCCGGTACAAGTATCATGTCGCTGTTCTCAACCTTGCGGAAGCCGTAGCTGGAGCCGTCAAAGCCTACGCCTTCGTTCATCAGGGTTGTAATTATTTCGTCGTAAACAGGCAGCGAAACATGGTGCAGCCTGCCTGTGAGGTCGATGCATTTCAGGTCAATAACTTCTATATCGTTATCTTTGATGAGCCTGTTGGTTTTCTGTATTGCGGCCTTTTCTGCCGATGTGATCTTTTTCATTTTTTCGGATATTTTAGATCTATAGCAAAAGTTTCTTTATGTGATGAAAGCACAATAGATGTGCGTGTTGAGCGTACGCCTTTCCATGATTGGATTTTGGCAAGCAGCTTTTCGAGCGATGTTGTGTTGCCTGTGCGGATCTTAAGCACATGCGAGCCGTCCCCGGTTATGGAGTGGCACTCAAGTATCTCAGAACACGCTGCTGCATGTGATACAAAATCTTTATAGTGTGTGGATGAATCGCTGGTTACAAAAATGAATGCGGTGATATCTTTGCCAAGGGATTTATGGTTAAGCTTTGTTAAGTAGCCTTCGATAATTCCCAGCTCTTCAAGTTTATGGAGCCTGTCTGTGACAGAAGGTATTGAAAGCCCGATCTTTTCTGCAAGCTCGCTGCGCTTTATACGGGAATTCCCCTGCAGCAGCTCCATTATATGATGGTCAGTTTCGTCTATAGTATGCATATATTTGGCAAAATTGCCTTATTAATTAAGGTTATTTAAGCACAGTACCTAAATAATTAAGGCAATTTAATATATTTTCTTTAAGAATGCAATACCGGGAAACTTAAATGTAAGGTAATTATATGTTTGCAAATTAGTTAAAAATCCTATATCTTGTAAGGCAGTAATCTGTACACCACGTGTTCATGCTGCATACCTAAGCTTAAGTTATCTTCTCCCGGAAAAGAAGGCTCTTAATTAACCTCTTCTGTTAACTAAACTGTAAAAAACATGTTAATACCCGTTGAGCTCATTCAGAAATCTGAGATGGAATCTCCCTATACCCAAAAGGAAGTTGCTTCCAGAGAATTAGAGATCACTCAAAAATCGGCTATCCAGCTTGATGGCGAAACACATTTCGCCAAAAGAAGGAAGATGATCGTTTCGGCGGCTATCGATGGCGCGGAAGAAGCGTTCGAAAGATATATGGGAGAGAACGATCTCATTTCAGTTAACTACCTGCTGCTCGGCTATTTCAAAAGCCGCGCCGTAGGCAGGATAAAATTCTTCGATAAAAAAGAAATGAAGCCTGGTGTTGCTACAGGTTTTCTTGTTTCACCTGACCTTGTGATGACAAACCACCATGTGTTCCCCAATATGTCTGATTTTTCGGATACACAGATCGAGTTCGATTACGAATATGACGTGTTCGGCAGGGAAAAGGAACGAATAGTTTTTGAGCTTGACCCCGCAAAATATTTCTACAATAACAAGGATCTCGATTTCGCTCTCATTGGCATCAAGCCGGGCGATATTTCAGGACGCCGGACAAGCCGCGAAATGGGCTACCTTGTCTTGAACGGAGGCCTCGGCAAGGCGGGTGTTGGTGATTTCGCAACCATAATCCAGCACCCTGAAGGCAAGCTTAAACAGGTCGCGCTCAGGGAAAATAAGATTCTTGATGTAGGTAACCCTAATTCCATTACCTATACATCAGATACGGCGCAGGGAAGCAGCGGCTCGCCTGTGCTAAACGACCAGTGGCAGCTAATCGCGCTTCACAGCGCAGGGGTTCCGCTTAAAGATGCAAACGACAACTACCTCGATAAGAACAAAGAGATAATCCCGAAAATTAACGGGAAAGTTGACGGCAGCCGTGTTGTGTGGATAAGCAATACGGGTATCCGTATAAGCTCAATAATGAATGACCTTAACAGCAAACAAACTGATAACCCGCTTATACAATACCTGTTCTCTCCCGCTTATACAGATAACAAGGAGCTGCTGCCGCTGAGCTATCCGATTGAATGGAATTCACAGCCCGTCACAAACGAAAACCTGCTTGTTAAAGAACCTGTAAAACCCGCAGCTTTGACGCCTGCAGCGGGGATTCAGCCAGTGCAGATCACTATCAATATCGGCAGCAGCGGCGAGGTAACCACAACCATGCCCGGAATTCTGAAGGCAGAGAGCATTGCGCCGGATCTGCTGGCTATGGAAAAAAAGCTTGAAGATGAGATCGATTTTTCAGGCTGCACCGGATTTGATGAATATTTCCTGGGTGAAAGGACACCGCTGCCGCGTCCCAACGCTGCCTTGAAGAAGAAGCTGGCACGGCTTTTGGATAATCCGGATTCATACCTTATTAAATATCATCACTACACAACTGCGCAGCATACCATCAGGAAGATGCCCGTGTTCTCCGCAGTAAATGTGAGCGGGCTGGAGAGGTTCAAGCTGGACCGCAAAGATGTTTGGTACCGTGACCGGAGAATAGATATGGATGTTCAGCTTACAGATGCATTTTATGAATCAAGCCACATGGATAAAGGCCATATGACAAGACGCGAAGACGCGGAATGGGGAGATACAAAAACATTTGCCAAAAATGCTGCTAACATGACATGCAGCTACACTAATGCTTGTCCCCAGGTGCCCGCGCTTAACCGCGCTATTTTTGGATACAAAGGTCTTTGGGGAATGCTGGAATTAAGAATACTGGAAAAAGGCGTGAAGAAGGAAGACGGCGAAGAAGCTAAGATATGTGTATTTAACGGTCCCTTCTTTGCCGATAGCGACGAAGTGTTCAAAGGAATTCAGATACCGGTTGATTTCTGGAAGCTGGTTGTTTGGAGAAACGAAAGCGGCAAGCTGAGATCTACAGGCTTCAAGCTAAGCCAGGCAAAGCTGATGAGCGATGTTGAATTCGAAAGGCTGGCTTTTGATGAGATCTTTAAAGAGCAGAGCTGCAGCGTGAAGTATATCGAAAAAAATACGGGCCTTGATTTCGGCGTGATCGCGAACTGGGATACGTTTTCAGGCGGCAATGCCGATGAACCCGAAAAGCTTATAGTTGAAGACTTTGAAAAATTGATAATTCAAAATTCAAAATAGCCGGCAAGCTGTATTCTGCTCCCGCCCAATATAACAGAAGGCGGCAAAATAACATTGCCGCCTTTTTGTAAACAATTGTTTCTGGTTTTTTGATTTTGAAAAAAGAAGTTATTTTTGATTCAACTTCATTTTCTTTTATTAGTATGTATTTAATGTATGTTGACGAAAGTGGAGATACTGGCCTCACCGGAAGTCCGGTAAGGTATTTTATGTTATCAGGATTAGTGTTGCATGAATTGCGTTGGAATGATTTTCTTGACGATTTGATTAACTTCAGAAGGCATTTGAGGAATACAAAAGGTCTGAAGCTTAGAGAGGAAATTCACTCTTCACGTTTCATAACAAAGCCAAAGGAATTAGTGAGAATAAAACGCAATGACAGGCTGGATATTCTAAAGCAATGTCTATCCTTTTGTTCGTTAAAAAATTATTGCAGTATTATTAATGTTGTTGTTGACAAAACTGGTAAGACAACAGATATTTTTGATCTTGCGTGGTCCACACTTATTCAAAGATTTGAAAATACATTAAGCAATAATAATTTCCCCAGCCCCAAAAATGCTGATGACAGAGGAATCATAATTTCAGATAATACTGATGTTATAAAATTGAGAAAACTGCTGCGCAAGATGCGTAGATTCAATATTATCCCCAACAATAGAAATATTTATCAAACGGGAGGAAACAGAAACATTACCGTAAATAACGTAATTGAAGACCCTTTTTTTAAGGATTCATCCAGTTCGTTTATTCATCAAATGGTAGATGTTAATGTTTATTTTCTTAAGCAACTTTATGAAACGAATGCTTATGTAAGGAAAAAAGGGGCCAGAAACTATTTTGATATTTTGGATCCTATATTATGCAAAGTAGCTTCACGCACAAATTTGAAAGGAATAGTCGAACTATAACGAAAAAGGGGCTGTTGCCAGCCCCGGGTGGGTCCTAATCCTTAGTCTAGCCAAGTTTCGGATCCATACAAATATAACATCAAAATCTCTAAAAACAATCCCTATTACGCCTAAATAACTATTACATCAAAGATTTATACTAATTCTTTTTCGCTGAAAAAATGCGCTATCTCGTTCTTAGCGTTCTCAAGTGAATCAGAGCCGTGAACAATGTTGCGCTCTATTGAATCAGCGTACATTTTGCGGATTGTGCCTTCTTCTGCGTTTGCGGGATTAGTAGCGCCGATAAGCTTGCGGAAATCTGCAACCGCATTTTCCTTCTCCAGGCAGATTGGAATTACCGGTCCTGATGTCATGTAAGCAACAAGCTCGCCGTAAAACGGCCTTTCTTTGTGTACTTCGTAAAATTTCTTCGCGGAGTCATCTGTTAAGTTCAAAAGGCGCATGCCTTTTATTTCAAATCCTGCGTCAAGTATCTGCTGAATTACTTTTCCCTGCACCTTTTTCTGAAGGCAGTCAGGCTTTAAAATTGCCAGTGTTCTTTCTGTCATTTATTCCTTATAAATATAGATTAATTAATATGTTATTTCTCTTTTATTACTGCAATTTAGCTCTTTTTCCTGTCTTATTAAACTCACAAAAAATTCCCCAACACCAGCGGTTATCAGCAGCATTTCAGAAACAATCACGTTTTGATTTCCTGAAACATGCTGCAAAGCCGGCAGTTCAATACATAACTAAACAATTAAAGTATGTTGAAATCAGCGTTTTTATTACTCATTATGATTTCATTCGGCTGCTCGAAATCAGGCTCCGGCTATGATGGCGACTTAAAACCATGGCAGGCCGTTATCGAAACGGGCGAAAAGATGGAATGGGTTTTCGGAAAGAACTACAAGCCCTATATTCCAACCGCTGCTGAAATTGAACAGGCCGAAGAGCTGCTTAGCCAGTGTTTTTCAAAACAGGTTTCCGGAACAGTGAACCGCTTCAGCGGAAAAAAGCTTGAGGACTACAACAGGCAATTCCTTGGCGGCATAACAGAATCCGGTGAAAAAGTAATCTGGGTAAACTGCTTCTGCAAAAAGGAATCCGAAATACTTAAGAACTGGAAGACACAGCTTATCATAGTTGCCGATGGCGGCAACTGCTTCTTCAATGTTAAAATAAATGTGAATAAGCAGGTTTATTATGACCTCATGATAAACGGCAATGCTTAATAACCAATCCAAATACTAAAATGCATAATATAATATTTGTCATGTTAATGTTAGCCGCATTTATATGCGGCAAAAATGAAACGACTTCTGTAGAAGATAAGAAAGATGTTAAAACTGAAAGTAAGAACATGGAAAAGAAGGATATCCCGGGGAAAAACGATACAGGGTTAGTATCAAACAGGTTGAATCCGAACAGCGTAATACTGCCTATACCGTCTTCAGTGCTTTGGTCATGCGGCAAAAACAGCAAGGCGTATGATCCCGGTGAAGATGATATAAAAGCAGCCGAAGAGATACTGCGCGCCTGCTTCACAAAGGAAGTTTCCGGCACTTACAATCCTTTTTTCGGAAGGAAGCTGGAAAACTACTACAGGCAGTTCGCCGGCGCTGTTTTGGAAAACGGGGACAAGGTAATATGGATAAACTGCTTCTGCTACGTGGATAATGATTACTTCCGGAGGTGGAAAGAAGATTTTATTATGGTTGATGACGGAGGAAACTGTTTCTTTAATGTAAAAGTGAACCTGAATACCGGCGGGTACTATGACCTGATGGTAAACGGTAACGCATGAAACATCTTCCGCATAAAACGGAATGAACCGGCCTGGTTAATCTTTTTTATCAAACTGCATCAGCTCGATCCTGTTTCCGAACGGATCGAAAATCGAAAAACGCTGCCTGCCCGGAATTTCTGTTTCCTGTTTGATCTCAACGCCGTTCTGTATCAGGTGTACGCGCGCTGAATTCAGATTGCTGACAACAAATGCCGGATGCGCTTTTGTCTTCCCGCTTTTATCTTCAACGCCAAGATGCAGTTCCGCCCCCGCGATGCGGTACCAAACTCCCCCGGTAGGTTTCAGTGAATCTGGTTTCTCCATTTCCTCAAGCCCTAAAACGCCGCCGTAAAACTTCCTCGCAGTGCTTTCAGCGCCTTTTGGAATTGTAAGCTGGACATGGTCTATTGCCGTAAAATCTATTTTCATATCGTTAAGATCCGAATTGAACTAAGTTTCGTATATATAATTGAAAATCTTCAAATCCCCCGAAGGCCAAAGCCGAATTTAGGTTTAGGCCTTCTTTCATGCATTTTCCTACAGGTTATGCCTACATTTGCATATTATCTCTAATATAGTACAGTAACCGAAAATCGTTAATTTTGCCCTAAATACACACTTGAACAGAAATTTGACCTAACGTATATTGCAAACAGAAAATTTCAGATATTGATGGTTAATTTTGGACTGTCTTTTTCCAGAAACGAAAGAAATGTGGATTAGATAAAAGATTTCTTCCTTCTGTATTTTAGAAAGCGGGTACTATATGGGTACCCCTTTATTTTATGCCCTGATCTACGAGATAATTACAGCCTCTGTTTCAATCTCTACAAGCATATCAGGGTGAATAAATCCTTTCACCTCTACCATTGTTGCACATGGCTTAACATCTTTAAAGAACTCGGCATGCGCCCTGGCAATTTCTTCCCACTTGGTGATATCGGTCACGAACATCCTGTTCCACACAACATTTTCCATCGATGTGCCTGCCTCTTCAAGATACTTTGCTATTTTTTGAAAGATATATTTGGTCTGAGCGTACGCGTCCCCGGTACCAACAATTTCACCTTTCTCATCTACAGAAGTTGTTCCGGTAACCATTACGCGGTTTCCCGCAACCACGGCACGTGAGTAGCCTACAATATCTTCCCATTTCGCGCCGCTTGATATTTTTTTAATTTCCATTGGATTTATTTGCTGCAAATTTTATAGTAAAACTATTTAATAAAAATACATAAATTGATATTCAGATTCCGTGCAGCAAAAATAAATATCTACGGGATAGAGACCCAGTCCTCGTGCCATTTCTGCTTGTCATACCTGCGAAGGCAGGTATCCAGACCTGAAATAGAAATAACGCCTGAATATTGGGCACCATTAAATTCCAAGCAACTACCCCCCCAGCCCCTTCCAACAGATAGGCCGGGAGTGGGTCATAGATCTCAATCCCGTTAGGGATTGAATATGGGTAGAAACACACGCCCCCTGCGGCATTCCGTCCCGTACGGGACGGGATAATATGTGGCATCCGATAGCTACCCATCTCGTGATTACCGCGCTGCGATTGAATTGTGAGTATGATATATTCACCTTGTGACTAATTCTCATGCCACGAATACCAAAGAGCATTTGCTTGATAATGCATGATGTTCAGTTCTTACGTTTTTCCCGCAAAACTAATTTCGTGGAACGAGTATCTTCTGTATCTCAACATTCTACCTTTCCCGGCAAATTATCGATTGTGGAAAACTACCCCCTATAATCCCCCTTTCAGGGGGATATAATATTATTACCATCCTCAACTCATTGCATTGGATAGTTGGGAGTGGATCGTAAAACCAATCCCGTCAGGGATGGGATATGGGTAGAAATAAAATCCCCGCATTATTCCGTCCCGTACGGGACGGGATAACACGGGCACCGCAAGCTACCAATATCTCGTGCCTACGGCACTGATAATGTACCCTTCGGGGCTAAAAGTTAAACATCCCAAATCTCAATAGTACAATGCAGCATCATTTCCCCCTGGAAGGGGGAACACAAAGGGGTAGACATTCAAGCGCCCCCGCAATAAAAATGCGGAACTGCCAAAAGGCAATTCCGCATATTTTGTGATGACGTCAATATATATTAATGCAAACTTCGCTATAGTATGAAGCCGCGCCGAAAATTCGCTCCCGGCGTTAATGAATTACTTCCCTTCCAGCTTCTTCAGCATTTCTTTTCCGCCTTCGTTATTTGGATTGAGCTCAATCGACTTCTTATAGTTCAAAATGGCATTTTCTTTATCGCCCGCTGCTGCAAGCGCTTCGCCGTAGCTATCATATACATTTGCTGATTCAGGGAACCACTCAACATTCAGCTTCAGCACTTCAACAGCCTCTTTGGTCTTGCCCTGCTGCAGCAGCAAATAGCCAAGGTTGTTTATCCCGGATTCATTTGCTTTGTACCTTGCTGCATCTTCCTTCAGCGCTTTTACTTCTTTTATGGCTTCATCAATTTCCTTTTCGGCCATTAGCTTTGCCAGCACATTGGTAAGATCCTCGCGCGGCGGAGGCGGATCGAATCCGTATAGTATCTGCGCTATGCCGTTTGATAGTGCGCTTGAAGAAGCGTTGTAATAATTGTTGAGAACTATAATGGTATGTTTATCATCCACAAACCTTGAAAATAATGTATTGAAACCGAAAATTCCCCCGCTGTGAGAAATGATCTTTATTTTTTTGCCGCCGAGTTCGGGTTCTACAATACCGAAGCCGTATCCATAGTTCTTAAGTACAGGGGTAAACATTTTTTCCCTTGAATCATCAGAGAGTATCTTATCGGAATAAAGCGCCTGATCCCATTTGTACATGTCTTCCACGGTTGAATACATTGATCCCGCAGAAAATGGTATGGTCATATTTATGCGCCTTGCCGGTACAACTCCGGTAAAGGAGTTTTCATAGCCTTTTGCTTTGTTCCCGTAGGTCAGATCGCTGTTTTCGTAGCCTGAATTAGTCATTCCAAGCGGTGCCAGAATGTTCTCCTGAAGCACGTCGCCGTATTTTTTCCCTGTCACTTCTTCAATCACCGCGCCTAAAATAAAATAGCCGGAATTGCTGTAAGCCCAGTTCGTTCCCGGCTCAAAAATGAGGTCATCGCTGCATTGAGCAAGTATGAACTCTTTTGGGTCAACCTTTTTCTCCGGGTCATCTTTCAGAAATTGCGGCTTATCGGTGTAATTACTGATGCCCGCCGTGTGGCTTAGAATCTGGTGTATAGTTACCCTATCGCCAACATCCTTCCTGTAATACGGCAGGTAATCGGAAAGCTTACCATCAAGCTTTATCTTTCCCTTTTCGACAAGCTGAAGGATGAGCGCTGCGGTGAATTGTTTTGTGACTGACGCGAGGCGGAATTTTGTTTCCGGGCCGTTCGGCATCTTATTTTCGATATCTGCGAAGCCAACACCCTTGCTGTAAATTACATTGCCGTTTTCGGCTACAAGAATAGCGCCGTTAATTTGTCCCAGTGCTGCATATTGCTGCACAAGCTCATCGATCTTTTGGGTTTTATCCTGCGCTGATAAAAATTGCGTACACAATAGAGTCAGGAACAGGACATGAATGAAAAATGCTGTTTTGAGGATCTTATACATTTACCGTTATTATATTAGGTTATGGCCGGTAACGGTCGGCAAAATCCGCGGTTACCGGAATCATTTAGAAGTTTTGACGGGGTTCCGGGCGTGAAGGTTGCACATTTAGGGCGGCACAAAATTGCGGTCAGTATGCGCGATTCTATACTAAATGTTTATAGAATACATCAGCATCTTTATTCCCATATACTCATACTCTTTTTCATATTTCATACCGGTTTTTTGTATCACGCGTATGCTGGGTGAGTTCTGGGGATAGACAAGCGCGACCACCCTTTTCATGCCGAGCTTATTTATGCCATGCTGAAGCGCTGCTGAAGCAATTTCAGTAGCATAGCCCTTGCCCCAGTAGGGTTCATCAAGCATGTAGGCAAGCTCAATTTCGCTGTCATCGGGCAGTCTGTTAAACCCGCACTTGCCTATAAAAGCATTGTCCTCTTTCCGGATCACTGCCCAGCTTGTGTAGCCGTATTTACGCCCATAGTCATTCCATTTGGTTATTGACTGCTCCACAACAGAGCGCGGGTAAGTTTTGCCATCGCCGATGAAACGCATTACTTCTGCGTCAGCGAACATTTTTGCAAGCACATCAGCATCTTCGGGCTGCTGATCCCTGAGGAGCAATCTTTCTGTCTCAAGTATCTTCATATATATTTATAGTTGTTTAGTTCTTGTCTCCCCTTTTTACTTCTGAAAAGGGGGGAGGATTTTTTCAAACTTCATAAACTTATAATTGAAACCAAATTGTTATCCATCGTTGATTCTTATCGGGGGTTTAGGTTCTTAAAGCGAACCCACTTTTGTGAATTTACCCTGTTTTACTCATCCGATGACTGATAAAATAGATTACCCGATACTTCTAAAGAATTGAGTCATCGGATGAGTGAGCAAACAATTCAGAAGCAAACCCCCATTGCGAATTTCGCATGATGCAAAAATAACTCGATCTTCACTATCGGCCTTGCTAGCGATCCTCCCCCCTTCTCAAAAACGGAAGGGGGGGCAGAATCTGATCTCGTCCCCCCTTTTGCTTTCCTGACTGCCTTGGCAGTTGAAAAAGGGGGAGGATAGTTTAAGTAATCGTAAATTACTAATTTAAACTCAATTCATTTCCATCATGAATTGTTATGGGGGGTTTAGTTTTTGAAACTGCCTGTGGCACGAGAAAAAATCACAATCTCTCATTCCACTTCTTCACAACATCCTCTATACCTTCGCCCAATCCAAACCCATAATCATGCCCGTCGCGGTTTCCGCCCTGCGATTCAAATGACCACAGCATTACTCCCCCTGCGCCTGCGGCAAAAGCCTCTTCCAGGTATACCTCCAGCAGCTTCGCCCTGCTTCTGCCGGGAATATTTTTAAATCCCGTTTCGCCGATATATACTGGTTTAGATATGCTTTTGGCGAATTTCCTGTCCCCTCTATTATAGATGTTCCAAAGCCACCGAAGGGTTAACGGGAAACGGAATAATTTTCCCTTTTTCATGAAAAACCTGTCAATTGCGGAAAAAGGCTTTTCAATAACTGCGCCAATTGCAGAATACCGTTTGGCTTTTTCTGTTTCACCGCGGAACCTGTAGAGCATATCCATCCTCTCAAATACTCCCGAGTCATAGCTGTAATCATGCAGCGAAACCGCGTCAAGTGAACTTAGCTCATACAGCTTTCTGAAATTGCTTTTTTTGAATACCGATAGTACCGAACCAAACTTATCGCCAACTCCCCCCACTGTTCCAACTGTGAGCATGTGATTTGGATCCGCACTCTTGAACTCCCCTGCTGCCTCATTCACAAAATTATGAAATAGATCAAAGCTGTCAGATTCAGGTTCGTTTATCAGCTCCCACATCATGATCTCATCTCTATCTTTCAAAGCCGCGCCAAGGGTTTTGATGTATGGAATGTAACTTTGCCTGAAGCCAGCTTCAAACCAGTGGTCATCAATTTTGTAATTCTGCAGGTAACCCCATTTATCCGCCAGGGAAACGATAAGCTTAATACCATACGGCTTCGCCGCATCGCAAATTTTATTCATTCTGCTTACCTGTTCTTCTGCGGGTCTGTTTTCAAACAGCCAGAACCTAAGCACTGTGAATCCTGCCGCGTCTGCGTCAGCTATCATTAACTTCGCAGTTTCGCCGGGAACATTTGCAAGCTCATACACATTCGCGCCAACAAACCTGAACGGTTCGCCGCCAAGTGTAAACATACCGCCCGTATTTTTTACAAATTCCGACAATAATTTTTTCAAAGATAACATTTGGCTGTAACATTAACCATGTTCTTTTCAGAAAAAACCACTATAAACCTATGGAAATGTAAATCTTTGTAATTTATTCAACGGTATATTTATTTCCAAAATATTTTAAGATAAATTTGCAGGATATGAAACATACTACTTCTGCTGCCGCCCTCTTTTTCTTCATTATATTCACAGCCGCCGCATTTTCTCAATCATACAGGCTTTCAGGAAAGATCACGGACGCAAAGAATAATAATCCGATAGAATATGTAACTGTAAAGATGGCAGATTCCACATACGGCACAACCGCTGACCGTTACGGCAGTTATTTCCTGCAGCTTCATCCGGGCTCCAATACCCTCATCTTCTCGCTTATCGGGTACTACTCTGATACAGTGAACGTGTTTATCGAAAATTCTGATATCACCCGGGACGTTGTAATGCGGCCTTCGGAAATTCTGACGGAAACCATCGTTGTTCTTGGCGAAGACCCGGCTTATGACATTATCCGCAAAGCCATCAAATACAAAAAACTTTTCCGCTCTTCCCTAAAGGAATATGATTATGATGCATACACAAAATATGTTCTCCGTTCTGATCTTAGTGTGCTGAAAAAAGATTCACTCACCGAAAAAGACAAATACCCGATTTTTGCTATACTGGAATCTGAAACCCGCGGCTATTATAAGCAGCCGGATAAATACAAAGAATACGTGGTTAGCAAACGTGAAACTGCGAATATACCTAAAGGTATTGCCCTACCATACATCGTGAATTTTTATGATGAATCCATAGAGTTCGGCGATTCTAAAATAACGGGTCCGCTGGCGGATGACGCGCTGGATTATTATGAGTACAGTCTTGAAAAGATAGTTTCGATCGATTCGCAGCGGGTGTACAGGATAGAAGTTATCGACGGGGCGGGGCTTTTCCCGCTTTTTAAAGGAAGAATGTATATAGCCGATTCTACTTATGCGCTGCTAAAAGTAGATCTATCCGCCAACGAAGCTGCGCTTCCGTTCGGAGTTGACGCTGTTAACTACAGGCAAACATTCACCGGCTTTTCAGACAATGCCGGCTCTGAATTCTGGATGCCAACCGATGTTCAAATCTCCGCCGATCTTTCGGTAGCCGGGTTGTTTGCGCTGCAGGGCGAGGGATTCACCATTGTTAATCATTATGGCTTAAACCGCAAGGCGCCTTCCGGCACCTTTGATGACTATGTGGTTAAGGTATTGCCAGATGCAAAAAAGGATTCCGCTTACTGGAGCAGCAACAGGAAAGTTGAAAGCTCAAAAGAAGAATCCAGGGCTTTCGGTGATATAGATAAAAAGACTGAAGAGAATAAAGGAAAAGTAAAGTTCAATTTCACTTCGATCGATTTCGGCGAATACCTAAGCACAAAGCCGCTGGGATATTACAGGTTCAACCGTGTTGAAGGAAGCCACCTGCAGTTCAACCTTGGATTAAAAACTCCCGACCGGCGCACAGAGCTAAACAGTTATCTAGGCTACGGCTTTTCGGATAAAAAATCGAAATACGAGCTTTCGTACCTGGGTAAATTCGGCAGGGCTAATGATACCCGTGTAAATGCATCGGTATATAATGACCTGCGGTCGATTGGTTACCAAACTTCCGGTGTGTTTCAGGCGTTCAATACAATTTCATCGCTGGTGCGAAAGCGCGATTTCTATGATTATTATTACGCGAACGGATGGAACATAAGTTTATCAAAGCTGCTTACGCCGCAGCTGGGCTTAACGCTTAAGTATGGCCAGGAAAAACAAATCACTGCACATAAGAACACAGACTACAGCATATTTAAAAAAGATGAATTGTTTAGCCCGAATACGCCCATCAACGACGCGTTCCAGCGGACAGTCGGATTCAGCGTATTGATCGACCCCAACAGGTATAAGTTTGTTGATTACGGCGACGGTGAAGAATCACGTTACAGCGAAACAAGCTTTCCGGTATTGAACCTCGGCTACGAGATCACTCCCCGCTCGCTGGGAAGTACCTATGAGTACAGAAGATATACGGCAGAGCTGAACGGCAATAATTCAGCAGGGCGTTTTTTCAACCTCAAGTACAAGCTGGGCGGAATCTTCCTCAACGGAAATGTGCCTTACCAGTCGCTGGGATATTTTGTAGGCACGGCGGCATTAAGTGATAGGCCGTTCACTTTCCGCACAATGAGGTTCAGGGACTATTTAGGTGACAGGGTCTATTACGCGAACCTCGAAAATAACTTCAGTAATATAATATTCGCATATATTAAGCCGATCACCAAATGGGAGCTTATTGGATTTGCCAATATCGGAAAAACAGAGATCACTGCTTCCAACTATGCTCTTGCTTCATCTAAATCATTTCTTGTAACTGATGGCTGGCTTGCCGAAGCGGGATTTGGAATAGGCAATATTTTCGGACTTCTCCGTGTTGATTTCGCATGGCGGCTTAATAACCGTGACGGCGATAATAATTTCCGTTTCACATTATCGCCTTCATTCCGGTAAACTCTTTAATTCCGTAACCGTTATATTTGCCTTATGAAGAATCTAATTTTCCCGATAATTTTATTTATACTGGCATCCGCGCCGGCAAATTCACAGCAGCTTAAAGTTTCGAAAAGAACATTTAGCAGCAGCCCTTCTTCAGCCGATGCCGGAAACACAATGATACTTGCCACGGCGTTGGTCATTTCACCAGCGCTGGTGCTTGAAGACGGCAAAGCGTACTTTGGGCTTTCGAAAGAGCTTTCAGCGGGCATCTACCCGTATGGCAGAGCCGAATTTGACTATACATACGTTTTCCGGTCAGAACGTAAGAACGCCGTGCATCTTTCATACAATCTGGATATACCCATGAACGGGAAATTCAATGACCCTTCGATGTTTTTCATCTCTCCCGGCGGCGGGTATTTCACTGACTTCACACGAAAAGGGTTTTTCGTACAGGCCGCATTCGGGCTCTTTGCCGGCACCGGATTCAGCAACGCGGTTTCAATTCACCCAAACGTCAAGTTCCGCAAAGTATTCATGAAAGATGATTACCCCGGCATGTTTGAAATTTCTATTGGTGTTGGGTTTGCAATTTACTCCAGATAACTATACAGCATATGATACAGAAAATTACACTGAAGCTCGTTCCTGCAATTACCCCGATTCTACTTTTTGTATTTGTGTTTTCCGGCTGCTCAGCATCTGACCCCGAAAGGGAAACTATTGACGGGGGGACGCTGATAGAAGACAGGCGGGATATTGAAAAAGTCTTCAGCTTCACACTAAAAGGAGGCAGAATATTTTCAGATAGCCTCTCCTGGATAGGCCTCAATTTTTCAGACAAAAAAGATCCAAGGATAATTTACTACGGCCCTGAGATTGAGACCGATACCACAACGTACTTTACAGGTAAGCCATATCAAAGCTTCAGCATCTTCAGCGTAGTATCAGCGGATGTTTTGTACCGCAAATCTACTTCGAGTGTTATGTCATACATTGGCCCAATACTGGGGCTTGGTATACTGGTGTTCATCTTCTGGGCAAACGGCGAACGCAATAAACGGAAGTAAAAAAATCTCCGCTGCCTTAATAATTATCTTAAAATTATTAATGTGAGACTCCTTAATCCGGCTCACGTAATATGGCTAAAATGGCCATAAAAGCCCATTTTTGGCTTACAAAATGATGTTTTCAACTCACCTGCCCTTTAAATTTTCTTTGAATTCACGCCCTGTTTCCTCATAATTTTGTAGTGTAACAATTAACTACTAACCAATTCCGGAGGGAAAAAAATTGAGAAACATTTCCAGACACTTGTTCAAATCACTCTTAGTATTCATCATGGCTTTCGGGCTCGCCTTCTATTTTACTGCCTGTGTGAACGTTAACCAGAAAACCGCGCTTAACGCGGACGGCTCGGGAACCATCAAGCTTGAGTACTGGGCAAAGATGAATAACCTGAAATCCACCACAGATCTTGGCTCTTTCAGCTTCAAGGAAGATAAAGCTAAACAGAACTATACTTCTTCAAACAGCGAAGTTACCAGCATAAAGATCGAAAATAAGCTTGATGACTCAACAAAACATGTTTACATGGATATCAAGTTCAAAGATTTTAATAATCTTTCATCGGCAAAAGGATTTGAAAAGACCAAATCATCATGGAAGGAAGGAAAAGAAGGCAGGGATTTCATGTTCACGCTGCTGCAGGATACTTCAAATGCAAAAACAATGGGCTCAAGCGACTATAAGCTTACCTATACATTTGAATTTCCGGGTGAAGTACTGAAAACCAATGGCCGCAAAGACGGGAAATCGGTGATTTGGGAGAAAACTCTTGCCGACCTGAAAACCGATGTTGAGATGACCGCTACAGTTAAAGATGAAGGTAAAAAATGCGGACTCTTCGGAATTGAAATGCCGCTTGTGTTCGCTCTTGGTATGACATTGCTTGCAGGGATAAGCAGGAAGAAAAAACAGTAAGAAGATATTTCAGAATTCAGGGTCTCCTTTAGCAAGAGTCCCCTCAGGAAAAAACCCCGCTGCTTTTACAGGGCGGGGGCTTTTTATTTTCACAGATCACCCGGCCTTCCAGTCCAGAACATAGAGAAGACACGAAGGCACCAAAACTCAAAGAAAGAGGGCTGCCTAAATGCTACCAACATCTCGTGCCTAACGGCACTTCAGGATTCAAATGCAATCCGGTAAGTACATTTCCATGATATCCACATGTAGGGAATGCATCTGAGCTATTTTATAAATGATAGGGTGAATTATGAATCAAGCTTGATCGAAACAATCGGGCGAGCTTCGTGATGCATTCCTTGAACTTACCCCCTTGTGTTCCCCCTTCCAGGGGGAAATGATTTTATGAAATCCGTTAAATATATTCTCAGTGTGGAGCTTAGGAATGAAAGGATTTTACCCCTCACCCTTACGAAAGGGGAGGCCGGAAGGGGGTCAGAAACTTTAAGTTCGTAAGTCCCCTCCTTCGGAGGGGATTTAGGGGAGGTCGCTTTAAAATATCAAACCACCCCAATTTCAGTTGCCTGACGGCAACTGAAATTTTTCCCCTCCTAAAAATAGGAGGGGAGCTATAAACATTGAATAAATTCCCTCCCTCTCTTTTCAGGAGAGGGAGTCGGAGGGTGAGGTAATCAAACTATGAATCTCTCTTAATCCGGGAGAAGCTGGGAATGTTTTAAATCAATCCAACTTGCCTATCAGCCAGCTTTTGAAATTAACCGAGTTATCAGCTTCTATTTCCCTGCGCATTTCTTCAGCGCTTAGTTTAGCCTTACCTGTTCTAAGGTCTATAATGTTCTTACAATACTTCAGGAAGTTTTCTGTGATATTACGGTAATACTCACTAACACCTTTATTTTTTGCCACGAAGTGCTTATAGGTATCTATAAGAGAAATGGCCTCTTCGATATAGTTAAGCTCAATGTAAATTCGCATTGTAAGATTCCTTAAATCGAATTTCAGCGTAAAGATATCAAAATCGACTTTGTTAAGCATTGCCAGCGAGCCTTCAAAATCGCCTCTTTCAAACATAAGGTGTGCATTGGCGTACTTTGTCATGTTTTCCCTAATAGGGTCAGGCAGCTTATCGGAGTATTTGGCAGCAAACTCTTCCGCCCAGCTCACCTCGCCAAGCTGCAGTGCGCTGGTGAAGATCTGCCTGTACAGCAGAAGCCGCATATTGCGGCCGTCGGGAAGGTATACCCCGGCATCAAGCCGCAGCTTGTTTATCTCAAACAGTTCGCGCCTGTATCGTTCCCTGTCAATAGTGGTCATCTTCTGCCAGCAAATGGCTTCTGCCATCTGGTAGATATTATACTTCTCAAAATCCTGTATATATTTTATCGACTCTGGTAATGCCCGCTTCAGCTCCGCAAAGTATGATTCATCTTCTTCCTTCATGTAATTCAGGATAAAGAGAACATAAATCCTCATTGCGTTTTTTATCTCGTCCGTTTCATCGCTTACAGCCATCAGCCTGTCCATTTCATCAAGATTGATTGCAGATACGAAATCATTGATAAATGCCGTCTCTTCGACATTGAATATCACCTTATTCACCTTGATGTTATGAATATAATATGAGAGCCTCAGCAGGAAATGATATATAAGGAACTCGATCTCACTTTTAAAATTATGCGAAATTTCTGATTGCCTGTTCTTTGCCAGGTTTATCTGGACATATCTTTCTTCGTAGTCCAGCCTGTTTTTGATATACTCCGCGCTGATAGGCCCGGTTTCTCCTATGACCTTAATTATCTGTTCAAGCTCTTTTTCGGCTTCTTTAAGCAATCCCCTTCTGCTGAATTCAAACGATCTCAGAAAGCGCGCTTCCACCGGATTTGATTCCTGCACCTTCTGATACAAAAAGTTATCCAACAGCTTTTTCAGGTCACTGGTAAGCCTTCGCACTGTGTCATCGCTGTAAGGCTTTCCCGGGTATAAGGCATGGAATATATTCTTCCTGTCTATTTTTTTTTCATCAAACGCAGGGTGGAATTTCTTTAACTCCTCATAAAACCTTGTTAAGCTTGGCTGATTATTGAAGTATGGAGAAATTATGAATTTATCAAACTCCTTAATTTCCTCTTTTGAGAGGGTTTTTAATATAGATATTACTGATGTATTTTCCATGTTGGCTCACACAAAAATGCAGAAAATAGACATTAAATGCAAATAATCAGGCAATTGGCACTCCCGGCTAACTCACTTTTTGGGTTAATTTTCTTTGATTGGCCGCCGGCGAAAGGCTAAATTTGCTACAATTCAATTTGATTAATTTATTCTTGAGGGAAATGAATAAAATTACAGTCATCATTGCGGCATTATTGTTCGGGGGCGGCCTGCTTCACAGCCAGTGGCAGGTTCAGAATTATTACCCCGGCTACAATAATTCTTGTTTCATCTCATCGTCAAATACAGGGTGGGTATGCGGCGCGGGAGTAGTTCGCAAAACTACCAATGGCGGCGCATCATGGGTTAACCAGTACTGCATCACAACCTACTCGCTGAACGATATTTTCTTCACAGATGCTAACACAGGATGGACAGTAGGCGGATTTGGTGAGATATATTATACTTCCAATGGCGGCACAAACTGGTCGGCACAGGCTTCCGGAATAGCAACCGGCCTTTACTCGGTTCATTTTACCAATTCTTCAACCGGGCTGGTATCAGGCATAAACGGAAAGATATTAAGAACAACTAACGGCGGCGCATTGTGGAGCGCTGTTACCTATAATTCAGGCGCAGTGCTGAATCTCAGCATGAGAAACGTGTCAACAGTTTATGCAACACAGGATAACAAGTTCATAAAATCAACCAATGGCGGCGTAAACTGGAGTGTCGCAGCAACTTTAACTTCCGGCATCTCCGCTTTTTCATTTGTTGATGATAACACCGGGTATGCGGCGCTGGGTACAGGCGGTGTATCAAAAACAACAAACGCCGGCTTAAACTGGAGCGACCAGGTTACAGGGAACTCCAACAGCATATTCGCTATCCATTTTCTGAACGCTTCAACCGGATTTTTCTCCACATTCATTAACCAGATCTACCGTACAACAAATGGCGGTGTCAACTGGAGCCAGGCGTATGTTTCATCTGCGCCTGTAACAAAATTCGGTGTGATCAATACAAGCCAGGTCATTGGCACCGGGTATTCGGGAATGGTGATTTCATCTACCAATAGCGGCGCAGCATGGCAGGTACTTCAGCAGGGCTTCTCCAATGGAATTACGGATATTCAGTTCATTAATCAGCAGACCGGCTGGGCTGCCGGAAATTCCAGCCAGCTTTTATTCACAACAAACGGCGGCGCAAACTGGTCGCCTTCTGTAGCCAGCGGACTTGTATCCGCAGAGCAAGTTTACTTCTTAAACACTTCAACGGGATTCACCGCCGGAATTTCGGGTTCACTTCAAAGGGGTGCCTCGATTGCCTCGATCGGCAAAACCACCAACGGCGGCGTAAACTGGGCAGTTACACTGCTTCCGGATGACGGCTCCGCAAACAAGTTACAGTTTGTTAACTCAAACGACGGATTTACGCTGATAAGGACTAACTCTCTTACATACAAAATCTATAAGACCACCAATACAGGCGGCAGCTGGAACGCGGCTTATACTACTTCAGAACTGATGAATGATATCTATTTCACTACTCAGCTAAACGGATGGATGGCAGGCGAGTCAGGAAAAATATACAAGACCACAAACAGCGGGGCGAACTGGACCCTTCAAACTACAGGTGTAAGCGATCAGCTTACGGCGGTGTTCTTCCTGAATGCCAATTTTGGCTGGGCATGCGGTTATAACGGAAGGATAATTGCTACAACCAACGGCGGTACGAACTGGAATTCCCAGGTATCCGGCACTACTAAACCGCTTTTAGATATCGAGTTCAGCAGCCAGCTAACGGGCTGCGCAGTTGGCGAAGACGGCCAACGGCTTACAACCGGCAATGGCGGAGCCAACTGGCTAAGCCAATTCGAACCATCGCAGTCAGATCTATCAACAGTAACCTTCGCAGCATCAACGCAGGCGTTTGTTGGCGGCAGTGAAGGATACATAGCGTCAAATTCATCAATTGTCGGCGCCGGCAATACCGCTAACCAGCTTCCTTCAGAGTATTCGCTCGGACAGAACTATCCAAACCCGTTCAATCCTGCAACTACTATTAACTTTACTCTGCCGGAAAAAAGCAATGTCACTCTCAGCGTATACGATGCTGCAGGCAGGCTGGCTGCTGTTGTGGTTAACGGAAAACTGGAAGCAGGCTATCACAGCTATTCTTTTAACGCTTCGGGATTTTCTTCAGGCGTTTATTTCTACCGTTTGTCAGCAGGCGGATTCACACAGGTTAAAAAAATGATATTAGTAAAATAATTAAAACAAATCAACGAAAGGAAACTCTAAAATGTTTAAACCAATCTTAAAATCACTTATTGCTGTACTCTTCATTTCTGCGGCTCTCAGTACTTATACATACGCCGGCGATGACTTCGGCAGCCCCGAAGAAAAAGCCAGCGAGTGGGCAACATGGCTCAGCAACAAAGTAGGGCTTAGTACAGACCAGTATAACCAGGTTTACGATATATACCTCAGGTATGCCAAGCAGTATAAAGCTGATAAAGAAAAAAAGAGCGGAAAGATAAAAGGCGGTTTCAAGTCTTACAGGAAAAAAGCTAACGAAGAGATAAGGCCTTTGCTAACTGCCGATCAGCAGAAAAAGTGGAAAGGTAAATAAGCCGTTTTAGTTCACGAAATGTTCAGCCGGGCAGCTGGTTATCAATTCGATCTGCCCGGCATGAAAGCTAAAGGAGAAAAGCCGTACAGAACTTCTGTGCGGCTTTTATATTTGTTCAGGTCTGAAAAAAAGAAAGCTATATTATCTAATTACAGCTCTTTAAGCAATCAATAACAGGATATGAAAAATCTTAGTACACGACAGTGAAACAAATACTCAGTAATTTTGCATTCGACCCTCACCCCCAGCCCCTCTCCCAAAGGGAGAGGGGAGAAAAACTCAAAAATTTCTCAGTTCCCCCTCTCCTGACAGGAGAGGGGGTCAAGGGGGTGAGGTTAAGTATATTGAAATCCAGGGTAAAGAAACTTCTTTTAACATAGTTTTAGAGTGTTATTTATTTACTGTCGTGTACTTAGATGAAAAATCTCGGAATTCTTAAAACCTTTTATATATTTTTGATATTAAATATCTTATGAAAATGAACATCAGGATTTTCATATTACTCTTTCTGCTCTACGGTATTAGCTCAGTTTTTGCGCAAAGCATTTACATTCCGCTTGAATTCCAGGATGCATACGAAAACGGTACGCGTTCGCTTGATGGCAAACCCGGGCCGGAATACTGGCAGAACCATTCGGATTACAAGATCACCGCATCACTTGACCCCGCAAGCGGAAAGCTGTACGGCAGCGCCATCATAACATATTTTAACTCCAGTCCTGATACTTTAGACAGGCTTGTATTCAGGCTCTACCAGAATATTCAGAAAAGAGATGCCATGCGGGATTTTATTATAAAAAGTGATGATGGCAGCGAAGGACTTGTTATTAACTCTCTATCTATCGGCAAAAGGTCATATATGCCTGCCGGCGATACTTCGCTTGAATATACAGGCACAAACCTTGTTGTAAAGAATTTTTCCATTTTGCCGGGCAAACAAACCACCATAAATGTCAGCTGGGAGTTTAAGATCCCCGGCTCCGAAGGCATCCGTATGGGCAGGTATGACTCGACATCTTTTTTTATCGCATACTGGTATCCGCAGGTTGCGGTTTATGATGATATTGACGGTTGGGATTTAACAGAGTACACAGGCAACGCCGAATTCTACAATGATTTCAACAATTATGATGTAAAGCTTACGCTTCCTTCGGATTACTGCTCGTGGGCAACCGGCGAGCTGCAGAATCCGCAGGATGTACTTTCGGCAAACGTTCTAAGCAGGTACAGCGAGGCAATGGCTTCATTCACAACGGTGAACATAATCTCTCTTAACGACCTGGTTTCAGAAGAACCGCTGTTTAATAATTCTGCCGAAACCAACACCTGGCATTACATTGCCAAAGGTGTAACCGATTTCACTTTTGGGGCAGCAAAAAACTACCTGTGGGATGGCAGGCTTGCTGATTCAGGCGGTAAAAAGGTTTTTGTTTCTGCGGCCTACAAAGAGTCATCACTGAATTATTATGAAGTCTGCGATATTTCCGCAAAGACAATTGAAATAGCTTCCCGCGACCTGCCCGGCATAACATTCCCATTCCCCAAAATTACAGTATTCGATGGCAGCGGCGGAATGGAATCACCAATGATGGTCAATATGGGCCCGGGTGAGCAGCGTATATGGACCGTACACACAACAGTGCACGAAGTAATGCATTCATATTTCCCGTTCTATATGGGTATCAACGAACGCAAGTATGCATGGATGGATGAAGGCTGGACCCAGATGCTTAGTGAGTATATTCAGTACGAAATTGATAAAACCATTGATTTCCGTGAAAGGAATGTAAAAAGATATCTGGACTACGCCGGACAGTTTGATGAAGTTCCGTTGATGTATCCATCAAACAACATACGCGGCGAAATGTACGGCAACCACGCTTATTTCCGCCCGGCAAACGCATATAATATTATCAAAGATTTCATGGGAGATGCCGCGTTCAAAAAGGCGCTGCAGGAATTCATGAAAAGGTGGAACGGCAAACACCCAATGCCGTATGACTTTTTCTTCACATTCGAAGATGTTTCAGGAGATGACCTGGATTGGTTCATAGAGCCGTGGTTTTTCGGGCAGGGTTACCCTGATGTATCGATAGATACCGCATATGTGAAGGATGATATGCTGAAAATACAGGTAACCAAAGAAGGCAGCCTGCCAATTCCCGTTGCCGTCAGCGTAAAGTTCAAAGATGGTACAACCAAACGCGCCTACCGCTCGGCCTCTTCATGGAAAAACGAGGAAGAAGATGAGATCACAATAGAAATGGAAACAGAGGGAAAGCCTTCTTATATAGAGCTTGGCAGCCGGTACATTCCCGATGTGGATTCGCTTAACAATATATGGCATTTTAAGTAAAGGGCATTACCGCTTAATCAAACAGGAATGCCTGCCTTCAAACCGCTTAGAGGCGGCTCACAAATCACGGGCACCGGCTTCCTATCCTTTTCTCTGAAGCAGATCTTCTGCTTTTTCCTTCAGCCATTTCCTTCCTGCTACCTGGTCGCATTCTGAAATCTCCTCAATGAGCTTTTGCAGGTTAGCCTTGGGGTTATACCTGGCTTTGCATATCTGCAGCATGAACCTGTTGAAGTTTGAAAGAACCCTCCTGTGGCTGCTGTTAAGCAGCTTATCGTTTTGAACATACTTCCTGTAATTTTCTATTTCCGTCATAGCTTCTTCTATATTGCCCAGCTCATACTGGATCATAATAGAGGTCAGCCTTACGTTTATTTTGAAATACAGGCCGGCAAGCGAAACTTTTCTGATATGTTCCCGGGCTTCACGGAACTCTCCCGTTCGTAAATAATACTTAGCGTAAGATATGTTGTAGATATTTTCCTGCTGGTCTGGCGCCAGCTTTTTATAATTATTCTCAATAAACTCTTTTGTCCACTTAAGCTCTCCTTCAGTAAGCGCAAGCGTTACCGCGTTGGTGAATGACTCGGTCTCAAAGTAACCCCCGTCAACCCTCCTGTAAAGGTCTTTTGAGATCAGGTACTTGTTCATTTCCAGCAGGTATCTGTAAAATTCGCTTCTGCCGGCGTACGCTTTTTCTATGCTGATGTTTATCAGTACCGTTAAGCCTTCTCTTCTTTCGTTATCTTCTATCGGCAGCTTATTATCGCGCAGCTCGTTCATGAGTTCAAGCAGAATATCTTCCCTGCTGTTATCAAGCAGCAGAACTATCTCCCTGTACAGAAGCGAGATCTGTTTAACTTCCAGGTGCTCCCTGCCTTCGTTCTTCAGGTAATCCATAAGGTAAGGCAAAAGATTCAGCTCAAAATCAGAGTTCACGGTATAGCCCTTGTTCAGCAGGTAACGGAACCTCTGGAAAAGCACCATAAGCGAATAGGCAGTAAAGTTATTCGACGCGTCCAGCATCTTCTTATCAGGCTTATCCTTAATCGTCAACGCATTGAAGTTTCGCGAGTAGATTATGTGCCTGAAGCCTTCAAGCGTAAACCTGTCATAAAAGTACCTGCTGTCTTTGATCCTGCGGCGGGATATTTCCTTTTCAGAGGTGTTGATCATCCTCTGTGCCCCGCGCTCTATGCCAAGATCCAGCAGGCTCTTTATCAGGTAGCCGCGGTGGCTTGCTTCATTCTGCTTCATGCTGCTGTATGCCAGGTACTGCTCGGAAAGCTCTGTCAGCCGGAATATCATGTTCCTCATGAGCCCGTCATTATACTTTGCCGGCCCAAACAGCTTCCTGTAAACAACTTCCTTTGCGATGAGTTCCGGTTTCATCTCCGGGTGAAGCGAATTAAGATATTCATAAAGCCTGAGTGTACTTTCGTTCTTATTGAAGAAAGGAGAGTTCACAAAATCACCAAACTCCTTCATTTGCCGCGATGAAAGTTTTGTGAGTATCTCTACAAGGTAAGTTTTTTCCATAAATTAAAACTTTGAGTGTATTATACTTTGCCTTAACAGCAGAAATATGTGGTTTTTTCCTGTTATTATACAGGTTTTTACCGGAAATGAAAATCTGACCGGAAACAATTGGAAATTAAATTCTGATTTGCCTCTGCGAAACAACACAAAAAAACCTTCCCCGTTTACTTTGAAAAACAATCTTTATTCACAAAGAGGCGGATCCGGAAATCAGAAAAAAGGACAAAAAGTCTTTAATAAGTTTCTTTGAACAATACAGCCGCTCAAAACTATCTTTGTACAAAATAAATACAAACTGTTCCAATTTAAATGGAAAAAGAAACCGGACTGAAAATGATACTCAAAAGAACTTCCAAAATTATCTTGCTTCTGCTGGGCCTGCTTAGCTTCTTACTGCCGGGCGGTACCCGCTCTCAGCATATAACCAATACGCTTGGCACAAGCGGACAGTTCAAGATCAAAGATGCTTCTGCCACGTATTTCACACTAACGCAGTCAAACGGATATATCGAGCTTACAAAAAGCCTGAAGCTGCAGGAAACTTCAGATATGCATACAGGGGTGATCTACAAGGGCAATATAGCATTCATTCACAACTATATGAGCTCCTCGAACCTGGGTAATAACCTGTTTATCGGATTGAGCTCAGGTAATTTTACACTTGGCGGCGGGTCATACACCAACGGCTCATTGAACCTTGGTCTGGGCTCAAACACATTGAGCTCTCTTACATCAGGCAGCTGGAACATAGCAATTGGACACGCCTGTATGCCGGTAACCACAAGCGGAGTTCATAACACCGCGATCGGGGATTTCTCAATGAATTCTAATACAACCGGTAGCTATAACGTATCGTTAGGCGGGGAAAGCTTGTTCTCAAATGTCAGCGGTACAGGCAATGTTGCCCTTGGTTACTACGCAATGCATGAAAACATAACAGGCTTGGGGAATGTTTCCGTAGGCAGCAGCGCTTTGGAACAGAATACTTCCGGAAGCGATAATACCGCAATAGGAAAAAATACGCTGCTTTCAAATATCACAGGTTTCAGGAATACCGCTCTCGGCAACTCCGCGCTTGCAAATAACCTTGGCGCTTACAATACAGCAATTGGTTATGATGCCGGCACGAACATAACAACCGGCTCAAACCTTACTCTTTTAGGGCAGAATTCCGAACCCTCTTCGGGTACAACAATGAACCAGGTAACGCTTGGCAATAACTCTGTTACTTCTCTGCGCTGCAATGTGCAAACCATAACTTCGCTCTCTGACGCGAGGGATAAAAAGAACATAAACACGCTTTCGCTTGGGCTGGATTTTTTAATGCACCTTAAGCCGCGCCAGTTCAACTGGGATAGGCGCGAGTGGTATGACAATAATACCTCTGACGGAAGCCTGATGGAAAATGATCCCACTGCCGGATTCATTGCGCAGGAGCTGGACTCGGTGCAGAACGAATTCAACGCGCCATGGCTGAAGCTTGTGCTTAAAGATAACCCCGAGAAATGGGAAGCAACTTACGGCAACCTGCTGCCGGTAGTTGTTAAGGCGGTGCAGGAGCTGAAAGCCGAAAACGTAAGGCTTGCTCAGGAAAATTCTGCATTAGCGGAAGAGATAAAACGGCTCAGGTCCATCGAAGAAAGAGTCGCTGCTATCGAAAGTATGTTCAACAGGAACGAAGAGAGCAAAGAAATTAATAACGCAGGTAAATGAGAACTGTAATAATCCTGTTCATAATCTTTTTCTCATTGCTCTGCTGCACATATCTTTTTTCGCAGCCAAGCTCAGTTATATATGATAACGGTACATCAATTGAAATTACACCCGGGGCAGATGAATGCGCGGATATAATTACTATCAATGGAACATTTTCAGGCGGAGGCACAATTTGCACCGGTCCTTTGCCGGTTACACTTTCCCTGTTTACAGCGCTTTCTGAAAAGTACAATGTTACGCTCTTTTGGAAAACCCTGGACGAGATTAACAATTCCGGATTTGATGTAGAAAGAAAAACTGAAACGGGTTATTGGGAAAAGCTGGCGTTTGTAAAGGGCAGCGGCACTACAAATAGTGCGGTGGAATACACCTATACAGATAAAAAGCTCAGACCCGGCAAATATTTCTACCGGCTGAAACAGGTCGATTTCAACGGGAACTATGAATATTTCGATCTGGCGCTGCCGGTAATTATCACAAAGCCTAAAGATTTTTCGATGGGGCAAAGCTATCCTAACCCCTCTAACCCAAAGTGCAATATCGATTTCCAGCTTCCCGAAAGAACATTTGTAAATATCAGCGTGTATGATCTGACCGGCAGGCTTGTTGCTGAGCTGATAAACTCTGAGCTTGAAGCCGGAATTCACACCGCGGAGTTTGACGGCCGCAGCATCAGCAGCGGAACATATATTTACCGCATTACAGCCGGAAGCTTCACGGAAGTAAAGAAGCTGGTGCTGGTGAAATAAATTTTACACTACCCCCAGTGTAATCGTTTAACATGCTGCCCCTTATATTCCTCATTTAGTGCCGGCAAATTCTGCCGGCACTTTTTAATTTCCGGATGAATATGTTTCCCTCATTTGTTGTAATCCGGTTTTGGGCCAACTTTGTAAACACACCAAACTATTGTTCATTTCAGACTTCTATGGCCATTACTTAGTACACGACAGTGAAACAAATACTCAGTAATTTTGCATTCGACCCACACCCCCAACCCCACTCCCAAAGGGAGAGGGGAGAAAAAACTCAAAAATTTCTCAGCTCCCCCTCTCCTGTCAGGAAAGGGGCTGGGGGTGAGGTTAAGTATATTGAAATCCAGGGTAAAGAAACTTCTTTTAACATAGTTTTAGAGTGTTATTTATTTACTGTCGTGTACTTAATTGCCATTTCTGGCAGTCAAAAATATATTTCTATTGTTAACCCTATCAGTTATTTTTCTTTTTATGTTAACATTGATGTAAAACGAAACTGATAATTTTCATTACATAACCTGTAGAGACGACCCGGTGGGTCGTCTCAAACTATGGGATTATTACAATTCAAGACATCCCAGTGGGTCGTCTCAAACTATGGGATTATTACTATTCAAGACATCCCGGTGGGTCGTCTCAAACTATGGGTTTGTTATAATTCAAGACATCCCGCCCGTGCCTTTGGCTCGGCAGTCAGGGACGTCTCTACAGAAGAATTAAGGATGAGTTATTAAAGATTCCTGCCTACGCAGGAATGACAATCAAAACATGAAAAGCTACGGCTCGGCAAATATAAAAATAGCGCTACTTGTAACCGGTGTGGTTATTATCATAGCTACGCTTATCTACACACAGGTGCTTGTTTCTGATATACTCCAGCGCGAACGCGAAGTGGCGAACCTGTATGCGAAAGCTATCGAGTTTATCGCCACGGATGAAAGCCAATCAGGTGAGTATAATTTTGTGCTTAGCACTGTTGTAAGCTCAAACTCAATCAACTTTCCAATAGTTGTAACCGACGCAAAAAGCATGGAACCAACTTTTACAAAAAATCTGCAGATTGATTCCACCCTGCCAAGAGCTGTACAGGTTGCAAAGATAAAAGAGCTTATAAAGGAAATGGATGAGATCAACCCACCCATTAAAGTAACATACGGCGATTCTGTTGTGTTAAGTTATGTCCATTACGGCCAGTCAAACCTGGTCTCGCGGCTGCAAACACTGCCCATTATCCAGTTCATGGTTGCGGGAATATTTATATTCCTCGGTTACTTCGGGTTCAACTACATCAAGCGCACAGAACAAAGCAATATATGGGTTGGGCTTTCAAAAGAAACTGCTCACCAGCTTGGCACGCCGCTCTCGAGCCTGATGGGATGGAACGAGCTGATAAAAGCCGGCGCGTCTAATCCGCAAAAGGTAACCGAGCTTGCCGAAGAAATGTCGAACGATATCGACCGCCTCAGCAAAATAGCTACGCGCTTCAGCAAGATAGGCTCAAAGCCGGATCTTAAATCAGAGAATGTACACGATATAATTGAAAAAGTTGTAAGGTATTTCGAAGTGCGTATTCCGCGAATTCACACAGGTACATTTGAAGGCCACCCGAAACGCAAGATAGATCTCGTTATCAAAGGGTCGCTTTCCGCAACCGCTCTCGTTAACCGCGAGCTGTTCGAGTGGGTTATCGAAAACCTAACCAAGAATGCTCTTGATGCAATCGAAAACGCCGCAGGCAGCATTACTTTTGATATCGAAGAAAAGGGAAGCCATGTGTTCATCGATGTAACTGATACAGGTAAGGGAATCGACCTGCGGTTCAAGAAGGATATTTTCAGGCCGGGCTACAGTACAAAGCAGCGCGGCTGGGGGCTGGGACTAAGCCTTTCCAAGAGGATAATCGAAACCTATCACAAAGGAAAGCTGCTTGTGAAAGATAGCGAGCCGGGCAAAGGTACAACGTTCCGCATAAGGCTTGATAAGACCGTATGATTCTGGCAGGATCTATTTTTATATAGAGTGTTGCTATAGCTGTCTTTCTAAAATCGCAAAAAGGCAAACACCAGATATTCTAATATCTCTCCCCTCTCCCCCTGGGAGAGGGGCAGGGGGGTGAGGGCGCGTGAGAGAAAGAGTTCAACAATTTTTTTTGAAATAAATCATAGAGACTATGTTCTCAAAAAAAGGTTCAGAAACAGACCTGCTGAAAACAAGGGTCAAAGAGTGTCCCCTTTTCAGCGATCTCTCGGGAAGCGAAATTAAGGCGCTGCTGCAGATCGCGCATATACGTGATTATTCCGAAGGCGAAAAAATTTTTACACAGGGAACCGTTGGGCTTTGTTTCTATATAATAGTAAAAGGGAAGGTCAATATCATTTCCGAAGACGGCTCTAAACCGCAGCTGCTTCGTGAACTGGGCGAATCGGACTATTTTTCAGAAGTGCACCTGTTCAGCGAAACAACGCATACGGTTTCTGCTGCTGCTGCCGAGCTTACCAAGCTTATAGTTTTTGCCAAGCCTGATTTTGAAGACCTCGTTAAAATGGATCCGCGCCTGGGATGCAAAGCCCTGCTCAGATTCCTTGAGTTCTTCGGCGAAAAAGTTGACGAGCTGTACAGGGAAAACAAGGATATGCACCGCAAGCTGAAGTCGCTTAATTCACCCGGCCTGGAGTAATTCTATTGCATACCAAATTAAGCAGCAAACAACTAAACAGCAGTAAATTAACAAGCAAAAAAGCTCATCTGTGAAATAGCTTAATATTGAAACAGTTTCTACGGCAAATAAAATTATTTTTTAACAACAGGATCGCCGCTATAACGGCCCTTATTCTGTTCAAGCTTATTTTCCAGCTGATCGTTATCCGAAGCGGGCTGAAGTGGTTAACCGCCGATGACTACAGCCGCACGGTAATTTCATGGGACTGGCTGCAGGCGCCGCGCATTTATTCCGGTGTTTGGCTAAGCTTTCATTTCTGGCTGAACGGGATATTCATCTGGATATTCCGTGACCTCACCCTGGCGCCGGTGATCTTAAGCACACTGTTTTCGGTGTTAACCATGGTTTACCTTTACCTGCTGCTCGAAAAGATCTTCACAAAAGAAATTGCGGTAATTTCATGCCTTATCTACGCGGTGTTCCCCTTCCAGGTTTGGCTCAGTACATCCGCAATGCCCGAAACGCCATTTTTCTTCTTTGTAACAGCATGCTTTTATTATTTCATAATGTGGTACCGCGGACTCGAGCTTCGCTCACCAAGCCATATTTATCTTATTCTCGCAGCAGTATCGCTCAACTTCGCAAACGCTCTCCGGTATGAAGGCTGGTTCTTCACCATCGCTTTTGTAATAATGGTGTTGATTCTCTCTTACAAAAAGTTCCGCTTCACAAGGCCCATGTTTATCAACTTTGGGTATGCCATGATATCTTATATCTCAATGATATGGTGGCTGTGGCAGAATTACCACGATTACGGCGATATGTTCTATTTTATCAAGGAAACCACGAAGATCTACGCCGGGCTATCAAGCGCCGGATTCGTTCAGCGGAGCATCCAGTACCCGTTTTTCATATTCTACATTGCGCCGGTTACAACTGTTTTGGGGCTGTGGAAGATAATCCGCACCGTGCATAATAAACGAAACGGCTTCCTCGGGAATTTTTCGCTGTTAAGGATATTCCTTCTTTTTAACCTGATAGAGCTTGTGCTGCTTATGTTCAGCGGAATCGTCGGCTCAGGCGGCACAAACATGATCTCAAGGTATATCGTGCTTAACGCTATACTCTTTTTCCCATTCGCGGTATGGCAGCTTGCGGACCTTCGCAGGTATATCCTGCTTTCGGGCGCTGCTGTGATAGTGATAGTTAACATTGTATGGAGCTTCTATTACCAGGATGCGTACAGGGAAGATACTTACGAGGTTGCAGGCCTTACCAAAAAGCTGATAGAACGCAATTACCTCGAGCCCGAAGACAAGATATATTTCGAAATGATGCCCGGCTATTACGATATTTACCCGCTGCAGGTAATTTCAAACGAGCCCTCGCGCTTCAACAGCGATACTATTCCAACATTCTTCGCAGTGGATCCGCCGGCATCTAAAAAAATATCGAAGAAAAAACGCGAAGAAGAACAGCTTAAGCTTAACATCCTGGAAGTAAGAAAGTTCATTGAAGCAAAAAAGATAAAGCTGTTTATTGTGCGCAGTGATCTTTTGATCGATAAGCTAAGGAAGCTAAGCTATAAATCAGAGCAGATAGGCGACTATCATATATTTTATATTTCAGACAGTAAAATATATTACCAGCGCGGCGGAAGCGCGGACTCCACAGGGAAGAATATACGGTATTCCGGCCCAAAAAAAGAGCTTGGCCCGGATGAGATCTCATTCGGCAAGAAGCTTGTGCTAAGCGAAGCAAGAATAGATAACTCAAACTTCGGAATGAACCCGCAGACCATAACGCTGCGCTGGCAGATAGCTGATGCTACAATTCTGGATAGCCTTAATACCGAAACCGAGGAATTCGGCAGGTACAAAACACATCTTGAGCTTACTCCGGTTGATAGCGATACTGCGGCATTCGATTCATACACCAACATTTTCTCCGAGCGTAATGTTGAGGAATTCTTCGATACGGAAGAGATCAAAAACATTCTGATACTCAAGCCGTTCGCGATGCTCAATTATTCGATAAAGTTCAAATCATCGCCTTTTGAAAGCGGCTTGTACAACGTGCGGCTCTCGGTTTATGACCGCATTACAGAGCGTGAGCTTCCAGTTTACAGGGGTGATAGTATTTACATGCACCCGTATGAGTTCATGAGCACGAATGACAGCATTAAGATCGATTCGGTATCACTTTCCAAACGCGTTAAGGATCACCGTGAGATGTACATCAAAAAACCGTATTATCCCATCGGAAGGATCATCGCTATGTTCCCCAATGTGAACTACAACGCGCTGATGAAAAAATCGACCGACCTCTCGCAGGTTATCATTCGCAACGGATTTATGCTGCCGTTCTTGAACCGCTACCAGGGCGACCATATGCTGGATATCGTGTTCACCTATTTCTAAAAAAATACACCGGCTGCGGAACAAAAGCCTTCAGTTCAAGTAAAACCTTTATAAACAACCATAAAAGAACAAAAATTTCAGATCATAATGGCTAAAAACACCTTGAAATTGAGCTTATTTGCCTTCTTTTTCACGGCATTCGTATTGAATGCATCCGCTGCGGATCATGGCATGAATGTTGGCGAAACATCCCCAAACCCCGAAATGAGGATATATAACAATGGAGAATCATCGAACGGGAAAATTTCCAGCCTCTACAATTACAAAAAAGATAACATCCTGGTTATCGCCTTCATGCCTGATATCTCAAAAGAGAACACATACGCGGAAGTTATGACTTCTGCTTTCCACAGGTATTTTTCCGAAGGGCTTGGGTTCACAGGAATTTCCGATCCGTGGAGCATCAGCGAAAAGTTAAAGGTACTTGTAGTTTCAAAAAATGATGAATCTGAAGTAAGAGAGTTTATCGAAAACAGGAATGTGTTATTCGATATGGTCCCGGATATTAACATGGATGCAGCGCACTCATTTGCAATCAGCTCGTGGAGCTCGAACAAAGACGGCTCATCTGTTTATGTAATCGATGAAAACAATAAGATAGTTTATGCTGATAATAATTATAAAGGCGAAGGCGAAAAGCTGCGCAGCGTGCAGAAGGAGATTTTCGCGCAGCTCAACCTGGACGACCCAACCGCGGATATAGAAATTAACACGAAAATTCTTCTTCCCGGGGATAACGCGCCCGGATTCGAGTTTACGTACATCGATCCGGAGAAGGATACATATTTCGGGCTGTCGTCAGAAACCGCGAAGCTCTCAGATTACCTTGGCAGGAAAAATGTAATTATAGCGTTTTACCCTGCTCCTTTCAGCATGAGCTGTATGATGGAAGCGCGTTCTTTTGACACATTTGCAGAAAAACAAACTATAGAAAAAATCTCGAACAGCAATATTGCCGGTAATGAAGATGTGGAGATACTGATGATCAGTAATTCAGGCGAAAGCCTTCTTTTGGACTGGCGCAAAGATCTTGGCCTGAAAAATGTTAAGCTGGTCAGTGATCGTTCCGGCGTGATCTCAAACCGTTATTCCAGCTTCAGCCCTCTTGGCTACAATAAACGGACTTTGTTCATAGTGGATAAAAACGGAAAGCTCTCTTATATCGATTGGGATTACCAGGTGGATGAAACGGATTTTTCAAAGGTTACCGATCATTTAGAACTAATCAGTGAAAAGTAAGGTTACAAATGATGATGTCAATCGCATAAGATTTTGCTTCACATAAATATCCCCCCAGGATATATTAAAGCCCCGCATTTTTTTGCGGGGCTTTTTTTGTGCTTTTTATGAGCCACTCAAGCAGGCTTTTTTTCAGCTCACTCATCCAATGACTCAACTCTCTTTGCTCCTCATGCAAACTGGTAACTCAGTCATCGGATAAGTCATATTCGGAATCTCTGTAATGGGGGTTCGCCGTCTAAAGCTAAACCCCCGTTGTAAATTTACGAAGGAAAAAACTTTTGCTTCAAATATCAATTCACGAATACTGTAGAGATCCTCCCCCCTTTCAAGAAGCGAAAGGGGGGACTGTTTTTTGGACTTTGCTTTTATCCCCCCTTCGGCCTCTGTGAAGGGGGGGACGATTGCTTTCAAAACCGATTTTGATGATTGAAAATATTTTTTAAGGATTTGTTTAAGCTGAAATGGGGGTTCGCCTCTAAAAGAAAAACCCCCGTTGTAAATTTACGAAGGAAAAAACTTTTGCTTCAAATATCAATTCACGAATACTGTAGAGATCCTCCCTCCTTTCAAGAAGCGAAAGGGGGGAACTGTTTTTTGGATTTTGCTTTTATCCCCCCTTCGGCCTCTGTGAAGGGGGGACGATTGCTTTCAAGACCGATTTTGATGATTGAAAATATTTTTTAAGGATTTGTTTAAGCTGAAATGGGGGTTCGCCTCTAAAAGCTAAACCCCCGTTGTAAATTTACGAAGGAAAAAACTTTTGCTTCAAATATCACTTCACGAATACTGTAGAGATCCTCCCTCCTTTCAAGAAGCGAAAGGGGGGAACTGTTTTTTGGATTTTGCTTTGACCCCCCCTTCGGCCTCTGTGAAGGGGGGGACGATTGCTTTCAAAACCGATTTTTATGATTGAAAATATTTTTTAAGGATTTGTTTAAGCTGAAATGGGGGTTCGCTTCCAAAAGCTAAACCCCCGTTGTAAATTTACGAAGGAAAAAACTTTTGCTTCAAATATCACTTCACGAATACTGTAGAGATCCTCCCCCTTTTCAAGAGGCGAAAGGGGGGACAATAACATGCCTTCTCGCTACTTCCTCCTCAAATACCCGTTCGGATTAAAGCTCATAAAAAATTTCTCCCTGCTTTTATCTACCTCAAACTCAGGATGCGAAGGCAGGAATTTCTCCATCGCTTCCATCGGGCCGGGTCCCTGCCCGAAGCCTGAATACACAGGGTGGCCGTTGATGTTGGAATCCTCAACCACAAGATATGAGCCCTGCGTTACAAATCCGTGGTACAGCTCAAGCTCTTTATATACATGGTCGCAGCTATGATCGGAATCAAGTATCACCATAACTTTTTTCTTATCCTTTACCAGCTCCTTCACTTTTGCAAGGATCTCATCCGATACGCTTGAGCCCATGAGGTAAGTGATCCTTTTATGCTGCGGCATATCAGGCATGGCATCAACATCTATCGTGATAATTTCGCCGTCAAGCTCCATCATATCGAACAGCTTGGCGTAATAAAGCGCGCTGCCGCCATGGAATGTGCCGCACTCTATAATTACATCAGGCTTAACCTCCCACAATATTTCCTGGTATATCCACAAGTCGTTCGGACACTTAAATACCTTCTTCCCGAGGAAATATGTATCCGCCCACACCTTGCTGTAATAATACTTTGCGTGAAACTCTTCTTCAATATTTTTTGGCGGATTAATTACCCTGTTAAGCCGCGCTAATACTCTTTTAAAAAATAACATTAATTTATCGGATTAATAAAATTTTTATTCCTCTTTTTTTGTCTATAAATAATCCTGAAGTAATTATACTTCACCTTCACCTATCTTTTTTGCGCTGCCAGTGAGTGTGAGTCCGGTTACGCCAGCTCCCCCGGGAATACCTTCAACTGTAAGCACCTCGCCGCTTTGCACCTGTACCTTCACAGGCGCGGCAATTCCTTTTTGGAGCATCGCGATTATTCCGGTTGAAATTATTCCCGTACCGCATGCAAGCGTTTCGCGCTCAACGCCGCGCTCATAAGTTCGCAGCCTTATCATACCATCCGGCATAACCTGCCCGAAATTCACATTGCCGCCGCGCGGCTTAAAATCATAATGGAAACGCAGAACCCTGCCGGCTGAATTAACATCAATGTCATCCATATGCCTGCAGCTCAAAGCGATCTTATTCACTTCTTCATCTATGAACAGCACGATATGGTCAGACCCCACATTTACAAAACTAACATTCAGCTTCTTTTCACCTTCGCCAATATTGGCTGTGATGTGCAGATTCTGCCTTACTTCTTTCAGTTCCGGAAATCCGATCTTAACATTAATATCATCAACAATAACGGCGCTGTATTGATCTTTAACCGCTTCAATTGTAAATTTCTTTTCTGCTATTATGCCGTTTTTATATGCGAACATGCTGATACACCTTGCGCCGTTGCCGCACATTGCGCCAAAGCTGCCATCGCGGTTATAATAATTCATTCGCAGCGATGAACCCTCAATCTCCGGCTTATCGGCAAATATTACCCCGTCAATATTAGGAAACTTCTCGTTACATAGCTGAATAGTAATCGCCTTCTGCTTCTCAAAAGGTATCTTTTCGGCGATGTTATTCACCATCACAAAATCATTCCCCGCCCCGCTGTACAATTCGTATTTCATTTGTTTATTCCTAAATCCTATTCCCGTTTCTTAATTACTCTGCTATTTGTTATTTGTTTGAACAACCTCACCCCCTGACCCCCTCTCCTAAAAGGAGAGGGAGAAATGTCTATCGACCATTCACGTATTTGCTATTGGATCTCTGTTATTTGCTATTTGATATTTGCTATATGGTATTTGTTATTTGGTATTTGCTCTTTGCTATTTGTTTTGAAATTTGTCATTTGAGCTTTGTCATTTCATTAAAACACTCCCCTGTTATTCGTCTGCCTTGTCACCTTAATATCCTGGAGCTGCGGCGCTTTGATCCTTAGCTCAAACTTATATCCGCGGTATAAACCCGTAGGCACCCAGTTAAAGCTCATCTCCCAGCAGTGCAGGTCGCGGTATAATGTTATGTATGGAGTAGAGAATGTCTGCCCGAAAATATCATACCCGGTAGTAAAAGTGACCTTCCAGTTCTTAGTCAGGTTAAAATTCAGGTTGCCCGATATGTTTGAGAATTTATTTATCACGCTCGGATTCCGCCGGTCAATGCTGTAGTTATAGCCGATTGAAACCGACCATGGAATAGAAAAATCAACCGGTCTGTCGCCATAGATCCCAACATACTCGCTTTCATACGTACTGCTTTCGCTAAGCTCTTCGGCTTCCTTGGTACTATCCGGACCTTCATTTACAATCTGCCCGCCGGCAAGAGTGCTGTTAAGCGAAATATTAAAGCTTGTAAGCTGCGCAAGCTTTTTATCCGTATTCCACAAAAAACGGTTTATTCTGCCAACGCCATCAACATATTTGTACAGACTGAAAGACGCGCCGCCGGCAACGCTTAAAAAGCTTCCGATCTCGGTTCGGTAATTCAGCCCAAGCTCTGAGAATCTGAGGCTATCGGCAGCGAAATTATAGCTAATGCCTGCATTCAGGTTCAGAAGCTGGAATTTCCTATCGGTTGAATCGGTATCCTTTACCTTCATTTCAAATATATTACCTACCGAAAAGCTTAAGAGCTGCTGCTCGCCCACGGGAGCGCCGCCGAAGACTTCACGCTCGTAAATAGAATACTTCACTTCCTGGCCGAACTGGTTAGTATATGTTTTCCATGCATTCCACTGCGGCTGGCTGAAATCCGGCTGGAAGCTGTATGTCAGCGATGGCGTTACCGTATGCCTCAATCCGCGGATGCCGAAAATTCTTGTATTAAATAATCCGATAAGCCTTGTGTTCAGTGTGATACCTGTGTTAAAATAGCGGAATGCTTTGAATCCTTTAACATTGCTTGTTGCTACGGTGCTATCTGCAGGATTAAAAGTTTTCTCTACGGATTTATCATACCATATCTCATTGTAATTGAAAAACGGCGAGAAGCTGAATTCCGATACTTTTACCGGTGCATTGATATTAACCGTTTGCCTTATGCCTCCGCGTGTATTGCGGTTGAAGTTGCCGTCTATGACCGATGAATTCGCAAGCAGTTTCTGATCGATGTAAAGAAGCTGGCTGTTGTAAGCGTATGAAATGGATTCATACCACTTAAGGCTTAGCAGTGAAGTTGACTTCGAACGGAACGGGAATGTTTGCGTGCGTACAAATGTAAGCGAAGGGATCGTCTGCCTTATCTCGCCTGTGGTCAGGTTCTGGTCGCGGGAGTAATTCAGCGAGAGCGAGTTCGGGGTACCTTCCCAGAACTTGCTTAGCGTTACATTTGATATCGCGTTCTGCTGAAGCAGGTCATTCAGATTATTGGTCGAAGTATTGTAATAATTTTTGCTGCTCAGAAAATTCACATTCGCTGTTAGCGAGGTTGTCGGATTTATCGTTTGGTTATGGTAAACACCAATTCGCCATTCATCACTGAATGTTTTATCGTTATCGGTATCTTCGCCCAGCCTTATTCTTGAGCCGCCAAGATCGACATTTCCGCTGAGCTTATACCGCACAACGTAACGGAAGCGCGAGCTTAGATCAATCCTGCCCTTGGTGTAATAGTTTCCCTGCAGTGCAATATCCCAGTAATCGCTTGCCGCCCAGAAGTACCCGAGATGCGATAGATACCTGCCGTAGGTTGGATCCTCGCCGTATGCCGGGGGGATTATCCCGCTGGACCTGCCTGAATGGTTTGGGAAAATTCCAAAAGGCAGCGCGAAGATCGGCACATCATCAATGAAGAGATAAACCGGCTCGGCTATGACTTTATCACCCTGTATAATTTTCAGCTTCGGGCTGCCAAAATAATAATCCGGCTCGGCTTTGTCGCAGGTTGTGTATCTTCCGTTTTGAATGAAGAAGATATCATCAGAAACTTTTTTTATCTTCTCGCCAAGGTAATAGCCGCCTTCAAGCTCGGTTGCGCCCATATCTATATTACCCTTCCGGGTGGAGAAATTATACTTCAGCCGGCTTGCGTCATACCGCTTTGAGCCTTCCATAAATATCGGCTGGCCAATAAATTTGCCGGGCTTGCTGGTATCGGGTACGCCGTATGCTTCCATTATGGAGCTTTCGCGGTAAAGGATTATCCTTGCGGCCTTCAGGTCATACTCTTTGAACTTAAGCTGCGCATCGTTATAGAGCATCAGCTTATCGCCTGATACATCGAATATGGCTGAGTCTGTTGCGGAGTATTCAATAATTGCATTAATGTCACCATCGTTCCGGGTTGAATCAACCGCGGTTTTGAGGGAATCGTTAATGGGAACATAGAGAACTGAATCACCTGATTGCTGTGAATAGATTGGCAGGGTTAAAAGGAACAGGAATATTTTAAAAAAAAATTTCAAATTGTGTTTATAAATTATTCCGGTTTAGATTATGACTCCGGCATTGCTCACCGTAAACTGTTCACAAACCACTTAAGTGGTTTAATGTGTTCTTTATTTAAATGCCCCCATGACTGAAGTCATGGGCTGATAAATCAGCAGACTATTGATTCCGTTAAGTTGTTTTATTCTTTTTCGAATCCAGAATATTGCTGGTGATCCCTATCGGCCTTATAGCCCACGGCTTCAGCCGTGGGGAAATTCATTCCTTAAGTTCAAAAACCGTTTCAACGGTTTCTACTGCACAAAATTTATCATCGCACAAATTTCACTCAAATACTTTTCATCGGTTTTATCGAACATATTGAGACTATCAGAATCAACATCCAAAACCGCCAAAACTTTCCCATTCCTGATAATTGGTATAACGATCTCGCTTTTTGACAGACTGCTGCATGCAATATGCCCCGGAAACTTCTCAACATCTGGAACAATTATAGATTCCATGCTTTCCGCGGCTTTGCCGCAAACTCCGTTTGGGATCTGTATCCGCGTGCATGCTACTGGTCCCTGGTACGGACCCAAAACCAGCTCCCCGCCTTTAACAAAATAAAATCCAACCCAGAAGAATCCTTCCATAGAAAACTTCAGCGCGCCGCATATATTTGCCATATTCGCGATCAGGTCACTTTCATCTGCCATCAGCGCCTTCACCTGCGGCAGAAGCTGCATGTACCGCTCTTCTTTTGTGAGATTGTCGTCTATCTTTAATTCATGGTTCATATTCAATTCTCAATTATTATTCTCACTCCGCAATCTCCAATTCGCAATCCGAAATCCTCAATCCCAACTCCGCAATCCTCAAAGCCCCATCTTATAAGATATCCCCTTAATCGAATCTGCAACAAATGCTATGTGTTCTTCAAGCGGAACGCCGAGTCCCGCCGCGCCGTTAATTATATCATCACGGTTAACATTGCGCGCAAATTCTTTCTTCTTCATTTTTTTAATTACTGATTCCACCTTCACATCTTCGATCTTTTTCGATGGCTGCACCATTGCGCATGCGACAAGGAAACCGGATAGCTCATCAACCGCGAAAAGTGTTTTTTCCATCAATGAATCACGGCTCACACCCGTATAATCCGCATGCGAAAGGATAGCGCGGATTATCTCCTCATCGTATCCCCGCTCACGCAGTATCGCGCTGCCCTTCATGGGATGTTCTTCGGCCGTGGGGTGTATCTCCCAGTCGAAATCATGCAGCAGCCCCACCGCTGACCATTTATCCTCATCTTCGCCGAACTTGCGGGCATACTGCTTCATAGCCTCCGCAACTGCATACATATGCCTTCGCAGATTTTCGTTCTTCACAAACTCATGAACTATTTCTAATGCTTTATCGTATTGTGTCATTTCTTTAAACCGCCAAAGGCTAAAGTCTGTTAATCCCCGCGAAGGCGGGGATCTATATTAAAAATTTTGCATGCCGCTTTAAGTTCTACAGAAATCTGCAACAAAAGAAGCTGCTGAATTCCTTCGGCAAAATTTTTAAGTTATTCATTCTCAACTCAATTCACTCTACACTCTATGCACTCTACTCACTTTATTACAATTCTTTCTTCGATATTATATTCAGATTTTCATCGAGGTCATACAGAATCGGTACGCCCGTTGGAATCTCAACCTTAACAATTGCCTCGCCGGAAAGCTTTTCGAGATGCATTATCAGCGCTCTGAGGCTGTTACCGTGGGCAACTATCAAAATATTTTTTCCTTCCTTCAGCATCGGCTCGATCCTTTTGTGGTAATACGGCAGCACACGTGCAGCGGTATCTTTAAGGCTTTCGCCGCCGGGCGGCTGAATGTCATAGCTTCTGCGCCAGATATGCACCTGCTCCGCGCCGAATTTTTCGCGGCACTCGTCTTTATTCAGACCCTGCAGGTCGCCGTACATTCTTTCATTCAGCGCTTCATCGCGCTCTGCGACCAGGTTGTTGAATCCCGCGGTCTGCGCCGCAATTGCAAAAGTTTTGATCGCTCTTTGCAGAACCGAAGTAAACGCATGGTTGAAGCTCATGCCTTTAAGCTTTTCGCCGGCGGATTTAGCTTCTTCTTCGCCTTTAGGCGAAAGCGGAATATCGATCCAGCCTGTGAACCGGTTTTCTAAATTCCACTGTGATTGCCCGTGTCTGATCAGTACTAATTGACTCATCTGTAATTTTGCCCCGTTTGTAATTTTATGATTTTATGGTTTTTGGAAAAATAATCAATAAATATAAGGCTTTGTATTTTTTCATTAAATACCTAAAAAAATAAGTGTAATTGCGGGGTAAATTATGGCATATTAATATATTAGGCAAAAGAAATAGGTTCAAATCTTAAATCACAATATTGTTCAATTATTTCATAACCGGTATGAAACACACCATATTGTTTGCTTTTATATTCGTACTCTCCGGACTGGTTTCCGGAAATACCGTACACGCATCATCCTTTGGTCACAATAGTGAAACAGATTCACTCACTATAGAGCGGATCAAGGATAAGCTTAAGAACGAACTCCTGAAAAACGATATCGGTATCATGAAGTCTGATGAAAGAGAATTCATTCTTGAGGCTGCTGATGTGAACGGCGATGGTAAGGATGAATATTTTGTCGGATTCTTCACATCATTTTACTTCTGCGGCAGCGGCGGCTGCTCTGTTTATCTGCTGAACAATGACCTCGGGCTGGTTACGGCATTTTCGGTTTCAGGGGAATCGATCTATATACTTAATGATAGAACAGATGGATGGAACGATCTTGCAATATTCAGCGGGGGCAAGTACAGACTGATTAAGTTCAACGGCGCGGGCTACCCTGAAAATCCATCTCTTTCTCCCGCTTATATCGGCAAACCTGAAAACAACGGGATTGTCATTTTTGAGTTTGAAAAAGAGAAAAAGCCCATCAGGTTCTGAACTTTTTCAGTGCTGCTGATCAACTGATGAACTTTTTTTCCCGCGAAGACGCAAAGGCGCATGATGTATCCTATTTTATTGCAAGTTATCGACTTCCCCCTTCGGTTTCCTGACTGCCTTGGCAGTTTAGAAGGGGGGACCTTTCAATTCCCGCAATGACCTCCCCCAAACCCCCTCCAAAGGAGGGGGCTTCCGGTTCGCTTTTGAAAGATAAACCCCCACAGAAATTCAGGAAGGAATTAGATTATTATTTTAATTGGCATGATAAGAATCCCGTAGAAATGCCCCCCTTCGGATTCTGTGAAGGGGGGACAATCGCTTCAAAAGTCTAAAGCAAAGATTGAAAGATAATTTGAGTTGAACGGTAAACTGCAACGGGGGTTCGCCTTTGAACATAAAATCCCCCATTGAAACTTTCGTATGGAAAAGAAAGTGGATTAATCCTGTCCGCTTTCAATCTTCAAACTATACTCCCCCTTTTCAAGGGGGAATTAAGCAAGCTCCCCCCTTCGGCTTTTTTTGAAGGGGGGACGATCGCTTTAAAAGTCGATAGTGGTGATTGAAAATTGATTCACCGGATAAGATGAATCTATGATGGGGGTTCGCTTTTGAAAACCATAATCTTCAAGTTTTCGTAAATTTCCGGCCTATGCAAAGCAGCCGAAGCAGAACTCTGAGAACGCCATTATAAAAGCAAAAATCTGTTTGAGGCGAAGCCGAGTTATTTTTGCGTCCACCGTGTTCTCAGAGTTCAGGCTGGTTTGCATCAGCCGGCGATTTTTCTTTGGTTACTTTCTTTTGATCGCTCAAAAGAAAGTAACTGCGGCTTTCAAAACATTCGGCATTCTAATGCTGTGAAAACCATGAAGCCTGTCAATTCCCGCAATGACCTCCCCTAAACCCCCTCCAAAGGAGGGGGCTTCCGGTTCGCTTTTGAAAGCTTACCCTATATCAAATAACCCAATTTTTACATTATACTTTTTCTCGCGAAGGCGCAAAGGCGCTAAGACTGACCTCATTTTTTTTGTAGGTTACTGAGTCCCCCCTTCGCTTATGTGAAAGGGGGACAATCGCTTCAAAAGTCTAAAGCAAAGATTGAAAGATAATTTGAGTTGTACGGTAAACTGCAACGGGGGTTCGCTTCCGGATTATTGCTCACTCATCAACGAGTTAGGACAAGGGCTCAGCTTCCAGTCCCCCCTTCGGTTTCTGTGAAGAGGGGAAGATCGCTTCAAAGACCGATTGTGAAGATTCGTAAATTCCCGGCCTATGCAAAACAGCCGAAGCAGAACTCTGAGAACGCCATTATAAAAGCAAAAATTTGTTTGAGGCGAAGCCGAGTTATTTTTGCGTCCACAGCGTTCTCAGAGTTCAGGCTGGTTTGCAGCAGCCGGCGATTTTTCTTTGGTTACTTTCTTTTGATCGCTCAAAAGAAAGTAACTGCGGCTTTGAAAACATTCGGTATTCCAATGCTGTGAAAACCATGAAGCCTGTCAATTCCCGCAATGACCTCCCCTAAACCCCCTCCAAAGGAGGGGGCTTCCTGATTGTCAATTCGATAGTCACCGAATGAGAATAAAAAAAGCCCGGCTCCAAATCCCAAGCCGGGCGAAAAATCATATCACCTAAAGAGTGACCCTACTTTACAGCAGTACCTCTTTCTTTAACATTAATTATGATGTTATCATAGTCGGATTGTGAAAGCACTGCAGGCTGGTAATCAACACCTGAAATTTTCAGGCTCTTCACAAATGCACGCAGGTGATTAAGGCTTGCGCGCTCCATCTGCGAAAATATCTTTACAGTTCTGTCATCGGTCTGAGATTTTATTCGTTCCCTCAGATTATATATATCATTCTCTTCCATCAGCGCAGCCGTTTCCAAAGCTGTGATATCCGAAATATTTCCAAGCACAGTATATTGATCATATAATGCTTGTACTTCCTTGTTTTCGTATACACCTTTATCTCCGCCCGAAATACCAGTTCCCTGCGGCATGTCCTTTGTATCCATCAATTCCTTTATGCGCTGCATATGAATCGCTTCGCTTTCGCGCACCTGGTCAAAAACATTTAATCCCCACCTGTTGAAAAATTCAGTGTACAGGTCATAAGATAATTTTTCTTCTTCGTACATAGTTTTTAATAGCTGCCCGTTGCCGCCTGCCATCAATTGGCCTGCAAACAGCAGAAAAAATGCTAAAACCGGTTTGAGTGATGTTTTGTATGTTTTCATTTTCTTAAATCCTTTCTTCTAACAGATCTTTAGCTAAACCCTAATACAAATTTAACTATTACGTATGCCTTCTAACAATGACCTGCGTCATAAAATTGCCATGTAACTCAAATAAAATTAATATGTTAGATTAGTGTTAAGCGGTTAAGAAATCTACCGGATTGTTAAGAACTTCTCCATTATGTTAAAAGTAATACTCATAACAAAAATGTATGCGCAGTTTCAATAATCAACTCAATTCACTAATTTGCGTAAGTGCAAAAGATAAAAATACTTCTGCTGATACTTGCTGCCGCTACAGCCGGTATGCTGCTGTATTACACATCGGTTAAGTCAACCCAGCTGACGCATGGATTCGGCTCATACTACACCCACTCACGCCTGCTTGCCGAAGGCGGCGATATGACCGCAGCATATGACTCGCTGTATTTCCAATCAAAAATGTCGGAGTATGGATTCGGCCGGGTTAAGGATCTGCCTAACCTGCCCACCGGCTCGCTTATTATGCTGCCGCTCAGTTTCCTCGAACCCGTAAAAGCAAAAATTTTGTGGAGCGCTCTGTCACTTCTTGCGCTTGCAGGATCGGTAGTGCTGCTGTTCCGTATTTATAAAATTGCTTTTAATTCTATCGAAGGGCTGGTTCTTTTAATTGTTACATTTGTACTGAATCCGTTATACAACAACATGCTTTTCGGGCAGGTTTACACTCTGATGCTGCTGCTCTCTGCATTTGTGTTATATGGCATAAGAACCGGTAAGCCTGTTATAACGGCAGTATCTTTAACATTAATGCTGCTATTGAAAGGATATGGGATCTATCCATTGGCCGCGCTGCTTTTCTTAAAAGAATACCGTGCTTTTTTTTATACGATAATCTTAACAACTGCATTACTGCTTTTATCATTGCCCGTATTCGGTTTTTCGGCGTGGCAGATGTATTACACAGAGTTTTACTCAGTAGTAAGCTACGGCACGTTTGCCGGGCACACTGCTTACCAGACCTTCGGGAGCCTGCTGATGCATACATTCGGCTCTTTGCCAAAAGTTTTTTTGTATTACACCGCACAGGCAGCAGGAGTGATGGTTCTTTTCTATATAACCCGCCGCATGATGCCGCTTGATAAAACCGCCGCGCTCACTTGTGCAATCGCTTTAAACGTTCTCTTCTCGCCTGCGGCAGAAAATTATCATTATGTATTATTGCTTCCTCTCATTTACTATGCAGGCAGCAAAATAGCTAATTTGCCCAAACCTAAGAAAATACACATTTCAGCATTCACTATATTTACTGCACTGCTCGCCGCTCCGCTTGGATACCTGGCCCTCAATTCTTCGCCTTTTCCCGTTTTCCTGCTTGGTTATCCCAGGCTTTATGCAGGGGCAGCTTTTTTGGTTATAACCCTGTATGCTGCATTGCTTACAGAACGAAGCAGGTCCGCGGAAAGTTCACTTCATTAATCATTTCATTTGGCTAATTTCGCATCACATAAATGAACTTCAAAGCATTCCTAAATACAATATCCACCCGCGCGCGCGCATTGCCTGTTGTGATACTATATGTTACCGAGGGCTGCAACCTTAAGTGCGTCACATGTTCATACCGCAAGCCATTGCCGGGCGAGCTTAGCTTCGAAGAAATCTCTGCGCTGGCGATAAACCTGAAGAAATTCGGCCTGCGCCATATTGTATATTCCGGCGGCGAGCCGCTTCTGAGGCGTGATTTCCCGCAAATATGCGGACTCTTTACTAACAACGGTATTAAACAAACGCTGCTTACCAACGGACTCCTGCTCGAAAAGCGCCTGCCGGAAATGCAGAAAGTGTTCTCGGAAATAATTGTATCAATAGATGGAGCCGGTGCCGAAGCGCATAACCGCATCCGGGGCGTAAATTCATTCGATATTATTCTTGGCGGGATTTCCGCGGCAGTATCAGCAGGTGAGAATGTTTCGATCCGCTCGGTACTGCAGAAACAAAACTACCGTGCGCTTCCGCAGTTTATCGATATGGCGCGAAAGGCCGGGGTCAAACGGATTTCTTTCCTCGCCGCAGATGTATCCGGCGAAGCGTATGGGCGCGAATCAAAAGGCACAGTGGAAAATGAAAGCGAGATCGCGCTGAATCAGGATGAAACCGCAGAGCTCCGTGTTATTATAAACGGGATGGCTGTAAAGAATAAAAGTGATTTCGATTCCGGGTTCATTTCAGAATCACCTCAAAAGCTGCTCGGGCTTGCCGATTACTATGACGCGCTGAACGGCACAGGCAGATTCCCTAAGACTCTTTGCAATGCACCAATGGTATCGCTTGTGATAACATCCACAGGTAATATCCACCCGTGTTTTTTTCTGCCGGCATTTGCCAATGTACGCAGCACGCCATTCCCTGTAGCTGCAAACACTGAAAGCATCCAGCGGACCCGCAAAGCCGTAAGAAGCTATGAGCCGGCGGAATGCAAACGCTGCGTATGCACATTATATACATCTCGCCGCAGCGCCCTCGCAGATAAATTCTAACCCCTCGCCGCCGAAGCAGAAGTGATTCCGCTTGTCATACCTGCGTAGGCAGGTATCTAGACCTAAATTTCAGATATTGAAATTACATTCAGCACAATAAAATTTACAATGGTTCATACCGAAATTCTTGAATCATAAATCTTCCGTTTGCGCAAACTCCCATCCCGTTAGGGATGGGATATGGGTAGTTACCAGATACCTCAGGTTAGCCCGTCCCATACGGGACGGAATAAAAAATGGCCATCCAAACTCTACCCATACCCCGTGCCTGCGGCACTGGGAATGAATATGCCTCCTGCTTTGACTGCACCGACAGTTATAAAGATATTTTTATTTCGCTATAATTGCCTTAAGTCCCCCCTTCCGCTTCTGAGAAGGGGGGACGATTGTTTGCAGATCCCATAGTGAAGATTGAATAATAATTTGCATCTTACGAAAAATTACGATGGGGGTTCACTTCAATCGCTGCATAATCTCAGCCGGCAATTTTTCTTTTCGTTACTTTCTTTTGAGCGATCAAAAGAAAGCAACTGCGGCTTTGAAAACATTCGGTATTCTAATGCTGTGAAAACCATGAAGCCCTTCAATTCCCGCAATGACCTCCCCCAAACCCCCTCCAAAGGAGGGGGCTTCCGTTCCGCTTCTCTCAGATTAACCCCCGACAGAAATTTCAGGATGGAATTAGATTATTATTTTAATTGGCATGTTAAGAATCCCGTAGAAATGCTCCCCTTCGGTTTTTGTGAAGGGGGGACGATCGCTTTAAAGGTCGATAGTGGTGATTGAAAATTGATTCACCTGATAAGATGAATCTATAATGGGGGTTCGCTTTTGAACATAAAATCCCCATTGAAACTTTCGTATGGGAAAGATATTCGATTAATCCTGTATTTCTCCAATCTTCAAACTATACTCCCCCTTTTCAAGGGGGAATTATGAAAGTGCCCCTGCGGCTTCCTGACTGTTTCAGTAGTTTTGAAGAGGGGACGATCGCTTCAAAGACCGATTGTGAAGATTCGTAAATTCCCGGCCTATGCAAAGCAGCCGGCGATTTTTCTTTGGTTACTTTCTTTTCATCGCTCAGAAGAAAGTAACGCAAATTACCTCCCCCGCTCACCTGCAATTTACATTTAATAAATCCAAAACTTTGGTTACTTTGTAAATGCTGAAATTACAATACTATCATTACTTCATATCAAAAAGCTGCTAAGAAAAATATCGTTCTTATTCAACTATCATCTTAAGGTTAGGCCTAAGATGCAAAGTACTGTAAAGGAAAAGATCTCCGGCTACACATTTGTTGTGCGGCCAACGGTTTTTAATCCGAAGGATTTTCTTTCAAGCGAAGTATTTGCTAAATACATTCAAACCCTTGAGCTTGAGGGAAAAACCATACTTGATATGGGCTCGGGTTCGGGAATAGTCAGCATCTTCGCAGCATCAAAAGGCGCCCGGTGCGTGGCGGCTGATATCAATCCCGTCGCAATCCGCTGTATCCGCGAAAACGCCGCAATGAATCATTTTGAAAACCGCATCGATGCAGTGGAGTCCGATCTTTTTGTTTCCATCAAGCCCGCTGAGAAAAAGTTTGATATAATATTTTTTAATCCGCCTTACTATAAGGGAAATCCACGCAACAATTTTGAGCGGGCGTTCAAGGCAGGTCCAAATCTGGAAGTTATCGACCGTTTCCTGGCTGATTCTAAAGAGCACCTGCTTCCGGGCGGCGAATTGTGTTTGCTGGTTTCTTCCGATATGGATATGGATGATCTCTACCGCCGCATTGAACATGCCGGCTATGCTCACAAAGTTTTACATTACAATAAACATGCACTTGAAACGTTTTACATTATACAGGCAGTTATATTATAGTATATCTGAGAATTGAAGGAAAGCTTTTCTTAATTTATGGGTTGGAGAATTTTTATTTTCATAGGAATATTATTAGGCCTGCAAAGCCTTGTTTATTTTACGTTTACTAATTATTGGAAGACCACTCGTTTTTATAAACCCTCGCACAGGTGGTGGATACTCGCTCCTTTCCTGCTGTTCAATCTTTCATTTCTGACCGTTTCGCTGGTTTGGGGAAGGCAATTTTCTCCTCCTGATTGGTTTAAGATTGCGGGGCTTTACCCGTTTTATGTATGGATGGCTGCCACGTTCTTCATTTCGCTCTGGCTGCTTATCGGAAAGATCATCAAGCTGCCGTTCCAGATACCGGTTTGGATAGCGAAAATTTTCCGCCCGCTTAGAGAAAAAATAAATCGTTTCAAAGAAAAGAAAGCCGTAAAAACCGTGGACCTCTCGCGCAGGAAGTTTGTGCGTTACGCGACAATGGGTATTTCAACCTATGCATTCGCCGGCGCAACATACGGAATGCTGCGGCACGATTCATACGAAATAGACTACAAGCAGATCGCCATCGAGAACCTTCCGCCGGAATTAAGAGGAACCACCATTACACTGCTGAGCGATATACATGCCGGGCAGTATATGAACGAAAAGGAAATGCGCGAGTATGCCGATATTATCAACTCGCTTGAAAGCGATATTGTATGCATACCCGGCGACTTCGTGAATTTTGAATCGCGCGATGTTCACATGCTCACAAACGCCTTCCGTGATGTAAAGGCTAAGCATGGCATTTACGGCTCGCTGGGCAACCATGATTTTTTCCAGGATGCTGACTATGTTGCCAAAGCGCTTAATAACGAGTCACCCATCCAGCTTCTGCGCAATGAACACCGCGTACTTAAAATAAACGGCAAAGAGCTGTACATGATGGGTATAGATGATACTCAAAGCTCCGGCGCAAGAATGGATGAAGTGCTGAAATACTACGGCGCAATGGATGAGTTCCTCAAGAAAAATGAGCCGGCATTTAATACTGCTCCAAAAGTTCTGTTATGCCATAAGCCGTATGGATTCGACACTCTCGCAACCAAAGAAATTGACCTGGTTCTTTCAGGCCACACGCACGGCGGCCAGGTTGTGCCGGTAAAGTTCGGTACATTCAATCTCTCGTTTGCAGCAACCGTCAGCAAGTACATAGAAGGCATTTATAAGATCGGCAAATCGAACATGTATGTATCCCGCGGCATCGGGTCGGTGGGACTCCCTATCCGCATCAACTGTCCACCTGAAATTACAAAGATCACACTGGTATAGTTACAACGCGGCGGAAACAACACTCACTCATCTGATGAATCGCCAATCTTTAAATCCTTAAGTATTTTGTCATACCTTCTGCCAAGGCACAGGTCTCAAGCAGATATCTAGACAGAAAGTTCTTAATTGCACATTTATATTCATCACACATAGAATTTACAAAGATTCGTACCGAACATCTTCAATCATGAATCTTTCGGAAACGCTTGCCCCAATCCCGTTAGGGATGGAATATGGGTAGAGAAGGAAACCCGCACGTTATCCCGTCCCGTACGGGACGGGATGATAAGAGGCATCGTGATTCTACCCATATCTCGTGCCTACGGCACTGGTGAGAATGACCTTCCCATCCTCCTCCAAAAGTAGGGGGTCTTCATTTGTCATACCTTCTGCCAAGGCAAACGGGTCGGAGGCAGGTATCTGGACGTGAATTTTATATAGCGCGTTAATATTTCGCACAAACAAATCTTAACTATTTGGAAGTTACTCATCCGATGACTCAACCCTCCTAAATCTTCAGGAAATCTATTTTTTCAGTCATCGGATGAGTTATATGCAATACTCCGGTTTTTTTGCTATTTTTGATTAATAATGAAACTGAATCTGAAAATATTTTTTTCGTTTGCGATTTTATATGCTGCTCTTACACAATCCGCTTTACTGGCGGGTGAAGGGAATCCTGTAATTTTCAGCACACTCAGCGATACTATTGGCACGAGAGTTATTCATTCCCAAACCGCTGATTCCGTTTTCAGCTTCATAAAGCAAAATGGCGATATAATTGATTTCGATGACTGCAACATCTGCAAATCACGAGCGCACATCATCTCACGAATAATAGAAAAATATTTCCCGCATGTTACCGCGGGCAAAGTGTGGCTTATAGCAGATTCAAAGCGCAGCTCGGCCAGGGAGATATACCGCTACAAGCCCGTTGTAATGCTGCGCGGCAGCGGATCCTGCGATTCATGGATCTACCATGTGGCTCCGGTAATAATATCAGGGGCCGATACAATTGTGATTGATCCTGCGACACAGTCAAAACCCGTAACTCTCACAGCATGGTACGGCGATATCATTCAACCCGGCGGAACGGGATTCATAGTCATTAAAAAATCAGAGTGGTACATTTATCCCGAAGACAGGAATGGATATTTTCTCGATGAGCTGCATTCGTGGGATCAAAGCGGCGAAGATCTGCATGATGATGCATATTTAAGATCCGTCGATGAAACGCTCCGCGCTAAACACGGATTTTTCGAGCCATGGAAATTCAAGTTTTATACCCAAAAGCTATTTGAGCTGGTGAAGTGAGCATTCTGCTTGTCATACCTTCTGCCAAGGCAGACGGGTCGCAGGCAGGTATCAAGACGAGAAACTCTAATAGCACTATAATATTCAGCAACAGTAAAATTGAAAATGATTCGTTCCGAACTTCTTCAATCATAAATCTTTCGGAAAACATTCGATCCAATCCCGTTAGGGACGGAATATAGGTAGGAACAAGATACCCCCACGTTATCCCGTCCCGTACGGGACGGAATAAAAAGGCTATCCAAACTCTACCCATATCTCGTGCCTACGGCACCAGCGTCTAGCTGTGTTCAGAGCAACGTCCCCTTCTTCATTGCCCCATAATATTAGAATATGTAATCCAATTCCGGCCTATGCAAAGCAGCCGAATCAGAACTCTGAGAACGTGATTATCAAAGCAAAAATCTGTTTGAGGCGAAGCCGAGTTATTTTTGCGTCTATTGCGTTCTCAGAGTTCAGACTGGTTTGCATCAGCCGGCGATTTTTCTTTGGTTACTTTCTTTTGATCGCTCAAAAGAAAGTAACGCGCGGAGATTAGAAATCTGAATTGTCTGCAACAGATAAACCCCTTTCAGGGGAATATATTACAGAGAACAGAATTTTATCAAACACAGACAGGTCACGTAGTGCTTTTCTAAATGTCTGTGCTGCTATTTTTTGCTGAATTTGGATGTGAAAATACCATCCCGTCAGGGGTGGAATATGGGTAGTAACCAGATACACCCGCGTTATCCCGTCCCGTACGGGACGGAACAATTAACGGCCATCCAAACTCTACCAATATTCCGTGCCTGCGGCACTGGGAATGATGATGACCTCGCGCTTTGTCTGCACTGGCAGACGGGGGGCACAAAATCAGCTTTTAATCCCCCCTTCCGCTTCTGAGAAGGGGGGACGATCGTTTGCAGATCCCATAGTGAATAGTGAACAATAATTTGCAGGTTACGAAAAATTACGATGGGGGTTCACTTCAATCGATACATACTCATCCGACGACTCAACTCTCCTTAATCCCTAGTATTTTGTCATACCTGCGCAGGCAGGTATCCAGATCTGGATTTTAGATAGTACAATTAAATTCAACACAATAAAATTTTCAATGATTCATACCGAACTTCTTGAATCTCCAGTTCGCAATTCCCGTCCCGACGGGACGGAATGATAAGAGGCATCGTGATTCTACCCATATGTCATGCCTGCGGCACTGGCGTCAAGCAATGTGCAAAGCAACCTCCCCTTCTTCATTGCCCCATAATATTAGATTATGTAAACCAATTCCGGACTATGCAAAGCAGCCGAAACCGGCTCCAGTAATCTCCAATACATTTTCACTTCTTTATTAACCCATATTCACTAACTTTGTAGCAATATGATAGCATTAATTAACCCAAAATCGGCAAATTGGGGATTCCGTGTTCCCAACTCACTGCTTACTCTCGGCGCATTCCTTGAGGGAAAGTACGAATACTCCATTACCGATGAGAACCTTGGCATTAATGCGGCTTCGGCAATAACGCAAATGGCGCAGCTCGGACTCAAATACATCGGCATCACAGTAATGCCTGCGCTGCAGCTTCGCCGCGCTTACGCGATCTCCAAGGAAATAAAATCACGATTTCCCGAAATCAAAATTATCTGGGGCGGATACTTCCCTTCTCTTCATCCCAACACTGTACTAAACTCACCCTACATCGATTTCGTGCTGAAAGGCCACGCCGAGCTTTCATTCATTGATCTAATAGATACGCTGGAATCAAAGCCCGGCGCAAAGAAGCTTTCTGAGATCGAAGGGCTATCATACAAAACCGAAAGCGGAATACAGCATAACAAAAAGGCTGAACCTATTGACCCCGATCTCATCCCCAGGCTGCCATATCACAAAACAGAGGTTGAAAAATATCTCGGCATATCAAAAACATATCTGGGACCGCGCACCATTGCTTATCACTCAAGCGTAGGCTGTCCGTTTTTGTGCGGATTCTGCGCCGTGGCGGGCATCTACAAAGGCAAATGGCTCGGAAGAAGCGCGGAGCTTACCGCAGAGGATATAATTTTCCTGAAGGAAAAATATAACATCGGGGCGGTGGAATTCCACGATAACAATTTCTTTGTTGCAGAAAAGAGGGTATATGATTTTTCCAAAGCGGTAAAACATCTCGGCATAGGCTGGTGGGGCGAGGCAAGGCCGGATACCGTAATGAAATTTTCCGATGACACATGGCGGTTGATGAGCGATGCAGGCTGCAAAATGATATTCTTCGGGGCGGAATCCAGCTCGGAAGAAGTGCTGAAGCTAATGCACAAAGGGGGAACCCAAACCGCTCAGACTCTTATCGACCTCGCTGCTAAATGCAAAAAGTATGGCATAGTGCCTGAATTTTCCTTTGTGCTCGGGAATCCAACCGATGACGTAACACGTGATATTAAGAACGACCTTGCATTCATCAAGAAAATAAAAGAGATAAATCCCGATACTGAGATAATTATCTATACCTATTCGCCTGTGAATTTTGAGGATTCGGAAATGTCTTTGGCTGCAAAGCTAAAGGGATTTGATTACCCCAAAACGCTGGAAGAATGGATCTCGCCCAAATGGCAGAACTTCGACCTGCGGAAAAATCCGCTCACTCCCTGGCTGAAGCCGCATCATTTTAAGATGATACGGAATTTTGAAAAGACCCTGAATGCATGCTACCCAACAAAGAGCGATCTAAAAATAAAGGGGTGGAAACGCAGCCTGCTGAAACTGCTTGGCGGATGGCGTTACCGCACATCAATATTGAGCGCACCGTATGAAATTATGCTCGCACAAAAGCTGCTTAAATACCGCCAGCCGGAAATTGAAGGATTCGCATTTGAAGAATGAAAACGCTCCTTGCTGATAAAATACCATTCAAAGCTACGTTAATATTTGCGGCGTTTATACTTGTTACATATATTGTAATACTTGCCATAAACTCCGGCCAGTTTGTGTATGTGCTGGACGATCCCTACATACATATGACGATAGCCAAACATCTGGCTTTCGATGGCAAGTGGGCTATGAACCAAATGGATTTCTCTTCGGCCGCATCTTCCCCGCTGTGGAGCCTTTTGATCGCAGGAGTGTATAAGCTGACAGGCATATCGGTTTATGTGCCGCTAGTTTTGAACATTCTGCTATCGATCGCGGCTATATATGCTGCGTATTCATTGCTTCACAGATTCGGCATAACCAAATATTCATTTCCAATTCTGCTTTTGTTCATTTTCGCCGCTCCATTGCCTGTGATTGTGTTTACGGGCATGGAACATATTCTGCAGATACTTTTAGTGATATTGTTTGCCGGACTGCTTGCACGGGTAGCCGCTTCGGATAGAACTTCAGCCCGTGATTTGCTCTATGTGTTTACGCTCAGCATGCTTCTGGCTGCCGTGCGGTATGAAGATGTATTCCTGCTTGCTGTTGCAGCGCTGATAATGGTCTTAAGCAGAAAGTTTACCGCTGCATTAACATTGATCTTTGCCGCATCATTGCCTGTGCTGCTCTACGGTTATGTATCTGCCTCAAACGGCTGGCTTTTCGTACCGAATCCGCTGCTTGTAAAGTTCGGCGCACCGGGTACTGATGTGATTTCTTTACTGAAGATTCTTCCGCGCGCCGCGAAACGTATGCTGGAGCCGGACCTTGTTTTCATTCTCCCCCCTCTGGTGGTTTCATTTGTATACATGATAAAAAATAGGAGCTATCTCAAACAGGCTCCTTCGGTGATGCTTCTGCTGTTTTCGGGCTCTTACCTGCTGCATATGATGTTCGCGCAGACCGGCTGGTTTTACCGCTATGAAGCTTACCTGGTCTCACTTGCAATACCTATTCTGTTTATCTGCATGTACAGACAGTTCACAGAGGATAAAGAGAAAAATACTCAGCACAAAATTTTCAGATACCGAAAAATTATTTATGCCGTAATGTTTGTATCGCTTGGCGTAAGGTTTGCGCCTGATGTGCTGATACCGCTCGCTTCGAACAACATATACGAGCAGCATTTCCAGATGGCAAGATTTATAAATGAAGAGTTACCCGGTAAGACTGTTGCAGCAAATGATATTGGAATGATCAGCTTTTACACCACAAGCCGGGTTGTAGATCTGTGGGGACTCGCCGATATTGACGCGGGAAAAAGGAAAATTGCCGGCAGCTATAACACATTGGCAATTGATGAGCTTACAAAAAAGTATAATACGGAGCTGGTTATTGTTTATGAGCACTGGTTCGATCAATACGGCGGACTGCCGCGGGAATGGAAAAAACTTGGTTCGTGGGAAATGACCCGGCCCAACCTGGTTTGCGGAACTACTGCTGTTGATTTTTATGCTCCGCGTCCCGCGGATGCTAAAATGCTATCCGATAAGCTGCATAAGTTCTCTGCTTCCCTGCCGCCAGCCGGAAATTGAAGGATTCGCATTTGAAGAATGAAACTAATCCTCACAGATAAAATACAATTCATAGCTTCGGTTATATTTTTACATGACTAAACGGATAATATGTTATTGAAGGTAACAGCATCCCTCCATGACATATTCTTCATAAAACAATAGCATGAGAACAAAAACGCCCGGGATAATCAGTGCCATTATATCTTATCAGGTATCCGGACGTCAATTTCTATTAGCACATTTATATTCAGCACCAATAAATCTGCTCAAACTGTCTCCAACCAGTTCCCTCAATAATCTATTCCATCAGTCAAAAATTTTTCCTGTTAAATATCCGCTTGGCGGCTATTGCCGGGAACGCTGCCCAGAGCAGCAAAAATACCGCCGAGTAAAGCATCCCGAATCCGCTGCCGAAAAATTGCTGCAGTGAGGCGCCGGTATAACCCATTAACGCAGATACATCCATTTTAAGCAGTATCATTATCCGCGCAAGATCAACCGGGTTAAGCGCAGAAACAACAATTGTTGCTTTTTCAAGCGGGTATTGACTGAACGCAAAATATCCTGCCAGAACAAGCGCATCAAATATCACTGCCATGTAAAACCATACAACCAGCGAGAACCCTATCCCTTTGGCTTTATCTTTATATATCACCGAGCCCAGAAACGCCAATCCGCAGAATATAAATGTAAGCAGCACTCCGCTCAGCACCAGGTAAAACGCGCCTTCACCGGCCCCGTATATTAAAAGCGGCAGCCCAACGCCGAGCGTGAATCCACTGGCGAGCGTTAACGAAAGCCCGGCATATTCCGCCCAGAAAATATTTTTCCTTTCAACGGGCATTGCCAGTACCATTTCCATGAATTCCCTGCTGTTGTAAAAATGTATCGTCCCGAAAATTATGCTCACAAGCGGCACAATCAGCAAAACTAAATTCAGAAGACTGATAACAGCTTTCGAAACATCCTTGCCTGTATAAATAATACCGAACGATATCAAAAACAGCAATACGGTATATACTATTATCATCCTGCTTCTCAGCAAATCATAAATAACGTATTTCAGAATTTTCAGTGTTGTCATTTCAGCTCTGCGCTTTCCTGCATTAGTGATGCAATTGCCCTGTTCAGGCTGCTTTGTCCCGTTTGTTCATATAACTGCTGTTTTGTGCTGTTGAAACAGATCTTTCCTTCAAGCATATAAATTATCCGGTCGGCTATCGCCTCCGCTTCGCTGACGATATGGCTGGTTATGATAATCAGCCTGCCGTTTTCCTTTTCTGCAATGATCTTGCTCTTAACGATCTCACTTGAAACCGGGTCAAGTCCCGCGGTCGGTTCATCCAGAATAATAATATCCTGTGAGAACATAAAAGCGATTGCGCAGCTCACACGCTGTCTTGTTCCGCCGGAAAGCGTTCCTATCTGCCTTTCATGTATATTGCGCAGATTCAGCTTCTCCGCAAGCTCGTAGTCATATTTGCAGTGATTCCCGCTTATATCTTTAAGCATGGCAACTATTTCGCGTACTTTCAGGTTTTCCGGAAAGCAGCTATACTGCGGCATGTAGCCGATATTTTTCCTGTAGGCAGCATCTCCGTTTATGCGTTTCCCCATTACTTCGATCGTACCGCTATCCGGCTTCACAAGCCCGAGAATACTCTTCAGCATCGTGGTTTTTCCCGAACCGTTGGGACCCATCACAGCGCATACGCTTCCTTCCGGAAACTCAACGCTAACCCCCTTCAATGCTTCCGTCTTACCGTATCTCTTGGCTAAATTCTCTACCTGTATCATTTCATTTCTATTTTTAGTCTGAATCTATCTTATTCATCCTCGGTGTTTCGTCTATTAATGATTCCGGTATAAAAACCGGCACAACTTTTTCGGCTGCATCAAGGATATCCACTATAAAGCTCCTAAGCAGGAACACGGCTTCAGGTGTTTCTTCAACAATTTTGCTGAATAAACTCACCGGCCTGTATGGCACATCACCCCTGCCGTCCTTATTCATATCATACCCGCGGTATTTATCCCAGTAATTGCCGGTAAACAGATTTGCATTCCTTGAGCTGTTTGTGGTAATATCAAATGTGTTTATGATGAAATTGTTCTCTTTAATAGTATCATCGGTGCAGTTGCCAAGTATTTTGCAGGCATAACCATTGGCTGTAAATGTATTGCGGCTTATGTTCAGCCGTGTGCCGCCTTCGGAATAGATACCAACCGTGTTCGCTGTGAACTTATTGCCGTAAATATAGCTGTCGGTAATATCCTTCAGCAGCAGGCCGTATGAGTTTGCGCCCCAGTTATTTTCAAAACGGTTGTTCACCATCTTAACATGCCTGGTGTACATAACCGCAACACCTGCGCCGTTCTGGCTGAATACGTTGTTTTCATAATCACAATCGTTGGAGAACATGAAATGTAAGCCGTAGCGCACGTTTTTAAAAGTGGAATTGTTCTTAACCGTACTGCCTGTTACAAACTCAAAATAAATACCGTCCCTGTGTCCGGTAACGGTGTTATTGCTTACCGTGATTCCCGAACACTTCCACAAATGAATCCCGTTGCCGGAAGAGCTTTCGGTTACTGCGTTGCTGGTTGCTTCATTATAAAGCACGCTGCATTGCGAGCAGTTCGCAAGGTAAATGCCGAAGTAATTGTTCACAAGCCTGTTTGCCTGTATAGTGCAGCGTTTGCTGTTTTCTACCCGTATAGCGGCGTAATCTTTCATTCCGCTGTAACCTGAGTTATTTATGTAGAATCCTTTTATTGTAACACTATCTGATCTTACTATTATTATCTCGCCCTTTGCAAGCCCGTCGATAACCGGGTAACCTTCGCCCCGCAGCTCGATAGGCTTCGCGATAAGGATCTCTGATTCCTTATACAATCCCTCTTTCACAGTTATCCTGTCGCCGGGCGCGGCGTTCAGTACCGCAAGCCTGATACTCTCGCCGGGATGCACTGTGATCTCTTCTGCCTGTACCAACCTGATGCTTATTGTAAGGAGTAGTAGTATTTTAACTGTTAACTTCAAATTATTGGTATTCTCTTTTATTCCATTTACTTCTTCGCTCTGCCTGAACGAAAACCCGAAGCGGGATAACACTATACCTTTAAACTTACTTAACTTTAAACTTTGCCAGCAGCTCATTCCATGTTTTAAGCTCGCCGCCATACTGTTTCTGCATGGCCTCGGCATCTGTTTTTTTTGAATAGCATGAAAGGTTCGCGCCCATGGGGCTTGGCAGCTTCTCCGAGATCAGGTATGACGCGTCAACGGCGTTTGTAAGCTGCTTCGGATTTGAAGCATCTATAACATAAAATCCGGCTGCATCCTCATAGCTGATATTGCCAAGGCTTAATGCATTAAGCATACACTCGGCGCCGTCATACTTATAGTTCTTTCCTTTTTTGGTAACTATCTCCGCTCCAAACTTCACTTCCGAAATGTTCATCCTGCAAAGCGCGCACTGGTCTGTGCCAAATTTGATCTCTTCCGGCTCAGTATTACATGCGGATGCCATCAGCAATGCGCAGAACACCGAACACAATAGTACAACCCTGTTCTTATATATCTTTTTCATTACCGTAATATTTATTCTTATCAGTCCCGGTGTTTGTCAGAGTTCTCTTCTTCTCTGCACCGAACAGCAGCGCAGCTACAGCCGCTAGCCCTGCCCCGATCACAATATACCCGCCTGTATCCGGGTAAGAATTCGCCACGAAGTTCAGAAGCTGCTTGCTTCCGATTATCGGCGGCTGGTAACTCATGCCGGGCACTTTTATTGCCGCATCTGGATTCAGGTCATGGCCGTAATCATACTCCCACATGTAAAAATCAACTCCGCCTGCAGCTCCCGCTATTATGAACACTATTACCCAAACTGCCAGGAATTTCTTTTTGCCCGCTAAAGCCGCAGCAATACCCAAAGCAATAAGCCCAGCCAGCACATAAGGCATAACGGTAAGTTCCTTGATAGAATCCGGCTCTATCTTCTTCATGCCGATGTAATGGTTCAACCCGTTAATTGTATTCAGGTCGCCGGTAATTTTATTGATCCAGATCTTCATGCCAAGTCCCTCGGGATACTGCGGCGCTTCGAGGTCAATTGACCAAATCGGCGTAAAGTAGGCTGCTGTCATTGCAAGAGAGCAAACTAAAACAACGATCCGTGTTATCTTCTTCATTTTTTTATCCCGCCTTATCGCCCTCCCGTTTTATTGAGAGGGGTTAGGTGCGGGCTTAATTCTGTTATTTTGTTCCTGTCTGGTACTTTATCTGTACATTTGCGTCTTTAGGCTGAACCCTGATGTATCCTTGCATTTCCTGGTGAAGCGCGCTGCAGAAATCTGTGCAGTAAAACGGGTACACCGTAGCCGTCTGCGGTTCCCATGTGATAGTCTGCGTTTCGCCGGGCATAATCAACATCTCTGATGTGTTATTGCCCTTCACTGCAAATCCATGAGGTATATCCCAATCCTGCTCCATATTTGTTACATGGAAAAAAACTTTATCTCCAACCTTTATGCCTTCTATGTTGTCAGGGGTAAAGTGTGATCTTACCATTCCAACATATACATGAACTTCATTTCCCCTGCGTTCAACACGCGCATCATTAACAGATTTAATGGCATAAGGATGTTTGTTCTCATCAAGCTTGAATATCTTTACGGAATTTTTCATCAGCATATCGGCGGTGATTCCCTGCGCATAATGCGGCTCGCCGATAGTGGGGAAATCCAGCAGCAGCTTCATCTTCTCGCCAGATATATCATACAGCTGGGCTGATTGTGTCAGCTCCGGCCCCGTAGGCAGGAAACGGTCTTTGGTGATCTTGTTCATCACGACAAGGTATTTGCCCCATGGCTTTTTGCTGTCTCCGCCGGGGATCATAATATGCCCGACCGAATAGAACGAAGGAGCCCTGTCAACAACTTCGAGCTTCTTTATATCCCATTTCACAACTTCGCTTGAAACAAACATCGATGTGTATGCAAAGCCTTTGTCATCAAACTCTGTATGCAGCGGCCCCAGGCCCGGCTTCTGGACTTCGCCGTGAAGCGCGGCTTCATATTTTATTACCGGTATTCCTGCTACATCACCGTCAAAATCTTTATTTTCAATTGCCTTTAACATCTTTGCGAATGAAAATACGGGGATAACAGTCGCAAGCTTTCCGCCGCCGATTATATACTCGCCGCTCGGATCAACATCAGCGCCATGCGGCGATTTCGGGCAGGGTATGTAATATATCATTCCCGGGCATTCGCGCGGATCAAGCATTTTAACCGACTTCAGCACTTCGCTTTTAGCGGTGTGAGTTGCTTCATCGTAAACATTGTGATAAAAATCTCCGGCTTTATCGGTTGCCTTGCCCTGCTTAAGGTACTCTTCGGCCTTTTTCCAGTTAACGGCCATTATGAAATCTTTATCCTTCTGGCTTGCGTTAACTTCAAGAAGCGTAAATGCTTCTTCGGTGTTATAACATGAAAAGAAAAACCAGTCGTGTGAGGGACCTTTGCCGGCATGGCTCAAATCATAATCAAACGGCGGCGTCATTATCTGGAAATCAACATTCATATTCCCGCTTTGGGGATCTATCTTAACGAAGCTTATAGTTCCATTGAATTTTTCCCTGTACGAATCTATCGGAACATCAGGCTCTTTAATGGGAATGCTGAACCTTGTACCGCATACAACGTATTCCGAATTTTCGGTTGTAAAAGGCGATGAATGGTTGCCCGCGCTGTTGGGTATTTCCAGTATTTCGGCAGTGCGGAATGTTTTCAGATCGATCCTTGCAAGCCTTGGGGTATTGTTCCCGTTAAGGAATATCCACCTGCCGTCAGGCACGCCGTCTGTCATAGACAGCTCAGAGTGATGCGAGTCATCCCATGGGATAAAGCCGTGTGAGGTCATTAGCATGGGCTTTGTTTCTTCGGTATAACCCCAGCCTTTTTCAGGGTCAACCGAGAATACGGGAATAACCCTGAAGAGCCTTCCTGAAGGCAACCCGTAAACCGCAAGCTGCCCGCTGAATCCGCCGGATATGAATGAGTAGAACTCATCGTATTTGCCCGGCGCAACATATACTTTATCGGCTGCGTCTTCGCTCATGTTAAGGGTTGTAGTGCCTTCCTTTTTGCCGCATCCTGCCGCAAGCAGCGCGGTAAAAACTATGGCTAAGATCAATGCTGCGGTTATAGGCGGCAGAACTGCTGAACTGACCGCTTTATCTAACAGCTTTTTGAATGATTTCATTGTATTTTTCTCCCGGATGAATATATATTTTTTATGCTGATCATTTTTCTGTTCGATTGAAATTACTGGGGATTAACTTTGCCTTCATCAACTGCCCTGAAATATTCCAGTATAGCCCTTGCGTCATCCAGGGTCACATCCTGGAATGTCATCTGTACAAGGTACTGCGCGAAAAGCTCCTTCGAAGTTTTATCCTTCTGTGTCATTTCAAGCGGATTCAGTATCTGGTTCATTATCCATTCAGGCCTTCTGCGTTTTGTTACATCCTTAAGCGGCGGTCCAACAAGCCTTGAGCCAAACTTATGGCATGCAACACACTTCGTGTTGAATATCTGCTCACCCTTTGAGTATAAAGCTGCATCAACAGGTGCGAGCTTCATTTCTTCCTTTACCGGGCCTACGCCGAACTCTTCGCCTTTGCCGCAGCCGCTCCAACTCAGAATGCAAAGTAATGCTATTATTATTGCTGCGGTTGTGAATTTAAATCCTGTTGCTTTCATTATGTTAATATTGCCTTTCAATTTTTTTATGTTAGAATTTTTTTATCGTGTTCATTTTCTAAGGCCATCTACTTTGTTAAAGCCCATGTACCTTATTTTATGGTTGCAAATGTCCTGTTCATCTTTGCTTCAAGCTCAGCAGCTTTGGGAAAGAGGATATTGTTCTCAAGATGTATATGCATGTGCAGATCATTTTCAAACTCCTGCAGCTCTTTATATAAAACCCGGAAAGTAGCGCATGCATCCGCAGGCGGCGTGTATGAATTTGTAAGCGTGCTTATTTCCTTCATCAGCAATCCGGCATTATCGTGCTCGGCTTCCATCATCTTTATCGGATTTTCAACCGTGCCGAATGGGGCAGCGGGTATTTCAAGCGTGTTATTTAATGCGAAGCTCATTTTTTTGATGTAAGGGAAAAGCATTTTTTCTTCCTTTGCCATGTGGTCAAGCAGCTCATTTTTCAGGTCATTGAAGCATGCCTGGGCTAATGCGGTTTCGGGATGACGTGCACCGTGTGCGTTTACAACTTTCTGCAGGTGATGCTCTATTGTTGATATTGAGTTTGTTACATAAGTGTGGTGGTTGTTGATGATATAATCGACAAGGAAATCCGGCTCCCAATTGCTGTAATGCGCGTTTATATCATTAATATCTTCGATCATTGCAAGGTCAGCCAGCACTTTATCTGCATCCACATACTTCTCACTGCAAGCAGCTTCTATTGATTTTTTCCCGCCGCAGCAGAAATCCAGTCCATAGCTCTCAAAAACTCTTGAAGCGCGAAAATCCTTCGCAACTGTTTCGCCTACTTTATCCTCTTTTTGTACCAGCATTATCAAAACTCCTTTGTTTTATGCTTAGATTATTTTTTCTTATACAAAGTTATCTTTAATAATCGGGAAACCCTTTGACCTAAGTCAAACACAGAAAATTATAGTGTATGTAACTGTTTAATAATGATATAAGGGCAACAAATTGTTGGTTGAAACTCCCACCTGAACGCCATTAGCCTAAGGAATAGCAATCCTCATGCCACGAATATCAAAGAGCGATATTTTGATTAAACCTTCTTCCTGCAAGAAGTCATCTTCTGCACTTTCTGATTTCGTGGAACGAGTATCTTTTTTTGTCAGATCATTCTACTTTCACCCGAAATTTATCTCTTGTTGAAAACTACCCCCTATGATCCCCCTTTCAGGGGGATATGATACCACTACCTACTCTACTAAATGCATTCGTTTGAGAGTGGGTCGCAAACAATCCCGCTAGGGATGTAATATGGGTAGAAAACAGTCGCCCCGCATTATCCCATCCCGTACGGGACGGAATATTCAGGGTCATCCAAATTCTACCCATATCCCGTGCCTTCGGCACTGGAATTTTCATGACCTCCCTCTGCCCTCTTAGAAGGAGGAAATAAGAAGCATAACCTCGTCCCACGAATATCAAAATGCGCAAGGGCAGATTCTAAGCGATACACCTGCAAATAAAAAAGCCGGACATAGTGCCCGGCTGTAAAGTAATAACTGACCTTACTCACTTAATATATACCATCTTTTTTGTCTGAACGAAGTTTGATGCCTCCATCCGGTAATAATATACTCCGCTGCCATGCTCTGACACATCAAATTCTACTGAATATTTTCCGGCGTTGAGTTCCTGTTTCACCGGCTCGCTGACAATCCTGCCCAGCATATCATACACGGTAATCTTCACATATCCGCTCACGGGTATATCAAAATTTATTTGCGTAGTGGGATTAAACGGATTTGGATAATTCTGCCCGAGAGAGAAATCTGACGGGATCCCGATGCCGTTAGAGGTAATTCCAAATGGATTCCTGGTAATATATACTTTGTAAATCCTGTCATTAGGGAAAGTCTGGCCGTTATTAGGAAATGTTGCGCGAATTCCGCCAAACAGATAGCCGATCAAGGTTCTACCTGTCAATTTTGCAAGCTTTATTACTCCATTAGGATACTGCGGCAAAGAAGGCTCCGTAATAATTATCGAATTTGTGCCAACAAGAGCCGGAAGCTTCAGTGAGTGAATATATTCTTCCGAAGATCCATCAGCTGACCTCGTGAGTGTGCATATATCTTTTATGAAAGGCACAAGAGAATCCCTTACAAGTGTATTAGAAACGGCATCATGGTAATAGAGGCTTGTTCCCCCGAGGAATGTAGTATGCATTTTTCCTGTAAGTGAATCAAACACAAGGAAGTTTGAACCCGTGTACTGCATCATTTTCTGCTGGAATGTATTATCGATAGAATAGCCTGACTGGTCAATATAAACAGGCTCCTGGTAAGGCAGGTCTATATATGATTTAAATACACCTCCGTATAGCGTGAGCGCCTCAGAGCCATCCGGCTTGATCGACTGTACTAAGTTATAGTCTCTCCTGTGAAAAGCATTTGTATCAAATGCCTCGGTATAATCAGTTATCGAAACAGTTGTTCCGTTATCAAGAATTTTGAACTTCTTGAGTCTGTTTGTATATACCTGGTTGTTAACTGTCCTGGTGTATTCTCCCCAGAAGTTATGGCCGCCCGGAAGATAAGTGAACCCGCCAAGTATTTCCATTTCAGCGCCGCAGATTCTGAGCCTTTCATCCGTTACCTGGCGAATGTGCGGATCAAGGCTCGTATTGTTGATCACAGCCTGTATAGCGGCATTAACATCCACAACGCTTACTACAGGGAATGTGATCAGCGAATCCTTAAGGCTATCGAGTCCATACCCGCCGTTAATATACAGCTTATCGCCATCCTGGTAAAACTGCATGTTCATAGATCTTAGCGGGTCAGCCTTGCTAATGCTGAGCGAGCTGTATAAATTAACTGACCACGTTTGCCCGGTCGAAGGATCAACAACCCACGCATACCTGTTTTGGTATTTGGGCGGAAAGCTTATACCAAGAGAAAAGCCGTGAAGTCCGTTGAACCTGCCCCCGATAAAAAGCCATTTACCTCCTGACTGCGCAAACGCGAAGGAATGCAGCTTTGGAGCATTGGGCATCAAAACCTGCTCAACTTCAATTGTATAAGGAGCCGACTGGGCAAAGATACCCTGTAAAATGCTTAACGAAAGAATTAAACATATCAATATTTTGTTTTTCATATTTTTCCTCAAATTTCAGTTTTAACCGTTAAATAAAAATTTCTACCCGGCCTGGGAATCTTCTGCCAGTCCAGGTGCTGGTAATATTCTTTGTTGAATAAATTCTCAATTCCGGCGTTGACCGTTAGCCTTTCAAGAAGCTTTATGCCGCCCCTCAGGTTCATTATTGCAAATGAAGGGGTTATTGATTCACCATATTTAATATCAATGCGGTCCTGTTTGGAAGCCCATATCGTTTCAAGCTGCGCACTCAATATGCCCCGGGTATACCGTACTGAAAGCGTTCCTGATAGCGGCGGCATTTGAGGCAGGCTGCCGCCTGCATTATCTTTCCCCTGTGTGTATTGAACGGCATTTACAATGGTAATATGAGGGGTTATGCCCGCTTCTATGGTTGATTCAAACCCGGAAATTTCCGCCGAAGGAATATTTCTGTATATCTTAACTCCGTTTGCCCCTTCGGTCATCGGCGAGAGCGAGTTATCTATCAAACCCGAAATGTAATCATTAAAATGATAGTAGAAAATATTTATACCGGCTTTTAGCCTGCCGTATGAATACTCGCCGGAAAGCTCGGCCTGATGCATCTTCTCATTTTTTATGAAGGGGTCGCCAATATAATCGTATGCGTCCTGCCGGTTAAAGATATAGAAGGCGTACTGTTCGGAGATTGAGAGATCTCTCTCAATAAAAGAATAATGCAATCCGCCGGAAAGTTTATCCGAAAAACTTACCCTGAGCCCGCCTGAGACACTTCCCGCAAGCCTGCTATCCTTGCCGTTAAATTCCGGATAAAAAATACTAAGCTCTCCGTAACCAAGCTCATCTTCGATGCTTGAGCTGATGAAAGATATCCCTGAGCCGGCTGAAACAATTACATTTTTGCCTATTTTTCTTTTCAGGTTCAGGCTTACTGAAATATCGTTCTTCAGAACATCCGGCCAGGTAAGCATAAACATTGGTATAGAGCCGGGCACGTACATTGTCATTTCTGCCCGCGCCGTTGTAAAAGTGGCTTCGGTTTTAATATCACCGGTATAGTTTCCTATTGTGAAGTTTCCTTTCAGGTATCCCCCTTTGGTTGTTGTCCAGCCCGGCATAACCATTTTTATCCTGTTATTCCTGTGAGAATCATCCATCAGATGATTTACGAAATTATAATAAGCTTTTCCTTCGATACCGGTTATGTACCTGGATGGCTCTTTTGTTTTGAACCCTACCCCTGCAATCAGCGCTTCTGCGGTTTTCACATCCATTGTCAAAGCGGGATATCCAATATCCCAGGCATAATCATAAAGCAGTTCCGCTGTTAATTCAAGCTTATCGTTTAACTTAAGAATATGTGAATTCGCAAGGTTTATTTTATTATAACCTGAATAATCTACCCGGCTTCCGCTTCCCGTCTTATAATCACCGCTTGACTTGTAGATGAGATTCAAAGTTGAACCGTATATAGCAGAACTAACGCTGACTCTGCCATCGGCAAGCTTGCTGTTTGAAACCGTCATGAAGCCTGCGTTTAATGAACCGCTTAGCCTGAGCCGCTCTCCGGTAACTGCATCTTTGAGCCTCAAATCAACTCCGCCCTGCTTGTTTCCGCATTTTCCGCATGTGAATGAAGCCCGTGAGATTTCCACGCTTTCAAGGTTTCCTGTTTCAGCGTAAGACGTAACCGGGTCCATTTTATCAGTACATGCGCTTTGTATCTTCATTCCGTTTAAAGTAATGCTTAGCCTGTCTGAATTGAGCCCACGGATCACGGGTTCGGATGCATAATTGCCCCTCTTAACCACAGTTAAACCCGGCGCCCTTTCAAGCAGCTCGTCAACCGTGTTCAGCCCCGATTTCAGGTAAAAACCGTTTAATATTCCGCTTTTACTGAAGAGAGTCGAATTAACTTCTATTTCATCAGTACCGGGCAATTGTTCGGAAAGCTCAGCTAATACTGAATTGCTGCTTACCTCGAATGTAATCTCTTTGTTATTGTAGCCAATTCGTCTGAAGTTTACAGTAACCGGAAATTCTGATATTGCCGGAATTTTAAAATATCCATCTTGACTGCTTTGTGTTATTTTCTTACCGTTAATCTCGATCACAGTATTATCCAGGGGCTCACCGGTTTCATACGAAACTACCCTTCCGGTAATACTTTGCGCATTTATATTGCACACTGCAATAGCGAGCATGACCAGAATAAATACAAATATTTTTCTCATTGGTGGATGAATTTTAAATAAGCTGCCGCCTCTGACGGCAGCCTATGATTGAAATCATGTGATTCGTTAAGCTCTCATTGAGAACACATTACGAACGCAGTATGATTTTGTTTAGAACAACAGGTCAAAATATGTTGAATCTGTCACGCCGTTCTTATGCAGGTAAACTTTTATCTGCCAGTCGCCTGTCATTGTAAAGTTTACATCACCGTTATAATGACCCATTCCTATGTGTGAGGGATCAACATTATTCGGGGAACCATGTCCCATCGAAGGCATCCATGGATAAATGGTGCTTGTATAGGATGAATCCGCAGGGAAGCTCATCATGCTGACCCGCTTATGCAGCGTGAATTCGAAATCATTGATGCCAACTACCGGACCCGAAGGCTTAACATAGGATAAATATAGCCTGGTACTATCCCCGGTCATAATTGATTTGAATTTTGTCGGGTTATCAGCAACTGCAAGGTTAAAGCTTGCGGTTCCTTCCGGTTCACCCGGCGCGCTGTGGTTATGCACCATTACATCAAGCTTCCAGGGCATCATATTATCAGAAGGCATAATAAAAACTACCGCGCAGGGGAATTTTCCGTCAACAGCATTTTCGCTGGCCGGATCTTCATATGGCGCGGAGTGCGACATCATACCCATGTTCATTTCGGGCATTAACATTACATGTGAATCTGTTATTAAAGTACCTGTTGCTGAATCGTACAGTACAACATAGAATTTATTGTATCCGGTTCTAAGTGAATCTGATGCGTAAAGCGCAACAATGGCTTTTGAGCCGGTTGCGTAAGCGGAATCAACCTTTATCAGCCCGCTTAAACCGGGACCGTTTGGATCGTTGTTTGTAATTACATCAGAATCCGAGCAGCCGGATACATACAGGGCAAGCGCAAGCAACAGCGTAGCCCCAAAGAGCAGCCTCTTCATAAAAAAACCTTTCTTTTAAAATGAATTATTAAATTTTTCCGAAACTTTTAAACGAAAGGCTGAACCTTGGGAGGATGAAATATACTGCCTTTATATCCAGAGGTAAGGATAGTTTGAGCTGATATAACATTCAGTTGTTTTGGACGTGTGCCGTTTTCATATGCGTAATGAGAAGGAAAGTATTCCTGTATCTTTATTTCATTGCTCTTCTTCTCTCTTTCCGGAACCATCGGAGAGCTCTCTTCGGTCTCCTTTTCGATCTGCTTATTCAGGTAACAGCATGCTTTACAGGTTTCTGTTTTCTTTTCGCATACTGCTTCGGTTAAAGCTTCCCTGTTAAGACAAAAAAGCAAATAGTATGACAGTTCAAAATTGGTTTGCAGGCCAAGTATGAACAAAACTAAAAACACTGTGAATTTCAGTAAGATCTTATTCAATCTGAAAAAAGTGAATACAAATATAAGAGTACTTATCACAATTAAAAAATACCAAATCACCCTGTCATTGCAACATACTGATAGAACAATTGTTAAGATATAACTTTTTACCTTTCGGAAACAATAGACCCAATCCCGTTAGGGATGGAATATGGGTAGAAGAAGAAACCCCCGCATTATCCCGTCCCGTACGGGACGGAATATTCAGGGTCATCCAAATTCTACCCATATTCAGTGCCTTCGGCACTGGTGAATTCTAGGCACCTGCTTTGACTGCCTGTTAGTTAGGTAAGCAAAGAATGAGACAACAGACAGGGTCTATTATCCCCCCTTCAGCTTTTGAGAAGGGGGGGCGATCGTTTGCAAATCCGAATGCTGAGATTGAATGATTTCTTGCAGCTTACGAAAATTCACGATGGGGGTTTGCTTTTAGAAGCTAAACCCCCGATAATTATTCAAAATGGAAACCAATTTGGTTAAATCGCCAAAATACAAGGCCGGCAGCAATTCTCCCCCCTTTTCAGAAGCAAAAAGGGGGGACAAAAACAGTTGCAAGTCCCCCCTTCCGCTTTTGAGAAGGGGGGACGATCGCTTGCAAATCCGATAGCGAAGATTGAACAATGATTTACGGCCTATGGAAATTCACAATGGGGGTTTGCTTTTAGAAGCTAAACCCCCGATAATTATTCAAAATGGAAACCAATTTGGTTAAATCGCCAAAATACAAGGCCGGCAGCAATTCTCCC